>JAIKWZ010000054.1 GCA_024684375.1 Clostridiales bacterium
GGAGTATAAAAGCTGGAGGTGAAGGGAAAATTTATAGTAGGATTGATAAAGAAATAAAGGATAATGGGTATAGTGTAGATAATATGGATGAATATATTGAAGTATGCATAGTTCTTTCTTCGGGTAACCAGATTCGGGCACTGTGCGAATCTGTCCTTTTAGATGGGCAGATTTGAGAAATGCGTCTTGCTTAAGCAAAACTGGTTTTTCGTTGAATACTATCCGCTAACATAGAAATACTCAGGGACGGGTCAATTCGAAGGTGTTCGTTTTGAAGTGACTATTAGCGTGTCCACAACAAACACCATTCATATAATTCAGGAGAACGATCATGACAGACCATGCTCAGCTTGCGAAAGAATTATTCCTTAAAGGATATAACTGCGCCCAGGCGGTCGCCTGTGCTTTTTGCGACATAACGGGCTGCGACATTGATTCCTCAGCCCGTATGGCATCGTCTTTCGGAGGCGGGCTGGGACGCCTGAGGGAGACCTGCGGCGTGGTGAGCGCTGCGGCGCTGGTGCTCGGGATCGTGAAGGGCTATGATGATCCCGCCGATCGCGATGCCAAAAAGCAGCACTATGCGCTGGTCAGGGAATTTGCCGAAAGATTCAAGGCCGAGAATGCGAGCATCAACTGCCGTGAGTTGCTGACACTTGCGGGGCTCACGCCGGAGAGCGGAGGCGAACCTGAGCAGCGCAGTGAAGAATTCTACCGTAAACGCCCCTGCCCGCGGCTTGTGTACGATGCCGCCCGCATACTCGATGAGATGCTTGGACCGCCGATGAACAAAGACTGACACATATCCGCTGCCAATTTTTGAATAAATAGGGGAAGGGGCTTGACGATTATACGAAAGATGATGCTGCCCGCATGCTTGATAAGGAGCTAGATATGAGGCCTGGGCTTTACGCTGAGAGGTCTTTTTTTTTTCTATTATTCAACTTTTCGCTGCCTAAACGTATCTAACAGTATAGAAAGCGGAGGTGAGAGCTTGGACGGCGCTGAATTTACCAGGCGCGTGCTTAAGGCAGAGCGCAAGCTCTACCGAATAGCGTACTCCATACTCTGGAACGATCAGGACTGCTGTGACGCCGCGCAGGAGACCATGGCAAAGGCGTGGCAATACAAGGACAAGCTTTACAGCGAAGCGTACTTTGACACGTGGCTGGTACGCATACTGATCAACGAGTGCAGGAAGCTACTCATGAAGCGCAGTGGGGATGTAAGTGAACTGGACGAGGACATCCCAGCACCGGCCCGAGACCGGGAACGAGATATTGACCTGGCCGATGCGCTTATGAAGTTGCCTGAAAAATACCGCTTACCTACGCTTTTGCATTATCTGGAAGGCTACAGCCTGAAGGAGATCGCGAGGATACTGAGGATTCCGGAGTCTAAAGTGAAATCGCGGCTGCATCAGGCCAGGGGCAAGCTCAGAGACCTGCTTGGAGGTGAAGACTATGAAGCTTGACAGGGCATTTAAGCCTACTCCCAGAGCTTTCCATGATTCCATACTTATGGGGATACAGAAAGGGGAAAAGAAAGTGAAACTTATACATAAAATCAAGATAGTCACCGCCGTTGCCGCGCTGGCCGCGTGCGCGCTGGTGGTGGCGTTCGCAGCGGGAAACACAGGTACGCCCGCACAGCCCACGCCCACAGCGCAGACGTCGCTAACGCAGGGCGGAGA
Organism: Clostridiales bacterium; assembly: GCA_024684375.1. Classification (GTDB taxonomy): domain Bacteria; phylum Bacillota; class Clostridia; order Christensenellales; family Aristaeellaceae; genus RUG14130. The sequence goes on from JAIKWZ010000054.1 coordinate 1,694, forward strand.
AGATAACGCCGCGATGGTATACTATACTGAAGGCGGCAAATTCTATCATAACGATGAGCACTGCTCAGGCTTGGAAAATGCTATTACGGCAAGACTGGAAGACGTTGTGGAAGAAGGAAAGCAGCCTTGTCCGATATGCGTTTTGCATAGCGCAGAAGGAAATGTCTTGCCCGACATCACCCCGAAAACGACAGCCATGGTACTGCCTACTCCCACGCCGGAGCCTGTGCGGGCAGGGGCGGAGACCGAAGAAGCGCACCTGGTGTATTATACCGAGCGCGGCAAATGGTATCACTGGGATGAACATTGCCAGGGAATGGCAAATGCGAAACAAGGGGACGTAGGAGCCGCTTTGGCAGCTGGCAAAAAAGCGTGTCCGGTCTGTGTTGGCATAGTTCTCGAAGGCCCCGATATTGCGGCCGTACTGGAAAACACTTTGCCGGGCTGTGAAGAATACCTGCGAGATCTTTTTCACACGCAACAGTATGACCTGGCACTGCAAAGCGAGACTGTGACGAAAGATTATCACTCTTATGCCATACTGCTTGGAAACGTAAATATCGGCGAGTATCTTGACAATGGCTCCGAGAAACAGCTTTTGCTGTACCTCGACGACGGATATCTTGAATGGATGGTC
>JAIKWZ010000027.1 GCA_024684375.1 Clostridiales bacterium
GGCGCTTATAATGTGCTAGTGCTGGAAAAAGAGGATCATACTACTTTTGTCTGGAATAATGAAGACACTCTGTTTATGATAAGCGGATATATTACCTTTGATGAAGCAAAACAGATAATGGACAGCTTAGTCAAAGTGTGACTCCGGCAGGCCTCTACCTGCCGGGGCAGCGCGATATCTTCACCATCAGATCCAGATCTGTTACTCAATTTCAGTATACACCAATCCTCAAAGCAAGTATTTTGAACAATTCTTATTAGCAATAATGACAAGTCAATAATATCAAAAGGCATCGCAAAAGCGATGCCTTTTTTTATTTCGTAAACTATTCGCATTCTCTCCTGATACTATCGTAAGCATCTCTCAGGAGTGTCATTTCAAGCTCAGAGAGCGGGGCAAAAGGAAGACGGAAGTCCCCGCAGTCGATCCCCCGGATCAGAGTCTGCTGGCTGCTCCTCTGCTGTATCACCGGTGATAGCCCTTATATATTCGAGCATTCTATTATCACAACATGACGGACACGGCTGACGTCCCTGGCTGATTGCTTCGGTAAATTCCATAGGCAATATGGCATTGCAGCAGCCCGGAACCTTATGGTATCTGTTTCCAATGCTGGCAAAATACACGATCATGTTAGGGTTGTATTCGTCTGCTGTTTCATATCTTTGCAGATAACAGGCATTATAAAAGATCGTACTTGTTTCTGTATTGGGGAGGTTGTATAATTGAACCGGTCCACAGCTGTGACCGATTCAATCATTCAAGGAGGGCTTGATAATGACAGGTTCTGAAAAGGTATGTGAGTTTCTCGCGAAGGCAAAGACATTCTTCGTTCTGACCACAGACGGCGAACAGCCGAAAGGGCGTCCCTTTGGTCTGTTTGTGCCGGTGAACGGCAAGATTTACTTCGGTTGCGGCACGTTCAAGAATGTGTACAGGCAGCTGACGACCAATCCGAAGATCGAAATTCTTGCTTTGGACGGCATGGAGTTCATGCGGTATGATGGCATTGCTACCGTAGTAAACGATGAGGCCGTGAAAACTGCCTTCCGTGCTGCGGCTCCGCAGATCATGGAAATGTATGATAAGAACGGCTGGGAGATGGGCATCTTCTATCTCGAAAACGGTCATGCCGAAATCCGTGCCATTATGGATGTAAAGGATGAATTCGACGTCTGAACTGACCATTGAAGAACAGTCCGGAGGCTGTCCATTCGCCACTGTTCAAGATGTGATCTCCAGGAAATGGGCTACATTGATCCTGCATCTGTAAGCCCGCGGGCGGGTTTCGGGCTTTTTGCAACCTTTCCTCTATTGACACGTACGGCGTGTCGGCCTTAATATTGTAGCGTACAGTATACGGCATAGGAAAGAGGAGTATACGCGTTCGGGCGGAAACACGCGCTTATCGCCGGCGGAGCGGACGCCCCACATATGAACCCGGTGCCAGTCAACGGCAAAGGCACGGCAAATGAATGAAAGGATAGGCCAAACAATGGATTTCCGTTACGCGGACGAAAACGACTGCGCGCTGATACTTGCGTTTATCCGCCGCCTGGCAGAATACGAAAAACTGTCCGGCGAGGTGGTCGCCACCGAGGAACTGCTCAGGGAATGGATATTCGAAAAGCGGACGGCGGAAGTGCTGTTCGCGCTCGAAGAGGGCAGGGAAGTAGGCTTTGCCCTGTTCTTCCACAATTATTCCACATTTCTCGGGCGCGGGGGCATTTATCTGGAAGACCTGTTCGTGCTGCCCGAGTATCGGGGCAGGGGCCACGGCAAGGCGCTGCTCAGGCAGCTCGCGCGCATAGCCGCTCAGCGCGGCTGCGTGCGGCTGGAATGGTCGTGCCTGGACTGGAACAAACCGAGCATCGACTTCTACCTCTCCGTGGGCGCGAGACCCATGGACGAATGGACGACCTACCGCGTGACCGGCGAGCAGCTTAAAAAGCTGGCGGAGTAAGCCGCGGCTGCCCGCACGCCCGCGCGAAAGCGAAAACCGGCACCAAGACGCCCGGAAGGAGGAAAACATATGAAGACACTTATCGCTTATTTCAGCGCCCAGGGTACCACGGCGCGCCTTGCCAAAGCGCTGGCGGAATTAATCGGCGCCGACCTGTTCGAGATACGGCCCGAGGTCCCCTACACGGCGGCGGACATACGCTGGACCAATCCCCTGGCGCGCTGCAACCGGGAAAAACTGGGCAGGAAGGACGTGCCTTTCATAGGTTCGGTAGAAAACTGGGATGAGTACGACGCGGTGTGCGTGGGCTTTCCGATCTGGTACTACGGCGCGCCCAACATCGTGAACACATTCTGCGGCGCATACGACTGGAGCGGAAAAAAGGTCGCCGTATTCGCCACCTCGGGCGGAAGCGACATCGGCAAGACCGTAACCAAGCTGACGCCTTACCTGAAAGGCGGACCCGAGATAGTCAGCGCGGGCGTGTACCGCAGCGCCGAAGAAGCGAAACAGGCAATAGGCCCGTTCGCGGGCGAATAAACGGAGGGAATGACCATGCCAAACATGTTTCCCAGAACGAAAGTCGAAAACATATCTCTCCCGCGCATGCTTATAGGCACCAACTGGATGCTCGGCTGGAGCCACACCACCACTTCCGCCGACCGTATGATCAAGCGCCGTTTCAGCGAGCCGGCGCCCTTCAGGGCAATGGCGGAAGCGTATCTAAAGTGGGGCATAGACGCCATGATGGCGCCTTTCGGCGGCCACACGGCGCTGCTGGACGGCATCCGCGACGCGGAACAGGCCGCGGGCCGGCATATCATCAAGATCGACACGCCCATCATCGACGTGTCGGACAGCGCCGAAGGGCGGGCCAAAGCGGAAGCCGTGATAGCCGAGTGCGCCAAAAACGGCAGCGAGCTCTGCCTTATACACCACAGCTCCGCGGAGCAGCTGGTCAGCAAGCTGAAAGGCACCATGGACCGCCTGCCCGACTATCTGGATATGATACGCCAGCACGGCATGATACCCGGCCTGTCCGCGCACATGCCCGAACTCATACTCTATTCCGACCGGAACGAGTACGACGTGCAGACCTACATACAGATATATAACTGCGCGGGCTTCCTGATGCAGGTAGAGATAGAAGGCGTGCGCGCTATTATCGAAAACGCGAAAAAGCCCGTTATGACCATCAAATCCATGGCCGCGGGCCGCGTCTCTCCCTACGTGGGGCTGACGTTCTCCTTCGCCACGCTGCGCGAGTGCGACATGGTCACGGTCGGCGCGCACACGCCCGAAGAAGTGGACGAGGACGCGGAGATAGCTTTGGCGGCCATCGAGCGCAGGTACCCGAACCTGGAGCGGCGCTCAAGCCCCAACAAGACCGCGGTGCTCGGCGGCAGCAAATAGATCCTGACAATTAAAACAGCGCCCGAAAAGGGCGCTGTTTTTGCGCGCGGGTCATCCCGCCTGTTCGGCCTTGATATATATCGGGCTGCCGACAGAGGGTATCACGCAGCGGCAGGCACCCGGGTATTTGGCGTCAAGGTAATCCCGGAACGCTTCCGGGTCCCCCGGGTTGTCCGCGAACATGTCCCAGTGGCCGGGTATCACCACGAGGGGATTGACTTCCCCCGCCAGGTCCGCGGCTTCCTGAAACGTCATATTTCCTATGCAGCCGCGGCGGTAGCGGGCGCCGTCCCTGCCGTTTATCGGCAGCAGCGCCGCGTCTATCCTGCCGAACCGCTTGAGCTTTGCCAGCATCCCCTCGTAGCGCAGCGTGTCGCCGGCATGCCAGATCCTGATCCCTTCCCCCTCTATCATGTACTGAAGGCACGGGTACAGGCCGCTGGCCGGGTCACGGTCCAGAAATTCGTGCGCCGCAGCGACGGCGGTGATCTTTACGCCGCCTACCGTGACGCTCTCGCCGTCGTTCATTCCCACGCGGCGCGCTTTGGCTATACCGTCTTCCGCTACGCCCTGTTCGCGCAGCGCGGGAAACACGAAGCGCGCGCCCGGGTTGCGTTCCGCCCAGATCTTCCAGGCCGGGTGGTCTATGTGGTCGCTGTGGTCATGGGTGCCCAGGAACGCGTCCACCCCTTCCATTTCCCGCGCGGGAACGGGCGGGGGCGTCTGCCTGCTGCCGGAAGGCGAAGCGTAGTAATCCACGCACAGCAAAGTGCCGCCGATCCTGACCAGCAGTCCCATCTGCCCGAGCCACCACAGCGCCGCCGTACCTTTTTCAAGAGGCGCGGCCTTCAGTTTTTCGATCAAAGCATTCATTGTTTTCCTTCGCTTCCTGCCGCAATGATGTCCACGACCACGATCTCCGAACGGCAGCCCGTCTTGAATTTGAACGTCCAGTTGCTTATCCCGGACGACACTATAAAGTCGGTGCCGCCGCGCCTTTCATGCCCGTAGCGCAGGTCGTTTTCTCCGATCCATTCGCCGATATGGCTGATAGGGATAAACTGACCGCCGTGCGTGTGTCCGCACAGTACAAGATCCGCCCCAGCCGCGGCTTCACCGTCAAAGTCGTGCGGCTGATGATCCAGCATAACGATATACTGTTCTCGATCCACCTTCGAAAGCAATTCTTCCGCAGTCATTCGTTCGCCGCCGCGCTGTTTCTCCGAACGGTCTTTCCGCCCGACGATGCAAAGACCGTCGCCGGTCTGAATCGATTCATCTTCCAAAACGATAACACCGTTCTGCTCCAGCCCGCTTCTTAACTCAGCATTTGTCCATCCGCGGTTTGATTCGCTGAAATACCCTTTGTCGTGATTGCCGTAGACAAAGAACACGCCTTTCGGTGCGGTGAGCCTTCCAAGTGCGTCGCAGGCAGAAAGCATATCTTCCCGCGAGGTATCGTCGTCAACCAGGTCGCCCGTGATGACCACGACATCCGGGCTTAGCCCGTTGATCCCTTCAATATGCTTTAGAAATCCCGTTGCGTCAAATGTCGCACCGATGTGGGAATCGGAAATCTGAACGATGCGTATATCCCTATCGAGTTTCCCCGTTTCAAAAGTGTATGTTGTCGTCCACACATGATGGGCGGCGATCCATCCGCCTATAAGCCATAACGTGCAAAGTGCGATCGCTACAGCGCCTGCCCAATACCGTCTCCAAGGTTTCTTCCGGATCTTTGCGATGAAAAACGCAGCGAAATCGCAGAGCAGCCAAAACAGTACCAGATGGATCATACATACGGCCACGTTCATCATGTTCCAGACAACCCAAAGAATTGCTGATAAAAGGACAAAAAAACCTAAGCACAACATTCGCGCGAGCCATTTCCTGCCTCGGGCGATCCGCTGCACTGCCGCGAAGTGCGCCGCCCGGAAGGAGGTGTACACCAGCCCGCTGGCAAACACTGCAAGCATCAACCCTATAATAACAAACCACATATTCATTACACTTTCACTGTGATTGCCGTCGTCTTTTTCAAATCAGTTTATCTTAGTAAAAAAAGTATTCCATCCAAAGAATGCGAAATAGCAAAATCCTTTACTCCACCTTTATGCCGTAACTCTCGAGCATCCATATACCAACTTCACGCATCAGTGCAATTTGCTTTTGTTGAAGTGCCAATGAAGGAGAGGCAAGCTTATCCTCTGGCTTTACATTGCGACGGAACCAAGGCCAGCTGTTTGCTCGCCTAAGCGTATTACTCCCTTCGAAAGTAAAATCGCCTTGGTAGGATGAATCGATCAGACCTCTGATTACATCGTCGAAGTTAGTCGTACCCGACATGGGCATCAAATGCGCATCTGTCTTACCGTCGTTATCTTGAATATGAAGGGTGCGCAGTTCTTTCCCCATATCCATGATGTCTGTATATTGATCGCAGCCTTGCACATTGCCATGGCCAGTATCCCAATTGATATGCAGTCTGGGAATGCCGGCTTCTTCAACAAATTCCCGAATTTCTCGACCAGTGCGTAAGAAGTATTCAGGATTCCATGCTTCGGCACTGTTCTCAGTCAGCATGTCTACTCCGTACTTTTCTGCATCTTCCTCGAACAGGCGATAAAACATGATGTTCTGCCGCCGAAACTCGGATTCAGACGGCCCGCATCCTGCGGCATGAATAACCGTATGGGGAATATTCAGCATAGAACAAGCCTCAATGGAACGTTTTGTGGCAAGGATCAATGCATCTCGCGCTTCACCTTCCTTAAAATGCTCTCCGTCAGGTGAGTGAGC
>JAIKWZ010000032.1 GCA_024684375.1 Clostridiales bacterium
AGATCAACTCACCTTCGAGGGTGTTCGCCGACGAGGTCGGCGCCATGGCCATGGCGGGCTTCGGGGAAGGCGTGACCGAGCAGACAAAGACCCAGGGCCGGATCATACGCAACGCGGCCAGGTACCTGACAGGCGAGGCGCAGTATGGGGTATCCGCCGGGTACAGCCAGACCACCAACAACTATACCACCAATGCGCCTGTGAGCTTTGAGGGCGCGACCTTCGCCATACGCGAGGAGCAGGACGCATACGCTCTTGCTCAGGAGATCGCGGGAATAATAAAGCGCCAGCAGGCGGGAAAGGGAATAAGACGATGAAAACCATAATAGACGGAATACAGGTAACAACTGAAGGTGAGCTTCCAGAACACGAGCTCACTGCTTACGTGCAGCGCGGGCGCGAGAAATACGGCCGGGCACTGATAAGCGTTGAGCTGAGACCGGACGGGGAGTATATGGATATCTGCTACCATACACAGAAAATGCCCTTCGAGCGTATCAGAAGGATCACCGGCTACCTGGTGGGCACGCTGGACAAGTGGAACGACGGCAAGCGCGCGGAGGAAAAAGACCGGGTGAAGCACGGAGTCGAGTGAATCCAAAGATTATACTGGATTAAATCACGCTTCTATGGTATAATAAGTGCATAGACTGAAATCGAGGAGGTGGATAGAGATGTTTTACCTGAAACTGTACGATATGAAGCTGATCAGTTTCGAGATGACGGAAGACCTTCTCGACGGGCAGAAGTGTCATATACGCCATATGGATGAAACACTCAGACACCTTCTTCCCATAGGAATGCGGCCAACGGATGAGGGCTTGCTCTCATGGCTTAAGAGCCGTGTCATACCTCAGAACAGGGCGTATGTGGACGCGCTGCTGTCCAAGAGCGGGCTATCACGAAACGACACAATCGGGATACTGAGGGTATGCAAAGGACTCTCCCTGAATGACAGTTATTGGGTTACGGAAAGCGAAGACTCCGAATCATTCTATGAGTATGATCTGTATGAGCATGACTTCGTGAAAGCGCTTTCGCTTATAGCCTATACAGGTTACGGAAGCACTAAAGCTAAAGGCTTTTCATCCTCGCCGGAGTTTACCACGGCTGGAATGCTCCGTAAAGGCTGGCGCCGGATCGGAGGCAAGATTTTTTTGTATAAAGGCGGAACGAGCGGAGCAGCAAATGCCGGTAATGAACCGTTTTCCGAGTTTTACGCGTCACAGATAGCGGAAAGGATGGGCATATACCATGTGACGTACGGACTGGCAAAATGGAAGGGCTGCATTTGTTCCACCTGCGAGCTGTTTACAGACATAGATCATTCCTATGTGCCGATCTACCGGTTTGTTGAGAACTGCACTCTCAGGAATGTAGCTCAGTATCTCAAACTGCTGGGCGATGACATTTACGACCGGTTCGTCGACATGCTCGTTTTTGACGCGGTCATATATAACGAAGACAGGCATTTCGGCAACTTCGGACTGATGGTCGGGAGCCACATAAACAAGCCATATGAATTCGCTCCAGTGTTTGACAACGGCCTGTCGCTGTTTAACTACGCGATGCCCGACGATCTTGACGATATCGAGGCATACGCGAAGACAAGGTCATCGGCATACGGAGTGCCTTTTGAAAATATAGTAAGTGAATTCATTACGCCAAGGCAGAGGGAAAAGTTAAGGAAACTTCTAGAGTTTACTTTTGAGAGGGACAGAAACTATAACCTTCCGGCTAAACGTCTCGCGATTATAGAGGGACATATAAGGCGTCGAGCTTCACAGTTACTGTCATTGTGAGGCTTGGCAACGGACACTATATAAGCAGGGAAGCCCTGCTTTTTTTATGCTATGCGTTATACTGTTGTTGACGACATACACGCCGTGGCGGCGATGGCGGACAACCTGTTAAGCCACGGCGTTGCGGTATTCAGGGCGAAACTCATAAAAGAGACTGGACAGTATATGGTCTCATGGGAGTTGGATGATGAAGGACTACATAATCTGGAAAGGGGTAAACAGCCGGACGATTGGGATAACGGTGACTGATCTGCCGGAGATCATCCTGCCTGAGGAGCGGGTGACGTTTACCGACGTGCCCGGGCTGAGCGGTTCGCTCACGCAGACAGAGGGCACGGATGTGTACAAGGATATAACGCTGTCGGTAAAATGCTATGTTCCCGATCCAACACCCCAAGCTGTGCAGGCAATAGTCGCGTATTTCCGTGGCGGCGGCAGACTGGAACTGCCCAGCAGGCCTGACGGGTATTATGAGGCGAGGGTGATAAACCAGATACAGTTCTCGAAGATCCTGCGGGGAAACACACCCCGTACGTTCACTGTCAACTTCCGCTGCAAGCCGTTTCTGCGGCTGTACAGCGGTGAGACCGCACAGGAAGTAGCCAGCGGTTCGTTCCTGCTCAATCCCACCGGCATACAGGCTAAGCCGCTCATAACCGTGACCGGCAGCGGGGACATAACCCTGCTCGTGGGCACGCATATAATACAGCTGACGGGTATAGAAAGCGGCATAACGCTTGACAGCGAGCTGCAGGAGGCTTATGATGGGAATGAGCTTAAAAACACGCAAATGACAGGCGAGTTCCCGGTGCTGGGCGCCGGCAATACGGCCATAAGCTGGACGGGCGGGAATGTGACGTCAGTGAGCGTGACGCCCAGGTGGGTGGCGCTGTGATGATAAGATAAAACCGGCTGGAGGACTGATCCTGAGCCGGTTCCGCTGACGATTTGTATCCCGCAGTCACGCGGCGAGTTGGCACCTCGGTTGGTATTATACGACCAAGGGAGATATTTTTGCAAGGTGGCTTTCAAAAACTTCATATTAAGAGGTTTTCACTATAAGAGCATTTGTGATGTGCTGTTATCTTATTATGAGCAACTCGGCAAATCGCAGTTTATCGAGGCGTAAGTATGTTTATCACATTGGAAAAACGAACCGCTGATTCGGTGAAAACCTATTTTGAAAAAGCAAACAGACCGGAAATCAAACAGGTATTACCTCAAAAAGCAAGAACCATTGAAGAAGCATTGCAGGATTACGAACAAACACTGCTACCAAATGCAGAAAGCTTTGGTCAGACGGTGCATGTCGA
>JAIKWZ010000011.1 GCA_024684375.1 Clostridiales bacterium
GAATGAGAACCAATTCAGAATTCGGGATTCATAATTCATAATTTGGAATGATAAGCTTCTTCTCTGCGGTCAAAAATGACAACGGAGAGTTATGTGTGGGATGAGGGGTATAGCGTTATGACGAAGTACATTTTTGTGACCGGCGGTGTGGTTTCAGGCCTGGGAAAGGGCATTACGGCGGCGTCCCTGGGACGGCTGCTGAAGGCGCGTGGCATTAAAGTCGCGGCGCAAAAACTGGATCCGTATATCAATACGGACCCGGGCACCATGAGTCCCTACCAGCACGGTGAGGTTTACGTTACTGAAGACGGTGCGGAAACAGATCTGGACCTGGGACACTATGAACGGTTCATTGACGAGGACCTGAACAAGTATTCCAACCTGACGACGGGCCGGGTCTATTCCAATGTCATCCAGCGCGAGCGCCAGGGCGGCTACCTCGGAAGCACGGTACAGACGATCCCGCACATCACCGACGAGATCAAGCACTTCATCTACGCCGTAGGCAAACGCACCGACGCCGACGTGGTGATCACAGAGATCGGCGGCACCATCGGCGACATTGAGAGCCAGCCCTTCATCGAGGCCATCCGCCAGGTGGGTCTGGAGGTCGGCCGGGAAAACGCGCTGTACGTCCACGTCACACTGGTGCCGTATCTGAAGGCCAGCGGTGAGCACAAGTCGAAACCTACCCAGCACTCCGTCAAGGAATTGCAGGGCATGGGAATCAGCCCGAACATCATCGTGCTGCGCGTAGACGAGCCGATCACCGACGAGAGCATTTTCACCAAGATCGCCCACTTCTGCAACGTGAAGCCTGACTGCGTGATCGAAAACCTGACGCTGCCGAACCTGTACGAGGCGCCGCTGATGCTGGAAAAGGCCAACCTGTCCGGCATCGTCTGCCGGGAGCTGCACATCGACACGCATGTGCCAGACCTCACCGATTGGCGCGCGCTCGTCGAACGCATACATCACCAGTCGAAGACGGTGAAGATCGGCCTGGTAGGCAAATACGTGCAGCTGCACGACGCCTACCTCTCCGTGGCCGAGGCACTGCGCCACGCGGGCTACGCGCTGGACGCGAAGGTGGAGATCGAGTGGATCGATTCTGAAACGCTGACTGAGGAGAATCATAAAGAAATTCTTTCGCGGGTCGACGGCATAATCGTCCCCGGCGGATTCGGCAGCCGCGGTATCGAAGGAATGATCCTGTCGGCGAGATACGCGAGGGAGAACCACGTGCCCTATTTTGGCATCTGTCTGGGCATGCAGAGCGCGGTGATCGAATACGCGCGCAACGCTGCGGGTCTGGAAAACGCGAACTCCCACGAGTTCGACGAAAACAGCCCGCACCAGGTCATCCACTATATGCCCGACCAGAGCGACGACATAGACAAGGGCGGCACGCTGCGGCTGGGCAGGTATCCCTGCGTGCTGGAAGAGGGCACCGCCATCGCCGCGTGCTACGGCGTGACAGAGATAGGCGAGCGCCACCGCCACCGCTATGAGTTCAACAACGCCTACCGCGAGGTACTCTCTTCCGCGGGGCTCACGCTTTCCGGGCTCTCACCGGACGGGAGGCTTGTGGAGACAGTCGAGCTCCCCGGCGAGCGCTTCTTCATCGGCGTGCAGTTCCACCCCGAGTTCAAGAGCCGCCCGAACAAGCCCCATCCGCTGTTTATGGGTTTTGTGAAAGCGTCCATGCATGATTGAAACAAAGAATTGAAAGGGTGCCAGATGCGCCAAGGGCATCAGCAGGAATGCGATCTTCATGTGCCCGAGGGATCAGAAGAAGAGGTACAAAAAACTGTTCGGGGAAAAACGTAAAACCGCAGTACCACGATAATAAGGGTGCCTGAGCTATATAACAGGAAAACGGCTCTGGGGACCCTTATGAAACCTCCAGTTCATTTGCCATAGTATCACCTATGGGCGCGATCTTCGCAGGAATGATGCCTTTAAACAGTTTATTTATCGCGGTACTCCCCAACAGTATATTTCCGGCGGTACGTTTTGCCGTTAAGCGTAAAGCGGATGCTGATCCTGCCGCCGTTTATTTCAGCTTTATCAATGCTGAGTTCATCTACATCAGGCCCCATCCTGAACAGCGCCGCGAACACCACGTCATCCCCCGCGGACTCCACACGCCGTATGAAATACGTGAGTTCGTTCTCCGCCGGATTGTCCGGCGCCTCGGCATATATCGCCAGCGAAGCAGCGGAGCAGAAAGAGCAGACGCTGAGTTTACCCGCCTGACTGATCCAAGCGCTGCTCACTGGGACATCCGCGCGCCATCCCCGCGCGTTTCTGAAATACTCCGTGGGCGGGCTCCCGGCAAGCGTCAGAGCCGTTTTTGCTGCGTTTTCCTCTTTGCAGCGGCCTTTGGGGTGGATTATCCAGTCGACCTGCCGCCCGCGGGCGCCGCGCACCCTGAAAGCTTCCAGGAAAAACTCGTCCGTAAACAGGACAGTGCGCTCGTACCTGACGCCTTCATACGCCTCGTCGTCCCACTGCTTTATGAAAAAACTGTCAGGCGTTTGGGCAGGTCTGGTCCAGTCCGCCCGGCATTCGATCAGCGTATGCCCCGCTTTTTTCTCAAAGCGGAGCGTTTCACCGTTGCACGGGGGCTGGTTCTGCGTGTTTACGCACACGGTGTTGTGAGTAAAAGTGTTTTTGAAATAGCGGTAATGCTTGGGCGAGCCGTAGGGGACCGTGCCCAGGTCCGGCAGCACCTCCGTGCCGTTTACGCTGTAATGCAGACTGAGTTTGTCGTAATGGTCATGCTCACCGCCGTAGCGGCCGTGCCTGAAAAGCAGATACTGCGTTTTGTCCTTGCTGCGCAGTACAGTCAAGCCGGAACCATTATCGTTGTGATAGTCGTCAAGTTCGATCCCGGCGGATTCGATCTGCTCCTGCCCGTACAAAAGCGCTCCCAATCCGTCCCGGGGATACTTTTCATATATCCTGTCAAGTATCGCGGCAAACGCCCTGTCTCCGTATACCTTGTACATGAACTCGTAGTGTTCCGCCAGTTGAGCGAACAGGGGCACTGACCCTCCGTCCCCAAGCCGGGGCAGGCTGAAATCTGCCTGCAGCAATTTTAAGGGCATCAGGTACATCTGCCTGTATTCAGGCCGGCCCAAAAGGCTGTACTGAGTGCCTGCCGCCATCTTTTCGTAGCTCATAAACGCCTTGAGCGCGAAGAAATGATAGTGGAACGTGTTTTCAAACCACATCCAGTCGTCCAGCACGGCATGCTCAAGCTGGTAGATCAGCCCGTATCTGCTGTTGACCGCGAAATCTACAAGGTCGCGCCGCTCCAGGGCAAGCCCGATTATTCCAAGCGCAGAGTCCACCAACACCTCATGGTTATGTATCTGGTCAGTGCGGTTCTTCCTGAGGATTTCTGCTCCGGGGAGCAGCAGGTTCGTTTCAATAAACTCCCTCTGCGCTTCGGTCAATGCGGCTTTCAGTATATCGTATACGCGGGCCAGGGAATCAAGGCTGCTCGCCTCATCCAGTATCTGGGAGTTCATCCTGCCCGGCTTATTGTACGGAATATCTCCGTGCTCCTCGTAGTTTGGATAGTTCCTGGCATAGCCCAAAAGTATATGCTCTGCCAGATCCCTGTATTTATCTTCTCCGCCAAACAGCCACAGCAGCGCAGCGTTATACGCTGTGCCTGTATTCACGCTGTTTACTATACGCCACCAGCCGCCGTAATATGGTTCACCGTTCAGTTTCCTGCTGCACACAGGGCAGACAAAGTCATGGTCAGACCTGTAATCGAATTTCAGATGCGCTCCGTCGTCCGGGCACGCGAAATAATGCCCCCAGGTGGCTACGCCTGTAGCGGGTATCCTCACTCCCGTCTCTATCAGCGTGTCGCAGCCCTGGCGCAGGCCGTCCAGGAGCCGGCCGTTCGTTTTCAGTTTTTCACGCAAATACGCGAGCCTCTCAGGCGTGAACTGTACCATTGATCAGCCTTTCCGCAGTCGAAGTCGATCCCGTTTATACAGGTGGATTATAGCAAATCCAGGCCTTCCCGTCAATTTTTGGAACCAATCTGCGCGCATTAAAACCGGGGGCGGAGCTCCGCCCCCGGCAGTTCAGTGCCGGTCCGGCACCGATCAGGGTCTATTTCGCGTACTGGCGCTGATACGCGGCGTCCGCGATATCCAGCACCTGCTGCAGGCCCAGTTCGTTGTAGAGCTTGGACAGGAACACTTCTTTGTCGGCAAGATCGCTCACGTCGCCGATGATGTACTTGGTCTGCTGCTCTTTCACGTACTTGCGCAGGTCAGCCTGGTACTTGCCCAGCACTTCCAGCTCCTCTGCGGAGTAAGCCAGAGTAGGTACATATACGTCCGGGCCGGGCTTGACAGCCTGATAGTAACCGGTGATGGTGTTCTGGCGGACAGTACCGTTATTGTCCCAGTTCTGCAGCTTGCCGTTGCCGTCGTCGGCCACATAGCAGTTCTCAAAGTCTACGTCGCCGGCATAGTACGGCATATGCTCGTACCAGTACAGGTTGTTGACGGTCTGGTCGCGGATGTCGTTGTACATGACGTACTTCATCTCGTGATCGCCGGCGATCAGCAGCTCGAGCTTCTGTCCGGGATACTTGGCAAGGTAGTCCTCAACATACATCCAGTTGTCGGGCTCGATGCCGTAACGGCCGCGCAGATAGCCTTCTTCCTGGAACTGGAAGTCGCCTACACGGAAGCACAGCTCGGGGTTCTTGGCCCAGGCAGTCACCATCCAGCAGGTCTGGGTGGAAGAGGCGGCATAAGCGCTGTAGCACACACCCTCGGGACCGGTCAGAGGCGCGATGGGGATGTAGCGCAGACGGGGATAAGTATCGCTCTGGCCCATGAAGGCGCAGGAGGAGTTGGTCACGACGCCCACGATGTCCTCATCGGCGCAGGCAACAGCCTTCAGAGCGTCGTTGTTGTAGGTGAAGGATTCGGGAGAGAGCAGGCCCTCGTCGCAGAGTTTCTTCAGGAATTCGGTGGCTTCAAACCAGCCGTCCTGCAGATAGGAAGTGGTCACATGGCCTTCTTCGTCCAGCAGGAACAGGTCGCCGTCGCCTTCAAACACGAAAGCGTTGGTGAGGAACTTGTTGGCGGTGCCGCCAAAGCCGGTGGAGGTGATGAAGGGGATCTCATCGTTGGGGTCACCGTTGCCGTTGGCGTCCTCTTCCTTGAAGCGGACCAGCATCTCGTAGAACTCTTCGGTGGTGGTGGGAACTTCGATGTCTAGGTTCTCCAGCCAGCCCTGGTTGATCCACAGCTTATACTTGGTCTCGTTCTGGGGCGCGATCTGGATCTTCGGTATGCCGTAGATCTTGCCTTCGCCCGTGGTGATGGAGGAGATCAGGTACTGCTCCGGATGGGCAGCCACAGCCGCGTCGCAGTTGACCGCGAGGCCTTCCTCGAAGAAGTCGGAAACGTCACGGATGGCGCCGTACTGGGTGTCCAGGGTGCCGCACTCGGTCAGGGAGTACTGGATGTTGATGACGTCGAACTTCTCCAGTTCGCCCGCGGCCGCCATGGCGGACAGCTTGTCCTTGGGATTCTCAACAGGCAGGAACTCGAACTCGAGTTTGACGTTGCAGGATTCTTCGATCCACTTGGTGTACTCGTTATCTTCCCAGATAACCTTGGCGTTGTCGGGGGTCAGCACACGGATGACCGCCGGCTCGGAGCCTGTCCAGATGGGCAGCACACCGGGTTCACTCAGGCCGCCGTCTTCTGCGAATGCAGGCAGGCAGAAGGAGCACAGCAGCACCAGCGTGAGCAGCAATGCGAGCTTTTTCATTGGGTAAACCTCCTTTTATATTTCAAGCGTTCAACGCTCAGGTATCAGCCTTTAAGGGCGCCCAGCATGACGCCTTTCATGAAGAAGCGCTTGACCCAGGGGTACGCCATAAGTATGGGCGCGCTTGACACGATTATCAGCGAGTATTTGAGCAGGTCCTGCAGGGCCTTGTTGCCAAGGATATCTTCTTCGCTGGTAACGGATTCCGGGTCGAAAGAGTTCTGGATCAGTATGGTGCGCAGTATCATCTGCAGGGGATACAGATTGGGGTTGGTCAGGTACAGCCATGGGTTAAAGTATTCGTTCCAGTGCCCTACCGCGTAATACAGGGAGAGCACTGCCATGACCGTGGTCGACAGGGGCAGCACCATGGAGAAAAAGTACCTTATGTCGCTGCAGCCGTCTATCTTGGCAGCTTCCTCTATATCGGTAGGTATGTTCTGCATGAACGTGCGGCACACGATAAGGTTGTAAACGCTGATAAGTCCGGGCAGCAGCAGGCACCATACGGTGTTGAGCAGGCCCAGATTTTTCATCAGTATGTAGCTGGGTATCATGCCTCCCGAGAACAGCATGGTGAACATGAACAGCATGACCACGGGCTTCTTGAGCGGCAGGTTGCGGCGCGCCAATGGATATGCGCACATGAGCGTCATGGCCATGTCCATCGTCGTGCCGACCACGGTGTAGAAGATCGTGTTGCCGTAGGCGCGCCATATGCCCTTATACGTGAACACCGCCTTGTAGCCCTCAAGCGTTGGCTGGACGGGCCACAGCAGCACCTTGCCCTTGCCGACCGCGTCGGCAGTGGAGAAGGAAGACGCCACAATGTTTATAAGGGGCAGAAGTATCATCCCAAAAAACAGCGCCAGCACAAGGTTTACGGCAAAGTAGAATATCTTTTCGCTGTGGGTGATGCCTATTTTGTTTTTTCTTACTGTCTTATGAGCCGCCGTCATGCTGCCGCCCCCCTTACCACATGCCCGAACCGTTAACGCGGTTGGATATGTAATTGACCAGGCTTATGGTTATGAGGTTCACTATGGAGTTGAACATATTCACAGCCGTTGAATACGACAGCTGCATGCCCTTTTCAGCCGTCAGGCCCACTTTGTAAACGTATGTGGCTATGACCTCGCTGGCGTTTATGTTGGTGTCATTCTGCATAAGGAACACTTTGTCGAAGCCTATGTTCATTATGGAACCGGAACGCAGGATCAGCGTGATCGTGATGGTCGGTATTATCGAAGGCAAGTCTATGTTCCATATGCGCCTTAAGCGGGTGGCGCCGTCCACTATCGCCGCTTCATGCAGCTCGGGGTCCACCGCGCTCAGCGCCGCCATGTATATGATGCTGCTCCAGCCGGTGCCCTGCCACACGCCCGACCAGATATATAAGTTACGGAAGTTGGCGTCGCCCGTGAACATGTGAAGATTCCACGGTATCCCGAACACAGCCAGGATGTTGTGCACCACGCCGGTGTAAAAGTCGAACACGCGCATCATTATGCCCACCATGACCACGGTGGAAATGAAGTGCGGCATGTAGGTGACGTTTTCCACCCAGCCCTTCCATTTCCTGCTGCGCACGCAGTTGAGCAGCAGCGCGAAAAGGATGGGGATGGGAAAGCCCACGGCTATCGAATATGCCGACAATATCAGCGTATTGCCCACCGTGCGGGAAAAATACAGGGATTTGAAGAACTGATCGAAGTTCGCGAAGCCCACGAATCTGGATCCCCAGATACCTTCCTTGGGCACATACATTTTGAACGCGATCTGCGCGCCGTACATGGGGCCGTATTTGAATATTATGAGCCAGATAAGCGGCAATATGAGGAAAAGATACATCTGGCGGTTTTCCGCCATCCTGCGGAAGTAGCTTTTCCGGCGTTTGACTAAGCCAGCGCTCTGCATCTTTAACCTCCTTGTTCAGATTTCATATCGCGGTTGATACCTCTATAGGGGCATAATATCACAACCTTGTATATTTGTCAATAAAATTCATAATTCTCACTATTTTGTACATTGTCATTATATCATTCATACAATATTGTTAGATTAATGAATTAAGTTGGCATTAAGTTTTGTGAATTCCCTCTCCACTGTCTGCGGCCTCGGCATATCTTCTGACACAGCTGATGATCCTTGCGGAAGGCTGGCCTGCGCTTCCGTGTTCTGCCGGCAGCAGACCATTATTGCAAATAAATACTATATATTCCGATCCTTTTTTGCTGTATACTGGCGATATGGTCGTACAATAATCTTATCCAAACGACAAAGACCTGTATGATTAAGTCGTCATCTGCTCCAGTTTGATTGCATAACCATACTTCTGTTGCTCTAAGCGATTGAATCGAGCGAGTCTTTTATTACTTATGAAGAACCGTGCTGAAGATACCAAAACAGATCCGGACGGGGATATGATCCTCGTCCGGATGGTTTGTAAGACACATAACCTTATCTGTCGCAGGTGCCGTAAATCCTTCGGTATTCCGTGGGCGTACAGTTTTTAACTTCCCGGAACACGCGGTTGAAAGTCGCCACGCTTCCGAAGCCAACATTGGCAGCTATCTTGTTGATGGACTGGCCGGAATGTATCAGCAGTTCGGAAGCCATATTTACTCGCTTCTGTCGCAAGTAATCCGAAAACCCCATGCCGATCTGGCGTTTGAATACCCTGGAAAAATAGCATTTCGTAAAGCCGACGAACGCGCTCACATCATCAAGACTTATGTCCATCATGTAATGCTGATCCACATACTGGCGCGCGCTGTCGATCATTTCCGGATCCGTATGACCGACGGACTGGTTAACTCTCGGGGATTCAGGCAAGTTGTTAAGCTGTCCCAGCTTGGCGTACATCTGGGTCAGCATGCTGTAGCAAAGGGAGTTCCATAAAAACTCACGTTTCTCATAGCAGTTTACGACCTGCATCAGCAACGCCCTTATGGTTCCCTGCGCCTCCGAGTCGCCCGAGACATATATAGGTATTTTGAGTATGCCGTCTATCTGCTGCATGTCACGCAGGTTGAATATGCTGTCGGGCTCAAACAGCAGCAGGTATCTGGCACTGCCCTCCCCCATGCTGAGACTGTGTTCCCAATTCGGAGGAATTATAAGCACTTCGTCTGCCTGGACCATGTAGCTGAATTCGGAGACTGTGTAGTTCACCTCGCCCCTTATGGGCATGATTATCTCCACTGCCGAATGATAATGGCTTTCATACTGCCATGGCGTTTCCGAGTACCACACTCTTAAGGAAGCGTCTTCGGGATACGTGACGTACTCCCGCGCTCCTTTAAGTATGCGAAACCCGTCCGGAAAACGACTGCGGGTTTGTCTTTTTGCGCGTATGTTGTTCTCCATAGCGTAACCTCAGAACGTGTAGAAAACGGCTGTAAATACCTTATCAGCCCTTCACGCTGCCCAGCACCATGCCGGTAACGAAATAGCGCTGCAGGAACGGATATACCACCAGTATAGGCACCGTGGAAATAACGGTGATGGCGCAGCGTATGGTGACAGGCGTGGTCTTAGCGACGCTTTGATTTGCCAGCGCGTCGACAGAGGCGTTGGCGGCATTGGCGCTGGCCTGCGTCGTCGCCAGTTTCATCTTCAGCAGGTATTGCAGCGAGATCAGATTCTGTTTGCTGCCGCAGTACAGGTGAGTATCGAACCAGCTGTTCCAGCTGCCCACGGCGACGAACAGCGCCACCGTCGCCAGAACCGGCTTGCACAGAGGAAAGATGATCTGCCAGAAGGTACGGATATCCCCCGCGCCGTCGATCCTCGCGGATTCCACCAACGCTTCCGGAAGTCCCGCGATATAGGTGCGGAGCACTATCATATTGAAGCAGGAAAACATTGTGGGGATTATGTAGACCCAATACGAGTTCTTCAGGTTCAGAGTCTTCGAGATAAGCAGATAATTCGGTATAAGCCCGGCGTTTATGTACATCGTGAGCACCATCACCGTCGTGATGAACGTGCGCAGTACATATTCCCTGCGCGCAAGCGCGTAGGCAAGCATGCTGGTCCAGAACAGGTTCAGAACCGTTATGATCACAGTTTTGGAAGCTGAGATCCACGCGGCCTGGTAGACGGCCGGATCCTGCAGTATGGATGTATAGCTTTTCAGGCTCCACACTCGGGGCCACAGGCTGATCCCGCCCTTGAGGGCATCTGTACCGTCGTTAAACGAATACGCTATGGTATTTACGACCGGATAGAGGGTTGCAAACATCAGCAGGACCAGTATGATCGTGTTTACGATCGGAAACACGACGTCGTGGCGTCTGTGGAACTTGCGGTCACGGTAAGCAGCGTTTGTCATGACTGTTAACCCTCCCCCCCTACAGCAGCGTATCTTCGCCGAGCCGCTTCGCGATAAAGTTCGCGCCGACGAGCAGTATTATGGCAACAACGCTCTTGAACATTCCGGCAGCGGTGGCTACGCCCATATCCGCCTGCTGGATGCCGTATTCCAGCACGAAAATGTCTATCGTGCGCGAGAAATTGGCCGTCAGACCGTTGCCCAGCAGGTACTGGATCTCGAAACCTGCTTCCATAAGATGGCCGATGTTCATTATAAGCAGTATCACGAACGTGGATTTGATACCCGGCAGCGTGATATGTATGATCCTCTGAAAGCGGCCTGCGCCGTCAATGGACGCGGCTTCATACAAAGCGGGATCGATGGAAGTCATGGCGGAAATGTATATAATTGTCCCCCAGCCGACTTCCTTCCATACGTTGATCACGCCTACGAGCCACCAGAAATACTCGCCCTCGCCCAGCCAGAAAACGGGCGTCTGGGTCAGTCCCACACCCGTGAGCAGCGCGTTGATAGGTCCGTTGCTGGCGAATATGTTCTGCGCCATGGCGACGACTATGACCATCGACAGGAAGTGCGGAAGATACGTGACCGTCTGGACCGTACGCTTGAATCCCTTCCGGCGCACCTCGTTAAGCAGAACCGCCAGCAAGATGGCCGAGACCGTGCCGAAAACCAGGTTTATGACGCTCATGGCGAGCGTGTTGCGAATGGATTCGTAAAAATCCTCTCGGCCGAACAGCCACCTGAAGTTGGCGATCCCGTTGTAAGGAGTTACGCCCTTAGCGACGAGCTTTCGGTTGCCGTAGTCCCTAAAGGCGTTGACCCAGCCCCACATAGGAGCGTAATTGAACAGCAGCACATACAGCAGCATAGGTACCGACATGGCCGCCAGCTGCCACTGACGGATGAGCGTACGGAAAAAACCGTGCTTTGTGCGGCGTAATGCACTGCCGTTGCTGCGGATAGTCTCGGTCATTTCCCATCCCCCCGAACTGATTATTTCCAACGGCTTTTCAAATATCGTTTATCCATCATGTCCGCGAAAACGGTATTTGAAAAACCGAGGGGAGAGAAAGCGATCTCTCCCCTCCCAGGGCTTACTGATTAATCACCGAAATAGGCGGCAACCAGCTTGAGTACCTCTTCATGCATGAAGTTGCTGTAGACTTCGCAGGAAGGATTAATGTGTTCAACGAAGGCATCCCACTTGGCGTCGAACTCCTCGGTGCTGGCCATGATGACCTGAGGCAGCTCCGTATCCTGGATCTTCAGGAAGTCGTTGTAGTCCTTCTCGATGGGTGCCTTGTCGATCTGCCAGGCTTCTCCGTAGGGAGCCAGATCGATGGGCGGGTTCACGAAGTCAGCAAACTTGCTGTAGCCGTAAGCTGCCAGGAATTGCTTGTCGTAGTCGTTCATCAGGCCAAATACGATCTCGTCCTGGTTGCCGATCTCCCAGCAGTTGCCGGCAAGATCGCCATCAAGGATCCATCCCTGACGTTTCGGGCTGCTCTCAAAGAAGTAGCGGGCCTTGTTGTGGCGCTGCCACTCGACATCCTGGGTGTTGGCATACTGTTCGGCGGTCATGGTCAGGCGGCCGTCAACGATGGAGTAGTCTTCACCTTCGACGCCCCAGTTTAACAGCAGCTGCCAGTCAGCGTCCATCATGCGCTCCCACATGGCGATTATACGCTCGGGGCACTTGCAGCTGACGGAGATACCGAAGCCACGGTCCAGGTTCGGCAGGGAGCCGTTAAGGTAGTGTTCCTCGATGGTCCAGCCTTCGGGAAGCAGATCCGCCACATCGTCCTCGTCATAGATGAGGCCCAGAGCCACATAGGTGTTCTCGTCCTTGCCGTCGACCTTCAGCGCGTTGGTGGCGTCGCCGAAGTCCCAAGCCTGATCGAACATACCCAGGACGATGCCGGTGGACAGCTGCGCGATATACTGGTCATAGGTCATGACGAAGGTATCGGGGCTGATTATGCCCTTGTGGAACTCTTCGTTCAGCTTCTGATAGTAGGGCTTCGCATAGACGCGGTTGATGAAGGTCTCTGTAGCGTAGTCTTCGGAGTTGATATCGATCAGCACCTCGCCGTCGTTCGGGCGACCCATAAGGTGCTGTACGGGGTTGATCATGCAGAAGCGGCGCCAATCCTCGCACAGGATGTCAAATCCGATATAAGGAGTGCCGTCAGCATTGGTGGGGTTCGCTTCAAGGAAGCGCTCGATCAGGTCGAAATACTCGTCGAGGGTGTGGATCTGGGGATAGTTGTCCCAGGCCAGGACCTGCTTCTGGATGAAGAAAGCGGGGCCGCCTACGCTCAGAGCGATCTGGGGACCATCCGGCAGACCGTAGTTGGGGATGATGTACATGACATCCTCACCGGTGTCTTCGTCCTTGGTGATGATGCGATTCTTCTGGGGTTCGATGTGCGCCCAGAGGTTAGGAGTATCGTCGGGATTGACGTAGTCCAGCAGGTTGATCAGCGCGCCGGCGTCGATCAGCTTCTCGGCGCTGTTGCCGCCGTCGAACAGATCAGGCAGATCGGTGAGATCCTGCGTCATGAGCTGCAGTTTCTCGTCAAGATCGCCCGCAAGGAACTCGAATTCGAAGGTGACGCCGAATTCCTCTTCGATCTTCTTGTAGATCTTGTTGTCCGCATAGGCCTGTGTGCCGGGGCCGCCAACGAACGCAGTAAGGGTAATGGGCTCGAGATCGGTCTCCGCAACAACTGCGGGCACGATCGTGATCACCATCGCCAGCATGAGTAGCAATGACAACAGTTTCTTCATGATATTAGCCTCCCTTTGTAGATTCTTGGGCATTATTTGCCACCTGAGTCTATTAAACCATCCTGCAAAAAGAAAAGAAAGCGCATATCTCTCAACGATTGTCCTGGAATGTATCATTTCTTGCTTTTTATATGCATTTTTTATATTACAGTGCTCAAGAAAAGATCAGTCATACTCAAAACGCGCAGTTTTCGCAATTATGTGCGTACGAAAGTCAATTTTTGACCATACATGAGGCATCATGACCGGCACATTTTAATGTAAATGCTCATCGGAGGTCTGTTCTCATTCCTTAAATATCAATGGCAGGAAATCATGGACGCAGCGCCTCCATACCCCCCAGTCGTGACCTCCTGGGAAAGTGCGGCGGAGTATATTTACATTTTTAGTTTTGAGCATATCGTCATCTGCAAGGAAGCTCTGGAAGAACTGGTCATCCGTGCCCATTGCTCTGTAAAACACTTTGTAACTGGCATTGAACTTCTCGCTGTCATCCAGAATATCCAGATGCGGCTGCTCCCTGTCCGGCCACGGAGAACGCAGAAAACCGCTGAACACGCCCGCATAGGCGAACATCTCCGGATGAGACAGCGTCACTATGCTTGTCTGATACGAACCCATGCTGAGCCCCGCCATGGCCCTGTGAAGCCTGTCTGTAAAAACGGGATAGTGTGCCTCGATAAAGGGAATAAGATCCGAGAGCAGCACCTGCGGAAACACGTTGAACGCTCTCCTGCTCTCGTTTTTCGGTACATCTTTTTTTACTGCCATTCCATTGCCCATGACTATTATCATCTCAGTCATTTCGCCGCGGCTCAACAGCTGATCTGCAATGCGGCCAACATGGCCCTGATACACCCAACCCGTTTCGTTCTCCCCGTATCCGTGTTGGAGATACAGCACGGGATACCTGCGTTTCTCATCAAAACGGGGCGGAGTATACACCAGGCAGATTTCTGTCTTCCCCGTCACCGAAGAATGATAGTAATGACGCCTTACAGTTCCGTGCTCTATCCCCTCCAGTCCGTCCCACTCCTCCCCCGGAACAGGCACATCCACAAAGTTCATCGCCCTGCAGCAGCCGTATCCAATAGGCAGATATGGGCACAGCACATCAGCGGAGTCGACTTTCAGGAAAAAATACTGAAAGCCGCAGCCGAGCGGTACGGTCCCCACCCAGGTCTTACCCTGTTTTTCCAGCGGGAACAGTTTGCCGAACTGGTCTATCGCCACTTCTTGCGCTCCCGGCGCTTTTATCCGGAATCTTACATTCCCTCCGGGAAGTATCTCATAGCCCTGCTCCCCATCACGGTCGGGTTCACCGTAATAGTTGTCGAATGTTACCGCAGTATCCAATTGCCCAATGCTGCTCATATGGCGTTCCTCCGTTTTCTTATTCATTCGCAATTGTAGCACATTTCCAGCAGCCGAACAATGCTTTATTGTGATAAAGAAAAAGATTCGAAGCATACTCCTTACCTAATCCTTGACAGCTTTTATTCATGAAGCACTATTGAATAGGATCCCGAAATGGTCCTGAATGCCCCGTTTCAGCCGGAGTATCTTTTTTTCAACAACGATATCATTATTGTTGACGTTTCAGCTCTCTCCGGGTAAAATATTCCAGTATTAAAAAGCATCAGGGCATCGGGTCGATGCTGAGCTTATTATCACGCGGTACGTTTGAAAACCGATTCATTAATACGGAACTGATAACGCTTTCATACGTCAAAAGAATTGCGGCATCGACAGAAATGGTACTTCATTCCATTTGGAGTAAAAGAGCCGATCACAAGGTGAATTAATATGTCCAGAAAACTGATGATACTTATATGTTGCGTACTATGCCAATGCATGCTTTCCGGTGCGTTCCAGCCTGTCTGTGCCGCTGCGGAAAGCAGCGCCGACGTCACGGTATATTTCCCCAACTGGAGCGTTTACTCCGACGCTTACGGGCAGGTCAAGGATCTGCCCTGGGACAGGCTGGACTGCATAAACCACGCCTTCTGGAAAATCGAGCCCTCTGAAAACGGCTTCGGGATAGTGTCCACTGATCCTTGGGCAGACACGGACGCAAGCAATCCAAAGGCGCATTTCCCCCAGTACGCCAAATACGCCGAGATTTATCCGGACGTAAATATCCTTTTGTCTGTCGGCGGATGGACGGATTGCGGGTACTTTTCGCAAATGGCTCTCACACCGGAAAACCGGGCTTCCTTCATTCAAAGCTGCATGGACACGTTGGACAGCTATCCCTTCTTGTCCGGGATAGACATCGACTGGGAGTATCCTGGCGTCCCCCGTTCCGGAGGCGCAGGCGACGAAGGCAACCCGGTCGTCGGAGATGACAAAGCCAACTATACATTGCTGCTTCAGGAGCTCCGTGAGGCTTTGGACGCACACTATGGCGCCGGCAGCAAACTGCTGACTGTATGCGCGAGCGCGTCAAGAGGCACGCTGTCCAGGCAGGACTACTCTGCGCTTCAACCGTATGTGGATCGCATCAATCTCATGACATATGACCTGGCCGGCTCGTGGAACATGTACACCGGTCACCAAAGTCCCCTCTACGGCAGCGCTTCCGCCGACTCGGCGGTCGAATACCTGCTCTCGTGCGGAGTCCCTGCCGAAAAGATAGCTATCGGTTCTCCGCTCTACAGCCATGGCTGGAAAATGTATCGCATCAATGCTGAATTGACTGGTGCGGCAGCAAGGCCGATGTCTGACGGTGATCTTCTCTGGAAGGAGCTTGTCTTGCTGGAGCAGACCGCGGTCACTTCAGATAACCCGGGGTGGCACATTGGCTACGATGAAAAAGCTGAAGCTGCTTATCTTTGGAACGACGACCCGGCGTCGCATGATCATCTTGCCTTCTTTACCTACGACAGCACCAGGTCGCTTAGCGCGAAGCTGGATTATATAGAGCGTCGCGGTCTTGGCGGACTGATCGTCTGGCAGGTGCACGGCGACAGCGCTGAAGCCGGCTGGCCCATGATAACTCTTATGCACGATTCACTGCATGAATAAACGCTGGCTAACGATATACCTGCCACGAACAAACATCCATGCGCGGCGCCGCGCCGTTTCTTTCGAGGTTTAAAACCATGAAAAGGTTTCTTGTCTTGTTTCTTGTTATGCTGTCACTGTCGCCATACTGCTGCGCACAGGATAAGTTCGTATATCCGGAAGAGAAGATCCCTGCCCGTCCCATACTTGTACCTTTTGCTGAGGGCATATATCGCGTGGACCGCATGGACCGTCTTGTCAACGACTGCACGAACTACAAGCCGGAACTAATGTCCGAAGCGATCCAGAGCCTCAACGTCATGCTTGACAGCATGGATCCGCACATCCCCGTTTATTGTTATATGGTGGAGAACAGCCGCACCCACCCCATGTCAAGTTCTTTTCCTGAAGATTCCCTAACATATTTATATCTCAAAGAAAACCTGCACGCGGACGTATTCGACCACCTAAAATACACCTCGTTTAAGCAGTTCTGCGAGTATTTCTATACAACAGATCACCATTGGAACTGCCGCGGCTCGTACCAAGGGTATCTGGACGTTGTACGCATGCTTAAAGGCGAGAGCGAGAGAGTTTTGGTGCCCGAAGAATACGTTACTCTGCCCGTGCTGTACGACGGTACCTATTCAAGGCAAGCGCAGACAGTTTTTTCAAAAGAGTATTTCTCACTTTACAGATACGATCACTATCCTGAATATACAGCTTACGTAAACGATAAAAGAAGAGCATATGACCATATTCAGAACTATTTGAACGGAAAAATCAGCGAAAACCCTCTTTATAACCACTATGCCCTCTGTTACGGCGGAGATTACGGTCTGGTCGTGTTTGAGAACAATAAACCAAGCGGCAAAGGCACGCTCCTGCTTTTCGGCGATTCGCAAAGCAACGCGGTCAAGACCATGCTGATCGAGCATTTTGACAAGATAATATACGTGGATCTCAGGCATTATTCCACCACGCGCGGAGTGGAAAAGCCATTCTCGCTGAAAGAGTTTACTTCTCAGTACCAGATCGACCAGATACTGTTCTTGAGCGAGGTGAGTCTGTACTTAAACTGTGGGCCGGCTAATCCGTAAAAACTCCGTTCCGGCCAGTCACTAAACCAGCTTCGCCTTTTCTTCTGACTTTTTCGTTTCTATGCGTTTTTTCCCAAAGTGGGACACCTCATTATACAAAAGCCTGCAGGATCACAAATATTATACGATTTTTTCAGCAAAATCATTACGCATACGGTATAACGCTAAAAAAATGGGCATTTTTTCGGGCACAATTGTAGACTTTATGAATATGATGTGATATAATTTTAAAAAAGCTTGTTCCGCAAATAGGCAGTCGATCGACAATTCCGGCTGCAGACCACGCGCAAAATGCATCGGTCTTCAAGTCTGTTCGATCTCTCCCACATGTATTTTTCAACGAGGTGGCGTTATGACGGACTTCCGTAGAAAGAAGTATTTCAAAAAAGAAGATTTGCCCCTCTATGTTATGGCTGCCCCCACAGTGCTGTGGCTTATAGTGTTTTGTTATGCTCCCATACTCGGTCTGGTGATGGCATTCCAGAACCTGAACATCACAGCCGGTATACTCGGCAGCGATTTTGTGGGACTGAAAAACTTTAAATTCCTCTTTACTACGACCGACGCCTGGATCATCACACGCAATACCGTTTGCTACAACGTGGTCTTCATAATCGTCAACATGATCCTCGCCGTGCTTATGGCGCTTTTGCTGTCCGAACTGCGCAGCCGTTTCGCCGCAAAAGGTTTGCAAACGATTTATATGCTGCCGTATTTCCTCAGCTGGGCTGTGGTCGCCATTATAGTTTCCGCATTCCTGGATCGTGATTACGGGCTTGTCAACCGTCTAATGATCCTTTTGGGCAAACAGGAAGGCAAGGTCGATTACTACACCAAGCGGGAGCTTTGGCCGCCTTTGCTGGTGCTTATCAACGCCTGGAAGGGCGTGGGCTACCAGACGGTTCTGTACCTGGCGGTCATTAGCGGCATATCCACCGACTATTATGAAGCCGCTGTGCTGGACGGCGCTACCAAGCGCCAGCAGGCATGGTACATCACTATCCCGCACCTGCGCATGGTTATATCCATTTCCATCATAATGGCTATGGGTTCCATTTTCCGCGGCGACTTCGGACTGTTCTACGTAGTCACAAAGGATACCGGGCGGCTGTACCCCGTTACCGATGTTATCGATACATATATTTACCGCGCCCTGACACGACTGTCCAATGTGGGCATGGCCACCGCCTCCGGCATGTACCAGTCAGTTGTAGGCCTGTTCATGGTGCTGGGCGTAAACGCCATAGTCAACCGCATCGACCCGGACAGCGCCATGTTCTGAGAAAGGAGGCAGTACCGTGTCAAAGAAATCTCCGATTTCAAAATTCAATCAGATTCCACGCGGCTGGGACGCCTTCTTTATGGTGATACTCCTGCTCGTATCGCTGTTCATGCTGGTCCCTCTTGCGCTGGTCATCATAGTTTCATTCTCGTCTGAGAGTTCCATCGCACTTAAAGGTTACAGCCTTGTTCCCCTCGAATGGACGCTGCAGGGTTATGAATACCTTTTCAAAGTGGGCGATCAGGTGTTCGCCTCATACAGGATCACCATCATCCACACCGCACTTGGTACGGTGATGAGTCTTTTTGTAATGAGCATGTACGCATACGTGATCGCTCAAAGGAACTTCCGGCACAGAAAGTTCTTTACCTGGTTTTTGTTCTTCACGATGCTGTTTTCAGGCGGTCTGGTCCCGCATTACATTATGAACGTGCGCTACCTGCACATTGACAACAGCCTGTGGATCTACCTGCTGCCGAGCCTTGTAAGCGCGTACAACGTGATAATCCTGCGCACCTTCATAACTTCAACTATTCCCGATACCCTGTTTGAGGCTGCCCGCATAGACGGTGCCAATCATTTCCGCATTTACTTCAGCATCGTGCTGCCCCTGTTTAAGGCTGGTATTGCCACCATAGCGCTGTTCAACGTTGTCGGCCGCTGGAACGACTGGTTTACCGGCATGCTGTATATAAAAAATCCTAATCTGATCCCTATCCAGACCATGCTTAAGAACATACAGGACAATATCGAATTCCTGAAGCAAAACGCCGAAGTCGCCGGTACGCCTGACGGTCTGCAGCTTTTAAACTCCCTGCCTGACCAGAACCTGCGCATGGGCTGCACCGTCTTAGTTATAGTTCCGATCCTTTGCGCTTACCCTTTTTTCCAGAGATACTTTGTGCAGGGTCTCACGGTTGGCAGCGTAAAGGGATAAGTCCCGAAAAACTTGTTGCTTACAGCGTAACGCTGTGCAAATAAAAAAGGAGGACCACAGTATGAAGAAATTGCTTTCCCTGGCCATCGCTCTGGTCATGTGCCTTACGGCGCTGCCCTTTGCCATGGCTGAAGGCGACGTACCGGTCATCGACTGGTACATCGGCGGTGCCGATTCCCCCGCAGACCTTCAGATGGTCAATGACGCCCTGAACGAGTATCTGGTGGAAAAAATCGGCTGCAAAGTCAACATCACCTACCTGACCAGCGCGGACTGGGTACAGAAGATCGGCACCATGATCTCTTCCGGTCAGGATCTGGGCATTATCGGCTTTGGCTCCCAGAGCAAAAGCGACTATGTCATCGAATCCCAGCGCGGCAGCTACTATCCCCTTGACGAGCTGCTCGAGGAGTACGGCGAGGATACTTATGCCCTGTTCCCGCCTGAGGTTTGGGACGGCATGAGGATCAACGGCAAGATCTACGGCATCCCCTCCAAAAAGGATAACGGCTACTTCATCAGCCTTATCTACAACGCGGACATGGTCGAAGAACTGGGCATTGACCTGAGCAACATCGACTACTCCAACTTCCGCGACCTGGAAGAGCTGTTCTACGAGACCAAGGCCGCCCGCGACGCCGCGCATCCCGAGATGGCCGAATACCCCATCTGCTGGAACGTAAGCCTGATCTATCCCTACTACTTCGCGTTCGAGACATTCCTTAACGATTCCTATATGGCCGTTGCCAACATCGATGGCATAATGGACATCGACGGTTACGACAGCGACACCGTGTTCAACTTCTACGACACCCCCGAATTCCTTGAGTTCGCCCTGCAGAAGCAGAAGCTGGTCGCGGACGGTATCTACCTGTACGACTACACCGACAAGTCCGAACTCAGAAAGCCCAACGACGGCGTTTGCTACTTTGTCGGCTGGGGCTACTGCTACATGGAAGAGCACCTCTATTCTAATGAGTGGACTACCAAGATGATCATGAGCGACACCATCTGGACCGAGACCAACAACTACTTCTCCGCCGGTACCGCGATCAGCGCCAACTGCGCTTATCCCGAGAAGGCGTTCCAGGTGCTGAACCTCGTGAACACCGATCCTTACGTAGCGACCATGATGCGCTTCGGCCTCGAAGGCGTACACTGGGTACGCGGCGAGGATGGCAAGATGACCTTCGACTTTGAAGGCGGCCGCAACAGGGTCGTAGGCGAGCGCGGCTACTATTTCTGGTACAACGCTCCGGTAGGCAACCTGACCATAGTCGAAGCGCCTGCTGATAGAGTCGGTCCCAACAATGAATTGATCACCACCATGAACGAGCTGAACGAAGCCTGCGTCATCCCCAGCCACCTGGGCTTCGTGTTCGACACTACTCCCGTCACCAACCAGCTCGCGGCCTGCACCAGCATCGTGCTCGAGTACCAGAACGCCCTCACCTTGGGCAAGTTCGAGTCTCCCGAGGATGTTGAGGCCAACGTGGCCGAGTTCCGCCAGAAGCTGCATGACAACGGTGTAGACGAGATCGTCGCCGAAGTGCAGCGTCAGATCGACGCCTGGGCAGCTACTAAATAATCTTCCTGTCTGATCTGTTTAGACCACGCAAAAGCCATCGCACCGTTTGGTGCGATGGCTTCTTGTTTACGTATTTCGGTTCTTTTCCCCCTACTCTGCAAACATTCTGAAGTCCAGCTCGTAAGGCGGTTTGACCGAAGCCCTGTCAAAACTCTTGCCTGCTTTGGCAGCAAGCTTTTCCTGTATCATGTACCACAGTTCGCTAAGCGATATCTCGCCTTCCTGAATATCTGGTATTTCCAGGTATTTGCCGCCGTTTTCAAGTATTTTCAGTGCCTTCGCTTCTTCCCCTTCTTCCGCCAGAGCGAACGCGTAGTACAGTTTCATTCTCGGCAGGCTTTGAATGGCCGCGGAGCAGTTCTCTATGTATTCCTTCTGTTTGCCGAACAGCTTAGCGGACTGCAGGTGGCGTGCTGTCATTTTGGCAAGGCTTTCGTTCTCCGGGGCAAGTGCTGCCGCCTCAAGCATCGTCAGCGCGCATCCTTCCGGGTCACCCTGCACGCGCTCAAGTTCAGCCTTGGCATAGAGCCCCCAGGCAGTGCGTTTTGCCCCGATTGAACGATTAATATATATATCCGCCCTGAGCAGATCAGGAACTGACAAATACGCACAGCCTAACTGCAACAGTGTGTACCAGTTGTTTTGGTCTTTTTCCCGGACCGCTTGCTCCAGCGCCGAGGTCCACTCCTTCTGCTTCATCCACGCTGACGGCGCAGTATCCGCAGTATGCTCACCCATGCTGCCGTTTTCCAGCAATTCGATGTACGGCATTTGATCCTCGCCTGTCTTCCCGAAGTCCAAATGCGGGCACATCCGATTTAATCCGGCCTTCTCGCGCCGTATGTTCTCCAGTGCGCCCCAGCCTGAGCCGGTGCAAATCATCTCTTTAGCCGGAGACATCGCCATTTCGCGAGTGTCGCAAAGCATCTGTTCCAGAGCAGCCGCGCTTATGAAGCCTTCGATCCGGCTTTCCACCTCATCACGCGCCGTATCCCAGTCGGCATGCACCTTTTTGCCGTCCGCGTTCATGGCGCCGTAGATCTCAAGCCATTCCCATGCCGTACAGGGAGGCATCGGGATATGCTCGCTCTGTGTATGCGCAAGCCCGCACTGGATCTCGCAGTACTTGCCGTCGCAGCCTTCGCCGCTTAAATACTCCTGCCACTTGCGGCCGCCCTGCCCCTGGCCCCAAACGAAGATCTTACGGCCCACAAGCCTTGACGTCGATGCCTGGAACAGACCGTAGCCTTCCGGCGAAAGCTGGCAGGTATACATGCGGCGGGTCTTGTCTGTGCGGAAAAAGTAGTCTACCGACACGGGATTATTATCCGGATAAGTGATGTCGATATCGCCGCCCGCAGCTTCCATCCTCTGACGGAAACGGTTCTCCGCCGGCAGGCGCTGCACCACGTCCGCAAGCTTGATGGTCGGGACAGGCACAACGGTCATCACTCCGTTAAGCGGCGTATACGCGCCGACTGCGGGAACGACCACCCTTGCGCCTTCAACGTGCGGAACTGCTATGTTGCTCCACCAGTACATGGCCGTAGCGTGCCTGGCAGGGTTGACGACTCTCATGCGCGCGTAAAGCAAGTGTGAACCCTCCGGAAGGAAAAAGTCCATCTGGTATACAACGCCGCGTATACGCTCAAATTCGTACATCCTGAGCACGGGAGTGCCGTCTTCCAGGTTCGTCTTTGCCGTGAACACCGGGGAACAGGTAAAAGGCGTATGGCCATGCACACCGCAGTTCCATTCAACGCCGCCCGAGCACCACGCTGAGCGGGTAGCCAAATACGCCGGACGCACCACAGGGTTATTGAACAGCAGCTCCCTGCCTTTCTCTTTATCGATCAGGCTCCAGAGTTTGCCTCCCAGGGCGGGAACAAACTCAGCCCTGAGGAACTCGTTCTCCAGCACAACGCTTTCGGGCTGCCGGCCAGTGTATTCTCGGTTGTAGTTGTCCTGAAAACGGTACGGGAAAATGCTTTTCAGAAATTCATATTTAAGGTACAGGCCGTCTCCTTCAGGCAGGTCCGAAGGCATATCGGGGTCGCGCGTGTTCACTGTGAACAGCGGCGGCAGGCTGCTTTCCGGCCCTATGTCAGCGCTTTTTACGTTCAGAACGGATTTATACAGGCGGGTCATGCTTCTATCCTCCCCTTACCAGCCGTGTTTCTGATATTCGGGTTCGACCACAGTATGGTTATAGTCTGCACCGCCAGGGAAATTCGCGCTCTTGAGTATGCCGGGGGTAATGCCTTTTTCGAGCAGTTTTTCCACCGCCACACTGGTCATGCTCCACATTATCAGGTTGCTGGCTATACCGCTGGCGGCGGCGTAGCGGGCTTCGATACCAGGCACATCCAGCATCGCTTCGGCGGCAGGCGCACAGTTGTCCAGCGCCAGATCCACCATTTCGTAAAGCTTTTTGCCCGACGGATGCACCGCGTCCACCGACTTTGTGTATTCCATGGACGTGAAAGCTATGACCTTTATTCCCATCTTTTTGGCTTCAAACGCGAGATCGACGACATTGGCCGTGCGCCCGGATACGGAAGATACGAAAAGCAGATCTCCGGGCCGCATGTCGCTGAGTTTAAGCGCGTACGCCGCCATGCCCCATGTGGAGGTGTCTATGTCGCTCCTGTCCCTCTGCCGACCCAGTTTTTCCACATTCATGTTCCATGAGAAATGCTTGTAGAAGATCGGTCCGCCGCCGCGATATATCGAATCGTATTCCACATGATGCGCTATGGCGCTCAGATAAACGTTTCCGCCGTTGGCTACTGTGTCGGCGATCATCTCACCGCCCTTGATGATATTCTCCCTCTGCGTCGAGCGCACTTTGGCAATCAGTTTGTCTACAGCTTCGTTGTAACGATCCAGCAGCATAAGATACCTCCTTAATGTCCCATGTAGTATATATGATCCTTGTATTGGCTGAGCATTTTTTCGTTGTGAGCGTCGCCTCCTGCCACGTTGGCGCTCATGAATACAGGCGGCAGAAGGCCATCCCGAGTGAGCAGTTCCACGCATCTGACCATAACAGCATTGAGTATCGCCGCTCCAACTGCCGTGGACGTCGGTCCTACTTTCTCCGACAGCCCGTCCAGCTTCACGCTGCCGTCGCCCAGACATCCACAGTTGTCTATAACTATATCCGCGCAGTCCTTGAGCAGCTTGCCCGAAGGATGGCGCGATGGGTTATGCATGCCTGCTTCAAGGCTGGTGAGCGCTATTATCTTCGCCCCCTTCTCGCGGCAACGCAGGGCAAAATCTATGGTAACGGTATTTCTGCCTGAAACAGAATGTATTATTACCGTGTCTCCCTGTTTTATCGGGTTGAAGTCGCAGATCAGCTTTCCGTATTCGGGCAGTCGTTCGATCTGGCTGGTAAATGTTGCAGGATCCACGTCAAGGTTCAGCCCCGGCGCTTTTATTGGATTTATCAGAGCCATACCGCCGGTCCTGTAATATAATTCCAGAGCCAGCAGACCCGCATGGCTGCAGCCAAACGCAAATAAGTCTCCGCCCTGCTTCACCGTCTGCCTCATCAGCTGCGATGCCTGTTCCATTTGTCCAAACTGAGTAGCTTGCACACTGTCCATAACGGTTTTAAGGTTTTCAAAGTATTTTTCCATTCCGTTCATGAAAACAACCCTCCCGAGTCAATAACCATATCGGGGAACCTGTCAGCGAGCGTAAGCTTGACTTCCCTCTCGTTCATGCCTTTTTCCATAAGCCTCAGTGCCGGTCCTGCCAGCACATGCTCGAAGCAAGGCGGTTTCAGTGTAAAGGCCGAGTCAATCCGGCGCATATACGCCTCACAGCTTTCCCTCATAAGCGGATGCGCTTTCCACGCGCCGCCGCACAGCACGATCTCGCGTTCGTTTGTCGGCCCGAAGCGGGCCAGCAAAGCCTCGAGCTGACGAGCCATATTCTCACCCGCGCGCCTGAATATATCCAGCGCCACACTGTCTCCCTCGTGAGCCGCCTTCGCCGCCAGAGGCACCAGCTTCGCGGCGATAGCGTAAGGCGCAGGTGCTTTCACAACATAAGGCGGCGGATACTTAGCAAGAGAAGTACCGAAATAATCGCTCAATAGGTCCATAAGCATGGTCTTCTCTCCCCAGCCATTAGACTGGCGGCACACCGCCCTCATGGCTTGCAGACCTATCCACACCCCGCTGCCCTGGTCGCCCATCACCGGGCCCCAGCCTCCAACGCTGCCTGCTACCTTGCCATCTTTGATAATAAAAACGTCCGAGCCGGTCCCGGACAGCGCAAGGATCCCGTTTTGCCTGCACGCTCCAGCGTACAGGCCTGCCACCGGTTCAGGTATCAGACGTATGCTTTCAACTTTTACAGCAAGCCGCAATTCCTGTTCAAAGCGTTCCCTGTCTCCGATAAACACTTCATCCACGAACACAGGTTCCGCCAAAAACGGCTTGAGCTGCCCAACGCAGTCCTTTATGTGCAAAACGATATCGTCAGGCGAGTTTTGTGTGATATTCACTCCGCCCGACCGCGCTTTACACACCGGTCTCATCTCATCTGTATATGCAACTGCCGCGATTTTACTGCCACCGCCGTCTACCGCAAGATACATAAACCACCTCAGGTCGTTACTTCACTAAGATAAGAATGCATACGGCAAACTATTTCATAGATATTTTACAATAAAACAGATATAGCGTCAATTACATTATAAAAAAACTGTCTACCGAATAGGTGTAGACAGTTATTTCTTTGGATCAAAAAAAGGTCATTCTCGTGGATATGACCAATCTTCATCCTTCAACATCGGTTCATATACAACGACCGACGCGCCTTCGTAGCGTAGCAGAAGCACCATGTCACATATCGATGCCTGACGGAGATTATCGCTGCCGGTCTTTATAAGTACAATTTGTTGAAAACCGTATTTCCACGAAATCGATCCGTTTTAGTTCTCTCTCCAAAACGACGAAAAAACCACCGTTTACACGGTGGTTTTATATGGCTCCTCAGGTAGGACTCGAACCTACAACCCTTCGGTTAACAGCCGAATGCTCTGCCATTGAGCTACTGAGGATCATTCCCGCTGTCAGCTTTGCCTGCCTTGCTGC
>JAIKWZ010000036.1 GCA_024684375.1 Clostridiales bacterium
GGGAGGAATGGCGGCATACGCAAGCAGCAGGTCCTTATTGCGTTTGAGCGTTATAGCCGATTCAGTCTCGTCTATGTCCAGCATGCCCAGCGCCGCGTCAGCGTATCTGCGGGCACGCATATGCTTTGAACCGTCGGATATGTACCGCGCGGCCTTGTAGAGACGCTTGAACTGTGCTTCCCCAAGCTCCGCATAAGCGCTTCTGAACCAGTTCACATCGAAAACGCCCGCGTCAAGTTCCTCACAAGTCAATGGAGTGTACCTTGCTATGACAGCCATCAGGGCGGTATCTATCCGTTCATGCATATGCGCGATAAAGTAGTACACCGCGCTTCGGAAGCCCTTGATGCCCAATGTGTCGCCGATGAGCTCGATCCACGCCGGATTGTACATCGCGACTTCGATGAGGCGGTCTTCACTGACCCCTGCGCCTTTCATGAGACGTTTGAAGCTTTCAACGCTGTCTCCCGGCGCCGGTACACAGACTCCCAGTAAATGGCACAGGTTCACGCGTCTCGATTTATCAGCCTTATATCTATACAGCGTACCGCGTTCAAGCGCCTCATTCCCCAATGCTGTCAGTATACGCGCAAGCGTATCTGCTCCATTCACGTATTCTATCGACGTTATGGCTTTCGAATACTTAGCGGGCGCT
The DNA here is from genome assembly GCA_024684375.1 of Clostridiales bacterium. Lineage (GTDB taxonomy): Bacteria > Bacillota > Clostridia > Christensenellales > Aristaeellaceae > RUG14130. Next base: position 656 of record JAIKWZ010000036.1, read on the forward strand.
TCGCCGCGCTTAAGCTCGTTATCAAGGATCACCGGCAAAATGGCATCATAAACACGGCATGCCAGTTGCACAAGTTCTTCAGCAGCTTCGGAGCCGGGCTCAAGATCTCCGATCAGGTCATTTAGAGTGCTCCTTGCGTCACTGCTCGTCCACGGCAAATGATAAGACCGGTTTATGACGTCATGTTTCTGCTGTCTCGCGCCAAGAGCAATGTATGATAGCTTTTCAATATACCCGCACTGATTGTTTGGGTCAAACACCATCCGATAAAACATCCGTTCACTGATGTCTCCTCTGTGCAAGGCGCGAAGATAGTCATATACCTCAGGAATATAGTGTTCAAAGTGAAACACGAATCGTATGCGGCTATCCAGAAAGTACTCTGGCAAATACATTTCCTGATTCTGGCGGAACCATGGCCGCCCTTCGGCGAGCAATGGCATGACTGCCGCCCTGACGCGTTGGTAAAGCGCTTCACGCGCAAGGAAGCATTCTGTCTCCATGCCGGCTGAAGGAACTGCCAGGAATCCAAGTATGAGCGAGACTTCTCCCAGCACAGTTATGCATTGGAAACTGTTATCTGGGCCTTTCCACATGAATTCGTCATCCTTAAGCTCCATGATTTTCCTGGCAAGGCCGCACGCGGCCCGGCACAGTTTCGTTTCGTCACTGTGAACAGACAGCAGATACGTCAGGATCATTTTGAGATCGTGTTCATATTTCAAATCTGCGTTCTTTGAAAAACTGGTGCCGAAAAGCCTGTCTACAGTCGAGTCATGATGACCCGGCGTGGTATTGACCAGTACCAGTACGCGAATGAATCGTCCGAAGTCCGATATTTGACTGTACCAGGCTTCCCAGACCTCACTGAACGGAAACGGTCTGTCCGATATTTTATACCAATCTGGATGTGACAGCTGCTGATATCCGAGCTTTGCCTCATCACCCATGTGATTCTCTCCGATGGAACAGCCTGCGCGTTCCTCTATCAGGGCGTGAAGTGAAACACAGTCCTGAAACGCCTGCCTGCGGCTCGGACAGGCACCTGCATAATCAGCATCGTGGTCCGGGAACAGCTCTTTGAACGCGTCTTCGTATTCCGGATGCGCGTCTATGACACTAAGATCCGGCACTAATACGTCGGATTCGCCAAACAAGTCATTATCATTTTCATTCCTGTTCTTGTTCAATTCGTTAAGCGCGCTCTGGCGAAGCAGCTTGAGCTTCGGGTCATTCGGAACGAACCAGGCCAGAGCCTCACGGCAGTTATCACGAATCGAATCAAATCGTTCAGACGCAACCAGCTGCATGATCAGTTCACAGCCTGCTGACTGCTTTTCTTCATGCGTATCGGCAAGCAATCGGCGGACGCAGTCAATCAGGCGTGTATCGTCCTGTTTAAGCAGAAGTGTACATGTATTACGACGTATATCTGCGTTCTTGAAACGGAGCAGTCCCTCTAATGCGTCAAAATCCAGTTTGTCCGGCGGAAGCACATTGACGATTTTGAAAGCCGTTTTACGCGTCGATGTCTCTCGGTCACCCAGGGCAGATATGAGCGCATTGAACTGTGTATGGCGATTCGGCCTGGATAACAGCGCCTCAAGGCAAAGCGAACGCCACCCGCTGTTTACCTGCGTCAGCAATTCGATCGACGCGTCCAGAACTTCTGTTTCGTCAATGATTATCGCCAACACGCAGATAAGGTACGCGAGGTTTGAGCGCTCCAATTCACAGGAGAACCAATTGAACACGCACGCTGAAAAACTGATAGTCTTATTCTGCAATCCGGCATATCGTGCGGTTAGTACAGAGTACAGCGCGCGAACCTCATCCTTGGAAGAATAATACGGTTCGTACTTTTCAGATCTTCCAGTTGCGTATGAGCTCAGAATATTTTGGTAAAAATGCGAATATGGGCCAGTTTCATTTCGCACGAACATAGCCAGCAGCTGCCTGTCATTCGGACGATCAAGCAGCAAACGCAGAAGGATACGGTGTCCAGCATAATATTCGTTGATCGCCAGCGCGAAGAACGCGCATACACGCGCCTGATGCTCTGTGCCTGTTTTGCTGATTTTTTCCGCTTTTTGCATTGCGCCGTCTATATCTATAACGGCCTCTGCCCAGAGAGAAATGTATACCTTCAGGTTGTCTTCACTCTCAAGCATGCAGACGCGGTCTTCGGGTGAATCAAGGGCTGTTATTAGAAGGCTTAGCTGTTTGGCGCTGACGCGCTCGAGGTCACGCGCTTCATCCACAATGACCCCAAGCCACGTGCCAAGCGCGCGCTTGACTGAAGAAAAACGTATAAGGTTGTTATCATCGATCACGCGCAATATGGACAAAAAGCCGCCTAAAGTGCCTCCATCCGCCAGCTCACAAATACTCTGCCTTAACCCTTCCTGCAGTCTTGCCGCGAGCAGCAGGCGGTTGAGACACCCGTAGAGGTCCGTATTATGACTCAGTAACACACCCAGGATCAGCTGATGCGTAGGTTCAGGTGCTCCTTCTTCGCAATTGAGCGATGCGCGCAGCAGCTTGATGAGCCTGTCATTTCCCTTGTCGATTTCGTAAGCGATAGTCTCCGCGCAGTAACCGATTTTGGTTTCCTCAAGAAATGCCTTAGCATCGTTTTGCAGGTCTCCGCATAATATATCGCATATGTCTGCGTCGATGACGGCCATTTCAGTAAACCTTGCTAAAATGAGCCAGATCGTACTGATATGCCGGCCAAGGTTTTTACTGCGTATTGGACGGCGGACCCAGCCCAGGTTATACGGACGTTCTGTGCAATGATCCAGAGCCCAGAGAAACGCCGCCCTGTTTCGGGGAAGTATCGCTGCGTCAGTCTCAAAAAGCCACGGAAAGTGTTCTGTGAAATACTTGGACACAGAACTGACCCTTCCTTCCATAAGATCAGACATGAACATACTGAGCTCAGGCGACTTTTGGGCGTCCCGTCGTAAAAAGCACCGTTTACTCTCGTTCAGTTCCGACCGACGCTTGGTTATTCTTTGGGCATATCCACGGGCCGCTTCTGAGAGACTGCGCGCATAGTATTCCAGGTAATCCAAAGACAGGTATGGATTCCATTCGTTCATAGATTCCTCCTACCAGAGCCTGCCCGAAAGCATGACCAGGCGAATGAATGAGACTACGTCGTTGTCCTTTAATGTGATCGTCATGTCCGCACCTGTAAGCTCCCGGTCGTTCAAGAACACGCGGAACCACCCGTCATCAAAGCACTGCAGCGCATGGCGTTGGGCTTCTTCCAATGATGGGACCTGCCCGTTATAATCTATATCAAACGCGATCTTCCCTATCTGGGCCATCGAGCTTATTTCTTCTGCGTCAAGCGGTGTTGGTTCAGTGCGCACATTTCGCTTGCCATGTTTCTTTACACATGTCTCAACACAGGCGCAGATCAGTTCTCTAACTGTGCCTACCGGACCCAAGATCTCAAAGGGCGACGGCTCGAACCCGGCGCCCCGGCGTCCCAAGCGCTTAACCAGCACCTGTATCCTCATATGCGTGATTCTCCAATCCCTATAAAGCCAGCTAAATTGATCTATCGAACCCGATCAAACCGGCTTTCATCGAAGCCCAATTCTTCCACCGATGGCAGTTCTCCTTCCTCAACGTTCCAAACGATCACAATACAACAGAGATCATCTTTTTCATTCTGGTTGCGGCCATAGAATCTGAAGGCAAAGCAGTCATCCGGTACTATCGGCAGTCCGTCTGCATAGTAACCCATATATATCACTGCATTGCGGGATACAGTAAAGCTTGTGACTGGATTCCGTGCACCCTCACGTAAAAACACACGTATAATCGGTTCCTGCTCGCCTTCAACGTAAACTGCCGTGTCAAAACTGACTTCATAGTCTAGGCCTCGATAAAAATGGGTTTTATAAACATCAAAATAGTAGAGATAGTCTCCCTTCAGCAAGACTTCGTCATGCGCTGCGTCATATAGGACGCAACTACAGAAATCATATTCGTCATACCATCCATCCTCATCTACCAAGCCAACAGCCTCAAAGGCTGAGCGAGGCATATAATCGTCTGCCAGGAATACGCTGTCATACTGCGTGATTTCATCTGAGTGCAGTATCTCTTTACCCTCTGAATCCACAACGATATAATCCCCGTATTCCTTCTCAGTCTTAAATAAACTGTATGGATCGTCATTCGAATCAAAACTGAACTGGGAAAAACGCGTCCAGTGCAGACTGCCATCACCACGCATAAGTGTCTCTGCCTGTCCTTGTGAGAGCACGGCTCCATAAAGCGCGTCTCTATTCACATCCGCAGCCAGCATCTCAACAGGTTCTGGCCAACCCAGGCCATTCACGGTGACCTTCGGCATAAGCAAAGCGTCCTGCCCGGTTAGCCTAAGCGTCAGCAAGTAAAACCCGTGTGTCTTATATATTTCCACTTTCCCGCCGTCGATTTCTGCTGACCATATCGGCGTGTCATTCAATACTGTCAAAGGCGGATTCCTAAAGTCTTTGGCAAAGAAGTCATCATATTCGTCTGAGATGTGCTCTTTCAATGTGCCGTCTGTCATTGACATAGGTCCAAGAAAGAATCTAAACGTCAGGTCACAGTCGTAAGAAACTGGATACTCCAAGTTACCGTACACATCGTACCAGGCTCCGCCAATATGCACAGTATGGCATCTGTCGAAACCATAAACCAGATTACTCATGAACCTTGCTGTGTCTTTCGCCGTTCCGCCCTCACGGACAATGCGTTTAAACTCGGTATACGCATCACCGTGCAGATACTCAGCCACATGGCTTTCGGCCTCTTCGCCGGTGTACTCTATTTCTTCAGTATACGCAAATATTCCCATTGTATCAGCCTGCACAGCCATCCAATCATCCGGCATGCGGATAATAGTCAAGCCGGCGATCCTGAAGACTTCCAGCCCCGGATACTCGTTTTTATCCTGAACACATATAGGACAAGGGTACAGACCGCTTGCATCATCAGTTTCAGCGTATTCACGCCCCATACAATCCGGTATGGCGTGGTAATATATATCATTAGCTCTGGCATATACCGTTTCCGCTACAGCCCAACACGTAAAAATGAGCGAAGCAGAAAACAAGATGAAAAAACGTTTCATGTCTCTATCTCCCGATCTGATATATCAACATACGGCCAATCGCATTCTTTGACATATCTCTTCCTTGCTGATGGTACCGTTTACACAGACTAGCGCGTCAGGTTCCCAGGATTTAAACTCGTCATATATCTCCCCATATGTATCTTCACCTCTTTTTCCGCCAAGGTCGAGCCATTTGTTTGCTTCGACGATTTTCAGCGGATCACTGAAGTCCAGGATGATTATGGAGTACGGCGCGGCCCATATGCAGCCTTCCACCGCGAGCAGGTCACTTTCCGGGTCGTAATGCGGAACGACCCAGATGAACGTTTCCTTAAAGTGCTCATCATAGCAATCGGCGGATTCCTGTGGGATATAGTGAGCACATTTCATATCAGACAGGTCGAGCACACTATAACCGTACAGGTAGTATTCATAGAAAACCAGATACGATTTACCATTTGAATGATGGATCAGGCGTGCGTTTCGACAGTGGCCGCCTATATGCCTCCACTCAAAGATAAACTCTCCGTTTCTGTACAGCCTGCAGAGCATTGCCGAGTCAGGTTTATGAAACGGGTCGCATGGCGCATCATCGACAAGATTGAAGTATTTCACCTCATATCCGTCATCCAATGTGTATCCTCCTGTCGGTTCGGCGTAAGTACACTTGGAAAACAGTCGGCGGTCATAGTCACGGAGTATGTCTATATGATCCTGTGTTCCGTACCAGTTCATCGTTTTATTATTCTGATAATTCAATACCGTTTATTCACCCCTGTGTATTGTACTAATATGACCCGCGAGGATTAGCTATCACTCTCTGTCCACCTGATTTTCGACATAAATAAGCCTTTGATATAATCCGCTTCTTCCATCAGTCTGTCCTCGTAATCCGGGTCTTCGGGATAGAAGATATCTTTCGTTTCACTGTACTTTATATGCGTGCCGTCAGGCTCCCGTTCGTATATGAGACAATAGTCCCAGAACACTTTGTTGTACTCCACTGTATAGTATGCGTCGACATCCGTAAATGGATCGTAGCACAGATAAATGCGGTAACAATGCTCTTCCCATTCCGGATAAGGCATTGTGAGCCGGAGCATGGACGCTTCGCCTTCCCACGGGATATCGTCCACGGAAAACTCATCATCTGAATATGTCGTTTCATACGGAACGATTTCGGAGGTGTAGTAATCCCAAAAGTAGAATAGTCCATACCTAACCAGCGCCTCTATCGTCATTGTTGGGTCATCGTAGAACGTTTGTGGAAGGACGTATTGTTCGAAAGCCGCTCGAACATACTGGATCGTCCACTCGGACGTATCTTCCGCAGAGCTAAACAAGGAGCTGATAACTACGCATATCAGTACTAACACTGACAGTAACCTTTTCATACTCACCTTCATTTTGGTTCAGCCTGGAACTAGATCCTGTTTACGCCGCATTGTCCGAAGGAGTAACCTTTTCGTTTTGTTTCATGGCGTACAGTACGGCCTGCGGCAGCGCGTCACCCTCACCCCTGATGACCTCAGTATACATCAACAGATAATACTTCCCGTCCTCTTCATCGCGGGCATATTGGTTCACTCCCTGCATCACCATGCCCTCAGACGAAACTACATACTCCAGCAGCGTTTCGCCTTCGTCCGAGCGCACGAGAAAGTAGACGCATCCGTCTTCACCTTGCGTTGTGCCGATCATTGCTTCCAGCGGAACGTAGTACGGAAACACCCAGTTCTCCCATGTCCCATTGAACTCGTCCGCCGAAATCTCCGCAGGTGCGGCGCTTACGACGCCGCTTGCTTCCTCGCGATACATAAAGCTTTCGGTACAATATACGTCCTCATACTTCTCGCCATCCATGTGCACGGTAAACTGGGCGACACGCCCATACTCACATATATACAGTCGCGTATCGAACTGTACAAGTTCTATGGCTGTCTTTCCGTCGTTCTTCAGCATATGCTGCCTGATGAGCACACTGCCGTCACTTTTGACCAGTTCTTCCTCATCGTTTGCAATATCTACCAGATAGAAAATCATCTCCTCGCTGCCGTCCGTCTCCTCCAGCAGGATCTCGTACTGCTCCTGCGGGTCGACCAACGCCCTATCTCCCAGCGCAGTCACGCTCAGGCACAGAATTATTGCCACTAGTATTGCTATGATCTTTTTCATTTCAAAAGCTCTCCTCTTTTTCATCTATTAGCTTATTCCCCCGCCGTGTTTATTTCCTTGCCACCGGCATATTCAAACGTACGATTCTTAGTAATAATGATACACCAAAGCATGATGCGCATTGTAAAACGCTCGTGACATGTGTCAAAATGCTGACCAGAATATTGTTGTTTCGTTTCGTTATGGTGTCTGCAAGCTGTGCCATTCGGCGCTGCAAATTGTTGGTTTGATCCACTTCAATTACCGCTGGCGTCGCAAATGTAAGAATCAGCATAACAAAGAGATAAACTATGTATGACGCCGCGCATATTATCGCCCAGGTCTCCGGAGTTTCAGATCCGTCATATTCATCATTTTCTAATTTCTTGGCAACTTTCGACGTGTGTTTGTAGTATTTAACACGTATAAACATCTGCGCAGTCGGTATAACCATAAGAACTGTACATAACCACATCTCACCTGCCTGTGCCCCGACGATCAGCAGTATAATTATACAGAGCAAAACCAGCAGCCCCATAATGCCCAGCAATACACATGCGCATATGAATACTACTTTCAATGTTTTGCTTAACGCATCCAGCGCCTCAAATGTACGTTCCCGCATGAGCACAGCGTACAGGTTATATATCAGCAGAACATTCACGCCCGCACTGACCAAGTACACTATCGCTTTGAAAACAGTTATCCCGCTAAGCACAGTGGACACTGCCTGAAGAGTAAGACAAGCCAGCGTGAATATGGCAATCAGGTTGATCTTGCTTTTGAGCCCGGGTATGGTCGAAACATGCACCTTCTTCATTTAATGTCTCCCCTGTATGCCGTTATCATAAGTATCATCAGTTCACCAGGCCCACGTACCCGCTCTTTTCCACCAGTTCCTGACCCTGCGGGTCGGTAAGGAAGTCAAGCAGGCGCTTGACGTTGGGATTGCTTTCGCCCTTGCGCGTCACCGCGTACAGGGGCGTTATGATCGGGTATTTGCCGTTTGATATGTTCTCCACCGTGGGCTCGATACCGTCTATCGCCAGCAGCTTCACCTTGCTGCCCACCATGTCCGCACAGAAAAAGCGGAAGGTATAGCCTATGGCGTTGGGCAGGTTGCGGTACTCTATGGTCTCAAGTATATCTTCCATGCCGTCGGACACGTACATCTGCGGCGCTTCCATTATGGGCGTATCCCCCATCAGCTTTTCCAGCGCGGTCTGGCTTCCGCTGTTCTCCGGGCGCTGGTAGGCGATTATCTCCCCCAGCCCTTCCACGCCCAGCTCGTCCCAGGTCGTCA
>JAIKWZ010000066.1 GCA_024684375.1 Clostridiales bacterium
ACCTTGTCGCCTTCGCCGAACTGCTCGACGGTCAGCTTGTCGCCCACGTTGTAGCTGCTGATGTCGTCAAAGCGGAACTCGCGCAGGTACCTGGTCGCGGTCATGTTCCTTTTAGCGAAATAGCCGAGCTCGGGCTTGTTCTTCAGTTTCTGAGCGCGCTTTTCAGTGAGCTCTTCGAAACCGACCTTCACTGCCTCATAGCCGTCCCTTTCGACGGTCTTCACCTGCGCCACAGTGCAGGGACCCGCCTGGACGACAGTGACCGGCACCAGGCGACCGTCCGCGAGGAAGATCTGGGTCATGCCGATCTTTTTGCCGAGAATTGCCTTCTTCATGTCGTTCCTCCTGAGTAGGTTACAGTTTGATTTCGATCTCTACGCCCGCGGGCAGGTCGAGCTTGGTCAGAGCGTCTACCGTCTTGGGGCTGGGCTGAAGGATGTCGATCAGGCGCTTGTGCGTGCGCAGCTCGAACTGCTCACGGCTGTCCTTGTGCTTGTGGGGGGAGCGCAGTATGGTCACGATCTCCTTCTCCGTGGGGAGCGGGATGGGGCCGGATACGCGGCTGCCCGTGCGCTTCGCGGTCTCAACGATGCGCTCGGCGCTCTGGTCGATGAGCGAATGCTCGTACGCCTTCAGCTTGATACGGATCTTCTGGCTTGCCATTTGTGGGGTTTCCTCCTTCTGGACTCATGCACACGCTGCCGGGCGTGCTCTTACTTAATTTTTGTTCGACGGCGCATGAGCCGTCGCCCGATCGTCGGACTGGTCCCCGGAAATTACCGGCTTTGAGCCGCAACCTCCCGGTTCATCCCTCATTCGCGCCGGCTTTCGGGGCATGCCATCCGGCAGAAGAGCATACTCCACCCACACGCGAACAGAAGAATTATACCACATGCCGCCTCCGGGCGCAAATTGAGTTTGTGTAAATTCACGTTAATTGTCGGTTATTTCCTAATCGGCCCGGATTTACGGACACGTTCCTTGCTATATTCCGTTTTCCGGGCGCGGGATAACCTTAATCGCTTTAAATATATGGGCAAATAAAACAAGAACAAAAGAATCCGTTACGAAAACAAAGGACGGCGCGGCGCGCCATCCTTTATTCAAATACCATGATTAAATCATTTATAATATCGTATAATACTGGGAAAGATATCCGTGACGCTCACGGGTCTTCCCCCACAGTTTCGGATAATCAGTCCTTTATGCCGAAATGCCGCCTGAAGTTTCCATAAAAGATGTTTTCCTTGTCACGGTCGCTTATCCGCGCGTACTCTATCCTGCCGCGCTGAAATCCGCAGGAGTAAGTGTCCGTGCCGAAGAATATCTTTTCCGAGCCCGCCTGCTCCACGGCGTACTCGATCACATTGTTGAGGCGGCTGTCCATGCCCGACGTGTCGGTAAAGATGTTCCCGTGTTTCGCGCTTTTTATCGCTTCCACCTGCTCGGTGCTGCAAAGGTGGGCGATTATCAGCTTCATTTTCGGGTATTTGTCTGCGTACTGCACCATGGCGGGCGTTTTGTCCGGGTGCATCAGCACGAAGCATCCCAGCTCGTTCGCGAAAGAGAATATCCTGTCCGCGTACTCAAGTATGTCGTACCCGTGGGACTTGCTCTGTATCTTTATTCCCAACACTTTGCCGTTATGTATTTTCCCTTCTATTTGGGGAAAGAGCGCTTCCTGCCTTGGATCCAGCACCAGCCACTGGTACACCCTGTCGTCCTTTTGCGCCTGCCCGAACAGCAGTTCATTGCTCAGGTACACCTCGTCCGTGCCCAGCAGGGCGGAATAATACGAAAAGCCCCCCGCCGAAATGCCTGCGCTCGCGTACTCCGACATCAAGAACTCAAAATTCCGCCTGTGCAGCACATTTTCGGGGCAGTCGTTTTTCAGCCCGCAGTTGCAGTGGGTGTGTATGTCAAATATCTTCATAGTTTTCTTCATTATATACTTTTATGCCCGCCGCTTTGAGCATTTCGGCGCAAACGCCGTCGCCGGGTACCAGCCTGCCCGAGAACGTGCCGTCATACACCTTCCCGCTGCCGCAGGAGGGGCTCTTGGCCTTCATTATCGCGACACGCACGTTATTGAGCTTGGCTATCCTGACGGCGTGCTCCGCGCCCAGCGTGTAGGCCCCGGTCACGTCCGCGCCTTCCCGGTTCATCACCCTGTCGCCCACTCGCTCGGCAGGTGGCCGCGGAGTGGCAAGGCCCCCCAGCTGTTCCGGGCACACGGGTATCAGAGTATGCTTTTGCGAAAGCGCGATGATACCCTCGCAGGGGCAGCCGTCACCCTTATAGCGGCACTGTATGCCCAGCAGGCACGCGCTCACAAGTATGTTCGCCATATGATCACCTCTTTAACAAGATGATACCCCCGCCCCCGCGCGCTGTCAAGGGCTTGAATTTTCAGCCGGGAAGGAGTAATATAATAGCTGTCAGCCGACAGCTTAAACAATTCACGGAGTGATACGCCATGCTCACCCTGTACGACGAATACAAACGCCTGCCCCTTGACGGCCTTGAAGCGCTCAGGGGCAGTACCATACTCGTGACCGGCGCCACGGGGCTTATAGGCAGCTGCCTGGTCAAGGCGCTGGCCTGCGCTTTTGACGGCGACAAAGACGCCCCTAGCGTGATCGCGCTCATCCGCAGCCGTGAAAAGGCGGCCCGGGTGTTCAGCGACGTGCCCGTCCGCAATATCGTCTTCGCCGAAGGCGACGTCACCAGGCCGGTACGTATCGAAGGGAACGTGGATCACATCGTGCATGCCGCCAGCGTCACCGCAAGCCGCGCCTTTGTGGACGCGCCCGCCGACACCATCTTCACCGCCCTGAACGGCACAAAAAACATGCTTGACCTCGCGCGGGAAAAGGGTGTAAAGGCGTTCGTGTACCTCTCCTCCATGGAGGTTTACGGTTCGCCGCAGAGCGACGAAAAGATCAGCGAGACCCACTCCACCAATCTGGACACAATGCTCCCCCGCACCAGCTACCCCGAAAGCAAGCGTATGTGCGAAAGTATGGTATCGGCATACAAAGCGCAGTACGGGGTGCCCGGCATGGCGCTCAGGCTCACCCAGACCTTCGGCCGCGGGGTCGCCCCGGACGACAGGCGCGTGTTCGCGGAGTTCGCGAGATGCGCAATTGAGGGCAGGGACATCATCCTGCACACCAAAGGTGAAACAAGGCGCAGCTATCTTTACACGCTGGACGCGGCGAGCGCGATACTCACCCTGCTGGCAAAGGGCGTGCCCGGAGAGGCATACAACGCCGCGAACGAAAGCACCTACATAAGCATTTACGACATGGCGCTCCTGGCCGCCTGCGTATGCGGGGACGGCAGGACCAAAGTGATCATACAGGACGACGACGACGGCAGCCGCGGCTACGCGCCCGTGCTCAGAATGAATCTTGATACATCAAAACTGCGTTCCCTGGGCTGGCAGCCCCGCACAGGCCTGGAGGACATGTTTCGTGTGCTCACCGGGGAAATGCGCCCCGGTGCCTGATATATGCCCCTGAATACCGACAGCCGCACCAAAAACGCCGGCAAAAACGTGATCTCCGCCTTTCTCAACAAGGCGGTGTTTTTGCTGCTCACTTTTGTCAGGCGGCGGGTATTCGTGGAGTTCATAGGCGTGCAGTACCTGGGCATAAACGGACTGTTCGCCAATATCCTTACGCTGCTTTCATTAGCTGATCTGGGGCTCGGCCGCGCAATGAGCGTGAGCCTGTACCGCCCCATCGCGGACGGCGATACCGCCCGCCTCTCGGGCCTAATGAATTTCTACAGGCAGCTCTACCGCTGCATCGCCCTTACGGTGATGGTGATAGGGCTCGCGCTCATGCCGGTGCTGCGCTTCATAGTGAACATGGAGCAGGACATCGACCACCTGTACCTGTATTACGCGCTGTTCGTGACCAAGAGCGCGGTGAGCTACCTGTTCGCATACAAGGCGTGCATGGTGCGCGCCGACCAGAAAAGCTACATAATCGAACGTCTGGACATAGTTGTCAACCTGCTCAGGGCGCTGCTCCAGATCGTGGTGATGGTGATTTTCCGTCAGTACCTGCTCTACCTGCTTCTGGACGTGGCCGCTGTGGCGGCGCATAACATCGCGGTCTCCTTCGTAGCCGACAAAAACTATCCCTTCCTCAAAGACAAGACTCAGCTGGACGCCGAACAGAAGCGGGGCGTGTTCTCCAGCATGTCCGGCGTGTTCCTGTACAAATTTTCATGGACGCTGATGAACGGCACTGACAACATACTCATTTCCGTCATCTGCGGTACGGTAGTGGTGGGCCTGTACTCCAACTACACCACCATCACCAATCACCTGATGGAGTTCGTGGTGCTGCTGTTCACCTCAGTGACCGCGGGAGTGGGCAACCTGATCGCGACCTCTTCAACCGAAAAACGCTACTCCACGTTCAAGTCCATTCAGCTGGTCAGCTTCTGGGTAGGCGGCATAGTGTCCGTGTGTCTGCCTTATCTCACGCAGGACTTCATCCGCCTGTGGCTGGGTGAAAAATACCTCCTGGACGAGCTGACGCTGCTGGCGGTGACGCTGGACACCTTCCTCGCCTGCGCCCTGCGCCCCGTGTGGACATACCGCGAGGGCACGGGCATGTACCACCAGGTGCGCTTCGTGATGTTCGCCGCCGCGCTGGTGAACATTGTGTTCTCAATCGCGCTGGGTAAACTGATGGGCATAAGCGGCATACTGTTTGCCACCTCTATAGCGCGGCTGTGCACTATCTTCTGGTACGAGCCCCGGGTGCTGTTCACAGGTTTTTTCGGCGTGCCCCTAAAAGTGTTCATGCGGGACAGCCTGCGAAACTTCCTGCTTACGCTTTTGTGCGCCGGTGTATGCTTCCTGCCTATAAAGTATCTCCCCTGGGGACACGGGGTGCTCTCCTGGCTGGGCAAGGCGGCAGTGTGCCTTCTGGTGACCAACGGCCTGTATTTTGCCCGCTACCGCAATACCGCCGAGTTCCGGGACATAAGCCTGCGGGCAAAACGCCTTCTGAAAAGAAGGTAGGTATTGCGTTTTCCCTGTTTGGGTGTATAATAAACAAAAACCACAGGAGCGGATATGAACAGCCTGCTTAAAAACACCGTGATCATCGAGCATCCCCTCATCGCCCACAAGGTCACCCACCTGCGCGACGTGTACACCGGCAGCAAGGAGTTCTGCGAACTCGTGAACGAGATCACCATGATGATGGGCTATGAGGCGCTCAGGGACCTGAACCTGAAAAACATAAAGGTCACTGCCCCCTTGCGCACCTTTGACAGCCCCGTGCTGGCTGAAGATTTCACGATCGTGCCTATTTTGCGGGCAGGTCTCGGCATGGTGGAAGGATTGCGCGCCCTGTCCCCCACCGCCAAGGTAGGCCACATCGGCCTGTACCGTGACGAGAAGACGCTGGAAGCGAAGCAATACTACTTTAAGCTGCCCGCCGACGCGGACAAAGGCCAGTGCCTGATAGTCGATCCCGCCCTGGCGACCGGTGCTACCGCCGTGGCGGCGATAGACCTGCTGAAGAGCGTGGGCGTCGAGCGCATAAAGTTCATGTGCATTTTCTCCTCTCTTACCGGCATTTCCGCCGTGCACGCCAAGCACCCGGACGTGACCATATTCACCGCCTCCTATTCGGACGAGCCCTTAAACGACAAAGGCTACATATACACCGCCGCCGGCGACGCGGGCGACCGCATCTGCGGCACGGTATCCTACAAGCCCTGGCCGAGATGACAGGCTGCGCCCCGCCCGGGATGAAACGAGCTTCATTCCGGGCGGAAGTGTTTATATGGGCTTATTCTGTCAAAACTCACAGTATTCAGTCACCGTGCTGCAGGTCATCGGTCAATTCTGATATTTCCGCGGGTTATCCTGGCATCATTTCAAAGACTTGTTCATATGGTTCACGAAAAAAAGCAGAGGCTTCCGGCACCGTCCGAAAGCCTCTGTTTTTGAACTTGAAGCAAGATGAGCGCTTGATCAATCTTGAAAAGGAGCCCCAGCAGGGAGATCCGCGCGGGATCGGTCAGTGATCCGCGAGCAGTCTGAAACTCTTGGATATATTATCCCTGAACAGCGCGTCAGTACATCCTTATCAGCATATCCTGCGCGGTCTTGAGCTGGCGGACTTCCTCCACAAAAGTGGGCGTAAGTCCCTCCGCGGGTTTTGTGCGGGTATACGCGCTGGTCAGCACGCCCTCGCCTTTCAGGAAATGCTTGGCGTTCACCGGGTAGTACTGCCTCTCTATCTCGCTGAACATGGTAAGGAAGCTCTGAAGCTCGTCCGCCTTTATGCCGTCCGTGTCCATGAGCTCGAACAGTCTTTTGTACAGAACGGGATGGAAGGAGAGCATGACTCCCGAGAAGCCCGCCGCGCCCCGTCTGACGCTCTCAAGCAGGGTAGTGGTGTTGGCGTTGTAAAGAGCGAAATCGCTGCCATTGAGCACTCCGAGGCGTTCGGTGATGATATCTATGTCGCAGCAGGTGTCCTTCATAAAGCGGAAGCGCCCCATGTCCCGGCACCTTTCCAATTCCTCAAGGGTGATGAGCCTTTTGAAGGGATACGGGCACTCGTAAAAACCCAGTGGGATGTCCGGTATCTCTTTGGCGATCATTTCCACCCGTGGCATGATGCTCTCACCCTGCCTGCCTGCGCCGACAAGGCGGTTGGTGATGAGGATCAGCGCCTCCACGCCCGTGGACGCGACCGCCTTCAGTTCCTCCAGTTGGTCTGAAAAACCATCCGACACGTGGCCGCTGGCAATTACGGGCACATGGGCGTGGGAGACCACGAAGCGCGCTATCTCCGCTCGTTCCCTGAGGCTCAGGAAAAATATCTCGCTGGACTGGCAGCAGGCGAACAGGCCGGTGGCTCCGCCCTTTTCGTACCATTCTATCAGCCGCTCAAGGGACGCGTAGTCCACCTCCCCCTCATCGGTAAACGGGGTGAGCATAACAGGCCACAGCCCGATATTTTTGTTTTCGTTCATAAAAACCGCCTTTCCGCGCGGCGTCCGCGCGTGCCTTTGGGATACGCGAATAATACGCGGCTCCATGCCGCCCTGCCGTGCCCGGATAGCGACTATGCCTTTTTCTCCTCATCACCCTCCCCTGCCCGGCGGGCCAATTCGTCCAGGCGGGTCTTTAGGGCGTAACCGCTGCCCTGATACAGGCAGGAAATGAAGGTCTTGGCGATCTCCCACATCCGGTGCCGGTCCTCCTGGGGAAGCTTTACCAGCGCCGCCGCGCTTTTGAGCAGCGCGCTTTTGTCCCGGGTCAGGTCCTGCAGCGTATGGGGATTGGCGGCGGACAGGATGTCGAACAGTGTGTCGGTCATGTAGCGGCGCCTGTCCTCGCTCATCAGGCGGAACCACTCCTTCTGCCCGCGGCTTATCATCAGCCCCGCGAACCCGAGGCGATCCCGCTTTACGAAGTCCCAGTCCTGTATGCGCCAGGTGAAAGGGTTGTGCTGGGCGAGGCCCTGGGCGGACGAGTCCACCACAGTCAGCGCGGAGTCCTGCTCCATCATCATGCCCACCATGCTTGACACGGGAATATAGCGCTGTATCCGCTGTTTTACCGCCAGATATCCGTCCATGGCCAGCGTATCCTCGTCAAAGCCGGGACCGTCGTGGGAGTATACCTGTATTATGCGCTTCTGAGCGTCATTTTCGCAGAAGGCGGAAGCGTACACCGCCAGGTTGCCGCCCTTGGAATGGCCGCCCACCCTGAGAGGCGCGTCTATCAGCGCGGCCACGCGGTTTAAGTACTCAGCTGCGCGGGCCTGTGCGGGCACGGGGGTAGTGAAGGTGAGCATAAAGTCTTCCTTCCAGCCCACTATGGTGGAATCCGTGCCCCGGAAAGCGACGTAGGCCGTGCCGTCGGGCAGCAGGAACGTGACCGCAGAAAACTGCTTGGTCTGAGTCTGGGAAAACTCGCTCACGTACCCGAAAACGAGGCTGTCCCTGAAGCGGGGCTGTGCCGCGGCCAGAGAAAGCAGGCGGCGGTTGTCGTCCTGCCTTACGCCGTAGTCTGCGCTCTGGGCGGCCTCAGCCAGGGAACATGGCGAAAAGCCCGTTGCCTTGTCGAACTCTATGTAGGAAAGCTGGGCGAACACAAGGCTGTCCACAGCGTTGAACGGCGTTTCGGCCAGCGAAACCGCGCCTTTTTCCTCCATGTATGCGTGCAGGTCAGCCATCCTGGTCAAGCTCCTTGAGCACGCGGGCGTAGCTCACAGCGTCCAGCCAGCACTTTACCAGCGTGCCTTCGGCGCTGTATTCCTCCCCCTCCACCTGGCCCTTTGAGTGGATCATATTGAGCGCGGCGCCCTTGTTGTACGGCACGAGTATCTCGGCATAGTGACGCAGGCGGGCGATCTCTTCGCCTATGCGCCGCTTCAGCTCCTCCAGTCCCTCGCCCTTCAGGGCGGAGATAACCACGCCGTTCCCGTCCAGTTCCAGCGCCGGGGACTTAAGCGCGTCGGCCTTGTTGTACACTTCTATGACGGGCTTGTCCTGCGCGCCGAGAGAAGCGAGCACCTCTCCCACCACCTGCCTCTGTTTGGCGGCGAAGGGCGAGGACAGATCGTTGACTATAAGCAGCAGGTCAGCGCTGACCGCCTCTTCCAGTGTGCTTTTGAACGCCTCCACCAGCGAATGGGGCAGCTTGTTTATGAAGCCCACCGTGTCCACCACCTCACAGGAGCGGTTCTCCGGAAGTTCCACCCGGCGGGTCACCGGGTCCAGCGTGGCGAACAGCTTGTCTTCCACGAACACGTCCGCGCCGGACAGAGCGTTTAGCAGAGTGCTTTTGCCGGCGTTGGTGTATCCCACCAGCGCGACCGTCACCGTTTCATCCTTGCTGCGGCGTTTCCGGCGCAGCTCCCGCTGGTTCTCCAGCTGCTTCAACTTGCCTGTCAGTTCGTCTATGCGGCTCCTTATATGCCGCCTGTCGCTTTCAAGGCGTGTCTCGCCGGGGCCCCTGGTGCCTATGCCGCCTCCCAGACGTGAGAGCGCCTCTGAGGAGCCCGCCAGCCGGGGCAGGCGATACTTGAGCTGCGCCAGTTCCACCTGCAGCTTGCCCTCGCTGGTGGCGGCGCGCTTGGCGAATATGTCCAGTATCAGGCTGGTACGGTCGATCACCCTTACACCCAGCGCGTTCTCCAGGTTTTTCTGCTGGGAAGCGGTGAGTTCCCCGTCCGCGATAGCCAGGTCCACTTCCAGCGTCTGGCATGAGAGCGCCAGCTCCGCTGCCTTGCCGCTGCCGATAAAGGTGGCCGTATCCGGGTGGGACAGCTTCTGGGTCTCCCGGGAGACGATCACCGCTCCCGCTGTGTCCGCCAGCGCCGCCAGCTCGTTCAGGCTGTCTTCGCCGTCGATTGAGATCAGCATGACCCGTTCCGCCTCCTGGGTGATGCCGCCCTCCTCTATGGCCCTTTGGACGCGCTCCTCGCTTAATTCTATCTCCTTCAGCCACGCTTTGTGATCCAGCCGCCCGGGCTTGACGGGGCCCAGCACGTTCACCGACAGCTGCCCGTACTCCTTGTCGCCCAAAAACGCGGCGGTGATGCCTGTACAGATGCCGTTTTCCACGCCCACGGCGCACATGGCGTCAAAGCGCAGAAGTCTCAGCGCCTGTATATCCACCGCGGATAAACGCGCGTTCCCGCCCGGATGGGTATGGATGCACCTGAAGCCCGTTAGCCTGTCGAAATTGCGGCGCAGGTGCATCTGGGTCAGCCCCACCTGAGAGATCGAGCCTACCGCCACCTCCAGCACTTCGCCGTTGCGGTCAAGGTACACCATCACCTCGCGGCTGAGCTGCTCTGTAAAGCCCACCAGCAGGGAAAGCAGCCTTTCAGGCAGGAACAGGCTGCGGTCGAACTGCATGTCGTAGAGCCTGTCCATTTCGGACAGCACGCTCTCCCTTATGCCCTGTATGTTTCCGTGTATCATTTTACCTTCTTTATCTTCCAGATCTCGTCAGCGTACTGCGTGACAGTGCGGTCGGAGGAAAACACTCCGCTTGCCAGCACATTTTTGAGTGCCTTCATTCGGAATGCTTCAGGGTCGGACGCGTACTCACGGTACGCCTTGAGCCGCGCCTCCCTGTAGCTTTCAAAGTCCTTGAGCAGGAAGTAATGATCCGGCTTATGCCAGGAAGCGCCGATGAGCAGGCTGTCCCTGAGCTCGCTCAGCGCGCCGTCTTCGTCCCGGAAGCCCGCGTCGGTCAGGCTGTCGACCGCCCGCCTGACGCGTTCGTCAGAGTCATATATCTCCTTGGGATCGTAAGTGTCTCGTATCGCGTCCAGCTCCTCTATGCGGGCGCCGAATATGTACTCGTTCTCGATTCCCGCCGCCTGGGCTATCTCTATGTTCGCGCCGTCCCAGGTGCCCACGGTGACCGCGCCGTTTATCATGAATTTCATGTTGCCCGTGCCGCTGGCTTCTGTGCCCGCGGGCGAGATCTGCTGGGAGAAATCCGCGGCGGGTATCAGCTTTTCCGCCACCGAGCAGTTGTAGTTGGGCACGAACACCACCCGCATTTTTCCGTTCACGTCCGGGTCGCCGTTCACTTTGTCCGCCAGCAGGTTTATGTATTTTATGACCGCTTTCGCCCGAGCGTAGCCGGGAGCGGCCTTGCCCGCGAACACGAACGCGATGGGAGGAAGGCCGTTAAGCCTGCCCTGCTTGATGTCCGTATACATGTCATATACGCTCAGGGCGTTTAGCAGCTGCCTCTTGTACTCGTGCAGGCGCTTGACCTGCGCGTCGATCACGAAGCCCTGCGGGATCTCCTGTCCCGTCGACTGTTTGAGCCACAGGCGGAACTCCTCCCTCTTGAGCGCCTTGACTTCGCTAAGTTCCTTTGCCATGGCTGGCGAGGGCGCTATGTCGCTAAGCGCGTCAAGCTCTCTGACGAAGTCCTTATCGGTGTATTTTTTCAGCATCCCGCACAATTCGCTGTCGCACAACGCCAGCCAGCGCCGCGGGGTCACGCCGTTGGTCTTGTTCTGGAAGCGCTCGGGATAAAGCCTGTACCAGTCGGGGAACAAAAGCGTCTTGACCAGCTCGGAATGGATCTTCGCCACACCGTTCACCGCGCATGACATGTACACCGCCGTGTCCGCCATGTGTATCCTGCCGTCCTTGATAAGCCTTAAGCCCGTCTCCCTTCTGGCGGAGGCGTCCAGCTGCTTAAGAATGTCCGCTATCTCCTCGCTCACGTCGCTTATCAGCTCCATGTCCCACTTTTCCAGCGCCTCGGGCATCACCGTGTGGTTGGTGAAAGCGAACACCTGCCTGGCAGTGTTCCTGGCGGAGCGATAGCTCACGCCCCGCTTGATGAGCAGGCGGATAAGCTCAGGGATCGCCAGCACCGGATGAGTGTCGTTCAGTTGGCAGGCCACGTATTTGGGAAGGGCGTGGAAGGACAGCTTCTTCTGCTCAAAGCTCCTTAGAATGTCCTGCATGGCCGCGCTGGACAGAACGTACTCCTGCTTGAGCCTGAGCAGACGCCCCTCTCTCGTCCAGTCGTTGGGATAGAGCACCTTGGTGATGTCTTCGGCGCGGTTCTTTTTTTCGGACGCCTCGTCGTATTTATAATCGTTGAACAGGTTAAAATCGAACTGCACCGGGCTTTCCGTCTGCCACAGGCGCAGGGTGGAAACGTATCCCCCGCCGTAACCGATTATCGGCATGTCGTAGGGCACCGCGATCACCGTCTGACCCTTCATCTCCACCTTGACAGAGAGTTCCTCCCGCCTCACGGTCCAGTTGTCGGAAAAGCGCGTCCAGTCGTCAGCCTCCTCCGTCTGGCAGAAGTCCTTTATGCCCTGTTTGAACAGCCCGTAGCGGTACTTTAAGCCGTAGCCCATCACAGGCAGCCTGAGCGTGGCCGCAGAATCCAGGAAGCACGCCGCCAGCCGTCCCAGCCCTCCGTTGCCAAGGGCGGAATCCTCTTCCTCTTCCAGCGCGCAGGGGTCAGCCCCCGCCTTTTTCAGCAGCGCGCGCACCTCTTCCAGCGCGCCCAGCGCCAGCAGGTTGTTGCTGATAGCACGTCCCGTAAGGTACTCGGCGGAGATGTACGCCGCGTGCCGTCCTTTAAGCGTCGCCGCCTGGCTTTTCGCCCACACGGCGCCTATCTCCTCCAAAACGCTTTCGGAAATCGCCCGGTCCAGCATATGGGCGTCCGCGTACTTAAGGCTTACGAAGTGCCTTTCGAAAATTTTCTGACTTGCTTTTTTTATTATTTTTTCAGCTGCGGTCATACGACTGTCCTCCATTTTTTAGGTACCCAAAAACAACAATATCCGCGGGCTCGGGGCTGGCTTATCCGCGGCGCACGCCAACTTCCGCTTAATGCTGCTGCCTCTCGGCCCTGACATGGTTCACGGCATGACGCCGCACGGGGCCTGCCTGTCATCACCCGTGGACGCGGTGGATTATA
>JAIKWZ010000067.1 GCA_024684375.1 Clostridiales bacterium
GACGGTATATTGGATGTGGGTTAGAATACAAATAGGTGAGTGTTTGGATGCAGCATTTCAATAACAAAAAGCGCGATTCTATGTCAATGCTCTTATTTCATGAGCCTCGACTTTCTTGGCTTCGACACACAATCTTTATCCATACCATGCTTGCTTCTCTCCCCTATCAGAGCTATTTATAGCACACCAATCAAAAGGCGGTGCTGTTTATGAAAATCTCTGAAGGCCAGGTCATACGCGACCGCAGGCTCGAACTCGGATTAACCCAGGAGCAAGTGGCGAGTGAACTGAATATGAACCTGCGTGCATACCAGCGGTATGAAAACGATGACTTCAAACTGTCCAACAGCCGCATGAAGACGGGACTTCGGCTCTGTACTGTGCTTAACCTTGATCCGTACGAGATCGTTCCCGGTGCGAAAGAGCCAGACCAGTAGCGCATTTTTCCAAACCAGTTACTGCTTATCAAAATTTATCATAAAATTATCAGTATTACGGCTGTACCGCCGTGACATTTTTTTGCGTTTTATGGCTATATAAACGTGCCGCATCAGAAGCAATTATAGTACGTAAGGAGGGTTACGCAAGTGCCATGTGAATTTCACTATCTAACGGAGGAGGTGAGAGCATGGAAGACGTCAGGCATATCGCGGAAGAGCGCGCTGCGCATCCCCGCCAGAACCCGGTAGGCGCTGGTTTCGAGTCCGAACGCAAGCAAGCAAAGAACGCGCTTATCAAACAGATAGACGCGCTGGACGGCAGCAAGGTTCGAAAGATCGCCGCCACGGGAGATACGCCGGAAGACGACCGGAAGCTTCGTGTCGCCGCATACTGCCGCGTGTCCACCGACGATATAGACCAGGCGCTGTCCATTCACCTGCAGATCCAGCAGTATACGGAAAAGATCAAGAGTAATCCCAACTGGCGCTACGCGGGCTGTTATGTGGACGACGGCTTCAGCGGAACGAACACCGCTCACCGTCAGGGCTTCCAGAAGCTCATGAAAGATGCCATGGACGGTAAGATCGACATGATCATAACGAAATCAGTCTCACGTTTCGCCCGTAACCTTATGGACTGTATCGGCTGGGTTGAAGCGCTCCAGAACCATGATCCGCCCATAAAGGTGTTTTTCGAGCAGGAGAACCTGGATACCATGTCCCAGACCAGCGGAATCATACTGTTCGTGCTCGCAATGGTCGCCCAGGAGGAGAGCCACATGAAGAGCGAGGCCATCCTGCTGTCCATCGAGTGGCGGTTCAGCCGCGGACGGTTCCTGACTACGCGCTTGTTCGGTTACGATAAGACCGAGGTGCCCGACGGATACGGCGGAACTAAAAAGATCCTGTCGATCGTGGAAAGCGAGGCGCGGGTGGTCCGGTGGATGTACTCAACGCTCATAAACGGCGGAACCATCGAGGAGATTAGCGAGACTCTGACCGATATGGCTATACCCACCGGCGGCAGGCGTCGGGACGGCACGCTCAACACCCACTGGTCCGCCGAACAGGTCGCTGCGGTGCTGCGCAATGAAAAACACTGCGGAGACGTGCTGGCGCGTAAGACCTACACTCCCAACTATAAGGACCACAAGGCGAAAAAGAATAACGGCAAAAAGAACAAGTACTTCCAGCCGGACCACCACGACGCCATAGTAAGCCGCGCTGTATGGAACGCCGCCCAGCGTATACTCAACAGCCGACGCTACGGGCATGAGGGCACTTACCTGCCCATGCGAGTGATCGACCGCGGACTGCTTGCCGGGTATATATCCATGAATCTGACCTGGGCGGGTTTCGATTACGAGGACTATTACCGGGCCTCGCAGATAGCGATGGGCCTGCTGGACGAAAAGCTGGAAGTGGATATCAGCACGGAGTACCTGCCGGAAGGCGGACGCCGGATCGGCGGATTGATCGATGACCGCGGTATCGCGCAGATAGCCCGGAATCTTTCCGCTGTCGAGCAGGAGATCAAGGACGAACTGGAGGGCAAGGCTGCAGACGATGACCCCGCCCGGGACACTGAAGCCGATACTGCCGCTTTCCAGGTCGTAAACGGGAATATGTTCTCCCGGCTGCTCGAGCCTGTCATAAGCATAACGCCCAACGGGGTCACATTCAATAAGTGCTGCGTGGCCAGGCTTGATCCGGCGGAAAACGTCGAGGTACTGTTCAACCCTGTGGAACGCAAGCTGGTCGTAAGGCCGTGCACGGATGATCATCCCAACGCGGTATCCTGGGATCCAAAGTACAAACGCTCCGCGCCATTCAGCCGCGCGCTGTACAGCTGCATGGGATGGGAAAAAGACTACACGTTCCGCGTTCCCTGCCAAAGGATCGAAACCCGGGAGGAAGGATCTGAGGGCTACGTTGCCCTGGTATTCGATCTGGACAATTTCACGGGCAAAGCCGTAAGCAGGAGAATGGAAGAAACCACGGAACACCGGACTTCTGAACCGGAAGACAGTGCGCGCGAAGAGGCAAAAAGCTATTACTACCCTCCCGATGAGGACGAGCCACAGGAAATCAGGGAAATGGAAGAACGGTTCCGGCAGGCAGTCGAACAGAACAGGAAACTGTACGGCGTGCCGGTATTCCGGCATGAGTCCGGAGCCCGCGGCTTCAGCCGTGACACGGCGGACCTGGATAACGATATAAAGACTGAGGCACGCGTGCTTGGCGAAGCGCCGGAGGTCGACGCGTCAGAGGTAAACAGCCTGCTGGATTCCGTCAGGCATGATCCACCGCCGCTGCAACGCAAACGCGATATATATCCTGAACATATAACCGTCGACGGCAACTGAAAGGAGGCAAGTCTATGGGGACATCACGTGATCCGGCCAGGAGCCGGCCGCTGTCAGCGAACGTCAAGCGGCTGATGCGGCTTTCAAGGGCCGCCCCTAAAAACGGAAAGGTCATCAAGGTCGCCCGGGAGTTCGGCGCACAGGATTACGCTTACTGCCACAAACAGGGACAGCTGTTCATGGAAGCGGC
>JAIKWZ010000016.1 GCA_024684375.1 Clostridiales bacterium
TCGGCGATTTCAAAGCTGCCGCCGCCGACCAGCTGGCTTACATAGTCTTCCTCGTCCTCCACGGTTTCGGCGAGAGGACTTTCAATGTACCCATCCTCCGCGATCTCATAGGGACCGACAGCGCGTAGGATCGTAAAATTCAACTCGCAGTCACGGCTGCTCCCCTCGGGCAGTTCGCCGATGGCGACACACTCGGTCAGCTTCTCATTGAGAAAGACCTCAGAGATGTTGCTTTCCAGACTAGAGAACGCTGTCTTGCCTCCGAAGGACGGGTAGGTCGATAGCATGTAAAGCCCATCCTCGCCTGTCAGATTCTCTACGATCCAGTAAAGCGCGTAGCTTCTTCCGGCATCGTCGTAGATTGCCTCGTTCACGCTGACCCGTACGACGTCGCCCTCGTAGACCGCCTGCACGGGCTGAACCATCCCGATGATCTCCTCATTCGCCCTGCCATCGTCACTTGAAAACCAATCTGGCAGTCGACCGCTTATCGCAGCCAGGGCCACTGTGCCGATCATCAGTATACAGAGCACAGCTACTGCTGTAAACGTAAGTTTTCTTTTCATATGTGTCTTCTCCTCATGTTCAATATTCTGCCATATCCGGCTTCGGCGCGCTGCATCGGAGTGGATCGCGCATAAGCGGCGATCCATGGCCGTTCTTATCTCAGTTTCGTCAAACTTCATTGTGCCATTCCTCCAATTCGCGTTTCAGTATTGCCTGTGCCCTGCTCAGCCGCTCATAGGCAGCAGAACGGGATATGCCCAGTGCTTGTGCCGTTTCATCCGCCGAGAGTCCTTGGTACCAGCGCAAAAGAACCGCCTCGCGAAGGCGGGGCTTTAGCTTCATCACAGCTTTGGTTACGGCGTCATCCCGTGCCTCAAAGGAAACCTCTCGGTCATCCAACTGATCGAGAGACACGGCCATGTCGATATGCCGAAACCAGGCGCCACGGCGGATGTCTCTGCAGGTATTGATCGCAATGCGCATCAGCCAGGTTTCTTCAGTGCTCTCGCCCCGAAATCGCCCGTAACTTTTCCAGGCCTTCAGAAAAGTCTCCTGCACGGCATCGTCGGCCAGCGACCGATCCCCAAGATAGGAATAACACATGCGCAGAAGGCGCTCCTCATATCGGTTCAACGCCTCCTCGAGCCAGTGTCTTCGCCTATCGTGGTCCATCGTTTTCGGCCTCCTTTCACTGATTAGACGGCAGCAGGGGCCTTTTTGTCCGGTTTTTTTGACGCGGTTCATTCTGTTTAGTTTCGGGGAATAGGCTACTCCCTTGACGTGACAGTTTTTTGATTTACTGTCATTCATGAAGGAAGCATTTCAAAGGCGATGCCCCAACTGTATTGGTTATTTATTCTCGCTACCGTTCTTATCATGCAGCTGACTGAGCACAGCTTTGAGCTTTTCCGGCACAGGCAGTCCCAGGTGCGCGGCGTTTTCCAGCAGGCTCACGCCCTCATTGCTCAGGTAAAAGCATATGACCGCGCTGCGCAGCGCCGAGCCAGTTCCCACCACATGCGTGTCCAGCACATGGCCCACGCCCACCAGTGCGAAGATCAGAATTTTGCGGCAGATCCCCTTAAAGCCTATGGCGCTTGAAAGCGTCCTGTCTGCTATAGCTCGCATGAGCCCGGTAATGTAGTCCAAAACTATGAATACCAGCAGCGCTATGAGCAGCCCGTCCATCCCGCCCACAAAGTAGCCCAGCCATCCGCCGACAGCGGTGATGGCGATCTGGATCTTAGCCCAGACGATGTCGATGGAAAAGTTTCTCATTACGATTGCAAGGATAATCGGTCGCTCTCCTCGCGGGGAGCGTGGATTGAAATATCGCGCCGTCACCCTACTACAAAGAGTACGCAGTCGCTCTCCTCGCGGGGAGCGTGGATTGAAATCATTTGCAACCCCGAATTAAGGGTTAGCCATTCGTCGCTCTCCTCGCGGGGAGCGTGGATTGAAATCCAATGCCCGGTAACTGTTCGCCTGCCGGCTCGGTGTCGCTCTCCTCGCGGGGAGCGTGGATTGAAATGAATACTGCATCGTCAATCTCCATGTTCTCCGACTGTCGCTCTCTTCGCGGGGAGCGTGGATTGAAATCAGGTCGAGCGGAGCGTTAACAGGGAGGTCTGAGTCGCTCTCCTCGCGGGGAGCGTGGATTGAAATATTAGTGCCTTAATCTGCTCAACAATCGGATAATGTCGCTCTCCTCGCGGGGAGCGTGGATTGAAATTCGTCATACCCCTGGGCAAAATAGGCAGCTTTGTAGTCGCTCCCCACGCGGGGGCGTGGATTGAAATTTCATGGTCTGTTTCTTGTCGTTATGGGACGAATAGTCGCTCCCCAGGCAGGGGGCGTGGATTGAAATAAAGGTCAGTGCAGGACGAGCCACGACGACAGTGTCGCTCCCCACGCGGGGGGCGTGGATTGAAATACGAATTGCTGAACAGATATGTGCCGGAAGTCCTGGTCGCTCCCCACGCGGGGGGCGTGGATTGAAATATTCCATACCCAAAGAGGGCGAGCTCATCTGGCGTCGCTCCCCACGCGGGGGGCGTGGATTGAAATTCCGTTATGAGCGGCTACCCGAAAACGTATGAAAGGTCGCTCCCCACGCGGGGGGTGTGGATTGAAATCGGCTGTACGTCCTTAAGGTACCATCGCCCTGTAGTCGCTCCCCACGCGGGGGCGTGGATTGAAACAGCAAAACAAAAGCTTGCTGAGCTTGATGACACAAAGGCATTTATGGCAGGTGTCTTCAAACTTGGAACTGTTATCCGCCATAGATCATTCGGAGTGGGAACAATTTGTGAAGTAAGTGATACCACCTTTACGGCTAGGTTTCCGTCAGTCGGCGACAAGTCGCTGGGACTTGCTACATGCGTAGCTAATGAGCTGATCACGGTAGAAGATGCTGAGACTCAAGCAAAACTAAACAGCTATCGTGATATTCTTAAACAGGATCAAAGGATTCGAGATGCTGTTGACATAGCGGAAAAGGCATTTTTGCCATATGCAGAGTATTTAGAATAAACAGTTGCAAAAACAAGCCCCGATTGCTTTACAGTGCAATTCTTGGCTAGTATACTATTGTTTGCTAGCATATTAATTCTGTTGTGGAGGTTCTTTAATGCGTAAGATCATAGTTGCTTTGATGGTAGCCAGCATAATTTTGATGCTAACTATGCCAGTTGCTACGGCGGAACAAGAAATACTATTTAGGAATATTCCTTGGGGCACACCCGCTTCCGAGTTGGAGAAATTGGATTTCATGAGTTTGTCTTCGTTCCATGACGCTTCAATGCCATTTCAAAATAGCTTTACGATTGAGTCCACGTGGAGAACGGTGCAGAGTAATGGCACGGAATTTCATGCCGGATATACAGCGACATGCTATACATGGAATGGGCAGGTCAAAGTCGCAGGCTATGAGACAAGCAGCATTCATATGTATTGTGCGTATTCCTTAAATGGAAATACTCTGCTAAAAGAAAAAGAAGATAGCCGATTCTTTGCGGCTGATTATGTTTTCAAGCCTTTAGACTATAAGTTTGCCTATACTTCACTGACTCAAAAACTTACTGATCTCTATGGTGAAGGTACAATAGAACGCTCAATCGAAAAATCATGGATGGCAGAGAATGGTCATTCTGATGATGTTGAAATTGAAATGAATATCACAACTTGGAATGGTGCAAATGATACTCACGTTGTTATAGTAGGTTCATGGTTCGTTGATGAAGAAAAGTTTGCTGACAACTACTCATCTAATTTGAGAAACATGATGAAGAGCTTGTTTATTGTTTATTATAAAGGCGGAATGGATGAGGAATTGCGCAGAATCAGCAATTTAGAGAAGCAATTAGAAATCGTTAACGAGAAACAGGGTGTCGGAGGCTATGACGGTTTGTAATGATGACAAAACTGGAAGAAGTGCCAATCCTAAAGCTGTTTCGTGAATCTGTGGATGCGTGCCGGGAAGCATTATCAAAAGTCGAAGTGCGGGAAGAATTGACTTACCACTATGCAATAGTTCGTGTATATAGTAAACTGCTTGTAACAAGCTGCTCAATCTATACACTTTTAGCCAATGGGTTTCCCGATGATGCGATGGCGTTATGCCGGCAGCTTTATGAAAACCTTGTAATTATCGACACTTTACTGAAAGGAAAACAGAAAAACAACATGGATTTACTGGAGCGTTTTATGGATGCTCCAGCAATCATGATGTTAAAAGATGACTATATAACGCTGTTGTATGCTTTTGACCACGATGCCAATGATCAGTACGCAAAATCACATATGAGTATGATCAACAAAGAAATCCAGAAATACTTGAAGAAATATAAGAAAAACGCAATTCAAACTTTCAAAGATTATTGGTGGTCTGGTTTTGATAGCTTTAGTATAATGGCCGAGCATAGTGCCTTTCCCAAAGGATATATATACTCTCTGCTATCAGATAAAGTACATATGAATGCTTTTGGAGTATTTCATTACCTTGACGAATCTGAACCTGGAATACTACTCGGCGCAACAGAATACGGAAAACAGCAGCCGCTTAGGTATGTATCCCTTTTTCTATATTGCTCAGCAGGCATTATTCATGATCATTATCCTGATATATGTCCTCTTAATGTGATAAAAAACCTGAAACATTTTTCTGATGCCGCAATACAGTATGTTGAGCCATAACACTTTCAGCAGAGGAAGAGATTGTATGATAGAAATATATGTATCCAAAATAAGCGAGTACATTGGCTCTATCGAACGCTTGAAAAGATATTACCCAAATCAAATGATAATACACAATCCCATTTCATTATCGTTTTTATATCGGGGCTTGGCAAGTAAAGATTATGGACTTCTACCAGGGTTGTTTCGCAAACAGTATGACATCTTAGATGACGAAAATCACGGCGTCGAAAATGACCGTTATCTTACTTTTGGCAATGAAAAAGAAATACTGTATTCTTTTATGCATGAGGCAATCAGCCAAATCCAATTATCATCGGAAGACTTAAGCCGTTGGGCTGAATATGCTCAGCATTATGGCGTGCCAACGAGATTCTTGGATTGGAGCAAGAATCCTTTGGTTGCACTATACTTTGCCTGCAGGGATGAAAAAGAAAAAGATGGAAAAGTATGGCTTCTGCATGCAAGAAACTATGACATATCGTTTCCAGAAAGAAGGGATGAGATTAAAGATCTATCAAGAAGGGAAATAGTAGATAGATTAATAGCAGGGGAAAAATGCTGCGACTATCCCTTACTTTATACGCCTTTTTATGTTGATTCACGAATGAGTGAACAAAGCAGCTATTTTATGGCATGGGGTACAAAAGTAAAAAAACTTGAAGAAATGTTTTCGGATGATAAGTTTCGGATGAGATTACCAGAGAACGATGATGGGACAAGACTTTATGGAGTGCATCAACAAGAAGCATTATTGTTCTCGTTCTTAATTGGAGCAAATGAGAAACAACCTTTGCTACGAGAACTAGACATGGTTGGCATTAATGAAAAGACACTTTTCCCAGGCCTAGATGGCATTGGAAGATATATAGAAAGGAAATACAGATTCGACTATAAAGAGGTGTTCAACTAATACTGCTTTTGCAAATGCCAGGGAAAACGTATGAATTGAGGTGTGAGTATGGGTTTTTTGAACAAACTATTTGGCAGCAGAAAAGACAATAATGGGAAACAAGACCAACAATCTGCTGAAATAGCTGTAATAGGAACAGCTAAACAGGCTGTCCAAACGAACCAATCGATTCTCTCGGTTCATTCAGATATACGAGATTTGGTATGGATTGGCGATGGCGAATTTAAAAACTATGTTCCAATGCCTTCAAAGAAAAATATCATTTGTGCCGATGGAATAACTCTCACGATTTCATTTGGGATTGAGGAAGAACCTAGTTTACTCTATTTGTCCCTCCCCATATCGGATAATAGCGGAATTGTTGAGCGCCCTCCATACTATCCAACTTACCGGGGCTTAACCCCAGAACAAAGGTGCGTATATTGGACATTATTAGCAAACCCATATGATAACACAATAGATATTGGTTACGTTTTTATCATGTACTATGGCTTAGAAAGATATTTACTGACCGAAAAATATGAAGAAGCCGTTGATGTAATCCTTAAACTTCGGGATGTGCATCAGAATAAATCATTCCAGATGTATTCGGCTAACGCGATTATCCTCACATGCATGGCTAAAAGAAGAGTAGATGTTGTTCAGAGATTTATGAACTCGTTAGATAAGGAACATGAGTTTGCTTTTTCTCCGAATTTATACCTTCTTTGTAAACACACGTTGGGCTTACCACTTACTGCAGAAGATATGATGAGGATGGCGAAGGCTTTTGAATTCACAAAAACCAACTATATTAGAAAACACCCAGATATATTTCTAGAAGTGTTGTCTCAGAATATTACTCAAGCATATCGAGAGAAAGAGATACCATGGGGTAAACTTCTCTCTAATACAGACTTCAAAAAACTGCCTTCTGAAGAGACACTTATATTTGCGAATGTTTCCATCAGAGATAAAACAATAAGAGTACCGTCATTCTTATCATCTTTCAGGCTTAAAAAGAATATATATAATCTGCTGGATAAAACCAATGAAGATGTTAAGCATCAATTGGCTGAGATGAAGAAAGATGGCATAATAATACATGGTAACGATCAAGTTCCTGCATCCGTGAAGCCCAAAGAAGAAATGAAATTTGACGCTATTCTTGAACGAAAACTGCGCACTACATATAGCAATGCAAAAAACAATCCCATGGAACGTCATTTTGCTTCGATTTCGTTACAAGACTTCTACTACAAATATCGAGATCTTGATCAAGCGTATTTGGATGCTTGCATTAGATACTGTAAGGAAGACATATCACAGTTGGAAGAATTACAGAAATGCTATTACGATGAGGAGCAAAAGAGAATCAAAGCCTACTCATATTTATCGAGTAATGAGATAAAACAAAGGCTTTCTGAAATAACTCCTTTTTGTGGTACTATTCCTGCATTTAAGCGACTCGCAATTATTTACGAAAAGCG
This sequence comes from Clostridiales bacterium, assembly GCA_024684375.1. Lineage (GTDB taxonomy): Bacteria > Bacillota > Clostridia > Christensenellales > Aristaeellaceae > RUG14130. The sequence continues at coordinate 7,084 of JAIKWZ010000016.1, forward strand.
AAAAGATTACAATAACGCAATAGACATTTGCAACCAAGCAATTGAATACTACAACTTGATTAATAATCAATCGGCAGCAACTGAGTTTTGTGAGCGTCGCCAGAAATTACTCGAAAAAGCGTAGTATACTCAATCTCTAATTGAATCAAAGTAAAGCATTTTTCATGAGGTATAAGTTATGAAACGTATTCTGGTGATCCTGCTGATAACAGCGCTCGTGGCCGTTTTATGCGCGTATGTCAGCAAAGATGAAGATGCGGTCGAAATCACAAATACGACTTCAGCCGCAGATCCAGATATGGCAGCAAACAACGTTTCAACTCCTTATACCGTCACCTTCGGCGCTTATGGGCAGGACAATGACCTGACCAACGGCAGTGAACCGATAGAGTGGATCGTGCTGGACACAAACGGCAAGGGAGAGCTCCTGCTGATAAGCAAATACGGGCTTGACGCGGTCCCATACAACAGGGCGCATATAGACAGGACTTGGGAGAAGTCAACTATCAGGACCTGGCTGAACAGGGACTTTTACAACGCTGCGTTCAGTGCAGACGATCAGGAGAGAATACTTACTACGCATGTGACGGCTGACAAGAATCCAAGTTACGATACCGACCCGGGAAAGGATACCGAAGACAAAGTGTTTCTGCTGAGCATAACGGAAGCAAGGAGATACTTCAGCAGCGACAATGCCGGTATTGGAAATACGGGTTGAGTATAATAGCACAACGAAAACGCTTTATGCTCTTATACTAAACAATGACGCGGATAAAAAACAACCTGTGCTGTATGGGTGCCCCAAATGTGGATGCTTTGATGTGCTGATGGGGGAAATACGGCTCGCCGGGCAGTGAGACGCCCAATGAAACCGTACACGCAGAGTTTGAGATGTCTGCGGCTTTTGATCGTCCAGGTGTAAGATGCCCGAATCGTATGTGTGTCCGCTGTGGATACTTGTGGTACTGTTCGCGGAGAATTAGTGGTTGGCTGAACTAAAGGCTGAAAGGAATATAGTTATTACATGAGAATTAAGCTTGATCTCACCAGTCATTAAACGTATCGCACAGAATCAGTGTTGGGGAGGATACTGAGATGAGTCTTTTTCGTTCGATTTATAAAGATGACAAATACTTTGGCCGTGTCGAGCGCTTTATCAAAAGGACTAAAAACCAGAAAAAGCTGGCCCGCCTCGCACGCGAGGCTCCTTTAATCCTGACGCGAGAGAAGGCACTTGAAAGGATAAGCGATCCTGACATCTGCAAGGCGCTGGTAGACGATTTTGTCGCGCACCCGAGGAGAGTTGAGATTGTCGAGCATTCGAACCTTATCGACCTGGTCGGCAAGGTGACCGATCAGGAGTGGTTAAAGCAGCTGTTTCTGAACAAAAAAGCCGAGAGCATCTTTCGCAACGCAGCCCTACGGCAGATCGAAGATAATGAGCTGCTGCTGCAAGTTGCCGAAGAATATGAAGACAACTATTTCATGAATACGGTCATAAATAAGATCGATTTACAGAGAGTGCCGGAATCTCAGGCGTTAGCATGGGTGCTCAGACCTGACAAAGACCCGAAGCCGTACTATCTCGATCGGCAATGGCGCCACGAGATTGTAAAGCAATATCCGTTTTCTCAGGAAGCACTTGAAAAGATCCGCGATGCCTGCACGGACGATATCATGATGTATAGTATAAAGCTCAAGCTGCTGGAGAAGGACAAGCCGCAGGAATACTGGCGTATGCTCGCAAAGCCCGGCGGCACCCTGCCCTCGTACAACGGGCAGAACTTTGAAAAATCGAAGGCTATGTATAGGGGCAATATACCCAGGCGCAAGGACGCCGTAGAGCACCTTCTGCCTATCGAAGAAAACCAGGAATTCCTCGAAAAACTGGCAACTAACCATATTCTGGAGGCTCCCGAGATACTGCCGCTTGTGATCGCACGACTAACCCATAAGGAATTCGTCAGGGGCAAAACGACCCTCAGGATTGCATACAGCAATCCCTACGCAGTCGCCACCGTCGAAAACATGTTCAAACGCAGGCTGGAGGAGCTGGAAGGCAAATAGATTCAATAACACTCAAAAAAGAAGGACAACAACATGGAAATCATGTCTACTCTAAATGCCTCTGTTCAAAAACGTTTGGCGGTATATAACGTTGCCGGGACGGCGGTTCCGGTGTGATCATCCCTGACAATTGACAAGAAACGACGGTGTATCTATAATAAAAACGGACAGACCGGGCATGGAGGTGTCAAATATGTATGAACCTATGTGGTGGTGGCCGGCGATCCCGCTGGGCATAGTGTGGATAGCCGCTCTGATCACGTTTATTGTCGATTACAGAAAGAATAAAACTATAAAGATGACCGCTCCAGTGATCATATTCTCTCTGGTCTTCGCTGCCATCCTCTTTATCGTAATGGGCGCGTCGAATGAACGCTTCTCAGGCATCTACGCATATTATATCAACGGCGCAAGGGTTGCCGCTGGCGCCGTGCACCTGGGGCAGAACATATTCCTCAGCCTTTTTGGCGGCTTCCTGCTTAACCTGTCAGCAATCGGCGCAGCGTATCTGTGCACGCACCGCATCAGAGTCGGAAGATGGATGAACGTGCTTGGGCTGTACCTGATCATTTTGGGCGCGCTGTTCCTGATCGTTCCTTTCGTGCCGCAGATCGGATTGACGGACAGCGGATCGCGGAAGACCTTCCTGATCCTGGCTGCAGCGACCATGATCCTGGGGATCATTTTGACGGTCATCTACCAGAGAAATAAAAAGTACGTGCGGTAACTGAAAGACCCTGCTCACGGTTTCAGCCCCGGCCACACGTTATCAATGGTGTTAGGCAGAGGCGTTTTTCATTTGGCAAAGCGTGTACAAAAGAAACACCCGGCAAAGAAGACTTTGTCGGGCGGTATCGATGAAAAGCCAGAATGATCTGAAAGCAAAAGCTGATTTCCCGACATGCTATCAGATTTGATCGCTCCGAGTAATAAAGACGAAGGCTCCGCCGGAGAAGAAGACCCGAATTAGTGCAATGTTTTCGATGACATGTAGCAGAATAAAACGATTCTATGGAGGCAATGTATGAACGAGTTAAGGTTTGGACTTATAGGCTATAAGTTCATGGGGAGAGCACATTCCAAGGCACACACCGAAGTGCCGATGTATATGGACCCGCCGGAGGGGATCGTAAAGGCTGTTCTGTGCGGCAGGGACGGAGACTGGGTCAAAAACGTTGCCGCGAGACTGGGCTGGCAGGATACGGAAACAGATTGGCGTCGTCTGGTCACGCGGGATGATATAGATGTGATCGAAATAACCTCACCCTCGGATACGCACAAGGAAATCGCTATCGCAGCTGCCGAGCATGGCAAGCATATATTTTGCGAAAAGCCGTTGGCTCTGAATCTTGCGGACGCGCGGGATATTCTTTCTGCTGTGCGCAAGGCAGGAGTGTGCCATCAGATAGGGTTCAATTACCGCTTCGCGCCTGCGCTGGTTCTGGCGAAGGAACTGATCGATGAGGGCAAAATCGGAAAGGTATTCCATGTAAGGGGCGTGTTTTTGCAGGATTGGGCTATCGATCCGATGTCGCCATTTGTATGGCGTTTTAATAAAAAAATATGCGGCAGCGGGTCTCTCGGCGACCTCGGCGCTCATGTGATCGACGCTGCTCGCTGGCTTGCCGGCGAAATAAAGGCAGTATCCGGTATAAGCAAAACGTTTGTGACGGAAAGACCTGAGGCAGCGCGCATGGAAGGCTTGTCCGGCAGGGCAGACGCTGATGCGCCGATGCACAAGGTAACAGTTGATGACGGCACATGTTTCGTGTGTGAGTTTGCAAATGGTGCTTTGGGTACATTTGAAGCCACACGCTTTGCTGCGGGACATAAAAACGACCTGCGATTAGAAATAAATGGTGACAGGGGATCAATCGAGTTTGAGTTTGAACGCATGAACGAACTCAATTATTTCTCGCGGGATGACGACGACGGTGTGCAGGGCTGGCGTAAGATACAAGTGACGGAAGGCAGTCATCCGTACATAAAGTATTGGTGGCCGGCGGGTCATGTGATCGGTTTTCCGGAAACTTTCTGCCACGAGCTGTATGAATTCGTACGCCACATACATGAAGGCACGGATTGCGAACCTAACTTTGAAGATGGCGTGAAATGCGCACAGGTCATGGATGCCGTAGATTTGTCAATTACCCGCCGTGCATGGGTCGACGTGGACAGTTTATAATGCTGTTCCCGTAAAAGACAGCGGTATGATTGTCTATTTCATCGGTATCAAGCTCGACTAGCTCGCCGCGCTGCACACTTACACTGATTTCCGAGAAGATCTGTTTGACTAAGATAGTTAGGTTGACTTCTACAAAAGCCGTTGACATGATCATATAAAAAGATTGAATGAATAAAACGAAACAAAGGAGTTTACTTATGAAGTTTTCAGAAATGGCCTATACCCGTCCCGATGCTGAGGCTATTAAGAAAGAACTGCAGGAACTGACTGGACGGCTCCGGAACGCCGGGAGCTATGAGGAAGCCCGGGCCGTTTTCCTGGAGAAAGAAGAAAAAGAAAAGCTGGTCGATACGATGGGCACGCTGGCCTATGTGCGCCATTCGATCGATACGCGCGACAAATTCTACGACGGCGAGATCGAGTTCTGGGACGAGATCGGTCCGGAGATGGAAGAATACGAGCAGGCGTGGACTGACGCCCTGCTGGTTTCCCCGTTCAGGAAGGACTTTGAAAAAGAGTACGGCGACCTGCTGTTTGTGAATGCGGAGATCGAACGGAAGACCTTTTCGCCTGAAATCATTCCGGACATGCAAAAGGAAAACGAGCTCGTCACAGAATACGGGAAGCTGATTGCCTCGGCGCAGATCCCATTTGAGGACGGCATCTATACCATTTCCCAGCTGGAACCGTTCCAGACCGATCCCGATGACGCGCGCCGGCTGGCGGCGTGGAAAGCGAAGGGCCAATGGTTCAAGGACAACCAGGAGCGCCTCGACTCGCTCTATGACGGACTGGTGAAGCTCCGCGACGGCATGGGCAGAAAGCTCGGCTACGGTGGGTACACCCGGCTGGGTTACTATCGGATGCAGCGCAACTGCTGGACGAAAGAGGACATTGAGCGTTTCCGCGCCGCTGTGCAGAAATACCTCGTGCCGGTAGCGGACTCCATCATGCGTGAACAGGCTAAGCGCCTGGGAAAAACATATCCGCTGTCGTTCGCGGATGCAGCGCTGGAATTCAGGAGCGGCAATCCGCGTCCCGTCGGCACCCCGGATGATATCCTGGAGCAGGGCAAAAAATTCTACGACGCTTTGTCTCCCGAGACGAGCGAGTTTTTCCGCACGATGCTTGACAGCGAGCTGATGGATGTCCTCTCGACCGAGGGGAAGGAGGGAGGCGGCTACTGCACCAGCTTGATGCAATATGAAGTCCCATTCATATTCGCGAACTTCAACGGCACGCAGGGCGATGTCGAGGTCGTCACGCACGAGGCAGGCCACGCCTTTGCCTACTGGATGAACCGCAAACGCATCCCCACGGAATACACGGATCCAACTGCGGAAGCGTGTGAGGTGCACTCGATGAGCATGGAGTTCTTTGGCTGGATGAACGCGGAAGGCTTTTTCGGCCCGGACGTCAGAAAGTTCAAATACAGCCACCTGGCCGCCGCTCTGACCTTTATCCCTTACGGCACGATGGTAGACCATTTCCAGCATATCGTCTACGAAAAGCCGGAGATGTCTCCGGCCGAACGCCATGCAGAGTGGAAACGTCTCATGGTTATCTACCAGCCATGGATGAAACTTGACGGAGATATACCCTTCTTTTCCGAGGGCGAAGGCTGGCAGCGTCAGAGCCACATATATGAAGGCCCGTTCTACTACATCGACTACTGTCTGGCACAGACAGTCGCTCTGGAGTTTTGGGCGATGATCCAGAAGGATCCCAAAACCGCTTGGGAACACTATATGGCTTACACAAAGCAGGGCGGCAGCCGCACCTTCGTCGACCTGCTGAAGCATGCGGACCTTGCCACACCGTTCGATGAGGAATGCCTCAAGCTTGTCTGCGAGACAGCGACCAAGTGGCTTGAAAACTATGATCTGACAGGGATCGAATAAGCAGAAAATAACAGCATGGAAAGAGAGGCCGTTGGTGCAGAAGCATTTGAGCAAACCCGGGAAATGATCAACAGCAGAGCCCATAAAACAGACAAGTGATCAGTATGCTTTCCTACTCGTTTTTGAAAACATGATAGGTAGCCACACACTTTCGGGTCAAAAAAAGGGCGAAATTCTGTACTCATACAAAAAGTCGCAAAAAACTTTCAAATGCTCCAAAAATGTGAAAGCCTGTCATATAAAGAGTATTTCAGGTGTATTAAGCGTGTTCAAAGAGGGTGCACGGTTTGATAGTATCAAAGTATGGTCATAGATGAACCCCTGCCCCTGCGGCAATTACGGGTCACGCACGAAGCAGTGCCGCTGCACGCCGCTGGATATAAAACGCTACCTGAGCCGTATCTCGGGCCCGCTGCTGGACAGGATAGACATGCATATAGAGGTGGAGAGCATACCCCCGGAGCGCCTCGCGGACGAGACGGAAAGCGAGAGCTCTGATTCCATAAGGCAAACTGTGGAGGCTGCCAGGGCCATTCAGAGGGAACGCTACAGGGAAGAGGGAATAACCTGCAACGCCCGCTTGAGCGCAAAAAACATACAGCGCTTCTGCCGCCTGGACAAGGACGCCCGGGAGCTTATGAACACCGCCAGCGAGAAGATGGGGCTGAGCAACCGGGGCTACACGAGAGTGCTCAAGGTCTCCCGCACCATAGCCGACCTGGCGGACAGCCGCGATATAAAGACCGATCACATAAGCGAAGCGCTGCAGTACAGGATGATCGACGACAAGTACTGGAGATAGCATAACGCGCCGCGCTTTTTAGATCCATGACCTGTCCGCGCAGGAAAACGCCGGGACGGAAAAGAATAATACACTTTCATGCGGCTGTCTCCAAGTGGGCGCCGCGAAAAAAACAGCAAAAAAGGAGCCGGGGATCATGATACTGTTTCCACAGCCGCGTTTCATAACTTTGGGTGAAGGTGAATACCAGTTTGAGCCTGCCGCCGCCCGCGAGGGGCTGAAAGAGTTTTACGACCGTGTCACGTCGGGCCTGCCGGGGATACGCGTCACACGCTCGCCTCTGTGCGAGAAAGAAGAATACCGCCTCGAAATAAACGAAAACGGGGCTGAATTGACTGCCGGAAGCGATGAGGGCGTGTTCAGGGCGGCCACCTCCCTGTGGCAGATGATACGCCGCTTCGGCGGATGCCTTCAGTACATGTCCGTGCAGGACAAGCCCGAGCTGCCGCGACGGGGCTATATGCTGGACATCAGCCGGGGCAGGAAGCCGAAGGTGGAGACCATAAAGACCATGATAGACTATTTGGCATCCCTTAAGTACAACGAGCTGCAGCTGTACATGGAAGGGGAGTGCTTCAAGTACGAGGCTTATCCCGAGGAGACCAAAGATTTCGATTGTCTGACTCCCGCGGACATACGCGAACTGGACGCATACTGCCGCGACAGGTTCATAGACCTGGTGCCAAACCAGAATTCCTTCGGCCATATGTACACATGGCTCAAAAAGCCCGCTTTCCGCCATCTCGGCCTGTATGAGGGAGATGAAGTCCCCTCCACGCTCAACCCCTTGCTGCCTGAGAGCTTTGAGTTCATGCGCAAGCTGTACGCGTCGCTATTGCCCAATTTCTCCAGCGAGTACGTGAACATCGGCCTTGACGAGGCATACGGGCTTGGCAAATATCAGATCGAGGAATACTGCCGCGAAAAGGGCAAGGACACAGTGTTCATGGAGTGGCTTAACAAGTTGAGCAGCCATATCAGCGAGACCTACGGAAAAAAGGTGATGTTCTGGGCGGACATGATATATAACTATCCCCAAAGCTATCATCTGGTGCCCAAGGACGCGGTGGCGCTTGAATGGGGCTACGAGCTCATCCAGTCCCAGCGCATGACCGACCACTGCATCGCTTACCGCAACGCCGGGGTCAGGTACTACGTGTGCCCTTCCACAAATACCCACGGCTGCTTTACCGGCCGCATGGACGTGACCACGTTCAACATCCGCACCTGCGGGGAACTGGCGACGGAGTACGGCGCGGAAGGCATCCTGCTTACCGACTGGGGAGACGGCGGCCACCCGCAAAGCTGGATATGGAGCGTGAACCCCATAGCCCTGTGCGGCCAGTACGGCTGGAACACCGGCGCGAAACAGGACGGCGAGACCTTCAAGGCGGATTTTATCCGCAACGCCGAAACGTACGCTGACGAGTACTTTTTCGGAGGCGCGCCCCTGTCCCGCCTGATGTACCGCATGGCAAATTACTACCTGCTGGAGCCGGAGCGCGTGCATGTGTGCACCATGAGTTTCAAGGAGCTCACGCTGCCCATGAACGTGACACGCTACGCCCACCTGTTCGACATGAAGGACAGCGGCGACGATTTCTACTTCGACAACGTGATAAGCTATGTCCGCCGGGTGATGGACGATATAGAAAAGCTGGATTTCGATGAGACCTGGAAACGAGAGATCCGCCTTACGGCGCGCTTTGTTGAGCTGGGCGCCGAAGTCTGCAAGGTCAAACTGCATCCGGAGGCTTCCAAAGGCAAAGCGCGGGAGCTGGCCGAAACGATCGACGCGCTGTTGCCCGAGTATAAGCGACTGTGGGACCTGCGCAACTACGAAAGAGGCGTTGAGAAGTTTATGGAGCACCTTGCCGCACGCAGGGACGAACTGCTTGAACTGGCAGGAGAGTGAACTGCCGCGGGGACGTGACGGAAAACGAGGCGATTCCGGCGCCGTTTTGCCCGCACTTTTGCGATCGACAAAGCGCTTTTCTTGATAAGATGGAGCGAAAAGATCTGAGAACAGGTAGGGGATATGACACAAGTTTCTGCGCGTGATCTTGAGCGCCTTCGGGCGCTGGCCCGGCTTAAAGCCGAATATGCCTATTCTCCCGAGAACGAGCGCATACTCAAACAGTGGGAGGCGCTTGCCCAGGGCAGGCGCGAGACGCCTACCGTTCGGCTTCTGTTCTCCAACTTCAGAGACGAGGTGGTATATTCACGCCTGGAGTGCGAAGGGGAACAGGCCCGCGGCGTAGAAGCGCAGCTGCTTTCATCCATGGTTGGGCGTGAACTGTTCGGAGACGACACGCCGATCTCGCCCACTTACGAAGTATGTCTTGACGCTTCCGCCTCTCCCTTCGGTATCCGGCCCAGGCTCACCAGATCCCAAACAGGCAAGGGCTTTCACATCGAACCCGTGATCGAGGACCTTGAGAAGCAGATCGATGAGCTGCGGGGCGGCGGCTTCAGCATTGACAAGAACAAAACGCGGGACACGATAGCTTTCGTGACTGAGCTGTTCGGTGACATCCTGCCCCCGCGCGTGGTTCAGCCCAGCCTGACCGGCGCCATCACCAACCCACTGGTGCAGCTGATGGGCATGGAAAATTACTACGTATCCATGTACGACTGCCCCAAGACCCTGCATGAGGTGATGGAGATGGCTACCCGCGTGTATGAGGAATACTACGATGCCCTTGAGGCGCGCCGGCTGCTTTTGCCTACCCGCGGGATAAGCCCCGTGGCGCAGGAGAGCTTCGCCTTCAACAGCGAACTGCCTTCGGACAAAGCCGAAACGACCGCCGACGTCTGGGGTTTTCTGGAGTCCCAGGAGACAACGGCGGTGTCTCCCGCCACATTCGGTGAATTCGTGTATCCGTATCAGGATCGGCTGGCAAGGAGATACGGGCTGCTAAGCTACGGCTGCTGCGAGCGCGTGGACGCGATATGGCCGGACTATCTGTCCAAGTGGAAAAACCTGCGCAAGCTCTCCGTTTCGCCTTTCAACAACGAGAGGCTGGTAGGAGAATACCTGCGGGGCAGCAACGTGGTGTATTATTCCAAGCCCCGCGCCGAATACGTCACCCAGCCCGGTCCGCTGGACGAGGATGCGCTCAGGCGCTACTTCAAAGGCGTGTTTGAGGCCTCAAGCGGCTGCCTGCTGGAGATCGCTCAGCGGGAAGTGGGAACGATTTTCGGCGATTTCGAGAGAGGCCGCAGGTACGTTGAGATAACCAGGCAATGTGTAAACGATTACTGGAAGCCCTGAGACCCTTACCAAACAGGAGGCAGACAGGACGAACAGAGGCATATAACGGAGGGAGCACAGGCTCTCTCCGTTCTCTTCCTGCTTTCATGCATTAAGAGCGAGACGCAGGAAACTCGAACAGCCACGCCGCATGCCCGGTGTAATGTCAAAGGGCGGACTTCGGCGGCGATCGCGGCGAAGCTTGACGGGCAACGGGCGCGATGCTAAAATGTGTATCGGAGGGTGATGCTATGGAACCTAAGAAAACGACCGCAGTTCCCGGCGTATTCGGAGGGATGACGTACTATGACGAGCAGGGAAACCCGGTCGGCTACAGTACGCCGGGCTTATTCGGCGGGGCAGAGCACTACGACAATGAAGGCAATCATATAAGCAGCAGCGTTCCGGGCCTGTTCGATAACGCTCACCACTATGACGGCAGGGGCAATTACCGTGGCGAGACCGTTCCCGCATTGCCGCTTGGCAGTGAACGCTTGGATGAAAACGGCGATCTCGCCGGCATATCAACGCCGACCCTGCCGACAGGCAGTATCTATGAGGGCGACAGCGGCGACGTTTTCGACATAGGACCGTGGAACGACAGGTAAACGGCAGACGGCTGTCAACGGGGACAAGCACGGACCCAACACGATAACACAACATCCGGAGGTATACATATGCGATTGGCGAATATGACCTGGCCGCAGGCCGAAGAGTATTTCAGCAAAAACGACATCATCCTTTTGTCCGTGGGCAGCATCGAGTGTCACGGCAAGCATCTGCCTCTGGGGACAGATACGCTGATACCTCAGAAACTGCTGGAGTTGATCGAGCCCCTGACGGACGTCGCGATAGCGCCCATAATCCCATTTGGCGCGTGTGACAGCCAGACGGACTATCCCGGCACGGTCTCTCTGGGACAGGATACGCTGTACGAGGTCTTCACGAAGCTCACGCAGGGTTACAAAGCCCACGGCGTGCGCCGATTCGTGGTGCTCAACGGCCACGGAGGCAATGTTCCGGTGCTGGACCGAGTGTCGCTGGATCTGCAGCGGCAGGGCTGCATGCTGGCCCAGATGAACTGGTGGCTTATGGCCTGGGATCTGGATCCGGCATGGAAGGGCGGGCACGGAGGCGCGGAAGAGACTGCGGGCGTGCTTGCGGTGGACCCCGGACTGGTAGACTGGGACAGCGTGGAAGACATGGCGCTCAAGCCGGTCTCTGACGAACTTGAGGCGACCGGCTTCAAGATGGTGCGCTACAAAGGCGTGGAGATCCCGCTGGTACGCCCGGTGACAGATATAACGGACAACGGCTGGATCGGCCCGGATCATCCGAAAAACGCCACCGAAAAATGGGGCAGGGAGATGCTCGAAGCCTGCGCCAAGTACATCGCTGACTTTATGGAGGCACTGCGGCGTGCGCCCCTGCCGGACAGAAAATAAGGCCGACGGCCAGGTATGGAACCCGCACGGTAAAGACAATGGATATGATCGTGTCCGCGAAGCGCGGGCGCTCTTAAAGAGTCACAGTCTGAAGAAACGGAGAATAAGTGCATGTCAGGTTACAGAGATCCTCAACTGAGCGTGGACGATCGGGTCCGCGACCTGCTGGACAGAATGACGCTGGAGGAGATGATCCTTCAAACCGACCAGTACTCAAGCGGCGAATTCACCGTCAGGGGCATGGTCGAAGGCATCGGACGCACACTTTCCGTTGACCGTGAGAAGCTTGTAAGCGCACTGGGGCAGAACAGCGCGGGAAGCATCCAGGTGCACCAGATGACGCCGGGACAGGTCAACGAGCTTCAGCGCTACGCCGTAGAGAATACGCGGCTGGGTATTCCGTTCCTCTTCTGTGAGGAAGCGCTTCATGGCCTGAGCAATCCGGACGCTACATCTTTTCCCCAGCAGATCGGTCTGGCCGCGACCTTCGACCCTGCCCTGGGGCGGGCGATGGGTCGCGCCATCGGAACTGAAACGCGCGCGCTGGGCATTCATGAGACCTTCAGTCCGGTGATGGATCTCATCCGCGATCCGCGCTACGGGCGGACGGAGGAGTCTTACGGCGAGGATACCTATCTGTGTTCCGAATTCGCGCGGGAAACGGTCATCGGACTGCAGGGCAGTGACCTGTCCGCCCCGGACTGCGTAGCGTCGGAACCCAAGCATTATGTAGGGTACGGCGCTCCGATAGGAGGGCTGAACTGCGCATCATGCGCCATGGGCCGCCATGAGGTCTATTCCGACGCGCTGCCCGTGTTTGAGGCGGCAGTCGCGGACGGCGGCGCGACAAACGTTATGTGCTCCTACAACGCCATAGACGGCATGCCGGTCGCGGCAGATCATGAGCTTTTGACGGATATACTGCGGGGAAAGTGGGGCATGCGCGGCTTCGTGCGTTCGGATATGACGGCTGTGGAACGCCTGTACAGCAACCACTTTATGGCTGAGACGCGCAAGGAAGCCATGGCGATGGGGCTCGAGGCGGGTGTAGATATCCAATTATTCGATTTTCCCCACAAAGAATGGCAGGACGGGCTTAAGGAGCTGGTGCATTCCGGACGGCTGGACAGGGAAGTGATCCGCCGCGCGTGCGGGCGCGTGCTGAAAATGAAATTCCTGCTTGGACTGTTCGAGCGTCCTTACGTGGACGAGAGCCGCGCCGGGAGCTTTGTTCACGCGCCGGAATATGTGGCTCTCGCCCTGCGCATAGCGCGCGAAAGCATCACGCTCCTGAAAAACAGTGGAAGTATGCTCCCGCTTGATAAAAATATCCCAACAATCGCCGTGCTTGGGCCATGCGCCAGCCGCGCGGTCTTAGGCGATTACACGCCCGGAGGAAAAGACGGGATCTCGGTGCTGGAAGGGATCCGCGGGGCGGTCTCTCCTTCGACACGTGTGCTGTACGACGCGGGATGCAAGATCCTCGGCGACGCTGCGCGCCTCTTCCCGTCCGGCACGCTTACGGATGAAGAGGGAAAACCGGGACTGACCGGGCGGTACTATGCCGGCTGGGATTTCACCGGCGACCCGGTCATGACGAAAAATGATCATTCAATAGATTTCAACTGGCTGATGAACGGTCCGCCGATCCCGGAAGAACGCTTCTGCGTCCGCTGGACGGGCTGTCTGACGCCCGCCGGCAGCTTTGACGGAATGATAGGTTTCCGAGGACAGGACAGCGTGCGCCTTTACGCGGACGGGAAACTCATAGTGGACGCGTGGGGAGAAAACGACTGCGCCGACCGGCTCGTTCCTTTCCGCTTCGAAGAGGGACACTCCGTATCGCTGACACTGGAATACCGCAACGACCACAAAGGCGCCCGGGTCGTTTTCGGGTACGATACCGCTCCCGAGGATTTCTCGCGGGCAGTAGCGCTTGCAAAACAGGCGGATGTTGCCATCGTATGCGTCGGGGACGATCAGGACACCTGCGGCGAAAACCTGGACCGCGTGCGGCTCGATCTTCCCGGGAACCAGCCTGAGTTCGTGAAAGCGGTGGCCACAACCGGCACTCCCGTTGTACTGGTGATGCAGACCGGGCGCCCGGTCACGGCGGCATGGGAACACGAGCATATTCCCGCGATACTGCAGGCGTGGTTCCCGGGCGAGCAGGGCGGCATAGCAGTGGCGGAAACGCTCTTCGGCGACAACAACCCTTCCGGCAGACTGCCGATATCCTTCCCGCGCTACGTGGGGCAGATACCCTGCCACTACTGCCGTTTCCCGGGAGGAGCGACGCGGTACGTGGAAACGGACTGGCGGCCGCTGTATCCGTTCGGATACGGTCTGAGTTATACGCAATTCTCTTTCGGAGAGCTTTCGCTGTCCGCCGGGGAGATCGAGCCCGGGGATGAATTGGCCGTTTCGTTCAGCGTGAGCAATACAGGCGACCGCGCCGGAGTCGCCGTCCCGCAGCTGTACTTGAGGGATATGGTCAGCTCCGTGGTAAAGCCGAAAAGCAAGCTGGCGGCGTTCGCGCGTGTGCCGCTGGAAGCAGGCGAGACGAAACGTGTCACGCTGCAAATCCGTCCGCGCGAGATGCGCACTCTGGGCCCTGACTTTGTCTGGCGCATAGAATCTGGCGAGTACCGCGTATCGCTGGCGTACGATTCCGAGAACACGGTCATGACCCGAAGCTTCAAAGTGAAGTGACGGCGCAGCACGAGGCGGCATGTTCGGCAGCATTAGCGGCATACACAGATTTCTTCATGCCAATTCCGGGTGAAGGAACAATACTTTATTTTTGTCAAGATAAACATGCGTTGTTCGGAGACAGGCAGCCAGTATCGGAAGAAAACGGACGCTGTACAGGTGAAAACGTGGACCGGGAAGCAATCAGGGACGAAGATGTATACGGCGTGACCTCGGCGGAACAGTCATTGTTTTTTAGACAACTTGCCGGATATGCCTGAAAAACCGCTCTTTACCACTGCCTGGTGCTTGAAGAGCGGTTTGTTTTTATGTAAAATACTTCATGAATCTTATTGGAGGAAGTACAGTAATGAGCAATGAAGAAAGCGTTTCAAAAGTATGGTTCACCGACTTCAGGTGCAGGCCGGACGAGGGTCCCGGAGATAAATTGAAACGCCTAATAAAGGCGGCAGGGATCGGACGGATAGACATGGACGGCAAGTTCGTCGCGATCAAGATGCATTTCGGAGAACTCGGCAATATGAGTTACCTGCGCCCGAATTACGCGAAGGCAGTCGTTGATACTGTCAAAGCGCTTGGCGGCAAACCTTTCCTGACAGACTGCAACACGATGTATCCCGGCAGCCGGAAAAACGCTATCGAGCATCTGTACTGTGCCTGGGAGAATGGGTTTACGCCGTTGTCAGCGGGCTGTCCGATAATCATCGGGGATGGCCTGAAAGGCACGGATGATGTTTCTGTTCCCGTATCCGGCGGAGAATACGTGAAAGAAGCCAAGATAGGCCGTGCCGTGATGGACGCGGACGTGTTCATATCACTTACGCACTTTAAGGGGCACGAGCAAACGGGATTCGGAGGGACGATAAAGAACATTGGAATGGGCTGCGGTTCCAGAGCGGGAAAGAAGGATCAGCACAGCAACGGGAAGCCTATAATCGACGCGGCGCGCTGCAGGGGATGCAGAAGGTGTATGGCGGAATGCGCGAACGATGGCCTTGTATTTGACGAAAGCGCAAGGAAGATGACTGTCGCTTACGACAGCTGCGTGGGCTGCGGACGCTGTATAGGCGCGTGTAATTTTGACGCGATAGATTTTGCTCAGGATGCTGCGGTGAAGGAATTGAATTGCCGCATGGCGGAGTATGCCAAGGCGGTGGTGGACGGAAGGCCCAATTTCCATATTTCTGTCATAAGGGACGTATCGCCGATCTGCGACTGCCATTCCGGAAACGATGCGCCGATCATCCCGAATGTGGGGATGCTGGCCTCTTTTGATCCTCTCGCGCTGGATCACGCGTGCGTGGACGCCTGCCTTAAACAGGATCCGCTGCCGGGCACTCAGCTTACAGACGAGATGGAAAAGCCTGACTTTTGCGACCGCCACGACCATTTTGACAACACAAACCCGAACGCGGAATACAAAACCTGCCTTGCCCACGCTAAGAAGATCGGGCTTGGAAATTCCGATTATGAGCTTATTGTTGTGAAGTGAGCGTAATGTAAGGGCACGGCGCGGTTCGTTTTCTTCCCTGTGGTCAATAGTTGATATACATATTTCAGTGCGGCGCCGGTTGAAGAGCATACGGAGGTTCGCGCAATACGGGGTATCTATCAGTCACAGTCCCGCGCCGAACCTGTATCTTGGTTCATGCATTCCGCCGATACCTGAAAGCCTCCGCGCAGGTGTCAGGGTTCATGCATGGCGGTCTTTAATCCATTCCGACAGATAATTCAACCCCGGCTTTATTGATTTGGAACTCGGAACATGCTACAATAATACAGTCGGCGAAAGCCGGCGAACAACCGAATACTGTATAATCCTATGAAGAGTGCGCGAGAGACAAGCTCGTTGACCGCACGACAACCTGCCAATGGTAAGGTGCCAAAGCTTGACCGATAGGATATGAAAAACGGAGCGCACGCAATCCTGTCGGAACGATGGGATTGTTTTTTTAGCTCTTCACAGGCGAATCTGAAAGGAGAGTATGTTGTGGACACGAAAAGAAAAAGCTGCAGACTGCTGATACGGAATGGCACCGGGAAGAATATGAAGCGAAACATTTTCGGGAAAGAAATGGGTAGGATCCTTTTTAACGCTGGGGACAGCGATTGGTATCATGTGCATGTGATTCTGCCGGAACCGGTATGGGAAAAGCTCTATGAAAAAGATTGGCTTGTATACGAGGGGTTTACGGTGGATCACAAGGCATTCGGCGCAGGCAGGGCGTTCAACCGTGATGGCTCTGTCTATATGGAAGGGATGTTCGGGATAAAAGGGCTTCTTTTCGGGAAGGTTTATTATCCGAACGGGTTTATCCGGTTTGAAGGCTGCTTCCGATTGAATCGTGCATACGGCCCGAATTATCCGGAATATGGTTCCTGGTTTGATGAGCAAGGAAGCTTAAAATATCATGGAAGATTCCGGATTTACCGCAGTTCACTGGGCTATCCCTACGTCAGAATCCCGGAAGGTTTCGGCAAGATTCCTTCAGCAGAGATGAAAGAGCATTTGTTTATGTGGAATGATGCCCGTAAATATATGAATAATTCAGAAAAAAGGAGTTGAAGCACTCTATGAGAGATATGAAAGCTGTTTATGAAAACGTGGCGACTTGGATGGAAAACCCGTTCTGGCGGGAATACTATGTTACGGCACCGACAGAAGAATGCAGGAAACTTATTGCTCTGGAATTCTGGTACAGTGATTTTGAGGAAGATAACATTGTTCAGGAAATGAAAAAGACAGAGGAGGAACTGATTCTTGAAGACTGGAAACACCTGAACAGATACTGCGGAAACAATCCGCGAAAAAAGTTGATTCAGGATAGGATTGAGGAATTGAGTCATAAGTAATTCGGTATGGGTTGAGAAACAGTAAATTACAAGTACAGTGATAATTTTTTAGGTGAGAAGAATGAGCGTTATTTGAGTAAGGACCACGTCTCTTGCTTTGGATTCGATAAGCAAAGAAATGGTTTTTATTCGTAAAACGATTTGATCTTTGCCTTTCTGGCGGTGTCATGGTATTCTTTTCATGCGAGAGAACTGAAGTCCTGCAGACCGTCAAAGGCCTTTGGCCAAATGGCATTGCTGAGGGAACGAGTGGCGGTCGAAATCAAGATCGTGTCTCTTGCCAAGAGCGGTCTTGGACTCGTATTTGAAGATGTCTTATTCCCAAGAGTTTCGAACTTGTGTAGCAAGCAGCTAACTGGGAGGGTAAGCCTCTAATTTTATGTAATTGAGCGGGAGATGTTCTAAACAGAACGGGTGATTTTGAAAATATGTGACATCAGGTTGGCGTGTAATCCATCTCCAAATGTCTCCATTTTTTCTCCAATTGACATATTTTTACCCAAGCGAAGGCAGGCGCTGATAAGCCGTGAACATTGAATTATAAGCGCTTTTGAGATTGACTAAGTTAAGGAAATATGGATCAATTATAATTCAAGTCCTGTTTCCCGCACTGAAAGCCTTGAAACGTAACGGTTTCAAGGCTTTCCTTTTTGTCCGATGCATATGATTTTTGCCCTCGGAATGACAATGATTCTGCCGACGATTTTAGGAGGGGAATCATATGCCTCGGATCAAGGTGAAAATGGTAGATCAAATCAGTTGCAAAACGGTATCATATGCACTATCTGCATTCATGCGACACTGCAAACTAAAAAACCTGTCGCCGTATTCCTATCTCTATTACGAAAAGAACATTGGCTATTTTCTGGAATCAGAGCCGCAGATCAAATATGTGGATGAGATTACAACAGAAGTCATTGAGGAATTCATCAGCAAACTGATGGACAAAGGGAACAAAGTTACGGCTATCAATGCCAGACTGCGCGCGGTTTTTGTTTTTTTGCGCTACTGTTTTGAACAGGAATACCTTGAAGCGTTTCCAATTTCTCTTATAAAAGAAGATGAAACACTTAAGGAACCGTATACTGAGGCCGAATAACAGAAACTGCTGAAGCAGCCGCAATCCTCAAACTGGGCAGAATTGGGGTGCTTCCCCAACAAGCGCAGTTGTATTACAGCTGCCCTGCTTGCGAGTTTTGTTTTGAGGTTATGTAAACAATGAAGGAGAAGAGAAAAAATGGGTGAAAAATATTTTGCCAGCTTTCAGTTTACTGCTGATAGTATCTATGATATAATCATTCAGATTACAGAAGAGGAAATTGCATATGACGAATAAGACGAGAGTGCTGTATCTCCTTCAGTACATGAAAGAGCA
>JAIKWZ010000006.1 GCA_024684375.1 Clostridiales bacterium
CGGAGGTAGAAACATGTTTAGAATGGATCTTCAGCTGTTCGCGCATAAAAAGGGAATGGGCTCCTCCCGTAACGGTCGTGACAGCCATGCTCAGAGGCTTGGCGTTAAGCGTGCGGATGGTCAGTTCGTTTTAGCGGGCAACATTCTTGTCCGTCAGCGCGGCACTAAAATTCATCCCGGCCTGAACGTTGGCATCGGCGACGACGATACCCTGTACGCGAAGCTGGATGGAGTTGTTCGTTTTGAACGCAAGGGCAGGGATAAGAAGCAGGTAAGCATTTATCCCAAGACCGAAGTGGCAGCCGAATAATTTGTACTATTGACCCGCTCGGGTATTACCCGAACGGGTTTTTGTTTAGCGGAGAACTATGAGACAGTTTGACGAACAGCTTACGCTTATCGACAGCGCGCAGGTATTCCACTGGCAGCATCTCGAAGACCAATATGTTAGTGTTGTAGACGGCAGAGTAATGACCGGACAGGATTCCGGATCTTTTGCCTCGCATTATTTTGATGACGGCAGAGATTATGAACTGCTTAAACAGCAGTGCGCTGGCTTTCCGGTGGCGGTTAGAGCGATAGAACTGCTTCCTGGCCTCAGAGTGCTGAATCAGCCCGTTTGGGAAGCGCTTATTGCGTTCATTCTTTCCGCAAATAATAACGTTAAACGCATAAGAGGCCTTGTCCTTGGCTTATGCGAAAAATTCGGTGATAAGTATTCCTGGAACGGTCATACGCTTTACGGCTTTCCAGAAGCTTCTACACTGTCGCAATTAGATCCAAATTTGCTTAAGACTCAAGTTACATGCGGATACAGAGCAGAGTATCTTGTTGAAACGTCCAAGCTTGTAAAAGCAGGCTTTCCGATTGAATCTTTAAAAGAAATGAATGTGGAAACAGCCCGGAAAGAACTGATGAAGCTTAAAGGGGTGGGCCCAAAAGTTGCAGACTGCGTGCTGCTCTTCGGAACGGGACATACAGATGCCTTTCCGGTGGATGTGTGGGTGAGCCGGCTAATGGAGAGCTGGTTCGACGTACACGGCAGCAGAGAATACATGTGCTCCGAAGCCAGAAGGCTTATGGGAAGCAGCTGCGGTCTTGTCCAGCAATACCTGTTCCACGCTGCACGTACAGGCCTGATCACGCTATGATATCAAATTCAGAGTTCGTTTCCGAGGCGAAAAAGCTGGGATTCGCAAAAACATTCTTTCTTCCAGCTGAGGACATCCCGACTCAGAACGATAGACTTATATCATCGCCAAAGTCTTTGCTTCCGGGTGCAAATACTCTTATTTTGCTAATAATGCCATACCGCCTGATAAGTGAACTTCAGACGAAAGATGGTGTTATCTCGCCGTACTACAGGGCTTCTCAAAGGGCACATATTGCGGTCAAACATTTGGCAGGGTTGATAATCAATGACGGTTCAAAAGCCGTTTGCAGCGCGAATATACCTTTGAAAAACGCTATTGTCAAAAATAATATCGGCATTCAGCGTAATAACTCTTTGACATATATCGACGGTCTCGGTTCAGCGTTTCACATACAGAGCATTATCACTGACGCAGTTTTTGAGCACTCGGATATCCGGCCGTCGCAGACCTCAGGGAACTGCAAAACTTGCCTTCGCTGCGTTTCCGCCTGTCCGACATCCGCCATATCCCCTGAAGGGGCAGTAGATCCGACCCGATGTCTTCGCTGGGTCAGTGAGCAGAAGGTTATCCCTTTTGAGTATGAGAGCATTTTGGCAAATCGTTTGCTCGGCTGTGACGTGTGCCAGACAGTTTGCCCGTTTAACTGCATTTCAAACGATGAGCCATCTTTTATTGTTCCTCTGGAAATGCTCTTGAATGGCGAGTTGGGTGAACTTCCGGAAACGATAGGGTCTAATCTCGCCAGAAAAACACGAATGATGTGCAAAGCATGTGTGCTTGCAGCTAATAACCAACGTACAGACCTTTTGCCTCAACTTCGTGAGCTTTCAGCATCTAAGGACGAAATAATAGCTTCCGCTGCCGCGCATGCAATAAACAGAATGGAGGAGCGCTTATGAGAATTGGCGTAAGAGGGCATGATTATGGTATGGGGACCCCAAAAGAGATTGCCGCAAAGATTTCTGAAACGGGTTTTTGCTGTCTTCAGCTCGCTCTGCATAAGTCAATTAAGGGGTTTTTACCTGAGTACGGTCATCTGAACCCCGGGTTTGCCTATGATGTAAGGTCAGCTTTCGAGCAGAGAGGGCTTGAAATCGCTGTGTTGGGCTGCTATATCGAACCGGGTACACAAAATGAGGAACTGCGTCAGAACAACATCAGTCGGTTTTTGGAGCAATTGAGTTATTGCAAAATGCTTGGAAGCAACATAGTTGCGACTGAAACCAGCGGATGTACCGATTCAGACCGGGAAAAGCAGTACGATTTGCTGCTTGACAGCGTCAGGCTTATGGTAAAACGCGCCGAATCGTTTGGTGTCTTTGTTGGCATTGAACCGGTATGGTGTCATACCCTCAACACCCCAGAACTAACAGGCAGGTTGCTGAATGATATTTCAAGCCCGAATCTTCAGATCGTATTTGACCCGTTTAACCTGATCGCGCCAGGTAAAGCCGGAGATCAGCACAGACTTATCGATGCCGCCTTCGATATTTTCGGGGACCGGATCGTTGCGGTCCACGCGAAAGACGCTGTCGAAGTAAACGGAAGTTTTAAAAGCTGCCTGATCGGTGAAGGTTTTTTCGACCATGCATATTTTTACAAAAAACTGAACAGGATAAAGCCAGGCATAAGCGTACTGAGAGAGGGCGCTGATCCTCTTACAGCAAAGCTTGACATTATTGCTCTTGAAAAATACTCTCAGATGTAAATATCTCTTCCGTTTTTGCTTGTAAAATACTCTAAAATAAACTATAATAAACCCGTACAAATATGGTTGGAGGTATATCATGGCAAAAAGCAGATTGATAGGAGAGTACCCTGCTATAGGTATTCGCCCGGTTATCGATGGGAGAAGAGGCGCTCTCAAGGTCCGTGAATCTTTGGAAGACCAGACCATGAATATGGCCAAATCCGCAGCAAAACTGTTTGAGGAAAACCTGCGGTATTCCAATGGAGAACCTGTAAAAGTAGTTATTGCCGATACAACGATAGGCAGGGTTGGTGAAACTGCCGCCTGTGCAGCTAAGTTTAAGAAGGAAGGCGTTGCCATTACGCTTACCGTTACTCCGTGCTGGTGTTACGGTAGTGAAACTATGGACATGGAGAAAGATACTATAAAAGCCGTATGGGGCTTCAACGGCACGGAACGTCCCGGCGCTGTGTATCTTGCCAGCGTTCTTGCTTCTCACGCGCAGAAAGGTCTTCCTGCATTTGGGATTTACGGTCGTGATGTCCAGGATGCGACCTGCACCGAAATACCTGAGGATGTAAAAGAAAAACTGCTTAGATTCGGCAGAGCCGCTGTGGCTGTCGCTACTATGCGCGGCAAGAGCTATTTACAGATTGGTTCTATCTGCATGGGCATTGCCGGGTCCATAATCAACCCCGAGTTCGTGGAAGAGTATCTCGGCATGAGAGTTGAGAGCGTAGATGAAGTTGAGATAATCCGCCGAATGACTGAGGGCATCTACGATAAGAAAGAATACAAAAAAGCTCTCGAATGGACAAAGAAATACGCTATCGAAGGCTTTGACAAAAACCCCGAGGAGCTTCAGAAGACCCGCAAGGCCAAAGATGCCGATTGGGAGTTCACTGTCAAGATGATGTGCATCATCAAGGACCTCATGAACGGCAATCCGAAACTTGGAAAGGGCCATGAGGAAGAAATGGTCGGGCATAACGCGCTTGTTGCCGGTTTCCAGGGCCAGCGTCAGTGGACAGATTTTTATCCGAACTGTGACTACCCAGAAGCGCTGCTCAACACCAGCTTCGACTGGAACGGAGCGCGTGAGCCGTACGTTCTTGCGACCGAAAATGATACTCTCAACGGTATCGGTATGATGTTCATGAAACTGCTTACCAACCGTGCGCAAATGTTCGCTGATGTACGCACATACTGGAGCCCTGAAGCTGTACAAAAGGCTACCGGTTACGATATCGAAGGCGTAGCAAAACAATCTGGCGGGTTTATCCATCTGATCAACTCCGGCGCATGCTGTCTTGACGCAACGGGACAGGCAGTGGATGAAAACGGAAACCGTCTTATGAAGCAGTGGTGGGATGTTACCGAGGAAGACCAAAAAAAGATCATGGCCAATACCACTTGGAATTATGCCGACCTTGGTTACTTCCGCGGCGGCGGATACTCCAGCCGTTTTGTGACAGACTGCGAGATGCCCGTCACGATGATAAGGCTCAATATCGTAAAGGGTCTTGGACCGATGCTCCAGATCGCCGAAGGGTGGACGGTAAAACTGCCTGATGAAGTTAACGATATACTCTGGAAGCGTACCGACTATACTTGGCCCTGCACCTGGTTCGCTCCGCGAACCGACGGCAAAGAGGGTCCGTTCAAGGATGCTTACAGTGTCATGAACAACTGGGGTGCCAACCATGGTGCGATCAGCTATGGGCATATCGGAGCTGATTTAATAACCTTCTGCTCTATGCTCCGGATCCCCGTCGCTATGCACAACGTACCCGAGGCCGATATTTTCCGTCCAGCATGCTGGAACGCATTTGGCATGGATAAAGAAGGCGCAGACTACCGCGCATGCGCCGCTTATGGGCCGATGTATAAATAAAACACAGGAGTAAAAGAGACTGCCCCTTTCGGGGCAGTCTCATGTATCGTAATGTATCTTACTGTCTTGGGCTGCTATGGCCCTTTTCCCTCTGTAGGTAGCGCAACAAGCGGCTACCTAATCAGTTCAGACAGCGGCAAAACCAATATTGCCCTGGATATGGGTGCAGGAGTACTCAGCCGTTTGCTTACTCAAATCCAGAGCATAGACAGGCTCAATGCCGTGTTACTCAGCCATCTGCACTTTGACCATATTTCCGACATGGGCGTTCTCGGATATCTGCTTGATTTCAGCTCATTGGCATCGATGAAGCTGATTTGCCCGAGCACCCCTGCCAGTGTTTATGCCCAGTTTGGCTCTAAATTTGACAAATACGATCCCAATGATGCCCGGATTGGCGAGTTTGAGGTTAGTTTTATACATGTTAAACACCCTGTTGCTACATACGCAGTAAAAATTGTTGGAGACGGAGCTTCGTTTGTGTACACAGGCGACACAAATATCTGCCCTGAGATCAGTCTGTTCTGCGATAAGGCAGATATGATACTGGCAGACTCGTGTTTATCACATAGGGAATGGACTTTGTCTAAACCACATATGAGCGCTTTGAACTGTGGCAAGCTTGCTGCTCAGGCGAATGCAGGCGAACTGATATTGACACATTTTTCTCCAAATAGCAATATAGAGGAACTATTGGATGAAGCCAGAACGGCTTTCCCGAATTGCAGACTCGCTGAAGAAGGGCTTCGCGTCAGAATATAAAAGGCTATATAATTTTGCTGATCGCAGACGAGTCGTTACAATCGCATTTGGAACTCTCTTAGGCTTGATCTTTTCAAGACACGGACAAACATTTTATCTTGTTGCGTGTATACCAGCCTTAGTTTTGCTTATTATTCTGATAATAACTGGGACCGGAAAGCATTCGCTTCTCCCTTCTATTATTGCATTTCTTCTTTTTGGAATGTATTATCAGCATTGTTCAGTTATGCCGGACAGTCTTCCTATTGGCCTGCATAATGTAACAGGCACTATAAGTGATTTTCCCATAGAACAGTTCGATAAGGGAAGAACGATCTATACACTGAACGATATTTCCATTGACGGGACAGGTCATGATTATAAACTGCGAGTCTACGTATATGAAACAGATCTTGATTATTTCACAGGAGATGTCGTTTCCATCGACGATATCAAACTGACGATACCTGCATCAGTAAGGAACCCTGAGGGTTTTGACTTCCGTCGATATCTCTGGACTGGCAGAACAGCTCTTGTAGCGAATACAAGTTCTGCAAAAATCAGTATAATTGAAAGAAAACAGGGTTTAAAACCTATTTTGCACAGACTGAGGAAAGAACTTTCTGCAAAGTGTGACGATATTTTTCTTGACCAGTCTGATGTTATGAAGGCTTTGTTGATAGGAGATAAGTCTTCGTTGGGAGAAGGGCTCTACTCTGATTTTTCAGCGACAGGCATATCCCACGTACTTGCATTATCAGGATTGCATGTAAGCCTTATCGCCTTGCTTTTGGAATGGATACTTAATAAACACTTCTGTCCAAGACTTGCAAGACATTTTCTGACTTCAATACTGCTCATTCTATATACTGTAATGACTGGAGCAAGTCCATCTACAGTCAGGGCATTGCTGATGTATATTATCACATGCGTGACGATTGAGATGGGTTACTATCCGGATGTGATCACGGTAATGTCCTGGACTTTTTTGCTTCAAATATGCAATAACCCTCTTCTCATTGACAATAACGGTTTTGCGGTGAGTTACGCTTCTGTATTTGCCATCCTTGCGTTTGGAAGACCGGTACTAAGAAACTCTGAATCTCGCATATCAAAAGCGATGCGTCATATCTTCGATTCTGCAAGGGCTTCTTTTTCTGTGCAGATTATATCATTTCCTCTAATGGCATCTATGTTTTATGGGATACCGATTTTAAGTGTTCCGGCGAATATGATATGCGTTCCTCTGGCGGTGCTTGCGCTGTACATGGGTTTTGTGTTATTATTGCTTGGCATTATCAGCGTGAATATCGCGGGCTTGCTTGCTCTACCTGTCAGGTTATGCTGGCAGATAATAAAGGCCATAAGTTCTTTTGTTTCCGCACTGCCATTCTCATTTGTGTTGGCGCCTGTGTGGCCAAACTTGCTTGTGGCTCTTTATGCCGGTATAGCTTTTATTAGTTCAGTCTATATGGGTCAGAGTATAAACAGAAAACTGGCGGGCATTTCCGCTATGCTGATAATATCGATAATTACGATCTTGCCTGGAAAGCAGATAGATAATCTGCACCTGACAGTACTTGATGTTGGCAGTGCAGACTGTATAGTTCTTAATGCTCAGGGAAATGTATTCCTTGTGGATGCTGGCAGAGATAACTCCGTAGCTGCGGACTTTTTGCTTAGGCACAGGGCTAATCTAAAAGGGGTTTTTCTCACTCATACGGACATTGATCATTATGGCGGTATATTTGAAGTGCTTTGTCGATATCATGACATAGAGATTTATCTGCCTGAATGCTGGGACAGGCAGAGCCCGAATGAACGGATAACTGACGCATTATACGGAATGGACATAAGATATCTCTGTGCTGGTGATTCATTGGCGCTCTCATCAGATGTAAAACTGAACGTTATTTGGCCCTTTGAAGGACTTGAACCGAAAAACGATAATGATGGAAGCCTTGTACTCGCTGCCAGTTATTCAGGTGTTGACTTACTGTTGACCGCAGATATAGGCTCGCAGTACGATCCTTTGCTTACTCATACAGGTGAAATACTGAAAGTGAGTCACCACGGTTCAAAAAACGCAACGACTGACGAGTTTCTTGACGTGGCTATGCCTCAAACAGCGCTCATCTCCGTAGGAAACAATTCGTTTGGTCATCCTTCCCCGCAAGTACTTTCAAGACTTGCGGCGCATGGCTGTGAAATATACAGAACAGACTACATGGGAGCAATTACGATCGATGTTTTCAAGAATGGGGAATATAGTGTATACCCGTTCTTATCGGAGGCCAAATGACATACAAAGAATTCGCGAAACAATTAAAAGCAAACTCGCTCTGTGGAGCTTATCTTGCTTATGGTGAAGAAGAATATCTTAAGCAGGAATATGTAGATAAACTTGATGCATTCCTCCCTGCAGGTTTAGAAATACTGAATAAAACAGTTCTTGAGAGTGCAGACGTTCAGGATATATATGATGCTGCAATAATAGCGCCATTTATGTGTGAAAAACGCATTGTGATCGCCAAGGATCCCTTATTTATTAAAGCGGGTAAAGGGGATGACTCTCTTACAGGCAAATCACCTTCTGAGGAGAGCGATACGGATAAGGTGCGTAACTCTTCTGCTGATTTGCTGCTAAGCGATTCGTTATCCAGCACTATTATAATAATATATGTCAGGGGAAACGTTGACAAGCGCAAAAAGATATTCAAGCAATTTGAGTCGGTTTCAAGGACAGTGGAATTCCCTTTGTTAAATGAAGATGAGCTGTGCAGCTGGATTGAAATAAAGGTGAAAAAGGATGGCGGTTCAATTACACCGAACGCTGTGCGAGCTCTTATTCATTCAGTTGGATTGGGCATAAATGCTGTACTTCCGGAACTAAGCAAGCTGATATCTTACAGGAAAAATGAGATTATAGATGTTCCGGATGTTGAAGCGCTCGTCAGCAAAAGCGTAGAGGCTTCTGTCTTCACGATGATCGATTGCCTTTTTTCCAATAACAGGCAAAAGGCTTATGCACTCCTTGAAGATATGCTCTTGTCAAACGAAGAACCTTTAATGATCATTAACCTCATCTCCAGACAGCTCCGTATGCTGACATATGCCAAAAGTCTTTTGTCTCAGGGCGTTTCCCGAACTGAAATTCAAAGCAGGCTGGAGATAAAAACCTTCACAGCGACAAAACTGTTTGAAACATGTTCGAAACTTCAGATGCAATGGCTCGCGAAGGCATATATAAAAAGCATAGAGACTGATTTTTTGATCAAATCCGGCAAAATAGGGGAGAGGCAAGGCCTTGACGAGATTATTGCTTTATTAGCCACAAAGTAATATGGAACTTTTATTACAATTATTGCGACAAAAAAATGGAGGGAATTCTATGAATAAGTCTTGCCATTGTTTTGTCTCAGCTTTACTGATTATTGCATTTTATACCTTGTGTATAGCAGGAGCTGAGTCTTTACTCCCAGATATGCAGATGCTTGCAGATGTTAAGCAGGCAGTAACACTATTACATCAGAACAATTATCAAAAAGCGGCAAAACTCCTAAGGACAGGGAACATTGATGAAATAAAACGCCAATGTGAAGAAAACTGCCCGGAGCTGTTCAAGGCTGTCCCGCAAACCGAAATCAGTGTTTGCTACAGCAAATCCTCGGGGATATATATAGCTGTACCGATTTCATTTCCTTCCTCGAATGATTGTAAGGCAATCGTTTTTAAACTCTCGGAGAACTTTTCGGTATTATCAGCCAGAATCCTTCCATGGCAAAAGGTCACTGAAGACTACTCCGGTTCAGAAAACGTAATATGGAATAGAGAATACGTCCCGGAGTACAACTCACTTCTAGATTAAAAAAGCCGCCTTCAAAAGGCGGCATGATGCCGGTGGCGGGGGTCGAACCCGCACGGGTGATTAGCCCAACGGATTTTGAGTCCGCCTCGTCTGCCAATTCCAACACACCGGCACTTTCTTTATTATACTCCACAGTTTTACAAAAATCAAGTATAATGCTTCATTTAATAGAAATTGACTAATAGGGTGATAATAAATTGGACGGCTTTGATTACAGGCTGCTGAATCTAGCGGCAAACGGTGACAGCTTAGCATTTGAAAAACTAGTAGTTCCGCATGAAAAAATGATGTACTCTCTGGCGTTAAGACTGTGTCAGAACAAAGAGGATGCTGAGGACTGTCTGCAGGATGCGATGATACGTGTATATAAATCGCTTTCTTCATTCAGAGGAGACAGTGCTTTTTCAACCTGGCTGTACAGGATTGTAACAAATACCTGCCTTGACAGTCATAGACGGAAAAAACACAGATATTCTGAATCTCTTGATGATTTAAGCCAGGAAGGGTGGAATGCACCTGATACTGGGATGACTCCCGAAGAATCTGCCGTGAACAGCGACCTGAGACGCGCATTGAACGAAGCGATCGAAACATTGCCCAACGATATCCGCGCGGCAGTAGTTCTCCGAGACATCCAGGGTTTCAGCTATGAGGATGTCAGCAGTATACTTGGTATAAACATCGGAACTGTAAAAAGCAGGCTCAGCAGGGGAAGAGAAAAAATACGCTCATATCTGACTGCTAACAGGGAACTTTAGTTGCCTTTATCCAGTCAAATCAACAGAGGTAATGTGATATGAAATACAGCGAAATTGCAAATGATGATGTTCTTGCAACGGTCCTGCGAGGACTTGATGATACTGTTAAAGTCCCTGCAGACGTTTCCGTGGCTTGGAAAAACAGAGTCAACAAACGTATGAGGCTGGACAGGAGAATTAATGGTTTAAGGTGGGTAGGCGAGGCCGCTGCTGCCTTTATGCTCATCCTTTGTCTGTTTGTTTTACCTGTGAAAGACGCCACAGTTGCTGTTTCCACATCCGGGGGTGATTCACCTGCACTTCCCAAATACGCCTATTCGGATATAAAGATTATGGCGTCCGGACTTAGCTTCATTGAATCCGATAGCAGCGCTACAGAGGAATCGGCCATTCAAGTTTCTTCAAGCTCAGATGAGGCTTTGCTTGCTGTCAAGGAGCCAGCAGGACCGGAATCTGATCCTGGTTTATTTGCTGTAGGCGGCGATAATCTTGTCATTACTTCCAATGTCAGCCTTTACTCGCGCAATGTCGAAGAATCTGTTCAGTCGTTAAAGCAAATAGCATCTTCATATGATACTATCCTTGAAACTGAAACATCTCAAAGCGATGGCAGAAATACTTCTGTGTACGGTAAACTGCGGGTCAGAAAGGATGAGGCCGAGGAGTTCCTTGATACATTAAAAGCTCAGTTCTCTGATGTAAAGATTACCATTGAATCACATGACTTTGATATGTCGTATATTGACGCCAGTGGCCGGATATTTGATCTGGAGGATGTTATCGCTTCCCTCAAAGCCAGAATCGACATGGCTGAACAGGATGAAATAGAGGCACTGAGAGTTCAACTATCCAAAGCCAGGGACGAACTCGACAGCATAAGAGTTCAAGCGGATGAATATCTCCTTGATAAAGAATATATGACAGTAGTGTACTCTATTTCAAATGTCAGGACTGGTGCGGCATTCGCAGGTATTAGTTCTTCGCCGTATTTCTTCGCAATTGTCATCGCAGCTGCTGTGGCTCTGACTGTTCTGATTACTCTGCATTTTTCTTCTGAATTCAGGAAAAGAAAAGTTTTTGCTTAAAGCAGGCGCCCGCGCGAAAACCGCGCGGGCGCTGTGTTATTCTTTGCATAATGAGCAGTTACCGGGGCATGCTTTCTGCGTGGAATGAGAACAACTGCCTTCCAGGATTATGTCCTCCGCAGCGACCTGCATCTCGCAGTTCTCTGTAGTCTGAACTGTGAGCGGAGTAAAGCCATATCTGGCAAAGAACCGCAATAGGTCTACAGGGACAAGCGCATGTACAGACGCAGCATGCAGGTCCTGCGCTTTAAATAGCAGCATCCTGGCAAGCAGGTCTCCGATATAGTGTCGGCGCCGTTCAGGTATAACGCCCAGGAAATCTATCCTGAAATGGTTTTCTCCATCGATCCTCAACCTTCCGGCCCCTGCGGGAATGTCGTTTTCATCAAACGCGAGGGCGTAAATGGCCAGTTCGTCGTTTGTATCTTTTCCGCAGGCGAATTCGGGAACGGTTTTGCGGATCTGATAAACCTGTTCACAATCCTGATTGCTGTATAAATACTTTCCTTTGTACATTTCCTCACCTCACAGCGTATTGATTATAGTTAATACACAGTTTAGTTTCAATACTTTAGATTGATTTTTTACGATAAAAGTACTATACTTTATAAAAAACTAAGGAGCTTGAATCATGGAAAACGAAGAACTTGATCTCGTTGTTTTCAAAGACGAAGAAGATAACGAAATTACTATGGAGGTGCTTGACTATTTCTTCTATGAAGGCGAAGAATATGCCATGCTCACAGAATATGATCCAAACAGTGCTTGCAACGCCTGCAAAATAGAGGATTGTTCCTCCTGCGAGCACTCCGAAAAAGTAGATGTTACTTTTATGAAGGTCGTTCCAGTAGGAGAAGATGAAGAAGAGTTCCTGCCTATCGATGAGAAGCTTTCTAATATTCTTTTGAACATGATCAATTCCGCTGAGGACGAAGAAGACGAATAAGGTAACACTTCAGGTCTCTGCAAAAATCAATTGGGCGCTATACGTTACGGGAATTCTGCCTGACGGATATCATGAACTGGACATGCTCATGCAAACCGTCAGCATTTTTGATACGATAGAGATCAGCAAATCTGAGACGAGCGCTTTCATTTGTCAAGAGCCGTATAACGACATAGAAAAAAACCTTGCGTGGCGTGCTTTTATGGCAATCAACGACCATACAGGGTTAAATCTTAATGCAAAAATACGGCTTATAAAACGTATTCCTTCTGCTGCGGGGCTGGGAGGCGGAAGTTCCGACTGCGCCGGAGTTCTTTTGGCAGTTAATAAGCTGTTTGATTTACGGCTAACAAAAAAAGAGCTAAATTCTATCGCTGTAAAGCTTGGCGCGGATGTCCCGTTTTTCCTCGAAGGAGGACTGTGCAGAGTTAAAGGAATAGGGGAGAATGTGACCAAACTCCCTTCAATAATTCCTATAAATCTTTTGGTCGTGCATTGCGGAAATGGCCTTTCAACCCCTGAAGTGTATAAGGAATACGATTCAATAAAAAGTGATCATATTAATCCACATAAGCCATGTATCGAGACGTTACTAAACGGTCTATACTCCGGCAGAATATCGGACTTGAACAGCCTCAATCAGCTTGAGCTTCCCGCAGTCAGGCTTATGCCTGAAATTGCATCCGTGAAACAAAAGATGCTGGAGTACGGCGCAGTCTTTGCTCAAATGAGCGGTAGCGGGAGCGCAGTGTTTGGTGTTTTTGAGTCGCGCGTAGCTGCAGCCAAGGCTGCGGAAAGGTTTCACATCAAATCATTTGTCTGCGAGACTATGTCATAATGAATACTTATTATGTTGCGTAACTGTGTGGCATATTTGTTTAAGCTTTGCTATCAGCTCTAAGTCTGCACGTGTATATATTATTTCTTTATTGAGTATATTTCCTGTCGTTTGATTTCTGCCCAAGTATTCAAGCTCGGACGGTATAAACGAATTGTCACTTATATTTAGCCCAGTTAGAGTCTCATACCATACGGACGCTGCAAGGAACCTTCCGTATACGTATGAAAGATGAAAACCGTCACGCGTGAGGGATAGGCCACCTTTTTCAGGATCAAAGGTTTCATCTTGTCTTGCTGACTCGACTGCTTTACCGGTGGGAATGAGGGATAATCCATATTTCTGAGCTGCAGTTTCATAAGCTGAAGAAGATAACTCAAACATCTTTTTTCTGGAACAGTCGTAGTACCCGAAAGCATTGTGAGTGGAATTGTATTCGTACGCCCAGGTTTGATTCAAAAGCAGTTTCGCTTTAGGGCAACGTGATGAAACATAATCAATCAATTGTGATAAAAAGGGGTAATATGTTTCCGGCAACCCGCTGAAATGACTGGCTTGCTGCAGCGTTATGTAGTCCCATTCGGCGTCAGAAAGTGCTACTGACAGGCGACATTTACCCAACGATACATTATTGACAAAATACTCGTAAGCAGGCGCGTCGGAAATCATATTATTGTAATGCATCTCAAGCGAACAGCCGCCGATATATAAGTTGCCGATATAGGATTGAATCCCTGCTTTTCCAAACAGATCAGGCAAATAATGTTGGCAATCCACAGAAAAGCTGTTTCCGATCGATAAGATGTTCATATGCTTTCTCCATTCCTTATTCTGACACATTTATTCTATCAAAGAGGAACAATCTTGTAAAGATATTATTATAGCTTATTGCTTGGTCCTTATGATATAATCTTAATAAAGGGGGGATTCTGCATGAAAAAATGGATCAGTATTCTTCTGGCCGTTTTGCTTATTATATCGGCGTTTGCATTTGCAAATGCGGAAAGCGTAAAGCTGGCGTATAAAGACGGCAGTATAAAGCTCAGAAAAGGGCCCGGGAAAAACTACGGAGCCACTGAGTACCTTAAAGACGGAGCTTCCATTACTGTGCTCAGTAAGGGAAGTGCATGGTCAAAGGTTAAAACGACTACCGGCAAAACCGGATACATAAAAAGCTTATACATTTCCGGAATCGGAAGTATGTACGCTGACGGGGTTTCCTATTGGAATAGAGCAAAAACCGGAAAAACTACGGCTTCAGTTCGTCTGAGGGCTGGTGCTTCAACTTCAACGCCTACGCTCGGCATCCTGTTCAAAGGGACAGAAGTGAAAGGGCTCGGCAAGAACGGGAAATGGATTCTTGTGCAGCTTTCTGATGGCACACAAGGTTTTGTAAGCAGTAAATACCTTGTTGCTTCAGGCTCGTCTGAGCCACAAAAGGATATTGCGAAGGTCACGGGCACATGGGTCTATATGAGAAAGGGCCCATCAACCGATTACGGAGATATCATGTTGATCAAGCAAGGCACAAAGGTCACAGTCGAGAGCACAGCCAATGCAAAGTGGTGGTTAATCAGCTACAACGGCAAGGCCGGATATATGTATAGCAAGTATCTGCAGATTCAGTAAAAACACTTAAAAAGAGCCGTCTGTTTGACGACTCTTTTTTTCTGCCTTCAGAAAGTAAGTCCGCTAACGTCAAGTGTGGCGAAGTAGTCTTGCTTTGTTTCGGCTCTTCTAACAAGTTTGAAGCTACCGTCGCTGCATAAAAGTAATTCGGCAGTTCTTAGCCTGCCATTATAGTTATATCCCATTGAGCGACCATGCGCTCCGGTATCGTGGATAATGATATAATCACCGACATCGACTTCAGGAAGAAGTCTGTCTATAGCAAATTTATCATTGTTTTCGCAGAGTGATCCAACAACATCGTAAACGCGAGTCGCTTTTGCAGCCTCTTTTCCAACAACTGTTATGTGATGATATGCTCCGTAAATTGCTGGCCGCATCAAATCGGCAGCGCACGCATTTACTCCGATATAATGCTTGTATGTGTCTTTTAAGTGTATCGCTTTTGTCAGCAAACAGCCAGCAGGTCCAGTCATATATCTTCCAAGCTCGCAACTGATAGCGATATCACCAAGACCGGATGGGACGAGCAGCTGATCGTATAGTTTTTTTATTTCTGAGCCGATTTTCTGAAGATCGGCAGCCTTCTGACCCGGAACATAAGGGATGCCAATTCCTCCGGACAGATTAAGCATAAAAATCCTGCACCCATACTTTTTGTTAAGATCTATAGCGAGTTTCATGAGCGTGTGGGCAAGATTAGGGTAATAGCTGTCATCAGTGGTATTGCTTACAAGGAATGCATGTAATGCAAATTGCTTAACGCCCAAACTCTGACAGCGTTCTACGGCTTCATAAACTTGCGGTAATGTCATGCCGAATTTTGAATCCTGAGGGCTGCTCATGATAACATTGCCGTTAGTGATTTCTCCGCCTGGATTAAAACGCAGGCAGATCTTTTCAGGGATGCCGCATTCAGCCTGAATAAAATCAATCATTCCAATATCGTCAAGATTGATTATAGCACCAAGCTGTTTTGCCAGAGAATACTCACCTGGTAGAGTTTGGTTAGATGAAAACATAATCTGAGAGCCGGTAAAGCCCATCGCTTTAGCGAGTAAAAGTTCACATTCTGAGGCACAATCTACACCGCAGTCGAGTTGCTGCATGATGCTGATTATCCCCGGTGTTGGGCATGCTTTAACAGCATAATACTCTCTGAAGCCATTATTCCAGCTAAAAGCCGTGTTAACTTGCAAAGTTTGCTTTATAATCTCATCCTGCGAATATACGTGAACAGGAGTCGGAGTGATTTTTTCTATTTCTCTTATCTGAGATAAAGTCAAATCTATCATTCGATTTTCATACCGCCTTTTTTCATAATTATACACCAATAATTGTCTGCGTCAATAATTATGCAAAAAGAGTTAACGAAAAATAGATGAATTATCTTTGAAAATATGTAATAATATAAATGAGGTGATTATATGTTTATTGCTGATTCACATTGCGATACTCTTTCAGGTATGCGACATGGAAGAAAACTGGATGATTTAATGATTAACCGGGATAAAATGCTCTCAGGCGGCCTCTGCATGCAGACGTTTGCGCTTTTTACTGGGTCAAAAGGAGTACACGGAACTGCTTATCAGGACGGCATTGATACGCTTGCTCAAAGGGAAAAGCTTGGAATACCGATTTTTAATGCTTCTCTTCCTGAAACTGCTCCGGAATATCCCTGCGGTGTTATTTCAATAGAAGGCGGCGAGGCTCTCGAAGGCAAGTTAGAAAGACTGTACGAGTTTTACTCCATTGCTGGTATCAGAATGATAGCACTGACATGGAACTTCGAAAATGAGATCGCTTCTCCAGCCAAATTGGGAGATAAACCCGGTCTTAAGCCATTTGGTTTCAGCCTCTTAAAAGAAATGGATAAGCTGAAAATCTATGCAGATGTATCGCATCTCAACGAAGCAGGGTTCTGGGATGTATATAATAATATGGAGCTTCCGCCTATAGCAAGCCACTCAAACAATAAAGAGCTTTGCAACGTTCCGAGAAATCTTGACAGAGCGCAGATAAAGGCAATCATAGAAAGAAAAGGATATATAGGCATAAATTTTTATACCGCATTCCTGACTGATAAACCTTCTTCAACGTTTGAGGACGTTTACAGGCACATCGACTCAATTATGGAACTTGGAGGAGAGGACGTTCTTGGCTTTGGCTCCGACTTCGACGGTATAGATGTATGGCCGGAGGGCTTATATGATGCCAGCTGTTACCCGCGGTTGATAGAGTACCTTCTTTCCCGCGGTTATGACGAAAGGATCGTTGAAAAGCTTGCGGGTCTAAATCTCTGGCAGCTTCTCAAGAAAGCCGATCTGGCACGTTGCTATCAATGAAGCCTAAACTATTGTGCGCGACACTTACTGTATGTGTTTTTATTTGCCTGGCACTGATCCCTGATGAGGGTGATATGACGCCGACAGCCGATAAGAATACATATACGGTTCTGACTTCGTGTTTTCCTGTATATGCTTTGACCGAAGCAATTGTCCGCGGTGTGCCGGGGCTTTCATTATCTATGCTTACCATTCCTCGCAAAGAAGGTTACAGCAGTTACGAGCTTTCGGACTGGGAGATATCTCTCCTGAGCGTTGCTGATGTGTATGTTTGTTTCGGCAGAGGATTTGAGGGTTTTGATTCTGCTGATCTTAACGACAGATGTATAGTGATATCTCTTCTAAATGATGAGGAGCTTATTTCAACAGAAGAGCTGATGACTTTTACTTCAGACAATGAAACGCTGCCGCTCGAGTGTTACGATGTCTACCTGTCCGAAAGCGGGACAAAACGTCTTCTTCAAAAGCTTTCTGTTGCCTTCTCAGGATCTGATCCCGATTATGCTACAGTTTACGAGAATAATCTGCTTTCAGCTACACAAAAACTGGAATGTATTGAGTATGATACTTCTATTCAACCAGATACAATAGCTATCAATCCTGCTTTCGCCTATATGGTCGAAGATATATACAGCGATGCACAGCGCGCGCTATATCTGACGGATAATGCTATGGCTCCTGAAGGGATCATCGACCTTCGCGGAAGGATGAACAATATGCTGAACATGGACGCAAGTTTTTCGTACGATGATTATGTCGAATCTCTCCGCTTGAACTACACTGTTTTGACTGAGGGATTGAAATGAAAAAGGTAGTAATATATACAGATGGTGCATGCTCCGGGAACCCTGGTCCCGGAGGCTGGGGAGCTGTACTGATTTATGGAGAGCTGCGCAAGGAAATAGGTGGGGGAGAAGAAAAAACCACGAATAATCGCATGGAGCTTACAGCCGCGATAAAGGCACTCGAGTGCCTTAACCAGCCCTGTGAAGTGGTGCTTTATTCGGATAGCAGTTACCTTGTGGATTCGCACATCAAAGGCTGGATCAAGACTTGGGAAAAGGCAGGCTGGACAAGGAAAAACGGCAAAGAACAGGTGCCAAACAGCGATTTATGGAAAAAACTTGTTTATTTGGAATCAATTCATTCCGTTGAATGGCAAAAGGTTTCAGGTCACGCAGGCGTAGAAGAAAATGAGATCTGTGATAAAATAGCGACTTCATGGGCTAAGCAGGAAAAAAATTAGCTGTCTTCTTCGTTTGTGTTTTCACCAGAATCAACTATACGAACTTTTGTTGCTGCGTATCGCCTTCGGTTTTCGTTCATGGCAGCATAGTGCTTGCGAGTAGTGTTGATATCTGAGTGGCCCAACACGTCTGCGACCAGGTAAATATCTCCGGTTTCGTTGTAAAGGTTTGTTCCAAATGTTGATCTCAGTTTATGCGGGCTGATACGTTTTTTTAAAGGTGCGGCAATTTGCGCGTATTTTTTTACCATGTTTTCGATAGAACGTATGCTCATGCGTTTCTTTTGAAGAGAAATAAAGAGCGCATTTTCGTTTTCATCGATACTTTCGTCATGTATCCTGATATCATAATAGTTTGAAATTGGCTCAATTATTTCCTCAGGCAAATATAGAATGACCTGATTTCCGCCTTTTCGGGTCACAAGAAAGCTGGAATCCTCGAGATTTAAGTCTTCTACATTCAAGCCCTGAAGCTCGCTAACGCGAATCCCTGTGCCAAGAAATAAGGATATGATTGCTAAATCCCTAATGGAAGTGATGTCATGATAAGCTTTTTGCCGTTTGGAAAGCCCGTCCCCATTTTCAACCGCACTTAACATTTTCTTAACTTCAAAGGTGTCCAGCCTGAGAATAGGCTTTTCATGACGTTTTGGCGGATCGATCAATGAAGTGATATCAGAGGATATCTTGCCTTGTCGGTAGAGCCATTTAAAAAAGGATCGTATGGAATAAAACTTGCGCTGTTTGCCAAGCTCTTGATTTGAAACCATTACATCATTATCATTAAAGTAAAGTCCGAGATAGTCCATGAACATCGAAATGTCTCTGGCAGTAATCGCCTGAAAATCTGCGCTTGTCCATGCGATAAGATCTTTACTGGAAAACTTGGGGTTTTCCTTTTGAAGGAATGAAAGGAAGAGCCTCAGATCGTGCGCATAAGCGTAGCGAGTCAACGGCTGCGTAGAATCGCCTAAGGCGAGTATATAGTCGTATACATCATTTGGAAGCTCAGAAACGATCTTTCTGGTGATCTCCGTTATATGAAGCTTTTTTGTCTGAATATACGATTGATTTGTGGCCACGGCTTATTTTCCCTCAACTATTCGTAAAAGCTGACTTTTGCGCATAATTGATTATAACACCCTACCGGGAAAAAGTCAAGAAAAATCCGCAGGATTTGAATTGGTATCCTGCGGAATTGACTAATCATTTGATCAGCAACTCGAGTATCTCTACTGCGTTTGTAGCGGCGCCCTTACGGATTTGATCGCCGCAGCACCATAAACACAAGCCCTTGTCGCCGTTGATCAAATCTCTGCGTACCCGACCCACATAAACAAGATCCTGATCGCTCACATCAAGCGGAGTTGGATAATTCCTCCCTTCGATGCTGTCCGTCAGCACACAACCGGGCGCACACGAGATCGCGGCCTTTACTTCGTCCATTGTCACATCTCTGTCAAGCTTCAGCTGGACACTGATCGAATGAGACCTGATCACGGGGATCCTTACACATGTGCAGCACACTTTGAGTTCAGGCAGATGCAATATTTTCCTGCCTTCGTTCTGCATCTTCATTTCTTCTGTTGTATAATCGTTATCGATCTCACTGCCTATGAAAGGAATGGCGTTGGAAAGGATCTGACACGGGAAAACGTTGCTGGTTTTTGCTTCGCCTGTGAGCTCCTGACGCATCTGTGTTTCAAGCTCAACTATTCCCTCGCGTCCTGCACCTGACACAGCCTGATAGGTACAAGCTACCATTTCGCATATCTTGGCGATCCGAGCTATACCGCTAACTGCCATGAGTGTCACAATTGTTGAACAGTTAGGATTAGCTATGACGCCTTTATGAGTAAATGCGTCTTCGCCGTTTATCTGAGGGATCACAAGAGGCACATCATCGTCAAGCCTGAACGCAGACGAATTGTCGATAAAGACAGCACCGCTTTGAACAATAGAAGGCCGGAATTTCTGAGCCATGGCATTGCTTACAGCGCCGAGCACAAAATCCATTCCCTGAAAAGAATCGTCACGGGTCTCTTCGACCGTTATCTCTTTTGCGCCGCAGTAGACCTTCTTCCCCGCGCTGGACGCGCTGGCAAGAGCTTTGACAGTGCCAAGAGGAACATTCCTTTCAGAAAGAACCTTAAGCATTTGCTGTCCAACCGCTCCGGTCGCACCCAGTACGGCCACATTCCATTTTTTCATGGGGTTACTCCTTTATTTAAGCATGATAAAACCATGATTGGATCTAATATAATCGAATGGTATTTCATCAAGCTTTATTGAACTGGTTTCGATAATTGTATAGTTATCCTTCTCAAAAGAATGGCTGGCAGGAAGCATAGATAAATCGCATTCGGAAGGCATGCGAATATAAAATTCTCTTAGGTCGCTGCATTTGATCTCTGCCGCTTTAAGAGCCTCAGGAAGCATATTCCTTCGGCCTTCTTTGACAGAAAGAATATCTTTTAGTATATTCGCTGCGGTCGGCAAGCTGCCGGCGCCCTGGCCTGAATACCCGAACAAACCGGATTTTTCTGCTGTATACCATGCGTAATTCAAATTTGAAGAGGTAGCTGCTTCTGAGGAAAAAGCTTCAACAAGCTCAGGCATGACCCAAGCCTTAAGCGAACCATCTTCATTTAGAGCAGAATAAGAAGTCAAGCGGATATGTTTCCTGCATTTTTTTGCATAGTCCAGGTCTATCCTGTTGATGTTTGAAAGACCATAACGGAGGATCTGCTTTTCATCCGGTAATAAACCGAAGGCAACAGCGCAGGATAAGATCAGCTTTCTTATCGTGTCAAGCCCTTCGATATCGCTCGTCGGATCCTTTTCGGCATAGCCCAATGCCTGAGCTTTTTTTAACGCAGCTTCAAAATCGGGGCATTCAGTCTGAAGCTTATCGAGTATATAATTGCTGGTACCGTTCAATATACCACCCAGTGATATAATTCTGTCTACAGCCTGAGTGAGCTGCAGATTAGAAAGGTAAGCAATGCCGCCTCCGCATGCAGCGCTGAATAGGAATGCTTTTCCGCTCTTTCGTGCGGTTGAATTGAGTTCACACGCGTATTTGCTGACAAGAAGTTTGTTGGCTGTAACTACATGCTTGCCTTTGTTAAGGCACTCAGACACGTAGGTGCGAGCTGGTTCGATGCCACCCATCGTCTCAACGACGAGCTCGATCTCCGGGTCATCTGAGATATCAGAAAACTCGGTCGTCATAAGAGCATTCCATTTTTTTAGATCGAGAACACGTTTCACAACGATGTCACGACGTTCAGACAGAAGCTCAAATACCCCTCTTCCTATTGTTCCAAAGCCCAAAATAGCAATTTTCATTTCGCTTCACCAAACTTAACAGACTTATCAAATAAAAACCTTGCCATATTACCCTTTTAATTGTATCATAGATTGAAACGTTTGACAATATAAGGGATTATATTTTTTTGTTTACAATAGTTTTTAACCCCGAAACCGGAACAAAAAGAACTCTTCATGTACTCGATGAAGTCAAAACTATCTTAGACTCACAAAGCATATCATATACTACATTCAATATTATTGATCATATTGATGAGTCCGCATATTCTTCCATTCCTTCCGGAAGCCAAGACACTGTTTGTATTCTCGGCGGTGATGGCACTGTATTACGCACGTTCAATAAGCTGAACGGTGATTCTTTCAGGCTGATGATCGTTCCGTGCGGAACAGGGAACGATTTCATTAAATCTCTGGGCCTTCCAAAGGATCCGATCAAGGCTTTCAATGCTCAGATAAATGGAACTGTTCGGCACATCGATTATCTTTTAGCCAATAACAGACGTTTCTTAAATGTAATGGGCGCAGGGTTTGATGTGGATGTACTGACCAAGCTGAATGCATTTAAGCATAAATTCAGCGGACTTAAATCATACCTTATGGCCGTTATTCACGCAGTTCGGGGGTATTCCCCCATCGAATTAGAAATCTCGCAGGATGGATCGCCTTTTTCTAAAAGACAACTGTCCCTTATCTCAATCGGGAACGGAAGCTATATTGGCGGTGGCATGAAAGCTGTTCCGGGAGCTATTACCCATGATGGTATAATAGATGTAGTTGAGGTAAAGGCAGTCAAGCGCTGGCAGCTCCTTTTCCTTCTTCCTCTTTTTATATTGGGCCTACATGTGAAATTTGGTCTTGGAAAAGCTTACAGCTGCAAAAAAATATCAATTATTTCAAAGAATATGGATTACCAGCTCGACGGTGAGATATTCAATGATGAAAGTGTAAGTGTAAATATAGTATCCGGCAGACTCCAGGCTTTTGACAAAAGCTCACGTTAGTTTCAGGATGCCTGAAGGGAGTCATTTACAGCAAAATTTACCGCAGAAAAAACCTTGTCGCCCAACATGCACAGTGAGCCGTGCGGTGCGTTAAGCATTGTTTCAAGTACATAGTTATAAGCGTCAATCTTTTCCCTCAGCTTCGTCGCGGTTTCGACTACATCCTGTGAGGAAACTAAAAGCTGTGCAGCGTCATCAGTAAGACAATATGCGTGGTTAAGTATGATCCTGCCAAGCTCGTCACTGTACTTTGTATAAAACAGTTTTTTTTCGATACCTTCCTGTATGGCATCGTTGACAATCTCGCTCAACAAACTTACGCCGCTGAGCTTAATGTGATCTCTTAACATTACATTGCCTTCTATGTAGGCAACACGCAACATAATAGATATGTATTCAGTTGATTCATCATTCAGAAAACTGCAGAAAGAAAACACACAATTCAGCTTGTCGATAGCATGCATTTCTACTTTGGAGATAGCTTTCAAGCAGTTCTCAGCATTGACTTCTACTCTTCGCAGGGATATCGCGTCAAGCAGAGAAAGCTTGCTTTCAAAATGATGGTAAAACCCGCCCTTTGAAAGTTTAAGTACGTCAAGAACGTCTTGTATAGACGTGTTTTCATAACCTTTTGAGTAAAACAGTTGCTCTGCTGTTTGAATGATAGCGGCTTTTCTTATGTCGCCCTTGCGCACTCAACTCACCATCCAATAAATACATACCGAAGTCTGTATTTATTATATAAAACCGAACAGAGTCTGTCAATATATTTACAACTATTTAAGAAAATATTACAAAAATATTTCGTTAATCAAATAAAAGCTTTTCTGCGTAGATGTCCTCAAACTCTTCCTGCGAAGAAAGGTCTACATAGACCGTGTTTTTTCTGACCGTCTCCGCAATTAGTCTGTATTTTTTGCTGAAAAGAAGCA
This sequence comes from Clostridiales bacterium, assembly GCA_024684375.1. Classification (GTDB taxonomy): domain Bacteria; phylum Bacillota; class Clostridia; order Christensenellales; family Aristaeellaceae; genus RUG14130. The sequence continues at coordinate 23,461 of JAIKWZ010000006.1, forward strand.
TTTTCGCGCCATCTCCCGCAGCATTACCTACGGGAGTTATCCTATCCGATAATTCATCAGGTATCAACCCAATTTTGCAAGCGGAGTCAATTTTGATATAAGTTCCAAAACCTCCAGCAATGAATACTGTTTCAATCTCTGATACGTTAATTCCGGCTTGTCTTGCCAGGATCTCAATACCGGAGGCGATAGCTGCTTTTGCAAGCTGAATCTCACGTATGTCTTCTGGGGCTATATAGACACTTTCACAGATATTGAATTGTTGTTTCATGCGGCCTTTATAGTCGATCTCACCAATTGTGAGGAGGCATGCTACGGCATCTACAATACCGCTGCCGCAAATGCCGCAAGGTTTTGTACCGCCGATCGTGGAAAAAGAGATTTCACCGTTTTCAACGCGCACATGATCTATTGCGCCACTCACTCCCCCAATTCCGCAAGCTATATGCGCTCCTTCAAAAGCAGGCCCAGCAGCGCATGAACATGCGAAATAATCATCGCCTTTCTTTAAAGCGATCTCACCGTTTGTGCCTATGTCGATCAGCATAGTGGTTTTGTTGGTTTCATGAAAGCCGCTTGCCAGCATGGCGGAAACTGTATCTGCACCAACAAAACCGGAAATGCACCCTCCGAAAATTGCTTTCGTACCGTAGTAATCTCTGATATGCAGCGAAGTGTACTCCGGCAGATAAGGCGCTTTTGATATTCCTAGAGTGCTGTAACTGCCTGTTAAGTGCATGATAGTGGTATTGCCTACAATTGATAGTTGTTTTATGCTGTTTTTTTGTTTTCCAGCTGTTTGAAGCATCCTTTCAGAAAGCTCTTTGAGAGCATCGTGTAATTCCTCAGCGAGTATTGCAGCGTTTGCAGTATCCTCTGTCGCAAACATAATGCGGCTGATAACGTCTGCCCCATGTACCTTTTGAGGATTCAGCATTGAATCAGCTGAAATAACGCTTCCGCTGGTGAGGTCACACAAATAGGCCGCGATGGTTGTCGTGCCAATATCAACAGCAACGCCTAATCCTTCCTCATGATCAGTTTCGAATTGGCTTTGAAAGCCTGAAAGCTGTATCTGTGCAGACTGGTTTGCTATTTGAATGGAGCAATTACCTTCCAGGATCGTTTTACAGCACAGGCAGGTTCCGTCACTGTCTACAGAGATACTGCCGGATGCTTTGACACGACATTTACCGCATTTTCCGTTCCCGCCACAGGGTGCCGGTATCGAAATACCCGCGCGGACGATCGCCTTGTAAAGAGTTTCTCCTGTCTCGCCGAAAATTGTGTTTTCAACGACGCCATTTGCGTTTAGTATCTTTATGCTGCACCGCATGTTCTTTTCTCCCGTCAGATTTCATTTTAATGTGCTTATTCGGTACGGTATCACGCACCAGACATTTAGGCGAGCTCCCTATAAGGTCATATCTTCCTGCCTTTTTCAGGGCTTCAATGACAAGGTCGTGATTTTCTGGTAAATTGTAATGGATCAAAGCCCTTTGCAACGCTTTGTCATGAAGGTTTTTGGCTACATAAACTTTTTGCATGTTGCGAGGATCAAGGCCAGTATAATACATACAAGTCGAAAGCGTACCGGGGGTAGGATAAAAATCCTGGACCTGCTCCGGATGTAGATGTGTGTCTCTGAGATATTCAGCCAGCATTATGGCATCCTTTAGAGTACAGCCTGGGTGACTGCTCATAAAATATGGTACCAGGTATTGATTTTTTCCGTATTTTTTATTGGACTGCTCAAACTGACGTCTGAATTCTTCAAATACATCTTTTCCTGGTTTTCCCATATAGGAGAGCACATTGGGCGCTATATGCTCCGGTGCGACTTTTAGTTGTCCACTTATATGGTGTTGGACGAGCTCGTCAAGCAAAGAGTTTTTCCGGTCAAGGAGCATATAATCGTATCTGATTCCACTGCGAACAAAAACCTTTTTGATTTTCGGGAGTGACCTGATCGAACGCAGGATGTCTATATACTCACTGTGATCTGGATCTATGTTTGGACATGGCTTTGGATACAGACACTGCTTATTAAAGCATGTACCGGTCTTTAACTGTTTATCACAGGAAGGGTGTCTGAAATTCGCTGTGGGGCCGCCAACGTCGTGAATGTAGCCCTTGAAATTCTTCTTTTCTGTAAGCAAACGGGCTTCCTGCAATAAAGATTCTTTAGACCTTGAAGTAACGATCCTTCCCTGATGGAAGGTAATGGCGCAGAAACTGCAGGAGCCAAAGCATCCGCGTTCGGAAACAAGAGAGAACTCAACTTCCTTCAGTGCAGGAATCCCACCGTTTTTATCATACATTGGATGCCATTTTCGGGTGTAATTCAGAGCATATGTTTCATCAAGTTCACGCGTGGAAAGCGGCTTGCAAGGCATATTCTGAATGACATAATGACTTTGATGCTTTTGAGCAAGTCGTTTGCCGCGTATTGGATCCTGTGCGTTATACTCCAACATAAACGCCCGACAATAGGAAGCCTTATTGTTGGCCACTTCCTCGGCAGATGGCAGTTCTATGGCATCAGAAGGCAGATTACGTGCAAGTACACATGTACCTGGGATCCGACAGGCCTCAGTGGGTAAACCGCTGTCCGCAAATGAGGCGACCTCAAGTATCGTTCTCTCACCCATACCGAACATGAGAATATCAACGCCGCTGTCTACAAGCACAGAAAAACGCACTTTGTCATCCCAGTAATCATAATGGGCAAATCTGCGCAGAGAAGCTTCAACGCCTCCTGCGGCGATAAAAATGTCAGTGTACGCTTCTCTGATTCGGTTAGCGTAAACGATCAGCGCTCTGTCCGGCCGTCTACCGGCTTTTCCACCGGGCGAATATACGTCGTCATGCCGACGTTTTTTTGCAGCAGTATAATTGTTGACCATACTGTCAACAACACCCGTACCGATCAAAAAGCCCAAACGAGGGCGTCCAAAACGTTTAAAATCCTCACATGAATGATAGTCTGGCTGCGGAAGCATGCAGATCCTGTATCCTGCACTTGCAAGTACGCGCGAAATAATGGCGTGACCGAAGGATGGGTGATCAACGTATGCATCGCCGCTGACATACACAAAATCAGGCTGTTCCCAGCCCAGGGAAAGCATTTCTTCTTTTGTTACCGGCAGAAAGCCCTGCTTAAGTCCATCTGTCATTAAACTTACTACCTATTGCTGCATTTTCTCAAACAATGAATTTAATCCCTCAGCGCAGCTCACAATAAGCTTTTCAACAGGCTGATGGACTTCGGAAAAAGCAATAACACCTTTTTGTTTTGGGAGAAGCTTGAACCTGCTGTCTTGTTTTAATGCGTCAAGCAGCTTAAACACATTGATCTCACCCTCATGAGAGAAACGAAGCATAAGCATATCGCTTCTATAACTGACGTTGTCAATAAACAGTTTTTCACACGCTGTCTTGAGCAGAGCAATATTTATAAGATTGATAACAGGTCTGTCCGGGTCGCCGAACCTGTCGATCAATTCGTCAATTACGTCGTCCCTGATCCGTTTATTGCTGATTTCGGCAATACGCTTGTACATTTCAATCCTGGTCACATCACTGGTCACATAATCTGAAGGCAGATAGGCGTCGATCGCTATATCGATTTTTGTAGAAACCTGTGTGTGCTGAACTGTGCCCTGCAGTTCTCTGATGGCTTCATCTATCATTTTTACATACAGATCGTAACCAACAGCTGCCATATGCCCGCTTTGCTCGGCGCCGAGGATGTTGCCTGCACCGCGTATCTCCAGATCTCTCATTGCCACACGAAAGCCGCTGCCAAACTCAGTAAACTCTCTGATCGCATTCAGGCGTTTTTCCGCGTCCTGAGTAAGGATTTTATTAGGATTGACCGTCAGGTATGCATAAGCTACCCTGTTAGAGCGCCCCACTCTGCCGCGAAGCTGGTAAAGCTGAGAAAGTCCGAATCTGTCTGCATCACAAACGATAAGGGTATTCGCTCTTGGTACGTCAAGGCCGGCTTCTATAATCGTTGAACACAAAAGCACGTCGAACTTTCCGTCATAAAAGTCCAGCATAACGTCCTCAAGGTTGTGTTCCCGCATCTGGCCGTGAGCGATTGCTATCCTGGCTTCGGGCACGAGCCTCTTTAAACGGCTGTACACGATCTCAATCGACTGTACGCGGTTGTAAAGCATATATACCTGTCCGCCCCTGGAAAGTTCTCTGAGTATAGCGTCTCTTACAAGACTGTCCGAATACTCAACTACATAAGTCTGGATAGGAAAACGTTCTTCGGGAGGAGTTTTAAGAATGGACATATCCCTTATGCCCACCATGGACATATGCAATGTGCGTGGAATGGGTGTAGCGGAGAGCGTGAGTACATCGACACTTTGTTTGTACTGTTTTATCGTTTCCTTGTGAGATACACCGAAACGCTGTTCTTCATCAACTACAAGCAGGCCGAGATCCTTAAATTCAATATCTTTCCCAAGCAGCCTGTGGGTACCTATAACGAAGTCTATTTCTCCTTTTTTTAGCTTGTGGATAACCTCTTTTTGCTCCGAAGAAGTCTTGAAACGGCTGAGCGTATCTATTCTGACAGGGAAAGATCCAAATCTATTCAGTGCAGTGGCATAATGTTGCTGCACAAGTATAGTGGTTGGAGCAAGCAGCACAGCCTGTTTGCCTTCCATTACGCATTTAAAAACCGCTCTGAGCGCGACTTCCGTTTTTCCATAGCCCACGTCACCGCAAAGCAGCCTGTCCATTACGCGCGGCTTTTCCATGTCACGCTTGATCTCATCGGTGGCGACCACCTGGTCGGGTGTTTCTTCAAACTGGAAAGCGTCTTCAAATTCCCTTTGCCAGGGCGTATCAGGAGCAAATGCGTAACCGGGAGCGGAGGAACGCTGTGCGTATAGCTTTATAAGATCTCCGGCTATCTCCCTTATGGCTTTTTGTACACGGGATTTCTGCTTCTGCCATTCCCCACCGGATAGACGGTTCAGCTTAGGCGCCTCTCCTTCAGATCCGATATACTTTTGGATCCTGTCCATTTGATCAGTGGGAACATAGAGCTTGTCCGTGCCGCCATATCGTATATTCAGGAAATCTCTGCTTCTGCCATCCACTGTCATGCGGACGGTACCCAAATACTGTCCTATTCCATGGTTTTCATGAACTACATAGTCACCTACATTCAACTGTATAAAGGCTGACGTCTTGTTCTGCGAAGAGGTGTAAGAACGTTTTTTTTGCATCTTACGTCCGAACAGATCGTCCTCACAGAAAACATAAAGAGGAAGTTCAGGAATTGAGAAGCCGGAAGATAAATTGGTAGTAAGCACAGCAGGAATCGCTGGCGTAAGCTCGTATCCATCAGTATCGATAAATGGAGCGATCACTCCTTCGTCAGCAAGCGCCCTGCTAAGCCTGGCGCCCCTTGATTCACTTCCTGCGAGCAGAGCTATATAGGCATTATTTTGCTGAAGTCGTCTTATTTCTGTGGATATCTCTTTTATATTTCCATTAAAGCCGACAGAAGATACAGCATCAAACTTTATCAGCTTTTGCGGAGGGAAATCCGTCCTTCCCTTTATAATAATGTCAAGCGTTATTATAGAATGCTTGAGAATAGATTGTAAGGTTTCTGAAAAATCGTTAATGATCTCCGCCTGAAAAGGGAGAGCCTCTCCCCTCTCAAGCGCAGTTTTATAATTCAGAAAAAAATCTTCAGATAGGCTGCGCAGTCTTTCTTTGACCCTGTCAGCGTGTTCCACTACAACGATTTGCGAAGGAAAATAATCAGTTATCTGTTCGCAGTCTCCACACACTGCGGCCAGAAAAGAGTAATCTAATTCAAGCGAAAGCGAGTTGCGCAGAGCGTCAGCAAGACCCCTAAAGCGCTTGTCGTGTCCTGCCCTGAGAGTATTTTCAGGAGCATTAGTCCCTTGTGGGTCAGTTGGAGGGATTGTATCAGCTATTTCGTCGGACTCTGTAAGTTTGAAAAATTTTTCGCAAGGCTCTAGTCCGAATTGGCGTTCCAGTTCACGCTGACGAAGCAGATTCTGAGCTTCGGTTCTTTCTGTAAGTGTTTTGTCGATCGCATTGGCCGCGTCAGCAGCTTCCTGCTTCGAAAAGAGTATTTCTCTGGCAGGATAAATCTCGGCTGATTTTATGGGCGTTAAAGAACGCTGGGTAAGTACGTCGAATTCTCGCAGTGAGTCTATTTCGTCGTCAAAAAACTCAACCCGAAGTGCGTTTGCATGATTGACCGGATAGAGGTCGGCTATTCCCCCGCGCAAAGAGCATTGTCCGCGACCTTCGACCATATCGACTCGTTCATACCCTGCTTTGACTAAGTGTTCAATAAGTGTTTCCGGACGAATTATGTCGCCGGTTTTCAAAACTGTGGTGTTGTCGATAAAACGTGCTTTTGAGATCTGTTTAAAACGCAAGGCTTCTGCGGGGACTACCAATACATCAATTTTTCCGTTGATATATGCGCCTAATGTATCAAGACGCTGAAAACAGAATTCCTTGCTTTGAGCGTCAGCATGAAAAAAAGTGACATCAGCATGCGGAAGAGCCCTGGAAGTGATCCCTAGAGCACAAAAATCCTCTGCTCTCTTCCTGGCCAACAGTTCGTTTTCACAGACCCATATAAACCTGTGTCCACTGTCCTCTTTAAGCGCGGATACTATGCTTGTAGCTGCTGATTCCTCGGCGCCGCTTACACTGATGATGCGTGCCTCGTCAAGACAGGAAAGAAGACTCTTATAAGCCTCCTGTTTCCGAATAAGATCAAGTATCAAGCTTCCTGTTTTCATGCAGCTTTCCTATAAACTGTCTGGCTTTGTCTATTCCACCATTAATGAATTCCATTAACGTATCTGCAGCATTCAGTTCGGCGTCGTCCATAATGATTTTATCGTCTCCGTGCGGCTGGGACAGCACATAATCACGAAGATCGAGGTGGACATCCGGCTTCCCGATACCAACCCTTAGGCGAGTAAAATCAAAGGTGCCAAGCCTCTCAACGATATCTCTCATTCCGTTGTGGGTACCTGCGCTGCCAGAAGGACGAATTCTAAGGTCGCCTTTTGAAAGGTCGATGTCGTCATAAACGACGAGCAGATCATCCGGACCGCATTTATACCAGTTCAGGACGCTGACAACAGCCTCCCCTGATAAGTTCATATACGTTAAAGGTTTTACGACCGCGATCCTTTCTCCATTGAACCTGCCTTCTCCCATCAGCGATTTGCACTGCTTTTTGTCAGTCCAGAAGCCAAGCTTTTCACACAGATTATCTATTACTCGAAATCCAACATTGTGATAGGTTTTAAGATATTTTAGCTCAGGATTGCCCAGGCCGACTATTACCAGCATAAAACCTCCGAAATAAAAAAGACATTTTATTCTACAACAAAATGAACCTGCTGTCAAATAAAACGTCTTTTGCTCCGCTTTCAAACTAAATGAACAAAGCGTAAAGGAAATAGACAAAAGGAATGGAAAAAAGTTCGCTGTCGATCCTGTCCATCATGCCACCATGGCCCGGAATAAGATTGGAGTAATCCTTGATCCCGGCCTCACGTTTTATGCTAGAAGCCGCCAGATCTCCGATAGCACCTGTCAGTGAGCTTATAAAGGCTGACAAAACTACCGCCCATAACGTGATGAGGTCGCAGGAGAAAGCCTTGAGTATGTAGTGAACCCCAAACCCGGAAAGTGTGCCCATAACGATTCCGCAAACCAGGCCTTCTACGGTTTTATTGGGACTGATATGAGGCGCAAGCTTGTTTTTCCCAAACAGCTTACCGCCAAACAGAGCAAAAGTGTCACAAATTACCGATGGGAGAATTGCGCTCAGGAATATTGCAGGCCAGGCTTCTTTACCGGACTGGGTAACTGCTTTGGAGATATAAGTCACCAACATGAGAGGCGCAAGCGGATACGCGCAAACGCCGTAGGTCGCAAGCAAATCCTTAATTCCGAAGCTTCTTTTTAAAACGTGCACAGCGAACAGTAACAGAAGGATCAAAGTGTAAGCAGTGAACACATAAGCGTTCAAATCAAAATAGATCAATGCAGCAGAGCATATGCATGTCAGATATACAGCCCAAATCTGAATTGAAAGGTCTAACCTGTTAAGAGCGTTTTTCATCTCACTGCAGCTGATAATGCAGCATGCGACAAAAAACAATATCCGTGTTTCAACGGAAAGACAGATCATGGCCAAGGTAATGGCTATAAATATAAGGGCTGAAATGATCCTAGTACGCACTCGTTCCCCCAGATCAGAGTTCTTTGGCTATGAGTGAAGCAAGCCTTGCGTTATTATATACCAGTTTAATGTTGCTTTCAAGACTTTCACCGCCAGTTATTTTCTGTATTTTATCAAGCAAAAATGGAGTGATCGCTTTGCCTTTTACTCCAAGCCGGTTTGCCTCGGTTACTGCAGCCTCGATGGCATCGTTTATAACGTCTGCAGGCATGGCATACTCACTTGGTATCGGGTTTGTGACCAGCATTCCGCCTTTTAGGCCAAGAGTCATTTTGCACTTAAATGCGGCAGCGACCTCGCAAGGAGTATCAAGCCTGTAATCCACCTTAAGACCGCTTTTGTCAGTATAAAAAGCGGGAAGCTCGTCGGTTCCGTAGCCTATAACCGGAACACCCTTGGTTTCCAGATATTCCATGGTAAGCTTAAGGTCGAGTATTGACTTACATCCGGCACAAACGACCATCACAGAAGTGTTGGCCAGTTCATCCAGGTCGGCAGAGATGTCCATGGTTTCAGTAGCACCTTTGTGCACACCGCCTACTCCGCCTGTTGCAAAAACCTTTATTCCGGCAAGGTCGGCTCCTATCATGGTCGAGGCAACAGTTGTAGCTCCGTCAAGCCCCTTGGAAAGCAGAACCGGCAAATCTCTCCTGGATGCCTTTGCAACCTTCAAGCCGCTCTTTCCAAGATACTCGATCTCATCTGGGGTAGCGCCAATAACAAGTTTGCCCTTGATTATACATATTGTCGCGGGAACTGCTCCGTTTTCGCGCACGATATTTTCGACATTCATTGCAGTCTCAACATTCCTTGGGTAAGGCATTCCATGTGATATAATTGTACTTTCAAGGGCGACTACGGGCTTATGCTGGGCAAGCGCCTGCCTGACTTCATCAGAAATTTTAAGAAAATCAGTCATTATATAAACTCCTTCTAAGGTTTAATAGTTCGAGATACGTCTCAATTTCCGTACCGTTTCAGTTATTATATCAGTGGCGGCATCAATTTCCGCTTCTGTATTATCGTCGCTTATCGAAAAACGCACAGAGCCGACCGCAATACGCTTTGGAACGCCCATGGCAAGCAGCACGTGCGATGGCTCAACAGAACCGCTAAGGCACGCGGAACCCGTTGACGCACAAACGCCGTTTAGGTCAAGATTAAGCATTAACGCTTCCCCATCAACACCGGGGAATGAAATATTGGATATACCGCTAACACGCTTCGATGCAGCGGAATTGATCTTGATGCCATCTATGCGCTCAAGTAAGGCCGTCTCGAGCCTGGCGGTAAGAAGCCGTCTCCCGGAAATGATATCCAATCTGTCGCGCTTTATGATCTGTGCAGCACGACCAAGTGAATAAATCCCTATAAGATTCTCAGTACCAGCGCGTTTGCCCTGCTCCTGCGCTCCGCCGTACACCATCGGGCAGAGATTGACACCGTGTTTGACCGCAAGAGCGCCGCAACCCTTAAGTGCGTGCAATTTGTGTGCGCTTATGGAAAGCATATCAATATTACTGCCCTCAAGATCGTATTCAGTATCTATCACACCCTGTACAGTGTCTGTATGAAACAGCGCTCTCCTGGAATGGGCGATATCCGCCAAAGCCTCGATGTCCTGTATTACCCCCGTCTCATTATTTGCGGTCATAACTGAGACTAAAAACACATCATCTGTCAAGGAATCAAGCAAAGCCTTTTTGGAAACTATACCGTCTGCGTCCACGGGCAGATAAATGACTTTATAGCCCTCTTTTTCAAGCTGCGCTGCACAGGATAAGATGGCCTTGTGCTCAATACAGCTTGTAATGAGTGTGCGCTTTTTGTTTCCGGGAGCGTGGGCGGCGCCATACAGCGCCCAGGTATCGGATTCACTGCCTCCGGAAGTAAAGAACACCTCAGAAGGCTTACAGCCCAGTATTTCCGATACGTTTCTGCGGCTGTCCTCAATTAGTTTTCTGGCTTTTCTGCCTTCGCTGTGCACGCTTGAAGGGTTGCCAAACGCGTCGCCGGCAATTTCGGCCAGCTCATTCAATATTTCAGGGTAGACACGGGTCGTAGCCGCATTGTCCAGATATATTGGCTTCATATGCTGTTAAGAGGGGGAGGAACGCTCCTCCCCCTGCAAGGATTTATTTCTTGAGAGTTTGTTTTGCTAATGCGGCGACGTTTTCGGGTGTAAAGCCATACTCCTTAAACAAGAACTTGTAAGGAGCACTCTGCCCGAAGCGGTCTATTCCCAGCACTTTCCCATCCAAGCCGACATATTTGTGCCAGCCGAGAGTGGCGCCGGCCTCTACAGCTACTCTTGCGCGCACTTTGTTGGGAAGTACACTCTGCTTATACTCGTCGCTTTGTTCGTCAAACAGTTCGAAACTCGGCATTGAAACGACTCGGGCGTCAATACCTTCATCACGAAGCTGAGTCTGCGCAGCCACACAAAGCTCTACTTCACTTCCGGAAGCGATAAGTATGCAATCAGGAGTCTTCTTTTTACTGTCAGAAATGATGTAGCCGCCTTTGAGCGCGTCCTTGCCGCTCTTTTCGTTGAGCTGGCAATCCTGACGGGACAGTATAAGCGCAACGGGGCGCTTCTGCGTAAGTGCGGCATACCAACCCGCAGCGACCTCATGGCTGTCGCAAGGACGGAAAACAACCAGATCAGGGATGGCTCTTAAGCCAGCAAGCTGCTCAACAGGTTGATGGGTAGGCCCGTCCTCTCCGACACCGATGGAATCGTGAGTAAGCACGTAAGTAACGGGAAGCTTCATTATTGCGGCAACGCGCATCGCATTTTTCATATAGTCAGAAAAGACGAAGAAGGTCCCACAGTACGGTCTAAGCCCGCCGTGCAGTTTCATGCCGGCGCAAATGCAGGCCATTGCGTGTTCTCTGACGCCGAAATGGAGATTTCGACCGCTTCTGTCCTCGGCAGAGTAGTCTCCCTGTCCCTTCATGTATGTCTTATTCGAAGGAGCGAGATCTCCGCTTCCACCGATAAGATTCGGGATCTTGCCTGCGAGACGATTTATGACAGTCCCGGAGGAGTTTCTGGTAGCAGCTTTACCTTCAAATGCCCAGAAATCATCATCATTAAGCAGATCAACAGGAAGCTCATCAGAATGCCAGGTATCCCATTCCTGACGCAGCTCAGGATACTTTTCGCTCCATTTCTGAAAGAGCTTTTCCCATTCAGCCTGAGCTTTGGCGCCTGCCTCAGCAGTCTTGGCAGTGATCTTATAAACCTCTTCAGGCACAGCAAAACTCATAGGCTCACGGTCGATCCAATGGAGTTTTTTCTTCAGAGCGATAATATTGTCCTCACCAAGAGGTTCACCGTGGGCGCTGGCCATACCCTGCTTGGGAGAACCGTAGCCGATAAGCGTATGGCAAACAATAAGAGACGGCTTATCGGAAAGTTTCGCCAACTTGATCGCCGCATCAACATTCTCGAATTCATTCGCGTCAGCAACGTCAATAACATTCCAGCCATAAGCACGGAAACGTGCAGGCACGTCTTCCCTGAAGGCTATATCGGTGCTGCCTTCAATGGATATCTCGTTGTCATCGTAAAGCGCAATCAGTTTATTGAGCTTCAGAGTTCCTGCCAGAGAGCAGGCTTCGTGGCTGAGGCCCTCCATCATACAGCCATCGCCAAGAATAACATAGGTATTGTGATCGACTACTTTGTAACCGCCGCGGTTAAACTTGTTCGCAAGCACGGTCTCCGCAAGCGCCATACCGACCGCATTGCTAATGCCCATTCCAAGAGGACCGGTCGAAGTTTCAACACCGTTTGTATGTGCATATTCGGGATGTCCGGGAGTCAAAGAGCCGTACTGTCTGAATTGCTTCAGATCCTCGATCGTGAGTCCATAACCGAACAGATGAAGCAGACTATACAGCAGCATTGAGCCATGGCCGGATGAGAGCACAAAACGGTCTCTGTCAGGCCATTTTGAGTCGGCGGGATTATGCTTCATTTCCCTGCCCCATACAGCATAGGCCATTGCAGCAGCGCCCATAGGCATACCGGGGTGGCCACTTTTGGCCTTCTGAACTGCTTCGGCGGAAAGGATCCTAATCGCAGACACAACTTTGTTTTCGTTCATGACACTACTCCTTTTATAATGAATTGAGAACATCCTCAAAAGGTTTCAAATCAAGTTCTTCATTATCCTGTGCAAGTACTTCATAAAGCTCGCTGAGCACAATCTTCAGCCCTCCAGGGACCTCGCTTTCTGCGTTGAGGACCATAACAGGATCGTGTACAGACAATCTGAGCATAAACCAGGCACAATCGACCTGTCGGTCAATGGAGAACAGCACCCTGACTCCCTCACGGTTATCCACGGCTAGCCTCCATTGCGGGTTAGTTAAAGATTTTGACAATACTGCTTCAATTACGTATCCGGCTGCTGTACGATAATCCTCCTGAATTATTGGAAGGCGGATCTCAGTGCTTTCAACGGGTTCCTGAAGTTCGTCAATGAGTGAAGTTAGTGTTTCTCCACGTTTTTTTCTCCACATCGCCTCGCAAATGACCTTCGTGGCAAGAAACACACCGTCATCGATAAAGAAGTTTTCTGCCATCGCCGCATGGCCGCTGGTCTCTATTGCTACTGGAACTTTAATGCCTTCAGCGCTAAGGCGCTCTGCCTCTCCAATTACATTTTTATAACCTCTTTTGAAACGGTAATGATTTCCGCCCCATTCAGTTATAAACCGCGTAAGACCGCTTGAGGTAACTGAATCCGTGACAAAAGTGAGGTTTTTTTCGTCCTCAAGCATTATAGCGGCTACAAGAGCGATGAGCCTGTTACGATTGATCGCCCGACCTTTTTCATCAACAAGCGCCACTCTGTCTGCATCTGCATCCAATAGAACGCCAAGATCAGCACCGTTTTCCAGCACCTTTTGACTCAGATCCTTAAAAGCCTCATTTGACTCGGGATTGGGAAGATGTGAAGAAAACCTGCCAGTAGGTTCAAGGTTGATACTGCAGGAGGTATCAGCTCCGAGGTCTTCCAGAAATGCAGCGAAAAAACCGCCGCTTCCGTTTGAGGCATCTACAATGACCTTAAGTCCAAGTAAGGGCTTAGGCGCATCATCCGCAAGAAAATCTCTGACTCGTGAAACGAGTCTCTCCCTGTACGAGGCCATGATATCCAGCGGCCGCACAAGCCTCTTGGGAACAACCATGTCTTGAGCCTTAATTAATATATAAGACAATTCTTCTTCAGTTAATGCTCCGCGGGAAGAATATAGCTTAAAACCGTTCATCTCCTCCCCGGCAGCGCTGGCCGTGATCATAACAGCGCCATCGGCGTTGATCTCGTCGAGTTCAAGGCACATCTGCATCGCAGGAGTTGTCGCCAGACCGCAATCATAGATATCAGCGTCAGCGCGGCTGAGTCCTTCACAAAATGCTCTCAATAGCCTTTCGCCAGAAGACCTGGAATCACGACCGACACATACCGTAAGTGAATCAGCTTGCTTTCCAAAGCTATCAGCTAACCACTGCGCGAAAGCATATGCAATACGTATTACAACGTTATCAGTCAGATCCTCCTGCCTGGCACGTAAAACAGAACCCCTTTGAAGTGTCTTAAGCTTTAGATCCATTCAATCTCCTTTCGGACGGATTCTTCCGATCGCCTTATGAAAACTCCTTTCCCGCCATGCAACGTACGGGTATGTGTGCGGAAGTAATTGTTTCATTCCGAACTCGCCGGTATCCTGTGTGGATGTTTCAAGTCTCGCTCCTTAATGCGTCAAAAAAACGATATAACGGTGTCAACAGAGCAAAATCAGATTCAATTTCTTTCGATAGCTGTCGGGTGAGCGCTATACCGTCGGGTTTTATCTCTCTGTAAGCGTAAAAGCTTCGTAAAGCGTACCAGTCTCGAAGCCGTTCAGGAATCATCTCTGGAAGAGTCATACGTTTGTAGCTCCTCAGGCTGAATCCGAATCTGCCATGAGTATCCTTTACCAATTCTTCTATTTCCTCTGGGTTATTTCTCATGGCACGCCTGTGCGCGTCGCATAAAGGACGATTGTCTTCCCAGAAACCCATACCCCAGCCCACGTGATTAGCTGAAAGATCCACATAAAACCCTGGCGCCGATCCTTTGTTTTCCGACTTGTGTATACCGATCCACATATAGTCCCTGTACGGGGATTTGTCTTTCGAAAACCGGAGATCCCGATTGATTCGTGATACCATTCTTTCGGGTCTGCGTTCAAGTTCAGGATCTATCGTTTCAATAGTTGAATTGAGTTCCGAAGCCAACTCCAGCAAGGGTTTTCGGACGCTGTTTGTATACCAGTCATGATTTTCATAAAAGAATTCACGATTGTTATTGTACCCTATCGCCATCATGAACTCAAAGCACTCGGCAGTAAACCCGCTAAACATCTGTTTTCCTTCCCGCAGAAGCGCGAGTTTTATTTCTGCCGGATCTGCGAATAAAAGCAACTATGACAGCTGAAGACAAGAGCAAAGCCGCAGCGAACACATATTCCGGGAAATGAGGCACTCCAATCAGTGCGAAAAGCAAACTGCCAGCATAGTCAGCAAGCTTCATATTGTTGTCTGCGTTTTCTTGTGCTGTTTCTTCAGTGGCAGGTTCACTGTGAAACAGTCCATTTTCTTCGAGTTCAAGCTTGAATGGCGCCGAAGCAAAACGAGATGAAACCCCGTCATCCCTGACTCCGTTAAACTCAAAAACGATCTCTGCTGAAGAGGAAATATCATCAGTTATGGTCAGCGGCAAACTGATAAAGTCTCCGGGCTTTAATACCTCAGGAAGCTGAACGCCTGAAATATTGACAGAAGCATCCAGTTCAAGCAGTCTGTAACAGACATTGCCTTTGTTTTCAATATTCAGGCTCAACCAGTGGTTTTCTCCTCGTATCGCTTGGTGGCTGCCTGCAACAGTCAGTAGGACTTCCTCATTTATCAGCCGAAATTCAGGAATTGACAGCGAAAATGAATACTTCGTTCCTGAGATCGCGCTCTCACATACCACTCGCGCCTGCAAAGCCATAATCTCTTCCGGAGACAGTACAAGTTCATACGTTAAACTGTCTTTTGCGGACAGGATAAAGCTTTCTTGCAAAACATCTTTGTCCTCGACAAACAGTCTGCCATTTTTTATGTCCGTATAACCTGTATTTGCAAACACAAGGCTAACAGGTACTGCTTCATTCGGCGAAAGAGCCCGGTCCGGAGGAACACAGAAAAGGGAGCCCTCAACCTTGTCTTCCAGACGTGTTATGTAGCACAGCGCCTGAGAAAGCGATTCCAGGCCTTCGGAAGAATACAATATGCTTATAGTTAGAAATCCTTTTGAAATTGCTTCTTCTGAGATCTGGATCTCTCCCTCATAGGTCAAGGTGCTTCCCGCTTCAAGTATTTGGCCAAGAACAGTGTCTATTCCTCCTGCCTTCAGCCTTATATCACCAATGTTTGACTCATTCGAATTTGTTATCGTGACATATACCGTGGTTTTCCCTGGACCATGATATTTGTCGTTTTCAAGCTGCGCTGACACATTGACCTGGGCATCCGCAGACATGAAGCCCAAAGCACATAAACACATGCACAGACTTAGGAAGAGCATGCGGAAACGCCAGACTGTAAACAATCTATGAGTATATTGTAGCAAATTGGTTCTTTTTGTCAAGGCTGCCCCCAGAATCATTAACGCTGGCTCTCAAGTATTTTCGTGCGCAATTCTTCGGCCTGAGACAGTGTAATAGTTGCCAGCGCGGAAAAATTTCCCTTTACGCATTCGTTTATAAATGCGAGCGCCTTTTCGTTGTTTCCTTTTTCGAAGTTGATTTTTGAGATATAGTACAGTGTGGCTACTTGAGACGGTTTAGAGTTGAAAGCTTTGGTAAAGTACTCATAAGCTTTTTCGGTATTGCCCTCAGCGTAGTAAAGCTGGCCAAGATTATCAAGTATTCCTGCATCCTCTTCGTCATATTCCAGCGCTGATATATTAAACTCTTCAGCCTTGGAAAAGTCACCGGTCTGCTTCCCTTTTTCGATGTAGAAAAAACCCAAAGCAGTGTAGATCATTGAGGTCATTCCGTTCGACCCGGCGATCTCAAGGTTCTCAATGGCTTTGTCCAAATCTCCAAGCTTCCATTGGCAGATCGCGAAATTGATGCGGAGCTGTTTTTTTGCTTTCTGGTCCATTCCGCCAAGCTTCTCGCTCAAGAGAAGCAGATCGCGTGCCTGTTCGTTTCTGTCAAAGCGCATAAGCAGCACAGCGTAAGCCATCAAGATGTTAGGATCCCTCTGTCCAGCGTCATAATACTTCTGATAAAGCTCCAACGCTTTGAGATGCTTTTCCTTACCCTTTTCAATTTCACCTTTGTCGATCAGCTGATTACCGCCCACATGCAGAGTGTAGGCCTTCCGTCCAATAAATCTATCCGCGAGCTTTTCGAACATTCTAATATACCATTCCTTTTCTTTCAATTTTCGCCAAAATGCGATTTCTTCGCTTTAGAAGCTCATCACGTTCAGAATCAGATGAATCTTCCAGTAGTCTGTTGCAAAGCTCCAAGGCTTCATCTAAACGACTTAAGCGATGTTCATATAATTTGCATAATTCGAGAACGGGGATGCTGCCCAGCTGGCGGCGCTTTATCATATTCAGCAGATTGTGTTCGCAGGCTGAATAGTCGCCCATTCGTCTTGCCAGTAAAAACAGTTTAAGATTTGCTTCACCCCTGTATTTCTCGTTTCTTAAGTCACCGACCGTCCTGATCGGCCTGGGCTGAGAAGCTTTAAGATACAGTATCTCTGCAGCGTTCAATTCTCCGTGGCGTTCAAAACAGCGTCCCAATGAGAACAAATCAAGCTGTTCATCCAACTGCTCAGGAACGGAGAAACATTCGTTAAGCTTTACAAGTAGCAGTGCAAGAGTGTATATGTCCAGGCGATTATGTTCAATTACATCGTCTAAAAGCTCGGTATTCTGGGTTTTAATGCTTTCAAAATAACGTTGGGGTATTTCGCTGCCCGGTATATCCTGTCTTTCAGGCAGCCCTAATATAGCTTTTTCGATATGCCCAAGTCGGCATGAGCCCAGCCTCAGTTTCCAAACAGCTCTTGTCGGGTAGAGTAGATCAAACTCAATAATGTCTCGCGTGAAATCTTCGATCCGTTTCAATATAAGGCGGTTTTTCAATAACGGAATATCGAAACGTCTACCATTGAAATGCACGACTGTTTCACTTGAAGCAAAATCCTGTTTGATCGCCATGAGCATTTCGATCTCGCTGGAATAATCCGGCATAAGGTATTGCTTAACCACAAACCTGTCGTCGCATACTCTGCCAATGCCTACGAGAAAAGCAACTGTACCTGCGCCACCGCTGAGACCTGTAGTCTCAGTATCCAGAAAAATAGTCCTCCTAAGGTCAAAGCTGCTTCCAGAAAAGCCCATCAGACGCAGTGAGTCAATGCTTAATTCGTTTATCCCTTCCGGCATAGGGAAAGATTTTTCAAAAAGGCTTACTC
This sequence comes from Clostridiales bacterium, assembly GCA_024684375.1. Taxonomy (GTDB): domain Bacteria; phylum Bacillota; class Clostridia; order Christensenellales; family Aristaeellaceae; genus RUG14130. The sequence continues at coordinate 41,283 of JAIKWZ010000006.1, forward strand.
CCGAATCATGATGAATAGTAGGCGTTTTTGGAACGTCATCCAGAAGTGCGAGTTTCCTGAGCAATCCGGAGGCCATATTATGTTTTTCTCCATGCAGATGGACACGCAAGTATCAGCAATGGATAGAATTCCAGTCTGCCTGCCAGCATTATAAGGGCCATTATTACCTTCGTGGCCGAAGGAAGAAATGCAAAGCTTCCAGAAGCTCCCAAGCGTCCAAACGCGGGACCGATGTTGGAGATACATGCTATAGAGCCGCTAATCGCCTCAGTCAGATCACATCCGCTTATAGCAAGAGTCAGAACTCCTACTGCGGTAATAAGCATATAAACATAAAAGAATACTGAAATGTGATTCAGCATATCTTCCGGCACGCTTTTGCCGTCAAGCTTTATGACTTTGACCTTTCTGGGCGAAAACGCTTTGACGATCTCCCTTGAGGCAAGCTTGGTAAGCAGTATTGCTCTTATAAGCTTAAGCCCGCCGGCGGTTGAACCTGCGCATGAGCCAATGATCATAAGAATAAAAAGTATAGCCTTTGACATGTTTGGCCATAGATCAAAGTCTGCTGTTGAAAAACCGGTCGTAGAAACAATAGATGAAACCTGGAAAAACGAATACCTGAAGGATTCGCCCAGATCGTTGCTGTAAAGCCGCCTTATATCGAAAGCAATAACACAAACGGCTACGGCGCAGATGCCGAAGTATACTATCAGTTCTTCATTTTTAAAAGCATGGCGGAATTCTCGGGCCATCAGTCTGAAATAGACTGTAAAACTTATGCCGAAAAGCAGCATAAAGATAGATGTAACAATATCTACCGCAAGATTATTATAATAGCCAATGCTTAATCCCCTGTTTGAAAAACCACCGGTGCCTGCAGTGGACATCGCATGGAGGAAGCTGTCAAACCAGTTCATACCACACAGTTTCAGCAGCAGGAAAAGCATGATCGTAAGGACGGAATAGATTATATACAGCAGCTTGGAATTGTCTCCAACCTTAGGCAGCAGCTTGGAATAACTGGGTCCGGAACTCTCTGCCTTTGCCAGCGAAGAGCTCTGCCCATTCATCCCCGGCAGCACTGCGGTCGTCAGCACCAGCACTCCCATGCCGCCGATCCAGTGAGTGGCGGAACGAAGGAATGCTATGCTTGGAGAGAGATTGTCCACATTAGTTAATACAGTAGCCCCGGTGGTAGTAAAGCCGCTGGCGATCTCAAAAAAGGCGTCGGCAAGGCCGCAAACCTTCCCAAACACCAGCGGTAAACTGCCGAAAAAGGATATAAGTACCCACCCAAGCCCCGCAACAGCCATGCCATCCCGGATATACATATGTGATTCTGCGGGCTTTAGAAGCAGCACTAAGGGCAATGACAGAGCGGCAACTATGGCAAAGGTAAGCAGGAAAGCGAACGCCATGCCATCAGCATACAGAAGGCTCACACCAAATGAAGGCAACATAAGCGCGGCCTCCATAAGCATAAGCTTTCCCAGTGTTCTGAATACAAGTGCTTTATTCATATTACTTAAGTACATCCCCCAGGCTGGCGACTCCCTGCCGTTTGGTCATTATTACAACCCTGTCACCCGCCTCAATCACATCGCTTCCGAAAGGAACAATGACCTTATTCCCTCTGACTATGACAGCTACTATAGTATCGGGATCGATGTTTAGATCCGTCAGCGTCCGACCCAAATAGCTTTCTCCTTCCTTGACGATAAACTCCATCGCTTCTGCCTGACCGCCCATGATCCGGTACATACGTTCTACGCCGCTTTTTTCTCCGGCGGCTCTGGCCCTGACGGCTCTAACGATAATATTACAGGCGATCTGCGAAGGGCTGATAATACTTTCAAGTCCCATCTCGCTGAGCATCTGTGAGTAATTCAGCCGGTTACTTTTTACGATCACGCGCGCATTACCTGAACGCGTAGCGTACAGTCCAGCCATGAGGTTTTCTTCATCCCGGTCAGTCAGTGTGATAAAAGCGTCGGTTGTATTAAGACCTTCGCTCAAAAGCATTTCCTGATCCATCCCGTCGCCGCAGATGACAGTAGTGCTGCGCAGCAGTTCGTCAAGATGACGCGCTTTTTCCTCATTTTGTTCAATAAGCTTAGTCTTTACGCCTGCCTCGTCAAGGATGCTGCATAAATAGTACCCTATGCGGCTCCCGCCAACGATCATCGCGTCTTTTGCAGCCTTTGTGTTTTTCCCAAGAGTGCGGAAAAATGATGTGACAGAAGCATAATCCGCGCACACGAATATACTGTCACCTTCACGTATAATGAAGTCACCTTTGGGGATTATCGCGCGTCCCTGGCGCATGATCCCGCAAAACAGGACCTTGAGATTTTCAGTGCGATTCTTAAAGTACTGGCTAAGCGGAATACCAACGAACGGCTCGTCGCCCACAACGCGCATTTCGACCATTTCCACGAGCCCTCTTGCGAATGTTTCAACACCGCTCGCTGTAAACGGGAAGCGCAGCATACGCCCGATCTCTCTTGCGGTCGCGCGTTCAGGATTGGCCACATAATCTATCGCCAATTCCTGAGTAACAAAACTCATGCTCTTCAGATACTCTGGATCTCTGATACGGGCGATAGTGTACTTTGCGCCAAGCTTTTTCGCGATAATGCAGCACAGCATATTGCTTTCATCTGAGCGCATAGTGGCGACAAAAATATCGGCATGCTTTACGTCAGCTTCCTCCAGGGTGTCAATAGTTACAGCATTTCCCTTTACGGGAAGTACGTCCAAGTCCTCGACTCGGTCCAGGGCGACCTGATCCGCATCTATAACGGTGACATCGTGATATTCTGCTGAAATGGTTCGGGCCAAAGTACCGCCCAGTTTACCGCAACCTGCTATTACAATTCGCATGATTATTTACTATACTCCTTCTGTCTAACGGGAATAAGTGTTTTTACACTGCCGTTTGAATCCAAGGGAATCCTTTCTGGTGGTTTGCCTATATGCTTTTTGTCATATTTTGCAAATAGCTTTCGTTTAAGAACAAATACGAAAATGGTTTTGATAAGTGAACCGACTGTAAGCAAAACGCAGCCGAGTACCTTGACATAAGTATTGTAGTTGGTAAGCTTAAGGATCAGAGATGAGTTCGTATCATACACAAGTACAATAACTGCTCCAATCAGTGTAACCATTCCAGTACGCAGTTTATGCGTTATTATGCCCCAGATGCCCACAAAACAGGCAAAAGCGCGCATCGCGAGTGTTATCAGGTCCCGCCTGGCTTCAGGCTCGCTCCAAATCTCGCTTATCGTCTCCCCTAAGGTGGATTTGCCATGCCGAATTCGGTTCAATTCGACTTTCAGAAGGCCATCCATCGCGTCGAATCTGGTAAGGAAGTCACCCAGTGCCCATATCAGCAGCACAAGCGCGCCGCATAGGATAAGTTCGCTGCCGGCCAGATTTCTGGATTTCAATTTCTGTTTTACGTAGGCTTTTCTTGGCTCTTTCGGTTTCATTCTCTTGTTTGAGTGTTTACCGGCCTTGCCGGGTGATTAACTGAGGGCAGAAATCTGTCCAGAAGGTCTGCTGTACTAAGTTTGACGGAACAGGTATTGTCAAGCGGATGAAATAGCAGTTGTTCCTCTTTCAGCAGTTCTCTGTCAAACAGGCATTCTACTTTACAGTCTGCATCAAACATCAGTCCGAATGGGCTGATCGCGCCGGGATAAGTGGATAAAAGCCGCTCAACTGCTGAGTCATCAGCGAAGCTCAACCGTGAATACCCAGCATTTTTGCTTACAATGCTGGTTATAAACTGCTTTCTTCCGTCCATCACAAGTAATGCGTATCTGGTGCTGCCCGTCGTAGTCAGCAGCAGATTCTTTGGCATTCTGGCATTCATCATCTGTTCGACCAGTGCGCATTCCTCGATGGAACTGACCTTTTCGTGCTGCGCCAACTCATATCGTATTGAAAGCTGATCAAGCAAATCCAATACCTTTCTGGCACCTTGGTTCATCTTCTTAGGTCGCTTCCTTGGAGCCACAGCCTGTCCCAATAATCCTTATCTGACATTCGGGACATTATGCGTTCCTGGTAGATATCTTTTATCTGTGGGAAGGTAAGGTTTGTCGTGATAACTGTTTTCAATTTCTTGGTCATCCGCTCGTTGAGCAGCACATACAAGTATTCTTTGCTTATGTTGTTAAGCATCGGTTCGCTTCCCAAGTCATCGATCAGCAGCACAGGACAGGAAAGTATTTCGTCGAAAACCTCATCGGAGTTCTCCAGATGAAAATGCTTCGAGCGCTTCGCTTCCAGCAGCTGATAACTGGACAATTTAACGGTATAAACACCTTTTTCTCGCAAGCCCTTTTCAATGCAATTCAGCAAAAAACTCTTGCCAAGCCCAGTCTGACCCTGAAGGAGTATGCCGGGCTTGAAACAGTTGGGATAATCCTTGACCCAGTCCTTGCAGGCCTCCATTATCCTGACGGCCAACTGTCTCTGAGTCAGCTCCGGAGTTATCTTCGTTTCTGGTATCCGCTCAATGTCAAACCTGTCAAAACTGTCAGGATTGTCTCCCAGTTCCTGCTGCATAAGCTCGTTTACCTTGTTTTCAAAGCATTCACAGGGTTTTGAAGGGATTGATCCTGATATATATCCTGTGTCTTTGCATTTTGTACACCTGTACTCAGGGCTAAGCCAGTTTTCGCTATAACCGCATTTAACAAGCTCTGCACGTATTTCGGCATTGAGTTCTGTGCCTGTTATCAGCATTTCGTTTGACAATTCTTCGGCACGGTCCGGTTCCAACAGAGATAGTTTTAAGCTGTTCAAAGGAAGTGCGGCTCTGCGCTTAAGCAGAGAATCCACAACCGGATATAGACTTCTGATTTCCGCTTCCCGTTGGTCTATAAGAGTTTCCCGCTGGTTCCTCAGCGAATAAAAGTATTGTTCAGCTTGTCTTATCGCTTCCTGTCTTGTCATTTACTCACCTGATCTTTTTCGGTTCATAAGTTCACTGTAATCCTGCTTGAACTCATCCGGGTCAACTGTTCGCTCATCCATGGGTTTTTTCTGAGAAGCCGCTGGCCTTGCAGCGATCTTTAGCTCATCGCTTTGGGACTTGATTTTATCCAGAGTATTTAATCCGTTTGCGCTCCATGTTTTAATGAGCTTATCTATATACTTCAACGGATTTTCAGCACCCCTGGCAAGTGTAGCACCGTAAAGCACAGCATCAGCAGGAATCAATGCCGTCCAAAGTCTGATGAGCTTGATGTCTCCGGCACTGACACGCCTGTCGAGCGCGCATTCTTCGTAGACTTTTTCGAGCAATTCGGAATAGTGTTTCTGAGCGCTGCGCTCCTGCTCCACGTCAGCCAAAGTGCTTATGCCCAATTCTTTCCATTTTTCCAGACGTTTTTCAAGTTCTTCAAAAGTCCGCCTGTTGTTCTGAGAGCACCACCTTGCCGCTTCTTCAATGACATCAAAATCAAACCCCATCGAAGAAAACCTGGCAAGGGCTTCCAGCATTGCAGGTGTGGGTCTGGAGGCAATGCCTAAATGGTTGATAAGCTTTTTAACTTGTTCTCTGTCAGCAGGATTGGGCTCGTTTTTTTGGCTGGCCAGGATTTTATCCAAATAACCGAATGACGGCGTTTCACCGTTTACGGTTTTCTCGCACGCCCTGATCAGGTCATCTTGGGAAAAGCCCCATTCTTCAACCCATTTCTTTACGAGCCTGAGTTCGTCGACAGAGGGCTGCCTCCGCTGACCGAATTGTTTGAGCACAGCCCTTGCAGCTGAATTGCATACTGAAGACCGGAGCAGATATTTCTGAGCGGATTCCAGATCGGTAACGCCGTTTTCCGCCCAATTTTCCGCTGCATCATTTAGTTGTTTGAACATTGTTCGTGTTCCGGGCAGATGGCCGCCGCGCTTTTCGACCTCAGTCTTTACAAGCAGCAGCGCCGCCTCCTTGGACAATCCGTACACATCGATCCAGTCGTTGGCCATGCCAAGCTCATGCCCCTCCAAAATGAGCCCCGGCATCAAAGTATGCAGCTCTCTGTAATAGGAACGATTTTGATATACTCCATCATCGTCGCCCTTTTCCTCAGAACTGCGACTTGAGGAAGGATCAAAGAAGCAGTACGCGGGCGGATTATCGCTTATTTGATCGACAAGTCCTTCCCTATGCCAATAACTTAAAGCATTTTTGACGGTCTGTATGTCGATATGAAGCGTTTCAGACATCTTTTCAAGGCTGTCGCATAGCGAAGGAAACCTGCATGCCATAAGTCCGTACAGGTAGACCTTGACATAATCCCCAGGCGCAGAAGGCAGGTTTTCAAGTATGAAAAGATTGTTGACGTTTGTTACGCCCAGCATTTCGCTGTCATCGGCGTAAGAGCATAGTGCCATCAGTCAGACCCTCGTTTTTGATACCATATTGTAGCACTTGAGAAAGAGTTTTTCAAGCCGGCATGTAATTTTCATCGACCGCTACATCACATGAGCCAGATAGTCTGTCGGTACCTCTGAGCTCCAGCAATGCCCAGACGTTTTCACATAACTTTTCCTTCGGTTCGAGAGTTTTGATCATGACTTCAACGCCGATCACTTCGATCTGGCACTCTGTCATCATTTCACACATTCCTTTAAGTGTGCCGCCCCCTTTTGCAAAGTCATCGACGATCAAAGCTTTCTGCCCTGCTTTTACAGCGCGACGTGAAATTGCCATCGTATCAAGTTTTTCACTTTTTGCACCGGAAAGATAGTTGATCTTGACAGCACTGCCCTCGTACGCTCTTGAATCTCTTCTGGCAACAACAAGAGGAACGTTGAGCGCCTGCGCAGTCATCAAGGCGAAAGGTATACCTTTTGTTTCCATTGTGAGCACAAAATCAGGAAGTTTGTCGAAGTATTTCTGAGCGACGATCTCTCCCATTACCCTTGTGTATTTAGGATCGCTGGCTACATCAGAAGTGTACAAAAAACCGCCGGGCAGGAGCCTTCCGGGCATAGAAAGCACAAGAGCTATATCGGAAAGGATCCTGCAAGCGTCATCTCGAGTATAGAAGCTTCTGTACATCACTCCGCCCGCTGCGCCACTAATCGTATCCACTCTGCCTTTTCCTGATAAACTGACTGCTCCGGAAATTAGGTCAATGTCTTCACTGACCGTAGATTTGGCCACATCAAACATTTCGCAAAATTCAGATAAATTATGGACGACGTTGGGACTCTCGGTAAGTACCCGCGTCATTATCACCAGGCGCTCGCTTCGTTTCATATGTTCCATAACAGCTCCAATGCGAACATTTTTTTATTATTTTTCATTATAATACGGATTTTGTTATATCTGATACCACAGTTTGTTTATTTTTCAAAATGCAGCTACAGTTTTTACTATTTTACTTGCCATAACTGTAAAACGCGGATATAATGATTGGAGAGAGGTGTATTATGCAGCAACCCAAGAAAGTGTTTTTTATAGGCATTGGCGGTTCATCTATGAGCGGCCTTGCGCGATACATGAAATGGAAAGGCTGTGAAGTCTACGGTTCAGATAAAACTTCAAGCCATAAAACCGAGGCGCTGGAAAAAGAAGGCTTCCGCATTTTTATTGGTCATAGAGCTGAGAATGTATCAGGCTGCGACCTGGTGGTTTACTCCGCAGCCATACAGGAGAATAATCCTGAGAGAACGTTTGCCCGCGAACACAATATACCCCAGATCGAGCGCTGCGAACTTCTTGGTGAGATAATGAAAAGATATCCCGCTTCGATCTGCGTCAGCGGAACGCATGGCAAAACAACAACGACCGCCATGCTGTCTTGGGTGTTTATTAAGTGCGGAGAAGACCCTTCGGTACATATTGGCGGAGAGTTGGAGATGATCGGCGGTTCTACACGCATGGGCAACGGCGAATCTTTTATATGTGAAGCGTGTGAGTATCATTCCAGTTTTCTGTCCTTCCATCCTACGCAAGCAATAATCACGAATATAGACGCGGATCATCTGGATTATTACAAGGACTTGGACGATATAGAACACGCATTCGAGAAATTTGCCCGCTTAGTCCCTCAAAGCGGCTGCGTATTTGGCAATGGCGACGATAAACGCGTGTTCAGACTGCTTGAAAGGCTGAACGTAAAAACCGTGAGTTTCGGCCTTGAACCCCAGAACGTGATCAGGGCAGAAAACATCTATTACGATGAAAATGACTGTGCGAGCTTTACCGTAACCTATTTTGGACATCCGCTATGTGAGATCAGCCTTAATGTACCTGGCGAACACAATCTGCGAGACGCGCTGGCTTGTATTGCCGTAGCCAACGCGAATCAGCTGCCTATGGCGGTTGTCAGTCAGGCGTTGCAGGAGTTTTCCGGTGTGCACAGACGCTACGAACTAACCAGCGTGACCGATGGTGTAAACATTTATACTGATTACGGTCATAATCCAACAGAAACAGAAACGGTTCTAAAAGTTGCACGAGCTCAGTGTAACGGCAGGGTATTTGCAGTGCTTCAGCCACACACCTACAGTCGCACCAAGTCATTATTCCATGGATTTCTGAATTGCTTTAATGATGCCGATCAGGTGCTCGTGCTCGACATAGACGGTGCACGTGAAAAAGATCCCGGCGACATCAACAGCGGAATGCTCGTCGAAGCGATGGTGAAAAAAGGAATGGATGCCCATTATACACCGACTTTTGACGATGCAGAGAATTATCTGAGAAATACCTGGAAGCCCGGTGACTGTGCGGTCACTTTGGGATGCGGTAACGTATACTTGCTCAACGAACAGATCGCGCTGCACGGAAACACTGTATCAAGGTGATCATATGAAAAGAATTCTGAGTTTTCTTCTGATTTTGGTTTTACTCGTTTCTCAGGGGTATGCTGCGACCAAGCGCAGTACAACACCTACGCCTACCCCATCTCCAACTCCGATTTTGCGGCCTACCCAAGTCCCTACTCCAACGCCTATTCCTATTATCCCTTCCAGCCAGTACGTGCTACAGTGGAAAAACGATGCGCAGCGGGGCATGAACTATATGGTGCCGACCCACTGGGAGAACACCTCTACCGGCGAAAGGTACAGAGTGTATACTGAGCCTACAGAGGACGGAGTAAGCGGTTTCAGGGCAGCTTTTGCCAATAAAAAGAAGTCCAAAGCCCCTGACACATCAAAAATGAAATCAGAGCTGCGTGACCTGATGAAAGAAATGGATAAGGTATACGCTGACTTCGCATGGAATGGGCAAATATCCAGGGAGTATTCACTTGTGAAGTTCAAAGGTTATTCGGGTTTCTATACATACACTGACGATAACGGCGAACCCATGAAGGGATTTGCTATCATCGCCACCTACGACAGAAGGATATACCTCACAAATATCTCCGGTCCTCTGTCACGATTTGACGATATGACAAGCATTATTCTCAAGATAGTTGAGTCAGTCACCAGAGCATAATTGAATCCCCGGGAAATCCCGGGGATTCCGTTTTATAAGCGTAAAAACGAGAGATATCTATAAGCCGAGTTCTGTATTTGACGGTCATCTGTCTGGGCCTGAAGTTGCCAGCAGGCTCAAGCGATGTTTGTAAGCGCGGCGGGCCACCGTATATCGCTTAACTAATCTTGCACCGGATGGGGTTTACAGAACGGACAAGTCGCCATGCCGTTGGTGAGCTCTTACCTCGCCTTTCCACCCTTACAGTCGGTAGACTGCGGTATATCTCTGTTGCACTTTCCCTAAAGTCGCCTCCGCCGGTATTTCGCCGGCATCCTGCCCTGTGGTGCTCGGACTTTCCTCAAACGCTTATGCGTCTGCGACCGTCTGGTATCCTCGTTTTATAAACTATTCACTCAGAAAGGAACAGTAGTCTGCCGCAGTTGTCACACGTTACACCCATGCCAGAGGCTTTAATACCTCTGATAGTACCCACTGAAAGAGTCATAAAACAACCTGTACACTGATTGTTTTCTAACTTGGCGATGGGAGGCGTGACGTGTTGCTTTATCTGCCTGTAACGTTCCAAATCTGCCGGGTCCAATCCGGAAGCCAGCTGATCGGCAGCATCACGAAGCTTTTTAAGCTTCTGCTTACCAAGAGCGAATTCCGTATCATATTCTTTCTTTACTCTGTCATATTCCGCTTTTGTTTTTGCTGCAAGGCGTTTGATCTGATTCTGAGTTTGTACTGCGTTGTCAGCGTCCTTTGCCAAACGGGTCAGTTCTCTCTGACACTGGTCAAATGTGGCAGACAGCCTTTCGACGAGCTTCATCTTATCTTCGATTTCGTTTTCGTCAAGTTTACTTACATCGCCGATTTCTTCCATTGTTTTTGCGAAAAGTTGGCTGACCCTTTCTGTCTCAGCTTTTTGTGAGTCGAGACGCTCAAGCATGGCAGTGATCTCTTCATCAACTTTTGCAAAGCGAACCTGCTGCTCCTTCAGGATTTCAGCGTTTTTCAAGAGCAGCCGCCGATTTGCAGAGGATTTCATTTCGTTGGAGAATCTATCTGCCTCCATATCTGACTGCATATAATTCCAGAGTTTGGAAAGATCCATATCAATACTCCCGTTTTTTTTGTTATATTATGCGTCATTACATGTGTTTATATCAAGCTGAAAAAGGTTAAAAATTCAGAGGGACTTGTCCTGTTTTAACACAGTATTCTCTTGTCAGGCGCTTGCATTCCTTGACTGCACCGAAGATGTCTTCTTTAGCTAAAAAACGCGCATAATCAAGGCCTTCGAAGTATCTGCGTCTGGGCTCAATGAAGTCAGCAACAAATACGATCGCTTCATCCAGATTCATGTCATCAGGCCCGAGAGTATGGTATCTGATCGCGCGGATTATTCTTTCATCAGCAACGTTGTACTTCTCCTGTGCAAGCGCCGCACCGGCAGGCGCATGAAGCAGCGCAGGATATTCCGCTTCACCCGGAAAGAGTTTAATGCTATATCTGGAGATAATGGAAAGCATCTGCTGAACGTCCATTGATTTTGCGCAATCGTGCAGCAGTGCAGCGATCCGGCAGATTTCAAGGTCTGCATGGTGAATCTCAGCAAGCATTACGGCAGTATCCACAACGCCTAAAGTGTGGTTGAACCTATGCTCGGACAAATCATTTTTCAGCTGTCTAAGCATAGCATCCTGCGTCAGCATAACTCTTCCAGTTTGATATTGCTGTCTTTCCGCGCCTGCCTGTAAATTACAAAACGTCTTCCAATCACCTGCACTGGTTCAGCGTGAGTCCTCTCACAGATCTCATCGCATGCTTCACGCGCAGAATAATCCGAATTTGTGTTTACTGATAGTTTGATAAGCTCGTGTGCTTCCAAGGCATCCCAAACCTGCTTGATGCTGTTATCACTTATTCCATCTTTGCCTATTTGAAGTATCGGCTCCAGCGATGAAGCCATTCGACGCAATATCGCTCTTTGCTTTGTTGTCATGTGCTCACTCCGTAAAGTCAAATTCCATGTCATTAAGTACGACGGTATCTCCGTCCTGTGCGCCATGTTTTCTGAGCTCGTCAATTATTCCGTAGCGTCTCAAACACCTGTGGAAGTAATTGAGAGACTCATTGTCGCCAAAATTCACGCTTCTGATTAGTTTATCCACAAGCGTACCGCTTACTTCGAAAGTGTTGCCTTTATGTATTACGGTAAACCCATCCTCTTCCGGAAGGTATTCCTCATACTCCTCTGTTTCAAAAGGTTCAAGCGCGGGCAATGAACTGATCAGAGTCACTAATTCCTGTAAAAGGGCTTCGATTCCTTTCCCTGTAGCAGCAGAAACGGGAATCATTTTGATACCGCGACTGGAAAGCATGTTCTGAAGCCGGACAGTATTTGTATCATCCTGACAGATATCAATTTTGTTAGCTGCTACCAGCATCGGTTTGTCCTTAAGTTTTCCGTAAGCATCCAGCTCATTCATGATGGCGTCAAAATCACTGAGGGGATCTCTGCCCTCGCTTCCTGAAACATCGACCACATGCAGAAGCGCCCTGGTTCGTTCAATATGCTTTAAGAAATCAAGCCCTAGCCCTATCCCCTGACTGGCCCCTTCTATGATGCCTGGAATATCAGCAACCGTAAAAGAGAATCCTCCATAGGAACAAATGCCGAGGTTCGGTGCAAGTGTTGTAAAATGATAGTTGGCGATTTTTGGTTTTGCGCTGGTGATAACACTAAGAAGTGTACTTTTTCCGACGTTTGGAAAACCTACAAGTCCCAGATCGGCAATGGATTTAAGCTCCAACACAACTTCGATGGAGCGCCCCTTCTCACCCGGTTTAGCAAAAGCAGGTGCCTGCCGTGTAGGGGTAGCGAAACGCGAGTTGCCAAAGCCCCCATTGCCGCCCTTCAGAAGCGTATGTGGTTTATCTGTTGTGAACATGTCGGCAATGATCCTGCCGCTTTCAGCTTCTTTTATAACAGTGCCTTTAGGAACGACAATAACGATATCATCACCGTCTGTCCCGCTTCTCCTGCCTTTAGTTCCGTCAGCACCGTTCTGAGCCTCAAATGAACGTTTGTACCGAAAATCCATTAGAGTGTGAAGCCGATCGCTGGCAACAAAAATAACGTCGCCGCCTTTACCTCCGTCTCCGCCGTCGGGACCACCTGCCTGAACGAACTTTTCCCTGTGAAAGGAGACGCAGCCGTTACCACCGTCTCCTGATTTGATTTTTATTTTGACTTTATCGACAAACATCAGGACTTTTTATTCCTTTCAAATCTGCAAACTGAACCTTTTAAAGGACAGTGTTCGCAATCCGGGCTGATAGCCTTGCAGCGCCTTCGTCCATGCAGGATAAGCAGATGGTGCATATGCCTTTTCTCCCCTGAAGGGGTGATCGCTTCGAGCTGAGCTTGTGTCTCATCTGGAGTTTTGGCGTCTTCTACAAGCTCAAGACGGTGCGCCAGCCTGAACACGTGCGTATCAACGGGGAGCAGATCAGCGCCAAAGGCTTCCATCATAACGACGCTGGCAGTTTTGCCGCCCACGCCCGGCAAAGAAGTCAGCGCTTTTTTGTTGTTTGGAACCGTTCCATCGTATAAACTGTTGAGCTCGTTGCAGGCCTCAAGTATATGCTTGGCTTTGGATCTGTACAGTCCGCAAACCTTTATCATCTTCTCTAGATCGTCTTGCGCAAGCTTTGACATGGCGCGGGGATCAGGAGCGATTTTAAACAGGTCTTTTGTAACTTCATTCACCCTTTTGTCAGTGCACTGAGCCGAAAGCATCGTTGCTATCAGCGTTTCAAAAGGATTAGAGAAGCTAAGCTCAGTTTTAGCATCCGGATATTCTTCTGAGAGAAGCACAAGTATGGCGGCAATTTTTTCACGCGGCGTCATCAGCTTGCGCCTCCTCTTTTGACGAAAGAAGTTTCTCCCAGGCAGCCCTGAGCTGTGGATCGTTAACCAGAGTTGGTCCTTCGATCAGAGTTTGCTGAGTCGTTTCTGCAGCTTCGACAGTTATGTCAGGCGTAACACCTTTTTTGTCGATCGATTCTCCCAAAGGGGTATAGTAAGCGCTGGTAGTAAGCTGCATCCCGGCACCGTCAGAAGAAAAGGGATATTGAGTCTGGACTACGCCCTTGCCATAAGTGGTTGTACCTACTATCGTGGCAACTGAGTAGTCCTTAAGCGCAGCGGCAAATATTTCGCTGGCCGACGCGCTTTCACCATTTACAAGAACTGCGACAGGTATATCTATTTTGCCATTTTTAGCTGTGTATTCGGTTCTGCGCTGCTGTCTGTCTAATGTATATACGATCACGCCTTCATCCAGGAACATATCGCAAATATTAACGCAAATATCCAGCTGACCGCCCGGATTCCCCCTCACGTCTACGATCATGCCGTCAAAGCTATGTTCCTCGGCATAAGCGACAGCTTCCTGCATTCCGCTAACGGCATCACCGAAAAAATCGTATAATCTGACATATAGAATGTTATTGTCGAGCGAATGGTATTCTACTCGATTCGATACGACGCTCTGTCTCAAAACATCCATTTCGACAGATTCACCCGTACGCATCAATCCAATATGAACGCTGGTCCCTTGCTCTCCCTTTATATGTGAAACTGCTTCAGTCAATTCATCGGCAGTATCAGCGTGTAAATCGACTCCATCAGCAGAAACGATAATATCTCCTCTCTGAATACCTGAAAGCTGAGCAGGGCTGTTATCAAAAACACGAGTGACATAAATACAGCCGTCGCCAAAGATACGTACTTCAACACCAATCCCCACATACAGCCCCAAACGGTCTGCGTTGGTGGAAGCCATCTTTTCAGGAGTATAGTAGAATGTATAAGGGTCATTAACCGCAGAAAACATACCGTCTATCGCGCCCTGAATTAGAACTTCAGAGTCCAAGTCCTGGTAATACTGATCCATCAATATACTGTATACTTCATCCAGTCTATGCAGTTTGTTGTTAAGTTCGTCCTGATTGATGGAATGACCCGAAACAGAATACAGACCGTGCGCGGAAAAATAGCTCGCCGAAGCGAGAGAGCTTAGCAATGCAACGATTATAATGGTAGCAATACAAATGATTATAGTGATTCTTTTGCGAGAAGAGGGATTCATAGGTTTAATACCTCTGTTTTTTGTCCTTTCTTAGCTTACCCATAAGCATCAGAAGCTTGAAGGTCATTGCGTCATCAAATGTCCGCAGATCAAGTCCAGTGATTTTTTGTATCTTGTCCAGTCTGTATACCAGTGTATTTCTGTGGATATAAAGTTTTCTCGCGGTCTCCGAGAGGTTTAAGCTGTTGTCGAAAAATGCCTCAATTGTATTGAGCATTTCCTCTGAGAAGAGCTTTGCGGTTTTCTTATTAAACAGCGTCTGGTGAAACTGAACTGCTGAATCTTCCGGTATGTCATACAGGAACCTTTCCAGAACCATGCCCGAATAATTGAATATCTGCTGCTTTGGACGGAAAGGAAGTCCGATGTTAATGGCTTTTTTTGCTTCGATGAGGCTTTCGTGCAGCTGGATGAGGCTGTGCTTGACGCCTCCTATACCTATTAAAGCCGACTGATCGGCTTCGGTAGTCAAAGTGGAACACAGAGCCATTGCATACTGCTCTATTTCTCCGGGTTCAAGGTCATCATTGAATTCCTTTACGATAGCGATTGCATGTCTGCCGACCTCAAACACATAGTCGCCTTCGTTTTCGCTGAATGCGTCTTTCAAAATGCCTATAAGGCTTTCAGCAGGAACTGAGGAAAACTGCGCGTATAGCACGCATCTCTCCGCCTCTATTTTGAGCTGCTGATCATTGGCAACTACAAGTATGTCTGAAGCATCGATCTCCCCATCAAGTATGCGCCTGATCGTGGTTTCTCGGCCTGAATCCTGGCTTAACTCCCTCAAAATACTGCTTATGAGCTGAGAACAGATCTTTGCTATTGAGATCACTTCTTCTGAGTTGCCCGAAAAACAAAGATACATCGGTTCAGGATCCGTTGTGCCGATAAGAGTAAAAGCGCCATTTATGAAAGGTTCATGAGGAGAGGCAAGCAGCTGCTCCGGAAGCAATAGCTGCTTATGATAATCCTCCGGCAAGATAACCTGTCCATCAGTATCCAATAAGAGGGCTGGCATGGACAAAAGCGAAAACACGGAAGAGATTTTCGCAAGAGTATGCTGGTTCAGATACATAAGCGCCTCCCATGCGGAGCAAAAATAGTAAATCACAGATATTATAACCGCCGACGGCCATTCTTGCAAGCAAAAAGGCACGTCGGCGGCTGAATTTAACTGAAAATGCTAATGAAAATAGTTGTTAGCGGTTGAGTAGCGTAGTCTCAGAATCCTTGTCAAAGAAGTGGAGACGGCTGGTATCAAAAGCCACAATTATGTCATCATTAGTGCGGCTGGTGCTTCTGGGATCAACACGGGCAATGATGTTGCCGTCCTTGCCGGTAGTGGACAGGTAGAGGTAAGTCTCAGAGCCCATAAGCTCGGTAACTTCAACATGTACCTTTACAGTGGAGTCTGCGAACTTCTGGCAGGCTTCCTTGCTGTCGGAAATATTCTCGGGACGGATACCCATGATGACTTCCTTGCCGATGCACTCATCGCTCAACAGCTTCTGAAGCTTCTCTTCGGGAACCTTGATCTTGTTGTCGCCAAACAGGGCATAGACGGCACCGCCTTGCTTCTCAAGAGTAACGTTGAAGAAGTTCATCTGAGGAGATCCGATAAATCCGGCGACGAACAGGTTGGCGGGATAGTCGTAAAGGTTCTGAGGAGAATCGCACTGCTGAATGAAGCCATCCCTCATAACAACGATACGGCTGCCCATCGTCATAGCCTCAGTCTGGTCGTGAGTAACGTAGATGAAGGTCGTCTGCAGTTTCTGATGCAGCTTTGTGATCTCGGTTCTCATCGCAACACGAAGCTTGGCATCGAGGTTTGACAGAGGCTCGTCCATAAGGAAGACTTTAGGCTCACGGACTATAGCTCGACCGAGAGCAACACGCTGCCTCTGGCCGCCAGACAGCGCCTTAGGCTTTCTGTTAAGCAGATGCTCGATGTCGAGGATACGAGCGGCTTCCTTAACGCGGCGCTCGATCTCAGCCTTGGGTGTTTTGCGGAGCTTCAGGCCGAATGCCATGTTATCGTAAACAGTCATGTGAGGATACAGAGCGTAGTTCTGGAAAACCATGGCGATGTCTCTGTCTTTAGGAGCTACGTCGTTAACGAGTTTTTCGCCAATGTAAAGCTCACCGTCAGAGATTTCTTCAAGACCGGCGACCATACGCAGGGTGGTGGATTTACCGCAGCCGGAAGGACCTACCAGGACTATGAACTCTTTGTCCTCGATATCCAGGCAGAAGTCGCTTACAGCAGTAACTCCGCCGGCGTAGACCTTGTAAATATGCTTGAGACTAACACTTGCCATAGATTGACCTCCTACAATTTATAACGGCAGTATTCCTGCCAACTGGTGACATTATAGCATTAAAATGTGCAAAAAGCTATCGGTAAATTTAACAAATAACGATAGCTTTTTTTGAAATGAATAGGGATGCAGGAGTATTACTTTGTTTTCTGACCGTAATAAGCGTTTTTCCCGTGCTTTCTGAAGAAATGCTTGTCCTGAACTCTTTGAGCCAACTCCTCACATTGTGGATTAAGCGTTCTGGTCAGATAAGCCATTTTGGCGACTTCCTCAAGGACCGCTGCTGAATATACGGAAGCCATAGCATCCATTCCCCAGGTAAAAGGCCCATGTCCTTTGACAAGGCAGCCCGGAGTATGAATTGGATCCATCTCAGTAAACGCCTCCGCTATAACAGTAGCGGTATTTGCTTCATATCCTGCGTCGATCTCAGCCTGGGTCAGCAGCCTTGTCACAGGTATCCTGCCCCTGAACTGGTCGGCATGCGTAGTGCCGAAACAATCGATTGGCAAACCTGCCTGGCTAAACGCAGTAGCGAATGGTGAATGCGTATGAGTGATACCCCCCACGTCACTGAAAAACCTGTATAACCCAAGATGCGTCGGGGTGTCGCTTGAAGGATTTAGATCACCGTCCAATTTTTTTCCGTCTTCCAAAGAAAGCACTACGATGTCCTGCCAAGTCAGCTTCTCATATTCCACCCCGCTGGGCTTGATTGCAAACGCAGAGACCATTCGGTCAGCCTGGCTAACATTTCCCCATGTGTATATGACGAGCCCCCTGTGGTACAGTTCCATATTTGCGTCATAAGCACGTTTTTTCAGTTCATTATACATTCTTAACTTTCTCCAAACGATCAAAGATTTCCGTTTTGATATTCAGCACAATTCCAACTGCAGCTGTGAGAATCATTTCAGGAATCATATAGGATGCATTATAAACAAGACTGTAAACGGGAGAAACCATTCCCATCTCATTCGGCCAAAGAGCGTCCCATATCCACCAACCGGAAATAAAGTGGCAGACGAATCTTAGTGTAAATGAAAACACGATGCCAACAGCAATGTCGGCTGCAGTTGCATGTTTTTTATTGCAAAATACGCTGCTTAATCCTATGACGGTATAAGCGATGATGTAGTCAAGCATGACAATGCCAACTGCCATAAAGAAGCTGGTAGCATATTGGACATTGTCAAGACCGAAGACCATCTGAAGCGCGCTGTGAGCAAGCGCGGTATACAAGCCTATAGTCGTTCCGTGACGTCTGCAGACTATAACTAAAGGCAGCATTGAAACAGCAGTAATTCCGCCTCCAAAGCCCCAGAATAGCTTTTCAATTTTAAAGAAGCTCAAAATGTTCGCGATCGCAAGCAAAACGGCACACTCTACAAGTACACCGGTATTCCTGATAGCCTTTTCCGAGTTCATGTTTTCCCTCCATAATAAAAAGTATGCCTCAGATTATGCGGCATACGGCGTCAAAAGACTGCATCCCTACGCCGGCATAATCCGGATCAGGTCATGGGGATCTCGGGCTATACCCTCTCTCAGCCTTTCGGCTCTCCCTGCGGCGCATATTATATTTCCATCTGAGAGAAATATCAAGGCCAGGCAAAAAAATTTACAAACAAAATCGCACTTGGACATGCAATGATCCAAGTGCGTCATATAATTCAGATTAGAGACTTTTGAGATTTTTGACAAACTCCTCCGCGTTCTGAGCCTTAAAGAACGCAGAGCCTGCGACAAGCATATTCGCTCCTGCATCAACGGCTAGGTTCGCTGTTTCAGTGTTGATCCCGCCATCCACTTCTATGATCGGATCTACTGCATGCTTTTCACACAAGGATTTTACTTGTCTGACTTTATCCAGCGTAAACGGTATCAGCTTCTGGCCGCCCTTTCCCGGTTCGACTGTCATTATCAGTATCAGGTCGACAATATCAAGTACATCCTCGATCGCTTCAACGCTTGTAAACGGTTTCACGGAAACGCCTGCCAGGCAGCCGCATTCGCGGATGAGTTTGAGTGTGTCGGCCGTACCGAAGCCCGCGGCTTCCTGATGTATTGTGATATACCTTGCTCCCGCATCGGCAAATTCTTTAATATGCTTTTCCGGATGGACGATCATAAGATGGACATCCACGTCGATAGGCTTTTTTGAAAGAAAACTCAGCAGACCCTGCCCGAAGGATATCGCCGGCACGAACTCACCGTCCATAACGTCATAGTGCAAAGCATCCGCTCCGGAGGAGATAACTTTGTCCACTTCGTCACCGAATTTCCGATAGTCTGCGGCCAAAAGGCTTGGAGACACTCTAATCATATCTGTTATTCCACCTTTCTTTTAATTCTTTCAGCAGAGTTATATATCTGTCATAGCGTGCCTGAGCAATTAATCCTTCACGAAGTCTTTCTTTGACTGAGCAGCCCGGTTCGCTGTCGTGCAAGCAGGGAGAAAAACGGCATTCATGAAGTGTGGTCTCAAACTCCGGGAAAAAAGCCGAAAGCAATTCCGGTTCCATCAAATCTAAGTCGAGCAGGCTGAATCCCGGCGTGTCAAATGCTGCTCCGCCGCCTTTTAGAGGGATTAGGCTGCATAAACGCGTAGTGTTCTTTCCCCTGCTGATTTTTTCGGAAATATTGCCAACTTCCTGAGTTTCGCCGTAAAGCGAATTTATCAGTGAGCTCTTCCCCACTCCCGACTGTCCGGCAAAGGCAAAAGACTTTCCGCCCAATGCAGATTTCAGACGTTCAAGTCCTTCCCTCGTTTTAGCGCTTACAGGGTAGACATCTATCTTCGCAAGAGAATACTGGTCATTAACAGTCAAGGGAAAAGCGCGATTCTCATCCACTTTGTTGACAACGATAATGGGTACAATATTGTTTTGCTTTGAAAAAATGATCAGCCTGTCGCACAGCAGCATGTCTGCTTGAGGGAAGGATGCAGAAAGCGTTATGATGAGAATGTCCAGGTTCGCTACCGGCGGCCTTACAAGGAAGTTCTTTCGTGGAAGCAAGTTCAGGATCCATCCCTCTTCAGTGCCCCTGCCGGGTTCAAAGGCAATATAATCGCCTACCAGCGGTTTTTGATGTTGGCGTCTAAGTTTCCCCTGCGCTTTAAGAGTGTAGGTGATTCCGTCATCGCCAAGCGCGTAATAGAACCCGCCTATGCCCTTAATAATCCTGCCCCGAGCGCTCATTTAAAATCAATTTCCTCTGAGAAGCGCAGCACCCCGTCGAAATAGATGTCCATAATATGCACACCCTCTTCAGAGCTCTCAAGTTCAAGGTATATCGCTTCATCCATTTCACAGGCCCTACTGAAAACCTCTTTTTCACTGCCGGAAGGCGTTTTCAGCACCAACCTGACGTCCAGATTAAGAGGTATTTTAATGCTGTACACTGCACTATAAGTTACGGGGTTCTGCAAAGAGACATAAAGACGAACAGTAGATCCTTTGCTTATCAGCGCTCCTGCAGAGGGTGACTGCAAAAGCACGGTATCTGGATAGCCGTCGGTAGAATAGGCATATATTATCTCATATCCGAGTGCGCGTGATTCCAGTATTTCAATCGCAGCGCTTTTACTCCTGCCTGTAAGTGGCGGCACCTGCTCCAATTGAGCGTTTATGGTCAGCGTTATCGTTTCGCCTGGTTTGGCGAGCCCTTCGTTTGGCGTCTGCTCGAGCACGGTCCCGTTCTTCATTTCCGCATCGTATGTATACTTTGCAAGCACTTTGGGAAAACCGTGTTCAGATAACAGGCGGAGAGCTTCATCATTGTCCATTCCGACAGTATCCGGAAGAGCAACGGGCTGAGCTCCAAGACTGACGATAAGCGAAACGGATCTGTTCTGCCTTGTCCGGCCGGAGGCCGGAGACTGGGAAATGACATGGCCCTCATCGATAGAATATGAGTATTGATATTCAGTTACAGGGCTCAGCTGAGCGTCTCTGATCCTTTCAACTGCTTCTGATTCCTCGAGCCCGATGACCTCCGGAACATCGACTCCGTAAAGTATGTCGCTGACGTTTACAAACCCATATATTATCAGTGAAACGATCGTTATAACGCTTAGCCCGATAAGCAAGGAATTCAATCCGTTTCTGAACAGGAAAGCGCCTATGGCAGAGTGGTTGACAAAGCCGCCTTTGGGATACCTTAAGGAGCGTTTAAGATCTTTGCTAAGGTTTGCCGCGGTCTGATAACGCATTTCGGGTTTTTTCTGAAGCGCCTTAAGCACAACTTCATCGAGCCCCTTGGAAATGTTTTTATTAATCAGACGCATGGAAGAAGGCAAGGTTTTGATATGTTGCAGCGCTATGGCGACAGGTGTATCCCCGTCAAACGGAACTGTGCCGGTAAGCATTTCGTATAAAACGATGCCCATAGAATAAATATCGCTTCTGGCGTCGGCCTCGTTAAACTGAGCCTGTTCGGGCGAGACATAGTGAACAGAGCCAACGACGATATTGCTGTTGGTGGTTACGGTTCCCTCTTTGCTGCCAGCCATCCTGGCGATGCCAAAATCAGCGACTTTTACGTTGTCGTTTTCGTCAATAAGAATATTATCCGGTTTTATATCCCTGTGAACTATACCTTTTTTATGCGCATGACTGAGTGCGTCAAGTATTTTAACGGCATATCTGACACACCTGCTCTCTGAAAGAGGACCGTCCTTGTGTATTATATCGCTGAGTGTGCGACCGTTTATATACTCCATTGTTATGTATTGAGTATCCTGATCGCTTCCCACAGTATAAAGCTTAACGATATTTGGATGATTCAAGCTCTGGGCGGCAGTAGCTTCATGCCTGAAACGTTTTATGAAATCGGCGTCTTTTCGGTATTCATCCTTTAGGATCTTAAGCGCCACTATTCGTCCGGTTTTTTCATCTTTAGCCTTGTAGACTACGCTCATTCCGCCGGTGCCGATGGTCGAAATAATGCTGTAGCGGCCTGAGATCAGCTTATTTACCATCGTGGCCTCCCATAAAAGCGACAATAGTTATGTTGTCCCTTCCTCCGGACGAAAGAGCTTTGTCCTTCAGCTTGATGATCTTTTCAGAGAAAGACAAATGTGTATCAGACAGAAGAATCTCGATCTCAGCATCATCCACATAGTTTGTCAAGCCGTCAGAGCAAAGCAGCCAAATGTCATTTGGCTCAAAAGAAAAAAGCTCAATTTGTGCCTCGATTTTATCCTCCGCGCCGATACAGCGAGTTATTATGTTGCGCTTTGGGTGGATCCTGGCCTGTTCCTTTGTGATTGTGCCAGCATCGACAAGCTCCTCGACAAAAGAGTGGTCTTTTGATACGCGCGTCAACTTATTATTTCTTAAAAGATAAATTCTGCTGTCTCCTACGTGGCCGATGCAGACAGATGTATTTGAAAACCAGGCACAGGAAAGCGTAGTGCCCATATCATGCAATTCCGCACTGCTTTGGGACATTTCGCTGACACAACGATTGGCAAGGCGGAATGCCTCCTCCATCCTCTCTTTTCCGAAGGTTGAAATCGGGTCGTGAAGCACATTAACAACCGCGCGTACAGCCATTAAGCTTGCTGTTTCGCCTGCGTTCTGCCCGCCAACGCCATCTGCGACGCACAAAAGAGGCAAACCTTCTCCTGAAGAATAGAAGAAATCTTCGTTTAGCTTTCTTGTCAGGCCAATATCTGTTAGAGCGAACAGCTTCATTTGCCTGCAACCTCCCCAACGTGGCTACGCCTTAACTGACCGCATGCGCCCTGAATGTCGTCGCCCATCTCACGGCGCCTGGTCACCGAAATGTGTTCTTTTTTCAGTACGTCTATGAATCTGTTAGTTATGGTTTCAGATGGCGTATTGAGGCTGCGCTCCTTTACGCTGTTAAGCGGGATGACGTTTACATGACATTGCATACCGCGCAAAAGCGAAGCAAGCTCAACGGCATCTGATGGTGAACAGTTGACACCGTCGATAAGTGCGTATTCAAAAACAACTCTGCGGCCCATTTTCCTGATATAGTTTCTGCATGCCTTAATAATGTCAGGAATGCTGTATGCATTTGCGACTGGCATGATCTGTTTTCTAACTGCGTCATTCGGAGCGTGCAGTGAAATGCATAGCGTTACCGGCAATCCCTCATCTGCAAGCGTATATATTTTCGGCACTATACCGCAGGTGGAAAGCGAAATATTCCTGACGGAAATATTGAGCCCTTCCCTTTGGTTGACAAGCCGTAAAAACCTGACGACCTCGTCATAATTGTCAAGAGGTTCTCCGCTGCCCATAAGTACGATATTGTGCACTCTCTGCTCTGAGTTTTGCACGGACAGTCGATCGTTTGCCGCAATGACTTGGCCAAGCATTTCTCCGGCAGACAGGTTCCTCACGCATCCTTCCAGCGTTGAGGCGCAGAAAAGGCATCCCATGCGGCAACCTACCTGAGTGCTTACGCAAAGTGTATTGCCGTATTTATACTTCATGAGAACGCCTTCTATCACGTTGCCGTCATATAAGGTGTAAAGGTACTTCTCGGTCCCGTCAAGAGCGCTCGTGAAGGCTTTATCAATCCTTACACCGCTAACGATATAATCCGCCGCAAGCCTGCTTCGAAAGTCAGAGGGCAGGGAAAGCATGTTTTCAGGGTCGATTCCCTTATTTACGGCCTGCTGGACCTGAGAGGATCTGAAAGGCTTTTCACCGTATTCTTTTATCAAATCGGCTATTTCGGCATAAAACAGCTCTGCCAAAAGCTTTTTGCCATTAAGTATCATTATGCGATCCTTTTTAGACGAGCGATAAAAAATCCTTCAACTGCGTCCCGATTCTGCAAAAGCTGGACCATACCGTTTTCGGAGCGTGAATTCAGAGGGGCAGGCAGGTATGAGCAATCGTCATCAAGTTTATAATTCGGGTGAGAATTCAGAAAATGCATTATTTGTTCTTCGTTTTCCTGAGGAAGCACAGTACAAGTCGAATATACAAGCGTTCCTCCGATCCTGACATACTCCGAGCAAACGTCCAACAGCTTTTCCTGAGTATGAATGATCTCAAGAAGTCTCGCACGGGTAAGACTATACCTGATATCCGGCTTATCAGCCATAACTCCAAGCCCAGAGCATGGGGCGTCTATGATAACCGCGTCTGCACTTTGGAGCATCTCGCTTCTGGGAACTGTTGCGTCCTTGACCGAACAGCGGATATTGTCGAGCCTCAGCCTTTTTGCTCCCGATTTTATAAGTTCAACTCTGTGTTCATGCAGATCCCAGGCATACACTCTGCCTGTGCCCTGCATTTGTTCGGCCAGCATAAAAGCTTTCCCTCCCGGGGCAGCACACGTGTCAAGAACATTCATGCCTCGTTTTGCCTTAACAGCCATAGCTGCGAGCACCGCACTCTCGCCCTGTATGGAATATAGGCCTTCGCTGTACTGACGTGTTTTTGAAAGGTTCCCAGATTTATAAACTCTGTAACAGTGCGGGATCACAGATTTTTCCCAATCATAACCCTGCGATGTCAAAAAAGCCTCGGTTTCTTCGTCACTTGATCTGAGGGTATTTGTTCGGATGGTTTCAAACCTTTTCTCCGGCTTATATGCAAGAATAGCCTCCGTCTCCTCTTCACCGTAGGCTTCTATCAGCAGCTGCACGATATCGCGTGATGCCGAATACTCTATTTCAAGCCATGATACAAAATCTGTCTTATCTACTTCACGAAGTTTTCCGGCTTCTTTGTCTCTTAAAAGCTGCCTGAGCACTCCGTTAACGAAGCCTGAGGCTTCCTGTTTTTTATAAAGCTTGGTCTGATTGACGGCCTCGTTTACTGCCGCGTGGTCAGGTATCCTGTCAAGATAAAGCAATTGAGCTACTGCGATATGCAGTATGCACTTAATCAGGTCCTCAGGGGGTGTGTCGATGAAGGCCCCCAATAGATAATCCGTTTTTTTTCTGTGCTCTATGGCTTGATAAAAAATGTTCGTGGCAAGGCGCCTGTCTTCTTCGCTCAGGCGAGCCTGCCTCAACTCTTTATCCAGCGCCAAGTTTGAGTAGGCATTGTTGAAAAAAACATCATACAATGCCCGCAAAGCCAGCAACCTGCTCTGACTCGGAGCCGCTGCAGGATCCTTTTTGACAACTCTTTGGCTTTTGTCACCGGGTGTTGGTTTATTAACACTTTTAAAGCCTGAATAGCTCATTTATTCCCCCAAAATAGTACCTGTCTCTATTTTTTTGCCAGACAAGAATGCCTTTGCCGTCATCTGTTTTCCGCCCGGAGCCTGCAGTAAAGTGATCTCAACAGCTCCGCCTTTGCATGATACCACAAGGCCTGCTTTCGGAGATGCAATAAGAACAGTGCCCGATGCGGTAATGTCACCATGTTCACGCACGCTGGCGCCCCAAATCTTTAACGTTTCGCCTTTTAGGAAAGTGTAAGCTCCCGGCCAGGGATTAGTTCCTCTTACAAGATCGCATATCTCCTCCGGCGACCTGTTCCAGTCGATAAGGCCCATGGCCTTGTCCATCATGGGTTCGTATGAAGCAAGTGCCTCATCCTGCTTTATCCGTTTCAGCGTACCGTTTTCAAGCTCAGAGACAGTACGAATAAGAAGAGTGGCTCCCAACTCGGCAAGCCTGACTGTCAGTTCGCCGGCAGTCTCATCAGGAAGGATCGCTGTCTCGCTCTTCAGGAGAATATCACCCGTATCGAGACCTGCATCTGTAAACATGGTAGTGACGCCTGTGACCTTATCGCCCATAATGATAGCCTGGTTTACAGGGGCCGCACCACGATGTCTGGGCAGCAACGATGCATGCACATTTATCGTTCCAAATTTGGGCACTTCGAGTATCTTTTTTGATAAGATCTGCCCGAACGCTGCCGTAACGCAAAGTTCAGGTGAAATGCTCCTGAGCGCGTCAAGTCCTTCCTGCTTTCGGATTTTTTCAAACTGAAAAACTTTAAGCCCTTTTGTCAAGGCATATTTCTTTACAGGGGATTCTTCAACTTTATTTCCGCGCCCTTTAGGTCTGTCTGGCTGAGTAAACACCCCGACGATATCGTGTCCAGAGTCAATCAATGCTCTTAGAGAAGGCACCGCAAAGTCAGGCGTACCCATAAACGCGATTTTCATTTTACATTTTCCTCTTTGTTGGTTACGTCCTCGATCATTTTGTCCGTATACAGAATGCCGTCAAGGTGATCAAGTTCGTGGCATATCGCAACCGCGAGCAGTCCTTCTCCTGTAAGCTGTATGGCTTTGCCCTTGCGGTTGATAGCCTTTACAGTGACCTTGGCAGGTCTTTCGACCATGCCCCGCCTGCCAGGAATACTCAGACACCCCTCTTCGCCGATTTTTGCTCCTTCAGAAGACACTATCTCTGGGTTAATTAGCTCATAAAGTCCTTCACCTACATCAATTACAACGATACGCCTGAGCACTCCTACCTGAGGAGCTGCAAGCCCCACGCCCTCGTTTTTGTACATGGTCTCAGCCATATCATCCAAAAGGATTTTCGTGCGCTTATCGACCTCGGCTACCGGCCTGCTGATCTTTCTGAGTGTTTCGTCTCCGTCTGTCAGTATTCTGCGCGTTGCCATCTTGCGCCTCCGCTAAAACAAATTGTTTGGGTTTATTTCCATTTCGATCTTTACGCTGTCATCTGATTTTTGTTCGATACGATGCATAACGCCTTCAATAAGGTCCACATTGCTGCCAGAAAAGAGCTTGGCAATGAGCTGGAATCTGAATTCTTCACGGATGCGCTTTATAGGGGCTTCGGAAACAGTGACGGACAGCACCGTTCCGGCCAGTCCCAGTTCTTCCACCTGAGATTTGAACTCATTAAGTGCGTTATTGGCGGTGTTTTGACAGCCACATTTATCTTTTGACAGGAACACAAGCCGCGCAATAACCGTGAACGGAGGATACATGGAGCGTTTCCTGAACAAAACTTCAGAATGATAGAAAGCGCGGTAATCCTGCCTTAATGCGCACTGTATGGCGTAATGGTCAGGCGTGTAGGTCTGGATTATGACTTTCCCTGGAAGCTTGTCTCTGCCTGCACGTCCCGCGACCTGAGTGAGCAGTTGAAAAGTTCTCTCGGCGCTGCGAAAGTCGGGGAGGTTTAGAGTCGTATCGGCGGCGACGGCGCCCACCAGAGTCACGTTAGGAAAATCAAGCCCCTTGGCTATCATCTGAGTGCCTACCAATACATCCGCCTCGTGTTTGGCAAAGGAATCCAACAGCTTCGCGTGGGCGTCCTTTGTGGAAGTGGTATCGGCATCCATGCGGATGACCCTTGCCTCAGGAATAAAGTTTTTGACTTCCTGCTCGATTTTTTGTGTGCCCGCGCCAAAGAACTTGATAAAGCGACTGGCGCATTCAGGGCATGTGCCCGGAAGCGGTATCTCATTAAGACAGTAATGGCATTTGAGCGTTCTGTCGTTCAAATGGTACGTCATAGCCACGTCGCAATTTGGGCATTTAACCACGTATCCGCATTTTCTGCAGCTAACGAAGCTTGAATGTCCTCTGCGGTTGATAAACAGGATAGCCTGCTGTCCGTTCTTCATGCACTGCTTTAGCTCTTTAAGCAGACATGAAGAAAAGATGCTTCTATTCCCTTCAAGGAGTTCCGAGCGCATATCAATAAGCTGAGTCTGTGGCATGGGCCTGTTGTGGACCCTTTTGTCAAGCTCCAGCAACTGAATGCGGTTCTCCGGTCTGACCTTTGGAGACGTCCTCATAAAACTTTGAATGCTGGGAGTAGCGCTTCCAAGTACAAGTACGCCGCTGTTTTTTTGAACTCTCCAGGCAGCAATATCCCTGGCGTCGTACCTGGGACTCCGCTCGGATATATATGCCGCTTCATGCTCCTCGTCAACGATTATCGCTCCAAGCTGCTGTACAGGAGCGAATACGGCGCTGCGCGCGCCGATCACGACTTTAGCCTCGCCTCTTCTTATGCGGTTCCACTCATCAAAACGCTCTCCGGCGGAAAGCCCTGAGTGAATAACTGCGGAAAGATCTCCAAACCTTGCATGAAACCAGCCTACGGTTTGCGGAGTCAAAGATATCTCCGGCACAAGGATTATAGCGCTTTTCTGCTGTTTGATAACTTCTCTTATAAGGCGTATATAGACCTCCGTCTTGCCGCTGCCAGTAACTCCGTACAAAAGGAAAGTTTGCCCTTCCCCCATCTCTTTTATCAGCCGATCAGCGACAAACTGCTGGTCATCGGTCAAAACAGGGTCAGTGTTTCCTCTGCCGCCGTCATTATGCAAAGGTTCCCGTCGGACAGCGTGGGCAGAAAAGCCTATTACACCTTTTTCCTTAAGCGCTGACAAGACAGCCGGAGCAATATCAAACTGGGAAAAAAGCTCAGCAGATGTTCTCCCTCCTTCTTTCAGCGCCTCGACGACTTTGCGCTGAGCAGGCGCTCTATGTGTTCTCTCAAGTGCCAATGAATAATCCACATTCAGCGTCACATATCGAACAGTCTTTTCTCTGATCCTTCCGCCTCTCAGCTGGGCCGGAATCATTGATCTTAAAGCGTCCGCATTTGTACAGGAATACCTCGAACGCATATAACCCGCGAGCTCCAGCAGTTCAGGGAGAATAACGCTTTGTTCAAACAGTTTTTTTCTAATGGGCTTAAGTTTCCCCTGGGGAACATCAGTAGTCTCAGATACAGATGTAACAAAGCCCTCAAGTCTTTTGTTTCCGAATGGGACGAGCACCATATCTCCGGGTGAAACATTAAACTCATCCGGGACTACGTAAGTAAACTCCCTGTCAACGGCCTGGGCAGTAAGATCTACGATTACGCTGGCGTAAGTCATTTGGCGTTGTTCTTCAGTGCGATCACGGCGTCCAGAATAGCGTCTGCAACATCTCTTTTGGACATAAGCGGGTATTCATGCTTTATACCGTCGCCTATCAGCGTGACAATATTGGTATCGACCGCAAAGCCGGCTCCGGGTTTGGTAACGTCATTAAGCACAATCAAATCGGCATTTTTCGAAATGCGTTTTTTGTCGGCTTGCTCTGGTGTGGCATCGGTTTCCGCCGCAAACGCTACAAAAACCTGGCCAGTGCGCTTCCTTTCACCGATAAACTTGGCAACATCCGGGGTAGATTCCAGTTCCAGAGTCATTCCAGTGCCGTTTTTTTTGATCTTGGATTTTGAAAAAGATTTCGGGGTATAATCTGCCGGTGCGGCAGCCTGGATCACAACGTCGCATTCTTCAAACAGGCTGGTAACCGTTTCAAAGAGGTCCTGGGTGGATACAATGTTGTGCAGTCTTACTCCGTGCGGAGCCGGTATGCTGACCGGGCCAGATACAAGCTCTACCTGAGCGCCTCGTGCAAGGGCGGCCTCGCTTATAGCATATCCCATTTTCCCGCTGGAACGGTTGCTGAGAAAACGAACGGGATCAAGCATTTCTCTGGTTGGCCCTGCAGTAACCAGGATTTTCAGCCCTGCCAGATCATGTCTGGATTTCAAAATAGAAACTGTTGCGTCATATATCGCTGAAGGCTCGCTCATCCTCCCTGCGTCAATGTCACCGCAAGCCAACTGACCCGATTCAGGCCCCACAAAATGGATCTGGCGGCGTTTGAGTGTATCTACATTCGCCTGTGTGGCAGGGTTTAACCACATGTTAGTATTCATTGCCGGCGCAAGCAGTACAGGGCAGTTCATGGCAAGCAGCGCAGTAGAAACGATTTCATCTGCGATCCCGGAACTGAGTTTGGCTATTATGTTTGCAGTAGCCGGCGCGACTACACAAATGTCGGCAAATCGGGCCAGAGAGATATGATTAATCTCCCAGGCATGTTCAAACATATCTGTATAAACCCGGTTCCCCGTTAGTGTCTCGAAGGTCTGGGGCGTAATGAACTGACAGGCGTTTTTTGTCATAGCCACACGCACATCAGCACCGTTCTTTACATAAAGACGCGTTAACTCGCACGCCTTATATGCCGCGATCCCACCGCTTACGCAAAGAACTATTTTCTTTCCTTTAAGCATCATAGCCTCCGAAAGATACATTTAAGAGCCGGAGCGAACACGCTTCGGCTACGATAGCAACACCTGTATCAGTCGATTTGACCGTTGGGTTTAGTATAGGTTATAAGCCCGCGGTTGATCTCTTCGATCGCGATCGCCAGCGGTTTAGGCTGCTGCCCTTCCTTCTCCTTAACTTCGTACAGAGGCTGCTCGCCCTGTATTATCTGCCTTGCGCGTTTGGCCGCTTCCACGGCGAGGGTATAACGGTTTTCAGTCTTTTTAAGCAGATCATTGATAGGCGGATAGGTCATCATAAGCGTAAACTCTCCTTATTCGACATTCTGAAGCTGTTCTCTGAGCTTCTCAACGGTGTTTTTTGCTTTCAAAGCGATACGAGTCAGTTCTATATCCTGTGACTTTGAGGCAATGGTGTTTACTTCGCGGTTCATTTCCTGCACAAGGAAGTCAAGACTGCGCCCGGATGGATCTTGCTGGTCGCAAAGCTTACGGGCATGTTCCACATGAGCTTTCAGCCGGACGATCTCCTCATCGATAGCTGTCTTGTCTGCGAGTAAAGCAATTTCCTGGGCGATCCTTTCTTCGCTGATCCCTTCTGCGATAAGCTGATCAAACCTTTTGCGAAGCCGCTGTGAACACTTGCTCATCGCTTTAGGATAGCGCAGCTCAGCTTCCCGTGCAAGCTGTTCGATATCGTCAATGTGCCTGAGCAATGCAAGACGCATTTTTCGGCCTTCTGTCTCCCGCATCTGGCACAGGCTATCGAGCGCCTGTGATAGCGCAGACAGTACAAGTGCGGAAACAGCATCTTCATCCTGCGGGTTTTCCAGGACCGAGATCACGTCGGGCAATGAGTAAATGCTGTTAAGTCCGGTCTGCTCGTCGACGCCAAGAGAAGAGTTCAGTTTTTTCAGAGCATCAGCATATTTTTGTGCAAGTGCCTCGTTGATAAGCACCTCGCGGCTGTCACCGCGTTCGTTTCTAAACGAGATATTCGCGTCAACGCGGCCCCTGGAGAGCCGTTGTTCTATAGTCGACTTCACTATGGGTTCGACGAAACCGAGCTGGCGAGGCAAGTTCACATTTATGTCGAGGAAGCGATGGTTCACACTTTTTAGCTCAACAGCCGCATTCATTCCGTTGCTGGAAATATACGCTTTGCCGTAGCCGGTCATCGAACGCATGCTCCACCTCCCACATTGATTTATTATACCACATATCTCTTCTCTTGTGTTATGTTTTATATAATATTTTTTTGAATTCAGTCTCGTCGATTATTCTGATTCCAAGCTTACGAGCTTTTTCCAATTTACTTCCTGCGTTTTCACCCGCAAGCACAAGGTCAGTCTTTGACGAAACACTGGAAACTGCCTTGCCGCCAAACTGGCGGATCGTCTCTTCCGCCTCCTGCCGTGAATAGTCAGTGAGCGTTCCGGTCACCACAACAGTCATTCCGCTCAGCGAGGAACCTAATTTGTTGTTCTCCCACACGGGAGTCACCCCTTTTGAAAGAAGACCGTCGGTAAGGCGTTTTCCTTCTTCTGAAGCGAAATAATCAAGGATGGAATACGCAACTACCTCGCCTATGTCGCCTATCGAAGTCAGTTCCAAAGGCGATGCTGCTCTGAACTTTTCAACGCTTCCGAACGTTTCTGCCAGATCTCGCGCGGTCTTTGTGCCGACATTTGGTATTCCAAGCGCATAAATAAACCTGTCGAGACGTATATGCTTACTCTTTTCCAACTCCTCAAGAAGTTTATTTGCCTTTTTTTCTCCAAATCTGTCCAAGGAGAGCAGTCTCTCAAAAGTCAGATCATACAGTTCGTCACAGTCGCCCAAGCCTAACTCTTCGCAGAACTGTCGCGCGGTTTTTTCAGAGAACGCCTCTATATCCATTGCATCGCGTGACGCAAAGTGGCTTAAACGCATGACTATCTGATCCAAACAGTGCCTGGTGTTGGGGCAGTATAGAAACGCTCCTTTTTCCTCAAGACTATGCCCGCAGCAAGGACAAACCGTAGGCTTTTCTATCTCGGCTTCGTCCGGATAAAACTCATCGACTCTTCCGGTTATTTCCGGTATGACCTCGTTGGAACGCCTGAGCCAGACACGGGAGTTGAGCTTGAGGCGCTTTCTTAGTATATCTCCATAATTGTTTAGCGTAGCCCTCTGAATTGTGGCTCCTGCCAAATCCACAGGCTCAACGTGCGCAAGCGGAGTGAGTTTGCCTGTCCTGCCAACTTCCCACGTGACCTTTTTTAGCTTTGTGGTCACTTCTTCCGCCTCGAATTTATACGCGACAGCCCAGCGCGGGAACTTTTCGGTCGCGCCCATGTAAGACCTTGTTTCAAAGTCGCTGATTTTTACAACCGCGCCGTCGATAAGGTAATCCAGTCCGCCTCTGGCTTCTTCGATCGAGTTAATGGCGGATCTGATCCCTTTTAGGTCCTCGCAATAGAGTTCAGTGTCACTGACACAGAAACCGTTGTCCTTAAGGAAGCTCAGCATTTCTGACTGATTTGCAAACCTTTCTCCTTCAATATAGTTGACATCATAAAAAATGGCGTCCAGATGCCTTGAGGCAGTGATCTGAGGATCGAGGTTCCTCAGCGCACCCGCAGCGGCATTTCTTGCATTTTTTAACGGTTCGTCAGCTGTTCTGTTATATTTTTCAAGCACGCTTAAGCGCATATAGCATTCACCGTGCACTTCTATAAGCCCCTTGAAAGGGATCGAAAGCGGAATGGAACGAACGGTCTTTGCCTGCGCAAGGATGCCCTCTCCTGTAACTCCGTTCCCGCGCGTTGCTGCCTGTACCAAAATGCCGTCCCTGTAAGTAAGGCATAGTGTCAGTCCATCAAATTTATGCTCCACTACAAAGCTTAAAGGGGGCAGCTTTATTCCGGAAGCAAGTCCGTCGGCACGAAGCTTTTCCGCCCTGTTGTACCACTCTGCGATCTCGTCAAGGCTCTGGGCCTTGTCCATGCTCAGCAGTCGATTGATATGCGTATGCGGTTCAAATCTTTCAAGGGGTCGGCCGCCCACCCGGTGTGTTGGAGAGTCTGGAAGAATGACCCCGCTGCTTTTTTCCAGTTTGACTAACTCGTCATACAATACGTCGTATTCTTTATCCGACACAGACGGAGAGTCAAGGTCATAGTATTCATGTGCGTATCGGTTAAGCTTATCAACAAGCTCTCGCATATACTCATTCATAATTCTTTCTCCACTTTTCTAAGAACGGGCAGATGGCAGTCCAGGTCTTTGATACCGTAGGGAGAGCCGAAGTCTACTCTGGCGATACCGTTTTTTGCGCTGTATGCCAATACTGTTCCCACACCGAAGATCCTATGGCGCACTCGGTCGCCCGGATTGAAATTTGTCAGTGCTCCGCCGAAGGCCGAATTGGTTTTTGATCCATCAGCGCTTAGCGAAGTCTGGGAACGATAGGCGGAAAGCCTTTGATTAGGGCTTGAGGGCGAGAGGCTTGAAGGCTGCGAGGCGCTCCTCGCGTCGATCAACAGTGCGGAAGGTATCTCACCCACAAACCTGCTCACCGGATTACTCTGCCTCTGATTAAACAGCAGACGGTTCCTTGCGCAGCTTAGGAACAAATACTTTTTAGCCCTGGTTATCCCTACATACATCAGTCGGCGCTCCTCCTCGAGCTCAGTTTCTTCCATCATCGCTCTGGCTATCGGAAATATACCCTCCTCAAGCCCCGTAAGGAACACAGCCCCGAATTCCAGGCCCTTGGCAGAATGCAGAGTCATAAGCGTAACAGTCTGGGTCTTCTCGTCAAGACGGTCGGTGTCAGTTACCAAAGCGACGTTCTCGAGAAAGCCGAGTATGCCTTCCTCAGGGTTTTGCCTTTCGTACTCGGCTACGGCGCTCACAAGCTCTTTAAGGTTTTCCACTCTTGAGACGTCTTCCGGATCGTTGGATTTTTCGTATTGTTTAATCAATCCTGTTTTGTCCATCAGCTCCTGAATGAAATCAACAGGTGACATCTGGAACATAAGTGCAAGCAGCTCGGAAAGCAGGCTGCTGAAGTTCTTTAAGGCACCAGTTGCTCTTGCGCCAATGCCGATATCGTCAGCATTAAGAGCAGCGTTTAGCAGAGTGCTGCCTGTATTGGCTGCATACGCTGCCAGCATGTCTACCGTGGAATCGCCTATGCCTCGTTTAGGTTCGTTGATTACGCGCCTCAGCGAAACATCATCAGCAGGGTTGACCAGCAGGCGAAGGTATGCAATCGCATCTTTTATTTCTTTGCGGTCATAGAATTTCAGCCCACCGTAAACACCGTACTTTATTCCGCGCCTGACGAGTGCCTCTTCAAGCACACGGCTCTGGGCATTGGTCCGGTATAGCACAGCCATCTCGCCGTAGGGGATTCCCGCCATGGCAAGACGTCGAATACTATCCGCCACAAAAGAAGCCTCCTCACGTTCGTCAAGGGCTCTGAAAAAGCGGATCTTTTCTCCTTTGTCGGCACTGGACCAGAGTTCCTTGCTTTTTCTGGCTGCATTGTTTGAAATGACCCGGTTGGCTGCAGAAAGGATATTGCCAGTGGAGCGATAGTTTTCTTCAAGCTTTATTACTGTACAGCCAGGAAAATCTTTCTCGAAAGAAAGAATGTTGCGTATATCCGCGCCGCGCCATGAATAAATAGATTGATCGTCATCTCCCACCACGCACAGATTCCTGCGTTCCCCTGCCAACAATCTGACCAGTTGATACTGTGCGACGTTGGTGTCCTGGTATTCATCAACCATGATGTACCTGAATTTGTTCTGATAGCTTTCCAGGACAGGCGGATGAGAGGCCAGCAGTTCGAGAGTTTTTACAAGAAGATCGTCAAAGTCCAGCGCATTATTGCTTTTGAGTGTATTCTCATATTCAGAGTATACTTTGAAAATTGGTTTGCTTCTTGCGTCCGGGTTTTCATCCAGCCATTCCGTTGGCGTCAGCATCCGGTTTTTAGCGTCCGATATAACGCTTTTTATCATCCTGGGCGGATACTGCTTGTCATCAAGGTTCAGCTGCTTGCAAATCCGCTTGATGACTACTGTTTTATCGTCTTCGTCATAAATGGAAAACTCTCTTTTATAGCCAAGCTTTTCAATATCACGCCTGAGTATTCTGGCGCAGCAGGCATGGAAGGTCATTATCCAGGCTTCTTCCGCCTTGCCTTCGCACAGTCTGTCGACCCTTTCGCGCATTTCTCTCGCGGCTTTATTGGTGAAAGTGATCATAAGGATCTGCCAGGCGGGGATGCCTTCGTCCAGCATATGAGCCATGCGGTATGTCAAAGCACGGGTTTTGCCGCTTCCCGCACCCGCAAGGATAAGAACAGCGCCGTCGATCGTCTGTACGGCTTTTCTTTGTTCGGGATTCAGCTTAGATAGATCCGTCATTGTTTTTACTTGCCCAACACCAGTTTGTTTATAGTAAGTCCTACGCCGCCCAAAGTATTGAGCGGAGCAATGTATTCGGCCACTTCCTTAAGCTCACTTACCGCGTTTTGCATCGCCACCGGATGTCCGCACGCGTTAAGCATGGATGTATCGTTTGTATAATCTCCGAAGGCCATTATTTCGCTTACGGGAATAGAATAAAAAGATGACAGAAAACGTATCGCACTGCCCTTATCAACGTTTTTTGCCATAACTTCGACGCTCGTAGAACCGCTTGCCGAATGGACTATGCCCTGTTTATCAAGTTCTGTTCTAAGCGCGGCAATCTTATCGAGATCCTCGCAAAAAGCGACAAACTTGTAGATGCCCGTTTTGGGTGCAGCATCGAACGATGTGACCTGCTCGGCGCTCAGTATCATACGGTTTTGAAGGTATCTTTTCAAAGAGCGTTTATGCCCCTGCGGCACCTCAGCTCGTGAGAAGGCGTAGTTGATATCTGCGGTATATATTTCGTAGTATGTTTCACCGTCCCACATTATACGGTTTACTATTCCGGCGAACTCTTCGTCAAATGTGCCTTCAAAAATGCAATTGCCTTCTACTTTATCATCAATTCGGGCGCCATTTGCGGATACGATTATAATATCATTACTGATCTCAGCGGCTTTTGTCATAAGAAAACGGTAATTTCGGCCACTGACAAGAGCGATTTTTATACCCTTTGACACGCATTCACGCAGGGCAACGACATTTGCCTCAGGGATTTGCTCCCATCCCCCAAACAGAGTACCGTCCATGTCCATGCAGATCAGTTTTACGTCAGAGCATTCAGCCATTTGATTTTCTCCTTGGGGCAAACAAAAGTCTTGCCGGCATAAATTCCAAGTTCTTTATTATCTGAAAGCTTGATTTCCCTGCTCGCCAGGCACATCTGATGAAGTGCTAGCGCCTTATTCACGCTATAATTCCCGTATTTTTCGTCACCAAGCACAGGGTGGCCAATGTGGGCAAGTTGGGCACGTATCTGATGCGTACGCCCTGTAGCAATCTTTACTTCCAGTAGAGAGAGTTTATTCTGTTGAACATTTATCTCTTTGAGAACATGATAGTCAGACCTTGCTTCTAACGAGTCAGTATGCTTGTCCGAAGAGACCGAAACTCTTGCGGCCGCGCTGTCCTTCGAAATGAAGGAAGTAATATCTCCCGTCTTTTCTGCGAAAGGGCCCAAACACAGCGCATAATATGTTTTTTTGAGCAGATGTTTCCTGAAAGCGTTTAGACAGAGTGATTCGGTCTCTTCATCAAATGCCGCCAGCATCACCCCGCATGTCTGAGTATCCAGACGGTGCACTAGCCTCGCAGTCGACTGATGAATTTGCAACCTGGCAAGGACAGTATCCGCACCGATACCATAGCTGTCGACGTCAACAGGCAGTCCGGAGGGCTTGACAAAAGCGATCAACTTTCCGTCATCAAATATCGTATCCAGAGAAAGGTCGTATTCAAAGTCGGCATAAAGCGTGACCTCGTCACCTGCCTTGACGTTTGAATCAGCCTGCGCCCTTTCTGAGTTAAGCCTGCATTGCCTGCTTCCAAGAAGCCTTGTTACTCTGCCTGCTCCCAGCATTGGATACGCTCTCCTCAGATAATCCCTGACAGGCATGGACTTAACTCTTTGCGGCACTATCGAGCTTAGCCTGGTGACCATCAGCTATTCCTCCCAGGCCAAATCCTGAACGCCCGTTTTCATATAAGTGATTTTTCCGTCAAGGCTCTGGATCAGTCCGGAGATCAGCCCTTTTGAATCCTGCTGTTTCACGGTAAGAGAAACCTTTACTGAGGCCCCAAACTCTTTTGAAATGTCACGCACAGGCTGAGATTTAAGAAAGAATTCCAGCCTTCCAAGATTAGGGTATGCAACATCAATTTCGATCCGCTCACTTGGGAAAACTGTACCGACTCCGCATATGTCTATAGCTTTTGCGCAGCCTGAAGAATACGCCCTGACAAGTCCGCCTGACCCCAGAAGGATCCCACCGAAATAACGCGTTATGACTACGCAGCAGTTTGTGACGGTTCGGTTTTTAATGACCTCCATCATCGGAAGGCCGGCGGTCCCCGCCGGTTCCCCGTCGTCTGAGTAACGCATTATACCCATATTGTCGCCTATAGCGTAGGCGTAGCAGTTATGGGAAGCGTCAGAATACTCGCTCCGCTTTTCTTTTATAAACTGAACAGCCTCCTCCTCTGTCCGGCAGGGTTTGCCGTGACAGAGGAAGCGGCTTTTATTTATCACAAGCGTATCAGTAGCCTGTGAAAGCAATGTTTTGTAGGGCTTGTTTGGCATTATTTAAGGATGAGCCTGTGATACGCTTTTTTGCCCCTGCGTATAAGCAAACCGTCGCCTTTGAGCATATCAGAGTTTATTCGGAAGTCTTCATCGGTCACCTTGTCGTTCCCGATGTAAAGACCGCCCTGCTGTATGGCCTTGCGCGCTTCTCCGTTGCTTTTGAAGAGGCCGACTTTGCTGGCCCATGCAAGCAGCCTGTTTTCCGAGGCAAGCTCTTCTTCGGTTACTTCGGTGGTGGGTGTGGAACCAGCCGCGCCGCTGCCGCTGAAAAGCGCTTCGGCCGCAGCCTTGGCTTTGTTAGCCTCTTCCTCCCCGTGAATAAGCTTGGTGACTTCGTAAGCCAGAGTGACCTTGGCTTCATTGATGCGGCTGTCCCTGTAAGAGCCGAGACGTTTTACCTCTTCCATGGGCAGGAAGGTGAGAAGGCTTAGACACTTCTCAACGTCTGCGTCGTCAACGTTCCTCCAGTACTGGTAGAAATCGTAAGGACTGGTTTTCGCGGGGTCAAGCCAAAGCGCGCCCTTTTCAGTCTTGCCCATCTTTCTGCCGTCATGAGTGAGCAACAGCTTAAACGTAAGAGCAAAGGCAGGCTTTTCAAGCTTTCTGCGGATAAGGTCAGCGCCGGAGAGCATGTTGCTCCACTGGTCGTCACCGCCTGTCTGCAGACAGCAGCCATATTTTTCAAAAAGCTGCAAAAAGTCGTAGGACTGCATTAGCATGTAGTTGAACTCAAGGAAGGTGAGCCCCTTTTCAAGCCTTTGCCTGTAACATTCTGCGGTGAGCATCCGATTGACCGAGAACAAAGCGCCTACATCCCTTAAAAAGCTTATGTAATTAAGGTTTCTGAGCCAATCTCCGTTGTTGACTATGATAGCAGAGTTGGGTTTTGTTTCATCGAAATCAAGGAAACGCTCCATCTGCTTTTTGATGTGGGCAACGTTATCATCGATAGTCTCAACGGTCATCATTTTGCGCATGTCGGTTTTGCCGGAAGGGTCTCCTATCATTGCCGTGCCGCCACCCATCAGAGCGATAGGCTTATGGCCCGCCCGCTGAAGGTGTGCCATGGCCATTATCGGAATGTAGTGACCGATGTGAAGACTGTCGGCAGTTGGATCAAATCCAGTGTAAAAGGTGACCATGCCGTTTTCGAAAGTCTTGTTGAGTTCATCTTCAAAAGTCGTCTGGGCAATGAAGCCGCGTTCCCTTAAAATATCAAGTGCGTTTTTCATGTCAAATCTCCTGTCAGTTGTTATTGATTACCTTGGATAGCTTCTCCATGCCTTCGCTGATCTTGTCAGTCGGGCTGTTGGAGAAATTGAGCCTTAGTGTGTCTAAATGTCCTCCTTCGGCATAGAAATGAGTGCCGGGCACATATGCTACGCCGCTTTCTACAGCCGGTTCGAGCAGGCTTACGGCATTTTTGTTCCCGGGCAGTTTGGCCCAAACGAACAGCCCGCCCTCCGGCTTTATATATCGCGTGCCCTCAGGGAAAAGCGCAAACCCTTTAAGCATAGCATCCAGTTGGTCGCGGTAACCGGCCCTGATCCTTACGAGATGCTCAGGCAAAAGTCCTTTTCTCAGATACGCGTCCACGATCGCCTGTGTCAGCAGCGGGCAGTGCAGATCGCTGGACTGTTTTCCGATCACGCACTTTCTCATAAGGGTCGGGATGCTTATCACCATAGCTCCTACGCGCATACCGGGAGAAATGATCTTGGAAAAGCTGGCAAGATACACGGTCCAGCCTTCCTTATCGAAGCTTTTGATTGTCGGAAGAGACTCCCCCTCGTATCTGAGATCATGATAAGGGTCGTCTTCCGCGACGATCACACCGTAACGAGCGGCAATGTCAGCAATAGCCACGCGCCTATCAACAGGAAGTGTAGTGCCGGTAGGATTCTGGAATGTTGGAATTATGTACACAAGCTTTGGCT
Organism: Clostridiales bacterium; assembly: GCA_024684375.1. GTDB lineage: Bacteria > Bacillota > Clostridia > Christensenellales > Aristaeellaceae > RUG14130. Next base: position 80,948 of record JAIKWZ010000006.1, read on the forward strand.
TGTGTTTTATGATAGCAGCCTCCAGCGCATCTGGAAGCAAGCCGTTTTCGTCACACTCTACACCTACCGGTATGCCATGGTAGGTCCTTATCGCCTGAAGCGCGCCAAGAAACGTCGGATCCTCTACCAGCACAACGTCACCCGGATCTATCAGTGCCTTGAGCAGAATGTCAAAACCCTGAGTAGAGCCTTCAGTAGGCAAGACCTCGTTTTCTTCACAAGGCACACCTATATTTGTCAGATACTTTTGGGCAGACTCCTTAAGCGGCTTCCAGCCTTCGGACGCGCCGTATTGCAGGATCGCCGGGCCTGCTGCTTCAATAACCTCTTTTGCTAAAGGCGCGATGACCTCGGGCTCAAGTGCAGCGTTGGAAGGATTCCCGCCTGCAAACGAGATCATTCCGGGTTTACCAAGCAGTTTAAAGATGTCCCTAATGGCGCTGCCTGTGATTGGGTTCATATGCCTGGCAAAATAACTCTCGTCAAAAACCATACATTCCTCCATAAAAAAACGCCTTCCATCAAAGAAGGCGTCAAAACGCTGTACCACTTCTGTTCGTTTGCCGAAGCAAACCTCTGAAGCTGTAACGGGCAGACCCGACAGGGACTACTGTGGTTCACCCCTGTTGCTCGGGAGCGTATTCACGCAGTTCATCCTTCCGTCTTGCACCGACCGACGTATCTCTTTAGAAATCCGGGCGTTACTCTTTCCCTCATCGCAGGAACAATTATATCATAAAAAAACGGGCTTAACATCAATTACCATGTTAATTTTCAGATAAGACGAAGGTTGTCACTTCTTATGCCATTTGAGAGTTTTTCAGGATGATAGAAATAACTGTCGCAGAACTCCGCCAAAGCCTCAGCGTCATCTGCACAGAAACAATGCTTGCCGTGCCTGAGATTATACGCGTTGGCTCCGCTTGCCCCCAGCATGTCAAACACATTCTGCGCTCCTGCATGTGCCAACAGACAGCCTTTAGGGTTTGCCCAGTCATCTTCGTCGCCTTCAGATGTGAACACAGCCCTGGGCGCCACTGCCGCCATGAGTGTATTTGAATCAAAAGGAAGAAAGTTGATTTCGTCGCCCAGAGGGAAAAAGCATCCAGCGCCTGTATACGGCGGTACTTCTGGTTTTCCGCCGTACTCGTGAAAGCGTTTGGTAAACCAATCCGGGAATACCCAGTTGATCCTGCCTACTGTTTCGACTCGGCGCTCATTTTGTTCCTCTCCGTCACAAGTGATAAGGTACCTTAAACAACCTGCACCTCCGCATCCTGAACCTATCGGCGCAGCAACTGCGAAGTTTTCGTCAAACATGCCTGCGCAAAGCGCGGCCTTGCCGCAGCGGGAATGACCGGTAACGATCACTCTTGGATTGTACCTGCATATTTCGAGGTTTCGGCGCAGCAGGCTCGCTCCCCATCCCCAGGCCATAATGGTCGCGCAGCTAAGACGCTTATAAGCTTTTTTATAGGATTCTTCATAAGATATTCCGCTATTTTGGTCACTTTTGTAGTCCGGTATTATCGCCCTGAAATCAAATGTTGCAAGCGCATAACCGTGATTTATGAACACTTTTTCTGTCTCAGGCAGCAATTCCCTCGCTATGGCGATGATAACAGGCGGCTTTTCTGTTCCTTTCGGTGATCTGAGCGTGAATGAAAAGTCAAGTCCGTCAGGCGTGATCAAACGGCCAGTCTGAACACATAACCCGTCAGAAGCGTTTTCTAATTCAATAACTGTTTTAGCATCCGGCCTTTCCCCCGGCCATGTCCCGTAGAGATATTCCTGTGCCATGGCAAGCAGGTATCTGCGCTGTTCAGGCCATTCGCTCTTATCCGAAATTACGCTTCCGTCCGGGCGTTTCAAAGGATTTGGAAGATAATACATATTCGTCCCCCTATAGTGTCATTGGAACATCTGTTTCATAAAGCCAGTCGAGAGACCTGAGGCTTTCTCCGCCCAAACCCGCGTCTCGAGGCTGAGGGCGCTCGGAGCGAGGCAAAACTCCAGCAATAACGAAAGCGCCTGTACCGAATTCGATCATGTAGTCCCCCGGGTCATAATCAAACGCGTGTATGTTTATGGCTTTAATACCTCTGGCTTTTATGGCGTTGGAAATAAGCGGAGAGTATCCGCCCCTGTCGTCCGCATGGGTATCAGTCTCAAGGCTGGGTGGGGCAAGCCACTCCACTCCCCTGTCGTTCACATACCCTACAAGAAGACGCACCGGCTGATCAAACTGTATCTTTAGACTGATCCCTTCGACTATCGCTTTATGTATGGAAAAGCGTATGCCCTTAAGCCCGTTAAGCTCGCTCGCGATGAGTTCGACAGGTGTATTTTTGTCGGTAAAAACGCTCTCGCCTTCTGACAAAGTGAAAGCTTCTCCGCCTTCAAAGGAAAACTCCGCCTGCCTGAGACATGGACGATCTCCCGTGTCCGGAGGTGTGGGGAAAAACCCCTGTTTCAGCAAATCAAGGTTTTTGATAAAACAAGCGAATTCCTTCTCGTATTCAGGCAGACAATCGATCGGCCTTGCGAAAATACCTCCGTTCGGGAATGGTATTTTGCGCTGAGGCGTATGCATGCTGTTGTGGCATAGATAGTTTTGGTCGGATAAAACCGCATATTCCTTATAGATCTGAAGTGACCGTTCAAAAGGTATGAGTACTGTTTCCAGCAGTTTCACATCACCTCTGCAGAGACTGTCACATGAATGCTTATATTTCAGTATATACAAAGCAGCTGTGACTTTCTCGCACATTGAACGCGTAAACAGGCTTATTAACCTGAAATCGTTTATATAACGCTCAGCTTTACTTTCGTCTATTGATGCGACAAGCTGTTCAATGCGTGCCGCCGCATCTTTTAGGGACTGCAGCGCATATAAAGGAGTTTCTCCGATGTGGTCTGAAGCATTATGTTCTGATATGGCATAGGCTTCCATCGTCTCCCCAACCCTGGCGACGGAATTGTACAGTTCATTGTTTGGATGGTGCCTCTCAGCGTTTGTCAGCTGACTCATGGTCATGCCTAAGGTCAGAGTCTGACGGTTGCCCTCCGTGATCCCAAAGCGCTGCAACAGCTTCATTAGGCAGAAACCCGCAAGCTCTCCGGCTTTAAGCAGACTTTCTGCCTGCTTGAAGTCAAGCCCAATCAGATCCGAAACACGTCTGATCCAATATAAGCCTTCAGCGCTCTCATCTCCCTTGGAGACCCATGCGTATCTGAGCCATGGCTCGAACCAAAGCCTGTCGCGGTCAAGTTGATCGAGCCGCGGCGTCGTCTTATCCGGAGAATACGGCCAATCCCAGTAAAATTGAGGGTATAAATGCAGTCCGGTGCCTCCCAGAAGGTTTTTGGAAGCCAGTATGCACTGGCGGATGTACATTGGAGACAGGAACCTGAATGGTTCAAGGTTGGACAGTATATGGACGTTGATTATGTGCCCGTTGCCGAGACCGCTCATGGCAAGATGGTTTTTTCGCCACTTTCCTCTGGGAAGACGGGTGGTTAGACCTTCCCCGTTATACTTCCACATTGTGTAGATGTTGGAGTATCCGTTCTTCACTCTGGAAAGAACCTTATCAGGGTCGCAATCGTGACCTCTCAGAATGATCGGAGGCTCATGAGCAAGCCCTGCCAGGCGTGCTCCCTCCTTAACCGCTGGAACGATGGTATCTGCAAACCAGGCTGCTTTGTTGTCCGCGCCTCTGAGTGCTTCGCCCAGACACACCATCAATCCCACGTTGGGATACTCCCGCACAAACTCCTTTATTGCTTCGTATGTGTAATCTCTGACAATTGGATTTATAGAGTCCTGAATCAGAGAAAGACCATGTTTCTGAGCAAAAGGCAGCGGGATGTGGATGTTGTAAAACTTAAGCACAAGCCATATGCCCCGCTTGTCGCACTCACTTGCGAGAAAAAGGAACGTTTCCCGGTTAATCAGGTATTCTTCCTCAGTCACTTCCAGGGCTTCCGGGTACTTTTCAAGCTTCTGCAGGGAAGAAAAAGGATGCCCGCTCCATAGATACAGAACGTTTGCACGGTTCTCCAGCATGAAATCGAGCATGCGCAGCCACATTTCTCTGTCGTAAAACCATTTGAAACGTTCCGGGGTTATGGGATACTCGTAAGTCCTGCGCGGTGGCTCTATAGTCGTCTTCTGAAGGCCCACGCATATGCCTCTGAGCGTCATTTCCGGTTCGTCATAATGCAGCAGCTCAATAGGAAGCGCACGCTCGGCACGTATGCGTCTTGCGAGTTCCACGCAGCCATAAAGCGCGCCTGAAGGAGACCCGCCGATCACACATATACCGCCACCAGCGCACGTCTCCAGCTGGAATGCTTCGCCTTCGGGAGCTTTGACGTTGTAGATAATGCATTCCAGAGCTTCAAGCTCAGTTAAAGCGGCGCAGTCGTTTCTTACGCAAACCAGGATGTCATCTTTGGAGGGTTGCTCATCACATACGCAGATTTCAAATGGAATAGACGCGCTTAGGAGTGCATCGGCCAGCTTTTCAGCGCCAAATCGTAAACGCAGGTTGTCTTGAGCAAGCAGAATCCTCACCTGAAACTGCCCTCCACATTCTGCCAGTTTTTATTAGCATAACTTAAAAGCTTATCAGCGCTTGCCATATCCATAGGCGGAAAATAGATGAACAGCGCGTTTGAGCCGTAACGCCGGATAAGCACGTCCAGACGCCTTATCCAGTCGTCGACTTTCCCGTCATAAACTTGGACCCACAGGCCTTTATTAGCCTTTACCGCCTGATCGTATATTTCAAACCACTTTTCGTTGGAACCGTCGGGATTGTAGGAGCCGCTGGTCCACTGAAGTGCGTCTATGCCCTCGACCTCCATAAGCGCAGGCAAATGCTTTATGGCGTCCGGACCGTCAAGATGGTACAATACGTTATCCGCGCCTTTGCACTGATCGATAAGAGCAGGCTGAATGAAACGTCTGAACTGTTTGGGGCTCATCATAGCGGAAAAATCGCATTGAAGCTTCAGAGTTTTGCCCCGACCCCAGATCTGGAAAACGGTATAGCAGGATGAACTTACGCCATTTTCGTTCCTGGCGCAGATATCATAAAAGCTGTCATAATACTTGTAATAGAGGCTCTGTACCTGTGCGATACGTTCATCAACTTCTTCAGGGTCATCGATCAAGTCAAATATGGTGTCCTGAGCGCCCCTGAGAGACGCAAGAACATCGATATTCTCCATCAGGTCGGGGATACAAATATAATAATCATCCCCCGCGAGCGCCTTAACATCTCTGAAAAGCTGGATATGCTCCTTATACCAGTGATTGTCCTGGTCAAACACAAGCTCCGGGAAACCGTTCCATTCATCTACGCAGGGCTTAAACCAGACAGTACCCGGTTGGAACTCTATGTCGCAGCCCAGATACGCCGCCAGAGAACCCGGACCGAAGTCAACACTCACGTTAGGAATGCTGTCAGCTAAAAACTCGTGAGTCTCAGCCCAGTAACGATACCTTGCGGCAATACGCTTGGCATCCCTGTATTTATCGAACATGTTTTTGCTTTTCAGTTCTGCCTGAACCTCCGGGTCCACCGCGCCCGGTTTTTCGGCAACTATGCACATTAACGGCATGCCCTGCACGCTGCGCTTCCAGTAACTGTCCCAGCGTTCTTTAGTCTCTTCCCAATTGGACTTTGACAGCATCAGAAAAGGCCTCCTTCTTCGTCAACAAAGCTAATGTACTCAACAGGCACGCCGTTTTCATCTGTAAGCAGATTATCGGCGTCGTTCCAGAAGTACATTTTAAGGCTGTACTCTCCATTCTCATAGCCGTATCCGTCCAGAGCATCTCTGTATACCCTTGCAGAACCGTCGCATCCGCAAAATACAAGCAATGACGGGTATGCTTCCAAAGCTTCTCTGACGCACTGCCCTCCTTTTGATACAGGAAGTACGCTGCCCTGCTTAACAAACACAGGCATCGTCATGAGTGAGCACGGAATACTGTAGCTCTTTGAGCCCTTGTACAGCTTTTTCGTTTCCAGCTCATACCAGAGACCCTCAGGCAGATAAACTTCAACGGTTTTGGCCTGATAGCGCGTCACAGGACAAACGATAAGTGAGTCTCCCAGCATGAACTCTTCATCTGCCAAAACTGCATTTTTATCTTCAGGATAATTGAACGCAAGCGGCTTTATAATGGTACCGCCGATAAGGGCGCATTCGCCTGCCAGCGTATACAAATACGGCAAAAGCTTATAGCGAAGGCGGTTGAACTTCAGGATGCTTTCCAAAGCTTTTCCGGTGAACTGGGTAAGATCTCTGCGTATGTCCGTACCATGCCCCCTGAACATAGGCAGAAATGCTGCGTACTGATACCACCTGATGAAAAGCTCGCAGTATTCGGGATCTTCCAAGCCTTTTTCAAAATCACCATCCCAGTACCAGGCATCTCCTCGCTTCACAAAGAATCCGCCTATGTCGTTGGTCCAATATGGCATTCCGCTTGCTGAAAAGCCTGCGCCCTGGGAGATCTGGTTGCGCAGAGTTTTCCACTTTGCGCAGATGTCTCCTGACCACATTACTGTGCCCAGCCTCTGCTGGCCTGTCCAGGCGGAGCGAGTCAGGTTAAGGACGCGCTTGTCGTTTGAGACTGACCTTTGCCCTTCGTACATCGTCTTGGCGTGATGGAAGGCAAAACCCATGGCTTTATCCGCACCAACCGCGTCTGAAGCAGTCTGGAATGTGTCTCGGAAGGTATCCTCCCATAGCGGCATTTCCTTGTGTTCCCACTCGCTGGTCCAGGGTTCGCTTGAGTCGCACCACCACGCGTCCACACCCTTGCTGAATAGTCCCGTGTTGGCCTGCCGCCAGTATAGATCTCTTGCAGCAGGGTTAAAAACGTCATAATGCTCTCCGCCCGGCAGCAGCCAGCCTTTTTCTTTGAATTCCAGGTTATTTGGTGCGAGGCGATTCATGTTAGGCCAGATGGACAGCATAAAATGCACATCCATCTGGTTGAGGCTGTCTGTCATTCCTTTGGGGTCCGGGAAACGTTTTGAATCAAAGCTCTTCTGTCCCCACTGCTTATCCGGCCATGAACACCAGTCTAAGACCACACAGTCCAGACCTATCCCGTTCTCCCGGTATTTCCTTGCCAGGTCCAGTATCTCTTGCTGGGTCTCGTAACGCTCCTGAGACTGCACATAACCAAACGCCCAGGCAGGCAGCAAAGAAGGCTTGCCGGTAAGGTTATGGTATTTCTTTACTGCATCATCCGGCTTTCCCGGAATAATATAATAATCCAATTCATCCACGGCTTCCAGATAAATAGACGTATCCTCTCCGGAATCATCAAACACAAACGGACACGCACAGTTGATAAGAATACCGTAGCCTGCAGTAGAAACGAAGAACGGAAGCGCGATCTGCCGGTTTGTGTGGCACATGAACAGCTTCCGCCCTCTCAGATTGCCTCCTTTGGCATCTATCTGTCCAAGTCCAAACAGAGCCTCGTTTTCGGCAAACTGCAAAGGCAGTCTGACACGGTACAATGTTTTGTAGTCTACTCGAGGCGCATCTCTTACAAGCGTCTTGACGCCATCTGCAGTGGATACCTGTTCGGTTTCACTTTTTGAAGCTCTGTCGATCATTCTGGCGTTGAATGCTTCAAGCCGCGCCTGGGCAGGCTGCCTGAACAGAGTGTTGCCATCCAGAGATATGCTGAAAGCTCCGTCACGTTTGGAAACGACCGCCTGCATTGTGCCAAATACAGCAATACTGAACTCCGCTTCATCTTTCAGACTAATGTCAGAAAGCGGAGCCCTTTTTATGAAATATGGATTTTCTGCAGAACAAAAGCTGTCTCCACGGGTAGTAGTTAACCTGAGTATGCCGTTTTCATAACATAACAGCCTGGTGCAGCTGTATTCGCTGGTGAATACAGCTGCACCGCCGATTATCTGTGCGGAAACGAGCTTTCCGGATGGTCTGTGAGGCGCCTTGAGCATCTCGTTTACCTCGCTTTGAGCATTATAGCCATGTATTGGCGTTTTGGCAGTTCGACACGGAATTCGCCCTTGTAACATCCGGCATAGTCCTGTGTCATGTTCCATGTATCCAGCACATATACATCGAAGTCGGTCGTCTCGTCGATGTGGAACAAGCGGCTGCCGGGACGCATGAAACTGTAGTAAAACAGATAGAATTTTCCGCGGTACGTTCTCTCGGCAGGGACCGATCTCAATTCGTCTGAACGCATGGAATCGTCAAGCTGGAGCCCGTTTCCGGGCACTTGCTGAAGTATCCGGCTCAAAAACTCTATGCGTGCGGGGCTTTCCCCGTACAGCTTTCCGCCGTGGCTCCACCATAATATGTCGTCATGACCCGTCATAGTCTCGCCATGGCCTGGGAATCCGCCCCTTAAGGCAGTCTCCCAAAACCTCCGCGTCATTTCCTCCCCGGTGATATTGCCCCAGCCGAATTCTATGTCTCCTTCGTAGCAGATCTCATCAAGCACCACAGGCTTTTTGTATCGCTGGCGCCAGTTGTCAGTATTTTCGACAGTCAGGTAGGTTTCGTTGCGCTGTATAGAACAGTGCGTACACCAGGGACGATTGAAGTCGTATATGGATCTGCAGTTGTGGATGGAGCGCATATGCCTGTACGCGTCTTTTTTACAGATCTCTTCAGCAATAGCGCACCACTCGGCGTCAGACTTGTTCATCAAATCATATTCGTTTGCCAGTGACCACCAGACGTTTGAAAATGAGGCAAGTCTGGCAACAACGTAGTCAATGTAGAACAGGTCTTCCTCCGGGCTCATGAGGGAAAAGCCCCAGCGGTCATATGGATGGAAAAGTATTATATCGGCCTGTATTTCCATATCCATCAGTCGCTTGACGCAGGACTCTATATGGCGGAAGTGTTCAGGGTTGAACCTGTAAAAGTCCCAGCAGTTGCCCTCAGCCATGCCCTTATAATCGTTAAAGTTTTGTTTTGTCAGCACTGAGGAATCCATCGGCGTGCCGCAATATGGGTATGAACGTGGCTCATGCAGGTTGTACACGTAATGCTTGGGAAAAATGCAGAAGCGTATTTTATTGAAAGGGCTTTTTTCAAGCGTTTCAAATGTCTGTTCTATCAATTCGTCGCTCTGCAATTCCCAAACGTAACAGGTAGTACCAAGGGAAATATGACGAGTTCCGTCGTCATGCGCCAGGGCGAAGGTATTCGCTGTCCTGACAGGGCCATGATTATTCTTCTGCGCGGGAAGCGCGACGAACTCTCCGGATATTTCCTCGTTCAGGAAGCTTGCTGAGATCGAGAAGCTGTACTTGCCTTCAAACGAAGGCATGAAACGAACAGTGTATCGTCCGTCTCCGTCGTAGAAACCGTCCACTTCACGCTCTTCATTTCTGCCTTTCACAGACAACCTTATCCACTCATCCCGGAAAGGATTGCCCTTGTCAGGTCCCGAAACGGTATACTCCCAAATGTCGTACCTGTTAACGTTTTTCATATTCCCTCCGCTTTAGCTGTGGCGGTAGACCTGCCAATCCATGTAGTTGCCAAGCGCCTCTTCGAGCACGTCAGCGCACTTTGCCTGAGTCAGCGCCACGTGGTGCTCGTAGCCTTCCCTGGCTACATAGTGCATCAGCTCGTTAAGCCTCGGGACTCTGCATACGGCTACGCCGCCAAAGGTGGGCAGCGGATCATCAGTAAACTCTCCTTCGCCAAGATAACAGCGAATAACGCCGTTAACGTCGTCGGTAGAAACCTTTAGGAACGTCATCTCGCTCGGACGCACACGGCCCTTGAGCGCTCCAAAGCTCACGTCGCGGCCAAGTGTCGTGGCAAGAATGTCCAGCTCGCCGATCTCAGGCTTGTCTTTAAAAGCGCAGGCGGGATAATTGGAGCAGTGCACGTTTATGCACTTTTCAGGCTCGTTTTTGTAGTTGTTGTTCCAGTCCTGATAGATCGGGGGTATACCCGAAGCGTTAAGCAGCGCCAGCATGCTCACCGCGCCCATAATATCGGTTTCACAGGCGCTGGGTCGGCCCTTCTGGCCCATCATGCTCATGACAAGACACATAGCGCAGCCGTAGTTTGCTTCCACGCTGTCCCAGCACTGAATGGCGCTGGCGTCACAGTGGTGAGTGTCCATCCAGTTTTCGATGGCCATGACCAGTTTGGCCTGTTTTTCCAGCTTTTCTCTTGAGATCCCTTCCAGTACGTTGCCGTACTGCTGTATTTCACGGACCTTCGAATCGATAAGGTTTTTATCATTTATCTCGGCAATGTCCGCCATTATCTCGCTGAAATCCTCAGTTTCTATGGTGATGCCGCTTCTTTGAAGGAGTTTTTCCGAGTAACGCACAGTTCTGAAGGGCATGACCCGCGCACCGATCTGGGCTATACGGGCGTTTTTGAGAGCCTTGACTACTGCGCAGACTTTTGAAAAGTATTCAACATCTTTTTTGAATTCCTCTCCGTCAACAGGACATGTATGCCTGGAAGTGAGGGTGTACTTGATGCCCTGCTGGCGCAGGTTATTGCAAAGGGAGAGTTTCCCGCAAAACGCGTCACGACGGTTTTCAAGCTGCAGCTTGTCAAAGTCATCGTCACAGGCCTGAATAAGGATCGGGCAGTCCAGACCGCTCTTTTTGATGGCGTCCGCTACTCCCGTTTCTTCTCCGAAGTTAGGCAGGCATACGATAATGCCGTCAATTTCCTTAGCGTGACGTCTGAAGAGGTCAGCGCACTTGAGCGCCTCGTCGTAGGTCATGGTCTCTCCCATGAATGTGTCTTCCGGAGAAAGTGTAATATACGAATGCCCCCATGCATCAAGACACTCAAGCAGCTTTTTGCGGGCAGTCAGCACCAGATGATCGGGGAAAAAACTGCGGTTTGAAACGATTACTCCGAATGTAGACATAACAACACCTCACCTAAACAGTCAGTATTCTTGAAACGGCGTTACGCCATTGTTTCATTTTTTCGTGTCTGTCCTCTGAAGACAGGTTTGGGAAATAAGTTTTCACCGTATGCCACGCAAGCTCCTTCAAATCAAAAACGTCCAGAGAGTCTCCCGCCATAAGCGCACAGCCCAAAGCACTGAGTTCTGTTTCATCCGAGACAGCCACCTCACAGCCGCAAAGATCAGCCTGAAGCTGCATAAGCATCGTGTTCCTGCTCCCTCCGCCGTCAGCACACAGTTTGTTCAGGGATTTCCCGTAAGCATTGGACATGTATTCCAGCACGTCCGCGTTCTGATATGCCATGCTTTCAACGGCAGCTCTTACCAGATGAGCTCTTGTCGTGCCCCTGTTCATGCCGATAAAGGCAGCCTTCGCATTCTCGTCAAAGTACGGCGCGCCCATGCCCGAAAACGCGGGAACAAGGAATACCCCGCCGCAATCGTCTACGCTCCTGGCAAGTTTTTCAGCTTCGTCCGGAGTCTCGGCAAGGCCGGCCTCTGAACACAGCCACGATATAGTATCACCCGAATGTGTGATATTGCCCTCAAGTGAATAAAGCACTTTACCTTTACGGCCGAACGCTACGCTGGTGCTCAGTCCTCTAGGACTAACGCAGATCTTTTCGCCTGTATTCAGCATGACGGAGCTGCCGGTCCCGTATGAGGTTTTGACCTGCCCCTCAGAAAAGCAGCCCTGACCGAACAATGACGCATGGCTGTCACCCATTACTCCGCAAATCCTGATGCCGGATGGGATCCCCTCGCAGGCAGTCACGCCGAAAAGCTCATCAGACAACCTGACTTCAGGCAAACAAACATATGGAACCGAGAAGATATCGCACAGTTCTTTGTCGAATCCTAGCGTTTGTAAATTGAACAACTGCGTTCTTGACGCGTTGCTTGCGTCAGTGGCAAAGCATTTTCCGCCCGTAAGCCTGTACACAAGATAGCTGTCGATGGTTGATATGCAGATCTCTCCGTTTTCGGCTCGCCTTCTGAGCGTCTCGTCCTCGCTCAATGCATGTGAAGCCTTAGCGGCGGAATAATAAGGGCTCAGATCTAATCCCGTGAGCGTTTTAACGGTTCCGGCAGAAGAGGCGAGCCCTTCACAAAGCTTCTTTGCCCGCACGTCCTGCCAGACTATGGCTTTCCTGACAGGTGTCCCGCTTTCCCGTTCGAAGAACGCTGTTGTCTCGCGCTGGTTGGAAATGCTGATCGCAGCTATTCTTGCGGCAGGTATCCCATCCGAAACACACTTTATACCCTCAGTAACATTTTGAAAGATTTCATCGGCATCGTGCTCTGACCAACCCGTCTGCGGATAGTACTGCGAGTGTTTTTTTGAATATCTCCGCAGTATCTTTCCTGTGCTGTCGATCAAAAAAACCTTGCTTGCTGATGTGGACTGATCTATCGAAACTATATACTCTTCCATTTCTTCAGTCCCTCCACAGCGCGCTCATATATGCCTTCGCTTGTAAGCCCATAATGCGCCAGCACTTCGGCGCTGTTTCCGGAAAACGTTTTTTCATCAGGAAGCCCCATTATAGTCATTGGCACAGGTTTGACCTGTGAAAGCACTTCGCTGACAGCTCCGCCAAGCCCGCCATACACTGAGTGCTCCTCGGCCGTGAGAACAAAGCCTGTGTCTGCGGCCTCAAGTATAGCGATAGTATCTAAGGGCTTTATACAGAACATATCGTAAACGCTGAAAGAATACCCTTTATCGTTAAGCTTATCAGCAGCTTTGAGCGCCGGATATACCATTTCGCCGCAGGCAATTATAGCGCCGTCACATCCAGTCTTTAGCTTTACCGCCTTGCCGGGAGTGAACGAAGCGTTTACGTCGTAAAACACCGGCACAGCGCCCCTGCCTACGCGCACATAAGCGGCGATGTCACTTTTGGCAAGGTAATCCGTCAGCGCTGTCATTTGCACCGCGTCTGACGGAATAAACACTTCGAGCCCGGGTATAGCGCGCATGAGCGCTATGTCCTGAGTAGAGTGATGCGTCGAGCCCAGAGCGCCATAACTTACGCCGCCGGATACCCCGATTATCTTAACATTCGTATGACTGTAAGCCACGTCGACTTTGACCTGTTCCGCGCTTCGCATGGAATAAAAACAGGCGGGTCCGCATACGAAAGGCCTGAGACCGGAATTGGCAAGTCCGGCAGCGATGCCTACCGCATCCTGCTCGGCTATACCGCACTCAACGAACTGTTCTGGTAGATGTTTGGCAAAATCCGTCAGTGTCACGCTGCCGCGGCTGTCAGTGGCAAGCGCGAAAATTGTCTTGTCTTCAGTCGCAAGTCTCTCGATTTCCTGGGTAAACGCGCCGCGCAAATGCCTCATTTCCATTAAAACCGCACCTCCTTTATCCCCAGAGCAGTATAGGCTTCCCTGAGCTGTTCTACGGTAGGAACTTTATGGTGCCATTCGGGTCTGTTTTCCGCAAACGGCAGACCTTTGCCCTTTACTGTGCGGGCTATCAGCATATGGGGTTTTCCTTTGGGACGATCTGAATGGAAATACTCGTGCAAAGCGGAAACATCGTTGCCGTCAAGTTCGGTGACATCCCAGCCGAAAGATGAGTATTTTTCCGAAAGCTTATCCAGCGCCATAACGTCTTCGGTCGGGCCGCTGATCTGCAGACCGTTTCGATCGACCACAGCCCAAAGGTTGTCAAGCTTGTAATTCGCTGCAGCCATTGCGGCCTCCCATACACTGCCTTCTGCCTGTTCGCCGTCACCCATTACCACAAAAGTTTTATATGCTTTTCCTGTTCTTTTTGCGCCGATGGCTGCGCCTACTGCTACTGGAAGCCCGTGACCCAGCGCGCCGGTACAGACCTCAACTCCATTAACTGCGTTGTTAGGGTGGCCAATTATGGGAGAGCCGGCTTGAGAGAAGGTGGCCAACTGACTTCTTGGGAAAAAGCCTCTGTCGCCAAGGATTGCGTAATACGGCTCACAAGAATGACCTTTGCTGAGGAAAAATCTGTCCCTGTCCGGAGAAGAAGCGTTTTCAGGCCCAAAGTTCATTGCATCGTAAAACAGTACTGTGAGTATGTCGCTAACGCTCATTGCCCCGCCTGTGTGCCCGGTCTGGGCGTTAAAAATCATCGTAAGGGCGCAGGCTCTGATCTCGTTTGCCTTATCGATAAGCTGTTGTGTAGTCAAGCTGTCCTCCTCATGTCTAAATAATGACATTTTCTTTGTATTGAATTGTTATGCGACCATCAGCGTCAAATTCAAGCGGCAGCAAAATGTGTGAACACTCTACGAAATTGCGCGTGTTGTGTCTTTCGCTGAGCAGGTATAACCTGCGCTTTATTGAAACGACTTGCGTTGGCTGAGAATTGAACGTAGTCTTGCAACCTTCGCCGACACAGGGATTGCCCATGCGCTTCCAGCCATTAAGCGGAGAGTCGCTCATATAATAGAGCGCCTCATTGTACTCCCAGCCTGTTAATCCGCTTGTAATCAGATAATACTTACCCTCACGCTTAAACATACAGGGCGCCTCCCTGGCGTCACAGGCGTCTATACGCGCATAAGAGCTCGTTTCGTCAAGATAATCATCTGTGAGCCGTACAATGTGAAGGCAGCGTTCAAAAGGCTTAAGCACAGAGTTAAAGGCTTCAGACACATGCCGGTCGTAAATAAAGTACGCGGCATCGTCTGAGTTTTCAAACAACGTGCAGTCTCTTACGTAGCCGTTTCGGTCGATAGGCCTGAAAATCCTTTCAACGCGGTAGTTTCCGTTTACCCTGTCGCAGGAAGCTGAAAGCGCTTCGGCGGCTCCGTCGGTAAAGCCGTGGTCCCCAGGAGACTTGACAAAGTGGCACCAGAGAACATATCTGCCGGTCATTTTATTGAATAACAGTTTCGGACGCTCGAACCGCAGCGGAGGTCTAAGAAAGGTATCGTTTGAAGAACCGGCACGCAGTATGACGCCCTCATATTCCCACGTTGACAAGTCGCGGGATCTGTACATGACCACTCCGGTATCACTTACCTGGCCGCCTGACCCGTTTTTTCCGAAAGGAAGCGGACGCAGCGCAAGCCCGTACCAATGGTACCAGCCGTCAACTGAGATGATTCCACCGTCACTGGCATTTAATACATTACCGTCCGTGTCGTGCAATAGCGGAAACTCGTCCAGCGCCCCGTTATGAAACACTATCATCTACAGTTTCTCCCCAAATATGTTAAGCATGTTCACATACGCGCTGGGAAGCTTTTCCGGCAGTTTCACCAGAAGTGTTCCAAATTCGTGAACGAACGGAAGCTCACTGACAGAGTTCATGATGACTTTCTGTACCTTGCCAGAATCAAAAGCCTTAAGCGCTACAGTCGCGCCGGGACATGGTTTCATAAGGAACGCAAACACAGTTGAACCTTTTGCTGTATATCGCACATCATCCTTTTGCCATTGTACGGCTTCTTCTCCGCCTGCTGCAAAGCTCGTGTTCCCTTCCTGACATCTCCGCCAGGGTCTGGAAGAATAAATGCCGTCACCATACAATCGGAGCCATTCTCCGATCTCCTCAAGTATGAACCTGCTCTCTTCGTCAATAGTGCCATCAGGCCGCTGCGGGATATTGAGCATCAGGCAGCCGTTTTTTGAAACTATATCCACAAGCATCTCAATTATATGCGACGGCTTTTTATACTGGAAATCTGTATGGTAAAACCAATTGCCTATACATGTGTCAGTATTCCAGACATCCTGAGAGGGCATATCCAATACGCTGCGTTCACAGTCCAGCACCCCGATTTTATATATCTCAGGACCTTTGTTTTTCTGCAGGTACAGCGCGCGGTTCTCACCGTATTGAGCGATCGAGGTGTTATAAAGATGACTCACCGCTTTAAGGCCATAGCTGTATGCGTCGTCGTCCTCACATTTCTGAGGTTTATTTGCCCAGTGCCTCCCGAAGGGAAGAGATCCATCTGAATACAAAAAATCCGGTCTGAATTTGTCGATCATCTCCATGACCGCCTTCAGCCAGTATTCGTGAAACCCTTCGTTCTGTGTATACCAAGGGATATTTACATTTGGGTCAGAAATCACGTGACAATAATTATCGTGATAGAAACGTCTGTAAGCAGGATCGTTGCCGTCATAAGGTACGCCTTTAAATGGCCCGAATTTGTCCGCACCCTTGTTGAAACGCCACCAGCTGAAGGACGCCGCGAGATGCTCGGTTATGCCGAACGGAAGTCCTCTCTTCCTTGCGGCTCGTTCCCAAAGCGCGCAGATATCCTTATGCGGACCCACGTTTACACTGTTCATTGGGTTAACTTCAGAATCATAGTTAAAGAAATTGTCGTGGTGAGTTGTTTGGGCAGCAAAGAATTTCGCTCCGCAGCGGATATACAGGTCGATCAGTCCGTCTGGGTCGAAGTGTTCCGCTTTCCACAAGGCGCAAATGTCCTTATATCCAAACTTGGACGGATGACCGTATAGACGAAGGTGATGCTCATAGGCAGGAGAACCTTCCTGATACATATTTCGCGCATACCAGTCCCCAAACATGGGAACGCTTTGCGGCCCCCAGTGAGACCAAATTCCAAACTTGGCGTCCCTGTACCATTCCGGCACTCTGAAATTATACAAAGAGTCGAAGCTTACTTCAAAAGACTTCACGAATGCTTCTCCTTTGCTTCGATCGTCTTCACACTGTCTCTTTCCACTATGCTTACGCCCATCCGGATGCGAAGCGGGGTTTTTTCGTTGTATCTCATCATTTCCCAGAGACGATCCACAGCGATCCTGCCAAGCCGCGTTTTATCGACCCTGACCGTGGACAGAGCAGGTTCGATCACTTGACACATTGGCATATCGTCCATACCGATTATTGAAACATCTTCCGGCAGCCTGTAACCCTGCCCTTTCAAGGCCCGCATGGCGCCCATTGCCATGATATCATTGCCGGCAAACATAGCATCGGGAAGCTGCGAGTGTTTCTCCTCGATATATCTGTACATATCCACGTATGAACCCTCGACCGTGGGTTCAAGCGGAATTCGCACAGGCTTTTCAAAACCGGCTTCCTCAAGACCAAACGCAAATCCCCGATACCTGTCCTCCATATTGTTGAAAGGAAGCGAGGAATCCAGAAAGCCAAAGCATGTATGGCCTTTCTCAATAAGATACCTGGCCGCGATGTATCCAGCCTCCTGATTATCGATAGAAACTGAAGAAAAGCTTTCAAAACGAAAATCGCTGTCAAGCAGCAAAATCGGATGAGCCATGCGCGCAAACGGAACAAGATCGCTGCTTTTCATCTCGGTAGCCAAGAGCAGCATGGGTCTGTCAAGCAGCTCCGAAATATCGTCCTCACCTGTACATTTGTTGATTAGCAGGTCACAGCCCAAATGATGGCATTCATCCTGAATGCCTTCAATCAGTTGGCTGAAAAAGGCGGTTTCCATAACGACCTTTCCATGCCTTCTGTAAATGACAAAACGCATGCATCGTCTGTCTGATTCCGAAGGCGTTTTGTAACCCATTTGAACGGCGAGGCGACGGATGGCCTCCGCTTTATCCGGATTGATGCCGGCTTTATAGTTTAGAGAGTTAGATACACTGGCGGTGGAAACTCCAGCCGCTCTTGCAATGTCCGAAAGTCTTAGCTTGCTCATATGTCCTCCATCGTTAAACAATTGTATTATAAACAATCTTCAGAACAATCTCAAGCTTATGCTAAAATTTAACATAATAATTTAGTCACATTTCCATGATTGATCCAGCGAAACTCCTATCATTTTATCTATACTGTCGATTATTTATCGCAAATACCTCTGTACAAGCTTTTTTCTTGTATTAGTTATGAGTTATTTAATAAAAATATCCAGAAAACTAAGCGAAAAATTTTTGAAAATATAGACAATAATCGAATAGTTTGATATAATAGAGGCAAGTTAATCAATATTTTTTTCGATGAGGTTTTTTCTCCGGACACTCAAGGAGGTTTCGCATGACCGTACGCGAACGCAAACAGTCAGTATTTGTTCGCCTGATCAAATACCGATGGCTGTATCTTTTGGGCTTTCCCGGTATGGCAATCATTTTCCTTTTCAATTACCTTCCCATGGGAAGCCTCATTATGGCGTTTGAAGAGTACGATCCTTGGGTCGGCCTCATCAACAGCCCATTCGTTGGTCTAAAGCATTTCGCGAAGCTGTTCAACGACCCGAAGTTTTTCCTGATGCTGCGCAATACGCTGACTATCAGCGCGTTGAGCCTTTTAACTTTTCCTGCTCCTATCATCCTCGCTCTGCTGCTAAACGAAGTACGCTCTGCCGCGTTCAAAAAGACTATTCAGACAACTATATACCTTCCTCACTTTCTGTCCTGGACGATCGTAGTCAGTCTGACTTTTTTCCTGTTGAGCAGTGAACAGGGACTTATAAACAAGATCATCATCTCCGGCGGCGGCACCGCTCACTCCTTCCTGTTTGACAAGAGCATCATATACTATATTCTGGTCATCCAGTCTGTATGGAAAGGCGTTGGCTGGGGTTCGATTGTGTACCTTGCCGCAATAGCCGGCATAGATCAGGGGCTGTATGAAGCCGCAAAGATCGACGGCGCCAACAAGTTCCAATCCATTATCCACATCACGCTCCCCTGTATTCTGCCGACCGTAGCCGTCATGTTGATCCTCAAAATGGGTTCCATCATTTCGGTAGATTTTGAGCAGGTGCTGCTTATGACCAACGCACTGGTTAAAGACAAACTGGAGGTCTTTGAAGTTTACATATACAATAATGGCGTAAAAAGCGGTTCTACCCAGTTCAGCTACACTACCGCGATCGGTATGTTCAAGTCAGTAGTCAGCACCATCCTCGTTATTTCCACCAACCGGATCGTGTCTTCCAACGGCATGAAGGGTATCATATAAAGGAGGCGGAGCATGACACAGGATATAGCAAGATCCACATCCAAGGGAAAGCAGTTCCGCCGACTCGGCATGAAAGCAAGCGAAAACATATATCAACTCATCATCGGTTTCTTGCTTGCTTTACTTGCTGCAACTATGGTTCTCCCGTTTTTGTACATTATAGTCATCTCGTTTACTGATTCCACCGCATATACTTCTGGAATGTTTTACCTTTGGCCGAAAAAATGGTCTCTGGAAGCTTATGTTCTTATCCTGAGCGGCAAAGGCTTCATTAACGCGCTCAAGGCCTCGCTGTTTATAACTTTTGTTGGTACTCCTATCAACGTTTGTGCCAATGCCGGTCTGGCTTATATGCTTTCCAAGGACGAATTGGTCGGCAGAAAGCTCATCAACCGCCTGGTTATGTTCACCATGCTTTTCGGCGCGGGCATGATCCCAAATTTCATCAACATCAAAAACCTCGGACTTATAAACAGCTGGTTCGCCAACATCCTGCCTTCTGCCTGCGGCGCCTGGACTGTTATGGTGATGAAGAGTTTTTTCCAGGAACTGCCAAGAGATCTGGAAGAAGCGGCGGAGATCGATGGCTGCGGCACCATCAGGATGTTTTTCAGGATCGTGCTGCCATTGTCGCTCGCTATGCTGGCCACATTCACGCTTTTTGCCTTTGTAAGCTACTGGAACTGCTATTTCTCTGCAATACTGTATCTGACGTCTTCAAGCAAGCAGCCGCTGCAGGTATATCTGCAAAAGCTGGTCTTGTCAACTGATATAAGCGAAGTTGTGGACGTTGCGGACGATCTCGCGAAAAAAGTCCCGCAGGAAGTCATGCGCATGGCCTCCCTCGTAGTCGTAGTATTCCCGATACTTTGCATCTACCCCTTCATGCAAAAGTATTTCGCGAAGGGCGTCATGGTTGGCGCTGTGAAGGGATAAACCGGATTACACGCTCAGGCGTTTGTAATTAATAAAATGGAGGTATTTCCCTATGAAGAAAGTGCTTTCCTTTATCCTCGTCTTTGCGCTTGCGCTTACCATGGGCATCATGTCCACTGCGGAAAACAAAGACAGGATAACCATCTCCGTCCTTGGCGTCGACTGGGGCTACGGTCCTTCTTCCGACAGCGCCATGGAGCGTTATTGGGAAGATCTGTTCGACGTCAATATGGAAATCGAATGGGTCAACTATAACGACTACAACGAGAAGGTTAACGCCATGATCGTTGCCGGCACCCAGCCCGACGTTATCCAGGTCAACAAGAATGATGGTGCTTATTACTATCCCATTTTCACCAAGGCCATTGACAACGGTCAGTTCCTGGATCTGACTCCCTACCTGTTCGGTGAGGGTGGCCTTGCCACGACCAACGCAGTGTTCAAAGGCTGGAGCCAGAGCATGTGGGATCAGGCCACCTACAATGGCGGCATCTACATCCTGCCCCGCTCCAAGGCTGAGATCGCTCAGCAGAGCGGCATCACCGTGCGCCGCGACCTGATGAAGAAGTATGGCTTTGAAGATGAGCCCACCACCATGGAAGAGCTTAAGGAATGGCTCATCCAGCTGTCCAACGCTGCCACCGAAGGCGAAGGCGAGAAGATCTATGCTCTCGATTTCTACGGCGATCTTATCAACAACGCCCGCACCACCGCTTTCGCCGTAGCATTTACTGGCCAGATGGATTGGGGCTACGATGAGGACGGTAATTTCGAGTTCATCTGCTTCGATAAGAACTACATCAACTTCCTGAACTGGATGAAGGATCTTTATGATGCCGGCGTGCTGGATCCCGAGTTCGCGCTCTCCAACTCCGACACCTCCAAGTGGAAGGGCGGCCGCTCCGTGGCTTACCTGACTGCCTGGTATAACTGGAACCAGTCTGCTGACCGTGTGACCAACAGGATCTTCGATAAGGTTTGCCCCGACACATATGAAGCCTGGTGCATCATGCCCGTCGAGGGAGACAACGGTATCGTTATCGCTGCCAACTCCTCCGATATCGACAGCTGCATAGCTATCTCCTCCAAAGTAGCCGAGGACGAAGCCAAGCTCAACAAGATCTTCCAGGTGTTCTGCGCTACCGAAGAAGAATATCCGGGCTACAACCTGGTCATGTCTGACGGTGTAGAAGGCATCCACTACGCGGTGCTTGAGGACGGATCCCTGGACAAGAAAGGTCCCGACAACGTATATGGACAGGCCAGGACCGAAGGTTATGTTGGTGCCTGGAACCAGATCTTCCTGAAGACCGACGCAGACCAGATCACCTCCAAATTCATGCGTTCCGGCGCACAGAGAGCTTCTGACGAGGCCATCCAGAGGGCTCGCGACATACGTGCGGTGCTCGCCGCTTACCTTGATGAGACCGGTCTGGGCTTCTCCAACCAGAACAAGTTCTCCACTACCTACAACAATACCTGGGCAAACATCGTGTCCGACACCAACGCGAACATCACCAAGTATATCATGGGTGAGATCAGCGCTGAGGAATGGGCCGCGTTTGTTGACAGCATCGTGAATGGTGCTGACTACCAGGCCATTATCGCGGAATACGCCGCTAACTAATTCTTTTGACCGAATCAGGCGGGGGTTCTCCCCCGCCTTTTCCTTAGGAGGAAGGATATGCCGGTAATACTTCCAAAAGAGCTTACAGGCGCTGAGCTTCAGTCTATGCTCAAGAGCAACGTGAATTTCAAAAGTCTTGGCGGGATGCGCGTAGAAGGGCTTAAACTCAGCGAAGAAGACATCAAATGGTGGCGTGACGCTAAAATCGGAATGTTCATCCACTGGGGTCTGTACTCTTTGCTAGGGCAGGGCGAATGGGTCCGTTACAACGAAAAGCTGCCCTATTGCTCCTACGAAAGCCTGAAAAACGAATTCGATCCCGTTGATTTTTCAACCGACAGTTGGATGGATATCGCGCGTTCATTGGGCGCGAATTACTGCGTTATGGTGACCCGGCACCACGATGGCTTTTCACTTTGGGACAGCCCTGCCAGCTACAGAGGATTTACCTCCGTCAATTCGGCTGCAAAAAGGGATTTTGTCAAAGAGTTCACTCGATCTTGCCGTAAATACAGCATGAAATGCGGGTATTATTATTCTCCGATGGACTGGCGCTTTCCGGGGTATTTCGATCCAGTAGGTCTTAGCGGGAATGCCGAACTTATGAAACGTCAATGCTACGGTCAGGTCGAAGAGCTTATGACACAGTATGGCGTTCCGGATATATTATGGTATGACGGAGGGTGGCTGGCGCACAAGGGCTCCGACACCTCCAGCGCCTGGTTCTGGGAGCCGGATAAACTGAACAAAATGGTCAGAAGCCACGCTCCAAAGATCGTGATCAATCCGCGTTCCGGTTGGGAAGGAGATTTTTACTGCGACGAAGGCTCTTCCGTCATTTCAGGAGGCATCATCACTGTCCCGTGGGAGAAAAATCTGTGCTTGTGCTCCGGAGCCAGCTGGGGTTGGATGGAGAATGACCCTGTTCAGGAACTTGACTGGCTGATCAGAATGCTGGTCAACGTGATCGGAAGGGACGGAAACATACTTTGGAATATCGCACCGGATAAAAACGGCAGATTATCAGAAAATGTGAAAAACAGGATAAAGGAATTCGGCGACTGGATCAGGCAACATAGAGAAGCAATCTATGGTACAAGAGGCGGACCTATTGAACCTGTGGATGACGTCTTTGTTACTACATTCAGAGAAAACGATGTATTCCTGTTTGTATTGGACAAGGTCCGCTTTTCAAAAAATGTCGTTTCAGGCCTGCCCGGAAATGTGCTTTCAGTTACAACGCTCGACGGTAAACCGCTTGCTTATACAAGTGGCGAAGGAATAAAAATTGATCTTCAGCATTTGCCTGACGATGTAGTTCCTGTGATCCGCATTTCTTTGGACGCAGAGATCAAGCCGGTATCATCACAGGTGTATTTTACTGCCAGACAATAGAAAAACGCCGCCTATACCGGCGGCGCTTTTCTATCTTGTTCAAAACCTGTCGGCGCGGTTTGCGTTAAAACACTCGCGGCAGAATACAGGCCTGTCGCCTCTGGGCTGAAAAGGCACCTGTGT
The DNA here is from genome assembly GCA_024684375.1 of Clostridiales bacterium. Taxonomy (GTDB): domain Bacteria; phylum Bacillota; class Clostridia; order Christensenellales; family Aristaeellaceae; genus RUG14130. Next base: position 103,922 of record JAIKWZ010000006.1, read on the forward strand.
TGGACGCCCGCAGCCCGAGCATATCACGTCGAACAGCTGGCGCTCAGCACGGGGAGCACCACTGTTAGCCTTGCGGGCCGCACGGCACGCAGGGCATCTGCCCGGTTCGTTTTGGAAGCCCTTGTCGGCATAAAACTGCTGCTCACTGGCTGAAAAAAGGAATTCCTTGCCGCACTCACGGCAAACGAGGGTCTTGTCTTCGAACATAATTATTTCCTCCTCTGATCCGTCCCGATGTTGTTGTATACCATGTCGGTTCGCTGCTTGCATCGGGAAAACCAATGGGAGGCACTCGCGCGTACAGTATTCATCAATCCGGGTGCTAATATTATATCACCAATTATAGTGCTTAACAGCTTTGCGACGTTATTTAGACGTTATTTTACAGGAAATGAAACAAATTCGCGTCATGCAATCAGTCCCAGATGTGCCAGTGCAAAGGTAAACGCAAAAATGGTAAACAGTGATACCACTGTGGTCGTAAACACGATCTGACCCGCCAGCTCTCCGTCTCCGCCCATATTGACTGCCATAGGATAAGACGCAACCGCAACAGGAGTACCGAAGATCACAAGCATCATATACAATTCAGCATCCTTAAGCCCGATCAGGTATCCAGCCACCAGCATAATAAGCGGAATCATGACAAGTCTCAAGGCGTTCACGCTAAGTATCGCGTTCCGATTTTTTCCAAACGCCTTGAATTTCAGTGTGCCGCCCAACGTTATCATGCTTATCGGAGTCACCAGATTTCCCAGCGCGTTCACGGGGATATCCAGGAACTTGGGCAGTTTTATTCCCAGAGCAAAAAAGATAAGCCCGGCGATGCAGCCCTGCATAAGCGGATTCTTTGCCAGATTAAGAAATATCCTGCCGATCCTGATGCCTTTACTCTGTTCATTATAGCTTTCAAGTATAATAACTGCCGCGATGTTGAACAGGCTTACGACTATCAATGTCATAAAGCCTGTTATTGCCGCCCTCTCTTCGCCGAATACATGCGTGACAAGCGGAATACCGTAAAGAATAAAGTTGCCCCTGAACAGCGCCTGAATTATCACGCCCCGTCTGTTGTTGAGCTTTGACACTCTTGGAACAGCAATAAGCAGCAGTGCTATCAACACAAGTATGCCCACGACAGATGCAATGATCAGTTTAACCGTCGGTATACTTTCAACGGTAGCAGTATAAACATTTTTAAACATCAGGACTGAGAAAAGCAACTTAAACACGAAGCGATTAAGTTTGTCCATAAATGCTTCATCGGTCAGCCTGGCTCTTACAGCAAAATAGCCAACGCCAAGATATATCACAAACGGAAATACCGCATTAAACGCGACGGAAAAGCTCTCTAACATGCATCTCCTCCAAACCGTTGAAAGAAACGGTCGACAGCTAGATTATACCGTATCCACGCCATAAAAACGATTGAATTTGGGTTAAACCTGCTTATCACTATAAGAAAAGCTCCGTCCCATATAAAGGACGGAGCCAGGAATGAGCACCTATCAGTCGTTATAAACCTTGCGGGCAGTATAATGAGTGTGCAGCAGCTCATGCGCCTTATGGCTGTTGGGCTTGCCAAAGTACTCGTCATACAGCTTATTGATCGCGGGAAGCTCGTGAGACTTGCGGATGGGCTTTGCGGCGTCTTCGTCATACAGAGCCTTGGCGCGCAGCGCCTTAACGTCGATCTCAAGCCGCTTTTCGGGAGAGACCAGAGGCTGACCGCCGCCGTTGATGCAGCCGCCGGGGCAGCCCATGACTTCGATAAATGTGTAGCTCTTTTCGCCGCTCTTTACTGCATCGAGCAGCCTGGACGCAGCGCCGGTGGAATGAGCCACAGCCACCTTGACTTCCAGCCCGTTCAGGTTGTAGCTGGCTTCCTTTACGCCTTCGAAGCCGCGTACATCCACGAACTCCAGCTTCTGGAGTTTTTCGCCGGTGATGACTTCATAGGCAGTCCTCAGTGCCGCTTCCATAACGCCGCCGGTCACACCGAAGATGACCGCCGCGCCGGTGGATTCGCCAAGCATATCGTCGAAGTCCTCATCGGGCAGCTGCTCAAAGCGGATGCCGCAAACCTTGATCATCCTTGCCAGCTCGCGGGTAGTAATAACGATATCCACATCCGCCATGCCGTCGTGACCCATTTCCGGACGTTTGCACTCGAACTTCTTTGCTGTGCAGGGCATAACGCTGACAACTACGATCTTGTGAGGATCGATGCCTTCCTTCTCGGCGAAGTAGGACTTGATCACGGCGCCTTCCATCTCATGAGGAGACTTGCAGGAAGACAGGTTCGGTATGAACTCGGGATAATAGGTCTCGCAGAACTTGATCCAGCCGGGAGAACAGGAAGTGATCATGGGCAGCACGCCGCCCTCCTTGACTCTGGCGACCAGCTCGTTAGCCTCTTCCATGATGGTAAGGTCAGCAGCATAGTCAGTGTCAAACACTTTGTCAAAGCCCATACGGCGCAGCGCAGCGGCCATTTTTCCGGTCACGGAAGTACCCATGGGAATGCCGAACTCTTCGCCCAGAGCGGCTCTGACTGCGGGAGCAGTCTGCACGACCACGTACTTGTCGGGGTCGGCAAGAGCTGCAAAGACCTCTTTGGTGTCGTCCTTTTCTGTAAGTGCTGCGGTAGGACATACATTGATGCACTGTCCGCAGTTGATACAGCCGGTCTCGGCAAGACCCATATCCCAGGCGGGAAGTATCTGAGTCTTGAAACCGCGCATGGTCGGGCCGATAACGCCCACATGCTGAACCTTTTCGCAAACCGCTTCGCATCTGCGGCACAGAACGCACTTTGCGTTGTTGCGCACGATAGACAGGGAGGAATTGTCGACCTTGGTCTCGGTCATGGGGCCGGCAAAACGGTTTTCGTCCTCGACGCCATACTCACGGCACAGAGCCTGCAGTTCACAGGTAGTGCTTCTTACGCAGCTCAAGCATTTCTTGTCGTGGTTGGAAAGCAGCAGCTCCAGGTTGACCCTGCGCGCCCTGCGGATGGCGGGAGTGTTGGTCTTTACTTCTGCGTATTCGCCGGTCTCTCTGTTTCTGGGCAGAGAATCAACGGGATACACACAAGCAGCCTGAAGCGCCCTTCCGCCCGCTTCCACTACGCACATACGGCAAGCGCCGATCTCGTTTATGTCCTTCATGTAGCACAGGGTGGGAATGCGGATCCCCGCCTGCCTGGCTGCCTCAAGGATGGTAGTCCCCGCCGGCACGGTCACCGGAACGCCATCTATCTTAAAAGAAATCATATTCATCAGGCTTCCTCCCCTAACTTACTTTTTGGAGATCGCGCCGAACTTGCACTTTTCCATGCAAGTGCCGCACTTGATGCACTTCGACTGATCGATCGTGTGAGGCTGCTTGACCGTGCCGCTTATGCAGCCCACGGGGCAGTTACGGGCGCACAGGGTGCAGCCCTTGCACTTCTCAGGATCAATGACATAGCGCATAAGGTTTTTGCAGACGCCAGCCGGGCAGCGCTTCTCGTAGATGTGCGCCTCGTACTCGTTCCTGAACTGCTTGATGGTTGAAAGCACAGGGTTGGGAGCAGTCTGACCAAGACCGCACAGGGCGCTGGCTTTGATGCTCTGAGCCAGGTCCTCAAGGCGCTCGATGTCGCCGTCTTCGCCCTTGCCGTCGCAGATCCGATTCAGGATGTCAAGCATTCTGCGGGTGCCCACACGGCAGGGAGTGCACTTGCCGCAGCTCTCGTCCACGGTAAAGTCCAGGAAGAAGCGGGCGATGTCGACCATGCAATTGTCTTCGTCCATGACGATCATACCGCCCGAACCCATCATGCTGCCGGCAGCGATCAGGTTGTCGTAGTCGATAGGAGTATCCAGCATGGAGGCAGGCAGACAGCCTCCGGAAGGACCGCCGGTCTGAACGGCTTTGAAAGCCTTGCCGTTGGGGCAGCCTCCGCCGATATCGTAAATGATCTCTCTTAACGTGGTGCCCATGGGGATCTCGACCAGACCGGAGTTATTGATCTTTCCGCCCAGAGCGAATATCTTGGTACCGGTGCTCTTTTCTGTGCCCATGGACTTGAACCAATCCGCGCCCTTAAGAATGATCTGCGCGATATTGGCGTAGGTCTCAACGTTGTTGAGGATAGAGGGTTTCTGGAACAGACCCTTTACAGCCGGGAACGGAGGACGGGGTCTGGGCTCGCCGCGCTTGCCTTCGATGGAGTTCATAAGTGCGGTTTCCTCGCCGCAAACGAACGCGCCGGCGCCAAGGCGGATATGGATGTCGAAATTGAAGTCAGTGCCGAAAATGTGCTCGCCCAGCAGGCCGTATTCCCTGGCCTGGGCAATGGCGATCTCAAGGCGCTTAACAGCAATGGGATACTCGGCGCGGACGTAGATGTAACCTTCGTCAGACCCGATGCAGTAGCCCGCTATAGCCATTGCTTCCAGCACTGCATGGGGGTCGCCTTCCAGTACGCTTCTGTCCATGAACGCGCCGGGGTCGCCCTCGTCAGCGTTGCAGCAAACATATTTTTTCCCGGTGGAACCCATGGCGAACTTCCATTTGAGTCCGGTGGGGAAACCGGCGCCGCCTCTGCCCCTTAAACCGGAAGCGAGGATCTCCTGCTGCACCTGCTCGCGGGTCATCTCGGTCAGCACCTTGGCTAGCGCCTTATATCCGTCAAAAGCGATATACTCGTCGATGTTCTCTGGATCGATAACGCCGCAGTTCCTCAGAACAACACGCTTTTGCTTCTGATAGAAATTGATCTCGTCCAAGGGTTTGAGTTCCTGGCTCTTGGCCTCGTCCTTATAAAGCAGACGGGTAACTACGCGGCCTTTGATAAGATGCTCGGAAACGATCTCGTCGATATCCTCGAGCTTAACATGGCTGTAAAATGCGCCCTCAGGGTAGATGATGACCACGGGGCCCGCAGCGCACAGACCGAAGCAACCGGTCCTTACCAGCTTGACCTCTTTGTCAAGCCCGTTAGAGGCAAGCAGCTCCTCGAAACGCTCGTAAAGCTTCATAGAGCCGGAGGACGAACAGCCCGTGCCTCCGCAAACCAGTATAGTGGAACGGAAAAGCTCCATATTGCTTACCTCCTGTTATTCAGCGTTGGAAATAGTGTACTCAACTACGGGGTTGCCGTTTACCACATGGTCGTTCACGATCCTGGGAACCATTTCCGGCTTGACATGAACGTAGGTAACCTTTTCCTTGCCCGGAGCAAGTATCTCGACGATGGGCTCGTATCGGCACATTCCGATGCATCCGGTTTGAGCCACGGTGACGTCCATAAGGTTCCTTTTGGCAACTTCATCCACAAAAGCGTTCATTACGGGACGGGCTCCGGCGGCGATACCGCAGGTCGCCATGCCAACTACGATACGGGTGCCTTCGCTCTCTCTGCGAAGATTGACCTTGCTTAAGGTGGCCTGACGGATCTTTTCAAGATCAGCTATGGATTTCATATGTTTCCTCCTGTTAAGGCTGATTGGTATTTGCTTCGTCTATTCCTTCGTTTATGTAGTCCCCTATCCAGCTGAGTACCTCCGGCGTGCTTAGGGGCACGTCGCTGCCCAGCGTTTCCCTGATCTGGCGCGTGTCGAATTCAAACTCGTTTTCATCACGGGAGTAGATAAGCACATAATCGATACCATCTGAGGCCGCTGTAATGAGGCTTACCATGGTGCCGCTCAGATCGCCCATCGGAGGCAGATCCATATGAGAGGCAGTAAAGCTGAGCCTTAACGACGTGCCTTCTCCGGGAGTGCTTTGAATATCGAACTCTCCTCCTGTCATCTCGCACTGCTGCTTGATCATCGGCAGCCCAAGCCCTACTTTTCTGGTGGTACGGGTGGTAGTAAATGGGCTTGTAACTCGTTTAAGAAGTTCCTCATCCATACCGCAGCCGTCATCTATGATCTCGATAACAAGCAGATCCTTCTGAGTATCAAGCTTGATTATCACCTGAACCAGACGGGCGCCCGCACGAATGGAATTCTGGACCAGATCAAGTATGTAAAGGGACAGCTCGTTCATTACGCCTTGCGGTACTTGTCAAGTATCGCGGGTATCTGAGCGGGAGTCAGACGGCCATATACATCGTCATTGATCATCATAACGGGAGCTAGGCCGCATGCGCCAAGGCATCTGGTATCGCGTATAGTGAAAAGCCCGTCCTTACTGGTCTTTCCAACGGGAGTGTCAAGTTCCTTGCAAACTCTTTCCAGCACGTTCTTGGATCCCTTGACATAGCACGCAGTGCCAAGGCATACGCCAATGATGTATTCACCCCTGGGTTCCAGAGCGAACTGAGAATAGAAAGTCGCAACGCCGTAAACGTCGCTCAAGGTCGTGCCTAACCCCTCCGCAATGCGGATTTGCACATCCTTCGGAACGTGACCAAATATGTCCTGCGCAGCCTGCAAGGTACGCATGACAGCGCCGCTTTGACCTTTATTGGCGGCGATGACCTCGTCCAGTCTGTCGTATTTGTCCTGACTGATAGACATAGACAATCCTCCCTAAAGTTGTAGCGCACGGCAAATAATAAGCCGCACAGCTCATCAGATGAATTATACCACGATATGCTCTTCAAAGCCATGTTCGTAACAAATATTTAACAACATAAAACCATAAAAAAAGGCGGTCGCCCCGCCTTGGTCACTATGCATTTTCGATCAAGCCAAACCATTTATCGCGTTTCGTTGCGCAGGAAAAGTCCGGCTTTGGTTCCACCTGCTTCTGAACGAATATACCTGAACGTTTTGATGCGGCGTAGGCATCAGCGCCTTGAGTTATGAGCAGCTCTCGTCCGTTCATGCACAGTCTGACAATGCCGCCAGCACCTGAGTATCGTTCGATCTCTTCATTTGTCGGCACGGGACAGTCGCTGGACAGTTCATATATACCGTTAGTCGCTTCGTTTGTGAGCAAAATGTCCACGATCCGAGCTGTGAGCTGGATGTCCTCGTTGGCCACCAGGTAATCGCAGGTCTTGCTCAGTTCCATTTCCATGGGAAAGCGTTTGGCCCTTTGCTGTATGCTTTCTTCGGAGTCGCCCCTGCCGCGCATCCTGTCCAACAGGGTATTAACGTCATCAACGCACAGAAACAGGCTGAGTATCTTCGTAATGCTCCCGAGCTCCCGCTTGTACGTCTCCGCTCCAAGCACGTCGATATCTTTTATGAGGATCTTTCCGCTCTCAAGGTGTTTTTTCAGTACTTTTTTGCTGCCGCCGTAATAAGAACCGTCGTGTATCTGCTGATACTCGTATATCTCGCCCTCCGCAAGCAGCTTTTCGAACTGTTCACGCGAAACAAAATAATACGGATTCCCTTCCGTTTCGCCTTCACGCATCTTGCGTGTCGTAAGAGTCGGGAATATCTCATACTTATCGGGAAAAAGCCTGATAAGCTCTTTTATAATAGTGTTTTTTCCAACTCCGGCGCAGCCTACAAAAGTACACAGCATGATATCATCTCCGTTTCCAGAATATTATACGCAACCAAGGCGGAACATTACCGTTATTTTGTTGTAAAAAACTATCTCAGCAGGCAAGCTCTGTGTTAAAATATCCATATCAACTGTATACGGAGGTCTGTTATGGCAAACATTCCAACACCGCACATCACCGCAAAGGCAGGAGACTTTGCGCGGACCGTACTTATGCCCGGCGATCCCCTGCGCAGCAAGTTTATTGCAGAAACGTTCCTTACTGACGCGCAGCTGGTAAACAACGTACGCGGCGTACAGGGTTACACGGGCTATTACGATGGCAAGCGCGTGAGCGTCATGGCAAGCGGCATGGGCATGCCGTCGATCGGACTGTATTCCTATGAGTTGTACAATTTTTACGACGTAGAAAATATCATACGCATCGGTACCGCGGGCATGCTTTCTCCCAAACTGAAGGTGCGCGACGTCGTGGTCGGCCTCAGCGCATACACAAACTCAGCCTTTGGGAAGCAGTTTGGCTTCGACGGCATGGTCAGTCCGTGCTGTGACTACTCTCTGCTCAGAAGCGCCATGGATGCGGCAGAGAAGCTGGGCGTAAACATGGTCGCCGGTCCCCTCTACTCATCCGATACTTTCTATGATGAAAGCAAGCCTCTGGACAAGCTAAGGAATCTGGGCGTACTGGCGGTGGAAATGGAAGCCGCAGCCCTTTACATGACCGCAGCCAGAAGCGGCAAAAAAGCCCTTGCCATATGCACTATCAGCGACAACCCGTTTACAGGCGAAGGCCTGAGCGCCGAAGATCGTCAGTTAAGCTTCACTCAAATGATGAAGATCGCCCTTGAGATCGCCTGAAGACAAAGGTTTCCCCCTCCGCTTCTGGAGGGGGACTTTTTTTAATCCGCGTAGAAGATCCCGTCAAACACTTCGTCAACAGGAATGTACTTTCCGTCCACAAGCACACTATCCTGCCAGTCAGTCTGCTTCATGCTCATCCAGCCTCTTTTGCGACCATTCAGCTCTGATATGCAAAGCCTGCTAACGTCATCGCTGGCGGAAAGCACGACCTTCAGCCCTGCTTTCATTTGAACGGTCGCGTCAGTGGCGTAAACGCTTGATGACAAAACAATGTCTTTTTTTAGCGTCACGATCATATTCATCGGATAAAGTGCACGCGGATTCTCAATCATCGCGTATGAGATTGCAAAACTATCTTCCGAATACTCAAAGCACTGTGCTATCGAATAATCAGCCGGACGCGACCATGTGCCGATCATGTCAGCACGGATAGAAGTTGTAATAACGCCGTCTTCGCTTACGCTGAAAGAGTCCACGAGAGCCGGGATCATTCCTATATTGGAAAGCCGCCCGTCAGAATAAATAAAGCAATATGTTATCGGGTCATCCGAAGGGCCGTACTCGTTCACCATAAACAGCGTGGCATACCAATATGATTCGTCTCCAAGCTTCATCGCGTAAAGCTTCTTTTGAAGCGACACACAGTCATTCACGGTCAACGAGTTGTCACCAACAGTTAGTGTGAAAGCACCGTCGTCATATTCGTTGAGCGCGAAACTGACATTAACTGTTTCTGCAGTTTCGTCACCGTCAAAGTCCAGCGTCAAAGGACCTTCTATCTGATAGATGTTCCAGGCTTTTTCTTCATATGCCTCTTCTGCAAGGACGGCGGAAAACAGGATAACGGCAAGTATAACGACCAGTAGTTTTTTCACAGACATCACCTCCGACGTAAGTATAATCCGATTTTCTTATTGTGTCAAATAAACCATTCATGCTTATCAAATACATTGAAATTTTACTCTGTGGGTGTTGCTTTTCTCCGTTTACTTTGATATAATGATTCGCGCTATGTGTTTAAGCCGCTAATGCGGCATATCAAGGAGGAATAACGATGTCCGTATTAATCAGCATTATTCTTATCCTTGCTTCCCTGGTGCTTATCGTTGCCGTGCTTATGCAGGAAGGCAACAAGCAGGGTCTGGGAGCTATCGGCGGCGCCGCCGAAACCTTCCTTGGCAAGAATAAGGCAAAAAGTGCCGAAGGTAAGCTGCTGAAGATTACCAAAATCGTCGCCGTGATATTTGTTGCGCTCGCTCTGGTGGCAACTTTCATCAGTTCCCGCACCTATAGCGTTCGCTATTATACCGAAGACGGAAAAGAGTACTTCCCCTACCTCGCCATGTTCTATCCCGGTGATAATTATGAGGATGGTTATGCTGGCGAGTTCGCAAATTCCGGCATGAGCGAGAAGGAGTGGCAGGATACGCTCAGAAGCCACACCACCTATAAGAAAGGCGCAGAAGTCACCAAGTATTCCGCTCCTTCCAAGGTGGGCTACAGCGGATCATGGGTGCTGGCCAAGCTCGTGGATAAGACCGTGACCGATGAAGAAGGCAAGACCACTACGGTTAAAGTCCCCGAAAAGGTCGAAGGCGAAGTGCCTGCCACGATGGGTTCTTCAAATGTTGTGCTGATGGCCGAGTATTCCATCAACTCCTATACAGTCAGTATAGTTGATGACGGTATCCCCGCCCAAACTCCTGCTGAAGCCGAGCCCAAAACCGAAACTGCCGAGTCCGAGACCGCAGAAACTGAAGCCGCAGCGGAAACTGCTGAGGAAGCTGTTGAAGAAGAGCATACTCACAACGTGATCTTTACTGTTACCGCTAATTACGGTGAAGCGATCGATTACTCCGGTTTCGACAAGCTTCCCGAGGCAGAAGGCTACCTCACATTCTTCTCTACTCAAGAAGACGCTGTCGAGCAGGGTCTGGTTTACCAAACTCCCCTGCCTGAAACGATCCCCGGAGAAGACGCGACTTATTATGTCTGTTATGCCAAGGGCAATTACGTCACCTATTGGGTCGACACCACAGTAACTGAAGAAGTTGACGAGCCCGTACTGGACAGCGAAGGCATCGAGACCAAAGACGAGGAAGGCAACGTGATAACTCAAAAGGTCACCAAGCCTGTACTTGATGCTGACGGCAACAAAGTGACCGAGCCTAAGGAATGGTTCCCCAAGCTCTCCAGCGAATTGGTTAACGAGATAACCTCTGAGTGGGAGGAAGCGTATTCCGAACAGATGGGCGAGGACTTGGGCGCGTATCTGGAAGCCTATCTTAGCGCCATCTCTGACGGCGGCGAGATCACCACTGCTGTGTCCAAGTATTACAGCGATTATGTCGAGCAGTATACCAAGGATGACAGGCTTGACATCATCCGCATGTTTGTCAACGCAGGCGAGGCACTGCCCAATATCGGCGCTCCCACCAAGGATGGCATGGTCGGCGTTTGGGAACCCGAGCTTGAAGTGATGGGCTCCGAGCCGATCAAGCTGACCGCAGTGTATTATCCCGAAGCCACTTTGACCATTTACGACGACGGCCTGAACGGCGAAAAGCTGAATGCTGCTGAGGATAAGGCTGAAACAGATGAAGCAACCGACGAGGAAGCCCCTGCCGCAGAGACTCCTTCTGAGACTCCCGCAGAAGAATCTTCAGACGAAACCGCAGAGACCAATGCTGAAGAAGACAAGCATAATGTCATCTTCACTTATTCCGGTGAAGGCAGAACCATAAACTATAATGGTCTCGCTCTCCCCGAAGCGCCTGAAGGATACTCCGTTTCGTGGAGCGAAGAGCTTCCCGAAAAGGTTCCCGCCGGTGAAACCGTGATTTTCGTGGTTTACAGCGAGATCACTTCCGATGCTGTCGCTGTTCCTGAGGCTGAGGAGACCGCTCCCGAAGTAGAAGACGATGACGTCTCTGCCCCGACTGAGGAAGAACCGACCGAGGATCCAGCTGAAGAGCCTTCCACTCAGGAAGAAGCTGCTGATAACAACTGATAGTTCGAATGATAGCGGCATGCAGATTAATACCTGCATGCCGTTTTATAGTGAAGGTCTATTCTTTATGCTTTGCGATACAATACTTAAAATTCTAAATGAAGCGCCAAGGGCTCTCAGCTTCAGTCAGCTTAAACAGAAGTCAGGTACAGACAGCGCGGCGCTCAAAGAAGAGCTGGCACGGCTTGCCGATGAAGGCAGGATCTATGTACAGAACTCGTCCAGATACGCAATTCCCGCAAAGGCCGGTTTGATTTTTTGCCGTGTCCGGCTTGCTTCGTATAACTCTCCTGCTTTCGCGATACCCTTTGAAAAAGGCAGCGACATTTACATCGATATGCCAGAAGAGCGTGTCCTGAATGGAGATCTTGTCTTTATAAGATTGACGAAGAACGGCGATAAACCAAGGGGCACCCTAATTCAGATAGTAAAGCGATCGCAAACACGCGTGACCGGCACACTTTACATAGACAAAAAAGATGTTTTAGGGTTTCGGCGTCACACCAGGAAAAAAGGCCGTCCGCGTCCTCAACCACAAAAAAGATATATCGCTTTGCTTTCTGACAAAAAACTTCCCCGTGAAGCTGACGTCGTTCAGATCGACTGCCCGTCTGCGCGTCCGGGTGATCTGTGTGTGTTTAACATACTGTCCTATCCTTACTCTTCAGGCGGCATGAAGCTGGCTTTAACGGACGTGCTTGGGTCTTCGGACAGCATCGACGCGCGTCTTTCCGCCATTTGTTCCGAAAACTCGATCGTTCAGGATTTTGATGCAGAGACGCTGGAATGTGCCCGAAGTTTTGGGAACGATCCGAAAGCAGTCGATTATGATGGTCGCATGGATCTGCGCGATGATTTGATTTTTACTATAGACGGTGACGACGCCCAGGATTTTGACGACGCCGTTTCAATAGAGGTCAAAAACGATACCACCATACTGGGTGTACATATAGCGGATGTAAGCAACTATGTCATGGAAGGATCCGTTTTAGACGACTGCGCGAGACAACGCGGTACATCCGTTTATTTGCCTGGACTTACTATCCCTATGCTTCCGGAAAGCCTGTGCAATTGCCTGTGTTCGCTTATGCCGGAGCGCGACCGCCTGACTTTCAGCTGCATTATGCGTTACACAGGTCTTAAGCTCGAGTCTTTCGAACTGCGCACCTCTGTTATCCGTTCCAAAGCCAGGCTTACCTACAGCGAAGTCAATAAGCTGTTTGAGGGAAAAACAACAAAAATTCCCCACAGTCTGCACGCAGCGCTTATTCAGATGAACCGTTTTGCAAAGGCTCTAAGAAATGAACGCATAAAAAACGGCAGCATTGAACTTGATCTTCCCGAGCCCGAGTTCATTCTTGACGCTTCTGGTAAGCCTATTTCCGTCTCAGCCAGGGATCGTGGTGACGCTGAGATTCTGATCGAAGAATTCATGCTTGCCGCCAACACATGCGTTGCGTCCTTCGCTCAGAAAAACGAGCTTCCCTTCCCTTATCGCGTTCACGAAAAACCGGACGCCGATAAGCTTAGTCAGCTTGATGAGCTTCTGATCGCGCTCGGAGATCCTATCAAGGTGGGACAATCACCTTCTCAGACACGGCTTGCGCAGGTACTGTCCGCTTTTGATGGCGACAGCAGGCATCAGATCGTAGCGGAGTATCTCCTGCGCGCGATGGCGAAGGCAAGATACAGCGAAAAAAACCTTGGCCACTACGCGCTGGCGTTTAAAGACTATTGTCACTTTACCTCCCCCATAAGACGCTATCCGGATCTTCTGGCTCATCGCATGCTGAAGCGCTTTTTTGTGCGCCCATTTACCGAAGAAGAGAAGCTGCGTTTTACCGGAAACATGCACACGCTCACTGAAGAAGCCAGCCAGTGCGAGCAAAACGCCGCTCAGGCGGAGCGAGACGCTGACGCATTTATGGAGGCATTATATCTGAACGATCATAAACGCGACACATTCAGTGCGACCATTACCCGAATTCTTAAACACAACGCTGTCGTCAAGCTTGACAACTGCAGCGAAGGAGTTCTTCCATACAGAAATATGACAGGCGGTTATTCACCTGACATTGACGGGACAGTCCTCGTTTCCAAGAATACAAACAGGCCTTTGTATCTAGGTGACCGGGTTACCGTTCGTACCAGCTACGCTGATCCCGCCATGGGCTATGTGGAATTTGAGATGGTGTAGTTTTTGTTCGATATAAAACAGAGAGGCGAACATCCGCCTCTCTGCCCGTATCAAAGCTTACTTGTAGAGCTCACTGCTCTGTTTTTTCAAATACACAGTCCCTGCAATAATCATTTTCGGCACCGTCCCACAACAGTTTGCCTTCACTTAAAGTAAAGAAACCCGTGGCACCGTCATACACAGTGATTATCTTTTCCGTACCATCGTCGCGCGTTGAAATGCTGCTGCAAACACCGTCTGTATAGACCAATTTATCTCCATTTTGCAAAAGTGTCATTGACCAGCGATAATACTCTTCGGCGGAATCAGCCCAGTGTATCTCGATAATATACATTCCTGCATCATCCAGGCTGATCTTGGCCCAGGCTCTCTGTGAAAATGAGTCATCATACTCTCCTGTAAGGCCCGCTCCGGAGTTCACTGCCTGAACGACTGCAGACTCTTCCGCGGAAAGCTCCTGCATTTCCCAGGAAATAAGGCGGAAAGTTTCTCTGTCCATGATGCTGTCAGGATCCTCCACGCACAAAGAGTACTGTTTTAGGCCGTTCTTCCATCTGGACAGCATAAAACCGTCACCGTAATAGAACTCGCACTCCGCACTGGGAATAGTTGTAAATATGGGCTTACCATCTGCGTTCAGTCCAGATATATTGGAATCAAAACAGGCGCTTCTGAAAGTATAGGCAAAACCAGCCACCGTAAAACTATACTGTGAAATAAAGCCTTCGTCAGTCGTTAAGATCGAGAAGCTTTCCTCGCTCACTCCCATAACGGCCGGGTGGACCAGATTTGTTCCTGCTATATGATTGATCTCAGCCAAAGAAGCATATTCTGTTGCCGCATCTGAAAAGGATGACTGCGCGCACGCACTCAGCAAAGCCAGAACAAGAAAGGCAATAAGTATTTTTTTCATTTCCATCCCCCCTTTATAAGGTTAGACAGTAACCATATCAGTTTTGTTTCAATCCAAATCGTAAAAAACTGTCCTTGCGCCTCTGGAAGTCTTCGTTACCCGGAGTTGCTTCGGTATCCTTTCCCTCAACTCAGGCATATGGCTGATTATTCCTATCAATCTGCGGCCCTTTGCAAGGTCGTTAAGCAGAAGCATGGCGTTTTGCAGCGCGTTATCGTCAAGAGTGCCAAAACCCTCGTCAATAAAGAGCGCATCAAGACGGACCCCTCCGCTCATGGACTGGACAGTATCGCTGAGCCCCAGCGCGAGCGCAAGTGACGCCTGAAATGATTCTCCTCCTGATAGTGTGCTCACGTCCCTCCATTGGGCTGTATTAGCGTCAAGCACTTCAAGATCCAGTCCGCTCTGGCTGACCAGGTTCGTGCCTGACTGCTTTATCCTGAGCATGTATAATCCGTTCGTCAATTTTATGAGTCTATCATTAGCATTTGAAACAACAAGCTCAAAATAGTATCGCTGAACATAAGCTTCAAGTGTCAGTTTCGCGGACTGCTTCTTCTGACCCGCTACAGTGGCGTACATATCCTCCAGCATAGCTCGATATTCCATTGTTTTGTTTCTCAATGGAAGAAGTCTTCCTATGTTCGACAATACATCCGAATTGACATTATAGGCGGCTGACAAGTCTGTGTATTCATTTCTCAGAACGGTCTCTTCCGTCTTTTGCTTTTCCAGTGCTGTTGTCATTTCATTCAGATCGCGGAGTGATTCACCTCCGATGGTTCTGTTGAGCTCGCTTAAAGATGCCTCAAGCGCGGTTATACCATGCTCATACTCGTTTATTTCGTCGGAAGCGGTCTGGATCTGCCTATCAGATAACAAGGCGGAAAGCATTTCATTGACCGAACCGAAACTGCCCGCAGCCAATTCCTTTTCAAATGACATCCGAAGCTTTGCAAGTTCTTCGTTAGAGCTTTTTTCCTGTGCCTCAATCTCGCCGATCCTGCCTTTGAAAGCAGCTATCTCTTTTTCAAGTTCCTTCACTTTTCCTGAAGTTTGTTCACGTTTAAGCTTAAGCGCGTCTGCGGCGTTCAAAGCATCCCGAGCCGCGTCGGAAAGCTGCTTTACATCAGCGTCAGAGCCTATGCCAATCGCGATCATCCGTTCATCAGTCTGAGCAAGCCTGTCTTTCAGGATTGATAATTCTGTTTCTTTGGAGCCAAGCTGTTCCCGCGCCTTCTTACTTCGCGCCTCTGACTCATCAAGCTCCGGCCTGCTGACAAAAGTGGACGCAGGCAAAGCGGGCCTTGGGTGATGGACTGAGCCGCAAACAGGACATGCTTCGCCCTCTCTTAGCTCGTGCGCAAGCGAAGCAGCCTGACTATGATAAAACGCCTCTTTAACTGCTAAATACCGTCTGTCTGCTTCGATTGATTTGACCGACAGACCGTTGAATTCTTTTTCAGTCCTCTCAAGCACAGTTTTCAGCTCTGTTTTAAGCTGGATCTCTTTGCATAAAGACTTTAGCAACTCATTTTTTGCCCTAAGTCTGGTCTCTTCATCGACGGTCGATTCCGCTTCCATCTTAGCCTTTTCAGCTTCACTTAAAGCCTCCATGGCAAGCTGATGTTGTTTCTGCACTTGTAAAAGTGTATCTTTTATCGCTGATACCCTTTCGAGTCCAGCGTTAAGCTTCACATACTTATCGTTAGCTTTCGCGGCAAATCCTGCTAAGACCAATTTCTGCTTGACAGTTTGTATCGCAGTCTGCTTTTCTTTTAGTTTCTCAAGCTGTTCGCTTTTTAATTCTCTTTCTGCTATACATTTATTGATCAACTGTCCATGCGCTATCCCGGCTTCCAGAGCGGATGAATTACGTCGTAATTCTTCTATCCTTCTTTCCATGTCTTTAAGCTGCTCCGACTGGGAATAGGCATGCTGCTGCAAAAGAGGGAAAAGACGATTCGAAGAGAAGGGTTTGAGCTTAAGCTCGTTTATTTCATCGTCTGATGAAACGATCTTGCCAGAAAAAAACAGTATTTCCGCTTCAAGTCTGGTTTGTGCGTCAGTTTCTTTCCTGCACTTTTCCTTTAAGCTCTGCTGTACGTTTGCATAAATGCCAGTATCAAACAGCTTCTGAAACAGTATCCTGCGCTGGTCGCTGGAGGAATTCAGAATTTTGAGAAAATCACCCTGTGCGATCATTGCGGTACGGGTAAACTGGTCCTGAGTAAGGCCAAGCAGTTCTATGACCTTGGAATTGACCTGGTTCAAACCATCCACGCACTCGCCTGTAGCGACATTAGTCAGGTTCGCTTTGGCAATTTGCACGGTCTCGCCTTCTCCCACCAGTTTGGGACGTTTATACTCAGGCGACCGCTTAAGCAGCCATTCTTCTCCCCTGTGCTCAAACTGCAACAGCACAAAAGTATCCTGTGCCGGCAATGCGTAGTCCGATCGGAAACTTTTCCCCGTGCGTCTTTCCCGACCGCCAGAGGCTTCACCATAGAACGCAAAGGTTATCGCGTCGAATATCGTTGTCTTGCCCGCTCCAGTATCTCCGGAAATCAGATACACGCCCTGTGTGCCGATCTGTTCAAAATCAATGACTTCTATATCGGCATAGGGCCCAAATGCGGAAATTGTCAGTTTAAGCGGTCTCATTTAGCTGTGCCTCTTTGTAAAGCTGCAAGAACAGCTCAGTCTGTGCTTTGGAAGGCTCAACGCCGTTGTTCTGGCTGCTGTAAAACTCAACGAAGAGTTGTTCAGGGCTAAGAGCGTTTCTTACGTCGGCAGCTTCCGGGTGAATTCTGTCCACGCGAGTTTTGGAGTTCAAGACATCATGCCTTACAAGGTTCGGAAAAACGTCCTGAGCGCGCCGATACCAATCCCTTGGCGGAAGTTCGTCATTAATCGTCAGCCAGATGTAATCATCAGATTTCTGCGCCGAATCAATTTCGCTGAAGCTGCAATACACATGTCTTACGTCTCTGAGCGGAACGATCGGGAGCTGGGTGACGGAAAGCTCGCCTTTCCCTTTCAGTTCAACCAGATCAACGCCTTTTTTCTGATCGCATTCTCCAAAGGAGTATTTGAGCGGGCTGCCCGAGTAACTGATATAAGGTTTTCCGACCCGCTGGGCGCCGTGCAGATGACCTAAAGCCACGTAATCAAATTGTTCAAGGATCTGCGAATCCACGTTATCCAAAGTACCAACCGACAGTTCTTCACTGCCTGACAGCTCACCGCCTGTAATATACTGATGCGCAATAAGTACATTTCTGGTCGAATAATCGATCTGCGTCGAGTCAAGCAGCAGTTTTACGGCATCGGTATATGACTTGATTTCAGCATCCGGTCTAAGCAGGCGCACATTGTGTGGGCGAACAAACGGAAGTAGATAAACATATATAGGTCCTTGTTCGTCCTCCAAAGCATAGCGCCTGAGCGTTTTTTCGGATTTGCCCGCCGGGTAAACACCGCTTTTCTCAATGAGGCGCCCGAAGTAATCTATCCTTTGGCCTGAGTCGTGATTGCCGCTAACCACAAACACTTTGCAGTTCAAAAAAATGGCTTTATTGAGGAAGGCGTCAAACAGTTCCATGGCGTCAGCCTGTGGAGAAGCCTTCTGATATACGTCTCCGGCGATCAGCAGCGCATCGACGTTATATGCTTTTATATACGCTATAATTTGATCAAGAGCATGCCTCTGGTCATCCAGAAGGCTTAGATCGCCTAAAACCCTTCCCAGATGAAGGTCACCTGTATGTATAAATCTCATTTCAGTTTTCCAGTTCCTCGAGAATTTCGCTGGCTCTCACAATATATTCCAGCGCCCTATTAAGCTCCTTGTTGAGCGAAGGCTCATCCTCAGCAAGTTCCTCGATCTCGTCCGCAAGCTCAAGCAGCTCGTCGTTGATCTCTTCAAGTGCCGATTTTTTCATTATTCCTCCTAAAGACAGCGGACACGCCATTAAGACGTGTCCGCATCAAAGTATGTTTTAGCCTCTCACAGAACGTATAACGACTGCCAGAGTGTTTGCAACAGTTGACATGGTCTTGATGAATATGTCAAGCGCAACACCTACGACATCCTTGCGCGTATCGCCTACGGTGTCACCGGTAACTGCTGCCTTGTGCGCGGCAGTACCCTTACCGTGGCCTTCGATAGCTCCGGATTCAATATACTTCTTCGCGTTATCGAACGCTCCACCGGAGTTACCCATAAAGATAGCTCTGGGGATCGCAACGACTGTCGCGCCGACTAAGAGACCGCCCACAAACTTGACGCCAAAGATGAAGCCCGCCACAACGGGGATAACGACCGCCAGAACGGACGGGATCAGCATCTTTTTCAGCGCCTGTTTGGCGGCAAGCTGTACGCACATGTTGTAGTCAGGCTTCACCTCACCCTCCAGAACGCCGGGTTTGGAGAGCTCGGCGTCTCCAACGTCAGCCATGACCCTTGCAGACTCGATCGTATTGTCGGTAAGCATGGCGGAGAAGTACTCGACCAAAGCGCCGCCGATAACGCCGCCGGCCACGACCACATAATCAGCAAAGTCAAGCGTGATCTTGGTGAACTCACCGAAGTAGCAGTTTTCAACGTATGCAACAATAAGTGAAACAGTAGCAAACGCGGCAGAGCCGATCGCAAAGCCCTTGCCGATAGCAGCAGTGGTATTGCCAACAGCATCCAGTTTGTCGGTGATGACACGCACGTCAGGATCCAGGTGGCAAGCTTCAGCTATTCCACCCGCATTGTCTGCAATAGGCCCAAAGGCATCTATAGATACGGTGGCACCTACGAAGGACAGCATGCCCAGAGCAGCTGTAGCAATGCCGTAAACACCGCAAAGCGCGCCGGAGGCAAACAGCGAAACGCCAATGAGCAGTATGGGAAGCAGGCAGCTCCTCGAACCTACTGCGTCACCTTTGGTGACTACGAAAGCTTCGCCTTCAGTGGCTATCTCGGCCAGCTTCTGGGTGGGTTTATAATCCGTGGAGGTGTAATACTCTGTGATAACACCGATCAGCACGCCGCTGATAATTCCCAGCACAGCGCAGACCCAAGGAGACACAAAGCCCCATTCAAAGCCCATGAGCTTTAATACGGAAGCACCTTCACCGGCGAACATGATCGCCGCAGCTCCAAAGCCGAGCACAACGGTAAAGCCCGCGCTGATCCACGTGGAAAGATCCAACTCACGGCTGGGGTTGTCGCTCATCTTTTTCTTGAACTGCGCATAGCCCAGACCCAGCAGGCAGCCCAAGAGACCTAATCCGGCCAAAAGGATCGGGAACAGGTGCATTCTGGTAAGGAGTGTTTCAAGTTTATCGGAAACAGCGGAAAAATCTGATGCATTCTCCATACCAAACGCAGTTGAAACCTCACTTAGTTTGGCAGCCGCGGCTTCCCCGCCGTGTACCAGGATCGCGTCTTTGATACCATTAAACAGACTTACGGCAATCATGATGGAGGCTGAGATGGTGGCGACGAAGCTTTCCAGCAGGTCGGAGCAGTTGCCGGCGATATCGTTTACGTTATCGCCAATAAAGTCCGCAATGACGTTTGGAACGCGAGAATCGTCTTCAGGCATGTCGTGCCGGATCTTGGCAAGGATATCGCTTGAAATATCTGCAGCCTTAGTGTAGTTGCCGCCTGCTACACGGTTGAACATGGCGACCAGTGAGCAGCCCAAAGAATATGTGCTTATGCGCATAAGCGACGCGCTCACATTTGGTATCGAGGTTATAAAGCCGCCGCCTGTGGAGTCGTGCTCTACGCCCCAGAACATGAGGATGATAAGCATACCCAGCATGCCGAACGCCTGCACGCCCAGACCGGAAATGCTGCCGCCCGTCAGCGCGACCTTAACTGTCTCGCCTATGGACTTGGTCTCTCTGGCCTTATTGGCGGTACGCACATTCGCGTAGGTCGCGGACCTCATGCCCATGACGCACACAAAGCTGGACATCAACGCGCCTACTATGAAAGTAATGCCTGCGGTTTTTTCAATAAACAGACTCAGGACCGCTGCCAAAAGTATGACGACCAGCCCGACCGTAAGGAATTCGGTTTTTACAAATGTTCTGGCTCCGCTGCGTATCGTTGCAGCAAGCTCTATCATTTCCTCTGTGCCTTCGTTGAGCTTCTTTATGTTGATATAGTTCCAACAAACGTAAGCTATCGCGCACAGAACAATGAAGAGCATGGGAATCCATACCAACCAGGTCATGTTCGCTCCCCCTTAATTGTTGTCTTGCTTGATCAAAGCCATATAATTATATCACATACAGTCTTCCATGTTCAAGCTTTTTTCCTGGCATGAAGCTGTGTGTAAACGTCCTATTTTTCATTACCCTCGCTGTCGAACAAGGGAAGCTTTTGAAGGTAGAGTATATCTTCCCGTTTTGTGGCGTCTCCTTCTGCAAGGATCGCCATACGTCCAACGATATTGCCGCCGGCCTTGTTTACAAGCTTTTCAAGCGCCTTCAGGCTTTCACCTGTGGATATCACGTCATCCACTATCAGCACGTTTTTGCCCCGCATGTATTCGGCGTCCGCTCCGTCGAGATACAGGTGCTGCCTGTGATCAGTGGTGATTGAGTCCACCTCAACACCGAAAACGTTTTTCATGTAAAGCTTTGTGGCTTTCCTGGCGAGCAGATAGCGGTTTACTCCCTTCTGCCTTGCCATCTCGTGAGCAAGCGGGATCCCTTTGCTCTCAGCGGTAATGATGATGTCATGGGCAGGTGCTTTTTTGAGCAGATCCCTTGCGCACGCGACCGTAAGCTCAACGTCCCCGAAAATAACGAAGCCTGCGATACAGGTCGTGTCGTTGATGGGACAGATCGGCAAATCCCTTTGCAAACCTGCCACCTGGATAGTGTAAAACTCCTTCATGACATTCTCTCCTTTTTTATTGTTGTTCGCCTTCAGGGCGTAGTCAGTACACGATCAGATCCGCACTACGGGCACCGCATACGCGCATCAGCTCTTCCGGGGAAAGCTTTATCTGAACTCCTCTTTTTCCTCCGCTGACTGCGATCTCATCCAATAGTAAAGCAGTCTCGTCTATAAAAGTTGGGAGATTCTTTTTCATTCCTATAGGACTGCAACCGCCGCGTTCATACCCTGTAAGAGGCTTAAGTTCCTTTACGTGAATCATTTCAACAGCTCTGTTTCCGCTCGCTCTGGCACACTTTTTCAGGTCAAGCTCCTCCGCGACAGGAATCACGAAAACACTGAGCCCGGTTTTGTCGCCCCTGGCGACAAGAGTTTTAAACACTGTCTCCGGGCTGAGACCCATCACCTGAGCAGCATGTACGCCGCTCAGATCCTCTTCGTCCCATTCATATTCGAGGGACGTAAAACGTATCCCCGAGCTTTCAAGGATCCGCATTACGTTGGTGGTAAGCATACTTCCTCCGGATAGTCAACACGCATTAGTGTCAGGCCCTGCGCAGGGGCAGTGACGCCTAAGCAGAGCCTGTCTCCGGTGGCTAAAGCCCTCCCGATGCAGCCGCTTTCCAGCTTGCCGCTGCCAACGCCGATAAGTGTGCCCGCGATTATCCTGACCATATTGTACAGAAAACCCGTTCCATAAATGCGCATTTCGAGGAAAGGGGCGTTATCGCGGATGCTTATTTGTTTTATCTCCCGCACGGTATCCTTTGCTTCGCTTCCGCTGGCAGCAAAAGCGGAAAAATCGTGCCTGCCCAGGAGCAGCTCCGACTCAGCGCGTATAGCCTCTTTGTTAAGTGGATATATCACGTGAGCGCATAGATCCCGGTAAAGCGCGCTGCTGTGCGGATGCACGTAAAACAGGTATCTGTATTCCTTGCCAACTGCCGAGAACCTGGCGTGAAAGGCGTCGCTCACGCAGCTTGACTCGCATACCCTTATGTCGGGAGGCAACATCGTATTAAGCGCAAAGCTGAATTTGTCAGCCGGAATGCGTGAAAAGGTATCGAAGTGAGCGTTCTGACCGAGCGCATGCACACCGGCATCAGTCCTGCTCGCCCCTACAACATACAGTTCACTCTCTCCTGTAAGTTTGCGAAGAGACTCTTCCAGCTTTTGCTGCACGCTGACCGCATTGGATTGCCTCTGCCATCCGCTGTAAGCCGTGCCGTTGTATTCAACGATCAGCCTTATGCGGCGTCTCATATCACACCAATTCCGCTTGCATTAGTAACCAGAATAAGACCCGCAAGCAAGATCACACAGCAAAGCGCGTACAGATCTTTTCGCCCGTAACGCAGAGGCCGCATTTTCGTTCTGCCTTTTCCGCCCCTGTAGCAGCGCGCTTCCATGGCCATAGCCAATTCATCCGCCCTGCGAAACGCGCTGACAAACAGCGGCACCAACAGCGGCAGCAGCGCCTTTGCCCTTTTGATCAGGCTCCCGCTTTCAAAGTCAGCGCCTCTGGCTTTCTGAGCGCGGGTTATCTTTTGAGTTTCCTCGATCAATGTCGGGATAAATCGCAACGCGATCGACATCATCATGGCAAGCTCATGAGCGGGAAAGCCGATTTTTGAAAACGGCAAAAACAGGCTCTCAAGTCCATCTGTAAGCCTTATTGGAGAAGTAGTCAAAGTCAACAGCTGAGTTCCCGTGACAAGCAGGATCAGCCTTAGCGCCATGAATACAGCGTTTTTGATACCCTGTACGCTTATGGAAAGGATGCCCCATTTCCATAAAACGTCCTTTCCGGCGCTCATGAACAGATTGAGCAAAAAGGTAATAATAACGATCACTGCGATCGGTTTAAGGCCTCTGAAGATGAACTTGAGCTGTATCCTGGCGACCTTCGCGCACATATAAATAAAGGCAACGATCAGCCCAAAGCCCAAAAAGCCTCGCGAAATAAACACGCACACCAAGAAAGCGATCGTCAGAAGTATTTTCGTGCGGGGATCCAGGCGATGAATAAAACTCTCTCCCGGAAAAAACTGCCCCAGAGTGATATTGTTAAGCACCTTTCTTTATCCCGCCAAGCCTGTTCTTCAGTTCATCAGCCAAATCCGCCAATGTGTAGATCCCGTCATTTATATCTATCCCGCGCTGCTTAAGCCGTTTTGCAAGTAAAGCCGCGGAAGGAGGCTTTAATCCCATTGCTTCCAGCTCCTCCACGCAGGAGAAGACTTCTGCTGGTGTGCCGTCCATCACCTTTTTGCCTTTTTCCATAACGATGATCCGATCGCACAGTCTCGCAACGTCGTCCATAGAGTGTGAGACCATCACGACCGTCGTCCCATAGGAATGGATCCGGCGTATGATGTTGAGTATTTCTTTCCTTCCGGAAGGATCAAGTCCCGCGGCAGGTTCGTCGAGAATTAGCACCTCAGGCTGCATCGCAAGCACACCGGCCAACGCGGCCCTGCGCTGCTGACCTCCGCTGAGCTCAAACGGAGATTTTTCCCAGCTGTCTTCGCTAAGCCCGACCAGTTGAAGTGCCTGCCTGGCCGCGGAAAGGCATTCATCCTCGGTTTTCCCTATGTTCTTCGGCCCGAAACTGACATCCTTAAGCACAGTTTCTTCAAACAGCTGATACTCCGGGTACTGAAACACGAGGCCTATGCGCCTTCTTAAGGAAGTTTTGTTTTTGGAAAAGTTGATATCCTCTCCGTCCACCAATACGCTGCCTGAAGTCGGTTCAATAAGCGCATTTAAGTGCTGGATAAGTGTAGACTTCCCGCTTCCGGTATGTCCTATGATACCAACAAATTCTCCGTCACGTATTTCAAAGCTGACATCGTCAACGGCCTTGGTCTCAAATGGAGTGCCCGGGTTATAAGTATAGCTCAGATGCCTGACATCAATCCCCACAGCTTAGCCTCCATTTCTTCCATGGTCAGAATGTCCGTGGAAATATCTATGCCCGAATTATTTAACTCCCAGGCAAGATAAGTCATGTCGGGGACCTCAAGCCCCAGGTCCTTTACGTGCTTCACATCCGCGAAAACTTTGCGTGGAGTATCGTCAAGAACGATCCTGCCTTCATCTATCACGACTAATCTTTGGCATCTGGCCGCTTCTTCCATAAAGTGAGTGATCCAGACGACAGTAACGCCTTCATCGTTAAGGCGGAGCGCCAGCTCAAAAATGTCTTCCCTGCCCGATGGGTCAAGCATACTTGTGCTTTCGTCAAACACTATTATGTCAGGTCGCATTGCTATAACTCCGGCAATAGCGACTCTCTGTTTCTGCCCACCGGAAAGCATGTGCGGCGCACTCTTTGAGTAAGCGCTCATTCCCACAGTGTCAAGCGCCTTTGACACACGCTGCTGAATCTCTTCAGACGGCAAACCGAGGTTCTCACATCCAAATGCGACGTCCTCTTCAACGATCGTTGCGACCATCTGGTTGTCCGGGTCCTGAAATACCATTCCGCAATGCCTTCTTGCGGCATAGGCGTCGTCTTCGTTTTTTATCTCCCGCCCAAACACGCATACGCTGCCTGAAACAGGAATAAACAAGCCGTTAAGCAGCTTTCCAAGTGTGCTTTTGCCGGAGCCGTTTCTCCCCAGCACAGCAAGCATCTCCCCCTTGCCGATGCAAAGGTCGATGCTCTGCAAAGCGGGTTTTTCCGCCCCGTCATATTTGAAGCTTACATCAGTAAGCTTTATGTCAACAGAATTATCCTGCATTCGTTACCTCCAGGAAACCTGCCGTATTATACCACAAACCCAAACCTAAATAAAGGGTATAAAGGTTAATTACTACAAAATTCATGATGGCATCGGTGTTCTGGCTATAATTCTCACATGTTCTGGCATATAAATCAGTGTCCAACACGATTCGATCTTCCGATGATTTCCAAGCTTTTTCAGAGTATCATATAAACCATGCAAAAAAGGAAGTGACTTACTTTGCCCTCACATTTTCACTCTTTCGTCTGCAATAGTAGATTTAATAGTTATAAAAGAGAAAGAGTCCGAAACCTCAAAGATTTCGGACTCTTTTAGTTGGTCTGGGTGGAGAGATTTGAACTCTCGGCCTCTTGAACCCCATTCAAGCACGCTACCAAGCTGCGCTACACCCAGTCAAATAACCACGGAAATCATTGTTTTTCAGGCACAGTATGCTGGAAAGCCTGACAACGGAAGCTATTATACTCCTTTGATATATCATTGTCAATACGGTTTTTTTGTCTTTTACCTGTTAAAGTTTTATGACCTCATTCTATAGAGCATTCAGCGCATAAGAGTATCAAATATACACACTCTGCTACCTGCGGTTTGTCTGTTCTAATCGCATAAAGCTGAGCTATCGATAAAAGAAGAGATATTTAACCATATTTTTTCTTGCGTTCCGATCCCTTGGGTGATATAATAACTCTGTTCGCGAGGGGCATTAGCACAGTTGGTAGCGCGCAACGTTCGCATCGTTGAGGTCAGGGGTTCGAATCCCCTATGCTCCATGAAATAGGTCCGAGTCCTGCAAATGGATTCGGACCTTTCTTTTTCATTTTTGGTTTCAAGCAGATGTTGCAAAATAAGGGGCAAACTGCAGGAAGGATAGATCCCATTATAGTTCTCAGGCAGTTTGAGGCACCGGTTCGGCTGATGATCTCCGTTTTTACCTCTCCCTTATTCTTTGGCGGGAGCGTTTGTCTTTTCGATATCAATCAGGTATACACTGCACGGTCTCAGGTACAGCTGGCACTCGAGCGCGCCGTCGCCTTTGACTACGCGTTCTTCGAGAATCTCGTCGTTTCGCACCTCATCGCATGCGCGTATGCTCATACGGTACTCTCCCTTCAACCCGTCTGCCCTGAAGTCGTACCTGCGCGCAATGCCTGTATATTGGGATATATACATTAAGCATCTGTCCGCGCTCCCCGAAGCCAGCGCGTAGACCCCGTCAGCGCTGCAGTCGCACTTAAGAGCATCGCCCGCGTCTCTCAGGTGGCGGAACATCTCCAGTGCCCAGTAAGGCTTGCGCGGCGAACCCGCCTCAGTAAACAGGTTTTCCCACATAGTCATATAGTCCGTGCGGTAAAAATTCGCTATGATAACGTTTGAATTCTGGAAAATGCACATCGCGCAGGCATAGAATGCAGCCGCGCGGGCCGATCGCATGTCTTCGACCAGTTCGTTGATCCGATATTCGTTATCATCGCGCCCCAGTTCTGCCCACATACGGTTTTCCCAGAAATAGCCTACTTCAGTTACGATCAGCGGCAGTTTTTCAAACCCGTAATTACGGAGGCCTTCGTCAATCTTTTTCAGCCGTCTCCTGAGTTTGTCCGCGTTATCCGCGTAGGCGTGGAATGACAGAAAGTCAAGCGCGTGCGGATGCTCGTTCATATACTCCAGAAAGCCCAGAAAGAACTCGTATCTGCCCGGGTCGTCTACCGCGCAGGGGGCATAGCCGCCGACGAATACTCCTGGGCATAACTGCTTTATGATATACGATCCCTCGGCATAGAAACGGTAAAACTCCCGCGCCGGGCCTTTGAATGTGCCATTAAGTATATCGTCTTTGCCGATATCGCCGTCCGGTTCATTCCAGATCTCCCAGTATTTGATGCCGTAGTGGAAGCCGTCAGCCCATCCCTCGTTGTAATGCTTTACGATGTGCGCGCAGATGCGTCCCCACTTTTCATAGCTCGCAGGAGGGGCAGTGATCTTTGAGACATCCGGCATGTCATATAAGGTCTCGCCTAACCGATAGATGATCCCCGCGCCGCTCTTTAGGACTTTCTGTATATACCGATCTGTCATTACAAAATCGTAATTCGCTTCGTCGTTTTCGTCCTTTGAGAAATCCGGGAATACCGCGCTTATATCGACCACATGCCACAATCCGAGAAACGAATCATGCAGACGAGTATACGGTACGCCCGCCCTTTGCCAGTACTTGAGCGTACGCGCCTGCGGCGCGTTGCACATACCGTTGAGCGGCTTTATTTTGCCTATCGTAGCTCCAGCATCTACATAGATATCAGCCATTGCCTTTCTCCCTTCACCCCTGCGACTGACTCATCGGGCAGTGTCCTTCTCCTCTCGTCGCGATGCAGGCAGTACTCGTCGTGCACTTATCTGTCTGACACGAGAGTCCGCGGCGTCTTCATGCACTTAGATTATCTGTTCATTGGCAAATGATTCTTTTGCCCCAAAGAATTATGACACGGCTTGTTGCTTGTTGATAGATAAAACAAGGCAGTATAAACGTTATTTCAGCACATCGTACAACGCACGCAGAAGGGTGCCGGTGTCGTCGCATCTGTGTTCCCAGTAAAAAACGCCAGCGTAATCGTTGTCAAGCACGTACTGAGCCTTCAAACGCATAGACTCCGGATCGTCGTAGGAAATGAAGGTGTTGCCGTTAAACAGCCAGGGCGCTTTTGCCTCATCGTCCCAGTAACGCACATAGCCGTTTTTGTTGATATAATCCTTTGACAGCGCCGAATAATCCGGGCCATACCCGATCGGCTTGCGGCAGATCTGGAAAAGGCCGTGGTTTCTGTCCTGAATGTCTTCGGCTTTTCTTGAATACATTGCAGCGCCGAGCAAAAGCTTATCTTTGGGCACACCGTAGGCATGGAAAAGGCGCAAAGCCTGGTCACAGCTGTTTCTGAAGTAGTCTCCGGTCGATGAATAAAGCGCAGTGTGATGCCCGGCCAGCGCGTGGAAGCCGCACTTGAGATCGTAAGTCATCAGGTTGATGTAATCGAGGTACTCTGAGATCTTATCAAGTTCCGTGCACTCTGCGTAATACAGGTCGGCGCCCGCCGCGATCGTCAACAGATGATGCTCGCCCGTGGCGTCAAGGTGCTCCCTGAGCGTCTTCAGCAGCTCGGTAAAGCGGTACTTGTCTTCAGGGCACGTGTCCTGTCCGTTGGAGGGCACGCAGGGATATTCCCAGTCAAGGTCTATGCCGTCGTACGGGGTCGTGGAGACGATCCTGACGGCTTCCTCGCCCATCCTGTGCATGTATTCCTTGTTGGCGCAGACCGATGTAAAAGAGTTGGACTGCGTCTGCACCAGAGAGAGAACAAATTTCAGC
Organism: Clostridiales bacterium; assembly: GCA_024684375.1. Classification (GTDB taxonomy): domain Bacteria; phylum Bacillota; class Clostridia; order Christensenellales; family Aristaeellaceae; genus RUG14130. The sequence continues at coordinate 132,381 of JAIKWZ010000006.1, forward strand.
TCCGGGTTCCAGCTTTTGTATTTTTCTATATCCTTTCCGGCCAGAGTCTGTTCACGTATGGTACCGTCCGGTTCAAGTTTGCCAAACGCTATGTTGACGTGGGTCAGCATGCTTGCGTCTTCCCGAGTCAGGCAGCCGCTGCCAAGATACGCGATCAGTTTCTTTTTCATAATTTCTTGCCTCCTATGGATTATCTTTGATTATTTATCATCTGAATTAAAAAAGGTTACGAAACAAGTCCTTATCACAAGATGCTGGGCTCTAATAATATTGTCTATGGGTCCGATTAAACTCCAAGCCCTTTGCAAAGCGTCACGATAAAGTCCTGTACGTTGGTGATAATACCCCTTGCCGCAAGGCTGCCTCTGTCGCATAACTTGTTTACCGTGAATTCCGATACGTCCACACAATAGAAATATACCTGTCTCACCGTTCCATCCGGCATGACCCGGTATGAAGGGGTCATATTACCGACAGCGATCGAATGCAGCATCGTCGCCATGCAAAGCACCGTTGTAGCCCCGCGAACCTGATCGCGCATTTTATCCTGCGCCTCATATACATCACCGATCACCGGAGGAAGCGGACCGTCGTCGCGTATCGAACCCGCAAGAACATATGGGATGTTATATTTTACGCAGTTGTAAATAATGCCGTTATCGATGTGCTCCGCTTCTATGAAACTGGAGATGCCACCGCGAAGTTTGACCTGATTTATCGTCGTCAGATGATTGTAATGACCGTTGTACTGATTTAGTTGCGTATAAATGTCCTGACCCAGCGCGGTCCTGAGATATGCGGCCTCCAGGTCATGCGTGGCAAGTGCGTTGCCGGCCAAGAGCGCATGAACATAACCTGCCTCGATAAGTCTTGAAAACGCGTTTCTTGCATCGTAATCAAAAGCGAAAGCAGGACCCATCACCCAGACTATCTTGCCATGCTCCCGATCGTGACGCAGCACGTTATAAAGCTCGTCATAGTCCCTGGAAAAAGCGGTTTCCCGGGAACGGTTCTGCCGGAAATAAAAGGCATCTTCAGCTTCTTTTATCGTGTCACTGAACCCATTTGTATGCACAAATATGCCATCTTCACAGTTCTCCGTGCGGCCGGTTACAACAAGCTCACCCTTCTTAAGAAGGCGGAATTCTTTAACTATAATCTCCTCATTCTTGTACACTGGCACGCAATCCATGCGGCTTTCCTTCGCAAGCAGCCAGCGCCCGTCTATCTTGAAATACTCCGGATAAATGCTCATCGCATGAAAATCCTGCGGAGCGACCTTGTCCATCGGAGCTTCGCACAATTTGGCATCAGTCGCATCGATAAACTTAGCCTGAGCGAAATCGGGTGCCTTATATTCTCTTAATGCCCAGCGCATAAATACCTCCCGCATCGAATGAGTCGATCAATAGCCAATTCGGATTATATCATACTATTACTGCCATTACAATCATTTATGACCGTTTCGATCGTTGTCCGACTTCTTGAGCGTTCCATAAGATATAAGAAACGAAAAGGAATAGAGTATAAGCAGTATTATATAAGGAGTAACTAAAATAGTTTCTAAATGCAACTCCCTCCGGCTATGCAGAACAACGCCGAATAATAAGCTCCCATGAGCAGCCAGCTGAACAGTTTGGAAGAAAGAACGCCAAACAGTCTCATAAACAAGATCGTATCCGACAGCGCAAAGAGTATCCCGCCCAGTGCAAGAAGGATTCCGCTGTCAAAAGCGAGCGAAGCCATGAGCGAGAGGAGCATTGCGTAAAGTACGAAACCCCAGAGCGGGGCGCTTTTCGGCTTTGCTTTTCTGCACCTTATGAAGAAAACACAAAGCAGTGAAAACACTGTCAGAAAACAGGCGGCGCAGCTTAGTCCGTGACTTTGGCCAAGGATCAGCGACAGTATAAAACATGCGTGGGCAATGCCGAACAAAGCAGCACCGGGCACAAGAGCGAATTCAAGCACTGCGTCAGCAAAAGCGCACATGAAAAGACCAGCAGCGGCTAAGTTCGAGTTGATTGAAGCTCCTCTGGTCGCCGCCAGATAAAGGGCAAGGCCGCACGCGCACAGAGTAGGCACACATTTATATGCTGTTTTTATCAGGCGGTTTTTGCTGCCTGTCATGAACAGTACATAAAACACAGCCGCCGTAGAAAGCAGAATTATCGTCAAGCGTTCCTATCCCCTTCACAGTTCAATTCCCAGTGCATTTTATCACATTTTATTCAAAATGTCACTTGTTCGCTGCTATTCCTGTATAGGTAGCTTGAGTAGACTTTTCTTGTCTGCAGTGTTATAATCATCAAACGAAATGAACATAGTCGGAGGCTGTGATGAATCTTTTCGGGAAAGACTTGATTGAGTTTAAATACAATGGTCTGCCTTTTCATTCGACGGGCAATATACGTTCGGTCCAGCAAACTCGTTCTGGAGAGATTCACAAAATAAGGCTTTGCGACGGATTAACTGTAACAACGGTCTTAAAACATCACGAAGCCTTTGGTGCCTTCGAATGGCAGAGCACGCTTGAAAACGACTCCGATTTAAAAAGCGGACTGATGTGCGAACTGTGGGACTGCGCAGTCGAATTGCCTCTCCCCCATGACGACAACCGGCATATAAACGCTTATCTCCCCGGAGATAATAACTGCGCGATGCTTTATTCTCCCAGCGGTTCCACTTGGTCGGATATAGAGTTTTTTGACGAGCCGTCTCTCTCAGAAGGCAATCATGCCTCGGGTATGCTCTTTCCAGGCTGGAAAAAACACTTCACTGCTTCCGGCGGGCGCTCCAGCGAGAAAAAGGCTCCTTTTTTTAATATACGAAAGGGAAATATCGGTTATGTCGTCGCGATCGGCTGGAGCGGGCAATGGGTATTTGAGTGCGAACGCAAAAACGATTCAATAATCATAAAATGCGGCATAGAAGACGTAAGTTTCAGGCTTGAACCGGGTGAAATGCTTAGCACAAGTTCGATAGTAATAATGCCTTACGAAGGCACCTTTATTGATGGACAGAACAAGTTTCGCAGGCTGGTCAAAAAGCATTTTTCTCTTATTGGCCGCCCCGGACGGCTTAAAAACGGTTCGTTTTGCGCCGGAATATGGGGCGGAATGCCGACAGATATCATTTTGGAAAGGCTTGATGTGCTTGACAGACAGGCGCTTCCATTTGAATATATCTGGATAGACGCCGGCTGGTACGGCAACGGTACAAAGCCCTCCCCCGATGAATTCGAAGGGGACTGGGGTCAGCACACGGGTGATTGGCGTGTCAACCCATTTTACCATCCCGACGGTCTCAAGTCTGTCAGCAAAAAGATACACGAATCAGGACGCGGTTTTTTGCTGTGGTTCGAGCCTGAACGAGTTGTTGAAGGCACGCCTATCGCGCGCGAACATCCGGAGTATTTTTTGCGGGATGAAAACAGTCCCAACCTTTTGCTTGATCTGGGCAACAATGACGCGTGGGATTACTGTTTTAATACTCTAAGCAACTTAATCGAGGAACTTGGTATAGACTTTTACAGACATGATTTCAACATGTCGCCTCTTTCATATTGGAGTGATAACGACGCTCCTGACCGTCAGGGGATAAGCCAGATAAAACACATCAACGGCCTTTACCGGCTGTGGGACGCCCTGCTTGAGCGATTCCCTCATCTTATGATAGACAATTGTGCCAGCGGAGGCAGACGCATAGACATCGAAACTCTGCGCAGATCCGTTCCCCTGTGGAGAAGCGACGCGATGTGCCCCGCAGATTTCAAGCCCGAGACAGCGCAGTGCCATGCTCTTACCTTTCCACTGTGGTTGCCCTACTCAGGGACCGGAGCAGGCAGGCAATACGACATATACCGTGCGCGCAGCTGTTACAGCAGCTGTCTGACCGTCAATTATGCCTATTCCCAGCGCGACCTGTTTGGCAGCAGTCAGGAAGAGCTTGACTGGATCAGCAATATGTGTGCGGAATATCTGCGCGTCAGACCATATCTGGAAGAAGACTTCTATCCGCTGACAAGTCTTTCGATCTACGATGATGCATGGACCGTCCTTCAATATGACTGTCCGGAACGAAAAGAAGGAATTATCCTTGCCTTCCGCCGAAGCGAGTCGTGCTTTGACCGCGGCAGTTTTACTCTTAACGGAGCTCCCGGCGTAAATTGTTTTGCCATTGAGGACGCAGACTCGCACGGACTAACAATCATCAATGGCAGGGAAATATCAATAGAGCTTCCCGACAAAAGAAGCTCTAAACTGCTGTTTTATAAATACAAGAGCTGATCAGGCAAACAATTGCGGGTTTTCCAGCACCATGGCAGCAAAAAGCGCGCTCGACCAGCCGTAATCACGTATGACCTGATAGCGGACCCTCGAATCGTACGGTTCGATCGGCGTGCCCTTTCGCGGGATGCAGCGGGGACTTATCATACCGTCAGGATCATACATTTCGTATATGACCCCGTCGCTATGATAAAAGCGGCTGATCTCGCTGACAGTGGCGCGTATAAGGCTGTCGGCCTGTAGTGTGAAACCGTAGCGTCTAAGGCCAAGACTGATCATGTAATTGTAATTCACCCAAACCGCGCCGCGCCACATGTCAAGGCTGAAGCTTTTGTCATTTCTGGCGACGCTGGGCAACGGAAGACGTGTATCGAAAGTATCCCTGTCACGTATCTTTTCAGCCAGCAGCGGCGCAGTTGTTTCAGTACACACTCCCGCAAACAAAGGCAGAAAAGACGCTACGGTCTTGACCTTGTGAAATTCACCTCGACCCGGCAGGCGGTCGTAATAAAACCCGTCCTTATCATCCCAAAGATACTCATTGATCAGTTTTTTTAATTCGTTTCCGTATTCACGCCAATGTTTCTCTTTTGAACTGCCAAGCGCTTTGCAGATCATAGTCATCGCTTCTGCTTCATTTGCCATAAAGCAGCAGAAATCCAGACAATCCATGGAGGAAACGTCATCGAAACGGGGGGAATTATCCATGCCGCTTTCGTCGGCGCGGCAGTTTTCTGAGGAAGTGTTTACATGCCAGCAGTAAAGTCCTGTGGCGGGATCAAGGCGGTTGTTCCTGTTCCATTCCAGATACTTTTCAAGTTTTGGAAATACCGTTTCAAGAAAGCCTAAGTCCTTTTCCCGTTCAAAGTATTTATACGCACCCCAGGCCATAAGAGGCGGTTGGGTAACGTCGGAAGTAAAGTTCGGGCGGGCAAGGTGCGATAAGAACCCGTCCTCACGCTGCACATCCAACACGCTTAGCAGCGTATCACGGGCAAGCCCGGGATCAAGCACATAATTGCCCAAACTGTGAAATACGCTGTCCCACAGCCATAGCCAACGGTGAGGCAGACGGTTAGGTGTAGTCCACCTTTGGCGGAATTGCCCGTCAGACGTGTAGACCTGCGATTTCATTACAGATATGCTTTTCAAAAAAGTAAGTCCAAGATCGTCATCTTCAGGCATCAAAGGGCAAAACCTTTCAAGAAACTCGATCCTCTGCTCGGACAGTTTGTTGATTAACTCCTTGGATACGGGCACGAAACTGCTCTGCGAAAATGAAAACACCGTGAGCGCGCCCATATCCTGCTTCCAGAAATGAAACGACGAAACTCCGCTTTTGTATACAGACCCATGTTCAGTGCGTGTTTCGTTTATCGCCCTCAAAGATCTCAGCTGCACTCGTCCTCTGCCGCAGAGACCGACGATCGTCTGCTGGTCAAGGAACGTAAAAATAACAGGAGTCTCCTCGCCCTGGGCATCCTTGAGCTGCGCGCTGAAAACGTCCGAAGCGACGACGTTGAATGTAATATCCTTTATCCCGTCCAGCACGACATACAGATCAAACAATTCCTGAGCGTGTATCCTTACGCCCAGCAAGTCGCCCAAAAGCGTAGCGTTCAGGCAGCTGTACACTCGGCATTCCCCGTCAAGACCCGAAAACGCAAACAGCGCACCCCGTCCCCACACATTCGGAAGCTTCATGGCCAGTCTCCTCCGTTAGTGTAAATCCTTTATATAGACCATATGGGTTTCTATCTTCCACGGATCTTCAGCACTCAGATCGAATACGCGGCCACCGCGCAGTCTCTCCCTGTCGCCGCCCGGATCATTATCCCTGCAGCCGTAAGCGTGATAACCCGCGCTGCCGTCGTAACCCATACGTATACCGCAGTAGGTGCCGTCGAAGGTGTTTATATGATCGTGCCCGGCAAATATCGCCTTGACATCTCCCCTTTGCAGCGCGGCCGCGAACAAGCCGGAATTGATCTCTGAAGCGCTCACTCGCTCATTGTACTCTCCCTCAGTCCGCGTTCTATTGGCATTGAGCAAAAGAGCATTAAACTCCGGCAGCGGAATATGTATGGCCATGAGCGAAGGAAGCTTTCGACCCAGCAGTTTTTCGAGCCTGAGCGAATTATTCCAATACCACATCACCTGTTCAAAACGAACAAACTCCCAGTCCGAGCCCGTGCCAAGTCTTCCCGGCATAAGAAGGTCCCAGTACAGGTCTCCCTTATATCCGAAGTCAGCCGAAGGCGTTTTGAAGTCCTGATGAGAATCCAGCGCCCATATGCCGAACAAGGGTGAATCCGAGGCGTCCAGTATCGGCAGGAAATAATTGCCCACACCAGGCAGGGACTTTGGCCCGGCTTTGCTCAGACAGAACGGGTATTGTTCGTAGATCTTTTGCTGATATTCCTTTGATACTTTTGGTGAAATGTCGTGGTTGCCAAAGATGTGAGCCCATGGGACGCGCCTGTCCTCCATGGGACGGACTATATCCTCAAGCAATATCTTGAATTCGGTTTTTGTCGCCTTCCCGGTGGTATTGTCTCCACCCAGTAAAACCAGATCAGGTTTTTGCGTATCCAGGAGCTTCTCAATCGCTTCTACAGTGCGTGTGTCCCTGTCCGGAGCGTAGTGCATATCGCTCATCATAAGTACGCGAAAACCGCCGTCTTCGCGAAAACGCAGAGTCAGCTTGCTTTCAAAAGCTTGTGGCAGCCGCATAAAGACCTCCGTTATTTCCGTTCCGCGGCCGAAGCCGAAGACTGCTGCGTGGGGCCGTAATTCGCCGCCCCGGTGTAAATCACGTCCGCCGGCTTAGGCAGCACCTTAGGGATACTGAGATCTCTCTGGAACAGGCGCAAGTGCTCCCCATGGGGCAGAATGTCTATCACATCGCAGCCTCTCCACAGCACTTTGTAATCCCTCCCGGCGCAGTGTTCCGTTTTAAGCGCAGTACGCAGCGGATGACTTAACGACACCTTTTGTCCGGCCTTGATGCTGCCGACGATGATAACTTCGTTTTTGCGCTCAAAGGGTTTATCAACACCGTCGACACTGACTTTAAGCTTTCCTTTCATAAAGGGAAATACTCTGAAACTGACGCAGGCATCTGTCTTCGGTGTGATGGAAACACAGCCCTTCTCGGGATACTCGCTCTTAAGCGTGTAATTCCGTGCAGCCTTGTCCATGGGTATATTCACGCACATAGAGCCATCTTTTTCCGTAACAGCCCGATCCCAAACCATTGCGACAGCTATCGGGGCTATCCCCGCGCAGCAGCCGGCTATCGAACGGAACTTTGCAAGAGATATGCTGTTTGGAAGGCTGCCGCCGGTATAACCTCCTATCATCCTTGAAGAAATATCATGATAAGTTATCCCGTTCTCATCCGGAAGAGAGTTATCGTCGGTCACATAACCCGAATAGGAGATCTGGTTTTCAACAAGCTGGTTGCGGGAAAACAGCACCACGTCCGTCCAGTACTCGTCATAACCGCAGTCTATCAGTTCAAACGCGCACTCAATCATGTCTTTAATGCAGCAGCTCTCACAGTGTTCCTCGTCCATTGGATGCCATCTGGCATACTCCGGCACCCATCCAAATGAAGAGGACTGCGATCTGACAAACGCGTATATGCCTCTGGCTTTTTGCACATATTCATCGCGACCGATCACTCTTCCCAGCCTTGCCAGTCCGCTGGCGAACCACATGGCGGAATGCACATGGCCGAAGAAGTTCATGTCCCACGAAAAGTACCTGGACGGTCCAAGCACGTGATTAGCGATCCCGCAAGCAAGGTCCATTGCCACAGTATCGTTTTTCAGTTCGTACCTTCTAACGAGAGAATGCAGCATGATGGAATTGCGTATCGCCTGTTCTCCCCTGCCTGTATGGCATGTAAGGTCGAAGCCCCCATCCTGCAGGTATACGTCGTTTGGAAACTCGTAAATGGGTTCCGTTTCCTTCATATCCCCGTTCCAGAAGGTGCGCACTTTGCGTTCGATCACAAGCGAACGCATTCCCTTAATCAGTCCGGAAATACGCGCTTCGATCTGAGCATCATCCGGATATTTTTCGCTAAGACGGTTCAGCGCGGGAAGAATGTATCCCATTTCATGAAATGAAGAGTGCATCGTGTGAGTCCAAGGATACTTGTTGTGGAACCTCAGTCCATGCTCTCCCCAGCCTGACATCAAAAAACGTTTGAAGCTCTCCAACACCTCCGCACCCTGCTGCGTATCCAGCACGTGCATTGAGCTTTCAAGCCCTTCATACCAGGAGCCTACCAGCTCCGCGTCGTCCACCCTGCAATGCGCGGCCTCTGCCGGCTTTTTGTTTGGCAGGATAAGCCAGTAAGGCAGATGGTCGTTTTTGTCATCCACCATACGCGTCAGATAATTAAGGCTGCGGCGTGCCATAGCTGCAGGATCAAACTTCTGATAGCGCATTTAACTGCCTCCCGCTTTATTGTTGAATACATTATACACGAATTGTTAATTAAAGCGTATATGTCCATTAAAATAATAACATACTTTTAACCATCAAATACTTGGCGAATCCGTGTGTTTGATATATGATATAGGGTGTTGAGTTGTAGGTTAGCATCCAATAGGCTATGTGATAAATGGCAGGTGAGGGCGGTTGTCGATACAAGCAAGAGCAATAGCCAATCCGCGCATGCGTCAATTCCTTCTTCGCGTCAGACAGCACAAGCTGCATCTGATAATGATCTTGCCTGTACTGGCACAGTTCATCATCTTCAAATATCTGCCACTTTATGGGGTCACGCTTGCTTTTAAGGACTATCGTATCCTTGAAGGTATATCTTCAAGTCCCTGGGTAGGCCTTTTCAATTTTCAGCGGTTGTTCAGTTCCCCGGACTTTTTCAGGGTTTTCAAAAATACCATCATTCTTGCCTCGCTGAATTTCGTGTTCGGTTTCCCTGCTCCTATAATTCTTGCCCTGATGATAAACGAGCTGCGTGGCAAGGTGTTCAAACGCGTCACTCAGACCATCTCCTACCTGCCCCACTTCGTTTCCTGGGTCATACTCGCGGGTATTTTTATGGAGGTGCTCTCTCCTTCCCGAGGCCCCATTAACGCCGCGCTAAAGGCCCTCGGCATGAATCCGATCTTTTTCCTGGGAAATCCGGACTGGTTTAGGCCAACACTTGTAGTCACAAACATCTGGAAAGGTTTGGGCTGGGGTTCCATAGTTTATCTTGCCGCTTTGGGAGGAATAAACGAGGAACTTTATGATGCCGCCCGAGTAGATGGATGCGGGCGTTTTCAGCGTATATACCATGTTACCTTACCTGGCATTTTGCCGGTCGTGATAATCATGCTCATACTCGCCTCAGGCAACCTGGTCAGCGACAACTTCGACCAGGTGTTCAACCTTCAGAACGACGGCGTCATCAACAACGTCGGCGACGTGCTTGGGACTTTCATATACCGTTCCGGTCTTAAGAGCCTCGACTATAGTTTCTCTACAACGCTTGAGCTGTTCAGGAACCTTATTTCTCTGGCGCTCGTAATGTCCACCAACAAAATAAGCAAACTGGTGGGCGAGTACGGGCTGTGGTAGAAGGAGGTCATCAGGTGAACGTAAGTGAAACAAATAAAACCTATGTTAAAAAAATGCGTCCGTCCCACGTCTACGAGGGGCGCGGCGAGTGGCTGTTTCAGGGCATACTCATTTTTATAATGGTCGTGCTCTCCATTACCTTCCTTTACCCGTACTGGCACGTTCTGGTCACTTCGCTGACCTCTCCGGATGCCGCAGAAGGCAGCGGCTTCAAGCTCTGGCCCAAAGTATTCTCGTTCGATTCCTATAATCAAATGTTCCATACGAAAACACTTTGGACAGGCTATAAAAACACCCTGATAGTCGTGGTGATGGGATGGGCTGTATCCATTTCGCTGAACATCCTCGGCGCTTACGCTCTGAGCAAGAAGACGCTTCCGCTCAGAGGCACATTTACCGGCATAATAATCCTTACCATGTTCGCGCAGGGCGGCATGATACCCACCTATCTTGTGGTTACCAAAACCCTGGGCATGAAAAACACCTATTGGGCGGTCATCCTTCCCCAGTGCGTCTCGGTCAGTCACCTCGTCATAATGCGCAACTACTTTATGAACCTTCCGCAGGAACTTGAGGAAGCGTCCATAATCGACGGCGCCAATTCTTTCCAGGTACTGATAAAAGTAATCCTGCCTTTGTCCATGCCCATGATCGCCACGATCAGCCTGTGGGTCATCGTGAGCAACTGGAATGCCTACTTCAACTGCCTGCTGTATATTACCGACGCATCTAAATACGTGCTGCAGATCATCATGCGACGTATAATTCAGACTGATTCCAAGGAAATGACATACGCGGGCGAGCTGGCAGACCAGCTTGAAACGGACACAGTCACGCTCAGAGCCGCCTCCATAATGCTGGCTACTATCCCTATCATCTGCGTTTATCCGTTCCTGCAGAAATACTTCGTAAAGGGAGTTCTTATTGGCTCTCTGAAAGGGTAAAGATCGAATTCTATACGCGCTTAGCGTGAGAATTATAAAACAAGGAGGTTTTGACATGAAAAAGCTTCTGTCCCTTGCACTGGCGCTTGCCCTGCTGCTGAGCGTTGCCGTTTTCGGCGCTCAGGCGGAAGACGAGCCCATGGTGATCGAATGGGTCGGCGGACACGACACCGAGGCTATGCCTGAGGACGACACCGTACTGGCCTGGCTTGAAGAGAAGTTCAACGTCAAGCTCAATGTGTGGTTTATAGAGCGCAGCAATGCTGCTGAGCTTTGGGCCGCCCGCTGGGCCGCTGATGAGGTTCCGGACATCTTCTGGCTCGAGACCACCGACTTGTTTGTCAGCGCGGTAAAGCAGCACCTTTGTCTGGAGCTCTCCGAGGAGATGATCAAGGAGTATATGCCCAACAGCCTTGAGTGGCTGAAGGAATTCGACCCTGATTGCTTCGACATGGTTTCCGTCGACGGCAAGATCTTCGGTCTGCCCCGCGTGAACCTTGACGGCAAATTCCCCTACGCTCCTTTCTGGCGCGCCAGCTGGCTCGAGAAGATGGGCTATGAGAAGGGCAAATACCCCACCACCATCGAGGAAGCTGAGGAAGCGTTCTACTACTTCGCGAAGAACGATCCCGACGGAAACGGCATAGATGACACTTACGCCATCTCCAACACCGGCTTCCTGCCCATCTTCGGCGCTTTCGGCGCGCTGCCGGATCGCTGGATCGTAAACGACGAAGGCGACCTGGAGTACGGCGCCGTGTATGCCGGCATGAAAGACGCTCTTGAGCTGCTGGCAAAATGGTATGCCGACGGCTTGGTAGATCCTGAGTTTGTTACCGGCGAGAACCAGGGCGGTCACTGGTCACTTTCCATTCCCTTCGAATCCGGTAAGCTGGGCTTCTCCTCTTCCGGCGCGTTCTATCAGATCTGCCCCGACTTTGACGGCCCCAAGAATGAAGAGACCGGCGAGGGCGGCAACTTCCAGCTCGGCAAGACCATGAGGAATCTGACCTTCCCCTATGAGGACGTACTCATCGGCGTCAACCCCGTTGGTCCTGACGGCAAGAGCGGCGGCGAACAGTGGACGCTGGCCACTGCTGAAGCCGTGTGCTTCAGCTACAAACTGGCTGACCAGCCCGAGAAACTTGCCAAGATCTTTGAGATCGTGGACACCATAGGCAGCGATTACGAGACCTGGTGCCGCATTTGGAACTGGGATCTCAACGACGAAGCGTGGAAATATGACGAAATGACCGGCTTCTACACCGAACCTGGCTACAGCCGCGTTGATTCCGGCAACCACGGCAACATGTTCAACACCCTGCAGAACCCCTACTTCAAGATGAAGTCCAGCCCCGCTCTGTACAACTGGGCCCAGTCCATGCCCATGTTCAACACCAAGGGCTACATCAACCAGCTCAAGACCGTCACCGCCTCCAACGCGACCTATTGGTCCGGGCTTGAGAGTCTCCGCCAGGGCGCTTACGTACAGTTTATCCGCGGCGAGCGTTCACTGGATGAGTGGGATGAGTTCGTGGCCGAGTGGTACGAGAAGGGCGGCAAGATCATTACTGAAGAGGCCAACGAGTGGTATCACAACAAGTAATATCGATAATCCGCTAAGGCTTGGGGAGGGCACGCGCTCTCCCCTTTCTGTTGGTTCGTTCAGTCTTCGCTATTTTTGCAAGCGATATTGACCGCAATAGCATCAGCGAATAAAATATACTCACAACCATCAGCAGCAAAGGAGTCATATCATGTCATTTGCATTTGAGCGGCCCAACCTTTACGATTACGACATTTATCCCAAAGTCATTCCCGCCGGAAAAGAAACCAGGATAACCGTCCGGCCTCTTGGGGCACGCAGGCAGTTTATGCCAGGACAGAGCTATACTGCCGTAATAAAGGCAATGACGGGAGGAAAACCCGAATACTTCCCTTCTACTGCCGAATATGTTACCGTTAACGTGCAGTGCAGCAGCGACGGCACGCTAACGTTTACTCATACATTCACAAAAGAACAGGAATACTTTATCGACATTCAGTACATAAACCATAAAGGCGCGAATGCCGTCGAGCGTTTCAGTGTTTACTGTGTGGATGGTGACCTGGCAAATGTGTATCCGTTTATCGGTGACCTGCACATGCACAGCTGCTGCTCTGACGGGAATCAGGAACCCGAGACCGTGTGCGCGAATTACCGTCGCTGGGGTTACGATTTTATTGTGCTCACCGACCACAGGCGCTACTATCCGTCCCTGCGCGCGATGCGTTTTTACGAAAATCTGCCCACGGAACTCAACATCCTGCCCGGTGAGGAAGTGCATCTTCCCAAGGCGTTTGACCAGTTTATCGACCCGCACATCATAAACGCCGGCGGAGAATACTCCGTAAACGCCATGATAGAAAGAACCGACGTGCCCGACGCATCTCTTGACCCTTCCGAACGGTCGCTGTACGGGGAGTGCCCCCCTGTAATGAACCAGGAGCAGTACGAAAGTGTCATACAGGAAACTATGGATGATCTGGATATCCCCGAAGGACTTGACAGGGTACCTGCGGCGGGCGTCAAGTGGGCATTTGACGAGATAAAAAAGGCAGGAGGCCTTGCTATCTGGCCACACCCCACCTGGATACACGATACCTTCCATAATCCTGACTTATTTCAGGACTTCATGGTCAAAAACCATATTTTCGAAGCTTTCGAGGTGCTGGGCGGAGAGAATTACTTTGAGCAGAACGGCTTCCAAACTCTCCGCTACTATGAAGACAGGGCAAAAGGCTTCCACTATCCTGTGGTAGGCAGCACGGACAGCCACAGTTCAAATGTTACCAACCGGAACGGCTTCATTTGCTCCACGATCGTGTTCTCTCCGGCCAACGAGCGCAAGGCTCTTTTGGATTCCATACGCGCGTTCAGGAGCGTGGCAGTCGATACCATAAGCAAAGAGTTCAGACTCGTTGGCGAGATGAGATATGTGCGTTATGCCTGTTTCCTGCTGAAAAACTATTTTCCCATTCACGACGAGGCTTGCAGCGAGGAAGGCCGTCTGCTCAAGCAATACTTCTGCGGTGATGAAACAGATAAGGCCGACGCGATCAGAACGCTTAATGCCATGCAAGGACGCGTCAGCAAGCTGCTGAAAAAGTATTTTGCGTTTTAAGTCTATTAAGGCATAATAATCATCCACCCGCTCCGCGGGTGGATGATTATTTGCAAACGTTCGGTTTAACCGGCATCCTTTACTGAACTTGTTATGCTTTCAGCGCAAACTCCCTGTAAGCCTTAAAGCTTTCGTATAAGTCCGCCTTCGAGATGACTTCCCACGGCGCGTGCATGGAGAGCACAGCCACGCCGGAGTCGATCACGTTCATACCGTACAGCGCGCAGATATATGCAATGGTACCGCCGCCGCCCTGATTGACTTTGCCAAGCTCAGCGGTCTGGAACTTAACCCCGCCTTCATCCATTATTTTGCGGCATTTTGCCATAAACTCCGCGTTGGCGTCGTTGGATCCGCCTTTGCCTCTGGAACCAGTGAACTTATTGAAGCACACGCCCCTGCCAAGGAACGCTGCATTCTTCTTTTCAAACGCTCCGGCAAAAGCAGGATCAAAGCCGGCAGAAACATCACAGGAAAGCATGCTTGAGGCACTTAGGCAGCGTCTGAGCTTGAGCTCACCGTCTTCCCCGTTCAAGTGCATAAGCTCTGCCACTGCGTTTTCAAAATATCTCGCCCTCATGCCTGTTGCGCCCACAGAACCGATCTCTTCTTTATCGGTCAGAATGCAGCACACAGTCTTTTCAGGAGTCTCTTTGATCGAGAACATCGCCTCCAGCTGCGCGTAAGCGCACACGCGGTCATCGTGACCGTAGCCCAGTATCAGGCTTCTGTCAAAGCCCATATCCCTGGCCTTGCCTGCGGGCACCACTTCGAGCTCAGCGCTTAAAAAGTCCTCTTCCTCAAAGCCATACTTGTCCTTTATGAGCTTAAGCACATTTGCCTTTGCTGCATCCTTCTCCTCACCTTTAAGAGGCTTATGGCCGACGATAATATCAAGCGCTTCGCCGTCTACCGCTTCGGCCATTGTTTTCTTGGCCTGGTCCTGACCAAGGTGTGGCAGGATGTCGCTGATGCAAAACACAGGATCGTCTTCAGCTTCACCCACATTGACCGTAACTGTGCTGCCGTCCTTTTTTACTACCACGCCGTGAAGCGCCAGAGGAAGCGCGACCCACTGAAAGCTCTTGATCCCACCATAATAATGAGTATCCATATATACAAGCCCGTCGGTCTCGTACAGCGGATTCTGTTTTATATCAAGTCTGGGCGAGTCGATGTGAGCCCCGATTATATTCATTCCCCTTTCAAAAGGCTGACTGCCAATTATAAAGAGAACGAAGCATTTGCCCATATAGTTAAAATACAGCCTGTCTCCGGCTTTGAGTGCTTTGCCTTCCTCAATGGCCTTCCCGATGCAGCTGTAACCGTTGGCCTTGGCAAGCTTAATGCCTTCGCATACGCACTCGCGTTCAGTCTTGCCCGCACTGAGATAAGCTTTATAACGTTCAGACAGAGAATTGACCTCGCTAAGAGTCTCGTCAGTGTAGCTCTTCCAAGCAATCTCACGTTCCATAATACACCCTCCCTTGTATTGGTTGCGATTAGTGTAAACAGCAATGGCCTATATGTCAAGCGCAGCCGGATTAAGATTAAGCACCTTGCCTCCCATATACTCGGCTTCATCACGGTCATGCGTGACTATGATAAGCGTTTTGCCGGAAGTTTTGCGCTTTATCACATCCATTACCTGCCGTTTGGTCACGCTGTCCAGGCCCTTGAACGGTTCGTCCATGATATATATATCCCCTTCTGAGCTAAGGCACCTTGCGATCGCGACACGCCGTGCCATACCTCCGGAGAGTTTTTTCACCTGGATATCCATGCTTCCGGAAAGTCCAAGATCCAACAACAGCTTTCTGTTCTCGTCATCCTTCTTTTTTGAACTGACGAGTCTGCAGTTGCCAAGCGCGCTGAAGTGGTTTATAAGCCTGTCCTCCTGAAACACGGCAGTCATCCTCTGGCCATCCGGGATCTCTATCTTCCCGGCGTCAGCCTTTTCAAGCCCCATGAGGATCCTGAGCAAAGTGGTTTTACCGCATCCGCTTTCGCCCATAACGCAGGTGGTCTCTTCAAACGGAAAATCACAGCTGAAATTGTTTAGTACTATTCTATCCCCGAAAGACTTGCTCAGGTTTCTTACGCTTATCGCCTTCATTCTCCGGCACCCCACTTTTCGACGGCACGTTTAAGAATAAACCTGATGATCCAGCTGAAGGCGGCGCTCAACAGCACTATCGTCACCGTCCAGGCCAGCATATCAGCAGACTTGAGATTGATCTTGGCGTCGTAAAGCCTGCGTCCGATCGAAGCAGCCGGTATAGCGATATACTCAGCCGCTGCGCCGCTTTTCCAGGCCAATCCTACCGCAACTTCACATGCGCTCAGCAGGTGCCCCAACAATGTCGGGATATATATCGCGTACAGCCGCCTGAACAGACCGAGTCTGAAAAAATAAGCCATTTCCAACAGTTTTTCGTCTGCGGCCGCAAGTCCGGTCACAGTGTTGGTATAAAACACAGGGAAGCAGATTATGAACGTAATAAAACTACTGAGCAGGTCTCCGCTAAAAAGATAAAGTGCCAGAATAATGAAACTAACTACAGGGATCGCTCTGACAAAAGCAATGAATGGAGCCAGAAAGTCCTTGAACCAGCTGTGGAAATGCGCGAGGATCCCAATCAAAACACCCAAAAGCATCCCCGAAAACATACCGCCCATTACACGCAGGCACGAATAGCCGACACGTTTCCAGTAATCGCTTTGCTTTACCAGGTCAAACAAACGCAAAAGCACCTGCCATGGGGATGCCAAGATAACATCTTCTCCAAGCAGGCTGCTCAAAGCGAACCAAATCCCTAACCAAACAACTACCGCCCAGAGCTTGAGCCCCGGGCGGCGAGAAAGCTTAGCCAACAAAGTAAAAATCCTCGCCCGGCAGCGTACCGCCGGTATACTCGGGATTCTCATCAAAGAGGACTTTGAGATAGCCGCCCAGCAGGCTGCGCATCTCATCACCTGTCACGCATACGATATTGCAGTAAGGCAGCGCCTTTACAGCTACGTTTTCTGCTACTATACCATATTCGCCAATGAGCTTAGCGGCCTGTTCCATATTGGCGTTTACATATTCAACGCTCTGGGCGTAGGCTTCAAGAAACGCTTTGGTTTCGTCTTGATGCTCTTCAACGAACGCCTGTCTTGCGATCACGACGCCTGTTACCATGCCGCTTTCGTTTCCAAGCTTGTCCCATTCCTCAGTAAGGTCGAGCGCGATCCTTATGTCGTCTTTTTTCGTCTGTGCAACGGTGACAAATGGCTGTGGAAGCATGGCAAGCGCGGTATCATCCTGCGTCAAAGCCACAAGGCATTCCGCGTGCTCACTCTTCCACTGTATGTCTACATCGTTTTCAGGGTCGAGACCGTTCATCTTCAGTAGATAGTTGAGGGCCACTTCAGGCGTGGAGCCCTTACCGGCAGAGTAGATCGTGCGCCCTTTCAGATCTTCAAAAGAACTCACGCCGTCTCCCCTCTCAACTATATAAAGCACACCGAGGGTATTGACAGCCAGCACTACAATCTTACCGTTGGTACGGTTGTAAAGCACGCTCGCCAGATTCGCAGGCACGCACGCGAAATCCATTTCGCCCTTTATAAGTGCGGGGGTTATCATATCCGGGGCTCCAGCAAGGGTGAACTCGTAGGTGCTTCCGCTTTCCTCATCCTTCATAAGCTTTACCATGCCCATGCCCGTAGGTCCGTTGAGAGCAGCGACCCTAATGCTTTCCGCAAAAGCAAAGGCGGAGAAAGCCATAACAACACTTAGAATAAAGGCAACCAGTTTTTTCATATAGCGACCTCCTATCCGTTAGACGTCATAAAGCGAGTTTTACAGTGAGTGCTTGACCCTGTCCTTTTCCTCAGCGCGCTTCGCGTTGTTGAAGCGATCCAGCGTTCCCACCAGATAACCGGTTATGCGGCGGATGCGTTCAAAGGGAAGTTTTGCCGTGTAATAGTGTATGTCCGCAAATTCTCCGTCCAGCTTGACCTCGACTTTCTCAAGTGCGCGACCATACTTTTCTGTTCCTCTGTCGATATAAGCCTGCTTTTCCTCGGCAGAAATATCCTGATTGCAGATAAACTCAACATTAGCCATTGTTTAGTCCTCCTTTATATGTATATTATATACAGCTCTTTATATCAAATCCGTTGCATACGCAACGGATTTGGTTAAATAATGTGTGTCAGCAGCTTTACAGTGCTTTTAGTGAAATCGATCAGGCCTTCGTCCCTCATTCTGCTCATCTCACGGCTGACTGCCGTGCGGTTGGCGCCAAGGTAGGCCGCCAAACTTTCCCGGTCAAACGGCAGCAGAATCTCATTCCCCTGTGTTATGCTCAAGAGTGAAAAAAGGGTAAGCAGTTTGTCTCTGAGAGTCAGCTTGCTTAAGACTTGGATCCTGTCATTCATGGAAAGCGTCTTTCGGCTGAGCATCAGCATGAACCTGAAACAGGGCGACGTCCTAAGCCGTTGGGGGCTAAGCCACAGTATGCTGCTGGGCTGGATGGCCTGGGCATACACGGGCGATTCCAGAGTATTCTGTATGCACAGGGATTCCGCAAAGCTCTGCCCTGGTTCGATCGTGGCCATGATCATATGATGCCCGTTGATGTCGTCAGTCATCACCTGCACGCTTCCGCTTATAAGCAGGCCAAATCTGGTAACAGGACCTCCAAGTTGCAGAACAGTTTCCCCTCTTGAGTAATCCTGCCTCTTTGCGTCGAAGTTCATCAGCTCAGCTTCTGCTTCGGCGTCGCTCATGCCCTCAAACAGCGGATTTATTCTTATAACATCAAGAAGAGCAGCCTCGTTCATCTTAACCGCCTCATTTCAAGATAGAACCTTTTCTCGTCAGCTGTTCCGATAGAGAAAGCCTTGCGCGGAAGTACGCCGTTGTTTTGGATAGTATCGAACAGTCGTGATTTATCAAGGACACCAATTTTGATGCCCACGGTGTCTGGCTGCGCGCACAGTCTCAGAAGCTCAGATTCGTCATGTATATAGTCGACGGAGCATTCGGAATGCTCAGATAGGTACTCGTCAAGCCACATTTGCAAAGGGCTGACCGTGATGCTCCCGCAGCCTTCAAGCATAAAGCTTTTCGAAGAATCCGCACAGACAAACTCAACTTCATTTCCCTCCGCGAGCCGCATGCCCCTGCACTCAAGCCAGCATGAAAATGAAGAGATCATGCCCTGCAAGTTACCGCCGAATATCGCGCGATGTATCGGATGAAACAACAGCGCTTCAGAATGAGGACTGACGATCTCACACAGTGCGTATCTCATTGGGCATATGCGCCTTTCATCCGCTCCGAGTTTCGGCTTAAGCTCCTCCCAGCAGCTTTTTGCCGCAGCGAGTGAATGATTCCCGTCTCCGACGGCGCACAAAAAGCCGTCTTTAGCTTCATATATCCTGTTTATCAGTTCTGACACTTCTGCCACGCTTTCCGCTTCGTCAAGCGCATAACCCGAAATGCTGCCTCCGTTTTGCATAAGCTCAAAATCGTAAAGCAGCTTATCAGGACGGGCATACTTCTGTAATCCTTTGATGCTGTCTTTATCGTCGTTGAGCAGGAGCATAACATGAGGACACTCAAGCAGCGCGCCTTTTCTGATGATCGTGCGGGCAGGGATGCGTTCAGGCACCGTCCGCTCACTAGCGCGGATAGGAAGAACAGTATCCGGAGCATAGTCATACTTCTCCAGATCGATTTTAGCGATCAGCCCCCACCTGTCTCCCGATGGGATATGTCTTTTGCAAAGCACGAAGCCGTTGTCTACAGTTTTTTCGGCAGTCTTTTCCGCCAGATACCTGCGCATGGCTGCATGAATATGCCCAAGATTGGATTGTATATCGTCAAGATATATCTCAGGTTGTATCAGGTGCAATGTGCTCGGAACATCCCGTGCAAGCTCTGCTACCCTTTCCCAATAAGCTTTGTTTGAAGTGTATTGGTCGCACGCGATCACAGCCCACCGATGCAAGTCAACGCTTTTTCCCGGCAACAGGATATCGGCAGGCTTTATGCCGTGAATAAATGAGGTTTTCATATTCGTCTCCGGCTTGAGCAATTCGGATTTATGGGCTATCAGCGCCCTGATCGGTTTTTCCTGAGCCGCGAACATGCGTTCATGCTCGCTCTCAAAGTTTTCGTGTGACCATCCCCGGTAAAGGTCTTCCGTCCTGTCTGTAATATCAAAGCCTGCGTCGGGAAAGTAATGCAGAGATGCGTCAAACAGTTCGGGATCATCCGTTTTGAACCAGATCTCGCCGTCCGAGGAAAGGAAACAACGGTAATCTAAAAGCCGCAGAGTATGGGTAAGCCTGTGCTTCTCCTGCCTGTGCCGTTTTGTCCACGGGTTTGGAAAGGAAATATAGATCCGTTCAACATCATCGCTTTCGTTCAGGATATCTTTGATTTTCTCGATCTCATACAGAGTGTATCTGAGATTATCGATCTCTCTCTTCCCTTGAAAGCAGCTTTGAGCATTGCGCCGGGCGACGCCCAGCACGCTCAAATTGATATCTATGCCCAAAAAATTGATTTCAGGGTGAGCCAATGCCGCCTGGCACGTGGATACGCCCTTTCCGCAGCCCAGATCCACATACAGAGGTTGGGACGGCCTTGCAAAAACACTTCTCCAGTTCCCTATGTGGCTTTCGGGGTCAGAGATAAAAATATCGCTGGCTTCAAGCTCTCCCCTGGCCCACTTCTTTAAACGCATCCGCATAAAAAAGCCTCAAACGATCAAATGTATCTCGCTGTCTGCACCGATCCTGACCGGATATTTGCTCCAGCCAATGCCTCTTGAAACTACGGTAAGGGTATTCCCGATTTTTTTTGTACCTGAAAGCAGCGCCAAATCGAACCTTCCTTCGTACTTCATCAGTCCATAGCAGTTAAATCCCAATACATTTATCTGTCCTCCGTGTGTGTGCCCGCTGAGCAACAGGTTCGGCTGCTGAAGAAACAGTTTTCTGTGAGGCGCGTGCGTAAGCAGCACACTGTAACAGTCGCGAGAGATCAGTCCCTCGGCGTCAGGGATATGCGTATAAGCATCCTCAACCCCGGCTATACACATTTCCTTGCCTGATACTGATACAGTACTTGCAGAATTCAACAGATAATTACAGTCGTATTTTTGATAGAATAAGGCTTGTTCCCGTCTGTCTCCGCCAAACCTCAGATCGTCGTTGTTCCCAGGCACCGCAAATACCGGAATATTCGGGAAAACACGCCTGAGTTCCTTCATCGCAATATACAGGCCCTCGTCAAACTCAGCCATATCACCGCCCAGACAGACGATGTCCGGTGCGGTATCCCGGGCGGATTCAAATGTGATCCTCGCCATCTCGCTGTGAGATGGACGCAGATGCAGGTCAGTAATAAACAGGATACGCGCTGGAGAGTTTGCTTTTATTACGCGTACCTTAGGCTTGGCAAACAGACGCTTGCCGAATCTGATTCCCCCGCTCGGAGCAGCGAAAAACGGAGTCATCCCTTTCCTCTAAGTTTAAGTACCGTTCGTGGAAGCGCGTCCCTGCTGTTTCCCCACGGCTTATCCGCGTTTTTATGGTCAAACTTGAGCGTGAACCACTCAATCTCCTGCTCTAAACGGGCAAGGTTTTTCATTTCCACTTCGTTCAGCTGAGATGTAAACCTTTCCAGTTCCTGCCCGTTCAGCTGTTCCGCAGCGGCGTTAAGCAGACTGGTGTAATGCTTAAGGCAAAAGCCCTTTCCGTTTTTCATTTGAGTCTGAAATGAAGGATCCTTTTTCCAAAGATACACCGTGGTATAGATATATCTGTCCATGGAATTATTTAGCCTGTCACAAAGGATGCATGTATCCGTGATCCCCGAATAATCCATTCCGCTCTGAGGTCGCCTCTTGGCAAAAAAACCGCCTTTCGTCGGCACGTTCTGCACGGCCATACGTGTTTCTCCCAGCCGAGCCATAGTCTGCTTAAGATACGTATGCGCCATGAGCGCCACACCCAGGCGTTTGTCGCCCGCCATCATAAGTTTGAAGTGCCGAGCGCAAAAACCCTTTAGATTTACCTCCTGTCTGACATCAGGCTCCATGACGCTGCCGCCCGTAAACGAGATCACATAGTTGTTTTCGTTGATCTCCCTAAGCTCGCACAGCGGGCATTCGCAGTCTGTCTTAAACGCGTCCCAAACCGGAATAGTGTCTATATGCTGCTTCATGCACCCAGTTCTCCTTCCGTCGGGTTCTCTTCGTCTTTAGGAAGATCGTTCAGGTCCTCAAGACCGAAATGCCGTAAAAACTTGTCCGTGGTCGAATACAGTATCGGTCTGCCCAATGTCTCCCTGCGTCCGCATTCCTGGATAAGCCCTCTCGCCAAGAGCAGCTGTACGGAATAATCGCACTTTACGCCCCTTACCGCTTCGATCTCCGCCTTGGTTATCGGCTGTCTGTATGCAATTATCGAAAGCGTTTCCAGCACTGCCTGAGAAAGCGTTTGTTTTTTTACCGGCTGCAGAAACATTTCCACGTATTTTGCATACTCAGGATTTATGGACAGCTGAATGTCGCCTCCATGCCGATTAAGGCGTATGCCCCGCTTGTCCAGCAAGCAGCTTTCCCGCAATTCGTCTATGGCTGGCTCAAGCTCAGCCCTTGTCAGGTTTAGCGAATGGGCAAGCGCCTCAGCGTTAACAGGTTCTCCCGCCACGTACAGTATGGCTTCCAGCACACCGCAAAGATCTTTGATCTCCATACAGAACCTACTTTAGGACCATCTCGGCAAAAAATTCCGGTCTGTGAAAATCGGGTTTGGGAGTGATCACCTTGTTCCAGCACCCGTAATGCTCATGCAGGCGGGGCCCTGAGCATTTATAAAAATTTCCCATCATAGTGTCGCCCGCGCATGGAATCTTTCCGAAGTTTATCTTGATCAGATTCCATGGAATAACACAGCTCACTGCCCAGACCTTACCGTCAAATTCGCTGAAAGACGTAGTAAATCCTTTGATCCGTCGTTTATACACCTTGCGGTCATATCTGCTTTCCCCTACCCCCAAATGGCAAACTCCCTTGGGGTTGATCTCAACGTTTATGTATTTGGGCGTTTCATTTGGGAAGGGAGAAAAGAAGAACTCAACGCAGCTGTCCATACACGGCATACCGCCAAACCTGGTCTCATCTGAAAGAATAGGGGCTTCATAAGCGTACATAAGCAGAAAAAGACCATTACTGTTCCAGCCGCAGGCCGCATAGCTTTCAAAGCGTTCATGATATGCATCGAGCCACGGATACTCGTCGATCTTGGCAAATTCGAGTTCTCTCCATGCGCCGGCTATTTTTGTGGGGTCAAAAGGACCATTAAAACAATATGGCTCCGAAACCGTTATCGGCCTGATCTCGTACATATTCTACATTCCTCCCTGATTCAGCGCTTCAAGTATGTTCCATATCCCCTCCAGGTCTTCTCTTGAAGAATATGTCAGCACGATTCTGCCCCGGTTCTCATCACCGTCTACACGCGCTTTGACTCCGAACGCCTCGCGAGCCATTTTTTCTACACGTTTTATTTCGGCAGATTTTGGCGGCTTTTTCACTTTTGGAGGCAACGATCCCAGCTGGACCGCCTTTTCCAGCTGGCGGACGTTAAGCCCCTGTTTTACAGTTTCCCCTGCCAAAGCAAGCTGCATCGACGCAGGCTGACCCACAAGCGCTCTGGCGTGTCCCGCAGAAAGGCTTCCGTTCTGAACAAGCTGCTGCACTTCGGGTTCAAGGCTCAGCAAGCGTAAAGTATTTGTCACCTGGCTGCGGCTCTTGCCAAGCGCTTCCGCGGTCTCGTCCTGTGTCAGACCGCATTTCTCCATAAGCGTCTTGATGCCCTGCGCGGTCTCGATAGGGTTGAGCTGCTGCCTTTGTATGTTTTCGATAAGTGCGCTTTTCAGGCGCGTCATTTCATCCCATGAGCGCACAATCGCGGGAATGCTCGTTTTCCCCGCAAGACGCGAGGCTCTGAAGCGCCTTTCTCCAACAACTATAGTATATCTGTCGCCGTTAGGATGAACGATAATGGGCTGGATGACACCTACTGACGCAATAGATTCCGCCAGCTCCTTAAGCGCATCCTCGTCAAAGCTCTTTCTTGGCTGGGAAGAATTGATGTCAATGTCATTAAGAGAGATCTCCTTTACCGTCTCTCCTTGTAATACATCCGTTTTCAACTCATTCTCTTCGGCATCGATCTGCGAAAACAGCGCTTCAAGCCCTCTGCCAAGCCCGTGTGCGGATGTGCGTTTACTCATTTTGTCAGCCCTCATTTCTCTTAATCAGCTCGTCGCCCAACCTGGAATATGCTACCGCTCCAGCGCAGGCGGGGTCATACGCCTGTATTGGCAAGCCATGACTGGGCGCCTCGCTCAGGCGAACATTTCGCGGCACGACAGATGCAAACACCTTGCCCTTAAAATGCTTTTTTACTTCGCTGACCACCTGCAGCCCGAGATTTGTGCGCCCGTCAAGCATTGTAAGCACAACGCCCTCAACTTCAAGGGCAGGGTTAAGCCGCTTGCGAACAAGATTCAGTGTGTTCATGAGCTGCCCAACCCCTTCAAGGGCATAATACTCACACTGGATCGGCACAAGCACGCTGTGCGCCGCAGTCAGTGCATTTATTGTCAGCAGCCCCAAAGAAGGAGGTGAATCTATAAAGACATAATCATACTCGCCGCTGACGGAGTTAAGCGCAGCTTTGAGCACCTCCTCACGGCGCTCCTGCATTACGAGTTCTATCTCACAGCCTGAAAGGTCAACGCTGGATGGGAGCACGCTCAGATTATTAAAACGCGTACGGCGTACAGCTTCATTTGCCCCGCATTCCCCGCTGAGGACCGAATATATGGTAAACCCGTTTTTGACAGTCACGCCCAATCCGCTGGTAGCGTTTCCCTGTGGGTCAAGATCGACCAGAAGAACGCGTTTGCCCTTATCCGCAAGTGCGGCAGCCAGGTTTACTGCAGTCGTAGTCTTTCCGACACCGCCTTTTTGGTTCGCCACAGCTATTATTTTAGCCAATGCTTTCCTCCATTAAATCACGAGCTCCTGCCCGTGCTGTTTCAGCCATTTGCGCCAGATATCATAGTCCGGCATGCGTTTTCCGACCTCGTTCCAAAAAGCTTGTGAGTGGTTGAACACCTTTAGATGCGTCAGTTCGTGAACAACGACGTATTCAAGGCATTCGTGCGGAGCCAGTATCAGTTTCCAATTAAAGTTCAGATTGCGCTTTGCTGAGCATGAACCCCACCTGGTGCGTTGTTCCCTTATGGTCACACGTCCGTATGTTTCATTGAAGCTTGGAGCCCACCTGTCGATCGCAGATTTGATGTCTTCCAGCGATAGCTTGACAAGAAAACCCTTAAGCAGCGTTTTTACCTTCGCGGGTTCCTTTGTCGGAGAATAAACCGTTATGCATCCGTCACATAACAGGACTTTCCCCGAAGCAGCCTTCTTTATGAACAACGGCAGTCTTTCACCTTTGAAAAGGACGGTTCCAGGCAGTGTTTCCTGAACAGACTCCATGCGTTTATGTGCAGCGCGGAGCTCACTGATGTGTTCAAGCACAAATCGATCGGCCAGCCTGACCGGATAACCCTTTGGCGCATAAAGCCTGATCTTGCCCATGGGAAGCGCCTGCAGAAGCAATGTGGTCCTGTTTTTTGCGCTGACAAGCGTATACTCGGCTCTGAGTGCACCTTTTTTGGCTACGCGAATCACGGCTGCTCTTCAGCTTCCCTTGCTGAAATAACCAGCGTTGAGGCTTTTTCCTCATCCTCAAGCAGACGTTTCAGCCCCCTTGCCGCAGCATTTTCAGGTTCCGCCGCGCTCGCAGCGGGAACACCCAGCGCAGCGCTAAAACCTTCTGCGATACCGTCAATATTCGCGCCGCCGCCGGTTATCAATAGCCCGTTGCGAAGATAATCCTCCGCAAGCTGGGGGCTCAGATCCTGCAACGACCTGCGGCAAAAAGCAATGACTTCTCCTATGAAGGTTTTGACGCAGTCCCTGGCATAACCGGGGTCAAGCCGCCTTTGCTCCGGAAGCAGCTTTGCGGGGTCGAAGACAGGCAGCGCCATTTTGCCAAGCTCAGGGCTGAAAGCTCCGTGCTTAAGCACTCTTGCGACGCTGGAGGAAATAATTACGCCTTCTTTCTGCCTTATTTCATAGATAATTCTTTCTTCCAGGTCTCCAATTCCAAAAGGCAAACGGAAAAACAGTCCTCTTCTGCCGCCGGCAAACGCGGAGAGAGTTACCGCCGACGCGCCTATATCGAGCAAAAACTGCCCTTCGCGCATATCGGTTTCCAAGTCCGCTCCCAGCAGAGCGCACGCGTCAATGCCCACAACGCCTGCTGCGTCGATCCCCTGCGCAACAATTGTGCCAAGCAGCGTTCGGACCATGGATCTGCTCAGGTCAGGGGATACGCACACCAACGCGTGACGGCGAACAAGCACTCTTTTTTCACCCGCACTGATTATGCGTTTGACCCAGGAGGCAAGCAGTCCGGCATCCTCCGGGATGCCTCCCGATACTGCGCGAACCACTTTGACCCCGGGCACGGGCCGCGCAAGCAGCTCGAAAGCTTTGTCACCCCAGGCAAAAGGTATCTCATCGCCCTCTCTCAGCGCCGCGCACTGAGGTTCGGAGTAGATGCCCTTGCGGCCGACTGAGACCATTCGAAGTGTGTCTGTTCCGAAATCGAAGCCGTAATTCCACTGCATCGCTTATTCGATTTCCGAGATAGCCCGCCGGACCTGTCCAGCGCCATCGTTCATCTGCTTAAACATGTGAATAACGCTCTTTCCCAGACCAATTTTCATCAGGTCTACGCCGAAGATGCTTTCGTCGCTCAGTATGCCGGGAAGAATATCGTCAGCCTTGGAGTTATCGCCAAACCTGACGCCATCAAGCCGCGTTTTCATCTCTTCCAGCCTGGGATCGGGAGAAACGGCCATTTCCTTGCCCGCGTCGTTCACGCCCATCAGATACCTGAGCCAGCCCGCTTCGACAAGAACGATGCCCTTGAGTGAGCTCAGGTCCATCCCCCGCTTGATGTATTCCTTTATCGTCTCGCCGAACCTTATTGAAAGCTTCTGGCTTGTGTCTGTGGCGATCCTTTGCGGAGTGTCGGGCAGGAAGCAGTTGGGCAGACGGGCAGTCAGCACTTCCTCAAGGAAGGTCTCAGGTTTCATGATGCCGGGATCCGTTACAACGGGGAGTCCTTCCTGATATCCGATACGGTAGACGAGCTTCTTAAGGTCGGAGTCATTCATTTCCTTCCAGATAGTATCGTAATCCAGCAGGCAGCCGAACACCGCCAAACAGGTGTGCAGGGGATTTAAGCAAGTGGTGACTTTCATCCGCTCTACCTTTTCGACCGTCTCTCTGTCTGTAAAATAGATGCCTGCCTTGTCCAGCGGTACGCGGCCGTTTGGAAATGCGTCTTCAATGACAAGATATTCCTTCTCTTCCGCATTCACGAACGCAGAGGTATATGTATTCCTGGAAGTAACAATAAGTCCGGCATCTTCAAAACCGTCTTTCTCCAACAGACTCATGACGTTGCTGTCCGGGCGAGGAGTGATTTTATCGATCATGCTCCACGGGAAAGACACCTTTTCTTTCAGATATCCAATGAACCCCTCGTCAACATAGCCGTTTTCCAGCCATGACCCAGCGACGTACATGACCGCGTTCTGGAGTTTTTCGCCGTTATGAGAGCAATTATCCATGCTGACCAGAGCGACGGGAAGCGCTCCGGAACGGTATCTCTTAAGCAGCAACTGCGTCAGATAGCCCATGAGCCCTTTGGCATCCTCCGGTCTGCCCTGAGCGTCCGCTTTGGCAAACGCGACAGAATAACCTTTCTCAGTGATCGTGAAGGACGCCATTTTAAGCGACGCGGAAGTAAAAATCTCTTCCATTCTGGCATCGTCCGCTATCGTCAGGCTCTCGGCCACGGAGGCGATGACCTCTTTTTTTACACTTCCGGTGCCGATAAGCGTAACGCCAACGGAAAGATTATCAAACGGACGGTATGCTTTCTCGATTATCTCCGTGTCAAAGCCTTCAAATACGCTTATGCCTGTGTCGACTAAGCCCTGATTAAGCAGTCTCTGATCGACCGCGCCCAAGAACGCCCTGAAAATGTTGCCTGCGCCAAAATGCACCCACTCCGGTCTTGCCAAAGTGTTTGCACGAACTTTTTCGATATCATATTCGGGCAGTTGATAACCCCTTTCCCGCCACCAGGCGGTTTCCTTTATAGATTTGAGGTTGAGCTTCATGTTTCAGTTCCTCCGATACTCTATTTATTCATTTTCATTATACTATATTCTTTATTAAGTTACAAGCCCGCACCGACCACTTGAATTATATTCCTTTTAGTGGCATAATTATTCTAAAAGAGGTGCTGAAAATGACCAGAGAAGGGATCGTAGTCAAAACGCCCCAGGGGCTTATGGCGCAGGTAAAACGTCAGGAAGCGTGTCTCACCTGTCGCGCCTGTGAATTTGGGCGCACTGAAGAAATAACATACCCTCTGCCGGAAGGAAACTACAATGTGGGAGACACGGTTGATATCACGCTCCCTGATAAAAGGCTGTTTTCTGCGTCACTGCTTGCTTACGGCGTCCCTCTTGTGTTTTTGATCGCAGGACTGTGCTTGGGTTATCTAATAAGCAGCAACGAGCTTGTCCAAACCCTGCTGGCGCTGCTTTTTGGAGGAGCAGGCGCGCTGATATTGCTGGCAAGCGAAAAAAAGCGCCGGAAGACCCGGCGCTACAGATGCACAGTATCAAAGGCAGATTCAGCTAAATGAAACTGAGCTGGTTATATTCGTCCAGCCTGCTCCACTTTTCGCTGGAAGCCTCAACGGGGAACTTTCCAATATCGGCGACCTGCTTGAAGCCTTTTGAAAGAAGGGCATCATTCATCTCGCATTCAGGGCTTTTGAGCGTATAAAGCTCCTCACAGAGCCTGAGCTTTGCAGCTTCCTGTTCGCCCCTTTTCAAGTCGGTAGAAAGCACGAATGCAGCCTGAGAGAGCGCAAAAAGCGTGCGTGTCCGCAAAGCGGTATTCCCTGCATCATACTGCCGGTCCGGATGGCAAAGACTGATAATAAGGTCATATTCAGGCTCTGCAGCCGCCTGCGATCTCATCTCGCTTTCGCAAGCGCTTATACCCGCCTGCGCAAGCAGCACCGTCCTTCCGGACACTTCATGCATTTCTTTTAGCGCATACCTGCTCGCGCCCGGCTCGTCCTGACCTATCAGTCCAAAACCGCATTTCACAAGCTTTTGCACAAACGCTTTTAGACCCTGCTTCAGCGAGTCGCTGGTTTTCACACCGCCCATTCCGTTTATGCCAATATTCAGTCCTTTCAGCAGTTCAGCATTTCCCTTTGTGAACAGCACGGGGCAGTTATATAGGCCCATCGAGCGGATCAGTCTTGAAGGATAGTCTCTTCCAAATGGGGTCACTATATCGATTTCTCTTGAAATGCAATCCTCGATCAGTTTTGCCAGCGGCATGTTCCTGTCCAGAAGCAGCCGGATCCTGTAAGCTTCATCGCTGCCAATATTGAACAGTCTCATCAGTTGGATCTCTTCAAGACCTATCAGCTGCCCTATGCCCCTGTCATCGTTGATATCCAGCCTGCCGGCCAAAAGCGCGACCTCATGGGAGGACAGCGGGCGAACGCTTTCCTCCCCCGCTGAAAGCGGAAGAGTCAAAAGCATGTATGCGTACGCCTTATCGTTATGCTGCATCCGATCCTCCTCTAAGCCAGTATATAATCGAAAAACGCTTCCGGAGTTGGCTTGTCAAGCTCCAGAAACTCTTCCCTTTCAAATATGTTCTCAAGATAATGCGCATCGGAAGAATGCAGGTGTTTTACCTCCGGCAACCCCTTATGCGGCAATGGAAGCCCCTTAGTGACCTCCAGGGCTTTGAAATCCAGTTCCGCGGAAACGAAGCCCAGCGCCTGAAGCAGACCGTTCGCGCCTCTGTTTATGTGGGCAGGGACAGCGATGCCCCCCCTGCCTGAGATCTCGCAGAACAGCTCGTCTATACTCAGATCAAGAGCTGTAATCAAAAGTCTTTCCTCTTCAGAGATGATTTCGTCATCCTCGTTCATGTAAGCCTGGATCCCGAAAAGCTTTGGCTTATTTTTAATCGGCGGCAGATGCGGATAGATATATTTTGAAAAATCCACCGCTTCCTCCACCGTTCTGAAGTAGGCCAGCATATGCGCTTCTTCCCTGGTCGTCACCTCTAATCCCGGCAGCAGCGAGACCCCCACATAGTCCGCCACTTTTTGAATTACCGGCAGCTGCATCGCTGTATTGTGGTCCGTCACCGCTATCATGTCAAGCCCCTTGAGCTTGCACATGTTGATTATGTTGTTGGGCGTCATGTCCATATCTCCGCAGGGAGACAGGCACGAATGCATATGCAGGTCTACGGCAAATTTCATTCAGGAAGCCTCTATGCCCGCCTGAGTCATTTTCCCGCAGACCCTGTAGGCGTCAAGCTTTGTGCCCAGCACCGCGATCCCTTCCTCCGCGGCCTTATCCAGCACATCCTGTTCAACGGCAATGCCCTCCGGAATTATCACGCAGCTCATTTCATGCAGGCTTGCCACGGCAATAACGTTCATATGCGTCTGGACCGTTATCCAGGCCATGCCGTCAGAACCGTGTGCCATTACCCAAGACAGCAGGTCGCAGGCGTAGCCGCACTTGACCTCGTTTTCTCCTGCCGCTGCGTTAAGCAGCGTAGCATCTATAAGCTTTGCAAGCTCGTTAACTGTCATATTCTTATCTCCTATTCTCTGGTTAGTTCGCTGATCTCTACCATCTGCTTTGCCATTTCGCTCACTCTGGCTTTAAGAAGGAAAAGGCAGTCCATCTCTTTGGCATAGCCGCCCACAATGTCCTCCGCCAGCGCCTGGCAGGTCGGAGAACCGCAGGAGCCGCAGTCCAGTCCCGGCAGTTTTTTCCGGATCTCCTCGATTTTGTCGAGCTTCTTCACCGCGGCGGCAAAGTCGCTGTCCAGTTTCATTGCCTCGATCTGGCGTATAGGCGTGTCAAAACATACGTCGTCACCAAGTTCCCTGACGTCATCAAGGCTTACCGCGTCAGAGACCTTGACCTTGGGAAGATTGACTACCAGCTGGCGTATCCGGTTGCGGGCTATGTACATGTTCTCAAACACTATCGGTCCGCCCACACATCCGCCTTCGCACGCAAGTCCTTCAAAGTACTTGAGTTCAGGCAGCCGGTCGTTCTCTATCTGCTCGAGCACACGGCTCACATTCTCGATGCCGTCCACAGCCAGCGCCTCTTCTTCTTCGATAGCCAGAGCCTCGCCGCCCGTTCTGGCCCAACCAATGCCAAGGCCTGTACAGGGATGAGGTTCTATCTCATCCTGCCCGTCACTTTTTATGCGCCTGAGCTGGCTGGACAGAAGCCCGTAGATCTCGAGTATGGAGATAGCCCCGTCGACCGCGCTTTTGGTATGGCCGATAGGCTTTCTGATCGCCGTCGCCTTTGCGGCGCAGGGAGTGATGAAAAAACAGCCCACCTCGTCCGGTTTTGCTCCGGTACGCCGACAAAATTCGGCTCTTGCCCTGGTCGCCGCGAGCTCCATCGGGCTCCTGACGTCAACAACGTTGTCTATCAGCTCGGGAAACCGTACCTGAATGAGCCTCAAAACTGCCGGACACGCAGAGGAGATAAGCGGTTTAGGGCAGGATGGGCTTTTAAGCTTTTCCATTATGGCTCTTGACGCCAGATCTGCGCCTACCGCCACGTCGAACACGTCGTTAAAACCCATGCGAAGCAGGCCCCTCGTGATAGACGTAATGTCGTCTATGCGTTTAAACTGACCGTACAGCGCCGGCGCCGGCAAAGCGATCTTGTATTTAAATCGGTTTATGCTGCTTAATGGGTCTGTCACGGCTATTTTCGCGTGCTGCTTGCACACGCGAATGCATTCGCCGCAGTCTATGCAAAGCTCATCTATAATAGTGGCTTTGCCTTTTCGAATGCGGATCGCCTCTGTTGGACAGCGTTTGAGGCAGCCGGTGCAGCCAACGCACTTGCCCTTATCCAAACGCACGGAATGGAGCGTCGTAGCCATATCAGGCCTCCTGTTTAAGGTTGAATATCATCTCAATCAGTGTGCCTTCGCCCACCTTGGACTCGATCCTGAACTTATCCGCGTTCCTGGCCATATTCGCAAGCCCCATGCCTGCGCCGAAACCCATCATACGCACATCGTCGCTGGCAGTGGAATAACCTTCGCTCATAGCCAGCTCTATGTCAGGGATCCCGGGCCCCACGTCTTTGGAGATCAACACGATATCTTCGGGATTGACCTCAAGAGAAAGGCTGCCGCCTTCGGAATGGATCACAAGATTTATTTCCGCTTCGTAGCATGCTATGGACAGTCGCCTGACAACACCCGCGTCTACGCCCAGTTTTTTCAGAATGCGCTTTATCTGAGCAGACGCTTCTCCGGCGGTAACGAAATCCATTTTTACTACAGGAAATTCTTCTTTAAGTATGCTCATGCTTTGTCCTTTGTGCCGCCTACCAGGCCGCCGGAGTAAAGCTTGCCGCTTGCTACGAAAAGTGTCAGCTCGGTGCCCAGCACGCTGATACCGTTTTCGTTGGCCATCTCCAATGCCTCGGCGGAAGGAAGCTTGCCGCGGGTGAATACCACAGCCCTGATGTCAAGCATATCACAGGTGCGCATAACCTGCGCGTTGACAAGTCCCGTGAGCAGTACCATGTGCTCCTTAGGGAACGCCAGCACGTCGCTCATCATGTCGCTGGAACAGGCGCATTTGACGTCGAGATCCAGGTCGACAAAGCTGCTCAGCGGCTTGGCTGAGAGGATTTCCATTACGTTTCCGAGCTTCATTTTACACGCATATCTCCTTTGCTGTCTTAACCATATAGTATTATAACACATTAAACCGGATAGTTCAACATGCGGTCCAATCTATCTTCTTATCCATTCCAAATCCTCCAAATGAATTTTTATCATCTGCAAAATTCATTTTCGGGTTAATTCAGTATATAATAGTTTTCGAAAATAAAATTTAACAGAATATACTCATTCATTTTTGACAACTTGTGTTATAATGAGTTCATTCATTTGTACAAGGAGGGAATCGCATGAAAAAGCTGCTTAGCCTTATGCTTTGCCTTTGTATCGCCATATGCGGCCTCGCTTTCGCTTCTGCGGAAAGCGATCCTGTCGTTTACAGAACTCTGTACTCGGGCGAGATCGGCACGCTCAACTATCTTACCACGTCGACCACCAACGATTACACGCTTTCTGCCAACGTGATCGACACCCTGATCGAGCATGACCGTTACGGCAACCTGGTGCCCTGTCTTGCTGAAGACTGGTCTACCAGTGAAGATGGCCTCACCTGGACTTTTACCCTGCGCAAGGGTGTGAAATGGGTCACCAGCACCGGTGAATACTACGCCGACGTCACAGCGAATGATTTCGTCACTTCGGCAGAGTACATTCTTAATGCCCAGCACGCTTCCTCGACAGCATCCATCCTTCGCGACTATATCGTAGGCGCCAGGGAATACTATAAGTCGACCTCTTCTCCAAAAGAAGGCGAAGAAGCTCCCGCTCCGATGGATTTTGCCGATGTCGGCGTTAAGGCGCTGGACGATTACACCATCGCCTACACCACAAAAGAGCCATGCCCCTATTTCCTGACCATGCTGGATTACATCTGCTACATGCCTGTGAACGCAAAATTCCTCGCGGAAAAAGGCGACGATTTCGGTGTGGCTACCAGCGAGACCAATCTGCTCTATTGCGGTCCGTACATCCTGACCGAGCTTAAGCCCCAGGAGAAGCGTGTATATACCAAAAACGAAAGCTACTGGGATAAGGACAACGTGTTTATCGACGTGATCGAGCAGACCTATAACAGCCAGGCCAGCATCATTGCCCCCGCCATGTACCTCAAGGGCGAGATCGACGCCGCCGACATAGATTCCAAGCTCGCTTCTGAGTGGCTCGCAGACCCTGAGACGGCGGACATGATCCACCCGGTGCGCCAGTTCGGTCAGTTCAGCTATTTCTGGGCCTTCAACTTTGATCCCAACTTCGACGAAGAATATGAGCCCGACAACTGGAAGATCGCTGTTAATAACGAAGCTTTCCGTCTCTCCATTTCATACGCCTTTGACCGTGTTAAAGCCAAGACGGTCATCGAGCCTGAAAACCCCGAAGATCTGCTGTGGACTACCATAATGCCCCAGGGCATCTGCGTGATCGACGGAACAGACTACACCGAACTGGGTGAGTTTGACGACATCATCACCGATCCCAACATTGACCTGGCGCTGTTCTACAAAGCAAAGGCCGTTGAAGAGCTGACCGCACTGGGTGCCACCTTCCCCATCAAGGTGCTCAACAGTTATATCTCCTCTTCGACCTCCCAGGCTGACGAGTGCGTAGTCGTCAAGCAGCAGCTGGAAGAAGTACTTGGAACTGATTACATCGAAGTGATCAACTATCCCGGCCCCGCCAACAACTTCCTGTCTGCCATCCGCCGTACGGGCAAATATGGTTTCATGCGCTGCAACTGGGGTCTGGATTTTGACGACCCGATCAACCTGACAGAGCCCTTCAAAGAGGATAACAACTACAACTTCTTTATCAATGCCACTGATCCCGCGCTTATGAACGAGGACGGCGTTCTGGAGTATTATGTTCTCGTGAATGCAGCCAAAGCTATGCCCGGCAGCGACATGGCGGCAAGATATAAGGCCTTTGCTCAGGCTGAAGCTTACCTCATCAACCATGCCATAGTGATCCCCTACGGTTCCAACACCGGCGGGTATACTGCCAGCCGCCTGAATCCCTTTGAAGGTCAGTTCGGTGCCACGGGCCTTGCGTCCTGCCGCTTCAAGGGTCAGCATCTTCTGGACAAACCCATGTCCACTGACGAGTATTTCGACGCTTACGACCAGTGGCTCGAGGAGAGAGCTGCTTTGGCCAAATAAACCCTTTCCCCTTTTGCGGGGGCGGCAGAAGCCGTCCCCGCATACGCATAAAAGACATTATCAGGAGTTTCATGATTATCAAAATAGCCCTTTGCCTGCTCGCCGCCGGGTTTATTTACCTCATATGGAAACGAAGGCTCGGGTTCTACGTACTTAAGCGCGTTCTGCTGAGCCTCTTCTCGCTGTTAGCGATAATCAGCGTTGTTTTCGTTTTGCTCAGGCAGATGCCCATAGAGGGTTATTTTGATAATTATGACAAACTTGATGAAGCTCAGGTACAGGCCAAGCTGCATACTCTGGGGCTGGATAGACCCATCCTCCAACAGCTGATCCCTTTCCTTAAAAACCTCCTCAAAGGAGATCTGGGACAATCCTCCAGGTATTCCGCCGGAACATCTATCAGCCAGATCATTGCCGAAAAAGCCCCTATCTCAATCTATCTTGGCGTTGCTTCCATGGGCTTGGGCCTTTTGTTCGGCATTCCTCTTGGCGCGGCCATGGCGCTGAAAAAGGGCGCTTTCTGGGACAGGTTCGGCACAGTATTTATTGTGCTTATCAACGCTGTTCCCGCTGCCGTATACTACATCTTTATCCAGCTCTACGGAACGGATTTGCTCAGGATCGGCATGCTTTTCAAACGAAACGAGCCCGTTACCTGGATACTTCCTGTCATAAGTATGTCTTTAGGTTCTATTGCCAGTTACGCGATGTGGCTGAGGCGCTATATGCTGGACGAGATCAACAAGGACTATGTCAAACTCGCCCGCAGCAAGGGAATTAGCCCTTACAAACTGATGCTGTCGCATGTATTCAGAAACTCCTTCGTTCCCATGGTGCAGTACATTCCCGCTTCGCTTCTGTATACAGTATGCGGCTCCATATACGTTGAGTCGCTCTATTCCATACCGGGCATGGGAGGCCTGTTGGTAGATGTTATCGGCCGTCAGGACAATCCCATGGTGCAGGCGCTGGTCATGATCTTCTCCTGCATCGGAATTGTTGGATTGCTTTTGGGCGATCTGCTTATGGCAATGCTCGATCCTCGCATAAGTCTCGAAAGACGTCAGGGTGTACGCTGAATGAGTATCTTCGGCACAAAAAAACTCAAAGCAGAAAAGGCCGTCGAAAACGCTTTCAAAGAGCGTATTTCTGACGACCGCTTGTTTGAGTTTGCCCCATATGATCCGGCTTCCGGCGAAAGAACAGGCTACAGCAATTATTCCTACTGGGGCAGTACATTAAAAGCATTTTTCAAAAACAGGGCTGCCATGACAGCGCTGATCGTGCTGGGGCTTGTGCTGTTGTTTACTTTTTTGCAGCCTCTGCTGCCCGGACAAAGGGATGCCAACCGCGTTTATAACGACCCCGTCACCGGTATTCAGCTTCAGAATCTGTCGCCCTCTCTGTCGACCGTGTTTACTACCCTGGAGAGCAAAACGATCCTTAACTGCCAGGCTGTGGATGAAAACTGGTTTGCGGTCAGCAACCTTGTCGCGACGATCAAAAAGCGCGATGATTTTACTGTCACCGCCTATTTGGATGATTGGGTCAAAATAGAATACAAAGGCATATCCGGATATGTGAAAAACAATTTCCAGACGAAACTCAAGCTTCCCGACGACCCATACGCTGTCCCCTACGAATCCCGTTCGAATTTCACTGTGCAGGTTTATTCGAATAACGCCGATCTTACCAACAACGGTTCATGGCTGTACTGTGAGTCCGCAAAAATCCGTTTTGATGAAAACGCGATCGCATATGCTCCTTCCGGGACTGAGCTGAGGACTGTCCCCAGCGCGCACCCCTTTGTCTTCGGGACCAACAACATAGGCCAGGATCTTTGGTCACGCGTATGGAGCGGCACCCGCACAAGCCTCTGGATAGGCTTTGTTGTGGCTCTGTTCGAGGCGCTTATCGGAATAATGGTAGGCATTCTTTGGGGTTATGTGAGGCAGCTGGACCACGTATTAACTGAGCTGTACAACATAATAGACAATATCCCAACTACGATAATACTGATACTCGTATCCTATATCATGAAGCCCGGAGTTTCCACGCTGATATTCGCCATGAGCCTTACAAGGTGGCTGGGCATGGCTCGCTTTGTCAGGAATCAGATAGTTATTATCCGCGACCGTGACTATAACCTGGCCTCACGCTGCCTTGGGACTTCCCCTGTAAGAATAATGGTAAAAAACCTACTTCCGTATCTGGTAAGCGTTATCATGCTGCGCATGGCACTGGCCATACCAGGCGCTATCGGGTCCGAGGTATTCATCACCTACATCGGGATCGGGCTTTCCAAGGAAACCCCTTCTCTGGGCAACCTGATCAACGAGGGCAGGCAGTATGTCACAAGCGCATCCCTAAGATATCAGCTTTTGTTCCCTACAGTGATACTCAGTCTCATAACCATCTCTTTCTACATAATCGGCAACTCTTTTGCGGATGCTGCCGACCCCAAAAACCATGTATAGTAATGATTATCTGCAGGAACGCTGCGTAGCTGAGATCGATTTGGATTCGATCGGGAGCAATTATCTATCCGCCAAAGCAAAAATGGGTACAGGCGAAGTTATTTGCGTACTAAAGGCCGACGCATACGGCATGGGCGCTAAACACGTATACTCCGCCCTTCATTCTCTTGGAGCAAGACACTTTGCAGTCGCCTGTGCCTCAGAGGCGCTGGAGCTGTATTCACTGGGTCTTAACTCCTCCTTTCTGGTGCTCGGTGACGTGTCAGATTCTGAGGCGCTTGAGCTTATCCCAAAAAAGATCGAGCTGACCTGCCATTCCCCCGAAAGCGCACTGCTCCTGCTCAACTGCGCAAAAAAACTCTCCCTTCCTGTCTACGCCCACATCAAGCTTGATACGGGACTGCATCGGCTGGGTTTTGAGCAATCCGATTACCCTTCTATGCTTGCTTTCGCAAAAGACCCTTGTGTACGGCTGGTCGGCCTTTATACACACCTTGCAATAAGGTCGCCAGATAGTGACGCTGTACAGGTGCAAAGATACCTGTACGCTGATAATCTTTTAAAGCAAAGCGGGATCTCCGGCTATATCCGGCATGTGTGTGATTCGATCGGCATGGTAAGATACCCCGCATGGCATTTTGATGCCGCAAGGGTCGGCGCCTGGCTGTACGGCGTATGTCCTTACCGTTACGAACATCCTGAGGAGGATATGCTTGCCGTAAGGTTCTTTTCAAGGATCGCTTCGATCCATCATGTTCCCGCAGGAGAGTGCGTCGGCTATGACGATAAAAATCCCCTTACGGAAGACAGTCTTGTAGCCACTCTGCCTGTTGGTTACGCTGACGGCTATCCAAGGCTCAACAGCAAAGGATATGTTCTTATTGACGGAAAACCCGCAAATATATTAGGGCTTGTGTGCATGGATCAGCTTATGATCGATGTGACGCACATACCTTCTGCGCGGGTTGGAAGCACGGTGACTTTGCTGGGAGACAGCATCTCGATAGACACTTATGCTGCATTCGCAGGCATGAATCGCAACGAAGCGCTCAGCCGCCTTTCCGGGCGGGCAAAGCGCGTATATCTTAGCGGAGGCAATCGCCTGACCGATTGATCATTTATTCTCTGTTTTTCTTTAATTATTTCAATTCTGTGAAAAAAGTTTTTCGTAAATATTGACTTATGAAACATTTTGATGTATCATACGTCTGTATTAGTACACGCAATAGGTTTATACCGGGAGTTTAAGGAGAAGGATATGGCAAAAATCGATTTTGGCTCCATAAAGGATCGTTTTTCGAAGCATAATTCCATTAACGGCAAATCTGAAGAGGAATTTGACGAAGAAGGCAGCTTCGACGACGAATTCGTCCCTGACGATACCAGCGAAAATGAAGATTTTTATCCCGATGACAACGCCGAGGAGTATGATGACGTTCCCTCCGACGAAGAGGAATATGAAGATGATTCCTATGCAGAAGGCGATGACTCGGACGAATATTATGATGAGACAGACGCTTCCGGCGAAGACTACTACGGAGAAGCTTCGCCTGAAGACGAAAACTATGAAGAGGACGGCTACGCCGAAGACGATGACTATATCGATGACGGCGATGCTGACGACTATGAAGATGACGGTGAAGATTTAGGCTACAATCCCGATCTATTTGACGAGATGCGCAGTGAAAACGGCGAGGAAGAGTATGACGGCGAGTACGAAGACGAGTACGCCGACGAATACCCTGCCGAAAATGACGAAGAAGGTCAGTACTACGACGACGAGAACAGCGAAGGCACCGGTTGGTACGGCAAGATCCAAAGCACGCTGGACGGCAGTCCGATCCTGCTTTATCTGCTGCTCGCCCTGCCTGTGCTTCAGCTGTTTGCCATCTGGTACCTCTGGCACAAAGGATTGTTTGACAAGACCAAACGGTGGATCCTTACCGCCATAGGCATACTGTTTATCATACTATGGGTCATCATTTTCTGGCCGCGCGGCGGCGGTTCCAACGACCCTGTAAACGGGCTTGACGACGGTCCGGATTTCTCTCAGAACGTTGTTTTCCCCGTAAACACTGCGGAGACTGCCACTACACCCACTCCTACGCCCACTCCTTCGACCGAGATAACTCCCGACCTGACGAGCGTCGCCACCCTTCCCGAGGACAATACAGGGGCGAACTATGTGTGGACCAGCAACTCCGGGTTGTACTATCATACCCGTGAAGACTGTCCGAATCTGGGAGGATTGGCGATAAGCAAAGTCACACTCGACCTGGCAATACAGAGAGGACGCACGGCATGCCCCGTCTGTTCTGGTGGGAACGACCAGTTCAACAGTGGTGAGACTGGCACCTCTACCCCATCCGGAACGACCCTCTACGCCACAACGAAAGGCAAATGGT
This sequence comes from Clostridiales bacterium, assembly GCA_024684375.1. Taxonomy (GTDB): domain Bacteria; phylum Bacillota; class Clostridia; order Christensenellales; family Aristaeellaceae; genus RUG14130. The sequence continues at coordinate 172,361 of JAIKWZ010000006.1, forward strand.
ATCATATTGACAAAAACTGCCAGGGCATGACGAACGCTACAGTCGTGACCGAAGCAAACGCTATTAAAGCGGGCAAGACCGCATGTCCTGTTTGCATAGGTTACTACGGCACCGCAGGCGGAAAATGGTATCACTGCTACTCCAACTGCCAGAGCATGTCTAATGCCGTCGCCAAAACAAAGAGCGAATGGGAAGCCATGGGCAAGACCGCTTGTCCCGTGTGTCTTGCCGGAAACGGATCGATAAATATCAACTCTATTCCCAGCGAGACACAGGTATTCGCGACGCAGGGCGGCAAATACTTCCATACGAAAAATAACTGCTCCGGCATGAAAGACGCCAGCCAGATAGCGATCTCCACCGCTGTCAAATACGGTAAGACTGCATGCCCCACCTGCGTCAAGCCTGCTAACATTTGGGTATTTGCCCGGACAGACGGAACTTATTATCACACCAAGGCTACTTGTTCCAGCATGAAGAACGCCAGTTATGTGACCGCAAAGACCGCGATCTCTGCCGGAAAGAAGGCCTGTCCCACCTGCAATGCCAGGAATCTGTCAGGTTCCACCGCAGCTGCTGACGGCGGGAACGGAGGCACAACGACCACAAAACTGACCGGGACCACAACGACCGATACCAACACCTATGTATACGCCACTAAAAATGGCACGTACTGCCACACCAACTCAACATGCTCAGGCATGACAGGTGCGAACCGGGTCACGCTTCAGTCCGCCATAAACGCCGGCAAAAAAGCCTGCCCCACCTGCTTTAAGTCCGGCAACGTTAACGTTTTTGCCACATCCGGAGGCAAGTATTACCACACAAAGAGCAACTGCTCCGGTATGAATAAACCGCTGACGGTCACAGTGGCCAAAGCCATTGCCGCAGGCAAGACTGCCTGTCCCACCTGCGCCAAACAATTGGGCACTCTGTTTGACAAGAAAACCACTAACAGCGCCAACAACCAGGCTGGCAATACTGCTGCCAACAATAAGAACGCTTCTGCTTCAGCAAGCACGGTCGTCTACATTAAAACGGGCACTAACACGGCAAAGTATTACCACAAGGCTGCCAAATGTACCGCTCAGGGCGTTACCGGGGGCACAAGCGTGACGCTTGAATATGCGCTTGGCAAAGGATACAAGGCATGCCCCAGCTGTAATCCCCCGTCCAAGATCAGCACTTGATGACTCTAAAAGAGACCCGCCTGAATCTCAGGCGGGTCTTTTTATGTATTATTCTCACTTAAGTGCAAGGCGCATGAACATCTCCGTTCCGTATTCAAGTGCCTGTTCATTAATATAAAAATTCGTCGAATGCAGTGGCGTATTGCTGCCGATACCAAGATAGAACATACAGCCCGGCACCTTTTTTAGGTAATATGCGAAGTCCTCCGATACATAAAACGGTTTCGGAAGAACTTCGAAGCACATTCCTTCTGTCAAGGCTTTAAGCCGTTCAAAGCAGCTCCCGTCATTGATCAGAGGAAGGCAGACTTCAGGAATGTATGCCTCTATCTTAGTGTTCGTCTGTTCTGCGATATCACCGCATACATCGATCACCGTCTGCTTAACTGCTCCTGAAAGCTGCTCGTCGTAACTTCTTAACGCACCGGCAAACCTCGTTTCGTCTGAGATGACGTTGTTGGCAGTACCGCTGTGGAAACTGCCGAAGTTGAACAGAAACTGCTTCCCGGCAAACTTTTCATTGATGGCTTCAAATATCTTGTTGTAAAGCATTACACCTGCGCGAAGCGCGTCTATGCCGTTCTCAGGATGTGCTATATGGCTGCTTTTCCCCTTGACCGTCAGATGCACTTCATTTGACATAGCCATAGACGGGCCTGGTCTGGCAGAAATGACTCCCGTATCCAGCGACGGCTCCACGTGGCAGGCATATATGCTTTTGACACCATATCTTTCCAGAGCGCCCGTATTTATCACGCTACGGGCACCTCCGCCGGTCTCCTCGGCAGGCTGGAAAATGAGCAGTACGTTTCTGTTTAGCCGGGATCGACTTAGCTCCTCGGCCACAGTGAGCAGCATAGCCATGTGCGCGTCGTGCCCGCAGGCATGCATCTTGCCCGGATGGCAGGAAGCGAACTCCAGTGCCGTGTTCTCCGTCATGGGCAGCGCGTCCATGTCCGCTCTCAGGGCTATAGTCTCATCCTTACCCGCGTCAAAAAACGCAAGTACACCGGCCGGTTCAAGCGCAGTCACCTGCGCCGATGTTTTGTTTAGCGCAGAAAGCACATATGCCTGAGTCTCCTTCAGGTCGAAGGATATCTCCGGGATCATATGCAGCGCTCTGCGATGAGCGATCGCAGTATCCAGTCTTATGCTCATGCCTTCGGACACCCAAGCATCTCAAGATGCTTTCCAATGTGTTTTTCCAGCGCAAGGGCATATTCCTCTTCATGCTCTCTCCAAAGCTTGTACAGCCTGTTCCTGAAGAGCGGTCTGCCTTCGTCATCCTTGGCGTTAAGTATGAGGCCGTAGGTGATATGTATCAGCTGGCGGGCGTTATTGTCCGCAAAGAATTCCGGAAGTTCACAGTCCTTGACATCTTCCAGCGGCTTTATCGCGCTTAAGTCCGTAGTAACATGGTAATACTTTTTTGCCTCTTCGAAATGCGCAAGCGCGAAAGAATGGATCTTCCTGTAGAGCTCAGTATCAGCCTGCGCCACGATCCGCATGGCCTCAAGCCAATTGGTGCCCGCTGTCTTGACATGATATTTCTGGCGTGTCCTGTTGCCTACTGAGGCGAACACGCTGAACTTGTCAGAGCCGGAGTGTACGCTCACCTTATGACCGAAATGCCTGGCAATAGCGGCATGCACTTCCATTTCCGCGTCAAAGGCGACCGGATCACCAATGTAGTCGATGCCCTTTTGGAATTCTCCGATAAACCTTGGCGCAATTGTCTTTACGTCCGCTCCCCGGCGCTTAAGCTCGCTGGCCACGAAGAAATGCTCCGAAGGCGCGGTGGGAGTATCGGTCTCGTCGATGGAGATCTCAAGGTCGCAGTTCCCGTCCTTAAGGAATCTATCGTACATCTGCATGGCGAAATCCAGCGCCTCGCCGTATATCCCCTTTACCCTTTCCAGCTCCGGTTTGGTGAAGGAGATAGCATGCCCTTCCACGTCAAACGTCTTTCCCAGATAGATCCCGTCTACATCCTGGCTGTAAATGCCGTCGGCGTTATGGTGAATATGCTCTGAGAGATCCAGCGTCAGCATGGTAAAACCAAGTTTGAGCGCATATTCAATATCTTCGGGACGCTTAAGATGGTCTCCATCCGCGCCGAAACCGCGCGTGAAGTCCTCGCGGAACACCGCGAAAGTGACCGCATCCAGCACATCCTCATATCTGCGTCCGGTCAGGTCCAGCTCGCGGATCGACTGCTGGGCAAAAACAGGCATTATGTCGTATTTGCTGATCACCTTTATATGGCCTGGGGTAGCGATGCCCAGCCTGTCGCCCAGACCTATGCTGCGCTGCTCTCCCAGCACTCTTTTGGGCGCAGTAAAAGGAAACAGTCTGCGAAGCGTGCATGCAGTCTCATGATTGAGTTCGAACTGATTCGTACCTTCAGCGCCGCCAAAGTAGGCTTTCCCCTCGCATATCAGAACGTCTTTGTCCCCGTTATCGGCAATATAGACCTTCGCGCCGTCCAGAAAGTGCACTGACTTGGAATAAATGTTCATTCCTTATTCTCCTGTTTTTTTGTTTAATTATATCACATCGACGGTTCAAATTAAAGACCTAAGCCGGTCAAAGAGTAAATTTAGGCAAAACAGCTTGCAAATATTCTATAAAATGATATAATAATCATTATGGCAGATTGTCAGCTTATAGGTGAAAGGTTTCCTTATAAGTACAGCCCGGGGCATTTAAAGTCAAAACCTTAACCCAACTTTTTCTTCGCTTTGACCGGGTTTATCCACTCGCTTCCGGCGACCCCTCGGCGTTAAGCAGCTATTTCCAAAGCAAACTCTTTAACGTCCGTGGCGCATTGCGATATTTTAGGGTCCGGTCAGCTGATTGGTGATCCATTTCGCTTTTTCATAAGAATCATACATAATAATTGGGAGGTCAAACATGTACAACATTCCTGAGGTGAAGCTTGGCGTCATCGCCGTGAGCCGCGACTGTTTCCCCATCGAGCTGGCGCAGCGCCGTCGGACTGCTCTGATCAAAGCGCTTAAGGCGCAGGGCGTCAAAGCAGTCGAGATCAAGACGATAATCGAAGGCGGCATCGATCAGAACGTGCTCGAAGCTTATGAGGAGATCAAAAAAAGCAAGATCAACGCTCTGGTAGTTTTCCTTGGCAACTTTGGCCCTGAGGGACCCGAGACTGCCATAGCCAAGCTTTTCGGCGGCCCTGTCATGTACGCTGCCGCCGCTGAAGAAAACATCGCCGTGCTTTCCTCCGAACGCGGAGACGCATTCTGCGGCATGCTCAACGCTTCCTACAACCTTAAGCTCTCCGGGATCAACGCTTACATTCCCGAATATCCCGTTGGTACCGCCAAGGAAGTCGCGTATATGATCATAGACTGGATCCCCACGGCCAGGACCCTGCTGGGGCTTAAAGAGCTCAAGATCATCACTTTCGGCCCCCGTCCTTTCGATTTTCTCGCCTGCAACGCCCCTGTAGCTCCCCTGTTCAAGCTGGGTGTCAACGTCCAGGAAAACAGCGAGCTCGACCTTCTCAAGGCCTACAAGGAACACGCGAACGATCCTCGTATCCCCGCGAAGATCAAGGAAATGGAAGACGAGCTGGGCGAAGGCAATAAGATGCCCGGCATTCTCCCGCGGCTTGCGCAGTACGAATTGACCCTGCTTGACTGGGTCGAGGCCAATAAAGGTGCCTCCAAGTATGTAGTCATGGCAAACAAGTGCTGGCCTGCGTTCCAGACAGAGTTCGGCTTTGTGCCCTGCTACGTCAACAGCCGTCTTACCGCTATGGGCATTCCCGTTGCGTGCGAAGTCGACATTTACGGCGCACTGAGCGAATACATCGGCACCTGCATTACCGGAGAGCCTGTCACGCTGCTGGACATCAACAATACCGTGCCGGCCGACATGTACAAAGCATCCATCGGCGGAAAATATGCTTACCGCTCCAACGAAGTATTCATGGGCTTCCATTGCGGTAACACCCCGATGTGCCGTCTTTCCAAGGGCAAGATGAGCTATCAGCTTATCATGAACCGCGGCCTCGAAGGCGGCGGAGAGCCCGACATCACCAGGGGCACGCTTGAGGGCGACATCGCTCCCGGCGAGATCACCTTCTTCCGTCTGCAGGGCAACAAAGACAGCAAGCTCCAGGCCTACGTGGCCCAGGGCGAGGTCCTGCCGGTAGCCACACAGTCCTTCGGCGGCATTGGCGTTTTCGCTATCCCGGAGATGAACCGCTTCTACCGTTATGTATTGATCGAGGATGGATATCCGCATCACGGCGCGGTGGCCTTCGGGCATGTGGGCAAGCAGATCTTCGACGTCCTCAAACAGCTTGGAATAGAGAAAATCAGCTATAACCAGCCCGCATCCCTGCCTTATCCCTCGGAAAATCCCTTCGTCAAGTAATCCAGAAAGGAATGGCAGCCGGAACACCCGTTCCGGCTGCTTTCAAACGCCATGAATAACAGGCTGAAGAAACTCTGTCGCTATGGAGTGCTGATCGCGCTTCAGGTCGTTTTGTCGCGATTTGTATCCCCCACTGCAGGCGAATCCTTCAAGTTGGGTTTCGGGTTTCTGGCCGTAATGCTGGCCGGCGCGCTGGAGGGTTACATCGGCGGCATGATCGTCGGCGCTGTCAGCGACCTATTGGGTGCTATACTGTTCCCGCAGGGCACTTTCTTTATAGGCTACACGGTTACTGCCGCTCTGACCGGCGGTATTCTTGGCGCTTTCCTTTTTTCTCCTGACAAAACAGTCTCACCCCAAAAAATCATCCTGCCTTACGTCATAAACGCTGTGCTGGTGACTATAGCGCTTAATACTGCGCTTATTGCCTTTCAGTACGGCTGGCTGCTCAGCGCCACAAAAAGCATAAAACAGGTCATCTCAAAATTCATCGTTTACCTGCCCAAGCGCGCGCTTGAAGCGGCGATAATGCTTCCCATCCAGGTCGCGCTCACCTGGCTGCTGCTCGGTGTCATAAAGCTGGACAAGCGCTTAGGTTTTTACCCTCCAGTCATGCGTCTTCCGCATATCATGATCCCCAAATGGTTTATCAGCCTGATTCTTGCCGTTCCTGTCTGCGCATGCCTGACTATACCGCTTTATGCTCTTCCGTCCGCGATAGGAAGTCTTGATCCTTCTGAGTATATTTCGACCTACATATTCAGTGACTCGCTGATATGCTCGATTGCCTACTTTGCCGCTTTCATGCTGCTCAGGCATATGCCTAAGGTCCCGCACAGCCTGAGCCGCTCCCTTTTTGCTTTGCTTTTGTCCCTGGTCTATGTGACAAGCGGCGTTTATTCCGCAGATAATGTCGTCTTTTCATTTGACTTATTCGGCTGGATCGCGATCGCTCTTTCCTTCATCGGTTCGGTGATACTGTTCTATGCGCTGATCGCCTATATCGTTTCGCTGTTTGATTCGCTCAGGAGCGATACCAACAAACAGGCCAGCCTTCTGAAAACATGGCTCTTGATCTTCCTTTGCTGCCTTCCATATCTGCTTATCTGCCGCGGCACGCTTCCAACCGACGCGTACGACCAGCTTATACAGTATTACGGCACGTTTTTTGAAACTGATATCGTTTCAAAAACTGCCTTCGCTTCAACGTTTACACATGAAGGAATACAGTTAAACACTACTCAGCCCGTTTTCCATACTCTGTTGCTGGGCTTAACATTTTTCACATTTGGTCAGAACGGCGTGTTTTTATTCTGCAGTGTGCAGCTTGCGCTGTCCTCTCTCGTCGCCGCCTCAGGCATACATTTGCTTAGCCGCATGGGATTAAACAGGCGCGCGGAAACCGTTCTCAAATGCTTCTACGCGTTGTTCCCGTATTTTCACAATTATTTCTGTACAACGCTTAAGGAGAGCGCCTTCGCAATAGCTTTCCTGTATTCGCTGCTGTTTATAATAAAGCTGTACCTTTATCCATCAGAACTCTCAAAGCGCCACTGGTCCCTTCTGCTGGGCGCATCAAGCATACTGTTTTGCGCTTTGTTCAGGTTTTTCGGGCTTTGGGTACTGGCCGTACCGTTTGTTTTCCTGGCTGTATACCTTATTAAAGAAAAGCACATTGTTCCAGTCATTTATATTGCTTCAGCAGTCCTTTTATCGCTGGTGATAAATTACGTCGTTTATCCCCTTTCAGGTATCGGAAAAGGACCCCTCAGCGAAAAGATCCCGATTTTGCTGGCTCAAACTGCCTTATACAGCGAAACATACCCCGATGAATTGAGCGAAGAAGAAAAAGCTGTGCTGGATGAATTCATCTTGCCTGGATATGATCCCCACAACCTCGATAAAGTCAAATCCGGCGTGTTAGTAATACAGAACTACCCAAACGGTGACTACGGATGGGAGGATTTTTACCATGTCTGGAAAGATTTGGGGCTCAGACGGCCCGGATTGTATCTGAACACGATACTCTCCATGCAGTCGAAATTTTGGGAGCTCAAACGAAACCCGATACGCTGGCAAACAGCTTTGTATATGGGAAACTACAGCAAGTTTGTCGACGGCCTGAATAACAACGCTCCCGAGAACCGAAATCCAGACAACCTGATTAAATACTCTCTGAGTCAGTCTACTATAACAGTGCTCAAAGCGATCAAATCTTTCACGCTGACTTTGTCCAGTGTTCCCGTAATCGGCCTGCTGTTCAAGAGCGGAACCTATTTGTTAGGCCTGCTTTGCTGCGCGTTCTACTGCCTCACAAAGCGCAAGCGCGCCACAAGCATGATACTGAGCCTAGTTGCATACGCGGTCTGTTTGGGTTTCGGGCCGATAAGCGGGTCATCAAGGTATGTATTCCCGATAGTCTATTCCGCTCCGATCATCATTCCCGCACTGTGCATGATGTCCTCCAGAAGTAAAAAGAACAATCCGGCCGAAAAGCCGGATTAAGAAAGCCCGTCGGTGCCGTTCGCTCCCGATCATCACCCGCTTCTAAAGCAGGTGCGGGTCGCCCGCGCGACACTTGCTGTCTTCCACTGACTAAGGAGGCCTGACATCCATGCCCCGACAAGGTGCCCTGAATTTGATATGTGGGCGAAAAAAGGGAACGTGGCGCACACCACAGGCTAATTATATTTTATCATAGTCAAACCTTACGGTCAATAACATAATTATTACAATACTGTTGCCTCAGGAGCTTTCACTTTATGTGCAAGCCCCAGTTTTGTGTTTTTATACTATTGGAAGCTGATTTACAGTTTCAGTGCTTGATTATTCACATTCAGTTTGATAAAATACAGCCCGTTGCGCTGCAAAGGAAAAGCTGACGGCAGTTCAAATTGATTTTCGGCATTATCCATGTGCTTTGCGCAATTTATTGTTTCTTTTTGCTTGGAGTCCGATTCAAATGACAAACACAGAAAACAATACAGCCTATTCTTCCCGACTCATTCCATTTATAAAACACAATGCTGTTGCTGTGATCGCGTTGGCTGCTGCCCTTGTATCTGTGTGCTTCGTACCTCCGGACAACAGCTATGGATCTTATTTCGACTTAAAAACGCTCTGCTGTCTGTTCGGGACGCTCGCGGTGGTATGTGCTCTAAAAAACATCCATTTCTTTTCCATAATCGCCGCGCGCATCATCCGCCTGACAGGTTCGTCCCGCAAGGCCGCGCTCACGCTTATATACATAACCTTTATCGGTTCCATGCTTATCGCCAACGATATGGCGCTTATCACTTTTCTCCCCCTCGGATACTACGTTTTTTCCACTGCTGAGAACAAGTGGGAAGTAGCGCTGGTTTTTATTCTTCAAAACATAGCAGCGAATTTAGGCGGTATGCTGACACCCTTCGGCAATCCCCAGAATCTGTATATGTATACCCACTACTCCATTCCGACCGGCGAGTTTATTGCAATAATGGCAGCCCCGTTTGCTGTCTCCATAACCCTTATCAGCCTGTGCTGTTTCATGATCCCCAGGCACAGCCTGCATGTTTCCGTGCGTGAAGGAGAGGATAGGCTGCCTCCGCTCAGAACAGGCATATATCTGTTTCTGTTCCTGCTTTCCATACTCATGGTATTTCGTTTGATCCCGCCTCTTATCGCTTTAAGCGTCGTTTTAGCCGTATTGTGCTTTATGGACAGGCGTGCTCTGAAACAGGTGGATTACGGCCTGTTGTTCACGTTTGTTTGTTTCTTTGTGTTTGCAGGAAATATGGGCCGAGTTGAGCCTGTGAGGGAGTTTTTCCGCGCACTACTGGAGAAAAACACTCTGCTGACCGGTGTGGTAAGCTGTCAGCTGATATCCAACGTCCCGTCTGCCATTCTTCTGAGTTGTTTTACCGAAAACTACACTTCCCTGCTCACTGCCGTAAACATAGGCGGTGCCGGAACGCTTATTGCTTCACTTGCAAGCCTTATAACCTTCAGGGAATTTACCGGGCGTTATAAGAACAGTTCGGGAGGCTATATCCTTCGCTTTTCCCTGATTAATTTCTCTTTTCTTGCCCTGCTGACCTGGTTTTGTTTAAGTATAGGCAGATGACATGCGAGGCGGCCAAACGGCCGCCTCGTCAAATTATATTATGATGTTTGGAATTAAAAAGCCAGATCCTTGCACGCTTTTAGTAGCGCCTTGACGTTTTCAAGCGGGGTCGCAGCGCCCATGTCGCATCCTGGCGAGAGAATATGTCCTCTGCCGGCCGCGGTTTTGATTCGCTCGCAGGCTTCCGCATAAACCTCCTGGGACGTGCCGGTCAAAAGGACACCCGCCGGATTGATATTTCCCATCATGACCAGCTCGCCTTCAGCTTCGTTAAGCGCAGTATCCAGGTCAACCAGATAGTCGCCGGAGAACGCCTCAACGCCTGCATCCCTCAGGCTCTTGACCCTCGTTCCCGACGCGCCGCATACGTGAGTAAAGAAGTGGGGGTAATCGCTGAGGTTCGCTTTGAGGTTTTTCAGCGCCGGGACCACCCACTGATCGAACATGCGCTGACTGATCAGGCTTCCGCTGGCTACAGGTTCAGCAGGCATGGCGATATCGCAGCCGTTTTCCAGCAAAAGCCTGAACATCTCCGTGCTCACGCAGGTAGTGAAATCGATAAGCTCCTCTGCCAGGTCCGGGTCATCCATCAGCAGCATGATGAAGTCCTGAGTTCCGACCATGACCGCCGCCATGGTGAAAGGCCCTGCTATGTCTCCAAGCAGATACTTTTCGTGCCCTACAAGCCGCTTGACATTCCGGCACTGGCGTATCATGCCCTGCACAAAGAAATTGGCCAGAAGTTTCTCGCGTATCGTGGTCTTGTCCAATTTTGGTATCTCGGTCTCCGGGTCGGTAAAAACCGCGCCCGTATCCGTGGGACGTCCGGGTTCGTCTATATGTATGGGGCAGCCAAATGAGTTAAGGCAGGCCGTGAAAACGCCTGAAACTGCGCTGACGATATCGGTATCGATCTCATTGGTCCATTTTACTATCAGAGAAGCGCCTCCGTCCTCCATCGCGTATATCTGGCGGTAGGACATGTTTTCGGTTTTGGCGATCCAGGCACCCCCGTCAACGAGGCAGAACGGAGTCCTGTCTGCGGGACTGTGGGCAAGCACCGCTTCAATGCGTTCCTTGTGGGTCATCGTCTGCATATTCAACCTCCCATGATTCGCTGCGGAATATTATTACCTACCATTATAGTAGTTTATTCAGCAGGTGTCAATAGCGAGGTTTTATTCATTTCTAAACATTTTCTATCGTCATGTGCATGATGTTGACCCTGTTCAGATCGTAGACATGGGAGAACTGTATCAGCACGCGATGTGCTTCCGGTATATATATGTTGTTTGAATAATACCCCACTCCGGGACCGGGACGCGTGATAATGACTTCACCTTTTTCCCACTTAAGTCCGTCAAGGCTGTGATATAAGACCAGCCCGTCGCCTTTATCTCCATTTCGGCCGTGCATGAACCAGCCGCTCGGAGTACATACCAGCTGAGGATTGCGGATCTTTTTGTCGAAGTAGCCGATCCCGCCGTCCTGCCATGTCTTTCCGAAATCCGTGCTCACGAACCTGGGCATGTGAAATTCGTCGAGCGAATCGTATGTATAAGCGTACAGCGTACCGCCCATGTCATATTCCATGCAGCAGTACCCTTTGCCTATGGCATTCCCGGGCAGTGTACTTTTCATGAAAAACGCTTTATCCGGATTTGACCATTCATACAGGGCAAAATCATGTTCGGGTCTTGATCCGATAAAATCATCGTTCCTGTGTACAAGAAACTGGCTGTGCTCCCCGTAAGTCTTTGCGTCGTATATACGTCCTTCTCTTTCACAGGCGATCCCCGCCTCTGACCAGCTGTTTCCGCAGTCACTGCTTACGATAAAAGTGGGCTTCCCGAACGGCATGCAGCTTACCGGTTTAGACGCGTCGGTTATCTGGAACAGGCAGATGATATCGCCTTCCTTAGTGGACAGCGCTTTCTCGCACAAAGCCGTATGCTCTCCCTGTTTGAACAGATCCATTGAGTACGGCAGTATGATTTTTTCGCTCCAGGTCAGTCCGTTATCCGCACTGGTCCTGTACTCCATCCAGCCGTAACCCGAATGGCCATGCACCCTGTCGTAATCGCAGTTCGAATAAAAAGAGAGTATAATTCCGTCCTTCGTTCTGGCGAAAGCGTGACCCATATGTCCGGAACGCTTTTGCGCCTGATGGTCAACGAATACCTGCGGTCTTGTGTATATGTAACCCATATTCACTCTTCCCCCTCTCTATGACAGTATTATAACTCAAAATTCTTGTTCAGTAAAGTCTATAACGGCAGCTCTGATATGCCACAATATTTCGAACATTTTCACCGTTTGATGAAATAAAGTTCGTAAATATTCATATAAAGTTCTGCATTATTTTACTTATTGTTCGCCTTAGCGTCTTGAACAATGCACAGTATTGGTTGTAAACTAACTGTGTTATTCTGTTTTTGCTATTTCGCTTTCATTTTACTTCGCAGTAAGCATACTCTTTTGCATCAGGAGGACGCCATGCATTTTCTTGAACTGGTAAACAGAAGTTACACTGGCGAGACCGTCACCAAAGATGACTGGGCAATGGAGCATGTTGTTCAGCCGATAATGGATATAGTTGATGAATTTTACCTGTCCCGCGAGAAAGGCGAGTTCTTGTTGCTCGACAGATCACAGGCCCAAGCGTTCTTCGAAGCCGGTGTTGAACTGCTGGCTCGATCCGGTGTTTACAACCAGTCCACCGGGCGAATAATCAGGTTCTCAAGAGAGGAGATCATCGAAGCAGCCCGGAACATGAAGCAAGAGGTGACCGTTGGTCACGGAAAAGACGCGTACACTTTCGTCCCCCGTCATCCCGACGATTCCCGGCTGCCCGGTGTGGTGGCAGGCAACCCCGGTTGCCCGATGACGGAAGAGCTTTTCTGCCGTACAGTCACCTCATGGGCCAAAGAACCTGTGGTGGATATGGTCACCTGTGGTTCAATTGTTGAAGTTGACGGTCATGACGTGCGCCGTGCTTCTCCTTCCGAAGTCATCGCCCTCAGACGTGAATTGAAATACCTGAATGACATCTGCGAGCGCCTTGGCCGTCCCGGCATAGGCAGACTCGCAGCCGAAAGCAGCGTATCCGAGATCGGCGACCTGGCCGCCATGGCACCTGGCGGTTTCCAGCCCGGCGACGCACATTTGATCGCGCTCAACAATGAGCTGGTCATCAATAACGACAACCTTATCCGCGTTGCCAACTCCATGGATACGCCCGTGCTCAACGCCTCCCTCGCCTGCGTTATGGTGGGCGGCCTTGCTGGAGCTGCTCCCGGCGCCGCAGTGTGCATGATCGCTTCCCTGCTGGCACTGTCGCTGATCGGCCGGGCCGATTACCATCTGTGCCACCCCATACATATCCGCAACGTAGCCACGTCCACAGAGGAATGCATCTGGCTGTCCAGCGTAGTATGCCAGGCCTTTGACGCATGCGCTCCCGCAGTCATAATCTGCGATATATATCCCAAAAGCGGCGCTGGCACCGTGGAATTGCTTAAGGAAGTAGCCGCAAACGCCCTCGCCATTACCGTTTCCGGCGGACATCTCGAAGGCGTAGGCTCCTGCGACGGGCTTAAGCCCCACTGCTCTGGCCTCGAAGCACGCCTTATGGGAGAAGTTGGCAAAGCCGCTGCCGCACAGGGCATGACCCGCGAGCAGGCCGGTCCGATAATCGAAAAACTGTACAGCGAATACAAGCACATCTTCGGCCCAGGCAACGAAGGCTTGCCTTTCGACCAGGTCTACGGTGAAAACGGCGAGCCCAAAGCGTTCTGGCTGGAAATGTACGATCAAGTAAAAGAAGAGCTTATTTCATTAGGTCTAAAACTGTAACCCATGCGGAAGGTTCCGCTTTACTATACAATAGGGAGGTCTTTGTTTTGAAAAAGAAGAGTCTCATCCCGTTCTTTACCGAGGGTGATGTAGGCGGTCTGGTATACATGATCGCAAACAACATCGTCAACTACATCATCGTTATCGCTACTCTCAGAGGTCTGGAATGGCCCGACGAAATCATCTTTGGCCGCGTTATTCCCGGCATGTCCATCGGTCTTTTGCTGGGCGGGCTTTACTACGCATACATGGCTTGGAAGCTTTCCAAAAAGCTGGGCCGTGCCGACGTGACCGCGCTGCCTTCCGGCGTTTCCACTCCTGCCATGTTTGTTATTCTTTTCGGGGTCATCACTCCGCTGCATTATTCCATCGGCGATGCAGAGATCGAATGGGCAGCGGCAACCGCGGCCTGCTTTATCGGCGGTTTCGTTGAGTTCCTGGGCGGCTTCATCGGTCCCTGGATCAAAAAGCACCTGCCTCGCGCAGCTTTGCTTGGCACTGTGGCCGGAATCGGCTTTATCTGGATGGCCACTCAGGGCGTGTTTGACGTGTTCGGCGATCCGGTCGTAGGTCTTCCCATCCTTGCCGTGGCTATGCTGGGCGTGTTCGCCGGCTACCTCTTCCCCAAGAAGATCTCGCCCTTCATGATCGCCATCGTAGGCGGCATAGTGTATGCTCTGTGCCTTGGACGTACAAGTTTCGATTTCTCGCAGATAGGCTTCTACTTCCCCAATCCTGTTAACACTGTGCAGTCTCTTATCAACGGCTTTGCACACATCGCGCCTTACCTTACAGTGATCATACCCGTTGAGATATATAACTTCGTGGAGACCATGGACAACGTGGAGTCCGCCAACGCGGCAGGAGATCCCTACAATGTACGCGAAGCGCAGTTCGCCGACGGTATCTGCACCATGCTCTCCGCCGTATTCGGCGGCGTAGTTCCTAACACAGTTTGGCTGGGCCATCCCGGACTCAAAAAGTCCAACGCAGGCGCGGGCTACAGCTGGATCAGCGGCGTAGCGCTGGGGCTTGCCGGCATTTGCGGCCTGTTTACCCTGCTTTCCAGCATCGTACCTCCGGCCGTCGCTGCCATCACTTTCCTGTGGTGCGCCGTCATAATGGTCTCTCAGGCGTTCAAAGAGTGCAAGCCGAAGCATTACGCGGCAATCGGCATCGCCATGGTCCCCTCCATCGCGGATTACCTTTTCACTCAGATCGAGGCCGCTATCGCGACCGGCTCAATGGCCGAAGGCGGATATGGCATCTGGTCCGAGACGCTTTCCAGCGGGCTTAAGGGCTTTTCAGATCAGATCAGCGAGATGCTTATCGCAAACGGCGCTATGTGGAACGGCGTTCCCGCAGTCAAGAGCGGCGCTATCATCATCGGAATACTGCTTGCCTCCATGTGCGTATTTATGATAGACAAGAAGCTGCGCAGTGCCGCACTTATCGCGCTTTCCGGTGCGGTGCTCTCCCTGTTCGGCTTTATCCATAACGCTGAGCTGGGCTTCTACCCCACCTCTCCCTTCATGATCGGCTGGCTCATCGTAGCAGTTATCCTGTTCGCGCTCAGCTACGGCAAGGGCAAGTGGTTCGATGCTCCGGACGATTTCGAGTACGTCTAAAACGCGTCAAGCAATACAGAAAAACCGGCGTAATACGCCGGTTTTTCATAATTCAGCAGAGGATAACACACGCGTGCTCCTCAATACTTGATCGCGTAGTAGATCACATAGACCCAACCCAAGATCCCGTGCAATATCGCCCAACCGATTGAGTGCCAGTTTGCGTAGCTGATGATCATCGCCAGCGCGCTGCCGAACGAGATTCCCGTCTCGACCGTCTTCGTGACAGTAGCTTTCTTTTCTCTGCTCATTTTATTCTCCTTTTATTGCTCTGTCCTAAAAAACAAAAACACCCGAAACGTCTGGTTTCGGGCTTTCTGACTCATCGGGGATTCGAACCCCGGACACCCTGATTAAAAGTCAGGTGCTCTACCTACTGAGCTAATGAATCACATCAGTCAACTGGGGTGGCTGGGCTTGAACCAGCGAATCCGGGAGTCAAAGCCCCGTGCCTTAACCGCTTGGCTACACCCCAGCAAAAAAACAAGGGTGAATGGTGGGTCTCGAACCCACGACCTCCAGGGCCACAACCTGGCACTCTAACCAACTGAGCTACATCCACCACTTAACGCGCCCGAAGGGATTCGAACCCCCGACCCACGGCTTAGAAGGCCGTTGCTCTATCCTGCTGAGCTACAGGCGCACATACCGTCGTCGGTAAGCGAATTCCCTGCTGACAGTTTGTTATTATAGCATGGGAAAAGGCGTATGTCTATATCATATCGCAGGATTTGACAATAATTTTACTTAATTCATGGATTTGCCTGGATGAGTTTTTATTGAATCGGTTTATCTTATGTGATACAATAAATCTATTATTGTGAAATGAGGCAGATATGTTTCTTCCCGACGATGTCAAGCATCTTATAAGCAGATTGGATCAGCAAGGCTTTGAAGCCTATGCCGTAGGCGGCTGCGTGCGTGACAGTCTGCTTGGGCTTTTGCCCAACGACTGGGATATCGCCACAAGCTGTCCGCCCGATAAGCTTAAAAGCGTGTTCAACGATCTAAGGCTCATAGAGACAGGGCTTAAACACGGGACGCTGACAGTGCTGCTGAACGGCGTTTCCTATGAGGTCACCACCTACAGGCTCGACGGGGAATACACCGATCACCGGCGTCCGGACAGTGTCGAATTCGTCAGCGACCTAAAGCTCGACCTGGCGCGGCGGGATTTTACCGTAAACGCCATGGCGACCTGTGACGGAAAGGATATAGTAGATCTGTTTGGCGGACGCGAAGACCTGAAAAACCGTGTTATCCGCTGTGTAGGCGACCCTTATAAACGTTTTGAAGAGGACGCTTTGAGGATCCTCAGGGCGCTGCGTTTTGCATCGGTATACGATTTTGAGATCGACCATAAGACTGCGCAGGCGGCTCTTGAACTCAAGGACACGCTTGAGCGCGTCTCTGAGGAACGTATTTTTGCCGAGTTAAAAAAACTGCTGTGCGGAAAAGGCGTACAGCGCGTGCTTTCAAACCACTCTGAAGTCATATTCCAGATACTGCCCGAGCTGCGCCCCATGCAGGGATGCGCTCAAAACAATCCCCATCACTGCTACGACGTGTGGGCGCATACAGTCAAGGCGCTGGCTTCGGTGCCGCAGGACAGCGTTTACAGGCTGGCCATGCTTTTCCACGACGCGGGAAAGCCTCAGGCAAAATACACAGGGCTGGAGGGTCACGACCACTTTAAGTACCATCAGCTTTACAGCGCCATGATCGCCGAAGCTTGCCTTTTGCGGCTTAAGGCCGACAACGACACATTGAAGCGCGTTGTGCGCATGATAAAAGAACACGACCTGCGCATCCCTGCCACTCAGAAAGCAGTCCGAAAGCAGCTTGCCCGCTTGGGTGAAGCGGAGTTTATGGAGCTGTTCCCCGTGTTCAAGGCAGACCTGCTTGCGCAGAATCCTGATATGATCCCTTCGAAGCTTGAGCATATCAGGCAGCTGGAAGCGCTTGCAGAAGAGGTTATAGCATCCAAAACCTGTCTAACAATAAAGGACCTGGCCGTAAAAGGTGGCGATCTGCGCAATTTGGGCATCACCGGGGCCGCAACCGGAGAAATACTCCGCTTGCTGCTTGATGAGGTCGTCAGAGGTCTGCTGCCAAATGAATCGTCCGCTTTATGTGAGCGGGCGCAGAACCTTTTTCGCGGGCTGGAAAAACAGTCTAAGCCCAGGAATTGAGACGGATCAACATATCATTGATCACAGTGGCCGAGTTGCGTTCAAAATGTAACTCGTGACGCATTCCCGGATAGCTCCTGTGTTCCGCCCTGGCATATCCGACCGTTTTAAGATAGCTTTCGCCTTTTGCCGCGCCCTGCTCACCGTCTGCGCAGGGGTCATCCGCGCCTGCTGCGATAAAAACGGGCATTAGTTGGTTATATCCATTCCAGCCCTTTTTATCGTAGGCATCGCTCATAAGCTCAAGCAGGGTGATGTAACCGTCAATGGTACCCAAGTTTCCGCAGCCCGGATCTTCTTCGTACTTTTTTACCTGCTCAGGGTCCGAGTTGAGCCAGCTGAAAGGAGAGCTCTCTCCCATGAACCTGGCAGAAAAGCTGGATGTCATGAGCCTGCTGATGCTTTCATCACGATAGTGCGCGCCTTTTAAGCGTTTGCGCAGCTTGAGATATGTTTTGCCCGCGCCGACGGCAGGGTTGTATGCCGGCAGAGAGGCCAGGATCGCTCCGCTCACCTCACCGCCGTACTGCTTTAGGAAGCACATGGCACACAGCGCGCCCATGGAATGGCCGTATAAGAACAGCTTTTTGCTTGGGTAGCGGCCGACAAGCTCTTCTGCCAGCTGATGCATATCCTGTACCACGCCCTTCGCGCCTGCGCCGTAGGAGAAGCCCTCGTCTTCCCTGCTCCTAACGCTCTTGCCATATCCCCTCTGGTCGTTTATGGCGCAAGCGAAACCGTTTTCAGAAAAAGCCTGCATAAGCGGAAGGAAGCGTTCTTTGTATTCCATGAGCCCGTGAGCCATAAGGATCAGCCCTTTTGCCTCGCCTTCCGGCTCTGCCAGGATGCAGCTTAGCGGAAGCGCGTCAACTTTGGATACAAGCGTAAACTCGGTTCGTTTCATTTCTTTCTTACCTCAAAAGGAGATTATTATGCTGGATGATAACTTATTAGAGCCCCTGAAACAGCTCCGCGGCGACTTCGGCGTGGTTATCGAGCAGGGAGATAAGCGTCTCTGCTTAAACCCTGATACTCCGCTCGTGGCTGCCAGTGTGATAAAGCTGTGGGTCATGCTGGCAGCGTTTCAGGCGTTTGATGAGGGATCGCTGCGTCCTTCAGACGAGTATGTGCTCGGCAGTTCCGACAAAGTGCCCTCATGCGGAGCGTTGACCTACCTTACGGACGGGCTGCGTTTCAAGTATATAGACCTTGTGACGCTTATGATCATCCTGTCCGACAATACTGCCACAAACGTACTGATCGACCGGCTCGGCATCGGTTACATAAACGAGGTCGCGCAAAGGTACGGCTTTGAGGGTGTATGCTTGGGCCGCAAGCTGTTTGATGAGGAAGCAGACGCAAGGGGAATAAACAACTACGTTTCTCCGGCAGCGGCGGCGTCATTCATGAACGGGCTGCTTGATGCGCGCCTGGTCTCGCCCTCCGCTTCAGAACAGATGCTTCAGATACTGTCCAACCAGCGGCTCAACGGAAAGATCCCGTTCTTCCTGCGCAGCTTGGGGATCTTCTGCGCCCACAAGACAGGCGAGGATGCCGGCATCAGCCACGACGTAGGCATTTTGTTCACGCCTGAACCTATAATAGCCGTATTCATGTGCAACAAAGCTGATGCCGCCCAGTTTGAACGCTTTATTCAGGATTGCTCGTTCAAACTCGTGCAGTAACATTTTACCAAAAATAGATATTCAAATCAAGAAGGATATAGTATAATCACTATGGCGGTATCGTTTTGAACCGCACTTCCATTTTCTTATTTGTCTGTAGGGCATCCATAAGGAGCCTGAGCGGAGGTTTACTATGCGCAACAGAAAGATCTATTATCTCGTCGTTCATTCCGTACTGATCGCGCTGCTGATCGTGCTTGGCATCATCAATATTCCTATGCCCAGCGGCCTGTACATCACCTTCAACATGATCCCCGTCGCCGTTGCCGCGATTGCGCTTGGCACTTATTCGGGCGCGTTTATTGGCGGCGTCTGGGGCGTGATCAGTTTTTTGCAGTGCTTCGGAATCTTGGGTTTCAGCGCTATGGGCGCTCAGCTGGTCACTATCAGTCCCTTTCTCGCATTTATTCAGCGATTTATCCCGCGTCTGCTGGATGGGCTGATACTTGGCATAGTGTTTGACGCGTTCAAAAACGTCAAACACTTCCCTATTAAAGTGTATATTATTGGCTTTTTGGCGGCGTTTCTCAACACGCTGCTGTTCATGACGAGCCTTGTGCTGCTGTTCGGTTCCACCGAATACATGCAGAACACCATGGCGGGCAAAGGCGTTTTGCTTTACATCGTGACCGCTGTAGGTGTGAACGGACTGGTGGAAATGCTGTTTTCCACTGTACTTACAGGCGCTATCGGCACGGCTCTTAACGAAGCGGGGCTTATCGAGCGCCGCATGAAGACTGCCTTTCGGAGAAAAGAAGCATGATACTGACACTTGACATCGGCAACACCAACATCAAGACCGCGCTGTTTGAACAAGCTGAGCTTAAGCAATACTGGCGCATTTCCACCAACCGCACCCAGACCAGCGATGAGTACGGCATGGTGATGCTCAACCTTTTCAATCATGCGGGAGTCGCTCCATCAAGTGTGAATGGGATCATAGTCTCTTCGGTGGTGCCGACCATAAACTTCACCATCGAACATATGTGCAAGACCTATTTCGGTCTTTCCCCCATGTTTGTTGTGCCCGGGATCAAAACCGGGATTCACATTAAGTACGACAATCCCCGTGAGCTGGGCAGTGACAGGATCGCCAATGCTGTAGCCTGCTACGAGCTTTACGGCGGTCCCGCCATATACATTGATTTCGGTACCGCCACCAGCTTCGGCGCGCTGAGCGCGCAGGGCGAGTTTCTCGGAGGGGCCATAGTGCCCGGCCTGAAAGTCATGTCGGACGCCATAGTCGACCGCACAGCCAAACTGCCCAGGTTCGAATTGGTCAAGCCGCCTTCCGCCATCGGAAGGAATACCGTAACGAACCTGCAGTCCGGTATACTGTACGGCCATGTGGGCATGGTGAAATATCTTATCCGCCGTATGAAGGAGGAGCTTGGCGCGCCTTGCCGCGTCATCGCCACCGGAGGCATGGCGCTGCTGGTAAAGGATGACGCGCCTGAGATCGACGTGCTGGATGGACTGCTCACGTTAAAGGGGCTCAGACTGATCTACGAAAAAAACTCATAATTTAAAGCCCGGCGTTTCGCCGGGCTTTTATCATATTATACCGTTTTTATTCTTTGCTGAATGAAAATGTGGACATGATCGTGTCGCTCAGCGTCTTATCGACACCGAAGAATGTGAAAATATACAAATCCCCGCTCACAAGGTAATACTGACGAATTTCCGTGTTTTTGTAAATCATAGACAGATACAGGATATCCATTGAGGATTGCAGTGAGAATTTCCCGCTTTCATCTGTGATCTCAAGCCCGCTTACATCGGCAAATGCCGCTTTGAAATCGTCAAGCGAATCGATGAGCGTCTGGTTGCCGGCTCCGTCCGTGCTTCCGTATGTAACAATGAGGCCCCTGTTGTCAGGCGACAAGCATAAAAGAAAGCGTGAGGAGTTATCAAAGCTTTTGAAGAGCCCATACACGTCGACGTTTTCCAGTTCCTCAAATGCCTGGTTAAGGTTCGCGGCGGTACTGCCGGGACCGATAATGCTCCACTCGGCTGGCACTCCAACATAAAAGCGCGTAACTGGGTCGATGTACCCGTGCATGAGGATCTCGCCCTCCCCCAGCGTGACCTGTTCTGTGGGCTGTTCCTCAGGCTGCTCCGCTAAAGCAGTACTTAGAATAAGGCATACAGCAACAAATGCCAGCAAAAACCGTTTCATATCTTCTCTCTCCTAAAACGCTTTTATGTGAAGTATCTTTTGCGCTCTGGAAGCTATCAGTTCGCTCGCGGCAAGCTTGAGCGCGTCAGGCAGTATGTACGGGAACACACACATTCCAAGGCTTTCAAGTAAAGAAAGCTCTTTGCCTTTGGTCCCGCTAACATACATGAACCACGCCGTACCGAAAGCGTAGCACACTATAAGCCCACCAAACAGCAAAGCGCACGCAAGGATCCGATTGGCGGTCAGCGGCTCTCCCAGCCAGTAAACAAGACCCATAAGCAGGAAACCCACTATATAACCGCCCGTTGGTCCCAGCAGCGCGCCTGCGCCGGCCTGAAAGCCCGAGAACAGGGGCAGGCCTACCAGGCCCAGCAGTATATATACTCCCACGGCTATCGTGCCTTTTCTGCCGCCCAGAAGTCTCAGTGTCAGGAAAACACCAAGCACCTGAAGAGTAAACGGTATCGACGCAGGGATCGTTATCCACGCACAAACACAGATAAGCGCAGAAAATACCGGTATCAGCGCAAGTTCCCTGACAGCTAAACGCTTACGATCCATTTTCTATTTACGCTCTTTTCCTCTGGGCTCACCCCAGAAAAACAGCGCGACCGTGCCGGGACCGGAATGAGCGCCTATGACCGTGCCAATATCGTCCAGTTCAACGCCTCCGCGGATATTGGGAAATACCTTCTCCACTTCTTCCTTAAGGAGCTTTGCTTCCTCAAGGGAATTGGAATGGGAGATATAGCACTTTTCGGCATACGCGGTTCCATTATCGCAATACTTGAGCATTTTGTCAAGTGTGGCGGCAATGACCTTCTTTTTTCCGCGGATCTTTTCCATAGGTATAAGGTGCCCCTCTTCGTCAACGTGCAGCAGAGGGCAAATGCCCAGTATCCCGCCAAAGAAGCCTGCGGTCTTGCTGACGCGGCCGCCTTTGATATAGTATTTAAGCGTCGTCGAGAAAAACCAATGGTGCACTTTAAGTTTATTATCTTCCACCCAGTCTCTGAGCGTGTCGATATCCATCCCCTCGTCCCGCAGATCAGCCGCCTTATCCACCAACAGGCCGTAGCCGCTTGACGCTGCCAAAGAATCGACTATATAGAGTTTTTGTGAAGGATATTTGGCTTTCAGCGTTTCCGCCGCGAGCCTTGCGGAACCCACAGATCCGCTCAAGCCGCTGGAAAAGTCGATATGCAGGACATCTTTCCCTGTGGAAAGCAGCTTTTCAAAATAATCAGTATATTCTGCCTCGTTTATCTGGCTGGTGCGGGCGTCCTTGCCATCCTCCATCGCCCTGTAAAAATCTGGCAGCGGTATAGTCTTGCCCAGGTCATCAAGATAGCTTTTCCCATCCAGCTCATAGTGGAAATAGACGCATGAGACGTTTCTTTCTTCCAGGTGTTGTCCGGTAAGATCGACAGTCGAGCCGCAGCTCAAAACATAATCTGACATCCTTTGCCTCCATAGAAATACATATGATATTCTTTTTTATCATCAGTTTCAATTTGTTCTGAAAAAATGCTTGACAAAGCCCCTCTGGAGTGCTAAACTGCAAGCACAATGAAATATTAGCATGCCTGTTATGCAATGTCAAGTAAATTTGTTGCGCAGACAAGGAGACCTAATAATGAAGATTATATCCCTTTACTGGCGTCGGTTTAACTGGTGCAAGTTTGCTGCCGGTTATTTCGCGCTGCTGTAAACGGGTTTGATTTTTCCTGTAGGCGACGCCGAAAAACCGGCGACGCCTATTTTTTATTTCGGAGGAACAAATGATAATCGTCCTGAAGCACGGAGCTGACCCGAAGGAAAGCGAGCGCCTGGTAGAATGGATTAAAAACCTGGGCATAGACGTTCACGAATCAGCCGGTTCCTATCAGACTGTTCTCGGTCTGATAGGTGATACCGCAAAAGTCGACGCTGATCTTATCGCCAGCCTGGACATAGTCGAAAGCGTACGCCGCATAAGCGACACGTTCAAGTGCTGCAACCGGCGCTTTCATCCTGAAGATACCGTTATCAACATTGGCGGCGCGCAGATCGGAGGCGGCGGCTTCTGTGTGATCGCCGGTCCCTGCAGCGTCGAGAGCGAAAAACAGATAATAAACATAGCGCAGGCCGTAAAGGCGGCCGGAGCGCAAATGCTGCGAGGCGGTGCGTTCAAGCCCAGGACTTCTCCTTATGACTTCCAGGGATTGCGAGGCGAAGGCATAAAGCTTTTGCTTGCGGCAAAGCAGGAGACCGGGCTGCCCATCGTGACAGAAATAATGTCCGCTTCGGACCTCGACCTGTTTGAGAAGGTGGATGTGCTTCAGGTCGGTGCCCGCAACATGCAGAATTTTGACCTTTTGAAGGCGCTCGGGCAGACCCGCAAGCCTATCCTGCTCAAACGCGGCCTCGCAAATACTCTGAAGGAACTGTTGATGAGCGCGGAATACATCATGTCCAGCGGAAATCCCAACGTGATCCTCTGCGAGCGAGGAATTCGCACATACTCTGACTACCTGAGAAATACGCTTGACCTGTCAGCCGTGCCCATGCTGCATGAATTGAGCCACCTGCCTGTGATCGTCGACCCATCTCACGCTACGGGCATCAGCCGTATAGTGCCTCCAATGGCGCTGGCCGCAACTGCCTGCGGCGCGGACGGACTGATGATAGAGGTGCATAATGATCCTTCTCATGCGCTCAGCGACGGAGCGCAATGCCTGACCCCCGATGAATTTGCTCAGCTTCAAGCCCGGATCGCATCAGTCAGACGCGCCATATCGTAGGTGAAGAATGAAAAAGCTGCATGTTTCCGCCTCGCGGGAGTACGACATCATTATCGGGTCCGGTTTGATCAAAAGCGTCAAAGAGATACTTGGCCAATGCACATCAGCCCGGAAGTTCATGATCGTCAGCGATGACAATGTGTTTCCCCTATACGGGAAAACTCTGATTTCGGAACTGCTTTCCGATGGTAAAAGCGTTTATTCCCATGTTATTCCCCACGGTGAGAGCAGCAAGTCTCCAAAACACTATATTGAGCTTCTGGACGCGCTTGCCGAAAACCGCTTTGATCGTTCCGACTGCATCATCGCCCTGGGAGGCGGCGTTGTCGGAGACCTGTCAGGCTTCGCTGCCGCCACTTACAAACGGGGCCTGGAACTTGTTCAGATGCCTACCACACTGCTAGCGGCTGTTGACGCTTCGGTAGGCGGCAAGACCGCGATCAATCTAAAGCAGGGCAAAAACCTTGCAGGCTGCTTTTATCAGCCAAACGCGGTAATCATAGATACCGACACACTTGCCACTCTGCCGGATAAAGAATACACAGGCGGATGTGCCGAAGTGATCAAGTACGGCATGATAGCGGACAAAGAACTGCTGAGTCTGACCGCGAGCGTTCCGGTCAAGTCCGATTATGAAGATTTCATCTTTCGCTGCGCAGACATAAAGCGCGGTTTTATCGAACGTGACGAGCGCGATACAGGCTGCCGCATGCTGCTGAATTTCGGGCATACTCTGGGACATTCTTTCGAAAAGCTCAGCAGCTATACTCTCCCACATGGTTTCGCAGTAGCTGTCGGCATGGCGTATATCACACGCGCCGCATTCAAAATGGGTTTTTGCCAAAGTGAAACTCTTTACGCTTTGCTGGACGCACTCGAAGCCTGCCGTCTTCCAAAGCACATCGATTACCCTTCGTCGGATATTGCCCTCTGCGCGATGAACGACAAAAAGGAAGTCGCCGGTGAAATAAACCTGATCGTTCCCATTGAGATCGGCAAATGTGAGATACTGAAGGTACCCACTAGTGAGCTCATCATTTGGGTAAAGGCGGGCGAAGCGGATGCTTAAAACCATCAATCCAGGCGCAAGGACCGGCTGCGTGCACGTACCGTCCTCAAAGTCCATGGCTCACAGGCAGCTCGTTATTTCCGCGCTTGGGGAAAAGCCTTCCCACCTGAGTTTAAACGGAATCTCTGATGATATACGCGCCACAGCCGAATGCCTGAACGCCTTGGGCGCGCGCATAACTCAGCACAGCACATCGTTCGATGTCGAACCCATTCAGGCTGCTAACATCCCGGACCATATCGTGCTGTATCCCAAAGAAAGCGGCACGACCCTCCGCTTTATGCTTCCGTTGATCGGGGTGCTGGGCGTCAACGCGACCGTCTGCCCTGAAGGAAGGCTCATGAACCGTCCCATCAGAGAGCTTACAGACGAATTGAGCCGGCACGGTATGCGATTGGATTTTGAAAAGAACAAGATCCGTGCCTCAGGAAAGCTTCAGCCCGGAGACTATATTCTCCCCGGGAACGTTTCCAGCCAATACATAAGCGCTCTGCTGCTCAGTCTGCCGCGCCTCGAGGGAGACAGCCGTGTAAGTGTCATTGGCAAGGCAGAATCCGCTGCTTACGTGAGCATGACCCTCTCGGCGCTCAGGACCGCCGGAATTACCATCACTGAACAAAGCCCTTCCTTCCTGATCCACGGCCCGCAGCGCTACATGCCTCCCGCTTCAGCCGCCGTAGAAGGAGACTGGTCAAATGCAGCTTTTTTCCTGTGCATGGGCGCGCTCAGCAACAAAGGCATCACAGTGAAGGGGCTGGATCTCGCGTCTGTACAGGGCGACAGGCAAATACTCGCCATCATTTCCTGGATGGGCGGCTCTGTCACTGAGTGCGAGGCATGGATCACAGTAAAGAAGGATAAACTCGACCCCATAGACCTGGACGCGTCTCAGATCCCCGACCTGGTGCCCGCCGTGAGCGTGCTCATGGCGCTGGCAGACGGTGAAAGCCGCTTCACCAATGCAGGAAGACTGCGTCTCAAGGAAAGCGACAGGCTCGAAAACACCTGCTCATTCCTTAATGCGATAGGCGCAAGTGCCAGAATAAGCGGAGACGATATCGTCATTAGCGGAAAGGCATCTCTTTCGGGCGGAGAGGCAGATGCCTGCAATGACCACCGCATAGCCATGGCGCTTACGCTTGCCGCCTGCCGCTGCCGGAATCCCGTAACGATAATCGGCGCGGAAGCCGTGAACAAGTCGTTCCCTGGTTTTTTCAAACAATTTGACTCTCTGGAGGAAGAATGATGGGCTCCACTTTCGGAAAAATACTGAAACTCAGCATATTCGGTGAATCCCACTCTCCTGCCATAGGCGGCGTGATGGAAGGATTGCCATCTGGCTCTACGATAGACTCTGACAGGCTGCACGTATTTATGCAGAGGCGCGCCCCCAGTACCCATGTTTCCTCCACGACCCGCATGGAATCTGACAGCGTAGAGTTTCTTAGCGGCGTTTTGAACGGCAAAACTACCGGCACGCCTTTGGCTTTTATTATCCGCAACTCCGATTTCAGGCGAGAGGACTATTCTGACATTTCTTCTGTTCCCCGCCCCGGACACGCCGACTATACGGGAAAAATCAAGTATTATGGGTATAACGACCCTTCGGGCGGAGGACACTTTTCCGGCAGACTGACCGCTCCTTTATGCTGCGCGGGAGGAATTGCCATTCAGCTGCTTGAAAAAGAGGGCATCCGCGTAAGCGCAAGGATCGTGCGGATCGGCGCTGTCACAGACGTTTCTGAGTTTTGCGAAGAAAGCGCCCAACCTGTTCCCATCAAGATGTTGGACGAGATCGAGAAGGCCCGCGCCGAAGGCGACAGCCTGGGCGGTATAATCGAATGTAGTATAAACGGCCTCCCCGCCGGGCTTGGCGATCCCATGTTTGACGGACTTGAAAACACTATATCTCAGGCGGTGTTCGCTATTCCCGGGGTAAAGGGCATAGAATTCGGGGACGGTTTCAGGCTTGCCGAAATGAAAGGCAGCCAGGCAAACGATGCATTCTGCGTTAATGACGGCCGCATTTCACATCTTAGCAACCATGCGGGTGGGATAAACGGCGGGATCAGTAACGGTATGCCCGTAGTTGTCAGGCTCGCCGTAAAGCCCACACCTTCCATTTCGCTTCTACAGCAAAGCGTTAATATGGATACTCTGGAAGAAACCTCCATTTCGGTACATGGCAGACACGATGCGTGCATAGTGCCAAGAGCCGTTACCTGCGCCGAGGCTGCCTGCGCTCTTGCGATACTTGACGCCATTCTGCTTAGAAGGAGTGAAGCTTATGGACATTAAGGACCTGCGCGTCCGCATGGACGAGATTGATTCAAGGCTGCTGGAAGCCTTTGAGCAGCGCATGAGGCTAAGCAAAGAGTTTGCCGAATACAAAAAGCTCAACTCCATTCCAATTTTCGACCTGGGCAGAGAAAGAGAAAAGCTTACCGCTGTGGCCGACAGTGTCGACCCTGAGTTCAGGGATTACTCTGTGCTGCTGTACCATCAGCTTTTTGAATTCAGCAAAAGTTACCAGACCAGTCTCATTCTGCCCCCTTCTCCGCTCGCCCAACAGATCGGGCAGGCGCTGGAAAACACGCCTCGGGAGTTCCCGGAATACGCCCATGTGGCATGCCAGGGCACTGAGGGCGCGAACAGCCAGATCGCCGCGGACAGGCTGTTCACGCATGCCAGCGTAATGTATCTGAATAGCTTTGAGGCCGTCTTCAGCGCCGTTAAGCAGGGGCTGTGCCGATATGCTGTCATCCCAGTTGAAAACTCCACCGCCGGTACAGTAAACCGTGTTTATGATCTTATGACGGAGCATGACTTCTATATAGTCAGGAGCCTCCGGCTAAAGGTTGATCATAACCTGCTTGCCAAACCCGGCGTAAAGCTGTCCGAGATAAAAGAGATCTATTCCCATGAGCAGGCGCTTTCTCAGTCCTCCAAATTCCTGAGCAAACTTCACGGAGTAAAACTGATCCCATGCGAAAACACTGCCGTAGCCGCGCGTCGCGTACAGATGAGCAGCGATCCTTCCGTGGCATGCGTGTCCTCCGCCGAGTGCGTCAGGCTATACGGATTAAACAATCTGGCCGAGTCGATCCAGAACAACGACAACAATTACACCCGCTTCATCTGCATTTCAAAAGAATTGGAAATATATCCCGGGGCGAACCGCACCAGCGTTATGCTGACCCTGCCCCACGAGCCCGGAGCACTTTATAAACTGCTCAGCCGTCTGTATTCGCTCAACATCAATCTTATCAAGCTTGAGAGCCGCCCCCTGCCCAAACGGGACTTTGAATACATGTTCTATTTCGACCTGGAAACAAGCGTGTATTCCGAAAGGCTCAGGCAGCTTATGAGCGAGCTGCCAAACACCCTGCAAAGCTTCAAATACCTGGGAAGTTATTCCGAACTGTTATGAAAAAGCATTTTGCCTTGCTCGGAGAGCATCTGGGTCACAGCTTTTCGCCGCAAATACATCATGCTTTCGGAGAGTATGAGTACAAGCTTGTGGAATGTGGCAAAACTCAGCTAAGCAGCCTGCTTCACGACCCGTATTACGACGGTTTCAACATCACGATCCCATATAAAAAGGACGTTGTCCCTTTCATGGATGAGTTGAGCTCAAGCGCCAGGGACACAGGCAGTGTGAACACTGTCGTGAGGCTGCCTGACGGCCGCCTGTTTGGAGACAATACGGATGTTTACGGGTTTACATCCCAGCTCCTAAGGAGCAAAGTTGAGGTCAAAGGCAGAAAAGCTCTGGTGCTGGGCAGCGGCGGAGCCGGCGCGTCCGCCAGGCACGCTTTGGAAACGCTTGGCGCGAACGTTGTTACCATTTCAAGGAACGGTGAAAACAATTACACCAACCTTGACAGGCACTTTGATGCTTCTGTCATAGTCAACACCACTCCCGTTGGAATGTACCCGAACAACGGCGTAAGCCCAATATCGCTTTCAGGCTTTGAGCAGCTGGAATTCGTATTTGACCTCATTTATAACCCCGCTCATACATCGCTGCTGCTGGAAGCATCAAAGCGCGGCATCCCCTGCGCAAACGGCCTTTACATGCTTGTCAGGCAGGCAGCCGAAGGCTCAAGGATATTTACCGGAACTGCGATCGATGACAGCACGGTGTCGCGGGTCTACAGACGCCTGGCTATGGACAGTCTGAATATAGTACTTATCGGCATGCCGGGCAGCGGCAAGACTACGCTTGGTGAAAAGCTTAGCGAAAAACTTTGCAGGAATTTCGTTGACTCTGACCGTGAAATTGAATTAAAATACCATTTGACTCCGGCTCAGATAATCGCTTCTAAGGGCGAAGACTATTTCAGACATTTGGAACTGGAAATGCTCAAAGGGCATGGCAAAAGGACCGGTTCTGTCATATCGACCGGAGGCGGCTGCGTTGAGATGCCCGAGGCTTACTCATATCTAAAACAGAACGGGCTTATCATCTGGCTGAAAAGGGAGTTGAGCGAGCTTTCTGTCGATGACCGCCCCATAAGCCGCAAAATCGGGATCGATGAACTTTACCGCAGAAGATGCGACAAATACGCCCGCTTTGCCGACGCTGAAGTGCAAATCAAACCTTGTATCGAAAATACCCTTTTGGACTCAGTTAAAGCGATCGAGAAATATGAGGAAACGCTATGAAGGTGCTGGTCATCAACGGTCCAAACCTTAACCTGCTGGGAGCAAGGGAGCCTGAGATCTACGGCAAGCGGGATTTCGCTGCTCTGTGCGCCTTCATACGCGAAAGCGCCTCAAAGCTTGGGATAGATGTGGAACTTTTCCAGTCCAACCACGAGGGTGCGATCGTAGACCGGATCCAATCCGCCATAGTCGGCTTTGACGGGATCCTCATTAATCCCGCCGCCTACACTCACACCTCTGTAGCTATCCTTGACGCCCTTAAGGCTGTTTGTCTTCCCACGGTCGAGGTCCATATAAGCGACTTAAGCAAAAGGGAAGAATTCAGGCAATTTTCGTACGTCTCCCTGTACGCCTGCAAGACCATATGCGGAAAAGGCTTTGACGGTTACTCGGAAGGGCTTTCCTTCCTTAAGGAATACATTCTAAACGCATAGGAGGAGCGATATGATACTGTTGACCAGACGATGGCGCGCCCGCGCCAGCTATCATGCACACGACCGCCGGATCAACTTCAATACTGAATACAATACAGAAAGGATATACGACAATGAGTAAGATTCCGTACAAGATCTATCTTAGCGAAGACGAGATGCCCAAGGCATGGTATAACCTGAGGGCTGATATGATCAATAAGCCAGCGCCTCTGCTCAACCCAGGCAACGGCCAGCCCATGAAGGCTGAGGAACTTGAAGGCGTGTTCTGCTCCGAGCTGGTCAAGCAGGAACTCGACAACGATACTCCTTATTTCGAGATACCCAAAGAGGTGTATGACTTCTACCGTATGTACCGTCCATCCCCCTTGGTACGCGCCTATTGTCTGGAAGAAGCTCTTAAGACTCCCGCGAAGATCTACTACAAGTTTGAAGGCAACAACACCAGCGGTTCCCACAAGCTCAACAGTGCAATTGCTCAGGCATATTACGCCAAAAAGCAGGGTTTGAAAGGCGTCACCACCGAGACCGGCGCCGGCCAGTGGGGAACCGCGCTGTCCATGGCCTGCTCTTACCTCGGGCTGGACTGCAAGGTATACATGGTCAAGGTCTCCTACGAGCAAAAGCCTTTCCGGCGTGAAGTCATGCGCACGTACGGTGCCAATGTGACGCCCTCCCCATCCATGACCACCGAAGTAGGCAAAAAGATCCTTGCTGAGTTCCCCGGCACTACAGGTTCTCTCGGCTGCGCTATCAGCGAGGCCGTCGAAGCCGCCGTGACCACTCCCGGCTACAGGTACGTGCTGGGCAGCGTGCTCAATCAGGTGCTGCTGCACCAGTCCGTGATCGGCCTTGAAACTGAAGCAGCCCTGAAAAAATACGATATCGAGCCCGACGTCATCATCGGCTGCGCTGGCGGCGGCAGCAACCTTGGCGGCCTGATCGCCCCCTTCATGAGGGATAAGATCAAAGGCCTCAAAAACTACCGCATCGTAGCGGTCGAGCCCGCGTCCTGCCCCAGCCTCACCCGCGGCGTATACGCTTATGACTTCTGCGACACGGGCAAGGTCTGCCCGCTTGCCAAAATGTACACTTTAGGAAGCGGCTTCATCCCCGCTCCCAACCATGCCGGCGGCCTGAGATACCATGGCATGAGTTCGGTGCTCAGCCAGCTGTATGACGACGGTTATATGGAGGCGGTCAGCGTGCCTCAGACCGAAGTGTTCAAGGCAGCCGAAAGGTTTGCCCGCGTGGAAGGCATCCTGCCCGCTCCCGAGAGCTCACACGCCATAAAGGTCGCGATCGATGAGGCTGAGAAGTGCCGCGAAACCGGCGAAGAGAAGACTATCGTGTTCGGTCTTACCGGCACCGGCTACTTCGACATGGTCGCTTACGAGAAGTTCCACGACGGCAAGATGGACGACTATATCCCAACAGACGATGATCTGAAAAAGAGCCTCGAATCCCTTCCTAAATTCTGATAAGCCACAGGGGGCGGGAAATGATTCCCGCCCCCGTTATTATGGCAAGTTTCTAAAGAGGTTCAGCTAAAACTATCGGCAAGACCGGGCCGTTTTTTATTTCTCGCAGATCATTAGCATTTCTCCAGGAACAACGCAGCGCGGCAAGGCGCTTTAAGGCTTTTACGACTTTGAGTTGTGCTTATTCAGCAGCGAGATCGTTTCGCCAAAATACTTTTTTTTCGTGACACTTCCGACTTTGAGCTTGGTACAGATTCGGTCTATCACTCTGAGCGGATACGATCTGATGCGGTTCATAGACGCTCTTACATTCCCTTTCCATTCCGTTACAGAAAACTCTCTGTAACGAAACGTCTTGGTCTGCCTCTCCATAAGAGGGGTCAAGGCCTTGATCCATTTCTGATATATCGGCTTGACCTGTGTGTCGTAAAGAAAATTGCTCTGAATGATCTCAGCCATGCGTTTTAAAAACAGGTCTTTATACTTGGGAACTTCGATCAGCGCCGCAAAAACAGTATGGGGAAAGAGACCAACATAAGCTTTCCTGCTTTTAAAGATTTCCGAGATCGTTTTGTCT
Source organism: Clostridiales bacterium (assembly GCA_024684375.1). Lineage (GTDB taxonomy): Bacteria > Bacillota > Clostridia > Christensenellales > Aristaeellaceae > RUG14130. The sequence goes on from JAIKWZ010000006.1 coordinate 204,611, forward strand.
ATATTGCCGTTCATCGCCCCCGCCTCTATGTCGTGCAGAAAGAACTTCCATTTTCCTCCAGGAAAACGGTAGTAACGCACGTTACCAACATCATAGTTGTTGATTAGGCAGTTGAATATCACATAGTTGAACAAACTGTCCACGTCTACCCGGTCAGTCACGTAGCGAAGCTTTTCTTCCGTGTTCAAGGCGTTCTTCCGGCAGTAGTTCATAAGCTTCACCCAGTCCGCGTTGCTGCCGTTAAGCACGCAGGAACTATCCATGCCGTTGCGTTCAAGTATATCGACCTTGTCGATAATATCTTGGTCTGTAATGCCCTCCCACTGCGCGATGGAGTCTTTGTTGGGCTTCTCACGAATATTATAATGACCGTAATACTGACCGTTGATATAAACTATCGCCGGACGCCCTGCCTGGTAATACAAACCAAGCCCCTTACTTACCTCACTGAGTACACAGTCTCTCATCCGGCATGACCTGTAATCCGAATTGGTCATCCTCAGCAGCAGCGCTGAATACTTCGTATAATCGCGATCTTCAAAGATCGGATATTTGAACGACTTTGATCCCAGCGCTTTTCTCGCGTAAACAGAAAGCGATTTCTGCTTCAGATATCTGCTGGAATGACCTGATACCTTTGTAGTCACGCCTTGGGATATCCTTCTTATTCCTTTTTCATCAAACATCTCTATATACGCCGGATATTCCCAATCCTGGTTGTAATTGGCTGTCTTGCCTTTGCCTTTTACGAGAATGCCTTTGTCATCACTGAAAAAGTATTTGTTATCCGTGTATATGGAAACGACCCAAACGGGCGATGGAGTTGGATCGTTTATGAAAAACGTGCTGCCGGTCACTGTGGAAGGAAGCATGTTTTTCCCAAACGCCGCAGCGCGGATCACCGTGGTTTTGGATACTTTGATGGGTCCGGAGTATAACTGGGATTTCTCGTTTGGGGTCGAACAGTCTGTGGTATATCGGATCTGCTGCCCTTCTGCGCAGCGTATCTCGACAGAAACGCTTTTTGAATAAAAACCCGCAGTTGTAACTATAACGGGTTCTGTCGCGCGGTGATCATAGTAAGCGCCCTTGTTTTGCTTGCCTGGCGTCGCAGTCTTAAGAAAATGCCACTTGCCGTCGTAAGCAATGCCGCTGGATATATTGCCGTATTGTTCTGAGTAGGTCACAGTACGAGTTTTCCCCTTACTGTCCGTGATCGACAGGCTCCCTCCGCTCATCGGGAGTTTGAAGTTCGTGTACAGGGCTTTGCCGCTGACCTTTTCATTACCTACGCAGTAAACCAGCAGATAATCACCCGCTTTTATGACCGTTTTATCAGGAAACGCCCATTTTTCCGGATTATCCGGTTCATCTGAGAGGTACCAGCCTTTCAGTGACACCTTCTTGCTCGAATTGTTATATATCTCTACCCAGTCGTCGTGGCGGCCTTTCGTGACCACGCCGTTTGAGGTCATTATCTCGTTGATGACCACCTCTGCCGTACAAACCGCCGCAAAAGTGAGCACCAAAGCAAATATGAATATGAATATGAGCTTTTTCATCATTCTTATGTTGACAATATAGTGCTATCTTCTGTCAGGCTCTTCCCAGCAGCATGCCTTGAGCCTAAAGAATTCCTCATCGCTTATATTGATGACCGTGCCGTGTTTGAACCTGTAAGGAAAAGAAAACTCACCGTCAGCGAAACGGAAATCCGGGGATTCGAGGCTTTCGCTTACATATGGCCTGTACCCCTGCTGCGCACCTTTTACGCCGAAATAATCCACAAACAGCAGCCACTTCCCCTCTTCTGTTTTGACCGCAGTGGGACCTTCGTATCTGCCCAGATCATCTGTCTTGAGCAGCTGCTGAGGCGTCAGCATAGGCTCATAATCACCCGTAAGCCTGTCAGACGCGTACAGCATCACGCCTGCAGGCTCCCTGGAAGATTTTAGAAACATATAGTATCTGCCGTTTTCCTCATAAATTGCGGAATCGATCACTCCCACCCCGTCGGCGCGTTTAAACAGCAGCTCCGGAGCGGAGAAATCTATAAAGTCCCGCGTTCTGGAATAGTATATTCCGTGCTCGGAATATCCGTCAGACACGTGCGTGCTCGACCAGTGCACCACATAATCGTCGTTCGCACGGTCGTAAATGATATCCGGAGCCCACACGCAGCCGTATTCCTCGTCTGCCATTTTTACCAGCGTCTGCTCAGTCCAGTTAACAAGATCGCTGCTTTCCCATTTTGCCAGATACTTACTGCCGTGTCGCCGTATGTTCGGCCATGAGTGCTGATACTCGCTCCTCATACCATAGCTAAGGCTGAGATCAGTGGCAAGTATCACGTACTTGCCTGTGTGTCTGCAATAAGTAATCGTGTGGTCTCTTACGCCCTTGTCGCCATAATACGCCCAAAGCACTGGCTGACCCGAATTGAGCGCTTCCCATTTGAAACCGTCGCGGCTCACGCCAAAATACACCTGCTCACCGTCGGGACTGGTCTTTTCCTTAAAATGCACGAACAGATATGCGCCCATAAGCGTCCACCTTCCAATACTCTAAATGATCAAAAACCGTCTTGTTCTGACATGTAAAACGGCAGACCCAGCCAGCTTTGGGGAATACCCTGTAACCCCATCAGCATTTCAGGAACGCCGAAAAACGCCCTTTGAGCGGAAAGCAGATCTAAACTGACAGTGTTCTCAGTTGTTGCGGCGAGCCTTTTGACTTCCGCTTTTCCTTCTGTAACATCAACACTGAAAGCGCCTTCACCGGCAATATCCAGTTCGGCGCATCCGTCCTGTATCGGGCACACATGCTTATGCTTGAATTCAAGGAAAAGCTTAAGTGTACGTTCCCAGTTGAGCACCCTGATCATTTCCTGAGGTCCGAGGGATGAGTATTCCGCAATGTCTTTTACGTATGCTATCCTTGCTTTCTGGTCGAGCCCGGCAACGAACTTGATACTGTCAGCTCCGGTAAAGGAAAACAGCGCCTTTATGACCGATGGCAGATACTTTTCGTCGTTCAGCAGCAGTTCGCTTCCGGACACATATCCAAGCTTTTCCCCATTCAGACTTATCAGCAGAGGTCGGTTTTTCCAGCTTTGCAGATCCAGCATGAACGTCTCCCGTTTCCGCAAAGACGAGACCGTCCGTTTCTGCCACAGGCTGAAAGCAAAATCTATATCGTTTTCCGACAGATCGGTGATCTCCAGACCCGAGACGTCCGCGCCGCTTAAAGCGTGACGCACGTTGGTGCGGGAGACATCCATGCGCAGCAGCAACCCGGCCTTATCAAAGCCGAAGTATTCGTACCTCTGTCTCTGCCCGCCCAGGATCAGCATATCGTAGTTCTGTTCTTTTGCGTAGGCCGTCATGTCCGCCATCAGGCGTTTCATATGGCCTTCGCCTCTGTGGTATGGATGCACGCTCACGCTTCCCACAAAACCGCATGAAAGCTCTTCGCCTCCGAAAAAAAGCGTCGTTGGGCGCAGCGCGACGCAGCCAACGATCTGTCCATCCTGTTTGGCCAGAAAATGGAAGTCCTCCTGACCGGCAGGCGCTTCGTCTCCATAAACTTTGGGGAGAAGGCGCTTAAAATCGTGTGGCACGTGCGCCTGCGAGAACACATAGTTTATAAAATCGATTATCCTGGGCATTTCACCAGGCTGGCCTCGTGTATAGACTGTTTCTGTCAACTCACATCACCTCATTTTTTATGTTACCACAAAACTGTAAGGTTTTCAACGCAAACTTCACTTGAACAAAGCGTTCGTTCGTGATAAAATCGTCAAAAAGGTTTCCGAGGCATTTAATGTTTGAACGAATTCAGCAAGTGTGGCCGCTTATGCGGGATTCCTTCCCCGGTCTTCTGCTCAAAGGGCTTGAAGTCACGCTTCCACTTGCCCTGATCGCATTCAGCATAGGGCTCGTGATAGCCATAATCACCGCTCTCGTACAGTTCGCAAAGGTCAAGATCTTAAGTCAGCTGGCGCGGGTATACATCTGGATTATACGCGGAACGCCTCTTCTTGTGCAGCTGTATGTGCTGTTTTATATGTTTCCCAAGTTTTTTGACGTTGTGCTCGACCCCTTCCCCACAGCCATAATCGCACTGTCCCTGAACGAAGGCGCCTACTGCGCCGAAACCATGCGTGCGGCTCTGGAGGCCGTTCCATACGGACAGTTCGAAGCGGGCTACTGCGTTGGAATGAGTTACATGCAGATCGTTTTCAGGATCGTGCTTCCCCAGGCTTTAAGGACAGCTTTCCCGCCTTTGTCCAACAGCCTTATCAGCATGGTAAAAGACACTTCTCTCGTCGCGAACATCACCGTAATGGAAATGCTCTATGATGCCAGACGGATAATGAGCCGCAAACACGAAACTCTTGCGCTGTATATCGTTGTCGCCTTTATCTATCTGCTGTTTTGCAGCGTACTTACTGTTTTGCAGCGCTACGGTGAAAAGCTGCTTGCGCGCAAGGGCCTGAAAAAAAGTTGAAAATGCATTAAAACGCCTCGGAGGTCTTCCCCCGAGGCGATTATTTTAGATGTTGTTCAGTTCCGCGAGCATGGCCTTTACCATCTCGACCACGCTTTGCTTCACCGTTTCCGGCGCAAGCTTTTCCATGTAGCTTTTGTCCCTCTTGGAGACTTCCACCGTGCCCGCCTTAAGTCCCTTGGGGCTGACAACGATCCTTACAGGGATACCGGTCAGGTCCGCGTCTGAGAACATGAATCCCGCGCTGACCTGCCTGTCGTCGTAAAGCACCTCGATGCCGGCATCCTGAAGTTCATCGTAAAGCTTGTCCGCGTAGGCTTTGACCTGCTCGTCGTCGCTTCTCAGGGCACAGATCTGCACCTGCCACGGTGCTATGCTTATGGGCCAGATGGGGCCGTAATCGTCGTGCCTGGCTTCGCAGATTGATGCGGCAAGCCTGCCCACGCCTATGCCGTAGCAGCCCATGATCGGGGTCTTCAGGCTGCCGTCCCTGTCCAGATACTTCATGCCCATGGAAGCGGTGTACCTGTCGCCCAGCTGGAAGATGTTGCCTACCTCTATTCCCCTGGTCAGTTTAAGCGTCTTTTTGCCGCATACGGGGCAAATGCCGCCTTCGAGGGCCTTGCCCACGTCAACAAACTGCACTTCGCCCAGATCCCTGGAGATATTGAAGCCCTTGAAATGGTAGTTTTCCTCATTCGCGCCGCAGACATAGCTTGCGCGAGTTTTGAGCGAAACGTCGTACACCGTTTTGACTTTTTCGGGAAGACCTTTGGGCCCGATAAATCCTGCGACCACGCCCTCTTTTTCAAGCTCCTCAGCGGGGTATACTTCGCTCTTAAGATAATTTCTGAGCTTGGTCTCATTTACCTCTATATCTCCGCGGATAAACACGATGCACAGGCTGTCGTCAGTTTCAAGCCTGTAGGCGACCGCCTTTATGCTGTCACTTTTGGCTTTGCCGAGGAAGGCGCACACATCCTCTATAGTCTTCATTTCCGGAGTGAGCACCTTGTCAAGCTCCTCCGCGCTGCCGTCAGCCGTGTCGTACACGCATTCGGCAGTCTCCATATTCGCCCTGAAGTCACAGTCGGAACAGACCACCAGCGAATCCTCGCCCAAAGGCGTGCACAGCATGAATTCATGAGCGACCTTGCCGCCCATCATGCCGCTGTCGCTTTTTACAGAGATGACCTCCGGTACGCCGCAGCGGGCAAAAATCCGTTCGTACGCTTTATGGCACTTCCAGTAATACTGCTCCAGATCTTCTTTGGAAGTATGGAAGGAATACGCGTCCTTCATGGTGAATTCCCTTACTCTGATAAGGCCTCCCCTGGCCCTGGGTTCGTCGCGGAACTTCGTCTGGATCTGGTAGATCATGAACGGGAACTGGGTATAGCTGTCCGCAGTCTCACGGGCCATCTGCACCGCCGCTTCCTCGTGGGTCATCCCCAGCACCATGTCGTTGCCGCCGCGGTCCTTAAAGCGTACCAGTTCTGAACCTATCGCGTCAAAACGACCTGATTCTTTCCAGATATTTGCTGGCATGGCAACGGGGAAAAGTACCTCCTGCCCGTCGATCCTGTTCATTTCCTCGCGCATGATCGCTTCGATTTTTGAAGTTATGCGCTTGGTTATCGGGAACAGGGAATAAATGCCGTTGCCCACGTTTTTCATGTAACCGCCGCGGATCATGAAAATATGGCTGGCGATCTGGCAGTCGGCGGGAGTATCCTTAAAGCGTTTAGTCAGCATCTGGGTAAATTTCATTTTCTTCACCTCGTGTCTTGATAGCAGAATTATACCCTCTGGCAAGTTTTTCACAAGCAACAATTTGTAAAGTGTTGCATTTAATCGATTATAGTGCTAAAATCAAAACAAAAAACGGAGGCGCATTTCATGAAGATCTTTCCCGTGACCCATTCTGCCTTCCGCGCATACGGACGCGTGATAAAAGGCTACCGACTGAAAGAGCTTGACAATGCCATGCAGGAAACAGAATGTCCCACTGATTCAGTCGTTTACTATCCTTCAATACCCGCGCTGGAACAGCTTAAGCTTTTCAAGTCCCTGTCCGATGAGGTTTACGGGGGCATGCCCATACAGATCGGTTTCTGCAACGGTTATAACCATACGCTGAACGCTGTCGAGTACCACCGTGATTCCGAGCTCAACTATGCGGCTACAGACATGATACTGCTTGTGGGTCTGCGTAAGGATATAGAGGACGATTTCAGCTACGACACTTCCAAAATGCAGGCGTTCTACGTCAAAAAAGGTACTCTGGTGGAGGTGTTCGCCACGACGCTGCACTATGCACCCATTTCCGCCGACGCCGATTCCACCTTCCGCGTAGCCGTGGTTTTGCCAAAGGGCACTAATGAACCGCTCACCCGGACTGTCGCCGGCAAAAACCCTGAATACAAGCTGCTTACGCACATAAACAAATGGCTTATCGCCCATCCCGACAGCGGGCTTGGCAGCACTGGTGCTTTCGTGGGACTTACCGGGGAAAACATTACTATCTGAGGTATTTCCTTTTACTTACAAAAGCGCGGATCCGAACTTTTCGGATCCGCGCAGTTTTTTGTGTAAGCTATCTTAGATTCGCACCGTACTGTTTGGCTGTCTGTGAGAGCACCTTGTCTACCGCCGCGGAGATCTCCGTGTCGGTAAGCGTATGGTCCGGGCTTCTGAACGACAGGCTGAATGCAAGCGACTTTTTATTTTGGCCAAGACGCTCGCCCCTGTATACGTCAAAAAGGGTTATCTCCTCCAGCAGCTTGCCCCCGGCTTTTTCAATGCACTTCATCAGTTCACCGGCAGGCACATCTTCGCCCACCACTAAGGCTAAGTCACGGGAAACTGCGGGGAACTTTGGCAGCGGCTTGACCGCCCCTACTTCAAGTTTGCAGCTCTTCAGAGCTACCATATCTATCTCTGCAATATATGCTTTTCCCGACAGCTCGAACTTTTGAGCGATCACAGGATGGATCTCGCCCATCTGACCGAGCAATACGTTTCCACCCCTCAGTGTCAGCTCTGCCTTGCGTCCGGGATGGTAATACCCGTCTCCGCCCGCTTTCACGTCGGGAGTGAGACCGTATCTGGCCAGCATGCAAATGACGGTCTGCTTAAGGGTGTAAAAGTCCTCCTTATCGCCGTACATGCCGATTATAAGGCTCTGCCTTTCCTCGGGAAGCTCGCCTTCTCCTTTGGGGAGGAACACCGGAGAGACCTCCATCAGCCTCGCCGCAGCGTTGCCTCTGTTCATGTTGAGAGCCAACGCGTTCAGCATACTGGGCACGAGCGTCGTGCGCATGACTGAGGTGTCCTCTCCCAGAGGATTACGGATCTTCAGCAAATTAAGTCTGTTATCGTCTGCGTTCAAGTCCAGCTTGTCTATCCAAGAAGGAGAGATAAATGAAAAACTCTGCGCTTCATAGTAACCCATTCCGACAAGACACTTTTTTACATCCGTTGCAAAGGATTGCTTTTCGTTCCGGAACCCCGGCATGGTCACTCCGGTCATGAGCGTAGACGCGATATGCTCATAGCCGTACATGCGCAGCACCTCTTCGCTGAGGTCCGCCTCTCCTTCTATATCCTGGCGGTACACGGGCGGGCGGCAGGTGAGCATGTCGCCGTCTGTTTCAGTATCGATATTGAGGTTAAGGAGTATGTCCTCCATCGCCTCCGTGGGTACGTCGACGCCTATACGGCTGCGTATCCTGTCAGCGCTGGCGGTGATCACTTTCTCGGGTAAGGGAGCAGGATAATTGTCGAAGGCTTCAGGCACGATCTCTCCGCAGCCCAGCATCTCTACCAGCATGCACGCCCTGTTCAGCGCTTCCATGCAGGTGGCCGCGCAGACGCCTTTTTCAAAACGCCCGGATGATTCCGTGCGTATGCCAAGCGTTCTGGCGGTCACGCGGTTATTTCCTCTTTCGAAAGCGGCGCACTCGAACAGGACGCTGGCTGTATCTGACACTATCTCGCTTTCCTCGCCGCCCATTATGCCCGCAAGCCCGGTCGCCTTTGCTTCGTCTGCAATGACAAGCATTTCCTGAGTTAGCTTATGCTCTTTGCCATCCAGAGTCTTAAGCACTTCTCCGTCATGGGCTTTTCTTACGATTATGGTCTGCCCCTGGACTTTGCTCAGGTCAAACGCGTGCATTGGATGCCCAGTTTCAAGCATGACGAAGTTGGTTATATCCACGATGTTATTGATAGAACGCACACCAGCGCCGTACAGGTATTCCTTCATCCATTTGGGAGACGGCCCGATTTTGACGTTGGTTATGACTCTAGCGCAGTAACGGGGGCAGTTTTCGGTGTCCTCTACACGGACTTTTGCATAGTCCGAGAACTTGCCTTTACCGTTTTCGGTGAAGCTGATCTCAGGCATCACGAAGTGTTCGTTCAGCACAGCCGCGCTCTCTCTGGCGATCCCCCATACGCTCAGGCAGTCAGGACGGTTGGCGAGTATCTCATATTCTATGACGTCGTCGCCCAGGCCGAAAACGTCTTGTACAGGGGTGCCCGGAGCGAAATCTTCGTTAAGCAGAATGATACCCTCATTGCCGCAGTGTGGATAGACATAATCAGGCACATCCAGTTCCGGACCGGAGCACAGCATCCCGCAGCTTTCTACGCCCCTGATCTTGCCTTTTTTGATAGTCACTCCTCCGGGCAGCTGGGCGCCCTCAAGCGCGCAGCATACAAGTTTGCCGGCAGACACGTTCGGAGCTCCGCACACGATCTGTAGCGGTTGTGAGGCGCCCACATCCACGCTGCACACATGAAGGTGATCGCTGTCGGGATGCATTTCGCAGGTCAGCACTTTGCCCACCACGACGTTTGTGAATGAGCAGGTATTTTCCCAACCCTCCACAGCCGTGCCGGTCATTATCATGCGGCGCGCGTATTCTTCAGGGGTAAGGTCGATCTTTGTATATTCGTTGAGCCATCTCATAGGTATTTTCATCGCTGTGTCCTCCTTATCCCCTGAACTGCTTCAGGAAGCGGATATCATTCTCGTAGAGGTAACGCATATCGGGCACGTTGTATTTGAGGTTCGACAGCCGCTCGACTCCCATGCCGAAAGCGAATCCGGAGTATTTCGTGCTGTCTATTCCGCACATTTCAAGCACCTTCGGGTTGACCATGCCGCTGCCAAGCACCTCTATCCAGCCTGTGCCCTTGCATACGCGGCAGCCCTTGCCCCGGCACGCCGCGCAGGTCAGATCGACCTCTGCGCTGGGCTCGGTGAACGGGAAGAAGGAGGGACGGAAGCGTGTAGTGACACCCTCGCCGTACAAACGTGTAGCAAATGTGTCCAATGTGCCCTTAAGGTCTGCCATGGTGATGTTTTCGTCTATCACAAGGCCTTCCAGCTGGTGGAACACAGGTGAATGGGTGGCGTCAGCCTCGTCAGCTCTGTACACACGGCCAAAACTCACGATGCGGATCGGAGGCTTTCTGGTAGTCATTATCCTGGCCTGGACCGGAGAAGTGTGCGTGCGCAGCACTATGTTGTCGTCCACGTAGAATGTGTCCTGCGCGTCCCTTGCCGGATGGTTTTTGGGTATGTTCATGAGTTCGAAGTTATAGTGGTCGAACTCGACCTCAGGCCCTTCAACTGCCTCAAAACCCATGCCGGTGAATATGTCGAACAGCTTTTCCAGTACAAGGCTCATGGGATGAAGACTGCCTTCTGATCTGGCCTGTACCGGCAAGGTCACGTCCAGCTTTTCGTCCTCCAATCGTTTTTCCAGCTCCAGTTTGCTGATGCGGTCCTGGGATTCGGCGATCGCCTGCTCAATGTTTTCTCTGGCTTCGTTCACCCACTGCCCGATCTGCGGGCGCAATTCGGCAGCGACTTGCCCCATGGAACGGAGTATGCCTGTAAGTTCACCCTTCTTCCCCAGCACTTTTACTCGCAAGTCGTCCAGGGAGCGCAGATCCGTTATGCTCCTAAGCTGTTCCAGCGTTCTTTGGCTGATTTCTGCGATTTTTTCCTTCATTACTGTTACGTCCTTCCTTTGTTTTGCAAAAAAGAAGCGCTCCTGCCTCGGCAGGGGCGTGTTTGCGCGGTACCACCCTGTTTCCCGTTCGGATTCCCAAACGGCTCAGACCCTTAACGCGGGAAACGTCTCAGCCTACGCAGCCGGAAACGGCCTTCAGCGGAGATGCTCCGGGGTGAAAGCGGATGCTCCTGCGCAGCGCGGGCTCCCAGCCCATGACCCACGTTCTCTGTGTGCGCTTTACGGAGCTCCGCGCCCCTTCATGGCAGCAAGCAGTTTATTCCTCGTCCTCTCCGGCTATCTCAAGGTAGCGTTCAAAGACCTTTTCAAGTTCGTCCTCGTCTTCGATGGAAGCATACACGTCGTTGCCATCAGCGTCCGTGTCTATGCGCAGCACCACCGCCTCATCCTGGGCGATGTCCTCCATCTCTTCAGCGGGAGCCAGCACTACGTAGGAATTGCCCTCATAGTCCAGCGTCATAAGGTGCACGAAGCGGCACTCGTTGTCATTTTCGTCCAGCAGGACTACCACATCGTCCTGTTCCATGTTCAGATCTTCCATTATCCTGAAAACCTCCGAGTCAATGGAGAATGTCGTCTTGCGTTTCGCTTCAAGGTTTGCCCTATCGAGATATGCCTGCAATATATAGGTCGCTGCCAGCTTGTCTATCACGCTTTTGCGGTCTTCCCGACGCATTCCTGACTCGACCAGCAGCTTTTCTGCGCTTACCGAAGTAAGCCTCTCGTCAAACAGCTCCACTTTCAGGCCTCTGAGCTCAAGTTCGCCGCAGAATCGCCTGACCTGGGACGCCTGGTGCCCTTCCTGGCCGTTAAGGAGCCTTGGAAGGCCCGCGACCACACGGTTGGTTTCGTAAGCGCTGCAAAGCTCAACGACCCTGGCGACGTCCCGCTCGATACCTTTGGTAAAAATGGTCTCGACACCTTGAGCTGTCAGTCCCAACGGGTCGCTCACCGCCACGCCGATGCGTTTTTCACCAACGTCCAGTCCCAGAATGCGGGAGATCATTTCCCGCGTTTCTCAAGCGTTTCAACGTAGACCCGCACGAGTTCCTCAACCAGTTCGTCTCGCTCGACCCTTCGGATAAGCGATCGCGCGGAATTGTGGTTGGTGATATATGTGGGATCTCCGCTTACGATATACCCGACCAACTGCATAATAGGGTCGTGGCCTTTGGCCTTAAGGGCTGAATAGACGTATCTTAAGACTTCGCCCGCGTCCTTAAGCCCGTCCATGTCATTCATCCGCACACCTCCCCTATATTCTTTATTAGTTTAACACATTATGTGAATAAAGTCCATACCAGATGAGTCAATACAGCTTGCCAAGTAAAAAATTAACAAAGCGCGCCGGAAGGATCCGGTTAAGAAACAGCAGCAGGCCGTATTTGGGGCCTATGCTTTTGAGAGGCGGAGGATTTCGGCGTGTGGATGCTTTTACCACCTGCCTGGCGGCATATTCTGCGCTCATGCCGTTTATTTCATCCTTCTCCATTACCGCGACGCTCTTGGCGATGTGGCCTTTATAGATGTCGTCTCCCCGGGTCTGCTTTTGCCTGCTTCCCGTAAAACCTGTTTTTATATCCCCGGGCAAAAGCACCGTGACATCGATCCCAAACGGCCTGACTTCGTTCCTGAGCGCCAGCGCATAGGCAGCAAGCGCCGCCTTGCTTGCCGAATACCAGGCCTGAAACGGGATCGGGAACACGGCCGCTGCCGAAGATATGAAAACTATCCTGCCCCCGCCCTCCCTCAAGTACTTGAGACAGGCACGCGTAACGTTGTCCGCGCCCAGCAGGTTTACACGCATCAGACGTTCGGATTCCTCGGCCTGTGTGAACTCGACGCTGCCGCTTATGCCGAAGCCCGCGTTATTGATAAGCAGGTCTATATGCCCTGTTCTGGAGTAGATAAGGTTGACAGCAGTCATCACCCTGTTTTCGTCCGATATGTCGCAGGGGATATGGTTGACCCCTTCGGGACAGCGTTCACGTCTGGAAAGATCCCAGACCTCCATATCCATCTCCTTGAGCAGTTTCGCGGTCTCGTAGCCTATACCGCTCCCGGCACCTGTAACAATGGCAACCAGCCTGTCGCTTGGCATTTTCATCACCATCCGTCAAAACTTGTCTTTATTTTACAATAACGGCTCCACCGTGTCAAACTATTAACGGAAAAAATGTTTGACTGCTGCGTTATTTACAGGCCGACAGCTTTGTGATATAATAAACTTATGAAGCGTGTACTATGCCTGCTCCTGACGCTGGTGAGCTTGTTTGCTTTCACTGCAGCCCAAGCTACCGCTACCGTTATGCCCTATTGGGTCAAACAAGCCCTCACTCTTCCCGGGGGTGTTGAACTGGTGGAATCAGGAGCGTTTGACGGGGTAGAAGCTCAGTACCTTGTCATTCCTCAAAATATAGAAAAGATCTGCGCCGGAGCTTTTCCCGGAACCACTTATCCGCAAAAGATCGCGGTCTGCAGCTCCATAGTCATTCTGGAAGATCTCTGCTTCGGCACAGGCGGTGGGACCAGAGAGATCTGGGGGTATGCCGGTTCGACCGCCCAGACCTACGCTTCCAGATTTGATTTTGTGTTCCGAAAACTCGACAGCATTGACGTGCTGCTCAGCGAAATAAACGCCCAGGTCACTAAAAGGCCAAGAGTCGCTTACGTGCATGGAAAAACTGACTGCGTCGGTTTTGTCAGGACTTGCTACTCAAGAGCCCTGTCCATCAACCTTCCTGACAGATGTGAGCGAATGTATAAACTGAACGTTTACAGTCCGTCACTGCATCCCGTTAAGATCACAAGTTATACCGCGCTGCAGCCCGGTGATATTATATGCTGGACCAATGACAGCTACAGAGAAGCCCATCAAGCCAATCCAACCGCCAATCCGCTTGTTTGCACTCATGTAGGCATATATATCGGTAGCGGCGTACCGGAGCGTGACGGCTACAGAAAATACTATTCCACCGGCGTGTTTGCGGAATCGTCCCAGGGCTTCGGCTACTACAGATTCAACATAATCCCATTCAACAACCCCTCAGACTATTATCGCCGCAATTTCCTGTGCGCGTGGCGCATACTGTCATAGGAGATACAATGCCGCTGATCCTTCCCGAAGCACTGCCTGCCAGGCACATACTGGAAGCCGAAGGCATCTTCTGCGCAGAAAAAAACATGTTTTCACAAGCATGCCCCCGCATAAGCGTGGGTATACTTAATCTTATGCCCACGAAAGAGGCAACCGAGGCTCAGCTGCTGAGACTTTTGTCAGCTTCCGCTCTGCCGGTCGAGGTCACATTCCTTAAAATGGGTTCTCACGTCACCAAGAACGCCTCCGCCGAGCATATGTCCCGTTTTTATGTCACTCTTGAGCAGGCGCTCAGTTCAGGCAAGCATTTTGACGGCATGGTCATTACCGGCGCCCCGGTGGAAAAGCTGGATTACCCGCAGGTTGATTACTGGAACGAGCTCAAGGAATTTATCTTCTGGTCAAATCTGCATGCCCGCTCAACGTTTTACATCTGCTGGGCAGCGCTGGCAGGCCTTTTCGTCAACCACGGCATTGAAAAAGTCGTGCTCAGCAACAAGATCGTAGGCCTGTTCCCCCATGAGACTTTCATCAAGTCCAGCCCTCTGACGATCAGCTTTGACGATCGCTTCATAGCCCCCCATTCCCGCTTCGGGACCGTTCGGGAAGAAGACCTGCTCGCCGCGCCCGGGTTTGACATACTGGCAGGCAGCGACAGGGCCGGCAGTCTGTTGATAGCAACAAAAGAGTGCAGGCAGGTCTACGTCACAGGGCACATGGAGTATGACCTCGATACTCTGAAAAACGAATATATCAGGGATCTGAAGAAGGGAATTAACGATACCTTCCCAATAGACTATTTTCCCGACAACGACCCTGACAATCCCCCGCGTCTTATTTGGCGCTCCCACGCAAGCCTGCTTTGGCGCAACTGGTTGGACAGGGTGATAGCACCATCGGTAGTAAAAAAATGAAAGCCAAGTTCTGTGTTTTTCTGCTTCTGGCCCTGCTTTGCTGCCAGCTGTGCCTGGCAGACAGGGCGGCCCCGGTCGTAGTCGATGATATATCTGCCTCATCTGTGACCATAAGGGTCGCGGGAGACTTTGTCATTCATTCCGCTGTATTCAATTCCGCGATAAAGGCCGGCGGCGGCACGCCCGATTTTTCCGGCATGCTGTCTCCCGTCTCTGTCTACCTGTCCCAGGCGGATTTTACCGTGACCAACGTGGACGGAGTCATGGGGACAGACGCATTCGTGAAAAAGCATCCATACAGCGGCTATCCCGCTTTTTCTACCCCAAGACAACTGATCAGCAACCTGAAAGCCTGCGGCGTGGACATGATGACGCTGGCAAACAATCACGCGATCGACTATTATTTCGATGGGCTCAAATCCACCATTGCCAGCATGAAGGAAGCTGACATGCCCTACATAGGCGGCTATGCTACTTTAGAGGACAAGCTTACCGCCAGGGTGTTCGACATCGGCGGCATTTGTTTCGGTTTTCTGAATTATACCGACAGTCTGAATCAGATGGACAAAGTCCGCAGCCTTGACCCCGACGCGCTCAAATACGGTGTGGATTTCTGGCCTTATGTTGATATAAATGCCGATATCGAGCGGCTTGAACGGGCAGGCGCGGAAGTCATAGTTTGCTTTATGCATTGGGGCATCGAATACAAGACCGAGCCGGGTCAGTCCCAGATAAGCAAGGCTCAGGAGCTGGCTGACGCGGGAGTGGACGTGATAATAGGCGGACATCCCCATGTTGTTCAGAAGGCAGAGTATATCACATCCAATACCACAGGCAAAAAGGTGCTTTGCCTTTACAGTCTGGGCAACTTTTTAAGCGACCAGCGCAAGGACGGCAAGGATTCGGGTCTGATATTCGATTTTACAGTTACACGTGATAAAAATGGCGCGATAAACGTCTCCGACCCCTGCTATGTGGTGACGCACGTATGGCGCACATCGAAGAAGGGCGGCGGATACACTTACCGCGTCGTGTTTTCAGACACAGACAAACCCTATTCGGGCATGAGCAAAAACGACTACAAATACATGCGTCAGGAAGCTCAGAAGATAGAAAAGCGCATGGATTCGGGCTGCGCGAAGAAGCGCAGTGTTTACGGTTCGAATTAAGCCGCGTTTTCCTGTTGAGACAAGCACAAGCGGCATCACATGATCTAAGGAGCGTTTTATGAGCGGTTTTGTCTCCTTTCCGGAAGGGATCGATGCAAAAAGAGTGCCGTTCCGCACACTTTCAAACGGCCGAAGGATCCCCGCCATCGGTCTTGGCACTTTTGGCAGCGACCATGTAAGCGCTAGAGACGTAGCAAGTTTGGTCGGCGAGGCGCTGCGCCTCGGCTACCGTTACATCGACTGCGCGGCCTGCTACGGAAACGAGCCCGAAGTGGGTGCTGAGCTGAAACGCGCCCTGGATGGAGGGCTTCCCAGAGATGAATTGTTCATTCTGTCCAAAGTCTGGAACGACTGCCACTCCCCTCAGAAGCTGACCGAAGCCTGCAAAAAGTCTATACGTGATCTGAATGTAGGATATTTGGACTGCTATCTCATCCACTGGCCCTTCCCCAATTATCACGCGCCGGGCTGCGACGTCAACAGCCGAAATCCGGCCTCCAGGCCTTACTTCCACGATGAGTTCATGGAAAGCTGGCGAGCGATGGAACGCCTTGTCAAGGACGGCTTTGTCCGAAGCATTGGCGTTAGCAACGTGACGATCCCCAAGCTTGAGCTGATTTTGCGTGACGCCTCCGTAAAACCCGCTGTGAACGAGATGGAATTGCACCCGACCATGCAACAGGGACGTCTGTTTCAATACTGTATCGACCACGGGATTCAGCCGATCGGTTACAGCCCCATCGGTTCCCCCGCCCGCCCGGAAAGAGACCGAACGCCTGAGGATATCAGCGATCTTGAAATGCCCGAGATCATAGAAATAGCTCACAGGCACGGCATCCATCCCGCCACGGTATGTGTAAAATGGGCTTTCCAAAGGGGGCAGATACCGATACCCTTCACCACCAAGCCCAAAAACGCATTAAGCAACCTGAAAGCAATCATCTCAGATCCCCTGTCTCCATATGAAATGGAAGCTATCGCCGCCTGCGAGCGCAACTGCCGCCTTATCAAAGGGCAGGTGTTCCTCTGGAAGGGCGCCGGGAGCTGGCTGGATCTTTGGGATATAGACGGCACTATTCCCGGCTGGGATTCGTATAAATAACTTCAAAGAATTAAGGAGAATATGCTTTATGGGCAAGATGCTTGGCGCTACGCTCCCCGGCGGCAGCCGTGTTGAAATGAAGGAATTCGATATCCCTGTTCCCGGCTACAGGCAGGTACTGGTAAAGACAATGGCCTCGACCATCTGCGGAAGCGACATCCGCTGCATTTACAGGGAACACACCGGCAAGGGCGCGGAAGGCTATATCGACGGAATGATCGCCGGTCATGAGCCCTGCGGTATAATCGTTGAAGAAGGCATAGGGCTCAATCGTTTCAAAAAGGGCGACCACGTCATCGTGTACCACATCCACGGCTGCGGCGTTTGCCACGATTGCCGCATGGGTTATCAGATCTCCTGCTCCAGCCCCTATCGCGCCGCCTATGGCTGGCAGAGGAACGGCGGCATGGCGGAATACATGCTCTGTGACGAAAACGACCTTATTGCTCTTCCCGACGAGCTGTCCTACGAAGACGGCGCCCAGGTGGCGTGCGGCTTCGGAACCGTGTATGAAGCCATCATGAAGATCGGTGTCAGCGGCAATGATTCCGTGCTGGTGGTAGGTCTGGGCCCCGTAGGTCTGGCCGCGCTGATGCTTTCCAAGGCCATGGGCGCAAACCGTCTGTTCGGCGTCGAGATGAACCCTGAACGCATCGCTCTTGCCAAAAAGCTGGGGCTGGTCGACGAGGCGTTCACTCCGGGTGAAGACACTGTAAGGCTTATAAAGCAGGCCAACGGCGGTCACGGCGTCGAAAAAGCGTTTGACGCTTCCGCGTCCGACGGCGGCAGGCAGATCGCCATCCGCGCCACGCGCGAGTGGGGCAAGATAGCTTTTGTTGGCGAAGGAAACTCCGTTACTTTCAACCCATCTCCTGACATTATTCACGGCCAGAAGTCCATTTACGGCAGCTGGGTGACCAGCCTTGCCCACATGGAAGACCTGGTGGAAAAGCTTGTCAGGTGGAACATTCATCCAGAAGACCTTATCACTCACCGTTTCAGGTTATGCGACGCAGACAAAGCGTACGCGCTGATGGCCAGCGGTGCCTGCGGCAAAGTCGCTGTCGTGTTCGACGGCAGCGAGAACGCTTAGCGCAGGTTTTTCGAGGTTTATATGCAGCTCCTTAAAGACAGGATCCTTGCTGAAGGCAGAGCCTTGAACAGCGAAGTGCTCAAGGTGGATATGTTTCTTAATCAACAATTGGATACCGCGCTGATCTGGGAGATCGGGACGGAATTTGCGCGCCTGTTTAAGCATTCTGCGATCACCAGAGTGGTCACCATAGAGGCCAGCGGTATCGCTCCCGCCTACGCCGCGGCCGTACAAATGCGCCTTCCACTGGTGATACTGAAAAAAGCGGTCTCCATCGCAATGGATAGCAGCCTTATCCAGACCGAAGTGTTCTCATTCACCAAGCAGAAAAGCTATATGCTCACGCTTCAGAAAGAGTACATCCGTCCTGGCGACAACGTGCTTATAATCGACGACTTTCTCGCCATGGGCGAAGCCGCTTTCGGCGCGATCTCACTTGTGGAAAAGTGCGGAGCAAGCGTTGGCGGCATCGGCGCTGTGATCTGCAAAAGCCACCAGCCAGGGCTCAAAAAGCTGAAAGACGCTGGCTATGACGTCCAGGCGCTGGCGAAGATCGCCGAAATGGACAAAGGTTATATCCGCTTTGAGGAGGACTGATATGAGTCCCCTGGACAATATAAAGTGCTTCCTTCTGGATATGGACGGAACCTTCTACCTGGGTGATCAGATCATCCCCGGCTCGCTGGAGTTTATCGAAAAAGCAGTCTCCAGCGGAAGGGATTATCTGTTTTTGACCAACAATTCCTCACACAACGCCCCGTTTTATGTTCAGAGGCTGGCAAAAATGGGTCTAAATGTCACCAAGGACAAGATCCTCACCAGTGGTGAAGCCGCCTGCGCATATCTGAACAGGGTGTATCCGAAAAAGCGCGTATACCTTCTGGGCAACGAGTTTTTGAAGGCCGAGCTTTTGGAAGCCGGTATCACGATCGATGAGACCGCGCCTGAGGTAGTGCTTATCGGCTTCGATACCACCCTGGACTACAAAAAAATGTGCAGGGTTTGCGATCTCGTGCGTTTGGGTCTGCCCTATGTCGCCACCCATCCGGACTTTAACTGCCCTACGGAGACTGGTTTCATTCCCGATATAGGCGCAATCATCGCTTTTATCGAGGCTTCAGCCTCACGCA
The DNA here is from genome assembly GCA_024684375.1 of Clostridiales bacterium. Lineage (GTDB taxonomy): Bacteria > Bacillota > Clostridia > Christensenellales > Aristaeellaceae > RUG14130. Next base: position 223,672 of record JAIKWZ010000006.1, read on the forward strand.
GGCCGGACATCATCATAGGAAAGCCCTATTCCGGCATTGTCGAAGCTGCGCTTGAGCGTACAGGCTGTGCAAAAAACCAGCTCGCCATGGTAGGCGACCGGCTCTATACCGACATAAAAACCGGCAACGTCAACGATATGATGAGCATACTGGTGTTAAGCGGAGAAACCACCGCTGAAATGGCGTCTGCATCCCCCATAAAGCCCACCCTGACATTTGGGAGGCTATACGATATGGTGCCCCTGCTGTAATATGAGAAAAGCCAAACCGAAAAAGCCGGTAAAAAAACAAAAGCGTGCCCTGTCTCTGTTCGCAAAGCTATTGATATTCGAAGCGCTCCTGCTGGCGCTTATTGCTGTGTTTGCTTTGGGCGGATACATGCTTATAGAAGCTTAATTATTCTATTTTTTGTAAATATACAGTAACAGTATTGCTGTACTATATACAGGAGGTCGGTAAATGATAGTACTTACAAAGTATATTCTGCAGGAATTTGAGCTTCATAACGAGCTTAACGATCATAAACCCGGCGCCATCCAGCTGAATCCCCGCATCAATATGCAGGTATTGCCCATAAAAGACGGTCAGCCCGTCATCTGCGAGATGACTGTTGAGATCGGATCCATGGACGACGCCACTCCGATCTACATAAAGCTCAGATTGAGGGGCATCTTCTCCAGAATAAACGAGGCGCCCGTAAGCGAGGATGCCGTAAAGCAATTCCACAGAGTCTCATTCCCCATCTTGTTTGACATCGCGCGAAGTTTTATGGCAGGCACAACGCTTATGGCCGGCATGGCACCATTCAACCTTCCGCCCATCAACCCTGACAACATCAATATAGAGCGCAAGAATTAGGAGGCAGATATGGCAAGGCTGATCAAGCGCTTCACCAAAAAAGAGTGGAGCTGGATAATGTACGACTGGGCCAACTCGGTGTACGCCACCAACATAATGGCCGCCATCTACCCAACTATATTCGCTTCTCAGGTACCCAACGGCGATATCCGCTGGGGTTATGCCACAAGTTTCGCCACTTTGGTTGTAGCGCTGCTCGCGCCCATACTTGGCAGCATTGCCGACTACAAGGGCATGAAGAAGAAGCTGTTTACTCTTTTCATGCTGCTTGGCGTCATCTTTACGCCCCTTATGGTGTTCACCGGCAACTGGCAGATCGCGCTTATAGGCTATGTGGTCAGCCGCATAGGCTTTTCGGGATCCTGCCTGTTCTACGACAGTTTCCTGACAGACGTGACCACCAACGAGCGCATGGACAAAGTATCTTCTTGGGGCTATGCCATGGGCTATATAGGCGGCAGCACCATCCCGTTCGTTATATCCATAGCCGTGCTGCTTGTGTTCGACTATTCCGCTGCCGCCATGGCGTTCAGCGTGCTGATAGTAAGTGTGTGGTGGCTGTTGTTCTCAATCCCCATGCTCAAAAACGTCAGCCACGAGCACTATGTTGAACGAAACGGCAAGATCTCCATAGGCCATATCTTCACAAAAGTGCTGGGCACACTGAAAAGCATCTGTTCCAACAAAGGCCTGCTTTTGTTCATACTTGCCTACTTCTTCTACATTGACGGTGTTGACACGATCATCAATATTTCCACTGCTTACGGCACGATACTCGGCCTGGGCGCGACCGGAATGATACTGGCGCTGCTGGTAACTCAGCTGGTCGCGATGCCCTGTTCCATACTTTTTGCCAAGATTGCCGACAAGATCTCAGCCCGCAAAACGCTGATCTGCGCTGTGGCAGTCTACTTCTTCGTAACGATGGTAGGCTTCTACATGGGCTTCAGTATGGAGCCCTCTCAGACCGCCTACGAAGAAGTATTCGATTCAGCCGCAGTCACAGTCGAATTCACGGATGAATATCGGGAGAGTGTCGACAAATACGTCTCCGAATGGAAAAGCGAATTCAAGTCCTCCTCTCCTGACCTCGAGAAGCTGGGCAAAATGACGATCGAACCTTTGGGCAATGACGCGCAAGCTGCTTCCGCTCTTACCCAAAGCCTTTCCTCCGCGCTCAAGACCGCTGCCGACAGCCAGCCCGAAAAGCTCGAAGCGTTCCGCAGCGCGATCGGCTTTTCCAGCATACTGTTCTGGGCCATGGCGTTTCTGGTAGGCACTGTGCAGGGCGGCATACAGGCAGTCAGCCGTTCCTACTACGGCAAACTAATTCCCAAGGAGCGCTCCAACGAATACTACGGCTTTTTCGACATTTTCGGCAAATTCGCCAGCTTCCTGGGGCCGGTCATTTACGCTGTGATCGCCCAGCTTACAGGCCGTTCCAGCATTGGTGTTTTGGGCCTCGCAGTGCTGTTTATCGCGGGTCTTGTGCTGCTTATCGCATCCAGAAAGCCGCTTGAGGATCTGGAAAAGCATGCCGGCTGATCTGTCCGTACATGGTTCGGGCATCACATCAAAGCAGTACAGATGTATTGCTGTTTTTACGGTATTCTTTGCCGTTTTTTCAACAGTCTTTGTTTTGCTGCTGCATTTAATCAATCGCGCACCCATATACGTGTACGACGGCTTTACACAGCACTATACTGTACTGTCCTATATCCGCCGGAGCTTTGAAGACCTTTTTGCCGGAAAAGGTCTTCATTTATTTGATTTCAGCCTTGGTCAGGGGCTTGATGTGCTCACTACACTCACATATTACGGCGTGACTGATCCAATTAACCTGCTGGCTGCGTTTTTTCCTCAAAACAGCATGGTCGCAGCATATTACGTTACTGAGCTTACTCGAACATATCTGACCGGACTAGCTTTTATTGCTTACATACGTTTTATAGGTGTTAAGAATGACAAGGCCGTTTTCTTCGCAGCTTTGATATTTACCTTTTGCAAGTACTCCACGTATATGCTGATCCGGCATCCGTATTTCGAGAACGGCTTGCTTTATCTGTGCCTGATTTTGCTTGGAATTGAATTGATCCTTCAACAGCGCCGCTGGTTTGCTTTCGCTCTGTGTGTGGGGCTGATGCTGTGGGTAAACTTTTATTTTGCCTTCATCAACACTGTGATCGCAATAATATATATTCTCGTCAGACTGCTGTTCAGATACAGACAGCGTCTGTTAAGGGGCTCCATCAAAGACGGTTTTACTCTTTTAGGTACTTATTTACTGGGTGTCCTGCTTTCAGGGGCAGTGTTCGTGCCAGTCCTGCTGGCGTTTAAAGACAACGGAAGGCTGGGTGAAGCCTCAGGATACAATGGCTCCCTGCTGCACTACTCGCTCCTTCATTATTTAAACCTGTTCGCAAATGAGTTCAGTTATGCTCAACCGGGAACCTATCTGCCTCGAATCGCACCTTTGTCGTTCTTTGCGCTGGTAATGATTCCTTTAAAACGTGACAAGACATCCAGGCAGATCATAGTCGCCCTGCTGCTTTGCACAACAGGGCTTTGCGTCCCGCTGTTCGGCAAACTCACGAACGGGCTGAGTTATGTTTCCGACCGATGGAGCTACGCGTTTTCACTGTTCCTGGCGCTGGGCTGCGCGCAGGGGCTCACAGACCTGTTCGCTCCCGAAAACATAAAACCGAGAAGGCTTGCGTCACTGATCGCACTGGCATATGCCTTTGTGGCTGCCGCGCTCCACATTACTGTTTTGCACAGCAGCGCTGTCGCCCTGATCGACCCTGCCATCCTTGTCGTGACAGCGCTTGTCCTCTTTTTCTGGAAACCCTCCCGTTTCGTTTTTCCCGAAAGGGCTAAAACCGTATTCTGCGTCTCTCTGGCAGCCATGATTCTTTTCGGGGCTGTCGCTGACCTTACGCTCAACAGCTATTCCTCTACCGAGCTGATGCACAGTGATGTTAACGCCGTTTACGAAAGCGAGACTGTCGCCGCAGACATTGATGATGAAGGAGTATACCGCGTAGATCAAAAAATACATCCCGATTCTCACGCTGCGCTGCAAGGATATCTTGGCACATCTTTTTACTGGAGTCTGCTCCCCTCACATATTACCGGATACTATTCTGCACTCGGTTTACCGTCCCAGCTTATGCTGCACTGCCTGGTGGACATAGGTTCGGGAGCGGACATGAATGCCGTAGCCGGCGTCAAATACGCTTTGATCTCGCCAGAATACCCTAATATGTCTATCCCATACGGTTTTGAACGCGTTGAAGACATGGCAAGGCAGAACGAAGACTTTTTTGAAGTCTACAAAAACGATTATGCTGTTCCGTTAGGCTACACTTTTGATTCTGCCATGTCGGAAAGCGAGTACTCAAGTCTGCCCGTGTATGCCAAAATGCAGGCTTTGACCAGCTGCGCCATAGCAGATGAAACAGGTCTGCCGGAGGCTGAGTTTTCCGATCTTGCTTATGAAATACCTTTTGAGATCGCATCAACCGATTCCGCTTTATTGCTAAGCAACTGTTTGCAGTTTGAAAAAGACGGCAGCATAGAAATAACGTATCGCGCCGAATCGGATTCGGAGACATGGCTTATTGTTGAAGAACCTGAAGTAGATTGCAAAACCGAATATGACGTTTACACTTATTCACGCCGCTCGACCGGTGTCATTGAGCCCAGAAGTTCCAGTTTCTATTTCAAAAGGCCGGTTTTGGCCATCTGTCTTGGCCAGGCAGAAGGCCTTGCGACTACCACTGTTATCTGCCGCAATGATGCACGTTTTAGTTATTCATCAGTCAGACTCTTCTCCATACCTCTTGAAGCTTACAGAACGAGGGTGTCCAGGCTGCAGGCTGAGCCTCTTGAAGACATTTCTCTTTCCAACGACCACCTCAGCGGCAGGATCAGGGTTTCGGGCAGGCGTCTGCTTCAGGTGGCGATCCCTTATTCAAAAGGCTGGACCTCGCGTGTCGACGGCGTTGAAACGCCTCTGTTCCGCAGCGGAGGCATGTACATGGGCGTGATCCTTAACGAAGGAGAGCATACGCTTGAGCTTTCATATTTTACCCCCGGGCTTAAGACAGGTATCTTTATGACGCTGTCCGGTGCTGTGATCTGTGTTGTGATATTGTATATCTCAAACAGGCGGAAACGCAAACGCTCCTCCTGACATGGCATATACAAACAAATGCACGGCTACAACGATGTGGCCGTGCATTTATCGTCATTTATCCCCCATATGGGTTTATCTGCCTATCTGCCGTTCCAGCTCTTTAAGCTCTGACGGAGAGAGATTTCTCCACTGGCCCAGTTTCAGGTTGCCGAGCCGTAAATGCATTATCCGTATCCGCCTTAAGCTCCTGACTCGGTAACCAAGCGCCTCGCACATACGGCGTATCTGGCGGTTGAGACCCTGAGTCAGAACGATATTAAACGCCTTCTCTCCCTTTTTCATCAAACGGCACGGTAGAGTCTTCGTGCCCAGTATCTCTACGCCGCTTTCCATTTTTCTTATGAAATCAAGCGTGACAGGTTTGTCGACCACGACTTCGTACTCTTTTTCGTGGCGTTCTGACGCTCTGAGTATCCGGTTGACTATGTCACCATCGTTGGTGAGCAGAAGCAATCCTTCGCTGTCCTTATCCAGCCTGCCTACAGGATATATCCTGTCGTCATGGTCGATAAACCTTATCACGCTGTTTTCTTCGTTAGGATCGGCAGTACAAACTATGCCTACGGGCTTGTTGAGCATAATGTATTTATGCTTGCCGGTCGGTTTTATGTTCTCGCCTTCTACGGTGACCTTCATGCCCGGCGTGACCCTGTCCCCCAGCTGCGCGGTAATGCCGTCTATCCTGACTCTTCCATCCTTGATCAGTCTGTCCGCCTCACGCCTGGAGCACCTGCCCGCGTCGGAAAGATATTTGTTGATTCGTACGCCCATTTCTTCGTCGAAACTCATTTTTGACCTCTCAGTGTTTGATACATTCATTCTATCACAATTTCACGCTTTTGTCAGCGCGGTTTTGTAAAGCCTTGTTTACAGGCTTGAAATAGCCACCCAAAAATGCTATAATCCTGCAGACTGGAGGACATTTTCTGATGACACGACTTGAAATGGTTGAAAAGCTGCGCGAAAAAACCGGCGTCACATACGATGTTGCCCGTGAAGCGCTTGAAAAATGCGACTGGGACATGCTCGAAGCGCTGATCTCATTGCAGAAAAACGATGGCACTTACACAACAGTCAAAACCGCCGAGGAAGAAGCGCCCAAAACAAGAATAAACCACAAAACCACGGTTTCCGGCATTGGAGACAAGATCCGAACCGCGGTTAAGTGGATAGCTTCGCTTTTAAGCAAGGGCGAGCAAGTGCGTATAGAAGTCTCCCATGGCGACGAACCTTTCGCCAGCTTTTCTGCCACCACTACCATCCTGCTTTTACTCTTATTTTGGTATGTTCCGGTGGGCATGTTTCTTTTGGGCCTGTTCACAGGCCACAAGTTCCGCCTGACTTCGTCCTCTCCTGCAGGTATAGTTCTGAATAACCTGTCGAATAAAGCCAGCGAAAAGGCTGAAGAAATCAAAGTGCAGCTTCACGAGGAATAGCATATGAAAATCTACAATACAATGACAAGGAAAAAAGAGGAATTTGTCCCTTTGACGCCCGGCAAAGTAGGTATCTATGCCTGCGGACCCACGGTGTACAATTTCTTCCATATCGGCAACGCCCGCCCCTTCATCGTGTTTGACGTGCTAAGGCGTTTTCTGCGCTATCAGGGGTACCAGGTCACGTTTGTCCAAAATTTCACTGACATAGACGACAAGCTTATCCGCCGCGCAGCGGAAGAAGGAACTACCGTACCCGAGATCGCCGAAAAGTACATTAAGGAGTATTATACTGACGCAGAGGGACTTGGGATCGAGAAAGCTGATGTGCATCCCCGCGCCACAAAGCATATCGGCGAGATCATCTCCATGATAAAAAAATTAGAAAAAAACGGCTACGCTTACAAGGCGGACAACGGGGATGTGTACTTCGACACACAGGCGTTCAAGTCCTACGGCCGTCTTTCCGGGCAGAATCTTGACGAAAGAGAAGCCGGCGCCCGTATTGAAGTGGACGACGTAAAAAAACACCCTTACGACTTTGCTTTGTGGAAAGCTCAGAAACCCGGAGAGCCTGCATGGAACAGCCCTTGGGGTATGGGCCGGCCCGGCTGGCATATCGAGTGTTCCGCAATGAGCACCAAGTATCTGGGTGATACATTCGATATCCATTGCGGCGGTGTCGACCTTATCTTTCCCCACCATGAGAACGAGATCGCCCAAAGCGAATGCGCTACCGGCAAGCCCTTCGCCAGATACTGGATGCACAACGGGCACATCAACGTAGACAACCGAAAGATGAGCAAATCCCTTGGCAACTTCTTGCTGGTCAGGGACATTTCCAGGGAGTTCGACCTGGAAGTAGTTCGCATGTTCATGCTTTCCGCACATTACAGAAGCCCTATCAACTACTCCCACGACCTGCTTTTGCAGGCTCAGGCGTCGCTGGACAGGCTTTACACCGCCCGCAATTCGGCGCTGTTTGCCCTGGAGCACGCTGTAGACAGAGAGTTGAATGAGACTGAAAACGCCTTTCTTCAGCGCTGCGACGCTGCCGTGTCCGCCTTTGACGAAGCCATGAACGATGACTTGAACACCGCTGACGCGATAGGCGCCATATTCGACTTTGTGCGCGAGTTGAACGTTATCTCATCCTCGAAATCTCCCGCCAAGGCTGCCCTTGCCAAGGGCGTCGAAACATTAAAACGCCTGACTGACGTATTGGGGCTGCTCACTAAAGAAGCTGATATTGTCCCGGAAGAAGTCAAGCAGTTGGTCGCCGCACGCACGCAGGCGAAAAAGGACAAGGATTTCGCTCTTGCTGACAGCTTAAGGCAGCAGGTGCTTGATCTGGGTTTCATCATCGAGGACACACCCAGTGGGGCAAAAATCAAGAAAGCATAAAAAACAGCGGGGAGCATCCCCGCTGTTTTTTACTGTTTCTATTTGAACATTTCAATCATCAATTCGCCCGGGAACTGCAGCGTTTCTATCCTGCCGAGAATATACTCCTCTGAAAAATCCTGAAGCACAGTTTTGTCGCTCATGAACATGGCGCTCTCCCAGCTGCCGTCTGCGTGAAGATAGCACATGCAGATGTGAAAATCGTACATAAGCCACACGACCACACCGTTTTCAGACTCCACGCCGCTGTTGCCGCCCTGCTGGGTCAGAGCGTATGACGCAGCAGCGTAGTCTTTGCTGAACTGACTGTTGACGAACAGAGCAACCTCTGCCAGCGCACAAGCCTTTTCAGAAGCGAAAGCGTCCAGCGCCTCCGCCTGTTGAGCGGAAAGTGTGATTATCGCGCCGCCTCTCAGTTCGGCAGGATCCAGTTTCGTGAAATCCCAGTTAGGGCCATTATATGTGACCTGATTTTCCACCGCACAGTCGACTGTCATCTGCACCGTCTCCAATGCAAACGTTTTGTACTGTTCTTGTGCGTTCGGCTCGCCATGAGCAAACGCAGCCAGCATGCACAGGCACACTAACGCGCATAATAGTCTTTTCATATTATTCCTCCTTTTTATATTGATCCTTAATGATAAACTCCCCCATTCGGCTGAATGAGGGAGTTTGAATATCGAATTACAGCTGAGGACCAGCGGGAACCAGCGCTTTGCCTGCTTCGTTGCCTTCGTACTTGGCGAAGTTCTTGATGAAGCGTCCGGCCAGGTCTTTGGCTTTCTCTTCCCACTTGGAAGGATCAGCGTAGGTGTCCCTGGGATCCAGTATGCCGGTGTCCACGCCGTTGAGTTGAGTGGGAACTTCGAAATTGAAGTAAGGTATCTTCTTGGTGGGCGCGTTCAGAATGTCTCCGTTAAGGATGGCGTCGATAATGCCGCGGGTGTCCTTGATGGAGATACGCTTGCCGGTGCCGTTCCAGCCGGTGTTCACAAGGTAAGCCTTGGCGCCGGAAACCTTCATCTTCTTGACCAGCTCTTCGGCGTACTTGGTGGGATGCAGTTCAAGGAAAGCCTGGCCGAAGCACGCGGAGAAGGTGGGCGTGGGCTCGGTGATGCCGCGCTCGGTGCCCGCCAGCTTGGCAGTGAAGCCGGACAGGAAGTAGTACTGGGTCTGTTCGGGAGTCAGGATGCTCACAGGAGGCAGCACGCCGAAAGCGTCCGCAGACAGGAAGATCACGTTCTTGGCAGCGGGGCCGGCAGAGATGGGCCTCACGTTCTTGACTATCTTCTCAATATGTTCGATAGGATAGCTCACGCGGGTGTTCTCTGTGACGGATTTATCAGCGAAGTCGATCTTGCCGTTCTCGTCCACGGTCACGTTTTCCAGCAGCGCGTCGCGGCGTATGGCATTATAGATATCAGGCTCGGAATCCTTATCCAGGTTGATTACCTTGGCATAGCAGCCGCCCTCGAAGTTGAAAACGCCGTTGTCATCCCAGCCGTGCTCGTCGTCGCCGATAAGCAGGCGTTTGGGGTCGGTGGACAGGGTAGTTTTGCCTGTGCCGGAAAGGCCGAAGAATACCGCGGTGTTCTCGCCCTGCATATCGGTGTTGGCGGAGCAGTGCATGGAGGCGATCCCCTTAAGGGGCAGGTAGTAGTTCATCATGGAGAACATGCCCTTCTTCATTTCGCCGCCATACCAGGTGTTAAGAATAACCTGCTCACGGGAAGTGACGTTGAATGCCACGACGGTCTCGCTGTTAAGGCCCAGCTCCTTATAATTGGTGCACTTGGCCTTGGAAGCAGTGTAGACCACGAAGTCAGGAGTAAAGGAAGCCAGCTCCTCTTCAGTGGGCTTAATGAACATGTTGCGCACGAAATGCGCCTGCCATGCCACTTCCATGATAAAGCGTACTGCCATACGGATATCCTTGTTGGCGCCGCAGAACGCATCGATCACGTAAAGCTTCTTGCCGCCGGAGAGCTCGTTTTTGGCCAGCTGCTTTACTGCCTCCCAGGTCTGCTCGGTCATGGGGTGGTTGTCGTTTTTATACTCGTCGCTGGTCCACCACACGGTGTCCTTGGAGTTCTCATCCATCACGATGTACTTGTCCTTGGGAGAACGGCCGGTGTAGATGCCGGTCATAACGTTGATAGCGTTAAGCTCGGTAAGCGTGCCCACTTCGTAGCCGGTAAGGCCCTTCTGGGTCTCGTCCTCAAACAGCTGTTCGTAAGAGGGATTGTACACGATTTCAGTAGTCCCGGTAATGCCGTACCTGGTCAGGTCGATTTTGGCCATTTGAAATACCTCTTTCTTTCAAAGTGCGCGTAAGGATTGCGCCATTTTCCGTGTAATATCATAACACAAAGGGAAAATAAATCAATGTTTTTACTGTTAAAAGGTTTGGGCTGTTAGGCTAAATTTTGGGCAGAGGCCGATATTTGTCCTTATTTAGGGACGTTTTTTGTCCCTCACAAGGCCGAATTAAGAAAGATTAAGCCTCCTGCCTCTTGCGTTTTGTTTTTGAAGTGATATAATTTCGGAACAGTGAGGCGAACATGAACAGAAAACATCTAAAAATCGCAGCTATAATTCTGGCAGTATGCGTAACGCTGTCCTTTGTTCATGTATGCCTCTGCCAGGAAGAAAGCTGCCCCCTGTGCGCTGCTATACGCACGTTTTCGTGGATATGCGTATGCGCTTTTATCGCATATGTCAGCGTCGCAAGTCGATATGTCTGTGTCTTGCGTTCCATTTTTTTCAGCTATTTATCCCTCTTCAGGCTTAAAACCCTTCTGCGCTGTTGATATTCTCCTTTCATAAATACCTTAAAAAACTGAAAGGAGCAAATATGATAACACTAGACGGCGTAAGTGTACGTTTCGGTGCGTACACTCAGATCGATTACAAACAGCTTCTATTTGAGTCCGGGCAGAGCGTAGCCATTCTGGGCGGCTCGGGCTGCGGCAAAAGCACACTTTTAAACCTTATATCAGGTATCATTTCTCCCTTATGCGGTGATATCACTGTAGACGGGACTGTGATCTCATCTCTTTCCCAAGCTCAAAAAGATGCGTTCAGGATCCGCAATATCGGCTTCATTTTTCAGGATTTCAAGCTGCTGGAAAAGATGAGCGTCGAAGACAACCTGAACGTTCTGTCACTGGAAGGCGTTAACGTGAAAGACTCCGGACAAATACTTGCCAAGCTTGGGATCGCTCATAAGCTTAAAGCACGCGCCTCCACCCTGTCAGGAGGGGAAAAGCAGCGTGTGGCCATCGCCCGCGCGCTGGTCAAGCACCCATCCATTGTTTTGGCAGATGAACCTACAGGCAACCTGAATTACGCCATAGGCGAACAGGTCATCATTCAGCTGCTGGACGCATGCAAGGGCAAAACGCTTTTATGCGTGACCCACGATGAAAGGCTGTGCCCCATGTTCGATCGGGTGCTCCGCCTGGAGGAGTATGCTTCGATAAAGGAGGCGAATATACATGCTTAAGTTCGCCATAAAAAACCTCCTGACCAAAAAAGCCCGCATGGCGCTGGTCGCACTTTCCATAATCATCTCCGCTTCTGTGGCGCTGATGGCGTTTAACGTGTCCTCACAGGTGCAGGACGGCATTCTTAACTCCTTTATCTACTACGACCTGATCATCGGCCCCTCCGGTTCCAGCACGCAGCTTGCCATGAACACGCTGTTTTTTACCGATTCCCCGCTGGGCACTATCCCATACAGTCTGGTGGAGGAGCTGGAAAACAGCCCGCTGGTCAATCGAGTCGTACCATTCACTATGGGCGACAGCTTCAATTCGTCCAAAGTCGTAGGCACGTCTCCCCTGTTTTTGGAAGACAAGACAGTAAAAAGCGGAAAACTGTTCTCCGCCCCTTTTGAAGCTGTAGTCGGGTCATCCGTAGCCTCGTCCTACGGCTTAAACGTCGGAGATGAGATCATTACTTCGCATGGTTTGTCTCATGGAGGCGCCCAACACAGCGCAAGTCCTCTTAAGGTCGTCGGCATACTCAAGACCACATATACAGCTTACGATGACACGGTTTTCACCTCAGTAGAAACCGTATGGGAGATGCACGAACATGAGGAGGAAGAAGAAGCTGAAAACGCACCTGTTCAAACTGAAGCCGGCACGAACAGCGCTCCTTCCCATCACGGAGGCAGCCTTACAGCTTCATCAACGGCTTCGGAAGAACAAGTTGAATCCCATACTGGAGAAGTGTGTGCGATACTCGTCAAGACTGCCAGTCTGAACGCTTACACAAAGCTGAGCCAATCTTATTCTGGTCAGACCGGCTTAATGTCAATTAACCCCTCAGCCGTGCTCAGAGAAGTGCTGGACCGGGTAGATCTGTCCGCAAAGATCGTCTATGCGCTTTCTGCCGTCATACTGCTTATGAATCTGATAGTGGTGTGCGTGATCACGCTCCTGAATCTGATCTCTTCCCGTGATGAGATACAGCTGATGCGTCTGATCGGCATTTCCGCCAGGCGGGTAAGGCAGGTATTCATGATACAAAACGCCATACTTGGCGCAGCTGCCACGCTGCTTTCGCTGCTGTTAAGTCATGTGGCGCTGTTGTTCGTAAACAATATCAGCCGAGCGTACGGCATAGTGCTGAACCCGTTCAAACTCTACCCCCTCGAATTGCTTATCGTACTTGCCGTTATGCTGATAAGCGTATTCCCCACCATACTCTTTATCAGCCTGCTTGCCCGAAAGGACGCGCTCACGAAATGAGGTATATATGAAAAGACTAGCCGCCCTGCTTTTATGCGCAGCGCTCACGCTGTGCATCTGCTCCTGCGGAAGCACGGGAGCAGTGACCCGGCTCGGTTTCTCCGGCGCGAGCAACATAAATCTGCTCAAGTCCCTGGACGGCAAGCAGGTGGAGATAACGGGCTACATGGCAACAGTCTCTCCTGTAACCGGGGAATTCATCTATCTAATGAATCTCCCATACCAGTCATGTCCGTTCTGCAAGCCAAACACCACAGAGCTGTCCAATACCATAGCCGTCTACGCAAAAAAAGGCAGCCGCTTCGACTTTACCGACAGAGCCGTCAAAGTGACCGGAAAGCTGGAAATGGGTACGTATAAAGACGAGTTTGGCTACGACTACAGCTATCGCATAGTGGACGCAAAAGCCCAAATAGTAGAGCTAAAAGAATTAAGCGGGGACTACGCGATCTGGACTCAGCTGAGTCAGAACGGTATAGTCAGCGAAGTCTACTCCATGTTCGACTTTTTGCACCTGGTATGTCAGTGGTCCGACTACTATCTGACGATCACACACGAAAACGGTGAGACTGAACAAGTCAATATGTGGCCCGGAGATCTGATCAACCTGCTTAACGAGCCCGAGCCGAACGGTTATGCAACACAAAATGCGCCAGGCTACTTCAGCGGACTTATCGAGCGGGTCAACGCAGTCAGCGCCGAAAAGCTCCGTGACCTGAGCGATCTGCTAAGTGAGTGCGAACAGCTTAAAAACGAGGCGCTTCAGGATATTGAAAACGAACGTTTTGTATTTAACGAGTCAACTCAGGGCTACAGGCAGACAGATTACGACGAGCTGTACGAAAAATGGTACGACCTGTATGCGAGGTATACCGTGGACTTCATGGAAAGGTGGGAGCTATAGAAAAGGCGGGGTTTTCCCCGCCTTTTTTCACAGCATCGGAATTCGCTGCTTATACGTTTCTATGACCGATTTATTGCTCTTATCGCCAGTGTCGGTATTTGCGCTTTCGAACACCGGCGGCTTTACTCCCATTTCCACAAGATACTTTGCTGTTCCGATCGAGATAAGATTCACTATGCTCACGTCTATGACTGTGGAGGTCGGCGCGATCGGATGGGAAAGCCCATCGAAATACACGGACGCGTCACCAGGCACACCGCCGTTGTCTATAACGTGGTCGCATACCTCAAACAGCCGTTTACCGCTGGAATGGCGGCTGGAAACGCTCCTGGAATGGTTCAGGCTCGTGACAGCCACAGTGACCGCTCCCCTGCGCTTCGCTTCCAGGGCCGCATCTATTATCACCGCATTCCGTCCTGAGTTCGACGCGAGAAAAATGATATCCCCGCTGTTTAACGGAGTGTTGGCAATGATATGCTGTCCCAATCCTTCCAGGCGCTCATAGGCAGATGATTTGCTCGCGCCCTCATGCAGCATCAGGTCGGTCTCAAAAATCGGATACACACACGCAAGTCCACCCGCCCTGTAAAACGGTTCCTCTGCGATCATGTGGGAATGGCCGGTCCCGAAAAAATACATAAGTCCGCCTTTGGCGACCTTTTCCGCGCAGATCCTGCTGATTCGGTCAATGGTCTCGCTCTGAGTGGTCTCGAGCCTGTCAAGCAGGCGGCGCAGGTTGTCAAGATACTCTATACCCATTAATAAGCTCCTTCGCCATTTCTATGGCATTTTGTTTAATGATATCTACCGCTTCCGGAGGATATGGCGAAGCTATGTCCTGATATCCGCTTTCGATCCCGAGCGGTCTGCCGCTTGGCAGATATCCGTCATAGCCTCCCGTGTAGCACACAGTCCACGCTCGCAGCCCCGAAACCGCTCTAAGCAGACCTTCCATAGCTTCCCCATCCACGCTGCTCATTTCAAACGGAAGGGTCAGCATCAACACGTCACCAATTTTATTCAGCCCTATCTCCACCGTCCGGAAAGGAGAAGTCTCTTTGGGAGGACGGTTCAGTACCAACAGGCAGGACTCGATCTCTCTTTTCGCCGCCGGATCCGACATGCGCGAAAGCCGCTCAGAAAAGCCGTATTTAAGCGTTTTTCTCTCTTCGTCGGAAAAATCCATCCTTTGAGGAAGGACTATCCTCCGCTTAATAGTGGCAAACCCTTCACTGATGTCTGCGCAAGCGGAGCTTTTGATCGCCTCTCCCAGCTTCCAGCCAATTCGTTCGAGTTCCTTTTCTCCTTTGCCCTGACGAGTATACCTCGTGGACAGATCCGCGCAGGCTCCGTTAAGCATTAGAGAGTGTTCTCCACGCGCTCTGCCGGGAAGATCCGCGCTCACCAGCAGGTTTGTCTCGTCGAGCACCGTAGGATGGCAGGATATCAGTTCCAAACCTATATCCACGCCGCTGGCCGCGAAACAATGCATCAGCCTTAAAGGCATAGCGTATGCGGACGCTTCCCTGTTTTTGTCCCTGTATGACGCGATCCCTTCCACCCGTTCTTCGCCGGCCCGGAGCTTGACATCGTTCAGCTTTTCCGCGGCCTCTCTGACGGACGCCTTCGCCGCGCGCGCCAGCTTCATGACGTACCCGTCGACCTGCCCCGGTACAAGTTTTGGAGCGGCATGGGTATGCGTGGCTGACAGAAAGATCGAATCCTGAGGAAAATGTAAGTCATCTTCTATCGATCGTGATATATACTCACATAAAGGCCTGTTTACACCCAGCAGGTCGAACGTCAGCCAACAGAACATACGCTGTCCTTCTTCAAGCACCAGCGTTCTAACCTCAAGGCGGTCGAGCACACCATTCGACGGTTGTGTGCGCGCGTCGAAACCGGCCAGTCTCAAGCCGGTCTCTGGCGTGATATCTGCTTTTCCGAACCCCGCTCTCACACTTCGCCCTCCGTAAGCAGGCTTCTGGCCTCCTTATCCAGCCCGCAAGCTCTCAGTGCCAACGCCGCAGAAACTACGGCAGCAGAATGCTTAGGATAAACCACATCGGCTATCCGCCTTTCGCCGGCCATACGCTTTTCAAGGCACACTGCCACCGGTGAGCCTTTTCTCAGCAAACCGCCCCACAGCACCAGCGAAAGCGTGTCAGTCCATTTGTCGCGGCTGAGTGCAGCGCGAATCGAGGTTTCGAGCTTTTGCGCTGCCATGTCTGCAAGCTCAAGCGCTGTCTTATTTCCATTTACGGCAAGCTCACAGACAGGCCTGGCAGCTGAGGCGATAATGCTCCTGTCCTGACTGTGTCTAAGCAAGCCGATCAGATCGACAGCTTTTTCCGCGTTCATGTTTTTTAGAAGGCGAACCGAGAACTCGTCATCCGGCGCGTGACGGCCGTCATAAATCCTCAGCGTGATCCTGAGCGCCTCCAGTCCAAGCCAGTATCCGCTGCCCTCGTCTCCAAGCGCCGGTCCCCAGCCGTCGACCCTTATGTAGTCCTCTTTTCTAAAAAGGTATGTTATTGCGCCTGTGCCGCTCACCTGTACTATCGCAGGCCTGTCGCCGCACGCGCCGAACCAGATGGGATATATATCTCCTTCAGCAACAAGCTTTTCGCAAGGGATAAACTCCTTGAAAAATGCTTCGTGCGCCTGTCCGCAGTAAGTTTTGATCGCCGCTGAGGAGACGTAGGCACACGCGAGACGCCGTGGCGACATGCCCGCATCCGCAAAAGCGTTATTCAGCGCGTCTTCAGTAGATTTTCGGGCCGTCTCCCTGCCGCCGAAAAGAAAGTTTGACTCTCCCCCGAATCCGCGGCCCAGCCTTTCACCCTTTTCGTTTACAAGCACGCACTCGGTCTTGGTGCCTCCCCCGTCAAATCCCGCGAACAGTGTCATAACAGCACGTCCTCGAACTCGCCTTCGCAAGGATTTCCCATGCAAAAGCGCGTAATGCCTGCAGTAATTTCGGTAAGGAAAGCATAGATCGTGCCTCCCGCTTTTGGAAGCTCCTCTTTGGGCGTGTTGGGATGTGGATGCGCGCAAATGGATGTCGGATAACCCTTATGGTCCCGCATAAAGCCTTCAGTATCGGAAAGGCCTATATCCCGTCTCTCAGACAGCAGCTGCTTGATCCTCTGATAGCGCATGTAAGTGCTGCCCAGCGATGCGTTGGCATGTGTCGGAGCATGCTTTAAGCCCACAAAGTGATTTGTATGGGCTATAAATCCATTTTCAGGCAACAGTACATCCGCACCGGCAGGGTCAAGCTCAAGGCACAGCGCAAGCCCGTCACGACTGGTCAATGTCAGGCAGGCTGAAACCGGGATCGGCCCCGAAGCCGCAGAGACATACGCATCAGAAAGGTATTTTTGTTCAAGCGCGAGGCGCATCCTGGCGCTCAGAGGAAGGCCTATGGCCGTTTTGTCTGTGGACAGGGCGTTTAGGGTCAGACATATGCCGTCTTTATTGACTCCTTTTCCTCCCAGCATCCCCGCTTCAAGAAACACCAGCATGTCAGAGGCGCCGTCCTGCCTGTATCGCGCGATAGCCGAAGCATCCTTTTGTCTCAGCGTAAAGTCCCAACTCTGGCCCGCTATCACCTGCCCGTTCGCTGTTTTGGGCGGAAGCACCGCCAGAGCGGTACACTCGTCCGCCTCATTCCTGAACGCGTTTACGAGCCCTGTATACAGTATCTCGCTTCGCAGGTTTACCGCCAGCACGTCTTCAAACGTCAGCCCGGAGCCATCGGCTATGCCGCGCATTTCTTCAACAAGGCGCCTGTTGCTGCCTTCAAACGCTGGTAAAAAACGCAGGGAGAGACGCCTGGCATCCTCCCATGTAAGCTTTCTTTGCCTAAGATAGCGCTCCTTATATGTTTCCAAGCTCACCAGCACTTGGGGCTTAAGCTCGCTTCCGTGCCTGAAGCCGATCTCATAGGGCGAGCCGCTCAGTATTACTTCCGGGATCTTCATTTGCGAAGCAAGTGCAGCGCGAAGCCGCACACCTCCTGTTTAAGATACGCTGCCTTGATTTCTCCTTTATCGTCCAGAAGCGGCGTTTCGAGCTCGTAGCCGCGGTCAGTAAACTGTCGAATTGCTCTGAGTATGTTGTTAACGCCAATGGCGATATGTCCAAACTTTCCGGGCTTTTTCTGCTTGCAGATCTCAAATTCCCCGCCCACCATAAATGCGTCCGCGCTTTCTTTTACCTGCAGACCCATAAGCTGCGACAGGAAGAACGCTCCCTCCGCCGCTTCTTCAGGAGTATGGGTATTTATGCCAACATGCATAAGTTCCATTCCCAGCACTTTGCTTACGGAAGCTTTTGCGGCGGCAGAGATACCATTCCAATCCTTCCGCTTGATCAGATCCGACGGAGCCATGAACGAGCCGCCTATGGCCGCCACCTGCTTGAGTGACAGGTATGACAGCATATTTGCCTCGTTTACTCCGCCCGTAGGCACAAACTTAAGCTTCCCGTACGGGCCGCTGAGCGCCTTAATGTATGCCACGCCTCCCAGCACCTCCGCAGGGAACAGCTTAACGCAGTCAATGCCCATTTCAAGCGCGGCCTCTATATCGCCGGGGGTCGCCACTCCGGGGACCATGGGGATGTTATGCTCCGCCGCGTAAGAGACCACCTTTGGATTGAAGCCCGGAGAAACCGCAAATTTCGCCCCCGCGTCCACAGCCTTTTTCAGCTGATCCACGCTCAGCACCGTGCCCGCTCCGATAAGTGCGTCCGGGAACGCCTTAGTGGCAAGCTCTATGCTCTGCGCGGCGGCGTCCGTTCTGAAGGTTATTTCCGCTACGGGAAGCCCGCCTTCCTTAAGCGCTCCAACCAGCGGCACCGCGTCGGATGCGTCCTCGATTTTGATCACAGGAAGCAGCCCATACAGGGAGATGTCATTTATTATGCTCACTCTTCTTCCTCCTTTGGAGCCTTGGGCAAAGTCACAAGAAACTCAGTACCTTCGCCGTATTTGGAATTGACCTCAATGTATCCGTTCATGGTATTCACTATGTGCTTGCATATGGCCAGCCCAAGTCCGGTGCCGCCCATCTCACGTGAGCGGCCTTTATCTACCCTGTAGAAGCGCTCGAACACGCGGCTCAAATGCTCCTCCTTGATGCCTATGCCTGTATCGGCGATTATGAGGTGGTAGCTGTCGGAGTCCTCTATGACCGTTATTTCCACCTTCCCGCCGGTTTTGTTGTACTTTATGCCGTTTTCAACTATGTTGAGGACCAGCTGCTGGACTCTGTCACGGTTGCCCATTATCCATGCCTGGGTCTCGGGTTTATTGATAGTAACTGTGACATCTTTGCTCTCCGCCTGAGGCCTGAGCAGAGTCAATGCCACATACTTTATCACGTCCATAAGGTTAAGACGCTTTATCTCCACATTGTCGGTACCGCTTTCAAGTTTGGTTATGGAAAGAATGTCGTTTATCAGGCGGTTGAGCCTGTCAGCCTCAAGTTCCATGATCCCCAGAAAGCGTCTGGCGGCCTGAGGGTTGTCTATCGCTCCGGCCTGAAGCGTCTCAATAAAGCCTTTTATGGATGTCAGCGGCGTTTTCATCTCGTGTGAAACGTTAGCCGCAAAATCCGTGCGTATCTGCTCAAGATTGCGTATCTCGGTAATATCCTCCGCAACTACCAGGGCACCCGTGCACTTGCTTTCAGAAAACATGCTTGAGCAATAGAGGCGGATCGGCCTCGTCCCCCCATTTTCCGGGTGGCTTTCGGTTTCGCCGGTATATACCTGGCGAGAACCTTCCTGTATGGCCTTTCCGATAAGCTCCTGCAGATCCTCGCTGTCAAAAACGTCCTTAAGCGGCCTGCCCTCCGCGTTTTTTATACTCCTGCCAAACAGTTTCCCCGCGTTGGAATTAACGAACGTCACGTTGAGGTTCGTATCGACAGTGATCAGCCCGTTGTGCATCTGGTTGAGCATCTGACCCAGCACGCGGTTTCTGCGCACCTGTCTGAATACCCTGTCCTGCACGCGGGCAAGCGTAGCGTTGTATCGCGCTGCAAGTTTCGCCGAAAAGCCCTCCACGTTAGTGATACGGCTGGAGAAGCGCCCTTCGGTAAAGTCCTCAAGTACGCTCATAAGCTCGCTCATAAGCTTATCTGAGCGGCCCACATAGCGCATTACGATATAGAATTGAACGCCAAGCGCAACTAGCATAAAAGGAAGCACCCTGATGAGTCCCTTTTTAAGGGGAGCCATGATGCCTACTGAAGGCTTGCCAAATGCCAGCACAGAGCCGTCATCCAGCTGCCTGGTCACAACGATATAGTCTTCGGAAGGAGACAAAGCGTCGGCTTTCTGTCCGGCGCTTTTTTTGTTCTCATCCGGCCTTCCGATATCATCCGGGGGCATCTGGCCTTGAAAGGATGAGAAAGATGTCATCCCTTCAGGGTCAATGTATGCAACATATATCTGCTCCATGCCTTCTTCAGCGCAAAGGCTGTGCAGATACTCCACCCTGTCCGAGACTGCCCTGATGTCCTCAAACACTTCGGCAGAAAGACGACAAGTGACGGTAAGCTCTTCTCCTATAAGCTCGTTGCGCGTGCTGCGGGCGTCCCCAACAAAACTGACCAGCAGCGCTACGCATACCAGCAGATTAAGAAGGGTCGCAATCAATGCGACCCTGAATCTCATATGCCCTTCTCCTGGCGATCGTTGAATTTGTAGCCCACACCGCGAATCGTTTCGATGTAGTGGGCATCGTCGCCCAGTTTCTGACGAATGTGCCGGATATGCACGTCGACCGTTCTCGTCTCGCCGTAGAACTCGTAGCCCCAGATCCTGTCCAGAAGGAAGTCTCTGGTCAGCACCTTGCCCCGGCTCATGACCAGCAGCTTGAGCAGTTCAAACTCCTTAAGAGTAAGGGAGAGCTTCTCTCCGTTTCTGAAAGCCTCATAATTCCCCACGTCTATGGTGAGGCCGCCTACGTGGAGGATGCCTTCCTCTTCGTTCTGTGGAGTGGAACGCCTAAGCAGTGCTTTCACCCTTGCGATAAGCTCTCTGACCGAGAACGGCTTGGTGATATAATCGTCCGCACCCAACTCAAGCCCGAGTATCTTGTCTACCTCGTCGCCCTTGGCGGTCAGCATTATGATCGGTATATCCGCCGTGGTCAATTGGCTCTTTAGGCGGCGGCAAACCTCCATGCCATCGATGCCAGGCAGCATGATGTCGAGCAGCACCAGGCTGGGACGCTCGTGAGAACACACGACCAGCGCGTCCTCACCGTTGGTGGCCGTCACCACCCTGTAGCCCGACGCCTCCAGATTGAATGAAAGCAAATCAAGAATATGCGCCTCGTCATCCACAGCAAGAATAAGTTCATTATTTGCCATTTCGTAATCCCCCTTGTGGAAAAAATGTCAGTCATGGCACGGCGGTCTGCAGGACACAGACCTATGGAAATATTATACAACTATTATCCTTTTAACGCAAGCCCTAAAGTAAAAAATGTTAAGCGACACGCGAAAAAACTTTGAAAAAAGCTATTTTCTATCGTTACGCCAGATAAATGAAATATTTTTGAAATATTTTTGTCAAAATATCTTGACTAAACATCTTGTCCGGATTATAATTTCCCTACGTGACCTAATAAGTGCGCAGTGAATTATGTTTTATACGGGAGGAATCCTCATGAAGGCACTCAGAGTTGTTAAGACTATTCTTTTGATCGCAACCGTTATTGCGCTGGCGATCCCCGCGGCTGGCAGCGTGTTCATCATGCGCGACAAGTGCAAATATAACGTCTCAGCGGATGAGATCAGCGCAAAGCTTGATGAGTATAAGTTCGAGATCGGATCCGTTTTCAAGGCCGTCGCCGAAGGAGAAGGCGAAGCGGCGGATGATTTTGGTGCGGATCTTGAAGGCTCTGACGAAGCCGATGATTGGGGCGACGAAGGCGAAGGCGATGCTGACCTGAAAGAGCCTTCCGGTGAACCCGAGTTCACTGCTGATCCCAACAACGACTGGAGTCTCATAGTGCCAGCTGATTATACTCTCGAGGGCAATCACAAATACGGTTTTGTGCTTGGTCTGATGAAGGCCGCCAACACCAAGATCCATCTTTCTTTCCTGGATGATCTTTCCTTCAAGTTTGGTGATGAAGAGTTCAAAAACAAGAATGGCGAATTCCAGGTGAATGCATTCGTTCTCGTCGCCGCGTGCTGCCTGACTGTCGCCTCCATACTGCACTTCATCAGCAAGAAGATCGGCAAGAAGGGCCACAAGACCTTCTGGGGCGTACTGCTCATGGTCATCGGCTTCATCTCTTTCCTCGCCGTCTTCGCGCTTGGGCAGATCATCGCCAACTTCAATCCTCTTAATCATAATGACTTCGCTGCGTCGAGGATCTATACCGTTGCCTTCTTCACCTTTGCAGCTCTGATAGTTTATCTGCTGTACGACAGGGTCGGCGTCAGAGCCATGCAGGTCAAGAACCTTAAGCGCAGGCTGGCCAGAAAAGAAAGATAAACAACTCACATGATTCTTTAAGCGGGGATTTTTCCCCGCTTTTTCTCTTCTCTTCAACACCGCGGTCAATAGATACGTTGAAAATTAACCATATCGTGCGGTATAATATCCCCGATTTTGAAAGGAACGATCATGCCGAATCTTGAACCGTACTCCCGAAAACTGGGCTACAGCTACTGCCTGGGCTTATATCCCAGCCTGATGCTTATGGAAGCGAGGCCGTCGTTGGCGCTCAGGCTGCTGGTCTCTCCCGATGCTTCCGGTGAGGGTCCCGAAAAACTCAGGCATGAATGCGCCTTACGCGGTGTGCGGATCGAAGAAGCCTCGCGGGTACTCCGTCGCGAAAGCGGAAAGGACAACTGTTTTGCAGGCATCGTGTTCAAAAAAGATTTTCAGCCCCTTGACCCCGCGCTTCCCCACGCTGTGCTGTGTCAGGTCTCTGATGAAGGCAATCTGGGCACGATCCTGAGAAGCGCTTTGGGCTTCGACTACTTGGACGTAGCCATAATTCGACCCGCCGCGGACGTATTCAATCCCCGTGTGGTAAGAGCCACTATGGGCGCAATGTTCCGCCTGCGTGTGTGCGAATTCGACAGCTTCGAGGCTTACGAAGCCGCTTTCCCCGGCCGCAAGCTATACCCGTTCATGCTTGACGGCGCATCAGCACTTGGTGAGGTCGCTCCGACAGCTCCCATTGAGCATTCACTTGTTTTCGGCAACGAGGCAAAAGGGCTTGACGCAGGCTTTCAGTCAAAAGGTCAAAGCGTGCTCATCCCCCAGTCAAATAAGCTTGATTCCTTAAATCTTTCTGTGGCAGCCTCGATCGCGATGTATGCCTTCAGGCAAAGCCGAAAGGACGATAATTGATGGAAAAACAGATCGGTATCGGAATAATCGGTCTGGGCAGCGTTTCCCGCGCGCATATTGGCGCCATCGCACTGCTGCCTCAGGCCAGGCTTTGCGCCATATGCGACATCGATCCCGCCGCGATGGATGTGATAAAGGATGCCGCCGTTAAGCGTTATACCGACTATCACTCATTGCTTGCCGATCCGGATGTCGAGCTGGTGCACATACTCACGCCCCACTACCTGCATGCCCGCATGGCCATAGACGCTCTTGAAGCCGGAAAGCATGTGATACTTGAAAAGCCGATGGCTTCCGAGCTTAATGACGCAAAGCGCCTCATCGAGGCCGCCGACAGAGCTAAAACCACTCTGAGCGTGATTTTTCAAAACAGGTACAACCCTTCGACCCGGGAGCTCAAACGTCTCATAGACAGCGGCGCATGCGGCAAGCTTCTGGGATCAAGGGCGGTCATCACCTGGTGCAGGTCAAAAGAGTATTACAAAAGCGGTTCATGGCGAGGCAGGTGGGAGACTGAAGGAGGCGGCGCGCTAATTAACCAAAGCATCCATACGCTGGATCTGCTGTCATATCTCGGCGGCCCTATTTCGAGGGTAAAGGGGCACATTTCCACCGACCTGCTTTCAGACGCAATAGAGGTCGAGGACAACGTACATGCCGTATTCGAATACGCCAGCGGAGCGCGCGGCGTCATCTTCGCTTCGACCAACTATGTAAACGACGCACCCATAATGCTTGAAATGGTGTTTGAAAACGCCACGTATCAGCTCTGGGCGGATAAGCTCTTCCGGCTTATCGACGGGATACCCGATCTCGTTCTGCGCGAGGAAGGCGGCCAAACCGTGGACGGAAAAGCTTACTGGGGGACCGGCCACAAGGCAGAGATCGCCGCTGTATACCAGGCCGTACTTGAAGGAAAGCAGTTTGAGATCGACGCCCGCAGCGCTTATCCGGCATTGGATCTGGTAAAAGGGATATATGAATCCAGTCTGACAGGCGCCTGGCACAGGCTTGCGACGCCATAAAAGGAGTGGAGAATATGAGACGTCTTTTCTTAGCGCTGCTGATCGTGCTTTGCGCGGCATCTGCCGTTTGCGAAACCGAACACTCGCATACGTGGGGCGAATATACGGTAACAAAGCCTGCCACCTGCCAATTGCCCGGCGAGCAAATGCGTGTGTGTTCCGACTGCGGAGAAACAGAGTATGCCCCCATAGAACCTTCAGAGCACAGCTTTGAGAACTGGGAGGCTGTATCTGATGCTGAGCATGCCCGCGTGTGCAGTGTGTGCGGGTTCGTCCAGTCCGAAGCTCACGACAAAGTGATAGACAGAGAGATCACGCTGGCGACCGCAGAAAACCTGGGCAAGCACACCCTCACCTGCTCTCGCTGCGGTTATAACTACACACGGCTCGTAAGCATCGACGGAACCTACTATGCGCAGCAGGGCGACGATATCCTTGGCAACGGAACACAATATATAAAAATCGAAAGCATGTCCCTCCCCAGCGGGACCACGCAGAAGCTTTCTGTTGCCGCTGGAGCGGAAATGAGCATCCTCGCATCCTCCGACCTTAGTTTTGATGTGTTCGTGAATGCCGGCACAGGAGAATTCAAAGGCATCATGCTGACCTTTGGGCAGGGAGTGCTGAGCGTTGGGGACGGCAAAGCCGAGTTGGAGTTTATTCGCCTCCTGCCAGACACCGGACTGAGCGTGAAGCTCCAGGGAGAAACCTCCTCGCTTTCAGTTTCAGCGCCGGATTGCGGCTTTCAAAGCTTTTTCTCTCTAAAAAAAGGCGGCAGAACGTTCATCGTCCGTGAGCATTCCGCCGTTAACGGTTCTCTTATATCAGGAGGCATGTTCATATTTCCCTCAGGCGCCGAGAACGTCGGGATAGTCTCTGAGAATGCTGCGCAGCCTGATAACGCGCTGGCAAGCTTAACCTGGGAATATGATAACTCCTCACGCCGTCTCACCGCTTTCTCTTCGCTGGGAATGCTCAGGCTGTTTTCCGCTTCACATATTATTGACCAGGGAAACATTGACTTGATTTTGGATCCGAGTGACTTCCCATGGGGCTGGTGCCTTACCCTCGACGATGTGGATTCGGGGCTGAGCTACACAAGTCCAACCTATTCGCTTGCCGGAGAAATGACCTCGCCTGGAAGTGACGCAGCCTTTGCCGAACAGTCAGGCACAGAAGGCCCGTTATCGGACCTCGAAAGCAAAGCGGACCAGGCTGAAATCCCCGATATAAAAATGCTTGCCTTTACTGACACGCTGTCCTACACCGCATCCAGATCTCCGCTGATAGAAGTCAAATTCCTTTCCGGCAAATTCTCGGTCAAGGTCAGCAATGTTCCTGCGGGATTGACCTTTGAGCGCATCGAGTTGACAATGTACTATCCTCAAAGAGGTTTTAAACTCATAAACCAGTATGCTTTGGACGCCGTGTTTGAGTTGGAAGCAGGCATAAGCCGCTTTGAAGTCGATGCTGTCTTTATAAACGATGACGACGAAATTGAACGCGTCCGCGCGGGCGCTTTCGGATACTCGGCGCAATAGAGACTGTATTTCAACTGCGGGACAGGGAATAATCCCTGTCCCGCAGTGTTGTTTAAAAACCAGTTCATTCTTTGTCTATGATATTCAAAAGCGCGGCTGTACCGTCCATTATGGAATACACTTCTATACGCGCACCATTTCCCGCTGCAGCCAGCCCTTCGGCATTGACCGATATCCAGTCAAAGTTTGAAGGAAGTACCGTGGTGAAGCCCCTATCCAAAAGCCCGAACTTCAACCCGTCCTCCGTCAGAGTCCCACACAGGTAAGTCTGTGATCCGCCCGATGTCCTAAGCATGTCATACTGTTCAGACGCTTTATTCTGCTCAATGTCCACAACCTCAAACTGTCCGTTACGCTCGTCAATGATCTGAGCTGATAAACCTTGATAAACGGGCATGTTCCCCTCGCAGCTCAGCATCATGGTCCCGTAGGAATCATAGATCTCCGTCATTCCCTCAGCGCGCACGGCGTAATAATCCTCCAGCAATTCTCCATCGGCGCGCTCGAACGCAGATATCAGGATCAATCCGTTTTCGTCCCTGCGGTAAACGTACACCGCGCCAAGCTCCCTGCACATGACCAGGCTTTCGTTGACACGCACGTCCGTAAACAGCGGGTGCAGCAGCCATTCGCCTTGCGTGTTTATTACGCCCATCCCGCTTATCATGGAAGCAGGCGCGATACCGTTCACAAAACTTCCCACAGAGGCGAAAGCCGGCGCTGTCTGCCAATAAGCATCTTGGCCTATAACGCCCCACACTCCCGTTTCGCCGTCACAGGCAGGGATCAAGCCTTCTTTTTCCTCCCCGGTAAAAATCAGCCTGATGTCCCGGATAGCCTCTTTGCCTTCTCCGTCAAGGTAATAGACCCTGTCGGGAATGCTGTCCCAGCTCTGGCCCTTAAGCGCAAGCGCTCCTTCGCCAAGTGGTTTTATTAGCATATATTGCCGTGTGCTTTTGGGCTGCAATTCTGCATCGAGAAGTTGGTATTTCTGTTCTCTCATGGCAATAATGCCAGCAGGGCAGGCGCAGAGTTTCTGATAGCCGCTGCCGATCCTGACCGCCTGAGCGTTCAGCACTGTCCAGCCTTCGGGCGTTTTGGCGGCGTAAAGTTCAAATCCGTCCAGTGGCATTACCATTTCATACTCACCCAGACTGACCAGTTCGTATTTGTCATCCAGTATCATGGCGCCGTCGCCTGTATCAAAAACGTGCATTTCCGCAGATGCGCAGAAGCTCGCAAGCACAAGCAGCGCCAGCAATAAGCGTTTCATATCACACATCAAACAGGCTGACCTGGCTGGTTTCGGGCACGTCTTCAAGGCAACCTGCCCTGGCAAGCGTATCGATTACGCTTTTGCCCACTTTTCTTCGCAGCATATCTTCACGGGAAATAAACCTTCCGTCCTTTCTGGCTTCAACAAGATTAAGCGCAGCTGTAAGCCCCAGCCCCGGAAGGGATGAAACGGGCGGCAGAATGTGCTTGTCGTCCACAACTATAAACTTTTCGGCATCGGAGGCATACAGATCTACAGGCAGCAGCCTTATCCCTCTTAAATACATTTCAACAAGTGATTCCATGAGCGAATACTTGTCGTCATTGCGTTCGCGCTCGGATTTTTCCATCTCTTCTATATTCTTCATCATGCCCCTTAACGCGTCCACTTCCGCGATCATGGTGCTGCCGTCAAACGCCTCAGTATTGCGGTGAAGGAAACATGCGTAATACGCTGCCGGATGGAATATCTTGAAATACGCTATCCTCAGAGCCATCGTAACGTACGCAACGGCATGCGCTTTCGGAAACATGTACTCGATCTTGCGGCAGGCTTCTATGAACCATTCCGGCGTATTCGCCTTGACCATTGCCTCCAGCATGTCCGGCTTAAGGTCTCCACCTTTTCCCTTTGAGGCTTTGCCCTTGCGCACGAATTCCATAATGGTAAACGCCATTTTGGGTTCAACACCGTAGTCCATCAGCTGGTTCATGATATCATCGCGCGTGCAGATAGCATGCTTGAGGTCGGTCTTTCCCGCCTTTAATATGTCCTGAATGTTTCCTACCCACACGGCAGTGCCGTGGCTCAAGCCTGAAATCCTGACCAGCTCCTCCATTGATGATGGACGCGTTTCCGTGAGCATGCCCCTGACAAACTGCGTGCCGAATTCCGGAATCCCCAGCGTGCCCGTCTCACAGCCTAATTCTTTGGCCGTCAGTCCCAGTGCCTCAGGCGAGGAGAACAGGGAGATAATTGCGTCGAACACCTTTTTGTCGCTTAACGGCACCTGCTGGGGCTTTATTCCGGTCAGATCCTGCAGATTGCGAAGCATGGTAGGATCATCGTGGCCAAGTATGTCCAGTTTGACCAGCACGTCATGCATGGACGAAAAATCAAAGTGCGTGGTGATCGTGTCGCTGGTAAAGTCGTCCGCGGGGTGCTGAATTGCGGTGAATTGGTAGATCTCATACCCCTTTGGAAGCACCACCATGCCCGCAGGATGCTGGCCGGTAGTTCGCTTTACACCGGTTATGCCCTTCGCGAGGCGTTCCTTTTCAGCCTGCGATATGTTCAGCCCGCGCTCCTCTGCATACTTCAGCACGTATCCAAAAGCGGTCTTCTCCGCGACTGTCGAGATCGTGCCCGCGCGGAAAACGTTCTCTTCACCGAACAGCTCCTTCACATACTGATGAGCGGTCGGCTGATACACTCCTGAAAAGTTCAGGTCTATATCCGGCACCTTATCGCCCTTAAAGCCCAAAAACACTTCGAAAGGAATATTGAAGCCGTCCCTGTGCATGGTTTGTCCGCACACCGGGCACTGTTTTTCCGGCAGATCCAGTCCGCAAGTATACTCCTTGGGCACATCAAACTCGCTGTGCCTGCATTTGGGGCACACATAATACGGCGGCAGCGCGTTCACCTCTGTTATCCCTGCTAGGTACGCCACAAGGCTCGAACCTACTGAGCCTCGGGAGCCGACTATGTATCCGTCCTTAAGGGATTTATCGACCAGTTTGACCGCTATCATGTAGAGCGTGGAGAAGCCGTAGCCGCAAATGGAGCTAAGCTCCTTATCCAGGCGTTTTCTTACTATCTCTGGGAGAGGCGAACCAAATATCTCCCCTGCACAGTTCTCGCACATATGGCGCAGGTTTTCTTCCGCGTCCTCCCAGAAGGGCTGGAATGTCTCTCCGCCGTCGGGTGCCCTCATAAACAGGTTATCGATCCTTTCGACCCTGTCGGCGATCTGGTTAGGCGCGTCTATAACGACGTATTTTGCGTCATCCTTCCCCAGATATTCAAATTCCTTAAGCATTTCGCCCGTTGTTCTGAAAAACAGCGGGGGCTGCCTGTCAGCGTCCTCAAAACCTTTGACGCTTTGCAGGACACTGCGATATACGGCGTCCTTTTCCTCAAGAAAATGCACGTCTCCAGTGGCGACCACAGGCTTGCCCAAGCGTCTGCCCAGCTCGAGTATTTTTATGTTTATATTTTTCAGAGTTTCTTCGCTGTCCACCATCCCCTGACGCAGCATGAAGGCGTTGTTGCCCAGAGGCTGGATCTCGAGGTAATCGTAAAATTCGGCGATCCGCTCGATCTCCTGCGAGCTTTTGCCCTCCACGAACGCTCTGTACAGCTCGCCCGCCTCGCACGCGCTGCCCACAAGCACGTCCTGCCTGTATTTGTTTATCAGCCCTCTGGGCATTCTGGGCGTGCGATGAAAATACTTAAGGTGCGCGTCCGACACCATTCGGTTCAGGTTCGTCATGCCCTGCCGGGAAGTGGCAAGCAGCGTAACATGATGGCTGTCTCCGCCCTTATCAGCCTCGAAAATGGCATTCAGGTCATCAAGCGTCCTGATCGGCTTTTCTTCTTTTATGCGTTTGAGCGTCTCAAGCAAAACCAGTGACGTGGCTCTTGCGTCATGGACAGCCCTGTGTGCATTGGTAAGTGAAATGCCAAGCTCCTTGCATATCTGTCCCAGTTTATGGGTCTTCATCGTGGTATAGAAGTTCCTGCACAGTGACAGCGTATCAATGACCGGATGATCGAAAACCAGTCCGGCGTCTCTGAAGGCCCGGCCTATGAACATCATATCAAAAGCCGCGTTGTGGGCGACCAATACCGAACCTGTGCAGAATTGTCCAAACTTGATTATGGCGTCTGAGATCCGGGGTTTCCCCATGAGCATCTGGTTGGTTATCCCGGTCAGACGGGTGACCTCCTCCGGTACGGGTATGCCGGGATCTATGAGCATCGAAAACTCTCCGACCTCTTTCCCATTTTCGATCCTGACCGCGCCGATCTCGGTTATCCGATCCCGATAGGTGTTTAGCCCGGTCGTCTCCACATCGAGCACAACATAAACAGCGCTGTCCAGCTTTCTTTGGTCGGCCCTTTCGACGATCTCGACCATATCATCGATAAGATACCCTTCACAGCCCGGGATAAGCTTGATACCGGCTTTCTTTGCCGCGTCGAATGCCTCCGGAAACGCCTGCACCACTCCGTGATCGGTAATGGCTATAGCTGGATGTCCCCACTTTGCAGCCTGGTTTATCAGGTCCGTAGGAGAAGCCACCGCATCCATTGATGACATATTGGTATGCAGATGCAGTTCCACGCGCTTTTCCCGCGCCGTATCCCTGCGCTCCGGCTTTGAAGCGGGAAGCGCGCTGTCTATCATGATCCTGTAGCAGCGGTCATATTCGTCATAAGAGAAATCGCCTGAAACCTTCAGCCACTTTCCGGGTTTAATATAGTTGTTGACATTTTCCAACTGCTGGTCGAAGGAGAGCGCTTTCTTGCCCCTCCTGGATTTGATAAACGCCTTGCACGGCAGTGTAGAAGTATAGTCCGTAAGCGTCAGGGCAAGTATCTTGCAGTCATCCTTACGAGTGTCGCGCACCTCACAGGATATTATCTCTCCCATCACGATCACTTTGCCCGCGTCCTGCGCGATATCCCGCATCGCGATCTCCTGTCCGGTAAATGGACGGCCAAGGATCGCTTCCGTGCTGACGCTTACCGTTTCGGCAGACTCCTTATCGCTGAGTATCTCCTGCCGTATCCTCTCCTCTTCCTCCTGCCTGCGCCTGTTGATCTCGTTTATGAGTTTCTCTTCGTCTCCGTCATAGCTGATCTCTACACCCGCGGTAATGCCAAAAACGTCGCTGAGCAGCTCCCTTACGCGGCTGTCCATGCGCCTAAGTTTAAGGAACTCCGCGCCCTGACGGGAAGAAACGCTAATCTTGAGAACGTCCCCTTTCAGTTCCCACACAGAGCTCTCCCAACCCAAAAAGGCCGCGCTGCCGGGGCTCTCCTCAAGGATCCTTCCGATAAGCACGCTTTTATACTTGCTGATATCGTTCAAAACGTCTTCTTTCAGTGCCGGATAGTTTATCTTAAGGCTGAATTGTGAGCCCGGAAATGCCTTCCTGAGAGCCGTTTCGACTGTATCCCTTTCCCGGGTGCTTAACAGGCGACTGGCGTTCAGCTTCACAAGCAAAGCTCCTGTACTGCGCGAAAGAGTCACTTCTCCAAGACTCAAAAGCGCGGCCAAATCCCTGTCCGCGCCCGAAACCAAATCCTTCCAGATCTCGCTCATTTGCCCTCAAGCTCCTGTTTTACTGCGTCGATAAGTATCTGAGCAAGCTCTCCCCTGACTGTGACAGGGCTCTTACCTTTGCGGAAAAGAATGCCGCCGTCCTTTCCGCCCGCAATGCCTATGTCGGCATGTGAGCCTTCGCCCACTCCGTTGACAACACAGCCCATTACCGCTACTGTGAGAGGCATGGAAACGTCCCTGAACTCGGAAGCGACTTTGTCTGCTATCTCGCCTACCGGTATGCACGTACGGCCGCATGTGGGGCAGGATATAACATCTATGCCCTCTTTTCTAAGGCCAACTGCCTTAAGGATGTCCTTTGCAGCGTAAACTTCGTTTATCGGATCTCCGGTAAGCGATACCCTCACCGTGTCTCCTATGCCGTCGAGCAGCAGGCTGCCTATGCCGATAGCGCTCTTTATGCCGCCCATATGCCTGGTACCAGCCTCAGTCACGCCGATATGCAGGGGATAATCGCATTCCCGGGCCGCTATTCGGTTCGCCTTGACTGTGTCTGACACGTTTGAGGCCTTCATGGAAAGCACGATATCTGTAAACCCGTATTTTTCAAGCAGCGACGCGTGATTGAGCGCGCTTTCCACCAACGCTTCCGGACAGGGGAGGCCGTATTTATTCAGCAGTTCCTTTTCTATCGAACCGCTGTTCACGCCAATGCGGACGGGTGCGCTGTGCGCCTTCAGACAGTCCGCGACCCTGCGCACATTGGCCTCCCCGCCAATATTGCCCGGATTGATCCTGAGCTTGCTTATCCCATTTTCAAGGCTCTTTATCGCGAGTCGATAGTCGAAATGAATATCCGCCACCAGCGGCACGGGGCTGTTGTCCACCAGATAACGCACGTTCTCAGCGCAGGCGTCGTCGTACACGCTAACGCGTACTATCTCGCAGCCCGCTGATGCAAGCTGCCTTATCTGAGCAAGCGTCGCTTCCCTGTCCCGTGTATCCGTGTTGGTCATGGACTGGATGGTCACCTTCGCTCCGCCGCCAATTGCCACTCCGCCAACGTATACCCTGCGTGTCATCCCAGCCAGTGGCCTCCCGTGATCATAGTGCCCGGCTCCACGAACTTCAGCCTGAAACGCTTTATCAGTTCCATGGCTTTTTCGTAAGAAGCAGCGTCGTATACATCCGCCGCTCTGTGGGCGTCGCTGCCTATGGTGACCAGATTGCCCGTCTGCCCGGCGACCTCCCAGAAGTCAGGGTTGGGATATATCCTGCCGTCACGGATTCCCAGCAGGTTTATCTCAAGCGGCACGGCATACTTTTTTGCAGCTTCGCAAAGGATCAGCATTTCTCTTTGATAAATGTCTTTATCTCCCGAGAAGAACAGCACGTCCGGGTGCGCAACGCACGCGAATTTACCGGTCGACAGGCCTTCTGCCACCTGCCTGACGTAGGTTTTAAGCTTTTCCACGCTTTCCGAGGAATGGAATGAGTCCATATGGTCCATCTCGTTATGTATGAAGTGCTGGCCCATAATCAGGAATTCGACCGGGTACCCTGAAATAAGGTTCAGGAAATTGTCAAAGAACTTTGGATAGTACTCCGCCTCGAAGCCCGCGTATATTTCGATCTGCCCTTTATATTCTTCCTTCAGCGCGTTGATTGTTTCAAAATACCCCGGCATCTGCTCGGGTTTCATACGAAAGCCCGAATAATAGCCGTTTTCAAACACATACGGTGCATGATCGGAAAAGCCCAGTCTGGTCATCCCGCCCTTTACCGCGTTTTCCACATATTCTCTCTCAGTGTTTTCGGCGTGGTTGCATCTCCAGGTATGGTTATGGAACGATTCTTTAAGCATTGTGTTCTCCTATTTCAGCAGTGTTCTGATGTCCGAATAAGTCACGAACACCATTAAAAGCAGCAGCAGCCCCAGGCCGACCAGGTTGATTATCCCTTCCACTCGCCTGTCCAGATGCTTGCCTGTCACCATCTCGAAGAGCAGCGCCACCAGCCTGCCCCCGTCAAGGGCGGGCAAAGGCAGCAGGTTCATAATGCCAAGACTCAGGGATATGGCCATGATATAGTATATTATTACAAAAAAGCCATCCCCTATGCCGGCGCCAAAGCCGGCTTTCATATCCTCGGAAGCCCCGGCGACTATGCCCACCACTCCGGTGACGGTCCCTTCCGGGATCTTTTCACCCACAAACAGCTTGCGCACCAGATCAGCGAGCAGGCGGTAGGTCGCTTTCACGGTCTTCCACATAAAGGAAAAGCTTTCAGGCACAGCTTCAAATAAACCGACATCATAGGCTTCAAAGGGCATATTGTCGTATTTAAATCCCATCAGGAGCTGTCCGTCCATTTGTTCGGGAACGACCGTCAAAGTCAGTTCTTCACTCCCGCGCAACACCGTGACTGTGACCTTTTGCCCTTCCTGTATCGTTGCAAGATACGGTCTAAGAGTATTGTTGCCGTCAGAATCGAACCCGACCTTATGGCCGTCGACCGCCAGCAGCCTGTCCCCCGGCAAAAGTCCCGCACGTGCGGCAGGCATATCTTCCATCAGCTCGTTTATCTCGATGTACTGCTTGGGATTATAGACATTGTTAATGGACCCTGTAGCTATAAGTCCAACTGTGATCACGAACGCCAGCACGAAATTCATAGCCGGGCCCGCAAGCACCGTCAGGAAACGCTTCCAGGCTGGCACATTGGTCATAGCCCGCGGATCCGGGTTAGCCTCGTCCTCTCCCAAAAACGCGCAGAATCCGCCCAAAGGCAGCAGGCGCACTGAGTATTTTATGGTCTCCAATTCTTCAGTGCCCCTGATCTTATGACTTTTTTTCCAGCCGAACAGCTTGGGGCCCATACCTATGGAATACTCGACTATACCGATCCCCAGCGTGCGCCCGATCAGATAGTGGCCCAGCTCATGCAGCGAAACTATAAACGTCAGCATGAGCAGTGCGGCGATAATATATAATACTGTCATTTTTCCTCCAGAAAACGCCTTGCGGCCCGTCTGGCCGCCCTGTCAGCCTCAAGCACCTCTGAAAAGCAGCTGACAGGAACATCAGGACAGGTATCCAGGGCATACCTGACCGTTTCGGCGATCTTGCCGAAAGGTATCCTGTCACCAAGGAACGCGCTTACTGCCTCCTCGTTAGCCCCGTTAAGTATTACAGGATACGCTCCGCCCTTGCTGATCGCCTCTCTCGCATATCCAAGGCAGGGAAATCGTTCGGTATCAGGCCGGAAAAAACTGAACTGTCCTATTTTTGCAAGATCCAGTTCCTTTCCGCCATATTCCACCCTTTGCGGATGTCCGAGCGCGTAAGAGATCGGCCCTCTCATGTCCGGGCAAGCCATCTGCGCAAGATATGCACCGTCCGAAAACTCGATCATCGAATGTATAATGCTTTCCGGGTGGATTATCACATCTATCCTGTCCTGAGGCACTCCGAACAGCCAGCTCGCTTCTATGATCTCAAGCCCTTTGTTCATAAGGCTTGCGCAGTCGGTTGTGATCTTGCCGCCCATGCGCCATGTGGGATGCTTAAGCGCGTCGGAAGCCTTGGCGTTGTATATCGCTTTTTTGTCCCAGGTCCTGAAAGCGCCGCCGGAGCAGGTCAGTATAAGCCTTCTGACCGGATTGTTCTCCCTGGCCTTCAGGCACTGAAAAATCGCCGAATGCTCCGAGTCCACCGGCAGAAGCTCTCGCTCAAGCCGCTCCGACTTGTCCATTACAAGCCTTCCTCCGGTCACCAGCGCTTCCTTATTAGCCAGAAGTACCCTTTCACACACATCCAGGGCAGTCAGTACGCTGCTTAGACCCGCTATGCCTACCACCGCGCACAATGCGTCGTCAGGCCTTGCTGCCAAAAGCATCCTTTCATTGGCGTCAGGGCCAAAAAACCATTCTATCCCCTTAAGGTCTTCAGGGATCGCGGTTTCCTTTTGCAGCGCGCAGCAGAGAGGGTGAAACCGCCTTGCCGCGTCAAACAGTTTTTCTGCTGATGTAGCCGCCGACAAAGCTTCCGCGCGGAATCGCTCCGGAAACCTGGAGATAATGTCCAAAGTCTGCGTCCCAATGGAGCCAGTCGCCCCCAAAACAGCGATTCTCCTCATTTTTTGACCTTGCCGAACCTCCGTTCACGGGAGGCATACTCGTTGAGATTCTTTATCAGCGTGGCTTTGCTGTAGTCCGGCCAGTAGGTCTTTTCGAATATGAGCTCCGCGTACCAGCCCTGCCACAGCATGAAATTGGACACTCTCTCGTCACCGCCCGTGCGGATAAGCAGATCCACGTCCGGCTGTCCCGCAGTATACATGAGTTCCGACAGCTTTTCTCCGCTTATTTCGGAAGGCTTAAGCATTCCGTCAGCGCAGCTTTGCGCAAGAAGTCTTGCAGCCCTGACGATCTCCGCCCTGCCGCCGTAATTGAGAGCTATGTTGAGTTTAAGGCCCGTATTGGCTTTGGTTATCTCCATAGCGTTGACAAGAGATGCTTTCTGCTCTTCCGGGAAAGGATCAAGCTCCCCCATTATTGTGATTTTGACATTTTTCTCGTTGAGCTCGTCTATCTCGCTTACAAAGTAGCGGCTTATGAGTTTCATAAGCGCGCCGACCTCTTCCGCGCTGCGTCCCCAGTTTTCGGTGGAAAACGCGTAGATGCTCATGGACTCGATGCCAATATCCGAGCAGGTGCGTATTATCTCCCTTAGTGCCTCCGTGCCGGCCGCGTGGCCCGCGCTCCGTGGAAGCCCCCGCTTGGTTGCCCAGCGGCCGTTCCCGTCCATAATAAAAGCGATATGCCGCGGAAGCTTCTCTTTGGGAGGCATGTCGTGGGTGTTTGCGGTTTTCTTTCTCAAAATGGTTATTGGATTAAATCTCATTTCCGTCAAAAACGTCGTCGTTGAACGGGCATACGGTGATTATATTGTTCAGAGCGTCAAAACGTACCACGCGCAAAGTGCCGCGGGGGTCTTTCTCCGCCCGCGGCGCACAGTACATATTGACCTTGACATCTGCGTGTCCGTCCTCGGCCAGCAGCTTCAGAGCATCTTCCAGTTTAAGTCCCAGAACTTCCGTCATACGGACATGATCTCTTTTTCCTTCTCGGCGGCGACCTTGTCGACCTCCTTTATGAAATCGTCCACTGTCTTCTGCAGCTGAGTTTCGGCGGTCTTCTGTTCGTCCTCGGTTATCTGGCTGTCTTTCTTAAGTTTTTTGAAGGCTTCCATGGCATCGCGCCGTATGTTTCGGATAGCTACCTTGCTCTCCTCCGCGGCCTTCCTGACCTGCTTCGACAGCTCCTTCCTGCGTTCCTCGTTAAGCTCCGGCACTATCAGCCTTATGACCCTGCCGTCGTTGGACGGGTTAATGCCCAGGTCGCTTTTCTGGATCTCCTTCTCGATGGGAGTGATCATTTTGGCTTCCCAGGGAGCAATGACAAGCATCCGGGGTTCAGGCACCGAAATATTGGCCACGCCGCTCAAGGGGGTAGGTGTGCCGTAATAATCCACGGTTATTTTATCCAGTATCTGGGGGTTGGCTCTGCCGGCTCTGAGAGTGGAGAAATCCTTTCTGAGCGCGACTATGGTTTTCTCCATGCGCGCCTTAGCCTCTTCTATCTTTGCCTTATACATGATTTTTATAAACCTCCAAACGTATGAATGTAGGTTGTATTTTACGGTATTTCTGGTCTCATGTCAAGCTTGTTTGTGTAAACACGGCTGTGACGAAACCGGCCCGCTCATAACACAACGGGAGGTCGTCCCTCCCGTTGCCGTACAAAAAACAGTCTACGCCACCTTGCTGGCAAACAGCACCAGAATAAGCAGAGAACACACGTCTACCAGCGTTGTTATAAGCGGCGCGGCCATCAGTGCAGGATCAAACTTAAGCTTTTTCGCAAGAAGCGGGAGCATAGCACCGAGAGTTTTTGCGAGAATGACCGTGCAGAGCATGGCGGCGGAAATAGCGCCCGCTTCAAGCATCGTCCTTCCAAACACAACAGTCTGTATCCCAAAGCACAAAAGCGACAGCGCCGCACCCACTATAATGCTCACGCGAGCCTCTTTAAGAAGCACTTTGAGAGCGTCTTTGGGGCTGATCTCGTTTAACGCAAGACCTCGTATGGCCAGCGTGGAAGACTGGCTGCCGCTGTTGCCGCCCGTACCCATCAGCATGGGGATGCAGGCGGAAAACGCTATGGTGAGGGCGGCAGAAAACTTATCTATGATCGTCTCGGTCAGTATGCTTGAGACCATCATGAACAGCAGCCAGGGCAGACGGTTCAGGGCCAGTTTGACCGGCTTTGTCTTCAGGTATTCGCTTTCTGAAGGCAAAAGGGCGTTCATCTTTTCGATGTCCTCGGTAGCCTCCTGCCGGATAACGTCGAGGATATCGTCCGCCGTGACTATACCTACCATCCTGCCCTCGTTGTCGACGATCGGCACGGAAAGCAGGTCGTATTTCCTGACCAGTTCCGCCACATACTCCCTGTCGTCCAGCGTCCTGGCTGACACGAAACCAGTGGTCATCAGTTTTTCTATGGGCGCGTCGTCCGGCGCTATCAGCAGGCGCCTGAGCGGCAGCGTGCCGATCAGGCGGCGCTGCGGATCAAGCACGTAGAGCGTGTAGATCGTCTCTTTGTCAAGCGCATTCTTTTTCAGCTCCCTGAGAGCGTCTCTGACGATAATCCCCTCGTGGAACTCGCAGAACTCAGCCGTCATTATGCTGCCGGCGCTGTTTTCCGGGTACTCAAGGAAGGAGTTAATATTCCTTCGCTGCTCCTCATCCACGTTTTTTAACAGTCTGCGGATAAGGTTGGCGGGCAGTTCCTCCAGAAAGTCCACCGCGTCATCCACGTACATATCACCAAGCAGGCGGGAAGTCTCGGTCTCACCTATCAGGCGCATCAGACGCTGCTGCTGCTCTTCTGAAAGATAGCTGAACACATCCGCGGAGATGTCCTTGGGAAGTATACGGTACATCTTCAGCAGGTTTTCACCTTCCAGTGAGTCCATGTAGGAGGCGATGTCGACCACATTGAGCATCATGAGAGCCCCGCGCATTTCCCCCAGGCTGTCCTTACTCAATAGAGCGTCAAGGCGGTCCTTAAGCTGTTCAAAATCCATGTCGGCCTCCTTCTACAGCAGAGTAGCGCTTGCGATGGCAAAAAGGATCAGCAGCGAACATGTGTCTGCCAGGGTAGTTATCAGCGGCGTCGCCGTCAGGGCGGGGTCAAGTCCCAGCGCCTTCGCGCCCAAAGGAAGCAGTCCGCCGATCACCTTGGACAGTATGACCGCCAGTACCATGGAAAGAGATATCACAAGCGTGACGTTCAAAGGTCTGGAAAACAGCAGATACTGTATGCAAAAGCAAACTGATGCCAGCACAACCGCCACGATCAGCGCGACACGTGACTCCTTCCACAACACTTTTATCGCATTCCCCGGAGAGATCTCTCCCGTTGCCAGAGAACGTATGACCAGCGTCGACGACTGCTGGC
This sequence comes from Clostridiales bacterium, assembly GCA_024684375.1. Classification (GTDB taxonomy): domain Bacteria; phylum Bacillota; class Clostridia; order Christensenellales; family Aristaeellaceae; genus RUG14130. The sequence goes on from JAIKWZ010000006.1 coordinate 262,280, forward strand.
CACAGTTGCCTCCTGTGTCCATAAGCATTGGGATGCACGCCGTTAGCGCCACGCCCACTAATGCCGCGCTGGAAAGCACGTTCTCATAATGGCTGATTATCAGTCCTGTGAATATCGACGCCACCAGCATGATCGCCAGCCACGGAAGGCGGTTTTTGACCAGGTCCCATATACCGGTGTTAAGATAAGTATCCTCCGACGGCGTCAGAGCGCTCATCATTTCGATGTCTTCCGTAGTCTCCTCCTGGACCACGTCCAGAATGTCGTCCAGTGTGATGATGCCTACCATACGTCCCTCTCTGTCGGTCACCGGGACCGCCAGCAAGTCGTATTTTTGCACGGCTGAAGCCACAAGTTCCCTGTCGTCAGTTGTCTGGACCGAAACGAAAGTTTTTTCCATCAGAGAAGACAAAGGCGCGTCACCGGAGGCGCATATAAGCTTTCTTAGCGGAACCGTACCCGAAAGGATCCCATTTTCATCCACCACATACAGAGTATTGACTGTTTCCTTGTCAAGGCCTGTGCGCTTGATCTCTCCCATGGCCTCATCCACGGTAAATCGCCCCGGATAGGCACAGTATTCCACAGTCATTATGCTGCCGGCGCTGTTTTCCGGATACTTCAAGAAGCGGTTTATGGTGTCCCTCGTATCGGGAGATACGTTGGCAAGCACGCGTGTGACCAGATCTTGAGGCATATCCTCGAGAAAGTCCACCGCGTCATCTATGAACATATCGTCCACAAGCCGGCTTATTTCCCTGTCACCTATGGAAAAAATCAGCTTTTCTCGCTGCTCGTCGTCCATATATGAAAACACGTCCGAGGCAATGGACGAAGGCAAGAGCCTAAACACAAGCAGCATTTTATCTGTGTCAAGCCCGCTCAAATATGCTGCGACATCAACTCTGTTGAGCATGCGCAGCGCACCGCGCAGCTGCGCGGTCTTCCCCTCGGCCAGCATCTGGTTGAGCCGGGATATAACTGTTTCCCAATCCACAAAAACACCGCCTTCCAATGCAAAATAAGCGCATACGCGCCGGGAAGGCGAACCGAAAGGTCAGATGTGAACGCCGCAGGACGCAGCGTTCAGACTACCTCGGGGTACGCCGTCATTGGACAAACTTCTTTCGCCGCATTCCATGCGCTCACACCTCCCTTAAATAATACGGATAAACCTTGATTATTTTACACCACTTCACCGTTTACAGTCAAGTACGGATCGAAAATGGATATGTTTCAATACGGTAATTATTTAGAAATAAAAACGCAATGTCGCCGAAAACGTTTCGACTTATTATCAGGGTATAATTGGCAAATGTTCGGAGGTGAACTGCATGACGCCTATAAGCTTGTTCTACGGCATAATCATATATATGTACACTGATAAATCCAGGGATCTTAAAGTTCCCCACATACACGCTGTCTACAAGGACGAGGAGATCATCGTTGCTCTCACCGGAGAAGTTCTGGACGGCCATATGCATGCCTCCCGCAGCGTACTGGTGCAGGCTTGGCTCACCATTCATCAGGATGATCTCAACGCCAACTGGCACGTTATGATGGATGGCAACGCCGTGTTCCGTATAGAGCCGTTAAGGTAGATCCTTTTCTGTTCGGCGGGGGTTTATGCTCCTGCCGTTTTTTTATTCTTCACATCGCTTTGCCGAAATAATTCAATCAAATGTTGTAACAAAACAAACCCGGTTCGGAAAATCCCTGCTGTCGTATTGCTTATTTTCCACAGGAGGTTTGCGCTCTCCAGACGATTTTTCTTGCATTTTATCCCCTTAATTCACCGGCTTGTGGATAATTTATCCACATCTGCACATAATTCTGCGGGGAAAAGTCTGTTTGATACGCCTTTTATTTGTTTCATTTTTATTGCAAATTAATTATTCATTTTATCGTCCGATTTGTTCCCATATTTCTTTTTATGCTTGCATTTATTTTCATTTCAGCGTAAAATGATAGCAGGAATATCCTTTTTTAGGAGGCGGCACATGACTAAACGTTGCTATCTGGGTTTCGATTTCGGCGCATCCAGCGGACGAGCCATCCTCGGCCATCTTTCCTCAAACGGGAAAAAGCTGCTTGAGATCGAGGAGATCCACAGATTCATTAACGAACCCGTGCTTAAAAACGGAACTTATGTTTGGGAATACGGGCGCCTGTGCGAAGAAATGAAAACGGCGATCAACAAAGCTGCCCAGGCGGGTCACCACATCGACGCCATAGGTGTGGACACCTGGGGCGTTGATTTTGGTATCATCGGCAAAAACGGAGAGCTGGTCTTCTCCCCTGTCGCCTACAGGGATTCACGTACCGACGGCATGATGGAGGAGGCGTTCCGGATCATGCCCAAGGAGGAGATCTTCAAACACACCGGTCTCGCATTTATGCAGTTCAATACCCTTTATCAGATCCTTGCCATGCTCAAGGACCCCAGGACCGCCTCCCTGATCAGCGAAAACAACACGCTTCTGTTCATGCCGGACCTGTTTGAGTATTACCTTACGGGCAATGTTGGAACCGAATACACCATCGCCTCCACGGGACAGCTCATCGACCCCGTGAAGCGCGACTGGTCGGATGAGATCCTTAACGCCTTTGGAATACCCAAAGGACTTTTCGCTCCCCTCAAACAGCCCGGCACCGTGCGCGGGATGCTTAAAAAGGAACTCTGTCCCCTTATTGATTACGACGTGCCCGTTATCGCGGTCGCGTCCCACGATACAGCCAGCGCTGTGGCTGCCGTCCCTGCCAGACCCGGCGAAAGCTTCAGCTATATTTCTTCGGGCACATGGTCGCTCATGGGCATAGAAACCACCTCTCCCGTGTGCGAAAACAGCGTCATGCAGGCAAACTTCACAAATGAAGGCGGTCTGAACGGGACTACCCGGATGCTGAAAAACATCATGGGTCTATGGATCATACAGGGTTGCCGCAAAGTATTTAATGAAGAACGGACAAAAGAGGGACAGAGCGAGCTTAGCTTCGCCGACATTGTGACAAAGGTCGAGGCGCTGGCCGAACCCGCCAAACCCGTGATCGACGTAGATGATCCCCTTTTCTTCTCTCCAGGTGACATGCCCGCGAGGATAGAAGGTTATGTGAATAAGCTCGGCTGCAGCATAGACCCCGAATACAGAGTCGGAGAGATCTCTGACATAGTCTACCGTTCCCTGGCGCTCAAGTACCGCTGGGCCATCGGCTGCATAGAGGATATCATCCACTCTCCCATCGATGTGCTCTATATCGTTGGCGGCGGCGGCAAGAACGAGCTGCTCAACCGTTACACCGCTTCCGCTCTAAATCGTCCTGTAAGGATAGGCGCCGGTGAAGGCACAGTGATAGGCAACCTTCTGGTACAGGCCATGGGCAGAGGCGACGTCAAGGATCTGTGGGAGCTCAGGCAGATCGTGCGCGATTCATTCGGCGACAAGGAATACCTGCCCGAAAACTCCGCCTATGACTGGGATGCCGCCTTTGACAAGCTTCTCAAGCTGATGAGCGATTAGCTTATGGCTGAAACAGGTTCTGAACAGTTCTCCCACGGCCAGCTTCCGGGCAGCCTGGAGTTGGCGTTTGTGGGAGACGCGGTATACCATCTTTATGTACGCAGCAGACTGATCAAGTCATCTGCCAAAGTAAATCAGCTCAACCACAGCGCGTCTGATGCTGTAAATGCCCACGCGCAAAGTGAAAGCCTTTCCAGGATCGAGGGAATGCTCACCGATGCCGAAGCGCTGATCGTACGCTCAGCTAAAAACACGCGGCAAACCGGTCCTAAGCACCAGACCCATCGGGATTACTGCCGCGCCACAGCGTTTGAGGCGCTGCTGGGTTATTTGTACCTGACCAAACAGACCGAAAGGCTTGAACGATTATTATCTTTAGCCGCGCCGCAAGGTGTTTCAGGCCAATAAAGGAGAAAAGATGCCCCGGGACGAATCACTCAAAATGCCCTATCACGGCAATCACAGCCAAAACAACTGGACAGGTACAGCCCAGCGCAATTATAAAGATCCCAAGCGAAATTCCCCTTTCCCGCCTTCATCGCGCCCATCAGCAGTCCATGACGAGCTGCCTGAAAACCTGCTCACAGGGCGCAACCCGATAAGGGAAGCTTTAAAGGCGGGCAGGCCGTTTGAAAAGCTGCTCTTCCAGAAGGGAGACCTGTCCAGCGCCGCAAGAGAGATAATCGCTCTCGCCCGGGAACAGGGCGTTATAACACAAGAGGTAGACAAGCGCCGTCTGGACGAGATAACCTCCAATCACCAAGGGCTTATCGCATACGTATCCGAAGCTGAATACTCCTCTGTTGAGGATATATTTGCTTTGGCTGAGGAAACGCACCAGCCCCCCTTTATCGTCATTCTCGCCGGAATTACAGACCCGCATAATCTTGGCGCGATAATCCGTTCGGCTCACTGCGCGGGAGCGCACGGAGTGATCATCCCCAAGCGCGGCAGCGCTGGGCTGAACCCCGCCTGCGTGAAGGCTGCCGCCGGAGCGACAGAATACATCAAAACCGCGCGTGTGACCAACCTCGCCCAGACTATAGAAGAGCTCAAGCAGAAAAACGTCTGGGTGTACGCCGCTGATATGGGCGGGCAAAACATTTACGAGGCAGATCTCTCCGGTGCGCTTGCGCTGGTGATCGGTTCCGAGGGAGACGGTGTGTCCCGGCTGGTGCGCGAAAAATGCGACGGGGCGCTGTCGATCCCCATGAAAGGACGCATCGATAGCCTTAACGCTTCCGTTGCTGCGGGAATAATGCTGTTTGAAGCCTCCAGGCACAGGTGAAATATGGATTACAAATCAAAAACTGACGAAAAGCTGGCGCTGCTGGCGCAGAAGGGTGACGATCAGGCTATGTACCTTATGCTTGACAGGTACAAAAACTTCGTCCGCGCCAAGGCTCGCAGCTATTTCCTGGTAGGTGCCGATCACGAAGACATAGTTCAGGAAGGCATGATAGGCCTGTACAAGGCCATTCGCGACTGGCGGGAGGAAAAGCAGGCGTCATTCCGCGGCTTTGCCGACCTGTGTGTGACCCGCCAGATCATCACCGCCATTAAAACCGCTACCCGCCAGAAGCACATTCCCCTAAATACTTACGTGTCTCTGAGCCGCCCCGTCTACGACGGCGAAGGCGACCGTACGCTTATCGAGGTGCTTAAGGAAGAAGAGTACCTGTCTCCCGAAAACGTGATAATCTCCGGCGAAGATTTTTCAGCCATCAAAAGCAAAATAGGCAAACTGCTCAGTCCCCTTGAGATGGATGCGCTGGAAGGTTATATCGAGGGCAGAAGCTATCAGGAAATAAGCCTCGCCACCGGCCACCACGTTAAAAGCATCGACAACGCGCTGCAGCGGGTCAAGAAAAAGCTGGCAAAGCTGCTGTCGGATAGATAATGAACGTTCTCATTCGCAAACCGCGCAAGACTGCAAATCAGACTTAACCGTGAAACATCTCATGTCAATCGCGCTGTGCATTCTGATATCTGAACGTCATATAAAGCAAAGAGACGGCTTAAAACCTAAGCCGTCCCTTTGTATAGCCGGGCACCTGCTGGCCCCGGTACGTGCTTTATTCGCTTTCCAGCGTCTTGATCTTATCCAAAGTTCTGACAAAGCAGCCGGTCTTAAGGCAGATCTCGCTGAGCTGCGCGCTTCTTTCCTCTGACAGAGTTGGTATCGCTATAATGATATCAGTAACATAGTGTTTTTCTGCCAGGGCAGGGATATCCTCGCTCGTTCCGGAAACCTTCACGTTGTTCACAATAAGTCCCTGCTTGGCAGGGTCGTCGTCTACCAGGCATACAACCTGCCCCATGCCCTCCCGGCTTAATGAGAACATTTCGATTATGTGGCTGCCCGCATCCCCCGCGCCAACTATCATGACCCGGCGCAGTTCCGGAATGAACCCGGTCTCTCCCGTTTCGCGTTTGAACATCTTAAGACACAGCCTGAAGGCGCCTATCCCTGTGATTATGAATGAGCACAGGATTATCAGAAAATTGCCGGACAGAGGGCGGCTGTTGATAGCGTGCTCCATAATAATATTCGCTACGAAGGTCATGCCAAAGCCAACCACTACCGCCAGGCACTGACGAATGAGCGCCAGCGCGTCGGAGTAGCGCCAGATGACCCGATACATGCGGAAAAAAGAGAACGACACTATGTAAACAAGCACTATCGCCGGCAGATAGCGGTTCAGCGCCAAAAGCTCTTCCTTATCGATGTTGGGGGCAAACTTTGTCAAAAGCGCGGCATAGGCACATACCACGATTATGAACGCGTCCACAAGCATCAGCTTTACGACGCGCCACAGGCGTTGTCTTCCTCCTTCTTTCACGCTCACCCCTCCTTGCTGTAGGATTATACCAGTTTCCCGCCAAAAACGCAACCATTATTAATTTGACGGTCACCCCGGAAAAAGTGTTCCGCGTGAACTCAAAAGCTATGGAAAAAAAGCCATGTACATGGTATAATTATTCAAGATTTTTCTTCATGGATGGGATATGAAAGAGCTTTTGGGTTGCATCCGCAGGGCAGACAAGGATTTCGGGCTGATTGCCGATGGTGACACCGTGTGCGTAGGCGTATCAGGAGGCAAGGACAGCCTGGCGCTTTTGTATGCGCTTAACCTGTACAGGCGCTTTTCGCCTTCTAAATTCACCCTTATCGCCGCAACGCTGCATTTAGGCCGCGAACCCTTCGACACGGATGCGGTAAGTGAGTTGTGCGAAAGGATAAACGTACCCTACACCGTCAAAATGACTCAGATCTCTCAGGTGATTTTCGACGAAAGAAATGAAGCCAATCCTTGCGCACTGTGCGCGAAAATGCGCAGAGGTGCCCTCATTGACCTGTGCAGAGAGCTTGGCGCAAACAAGCTGGCGCTGGGTCACCACCGGGACGATGCTCTTGAAACGTTTCTGCTCAGTCTGCTTTACGAAGGCCGCCTACACACTTTCCATCCGCGGACTTTCCTGTCCCGCAGCGGAGTGACACAGATACGGCCTATGGTATACTGTCCAGAAAAGCACATAATCCACGTCGTAAAACAGCTTGGGCTTCCCGTTATTACATCTCCCTGCCCCGCAAACGGATATACCAAGCGTGAGGAAATGAAACAGATACTGGACGATATCTGCAAAAAGATACCCAATGCCCGCGAGCTCATGCTCTCCGCGCTGCAAAACAAGGAACAGTACGGTCTGTGGGATTAGTCCGCACTTGACATTTACTTCGGTCGAAAGCTATAATCTCATTATGTAAATATATATTTGGAGGCGCTCATGGCAAAGGCAGTCACAAAAAAGCAAGACTCGGTCAAGCAAGTCACAGACGCGCAGGAGCGCAGGCAGGCGCTTGAAGCAGTCCTCAGCAAGATCGAAAAGGACTTCGGCAAGGGCAGTGTAATGAAGCTGGGCGAGAACGCCAACATGAATGTAGACGTTATCTCCACCGGCTCGCTGCCAATAGATATGGCGCTGGGCGTCGGAGGGCTTCCCCGGGGCAGGATAGTTGAGATATACGGTCCCGAATCCTCCGGCAAAACCACTATCGCCCTGCATGTGGTCGCAGAGGCACAGAAGGCGGGCGGCACTGCTGCGTTCATCGACGCTGAGCACGCTCTCGATCCGGTATACGCCAAGAAACTCGGAGTGAACATAGACGAGCTGTATGTTTCTCAGCCTGACAACGGTGAACAGGCGCTGGAGATCTGCGAGGAGCTGGTCAGAAGCGGCGCCATAGACGTAGTCGTGATCGACTCCGTGGCCGCTCTGGTGCCCCGCCAGGAGATCGAGGGCGAAATGGGCGACAGCCACGTAGGCCTGCAGGCAAGACTGATGAGCCAGGCTCTCAGAAAACTCGCCGGCTTTATATCAAAAACAAATTCTCTCGCCATCTTCATAAACCAGCTGCGCGAAAAGGTCGGCGTGGTTTATGGAAATCCCGAAGTCACCACCGGCGGCAAAGCGCTTAAGTTCTACGCCACCGTACGGATGGAGATCCGCAAAGGCGAGCCCATCAAGTCCGGCAGCACCAATATAGGCAACCGCGCCAAGGTGAAGATCGTGAAAAATAAAGTTGCGCCGCCATTCCGCACCTGCACGGTGGACATGATCTTCGGAGAAGGCATTTCCAAAGCCGGCAGCTTGCTGGACATCGCCGTGGAGAGGGACTTTATCAAGAAGTCCGGCTCCTGGTTCTCCTATGAAGGAAACCGCATCGGTCAGGGCAGGGACGCTGCAGTGCAGTATCTGAAGGAAAACCCCGAAGTGTTTGATGATCTGGATACAAGGATCCGCGAGGCAATGAGCGAGGGTCTCATCTCCGCTCCGCTGGACAGTGATGAAGATGACGAGACTGCTGTAGATGACGAATAATCATTTTCTTTCTGAACATGGAGGCGCTGCGCGGCGCCTCTTTTTTGCCGGAACAGGCCCGATCCCTGCAGATCTGTCGCGTAAATAAATTCAGTTCATGTTGACATATGCTATCGTCATAATGTAAAATGCAGGCAATTCATAATAAACAGAGGATAGTATGGCTATAATCACTACTTCACAGACTTTCCTTGCGGACACGTATAACCGCTTTGATATCGCTCTTGTCAGGGGCAAGGGCGCGCGCGCATGGGATGAAAACGGGAGAGAATACATAGACCTTGGCAGCGGGATCGCTGTGAATGTGTTCGGATACGGGGATGAAGAATGGAAAAAGGCGGTCACGTCCCAGCTGGATCTTATCCCCCACACCTCCAATCTCTACCACAGCGCGCCGTCCGCCAGGCTTGCCGAACTCCTGTGCGAAAAAACAGGCATGAAAAAGGTATTCTTTGGCAATTCAGGCGCGGAGGCCAACGAATGCGCGGTCAAGCTCGCGCGCAAACGCGCGTTCGACAAGTACGGAGACGAAAGCCATTCAACAGTGATCACGCTTATAAACAGCTTCCACGGGCGCACGATGGCCATGCTGTCCGCTACCGGACAGGATCAGTTTCACAGGTTCTTCGGGCCCTTCACACCCGGTTTCGCCTACGCGGAGCCCAATAACCTGAAAGACGTCAAACGCATAATCGAAAGCACAGGCTGCTGCGCAGTTATGCTTGAAATGATACAGGGCGAAGGCGGCGTTATGCCCTTGAACTACGGCTTCGTAAAAGGAGTCAGGCAGCTGTGCGACGAAAACGATCTTCTGCTGATCGCTGACGAAGTACAGACGGGCAACGGCCGCAGCGGAAGGCTGTATTCCTACATGAACTTCGAACGGCCAGTTGACGTGGTGACTACAGCGAAAGGTCTTGGCGGAGGCCTGCCCATCGGCGCGTGCCTTATAGGCGAAAGAGCCCAGCACGTGTTCGGCCACGGCGACCACGGTTCCACCTTTGGCGGCAATCCGGCCGTGTGCGCAGGCGCGATAAGCATATTAAGCCGCATCGATGACGCCTTGCTGGAAGGCGTGAGGGAACGAAGCGCGATAATAATCGACATGCTTAACGGCGCCGAAGGGCTTGAAGCCATTAGCGGAATGGGCCTCATGCTTGGGCTTAAGGTCGCAGGAAACGCCCGCAGGATCTGCGAAAGCTGCGCCGAAAGGGGTGTTCTGGCGCTCACCGCCAAGGACAGGATACGCCTGCTGCCGCCTCTGAACATCGATATCAATGACCTTAAAACCGCTGTCAGCGTCCTGCGGGAGGAGATCGTCAGGGCTTCAACGCTAAAGGCTTGACTTTTCGATAGAAAGTCGCCCATCTCCGCAAGTCTTACATCATATAAACGCCCCTGCCAGAAACAACGGGCAGGGGCTGTTTATAATTTGTGTGCAGGCACGAAGCTCACTCTTCTTATCAAAACTGCTAAGGCATGTGCGTTTTGTGAATAACGTGCTGCTCCTGCATTCGGCGTTGTCAAACGCTGCGAATGGTGCTGCTGCAGGTAATAAATTAATAGAAGAACAGGCCTTCAGCAGTCATATAGTCCACATATTCCTGTACATCGTCTTCCAGCGAAATACCCTCATCAGGTATATGCAAGTTTAAGGCGGCGAGCACATCTTCAGACAGCGCGCTGCTTTCCCACGCGGATATATCTGCATCTTTCGCAGCAATAATGGCGTAATATGTCCCGCGTACTGCCGGAAGACCGCATTCTGCCGCACAGGGCATGTCAGGATACTGCACAGTTCTGTTTTCCGTCAGAGGCCCAAGGACAACTTTCCCCTGCTGTTCAAGTTCCATAGCCAGCAGCGTGCTGACAACGAGCACATACTGTCCGTCCTCAAGGCATTCCAGTTTGTCTTCATCGTCGACAAAAACCTCTGAATCGAAACTGAGTTCCTCCATCAGCAGCATCGATGCATAATCCTCGTTCGTGGCTTTGAACGAGCGCATTATTTGCAAGCCATACTCGTTTTCCTCAAGATACTGTTTAAGTGTTGAAAGATCTGTCAAGCCGGCTTCCTGAGCAGTTTCTGCTCCGCAGACAAGGTACAGGTCGCTTTGCGCCATCACAGCCGCAAGCTTAACGTCTTTGCGCACGTTTCCGGAAGAATAGCCTTGCAGGTTCTCTATAAGTTCCTGCTGTGTGATAAGGCACGCCGAGCCCTTGTCGCCCATCATGGCATTGAAAGCGCCAACACGGTCCTCGGTCTGGGTAACATCGTTAAACCCACCTATCAGCGTCGCGTCGTCTTTCGAGCAGTAAAGCGTTTCGGAAAGACCGATCAATGAGCTGAACATCACAAGCGATAAAAGGATAGCGAGCAGCTTTTTCACGTCAGATACCTCCTGTCAGAAACGAAAATAGATGAACGGGTTGTAAGTAGACCCCATAAGCAGCGCAATGGAAAAATAGTACACCACCACCGCAAACGCACCGCTAAGCCATGGATAAGAGCGTTTGTTTTCCATGCGCTTTTTTATCCACTTGCTCAGCGGCAAGCAGCCCAGTATTGCGGGCAGCATCCAGGCGGTATTTTCGAGCACTCCGGCATGCCCGGATAAGTATTGCGCCAGCCCGTAAAAAGGCGCAACGAACAGGGCTTTCGCAAATGCAAGTATCGCCGTAACGCTTTCAAGGCGGAAAATCACCCAGCCCAGCAGCACAAGCAGCAGAGTCAGGATGTGCCGCAAGAAACCCGGAAGCTTACTCAGCAAGTTTTTCAGGACATATTTTTCCATTATCAGCAGTATGCCGTAATACAGTCCCCATAAAACGAAATTCCAGCTCGCTCCATGCCATAGTCCCGTAAGCGCCCACACTACCATGAGGTTAAATATATTGCGTCCGAGTTTGCATCTGCTTCCCCCAAGCGGGAAATACACATAATCTCTGAACCAGGTCGACAGCGACATATGCCACCTGCGCCAAAAGTCAGTTATCGATTCGGCAATGTAAGGATAATTGAAGTTTTCGGCAAAATGGAAGCCGAAGAACCTGCCCATACCTATCGCCATGTCGCTGTAACCCGAAAAATCAAAATAAATCTGCAGCGCGTACGCAATGGCAGCGATCCACGCGGTACCTGAAGGCATTATTTGAGCATCGAATATGGGATCCGCTATCGAAGCCATCGCGTTTGCAAGGATGACTTTCTTTCCCAGACCTATGGCAAACCGTTTCGCGCCCTCTATAAAATCAGGTAAGGAAACGTTTCTCTCACGCAATTCATTTTGCACCTGGTCGTATCTGACGATAGGACCGGCGACCAGCTGCGGAAAGAGCACAATATACGTAGCCAGGTTCAAAAGACTCTTCTGAACAGGAGTATCGCGCCTGTAGACATCTATCACATATGACAGTATCTGAAAAGTATAGAAGCTGATACCCAACGGAAGCGCGAACGACAAAGTCATTATCGGTTTGCCAAGCAGCAAGCCCAGATTGTCAAGTATAAAATTCCCGTATTTGAACAGCGCTATAGCTCCCAGGTTCACCGCGACAGCAGCCGCCATAACGGCTTTCCTTTTTGCCTGTGTTTCCAGTTTTCCAAGCAGCAAGCCGAAAGAATAATTCAGAAGGATGCTTGCCATCATGAGGAACACATAAATCGGTTCGCCCCAGGCATAGAACACGAGCGAGAAAAGGCAAAGCACTACATTGCGGGCCTTTATTCCCCGCACAAGGAAATAGCACAGCAGTGAAAGCGGCAAAAAGCAAAGCAGGAAAGTAAAACTTGAAAAAACCATTTCCCTTTATCGTCCTTACATTCGGTTAATCTTGCGAGCCTGCCGCATCGCCGTAAAAGAAATTTACGTCACCAAGCAGCAAGACCGCATCGATCTTTTGCTCGCTGCAAAAAGCGGCAGCGTCGAACGGAACGCCGGCCCAGTCCTGATAATACCTTAAGTCTATGACAAAAGTCTTATCATATCCCGCCGCAATAAGCGCGTTTATGGGGTTGGAATACGATGAAGCCACTATCAGCAGGTTGCCTTTCCCTTCGGTGCCGAAATCATAAACGATCTGGCCAAAATCGCCGCCAAAGCAGTTGGCGTAATGGTTCGCGAGCGCCTCTGTCTGGTACTTGCCCTTCTCGTATGCGGAAAGGTTTCCGTAATTGCGCCTTCGCCCGTTTATTTCGGTGGTGTACTTCGGTAAGCTGAAAGTCTGAAATACAAATTTTTCGTCCGCGCACATAACATGCGTCTGCCTCGCGTAAGACCCCTGAAATACCGCATCCGTTTCTATCGTATCGACAGGTGCAAGCATTCCTGTTTCAGAACCGTGCAGCATTCGGTAGATAGCCTGATACCCTTTATACGAGCCTTTGTAATTCCAGTGGTGATCGGTCTGATAGAAATTCTCTGAATAGTTCTGATAATCCGTGACCCGGAACACGTCCGAAGCGGCAGGCTTCAGCGCAGCTATTACCTGAGCGTAAACCTCATCCTCCGCATCCGGGTTCTCGAAATCGACTGTACGCGAATTCTCAATGAAATAAACATATGTGGGAATATCAGAAATACCGCTGAAATTGGCCTCAAGCGCATCAAGATACCCTTGGCGTGCAGAGTAATCTATAGGTTTTTCCACAATACGTTTATCATCGCCCGCGAAATGATAATACCCGTCAGCTATCATTTCATATGTCTGACGGACACCCGGTGCCACAGCATACAACAGGCGCTGCTGAAGTTTCATCAGGTCATTTTTCCCGTCAAGGATCGCTTCCTTCACGGGTTCCATCAAGGGCAGCTGGTCAATAAGGCCTTTTTCCAGGTCATCCTGAAAACTGCCGTCCGCAAAAGAAGACAGAGTAAAAACAGGAAGTTTGGTAAGGCTGCGGTTTTCAAGTACGCTTTCTTCCCTCTGTCCGGTCACGCTTATCAGCAGTACAAGCACGACTGGAAGCGCAAATGCCACCAAAAGAAATACGTGGCCAAATCTATGAAGATGCTGTTTTGTTTTAACGTCTTTTACACTGTTTTGCATATATCCTATCGCCCTTACGGGAAACAATTACATTTCTTGCATACTGTCAGCACGAAACATCGCACCCAGTAAGCACGCTGTTAACGATCATGAAAACTCGTAAATAGTCTAAACCGAATACCTTATATTACCGCCTTCAAAATCCCAAACAGTGCTGAAGGTCGTTAATCATGGATTCATGACAACGCTGTCATATTTCGTATACATTGTCATGTTGCTTAAAAACAGTATTTGATCAATATGGTATTTCGATGTAATGTCTCGCATTGAAAATGGTTTGCCAACACCGCGCGTCCCGGAATAGTGTCTGAGGTCAACATACACTATCGTGTCATAATGCTCTATTAACAGTGTTTTGACAGCATTGCTCATCGAATCCCCAAGAATAAGAAGTGTGCCTTTTCCGCTAGGATGGTTGTTTTTAAACAGTATCAACCCATTGTCTCCACCATAGCAAGTAGCATAATGGTTTACGAGAGGTTCTTTATTGATTCTTCCGCTAAGATAATTCTTAATATGATCGTATGCCTTCTTTTTGTTATTCACATACGATGTATATTCTGGATAGCGATTGTATCGGTAAAGTGCAAAGTATTCCTTTGAGAAAGCCTTTTGATTTTTTCTCGAATATGCTCCGTCATATAAAGCAGGCAGCGTCACCAGTTCTTTCGGTACAAGTAACTCCTCTTCTTCGCCTTTAAGCATGCGCACAATATCAACGTACCCCTGGTAAGCTCCTAAATAATTCCAATGGTGATCCGTAGTATAAAAATACTGGCAGAACTGTTCGAAAGTAGTATATTTCAAATGGTCAAATACGTCGGCATGGAGGTTTTCTTTCAGGTGGATGTATGCATCGGATTCCTCCGGAAACGTGAGCTCTAAAGGATGGGATCTGCTGTTTTCGACAAAATAAACATAGGTTGGAATATGCGGGTCCATGCCATCAAGCACACTGTTAAAATTTTGTATCCGGACATCCATCTTTTCTACGGGATAATTACTGCAATCATCAACAAGCCGGTACATTCCTTTTACGCGAAATACCTCTTCAGCGTATGGAACCACTTCTATCTTCTTGGGAATATTCTCTTTTGGCGGAAGCAAGTTCTCGTTTAGAGATAAAGATATCCCTGATGAAAGCGATGAATTATCCGTGGCGCTAATGCTATGATCCTCTGAAGCAAACACTTCGTTAGTGAATGCGACAAGAAGCCATATAATTACGAAAACAGCCAGATTTTTTTTCATGTTTTTACCTCTAATAGTATATGATCGCAGCATACGCTCAGTTGCGGATAAACAGCAGTAGTCACTTTGAAATTACTTCCGATTATATCATCCTATCAATATGGTGTCAATCGAAACAGAAAACAATAAAGCATTCGCTGAAGTAAATTATTAGTCCTGATATCCTTCAGCTACAGAAAAACCACATGTTTTAAACACTGTTTTTGTTTTTCCTGAGTTTGTTTTTCCAATAGCCTCCAAACACTGCCGCTTCTCCCAGCAGGCATACCGGTAAAGCCGCCATGACATCGACAAATGAATGCTGTTTTACAAAGCACACCGCAAGGCAGATCATGATGACCGAAAACGTGAGCAGCCCCTTCATCAACCGGGAAAGGAAACCATCCTTAAGCGCGACAGAAAGGATCGCTATCGAGTACGCAGCGTGCAGGGAAGGGCATACCCCCGTCGGCGTATCAAAACTGTAGATCATGCTCATCACCCAGGTGAAAAAATTGTTCCTCGGGAATGTTTCCGGACGCAGGTTTTGCACGCTGGGGTAGATGATATAGCATGCCATTGCAACAAGCTGTGTTATGATTATGTAACACTGCAGTTGCTTAAAGCGTTCTACGTCATAAAACAGCGTATACGCCAGCGAAAAAAACACAAGCGCGAACCATCCCACGTAGAATATCGCAAAGTATTCGCAAAACGGGATAATATCATCTATCACGCAGTGGATAGCATGGCATTTATCCTCAGGTATCAGGTTTTCTGTCAGGAAGTAGAGCGCAAAATACACCAGCCAGCCTGCCAGCAGCCACAGGTGCCGAAAGCGCGAATCGTTTAGTTTTTTTAATGAGAAACCGCTGTAATCATACCTGAGTTTCTTCATTGTCGTACACCTCGATCGGTAGACTGAACGGATAGTGTTTTTTTGAGCAGTTCGGATAAGGTACCACTTTATGGCGCGGAAGATCTGCCGCAAGCTGCGTTATCCCGTCCATGAGTGCAAGGCATATCCTTTCCCTCTCCGTTTTAAGGTCATTTTCAGGGTCGTAGTATACAGGCTGGCCGAAGACCGCTTTTTTAAGCTTAGGCGCTACATAAAATGGGACAAACGGCAATGAGCGACCCGTTTTTCTGTGATAAATAACCGCGGTATCAACGAATCCACGCTGAAAATCGCAGACGATGTTGTTATGCCTGTTGTAGCACTCCGGAAAAACCACAACGCTCTCCCCCGCCTCAAGCACATTCACCGTATCCCTGAAAGTGGACAGCACACGCGAGTCGTGATGTACGGCTATCGTGCGGGCATTAGTGAAAATCAATTCGGATACCGGCGCTATCAGGTGTGACAGCAGGTGAAAAAAAGGATGCGTCCAGCGAGGCTTGCCTGACCAGAAATCCCTGAACGCATACTCGGGCACGCTTTTTCTTTTCATCATCTCCGCCGCGCACCAGGTCCAGCGCTTTACAGGGGAATAAAACTCAGCAAATACTGGCCCATACATATGGCTGTGGTTGCCCACAAGTATCGACGCCTCGGCCGGGACATTTTGGACCCCTTCCACCCGAAACTTTGGTGAAAACAGCCATACAAAAAAAGCTAAAAAGCGGTAAAGCAACCGCCTGATCCTGTTTCGCATTTATCAGATCACTTCCGAAAGCTGCTTAAGCTGCAGCTTTGCCCTGTATATTTCGTTGCGTTTGTATCCTTCCCGTTTGAGCTGCTCAGACGCGTCCATGAAGCTCATGCCGGCACACATTAGCCCCGTCAGCGCTTCTGCGCAGGTCTTGCCTGTTTGCGATGACTGGGGTTTGGCAGGCGGGACAGCGCTCAGCTCAAGCACTATGCAGTACTCCCCTTTTTCCACGTTTTCCCGCTCCCTGAGCGCTTCATAAAGCTCTGAAACGTTTCCCCTGTCCAGCCGTTCAAACTTTTTTGTCAGGTCGCAGCACACCAGCGCCCGCACCTGCGGAAAAAGGGATCTGATATGACCAAGAAGATTAACTACCCTGTGAGGGCTTTCGTAAAGCACAGCTATCGGGATGCCGCATAAATGGATCTGCGTGAGCGCCTCATCAAGTGCGCTGTCCTCCCGGGGCAAAAAGCCGTAAAACGCAAAACGTGCGGTATTGAAGCCGCTTAACGAGAGTGCTGTGACTATAGCGCTTGGCCCGGGTACAGCTTCCACGCTGATCCCCGCTTCCCAGCATGCGTCTACAAGCTCCTCACCCGGGTCGGATATGCCCGGAGTGCCTGCGTCGCTGGTCAGGCAAACGTCCAGGTCCTCCAAAAGCATCCTTTCAACGATGCCGCCGCTTTTTTCTTTTTCGTTGTGCCTGTGGCAAGAAGTCATAGGCTTGCGAATGCCATGGACGCTGGTGAGCTTGCCCGTTACTCTCGTATCCTCCGCTGCGATAAGGTCGCATGTCTTTAGCGCTTCCAGCGCCCTGGGAGACAAGTCGCCCAGGTTTCCTATGGGGGTGGCTACCACCTTGAGACGTGCCATCTATTCCTCCCTGTTCAGTGCTTTTGCAAGCAGGCCGACCACGTCATCCCGGCCAAGGCCGTTCAAAGCAGAAAAACATACCATTTCCCAAGGCTGCACCTTAAGCGATCTGCCTATCACAGGCAGATTCCGCCCCCTCTGAGCGGCTGAAAGCTTGTCCGCCTTGGTGCACACCACCGAAAACGGTATACCGTAGTGTCTCAAATAGTCAGCCATATTGCTGTCACCCTGAGTGGGCTCGTGACGTATGTCCACCAGCAGCAGCGCGTGGCAGAGGAATTGGGACTGTTTAATATATCCTTCTATCATGCCCCGCCAACGGTTGATCTCCGCGTCAGAAGCTCTGGCAAAACCGTAGCCGGGCAGGTCGGCAAGGAAAAACTCTTCGTTGACGCCATACATATTTATCAGGCGGGTCTTTCCCGGCTGTTGAGAGGTCTTCGCAAGGTTTTTGTTGTTGCAAAGCGCATTGATCAGCGAGCTTTTGCCTACATTCGAACGGCCGGCCAAAGCGATCTCCGGCCGGCCCTGACCCGGGAATGGCTTGAGCTTCTCAAGGGAGGCGACGTACGCCGCTTTCGTGATCTTCATTACACCCGTTTCCCCGGCAGCACGTATTTAAGCGCCTCGGTTGCCCGCGTTATAGGCATCACGTTCATCTTGCCCCGCACATCTAGCGGGATATCCTCCAGATCCTTAACATTTTCTCTTGGCAGCAATATGTTGTTGATGCCCAAGCGGTAAGCTGCCAGCAGCTTTTCCTTCACCCCGCCTATGGGCAGCGCGTTGCCCCGCAGTGAGAGCTCCCCGGTCATAGCCACGTCCTGCCGCGCCTCAAGCCCCGTCATGGCTGAATATATGGCGCAGGCCATGGCGATCCCCGCGCTGGGACCGTCCTTGGGTGTAGCGCCTTCAGGCACATGCACGTGTATGTCGTGGGTCTTGCGGAATTCCTCAGTGACTCCGTCTTCCTGCATATGCTGCCTGACAAAGCTCATGGCAATGTGGGCAGATTCCTTCATAACGTTGCCCAAGCTGCCCGTAAGCTCCATCTGCCCGCTTCCAGGCATCACGCTGACCTCAATGGGCATGACCTCGCCTCCGGCGCTTGTCCAGGCCAGCCCGTTCACCGTGCCTACCTCGGGCTTTTTTGCGGCGTCCCGCTTCAGAAAATCGGGAGCGCCCAGATACTCGGGAATAGTTTCCGGAGTGAAAGTGATCCCGTTCCATTTTTCCCTTTTTTCCAGTTTTTCGACCACGGCCTTGCGGCACAGGCGTGCCAATGCGCGTTCCAGATTCCTTACTCCCGCCTCGCGGGTATATCCTTCGATGAGCGTTTTGAGCGCAGGAACGGTGATCTTAAGTTCGTCCTTTCCCAGGCCGTTCTCACTCAGACACTTTTTCCAAAGGTGGCGCTTGGCAATCTGTATCTTTTCTTCCAGTGTATAGCTTGGAACTTCAATTACCTCCATGCGGTCGAAAAGGGGCTTGGGGATAGCTTCAACAGAGTTGGCCGTGGTTATAAACAGCACACGGCTAAGGTCGAATGGCGCCTCCAGATAGTGATCCCTGAAGCGCGCGTTCTGTTCCGGATCCAGCACCTCCAGCATGGCTGCCGCAGGATCCCCCCGCATATCTGACGCCATTTTGTCTATTTCGTCAAACAGGAACACAGGGTTCATGCTGCCCACCTGCTTTATAGCTGAGATCACGCGTCCCGGCATGGCGGCCACATAAGTGCGCCTGTGGCCTCTCAGTTCCGCCTCGTCGTGCACGCCTCCCAGCGAAACCTGGCAGAATTCTCTTCCAAGCGCCCGGGCAACGCTGCGCGCTATGCTGGTCTTGCCGACTCCGGGGGCTCCGACCAGGCAGAGGATCGGGCTTTTGGGGTCGTTCTTCACGCTTCTGACCGCAAGGAACTCCAACACGCGTTTCTTAACTTCGGTGAGCGCGTAATGATCCTCATCCAGCACCCTTTTCGCGCGGCTGACCGAAAGCTTGTCTTTGGTGTACTTGCCCCATGGCAGTTCAAGCATATACTCTATATAGTTTTCCATCACCGCGCCTTCAGGGGACTGGGGCGACACACGCTTGAGGCGCTTTATCTCTTTCGCGGTGCGCTCTTTCGCCTCTTCGTTCATAGGCAGGGCTTCCAGCTTTTTCTCATAGCCCGCTATGTCGTCCTCGTCATCGCCCAGCTCCTCGTCTATCAGGCGCTGCTGCTCCCTTAAAAAATACTCCCTGTTGTTTTTGTCCAGACGCTCGTGAGTGCGCTTCTGTATCTCCTTACGCAGACTTAGAAACTGCTGGGATTCATACATATAGCGGCACGCTATTCCGGCGCGCTCCAGCACATCCACGCAGGAAAGGACCTGTTGCTGGCTGACGAAGTTTTCCATCTCTGTGGCGGCGAACCTGTCGCAAAACTCGCCAATATCGTTCATCGCCAAAAGCAGCTGCGCGTTTTCGCCGCCGGCATCTCCCTTTTCCTCCTGATAGGCGCGGAAAAGCTCCTTGGACTGGGCAAGCACGGAACGCGAATCCTTGTCGGAGGGGCGCTTTTCAGTTATGCGCTTTATCTTTGAGACGATCATTTCGCCCGTGTTGACAACGCCTTCCGCTTTCGCCCTGCACAGAGGGTTTACCAACACTCTGAGAGTGCCGTCTGGCATTGGCATGACTTGTTTTACTTCGATAACACAGCCCATATCATACAGGCTTTTTTCATCGGGATCGTCTATATCAGGGTCCTTCTGGCACACGGCAAACAGCGGTTCTTCAGCTGCCAGCGCGGCTTCCAGTGCATACACTGAGCGCGGTCTGCCCACGTCGAAGTGCTGGGTGACTCCGGGAAACAGCACGACGCCCCTAAGGGCGATAGTCTTCAATGTATCCGTTTTTAGTGTTTTATCTGCCAATATCTTGTCCTCCGGACAGAAAAGTCCATTTTATGTAACCTTATTATTATACTGTTTTGAGTCTAATTTGTCAAATTCGAGCGAATGCAGCCGCGTTACAGGCATCAGCCAAGGTCAGGCTTGTCTGTCAGCAGTATCTCTGCCTGTCCGCAGCCCTCGAGTTCCAGTACCTGTATCCTGTTTACGCCTGCCAGCATAAACGGGGCGGGCAAGTAACAAGTCCTTTGCGGTCCGATCTCCCAGTATCTTGAAAGGGGTTTGCCGTTTATGAACACTACGCCCTTTTTGAAGCTGTCCAGTCGTACAAAGGTATCTTCCGGTGTGCTGCCCGCGTCAAATTCTCCTTCAAACAGCGCAGGTACAAAACCATTACGCGGCATTTGCGTGCGCATGTCCGCCACATCTTCCATAGGCAGCGGATATGTTTCCCAGCCAAAGATGAACATCTGTCCCAGACGCACAGCCCCTGCGCCTTTGGGCTCCTTAAGGAAAACACCGTAGTTGACCCTGCCCATGTTCTCCACCAGCAGGTCGAGCTGCAGCCCTTCTTCTGGGATCAAAAGGGAAATGTCGCTTTTCCCGTTTCTGTAGATGACACCAATAAACTTTCCGTCGGCCAGCACGCAGGCGCGGTCTCCCAAACGGTCTATTTCAAGCCGCATTTCCTCACGCGGTCCCTTTACGAACGCGCTGTAGAGGATGAAACCCGTAGACTGCCCGGCTTCCTCCATGGAGACGGGGCAGGGTGATCTGAGCGGCGTCACGTGCGCTTTTGCCCAGGAGACCACATCGCACACGGGCGAAAGCGAAACTTTGCCGTACGAACGCAGCGACACCGGGGCCGGCTCGTTTTCGTTCACACTGGCACCGTGACGCTTAAGCACGTCCCGGAACAGGCGGTATTTTGGCGTGATGTCGCCCCACTCGGTGAGCAGCGCGTCGTCGTCATAGCTGTTTACGGTTGGCTGATATTCCCCTTCTCGCGTACAGTTGGCGCCGTTCATGAATCCGAAATTGGTGCCGCCATGGAACATATATACGTTTGCTGAAGAACCCAGATCCAGCGTTCTTTCAAACGCGGCTGCGGCGTCTTCCGGCGCGCGGGTGTGATGTTGTTCACCCCAGTGGTCGAACCACCCCAGCCAGAATTCACCGCACATGAGCGGACCGTCAGCATTGTACGCTCTAAGGGCGGCAAAATTTCTGTCCGGGTCAGAGCCGAAATTCACGGTTCTGAGCGTCCCCGTGGCATTCCCGCCTGTAAGCATCCATCTGCAGTCTCCGTCCGACGTAAACAGCGGGACCTCTGCTCCCCGTTTTTGGAGAGCTTCTCGTATATGATTCATGTATTCTGTGTCGTCCCCGTAGCTGCCATACTCGTTTTCCACCTGAAGCATAAGTATGTTTCCGCCTCTGGTGGCCTGGCGCGGCTCCAGTATAGGCATCAGCAGATCAAGATACTCGTCTACCGCGTCCAGATACTTCCTGTCCATGCAGCGTAAGCGGATGTCACTCTTCATGAGCCACCAGGGCAGACCGCCCGCTTCCCATTCAGAGCAAATATACGGCCCGGGACGTACTATTGCGTGAAGGCCCAGTTCCCCTGCCAGATCCAGGAACGCGCCCAGATCCAGCATTCCCTGAGTCAAAAAGCGGCCCGGACGGGGCATATGTGCGTTCCATGCCACATAGGTCTCCAAAGTATTAAAACCGCAGTCCTTAAGCTTGCTCAGTCTGTCCCGCCAATACTCTCGCGG
Organism: Clostridiales bacterium; assembly: GCA_024684375.1. Classification (GTDB taxonomy): domain Bacteria; phylum Bacillota; class Clostridia; order Christensenellales; family Aristaeellaceae; genus RUG14130. The sequence goes on from JAIKWZ010000006.1 coordinate 284,158, forward strand.
CACGCGGAAATAATGGATAGCCCCCGAATAGATCTTAAACGGGCACCCATTGAGCATGAATTCGCCCTTGCCTACCTCAAATCTGTCCATTCGCTTTCCCTTTGAGCGCTTATTTCGTCATTGGCCTCCCCCTGCACGGAATTGCAGAGGGCTTACGGAAGTGTAATGCCTGAACCTGCGCGTGAAGGCGGATGCGTCCTGATAACCGCATTTTACAGCAATCTGTGATACGCTTTCATCGCTCTGCTTAAGCAGCAGTTTAGCTTTTTCCATGCGCAGCTTTGTCAGATATTCTGTGGGAGTAACGTTTTTTTGCGCCTTAAACTCCACCGTGAGCCTCCATTGGCTTGTATTGAGGATGGATGCGGCGTCCGCAAGCGAAAAATCGCTTCGGGTATAGCCGCTGAGCATAAGCTCCTCAAGCCTGTCTGCCACACTTTCGTTCCCGGCTTCGCTTTTGCGTGACTCGATCACTGTCCGGCACGCGTTATAAATCAGCTCCTCCAGCCTCGGCAGGCTCTTGCAGGCGGAAAGGCTCATAAGGCTGTACACTTCCCCTTGAGTGATCCCTTCCTCTGCCGCCTGTGACAGTATCTCAGACAGTATGTCGTTATAAACCTGCCTGAAGTCGTACAGGCTCATCCCTTCAGATTGGGCTTTTTCCCTGAAACTCGCAAGAGAAGCGCTCACAGCCTCGATATCGTTGTTCCTAAGCGCCTGGCGTATCTCGTCCGCCGTGCTCCACTTCCGTCTTCCGGACTGAGAAAGCGGAAGTTCGTTGAATGATATCACTCTGCCTTCTCCCATGAAAAACCGGCTCTCGTAAGCGCTGGTCGCCTCCAGAAACGCATTGGGAGCGTCCGAAACATCAGTGTAAACACGGCTCATTCCAACTGACGCTTCAGTGTCCAGACTGTCAAGGAGCTCCGAGGCAAAACACATGAGCTCAGTTTCATCGTCTCCGAAGCACAGTAAAGCGAACAGACCGCCTTCACCCAACGGAGCAGACAGGCATGTCACGCTATTGTTCCCGTACTCCGGCGTCTCCCCTTCCAGCGGCGCTACCAGAACCGCGAAAGCCGGCCTGGAGATATCGGCTTTCGCGCTCTGCGCGGCGGTTTTCAGTGTCTGTTCGTCCTTATAAAGCCCGTTGATAAGCCCCCTCGCAAATTCGCTTCTGCCCCTTGCTAAGGCGTCTTTTTCCATCTCCCTTGCCCTGCCCTGCAGAGAAGCCACCCGGCTGGATATAGCCTCCACGTCCTCTCCTCCGCCCAGTTCCTCTGCCATGCGCCTGATCGGGGCCAGGTTTTTGCGTGAAATGTAAAACATGAAGCCCATGACCGGCACACTCAGCAGCAGCATTACCGCAAAGAAGCCCAGCCATACCCTGCCCGCACGTGAATATATCCCGTCCAGACTCGTCACTGACAGGCAGCTGATCTTGTCGGTCTGAGACGGGATAAGCGTGAACAGATAGTCCCGCCCGGTTATCCTTTCGACGGTGCTGACTTCCTCGTCAGCATAGCCTGCGTATCTGAGGATGTTCGTGTCCGCCATGTCGTAGCCGTAAAGCGCCGCGCAGATCCTTCCCCCATAGATCAGGTACAGGTTTCTCGTGTCGGCCTTTTCCGGCATCAGTTCTTCAGGGTCGATGAAGCTGACCAGACTGCCCCCATCCGTCAGCTCAAACAAAAAAGTTGCCGCATATCTGTCCTGCCCGTTGACGCTGAGGGTCTGGGCGGGAATGATGCGAAATCCGGGCTGCATGAAGATCGCCTGAATTTCTTCCTCCGTGAGCGTCTCATACGACAGTGCGCTCAGGTCATACGTTCCCGAGTTCAGCCTGATGATCTCACCTGGTGAAGCAAAAACAGCGGTGGAGTCATCTTCCGGAACGTATTCGGAAGAAATAAAACCGCTGACCGCGTCCAGCCGCGCGAGGCGTCCGTCGCAGTTGCTGCGCAAAAGGCGCGCCACCTCCCGTTCCTCCGCGAGCGTGGTCTCATACACGGTTGTACGGTAATATGAGTACATGTATGCAGACAATGCACCCAGCAGCAGGGCGGTCAGCAGCAGATAGCTGAGCATATACCTGACGTAGCCCCGTCTCAGGTAGGCCCTTAATCTGTCAAACATCTTCCTGGAACCTCAACGTAGTCTGCTGACCGTCAACGCTTATCACTGTCCCGGAAAAGATACCCATGACCTCGTCCGCGTATTCCTCCGGATGCGGATTTGCGGGAGAATAGTGAGTGAGCCAGAGTTCTTTGGCCATGGCCCGCTTCGCGAGCAGAGCAGACTGGTTCATTGTGGAGTGGCGCGTTTCCAGCGCCCGTTCATCCTTGTCCGTGCCGCCGAACATGCCCTCCAGCACCATGAGATCCGCCTCCCTGCCGATCTCGGCGAGGCAGTCCAAAGGAAGCGTATCTGTAGCGTAAACAAGCTTTAACCCGCGCCGGGGACTGCCCAGCACCATGGCGGGGACAAAGCCTTCGCATTCCTCTCCCTGCTGGAGTCTCGCCCAAAGGCGCATAGGCACGCGGTTGAGCCTGGCTTTCTCAGGGTCAAAGCGTCCCGGGCGGTTTTTAGTCAGACAATAGCCAAAGCACGGTACGGAATGATCGGCTTTAAAGCACCTGACCGTCAGTTCTCCCGCCCGGAAAACCACGTCCCCTTCCAGTTCGTGGCATATGATCTCAAAGGGCACCTCCGGAACGATGACTTTTATCGCCGCCATCAGACGCCTGAGCCCCGGAGGACCGTACACGTCAAGCGGCTGAGTCCTGTCCTCGTTCCCCAGAGTCAAAAGCAAACCCGGAAGGCCGCTTATATGATCCGCATGATAATGAGTCAGCAGCAGCGTATCTATCGGCTTAAAGCGTCTGCCGGCAGCGCGAATGGCGCTTTGCGTGCCCTCTCCGCAGTCGATAAGCACGCACTTCCCCTCACACCTTACATAAAGGCTGGTCAGGTACCTGTCCGGAAGGGGCATCATTCCCCCTGTGCCCAAAAGGCATACGTCGATCATAAAACTGAATTCTCTCTAATAAATTGGAAATGTATCCTATTTCGGCGACTACCATACCGTGCGCCGCAGGCGATAGTAATTGTCGGTGTAGTAGTTTATGTCAGTTACCCACGCGTTAACGGTGTTGATGGCCTTCTCACTGCCGCCCTGCTGCAGGAATACCGCCTGCGTCTTTTTCTCGTCCGCCCAGTACAGGAACATTACCACATGGCTGGAATGTCTTACAAGTATGTCCCCGGGGCGGAGTTCATTCGGGTCAGTAAATGCTTTCAGGCGGTTGTCGGAGTAAAGCGTGCCCGTTTTGACTATTTCACCGTTGTAAAAAGTATAGCCCCAGATCGCGAGCGCCACAAAAGATGAGCAGTCGTTGCCCGCGTAGCCGGAAATGGATTCCTTTGAGGTACGGTTGAGCAGGTAATAGTTCTCGTCCTTTACCTTAATGTATCTTTCCTGCTCCAGCGCCCGTTTGACGTTGTAGTTGCGGTTCTGGTTCACCCCGCTGGTATACGGAAGTCCGTAATAAATGACCCCGGGCACAAAGTCCTTGGCGCCGTTCTCGGAATTCGCCTTCTCCCAGTAATAAACCTTTTTGTCCACTGTCCAGGGGAAAGAATACATTGCGAAAGCGTTTTCGATGATTTTCGCGCGCTTTTTCGCTTCTGAGTCGTTGATCGTGCCCGCGTCCCGCAGACCCTGGATCACCTTGAGAGTGGTTTGCCTGAGCCTGTCTATCCTTGCCAGGTTGTCGCTTATCCCGGTCTTATCCGTGCGCCTTAATGGTATCTCCAGGCATACGTCCTGATCAGATACGCTTACCCTGACCTCTGCCTTAAGTTCCGGGATGTACGTGCTTTGGATTGTCAGCACGCTTACGCCTCTGGCTACCCCGCGTATCTTGCCTGCGTCTACGCTGAGTATATCCTCCCTTGAAGACGCCAGCGTATAGTCCTGCACAGCTGAAGAGGGCAGAAAGCTCACCTGTATCTGCTTCTCTTCGCCCACGTTCAGGTTCGCGCCTCCCGGGATGCTGTATTCGATGCTGTCAGGGTGGTTCACGTCCGTCACCGTAAGCTTAAGGCTGGCGCTCACTGAAGGATCGCGGTGGCTTCTTACAGTTATAACGCTATTGCCCGCTCCCAAAGCCGTCACAAGGCCGTTTTCATCTACCTTGGCCGCCCTCGTGTTGCTGCTTGAAAACACTATGGCCTTGCTGGCGTTTTGCGGCGATACAGTGTAGGTCAAACTGTAGGTCTGTCCTTTTTCAAGCGTGAACTCGCTCATCGGCAATTTGATAGAGGTTATCCTTGTCCCGTATGCACTTTTGACAGGTACGACTGTCCTTATCCGGCTGTCATATGCGCTGATCACGGCGATCGACGTCTCCCCGGGAGCCTGCAGCGTGACTTTCCCTTTTGAGTCAACTGTGGCTACAGACTCATTCGCGCTTTTGTAAACGTACTTTCCCTTAACGCTCACAGGCAGCGCGACCGTCTCCATCTTAATGCTCTGAGAGGGCTCCAGTTTCACGGCAGAAGGATATACGATGATCCTTTCCGGAGCGCGGCTGTCGATCACCTTGACACGGCACGTCGCTTTGAGAGAACTGTTGCCGCGAACATACACGCTTACAGTGGCTTCGCCAGGCTTAAGCGCTTTAACGCTGCCGCCGTCAACGCTGAGCACTGACGAGTCAGAGACCGTCCATTTGCAGCTGCCGGAGGCACCCTCAGGTTTGAGAACAGCAGATAGCTGAAATCTGTTCTCTGTCGCAAGATCTATGACCTTTTCAGTTATATCCAGACTTATGCCCCTTGGCTCGCCCGCCGCAAACGTCTGAAAGCTCAGAAGCAGCAAAAGCACAAGAGCAATACGCTTTTTCAACTGGGTAAACATCTCCATTTTTATCTTTATAACGAGCAAAGTTTATCACACAATACCTGAAATTTCAAGCCAACCTTTTTTGTGACCTTCATTTAATTTATTGAGTTAATGTTAAACTCAGTTTAGCTCATGTTTAAATACTGTTAATTTCATAGTACTGACGGGCTTTTTCATTGAAACTTAATAATGTGTTGGTATTATATGCTTTACTGTTTAAAACTGAAGGACGGAAGGACATAATAATGAAAGTAATAAACATAAAGCTCAGTCTTCTCGAAAATGCCAAGCTCTTTGCGGACATCGCCAGCCGCTATCCCTTCGACGTTGATCTGCGTGTTGGCCGGTATGTTGTTGACGGCAAGAGCGTGCTGGGCGTGTGCTCTCTGGATATGTCCAAGCCCATCACTGTAGAAATATATTCTGACGACTGCGATAAATTCCTTGACGAGATCTCTATGTTCATTCTGCGCTGAAGCTCATAGAATACAGCGGCCGGCTGTTAAGCCGACCGCTGTTTTATTATATTCAGTACTCCTTCGTCCGCAGGACAGAAGGTATACTGTTCGATCTCAGCGGGCTTTATCCAGTTTATGGCGTTATGTTCCAGCATGCGCAGTCTGTCGCACGTAAGCTCCGCTTCATACACGAAAAGGTTTACGCTCAGATCCGGGTAAACATGAGTAAGCGCGCAGAAAAGCCCTTTTACACGTATATCGGCGTCGAGCTCCTCCTTCATTTCCCGCTTGAGCGCCTGCTCACGGGTCTCCCCTTTTTCAACCTTTCCGCCGGGAAACTCCCACAGCAGCCCCCGCGCCTTTTGGGGAGGGCGCTGACAGATCAGAAAGCGCCCTGCGTCCCATACAAGCGCGGCGACCACGTCAACTGTGTTCGTCATTTGCCGGAAATGGTCACGCCGCCGAACGCCGCATAAGGCAGCACCGAAGAACCGTCCACGCACGTTTCGCTGCTTATGCCGACTAAATCATTAAGCATGTCCGCAACATTGCCGCTGATCATCGTTTCGGTGAGCGGACGGGTTATCCTGCCGTGCTCAATAAGGAAGCTGTTTTTGGCGACGCCGGAAAACTCTCCGCTGGGCGCTGGTTGTCCACCGGAAAAGCGCATTACATAAATGCCCTTGTCGATTCCGGCAATTATTTCGTCCAAAGACCTGTCGCCCGCTTTCATCACGACACAGCTCGAATCGTTCGAAGCCGGCTTATTCCCGGTCTTATTCGCGGCGTAGCGGCTCAGGCAGAAAGAGTTCAGCTTGCCGTCCCTGATCACTTCGTAGTCTTCAGCCCTGAAGCCCTCGGAAGTGTACCTTGAGCCCGTGACCATGGTTTCGTTCATTGGCTCGAATGATATACTGATCCTATCGTCCGCAACTTTTTCGCCAAGCTTGTCCTTCCAAATGGAAGTGCCGTCGATCAAACATCCGTCAGAAAGGAAATTGTACAGCGCCGTGCCCAGTACGATCTCACCCAGGGCGCCGGGAGTAAGCACTGCCGTGCCCACGAACTTGCCGTCCATCGGGGACGCGTCCAGCTGCGCCTGAATCTGGGAGAGCTCCTTGTCCAGAAGCGCTTCCTCTATGACCGGCCTGTCCAAGTTTTTGAGACTCACTCCGTCGCCGAAGAATGAGGTGCCCTTTTCTCCGTCATGGGCGGAATACATCAGCGAAAAATCATACTTGCCCTTACTGGTCTTGTAGCACACTCCGTTAGTATTTAGATATACGACCTTCGCGGCAGTATGATCGGTGATCATCTGCTCCATGATGATCTTGGGATAGCGTTCATTTATATTCTCCAGCAGCTCTTTGGTGCGTATGAACAGCTTGTTCGTGTCGCACTGCGGCGCGCCGTAAACAAATTCTTCCTCGCAAGGTTCTGCGCAGTATTCCCAGGCATCGTCCGGCTGGCCGCTTAAGCACGCGTCTATGGCATCTTTGGCCAGGCTCGCCGCCTCCGCGTCGCCAAAGCGGTTCATGCTCACGGAGCCCTTTCTCTTGTCCTTGAGCACAGTCAGGCTCACATCCCGGTTGAACAGAGTGCGCATGAGCGAGAAACTGCCTCCGTCCACGTTAAATTCCCTTTTCTCGCTTTCGGACACAGTCACCTGAGCGTAATCCGCCCCCAGCTTTTTTGCCTCTTCCAGCACTTTGGCCGCGTATTTCTTAAGTTCAGTCATGTCAGCGTCCCCCTATCATTACCTTGCACCTGAGCGCCGGGCCGCCCATGCCAACCGGCATAGGCTGTTTTTTGCCGCAGTAACCCGAAGAAGACCATTCCACAGTGTCACCAACCATATCCACGGTCTTGAGCATCTCGAAGGCCACACCGCTTATGGTAGTGTCCAGCAGCGCACGTCCGAGCTTGCCGTTTTTGATCTCGTAGCCCATCGTCACGCCGAACATGAATTCGCCCGTGGTGTCAGCCTGGCCGTTGCCGCTGTCTATAAGATAGTATCCGTCGTCTATCGAGGCGATCATGTCCTCAAGCTTGCTTGCGCCGGGATGCACGGCGGTATTCCTCATGCGGATGAGCGGCTCATCAGAGAAGCTCCACGCCCTGGCGTTTCCGGCAGGCGCCATATGGAAATGGTCAGCCGTCTGCCTGGAATTCATGTATCCCACCAAAATACCGTCTTTAATGAGCGTCACATCTTCAGCGCTCGTGCCTTCATCGTCCACGAACACAGGCAGGGGCGCGCGCTTGCCGAAAGCTTCATGCGCGAAGTCGGACAGCGTTACCAGAGGGCTCGCCACCTGCTTGCCAAGCATTTTGCCGGCAACAGAGCCGCCAAGCACCAGATCCGCCTCAACCGTGTGTCCTACTGCTTCATGGGAGAGCATGCCTGTCATAAATCCGCCCAGCACAACCGTCTTCATTCCCGCTTCCGCGTACACGCCGTCAGCCTTTTTGAGAATGTTCTCATACAGCCTGTCCAGGTCGGAGTACAGCGCGGCCGGGTCTGTAAAGTTGTTTTCGAAAGTGCCTTCTCCTCCGAACGCTTTGAACAGTTCGACAGGTTGTCCGGCCGGGGTGGCCGCAGTAAACATGGCGTACACGTAGCTCCTTGGCAGAGCCGTGTGAGCATCGGTGCCGTCAGACACTTTCAGCAGTTTTTCCATGCTGTCCTCAACCGCCATTATCCTGCGGCTTATGAGCTTTGGACAGTGCTTCGCCACGTAGTCGTCAATCTGACGGGCAAAGTCGATATACACCTTCTGCGGCGCGTCGACTATGTTCACGTCCGTAAGATACTCGCCCTTTCCCAGCGGTTTTATGTCCGGCTTCCCTGCAGGCACATGGCTGTCCATGAATACCGCGTTGTCGTGAGCCGCCTTGAGCACTCTCTCCGCGGCTTCTTTACTGTATTCCGCGATTGAGGAAAAGCCGTACACGCCGCCTTTGTACACTCTTGCGCTCACGCCGGAACTCTCCGTGCGCGAGTTGGCGATAAGGTTGCCGTTAAGCAGCGCGGCGGAACGGGAGCGGCTCACCTGCCCGCGTACCTCCGTATGCAGCCCCTTCTCAAAAGCTGCCCCGCAGTGTTTAAGTTCGTCTTTAAGCATACTGCTCCTTTCGCCCCATCGGGGTTATAAATTCGTCTGTTTTATTTGTTATTCAATATCCAGTTCCAACGGTTTGTCTATCTCTTTGCCAACATACGCTCCCGTCTGCCTGCGCTGGCGCACGCATTCGGTGAGGAGATATTCAATCTGCCCGTTTACTGAACGGAAATCGTCCTCCGCCCACTGGGCTATCTGGGCGTAAAGCTTGGCGGACAGGCGAAGCGGCACCTGCTTTTTTGTGTCGTTATCCATTTTAGTATAGGCTGCCGGAATTGACCACCGGCTGGGCATCGTGGTTGCCGCACAGCACCACCAGCAGGTTGCTTACCATTGCCGCCTTACGCTCGTCGTCCAGCTCCACTACCTTGTTTTCGTTAAGTCTTTCCAAAGCCATCTCCACCATGCCGACCGCGCCGTCCACTATCATCTTGCGGGCGTCGATTATAGCGGAAGCCTGCTGCCTTTGCAGCATCACCGCAGCGATCTCGGAAGCGTAAGCCAGGTAAGTTATCCTCGCTTCGATTATCTCTATGCCTGCCTGGGCGACCTTTTGCTGGATCTCGTCCCTGATGCGTCCTGCGACTATCTCGCTTGAGCCCCTTAATGAGCCGTCGTCAGCTATACCGTCACCGGTGGTGTCCACGTTTGGCGCAACGTCGTATGGGTAAAGGCGCACGACGTTTCTTAAGGCGCTGTCGCACTGAAGAGAAAGATATTCTTTATAGTTATCAACGTCGAACACGGCTTTGGCTGTGTCAACCACTCTCCATATGACCGCGATTCCGATCTCAATAGGGTTTCCCAGGCAGTCGTTTATCTTCTGGCGGGAGTTGTTGAGCGTCATGATCTTGAGTGAGATCTTTTTGTTCACCATCGGGTTCGTGAGCTGCCCGTTCACCACAACGGGTTTGTTTTCGTCGCTGGAAACGTCACCCGACTGGTTCAGACGTGTCTTTGCGGCCGGATTAACCGCTACGCAGAAAGGATTGACAAAGTAAAAGCCTTCGTCCTTAAGAGTGCCCACATATTTGCCGAACAGTGTCAGCACCAGCGCCTCCTGGGGCTTTATCACCTTGAGGCCCAGCCACAGGACCCAGCCCAGACACAGGTATACGATGCCGATCACCGCCAGCCAATAGACCCCTTTAGCGGCGCCGAATACGGTCAGAAGCAGCGCGATGATGTACGCAAGCACACTCAGGCCCAGCACCATGAAGCCGTTTTTGCGGCGGGAAAGCACTATCTCCTTCATGCAAAAACCTCCGATCAACTTGATATCAAAATAATATCATGCTTCCGGAGTTTTGTCAATACAGTCTTCTGCCTTTTTTGCGTTTTTTTCCTGTTTTTTGATTTTATGCTTCTGCCTCATTTCGTGCAGTACCGCAAGGGTTTTCTGGTCATTTGGGTACAGAAGCTTGAGCAGGCCGATGGCTATTGCGACCGTTATTATTTTTTCAGGCGTGAACGGGAACCACAGCGCGGCGAGATAGGCAGTCGAAATGGCTGTCAGCCACTTTACCCCTCCCCAGGTCCCAAGTCCGAAGCAGATATACGCCCAGCCGTTGGTTATCATCCACCCTATGCCAAAGCAGATCAGAAAATGGGGATTAAGTATAAACTGCCACGCTTTTTTGAGCGTCGGCTTCCATTTTTCGTACAGCGTTTTCAGCTTCTGCTTCATTTATCACCCTTCGCGAGGTCATTTGTATCTATGGTCTTTCCAAAAACTATAAATCTCTGATACAGCAATTCCGTCACAAAGTTTATCAGCATATTGATGCCCGTAGCGACGTATTCGTTTACGCCATGATCCATGGTCAGCCAGTCCTCAAACCATGTGCTCAGCGGAGTGAACACCGCGTAATATGCTGCCACCATGAGCATGGCTTTGGGGACGTTGCTTGCACTTTTGAAGGTATATCGGCGGTTTATGGTAAAGTTCCACAGCACGCTCAACACTAGAGCGATCAGGTAACACAGCCAGTAGTTCCAGCCTATCACCTCGTTGAGAAGCGTGAACGTCCCTATCTGGATGATGCCCGCCGACACAGACACCAAAGCGAATTTAATGGTCCTCAGCACCTCGCGGTTCATCGCATCCCAAACGCAGGCCTATGCCTGCTCCTCCCCGTGAGAATTCTTTTCCATGTACTCGTCTGTGTTCATATTCTTTTCCCGTTTTTTGTGGGGATAGCGGGGCCTGGCATCTCTGGGAGGCTGCGTTTCCTCCTCGTCGGCTTCGCGCTTTTCTTCAGGTTCTTCCTGAGCGGGCTTAACAGCCCTCTCGCCCAGCTGCAGGCGGCGCACATCCTCGACCGAATACTCTCTTATTTCGAAATCATCGTCCACGCTGACTTTTACCTTGACTTTTTCGCGCAGCACATTTATCTCCGTCACCAGTCCGACACCGTCCGGAGTCATTATTTCCTTCCCTACGCGGGGCAGCTTTTTGAGTGTTTCTTCATAAAAGTCCTGCTCATACTTTAAGCAGCACATTAGCCGTCCGCACTGGCCGGAGATCTTGGTGGGGTTTAGGGACAGGTTCTGTTCCTTGGCCATCTTAATCGATACAGGCGCAAAATCGCTTAAGAACGCGCCGCAGCATATTTTGCGTCCGCAGATCCCCAGCCCGCCCAGAAAGCGCGCTTCATCCCTTACGCCGATCTGCCTGAGCTCTATGCGGGTATGGAACACGCTGGCCAGATCCTTGACCAGTTCCCTGAAATCTACCCGTCCATCCGATGTGAAATAAAAAACCAGCTTCGAGCCGTCGAATGCCGCCTCAACATTCACCAGCTTCATGTCCAGCTTATGCTCGCGGATCTTCTTTTCGCAAATAGGGAAAGCTTCCTTTTCTCTTGCCCGATTTTTCTGCTCGGTTTCCAGATCTTGTTCTGTAGCCAGACGCACCACAGGCTTAAGCTCCCCGACCACGCTGTCGTCTGAGATGTCCCGCGCGCCGGTGACCGCTTCGCCGATCTCCAGCCCCCTGACCGTCTCGACAATGACCTGAGAGCCCGCCTCGGGCCACACTTCCCCGGGCGAAAAATAATACACCTTGCCGGTGGACTCGAATCTTACGCAAACTACCTTTGCCATTTTTCCTCCAGATCAGGCATCATTAACCTCAAACACATCAAATAAAAGTGTCTCGAGCACATAATGTCCCGCTACATGGGCGCTGCGCATACGGCTGGCCTTGACGACCGCCTTCATGAGCCTGGCCCCGTCAAACCCCCTCTGTCCTAGCACGGCGGCCAGAGGAGTTTTTGGTGTCCCCCGCATAAGTTCCACAGCCGCGGCTTCCAGCATCTCCAGTACCTGAGCGCAATTGTCCTTGAGAGGCAGAAGCGCTGACGCCGTACGCGGGATATCGTTCTTGCTTTCCAGCATGCGAAAAGCCGCGAGCGTATCGTCGTATAATGTCAGGAACTCCTTGTCTTCATTCAGCCTGAGCGCTTTTCCAACGCTGCCAAAGCTGACAGAAGCGATGGTGTTCGCCCGTTCTTCCGGGACTCCCCTCTCCTTTAACGCGGAGCAGACTGCCTTTTCGCCCTGCGGCGGAAACCTGAGCGTCACACAGCGTGAGCGGATAGTAGGCAAAAGCGCCTCCGGCAGCGAAGTGAGCAGGAAAAACACGGCATAAGTCGGCGTGTCCTCCAGTGTCTTAAGCAGCGCATTCTGCGCGGCTTCGGTCATTTTGTCCGCGTTCTCTATCACAACGCACCTGACGCCGTGGTCCGGACGCAGGGCGATGTCGGAGATCATGTCACGTATCTGGCCTATCTTTATGCTTGCTCCCGATGGGGATATGACGCTCAGCATCGTTGAAACGCCGTCTTTGAACGCAAGACAGCTTTGACATTTATTGCAGGGTTTATCTCCTGTCGCCAGGCAGTTCAACGCCTGTGCCGCCAGCCTTGCCGCCTCATGTTTGCCTGTGCCCTCCGGTCCGGTAAAAAGCTGAGCATGGATAATGCGCCCGGTCTGGACCGGACGCAAAAGCTGTGTTCGCAAAAAAGCGCTTAAACCGGGCTGCGGCATCAGAACTTTTTGAACTGCTCCACGTTAAGCTGGAATACGGTAGCGCCGCCCACAACGACCTCCACCGGGAACGGTGTAAAGTTGGCCATCCCGGGAGACATCTGCGCAGGCTGAGTCGCTATCTGCTTGCGGCTTTTGCAGACTCTCTCGATCACGCTCATGGCGCCGTCCAGCTTGCAGTCGTCCACGCCTATAAGCAAAGTAGTATTTCCGGCCCTCAGAAAGCCGCCGGTCGTGGCCAGCTTGGTCACGCCGTAGCCCTCGCTCATCAGCGCGCTGACCAGACGGGAAGCGTCCTCGTCCTGTACTATGGCAATCAAAAGCTTCATTCGATCAGCTCCTTTACACTTTTATTATAACTGCGTTTTGTAAAGCTTTCAAGCGTATCAAAACGATATATCGCAGGTTACAGGCAGATGATCGCTGGCGACAGAATAGTGCGCCAAAGCGGTACTCGCCTTTATCCCCTCGCTTACAAAAATGTAATCGATCGTCACGTCCAGCTTAAGCGTATGGCAAGTTAAAACCGGCACGGCTGCGTGAGTGGTTTTTAGTCTTGTGCCTATTTGCTCTATCAGCGGGTCGTACGGTGTCATGTTCAGGTCACCCATAAACACATGCCTGAGCTTCTCCGCATCCAACAGCTCCGTCAGCAGTCTGACCGCATTGACTCTTTCCGGACGGGTCAGGCCAAAATGCGTTCCGTACACGGCCATCTCGCCCGCCGGTGTGCATACAACGCCCCTGTATATCACCCTCGGCTCGTAGTATCCAGGCTCCCGCTCGCCCAGAGGCACCTCCGCCACCGGGAAAACCTTGAAATCCTTTATAGGGAAACGGGAGAACAGCCCAATGCCGTATTCTCCCTCCGCCATGGGAATAGCCCTGGCAAAACGGTGCTCCAAGCCGGTTTTTGCGGCGATATACGCGGGCTGATCGACTCTGCCGCTGTCCGCGCAGCCTAATCTGAGTTCATTGAGTCCCAATATATCCGGTTCCAGCCGTTTTATCACTTCACAGCAGCCGTCCAGTCGCAGCTGACCCCACGCATCCCTGCCGGACTGCACGTTGTACGTCATCAGTTTCATACGTCCGCCTGTAAGCCCTCCTGTGACACCCTGTCGAAAAACACGTTCATTTCCTTCAAATTTTCTGTGTTGATCTTACCAAGGGCATCCTTGTCCATCCGCCATTTCCAATTGCGCCCGCCTACCGTTCCAGGAGTATTCATGCGCGCCTCGCTGCCAAGGGAAAGCACATCCTGCATAGGCACGATGACCGTATCTGCCATGCTGCCAAGCGCGGATTCTATCATGCTCTGACTGATCTTTTCCCGCTGAGACAGATATTTAAGGGCAAATTCCTTTGTGGACTCCTTCGCGCTCTCCCACCAGCCCTCACTGGTGTCGTTGTCGTGGGTACCGGTATAGAGCAGGCAGTTCTCGCTCACGTTCGGGAAAAAGTGTGGGTTAGTTTCGTCGGAATCAAAGCCGAACTGCATCACCTTCATTCCGGGCAGTTCAGTAAATCTGAGCAGCCGCTTTACCCGCCGGCTCACCACTCCGAGATCCTCTGCAATTATGCTGAGCTTCGGCAGATGGCGCTGCACCGTCCTGAAGAAGCCAAAACCCGGTGCTTTTTCCCATTTACCGTTGCGAGCGTTCAAGGCTCCCGCCTTTACGGCGTAGTAATTCGCAAATCCGATAAAGTGATCGATCCTTATTATATCGAACAGCTCCCCGGCTGTTTCGAGCCTGTCGAGCCACCACCTGTACCCTGTCTTTTTGAGATATTTCCAGTTATAAAGAGGATTTCCCCACAACTGGCCGTCCCTGGCGAAATAATCCGGCGGAACACCCGCGACCTTTGTGGGGCGCCTGTCCGCATCGAGCTGGAACACATCCGGGTTCGCCCAAGCGTCCGAAGAGTCCTCCGCTACATAAATCGGCAGGTCGCCGAGGATCTGTATTCCCAGCGAATTGACGTAGCTTTTGAGCGCTTTCCACTGCCTGAAAAACAGATACTGAGCAAACCTGTAAAAATCGACCTCGTCCCTGAGCACCTTGTTGTAGTGGTTAAGCGCGCTTTCTTCCCTGAACCTTATGGACACGTCCGGCCAGTAAGTCCACATTTTCCCGCCAAAGTAGTCTTTTACCGCCATGAACAGCGCGTAATCGTTTATATTGGGGTGTGTCTGCACGAAGGCGTCTACTTCGCCCTGCAGCTTTTTCCCGCTTTCGGCGAAGCATTGCCTGAGCAGCCTTATTTTTCGCTTTTTCGCCGCTTCGTCCATTTCCTCAACGGCCGGAAGGTGTTCCAGCGTCTCTTGGGACAGCAACCCATCCCTGACAAGATCCCTTATGTCCGTCAGCAGTATATTCCCGGCATGGGTGCAGGGGCTCTGATAAGGAGAATCGCCAAACCCTGTAGGCCCTACTGGCAGCACCTGCCAGACGCTCATGCCTGCTTCCTTAAGCCAGAGAGCGAACTGCCGCGCCTCCTGTCCCAAAGTGCCGATGCCACCCGGCGAAGGCAGTGATGTGATGTGCATAAGCACGCCGCTGCGTCTCATCTTTTATTCTCCAAATCCTGTTATAATCTGAATTCCTGTCCGGGTTCCACCATATACGTGTTGTCCCTGTCGGAAAACCAGATCCTTTCGCACGAGGGGTTAAAGACCCTGTCTCCCGAAGCGGAGAACTTTAAAAGCCTGAACGCTTCAGTGTAATCATGTATCTGTATGTTTGTGGCGTACCATACGTCGGCGTGTCCCGCGATCTTGTCAGCAAACGACTCAATGACCTGCCAGTTGTCGGCTCCCTCAAATTCGTAAGCGTGTCCCCAAAGATAAAACACCATCGGGTTTCTTTGCTTTTTGTCGGTCAAAAAGCTATCGGCAAGCTCCATAAGCGCAGGGTCGGCATGGTGGCAGGTGGGATGCCATTCCAGCCAGTCCTCCGGTATAGAAAACGCGTGTGTGGAGCGCGTCGTCCTGCAATACTCTATCCCGCATGAAGCAAGAGCGGAGATCACCTGCCCGTTATACGTGCCATATGGGTACGCCGCGCCCCTTACCGCGCAGTCAAAAGCCTTCTCCAGCGTTTCTCTGTCACGGATAATGTCCAGGATGCGCGCTCCTTCCGGCAGCGCGTCCCAAAACCCGTGGATATATCCGTGCACGGCCACCTCGCAGCCGGAATAAGAAGTATACGCCTTCCGGCAGGCATCCAGAGTCATCCTTCTGTGTACCTGCCCGGCCGGGTAAACGGTCCCCTCCTGCGCAAACAAGCCCGAATTCAGGTTGAAAGTACCTTTCAACGCGTGAGAACGCATTATGGAGATAAGTTTCACATCCTGTTCTACTCCATCGTCGTAGCTCATGGTGAATGCCTTTACCCTTCCGCCCGGGAAACGCAACCTTACGCTGTCCATATTCCGCCTCTCTTTAAAGCATACAACAGTACTATTGTTACATTCTTAATCAATATTTTACCGCTTTTATCGGCACATGTCAAGTTTTTGCCGTTTCAAAAGCGCGTATTAATTGACCATATGACCGGTTTATGCTATTATTCCCAAGGAGGTGGTCTGCATGGACAATACCCTGCGCGCTGCGCTTGACCTTCTTTCGGATATCACCCCACTCAAACATGACTGCGGCAGCCTGTGCGATTCCGCCTGCTGCAGGGACGAGGGGGAACTGGGCAGTCTTGTCTGGCTGTTGCCCGGCGAAGAGGACACGCACATGCCTTGGGCTGACGTGGTCACAACCGCCATGCCCGTGACCCAAACACAGATCAGCGCAATAAGCTGCAACAGCCCGTGCAGCCGAAGCGATCGTCCGTTTTGCTGCCGCATCTTCCCCCTTTCGCCCTATTATTCCGAAAAAAGGCAGGAATGGGATGTGCGCATGGATCGGCGCGCCGCTCCGATATGCCCTCTGTTTCATTACGGCAAAGCGGGGCTGGATCCCGCTTTCGTTGAAGCTGCCCGCCGCGCTGTGCGTCTGCTTGCCGGCGATCCCAAATGGGAGCAATGGCTGATGCGGCTTCAGGCAGAGGAATCCGCTTACAGGATGGAGCTGTAGATGAGACTGCATCGATCTCGCGGCCTATTATGTTTTTTTATTTAATTCAGTTAAAAAACACCGTCTCCGAATAAAAAGCTATTGCATTGATCATCTCGGTTGGTTATAATTATATTATTAAATTAATCCAGTTTATGGTATATTTACACATTGTTTGCATACTGTCGTAAAATTGATAACAGGTGGGGTATATGTCGCTTATTGAGTCCGAGAAAGCACTGCTTCGCGATCTTGCCAAGCGTCTGGCCGAAGTAGCCGCCAGGCATGAGGCCGAAGGTCGGCGTGCTCTCTGGGAGAAGCACAATACCTTACAGGGCCTCCGCCCCATGTTCCTGGTGGATCAGCTGCCATGGAACGAGCTGGACGACGCCTGTGTGCGCGGGCACGGCCTTATCAAAGACGCATACTGGTCAAGGGCGGAGAACTGGCTCAGGCGTGAATTGTGGAAAGTCGAAAACCTTAAGACCGACATGGTGGTCGACCCATACGTTAAGCTTCCCCGTCCCTACTTCAACACCGGTCGCGGCATCTCCAGCAAAGTCACAGAGCTTAAGCTGGACAAATCCGGGGACGTTGCCAGCCAGCATATGGAATCCGTGCTGAGCGAGCCTGAGGACATCGAAAAGATCAAAGACCCCGTGATAACTCCGGATCCCGAAACTCAAGCGCGCGTAAGCGAGGAAGCGGACTGTCTGTTCGGCGGGATAATCTCCTGGCGCTTCAACGGTCCCGTTATGCACCTTGGCGCGTGGGACAATATCGCCTACTGGATGGGCGTCGAGAACCTGTATATCGAGTTGATAGATCGTCCCGAGATGATGCACGCCATAATGGAGCGCATGGTCGGCACATACATAGCGGAGATAGAACAGTATAACCGGCTTGGGATATACGACACCGCCGAAAACTACTGCCACTGTTCCCAGACCTATATGCCGGGCGATACTCCCGACCGGGAAGGCACCACTTTCAACGGCTGGGCATTCGGGCTCGCGCAGCCGTTTACGTCCGTTTCGCCGAAAGTCACCGAGGAATTCGAGTGCGCGTATATGCGCCGCGTGTTCCCGTATTTCAAGAACATATATTACGGCTGCTGCGATCGGCTTGACGACCGCATGGAAATGGTCAGCGCCCTTCCTAACGTGCGCAAGATCTCATGCAGCCCCTGGAGCCACAGAGAGGCTTTCGCCGAGAAACTGCCAAAGAGCATTATCATGAGCAACAAGCCAAGTCCCGCGTTCTTAGCCGGCGACAGCCTGGATGAAAACGCTGTTCGCGCGGATATCAGGCGTACGATCGACGCGGCGCGCAAGTACGGCAAGACGCTGGAAATGATCCTTAAAGACGTTTCCACCATAAGATACGATATTCCACGGCTCAAGCGCTTCTGCGAGATCGCCATGGAGGAAGCCGGAGCATAACAGCTTCCGAACGCATGACATTCTGTTCCGCGAAAGGAGGGCAGCACATGACAAACACCTTAAAACCCAAGCGTCAGCTTTCCCCTGCCCTCAAGGAATTCAAGGGCTATATAAAGTACTGGGACCTGTGCCTGATGCTGCTGCCCGTGATCGCGTACTTCATTATATTTAAGTACATTCCAATGGGCGGCATAGTCATCGCGTTCAAGGACTTTAAGCTTGGTTTGGGTGTATCAGGTAGCGAGTGGGTCGGCTTTGCCAACTTCGTGGACGCGTTCCGCACGCGCCTGTTTATCAGGTCAATTCGGAACACTCTGATAATAAGCCTGCTCAAGCTGTGCTTAGGCTTTCCCGCACCGATAATCCTGGCGCTGCTGCTTAATGAGGTGCGCCACAACGGTTACAAGCGCGTTGTGCAGACGATCAGTTACCTTCCTCACTTTTTGAGCTGGGTAATTATGGCAGGTATACTCAGTCAGCTTTTATCGCCCAACAACGGCGCAGTGAACGCGCTGCTCAAGTCTTTGGGCCGTAAGGACGCTGTCCCGTTTTTGCTCGACAACGCTTACTTCCGCGGCACTGTGGTAGTCTCTGATGTCTGGAAAGGCGTGGGCTGGGGCTCGATATTGTATCTTGCTACCATTTCATCGATCGACCCCACCCTGTACGAAGCCGCTATCTGCGACGGCGCCAGCCGCCCCCAGCGGGTCAGGTACATAACCCTTCCCTGCATCATGCCCACCGTGACCATAATGCTGATACTGAGTCTGGGCGGCATTCTTGACGCGGGTTTCGACCAGCTGCTCAACCTTTACTCTTCCGCAGTCTATGAGACCGGCGACATAATCGATACCTACGTTTACCGCGTCGGCCTTGTGGACTGGAACTATAAGCTCTCTACCGCCATAGGCCTGTTCAAGAACATAATCGGCTTCATGCTGGTGGCGGGTTCCAACGCTGTGGCAAAAGCCATCAGCGGCAACGGCATCTGGTAGGGAGGGACATATGCGCAAAGAGAAGTTCACCCTCGGGGACGTGATAATCTACACGCTGCTGGCGCTTTTGTGCTTTACGATAGTGTTCGCCTTTATGCACCTGCTCAGCATATCGCTGTCTCCCAACGCCGTCGCCACAAAGGGCGGGCTCATCTTCCTCCCAAAGCAGATAACTTTCGACAATTACATACGTGTGTTCAATAACCGCTACATCTGGCTGGGATACAAAAACACGCTTATCCGCACCGTAGCAGGAACTGCCGTACAGCTTATCTTCACCGCTTTGGGTGCTTACGTACTGAGCAAAAAATACTTCCCCCACCGCAGTTTCTGGACTCTGCTGATAGTGTTCACCATGTTTTTTTCCGGCGGTCTTATACCTTCCTTCCTGCTGGTCAAGAGCCTTGGGCTTATCGATACATACGCGTCCATGATAGTGCCCGGACTCATAAGCGCGTATAATCTGACCATCATGCGCAACTTCTTCCAGTCCCTGCCCGAAGAGATCGAGGAAAGCTGCATGATAGACGGCGCTGGGCGCATGAGGATATTCTGGCAGTTCATACTGCCTTTGTCCACTCCCATACTTGCCACCGTAGCCCTGTGGCTGGCAGTAGGCCACTGGAACGCTTGGTTCGATGTGCTGATATACATTTCCGACAAGGACAAGCGCACCCTGCAGGTCGTGCTCAGAAACATAATCGTTACCGGCACCAAAGAGCTGGACATAGACGCTTCTTCCAGCTCCGTCAGCAACGAGCCTCAGGTCTCCAGCGAGGGGCTCAAGGCTGCCAGCATATACGTTGCCACCATTCCCATCCTCTGCGTATATCCTTTCCTGCAAAGATACTTCGTTAAGGGCATCATGGTCGGCTCGCTTAAAGGTTAGGCGCACAGCGCTTGACATAATTACAAAGGAGGAACAAAACATGACACGCAAGCTTCTGAGTCTGCTTGTGGCGATAGTGATGGTCATGACCGCCATCCCCTTCGCCCTGGCTGAAGACGCGCCCATTAAGATCACCGTGGCGGGCTACATGTTCGGCCCCATCGATGACTCCAAGGACGTCGTTACTCCCGCAGTGGAAAAGATGCTGCTTGAGAAGCACGGCATCAACGTGGATATCGAAGTAGAGTACATAGAGTACGCCAACTATTCCGAGATCCTGGCCCCCCGCCTTTCCGGCGGTACCGCCCCCGACGTGTTCCTGGCGCTGAGCAGCAACACCCTGGACACGTACTACGATCAGGGCGTCATCGCCTCCTGGGACGTGGACTTCTTCAAAGAGAACGCCCCCGACGTCTGGAACTTCATCGAAGGCGGCTGCGTCAACGGCGACCTGGCCAGTCAGTTCGACATGTGGCTTGAATACGCCATGAAGGACGGCAAAATGGTAGTTCTGCCCTCCCTCAAGCCCGACGGCAGTATGCCTACAAAGATCATGATCTACCGCGGCGACTGGCTGGATAACCTGGGCGTAACCGAAGATGAACTGCCCAAGACCGTGGACGAGTTCGTTGAGCTTATGACCCGCTTTGCCAAGGAAGACCCCGACCAGGACGGCGAAGCCGATACTTACGGCTTCTCTCTCACCGGCATGAGGGCACTGTTCGGTTCATACGGCATGTCTAATGGCTTTATCGGCGGCGCTTCCTACTGGTATGAGCAGGACGGTGAGCTGATCAATGCCGACGTCTCACCCAAGAGCAAGATCGTAGTCGAGCTTCTCCATGACCTGTACGAAAACAAAGTCATCGACCCCGAATTCGTTAGGGGCAAGGAAGCTGCCGACGGCACTTACTGGGCCGCTTCCGCAGGCCTGATCAACGGTCTGTACGGCGCTTCCGCGAACGCTTCCATCGACCACTACCGCCTGAAGGAAGTGCTGGGCGACGACGGCGGTCCCGTTGCCAAGACCTATTGGGAAGTCAATGGTCCCGACGCCAAGTTCGTCTATGCCCCCTGGCCGGCCGGTCCTGACGGCGACTACGGCTGGGGCGTTGGCTTCGCTGTATCCGTAATCGAGAGCGCGGTGTATAACAAGGCCCTCGAAGAGGATCCAGAGAAGCTGGCCACCATCTTTAAGATCCTTAACGCTTTCGCCACCGATGACGAGCTGTACATGCTCGCTTCCTGGGGCATCGAAGGCGTGACCTACACCACCGAGAACGGAAAGCCCGAGCGTCTTATGGACAACGCCGCCCTGAATGAAGTGGGTGTATGGGGCTGCCGTTCCCTCTACGGCGCTGACCGCGCGTTCAGCGATTTGGCCTACAATCTCGCTTTCTATGGCAACCCCGCCACCGCGAACCTGTATAATTACTTCAAGCTCGATCAATATGACAGCTACATCCAGAATGCTGTAAGCATCACCCTGCCTTCTGAGGGCAAGGTACTGGCCGATCTGGAGACCATCAGAGACGAAGCCTACACCAACTTCATCCGCGGCGACAGACCTCTAGACGAGTGGGATGCCTACGTGGACGAGTACATGAAGGCCGGCGGAGAGACCCTCTATAAAGAGGCCAACGAATGGTTTGCCAACAAGTGATCGTTTTTCAGTGATTGCTTAAAGAAGTGCCCGGCGGGTTCTCCGCCGGGCATTTTGCTGTATTCCACGGTTTTCCTTTCATCAAAACTGGCTTAGTTATCCCCCATGTTGTTCAACGCGGCTTTCACGAAGCCCATGAACAGCGGATGCGGCTTGTTGGGACGGCTTTTGAACTCGGGGTGGTACTGTACTCCCACAAAAAACTCCTCTCCCGCTATCTCCACAGTCTCCACCAGGTTCCCGTCCGGCGACAGCCCCGAAAGGCACAGACCCGCGTTTTCAAGAAGCTCGCGGTACTCGTTGGCGAATTCGTAACGGTGGCGGTGGCGTTCGCTTATCGCTTCCTTCCCGTAGCACTCATATATCTTCGTGCCTTTCTTCAGCACGCATGGATATTTGCCCACCAATGCGATCCTGACCTTTTTGCTCTGGTGGCGAACACCTCACCGTTGGTGACTAATACTACGTTGGTTAGTGTGGCTGTGACAATAGTGGCTACGATTAGGATGATAGAAATGATGGTCTTCATATCGATTTTCCTTTCTGTACTAGATTTGTCGAACAGCATGGGTATTGCTGTCCGTTTAAAAAAATAGAGAGCCGAAGCTCTCTCTAGTCAATTAAAGCTGTTACAGTTTCCTATTGTTGAACAGTTCGATCGTTACATCAAGACAAAAGTCTGCGACCTCGAGTCTTTCTGACGCGTTTCCTGTAAACAAAGGAGATGCACCATATAGTTTTGAAAGCCTGTTGACCAACAAAACGTCAGCTATTGCAGCCTCGTGTGCTGAATGACGCAGACGATCGTATGTTTCAACTGCGTCTCGGTACTCTTGACCTTCAAATTGAAACTGAGTCAGGCGAATCTGTTGTTCGCCGTCGTTTACAGCGTTGACATAGGTTCTAAAGTTGTTCATTGCGTTATTGAGCGACGCGAGATCATCAACAGCAAACGAGTCAGCAGATTGCTTGATTCTCTCAACAAGATCGATATATGCTGAGTAATCGAAGAAACGCATATCATGAATGTTCCTTTCTATAAGATGCTTCTTTATTCTATGCATTAGCATTATTAACATCAATACTAACTCGCTAATTTACCTCAAAAAAGTTTTTGACATAAACTTTTACATATATCAGTTTTCTTTCAACTCCAACGTTTTCATATTATCATTCGAAAAAAGGGAAGAACCCAAATCCGGGATCTGCGTTTTTTGCGCTTTTACGGACATTTTTTATATAAAGGTGTATACGGTGGCATGGATCCGAAAACGGGTTCCGATACGCTCGGTCACGCCCTAGTTACTTTCACGTTTGAAATATACGAAAGTGTCACTCATGAGATGCAAAATGTTGCCACCGCTCAGATTCAAAAGCTCATTCTATCACATCAAAATCAAGGAAAAAAACCTGAATTGTCGTAAATTTTGGGGTAGTTTAATAATCTGAAAATGAGAATCAGCACGAAACATGGGAAAAATCGACATAAAACATACAAAAAAAGCCCGCAAACACTATGTTTTGCGGACTTTCCTTTTCTGCGGGAAACAGGACTTGAACCTGCACGAATCGCAATGATCACTAGAACCTGAATCTAGCGCGTCTGCCAATTCCGCCATTCCCGCATAAAGAAGTGGGCAGGGGTGGATTCGAACCACCGAAGTCTGCGACGGCAGATTTACAGTCTGCTCCCTTTGGCCACTCGGGAACCTACCCACGTTAAAAACCGTTCAAGCTGGCGAAGGGATTCGAACCTTCAACCTGCTGATTACAA
>JAIKWZ010000025.1 GCA_024684375.1 Clostridiales bacterium
TCGAACCTGGCCAAGCGGTAAAAAGAAGTATTGCTGGCTGAGTTATGAGCCTGAAAATGAAACAGCAAAGAAGCTGTATGCTTCATTTGGTTTTGTCGAACAGCCTCAATACTTTAAGGATAAACCCGGAGAAGAGATGCCCGCTATCCTTGAATTATTATAAAAATACATGAATTCCAAATGAAGCATGGAAAGGATTTATAAGGGATACTGACAAATTCCTGTTTGTCGAGGTCTCGATGTTTTAGAAAACCGGAAGCTTCCTGTATAAATAGGCCGGAAAATAAGGAATTATCTGTCCTAAACCTTGGAAGGTACAAATCGCACAAACAGCCCATCGGTTCATTATGAGCCGGTGGGTATTGTTTATTTTCTGCTTTAATGCGAATGGTTCAAAAATAGAAGGAACTCCCGATTGTGGGAGTTCCCGACTCATCATATACAAACCTGAAAAACAGCTCCACACAAACCTTGCAGATCAACGTCTGCAAGGTTTTTCCATGCCTGTTTCCCATCATGACAGAGTATGCGGATCCCGCATGGTGCCCCTTTGGAAATTCCTCAAGGGGTTTCTTTAACCCTGTGCGATCCTTCTCTTATGTTTCCAATGTGCCACACACGCCTGGCGAATATTCCGTGCATTCTACGACTAATAATACCGCTCGGCTTTGTAGCCGGCTTTATGCTCCACCAAAAGTTCGTTATTCAAACCCTGTCCTATTTATTTCAGGGTTTGAGTAACTGATCAGAAAAAACCGGTATCTGTACCACCAGATGCCGGCTTTTCGTTATTATTTGCCAAATCATTTTCAATTGGACCAGCTATGTTCTTATAAAGATGACGTTCCTCCAATGTATACGTAAACATGAAAAAAGATAAGCTGGGCGAGGAAAAACCTGCGTGATATACGCTGTAGTTAGCGCAAAAAAGCGCGCAAACCGCGGCGAAAGCATCTGGTGCTCTGAGAATCAGCCTTTGTCTTCAGCTGTGTCACAGCTCTTAACTGCGGGTCTACTCGGTCCGGTATTCTCCCGTTTCAAAATCGACCTCGCACGCTTTCCCGCCTTCGAACTCGCATCTTTGCTTCGTGCCGCCCAGAAACTCGTGCCTGACCAACGGCTTCAGCTGCACCTGTTTCTGCCAGGCAAGCGCTTCACGCATGCGCCTGATATCGTTCTCGTCCGAATCGTCCAGCACGTAGGCGGCGCAGCCGTACAGCAGCGACAGCAAATGTCCGTCAACATCTGCAGGCACTCCGAATCCGCCTTTATACGGGTAATAGGGCGAGATCAGGCAGTCATGATACACGAGGAACTCAAGCGGGATACCATCTCCGATCACATTGCCCTCCTCGATGCTCTTGTCCAGCGCAAACGGCATCCAGTGAACGAAATCGATATATGGAAGCGCCCAGTCCACCAGCTCTTCACTCTGAACGACTATGCCCCTTGATGCCACTTCCCTGAAGCAGGCAGCCCTTGCCCTCGCGCACTCTTCCCGTGTCATACGGTGCGCCGGATTGTCGCATTCGTCAAGCTCCACAACGGAAAACACGTCCAGATACGCGTTGTCCGGTTTGCAGCCGTGAACGGCAAGTTCGTTGTAGTTGCGCCTTACGTAATCAAGCGCCTGTTTGGCGCAGAGTACCGTCTGACGGCCTCCGTACCAATAGTCCCATTCCTCATATTTACCGTTCCTTCCGCGGGTCGCATTTTCGATGTCGAAGCTTTCGCAGTCATAATAGTAATCGCGGTATTGATCGTGGATGCCGAAGAAGTAGCCCATCTGATGACAGCTGTTCCGTAAACGCGCAAGGCCTTCCCAGCCGCCGGAAGCTTCACAGGGCGGCAGGATATCCGGATGGAGATTGTCGTATCCCCTTTTGCCCCAACCGTCAAGATGAAGGCAGAGCTTTTCGACACCCATGCGCTTGAGCCGCTTGAGTTTTTCGCCGACTTCGTCAAACGTAACGATCCTGTCGTTGAATTCCGGTTCGTCCGGTCTGTAGAAGTGACTCCCCGGCTGGATATGGATGTTCGACC
This sequence comes from Clostridiales bacterium, assembly GCA_024684375.1. GTDB lineage: Bacteria > Bacillota > Clostridia > Christensenellales > Aristaeellaceae > RUG14130. The sequence goes on from JAIKWZ010000025.1 coordinate 2,044, forward strand.
TTACATGGCAGATAGGTATGTTCAGGTATTCGGCCACTTTGGGATTTCTTGCGATCTTCTCATTAAGCGTCACAAGCTCGCCGCGTGACCTTATATATTCCCGATAGATCGCGGCAGCGCGGTTATAATCCTCTCCCGGTTTGAGCGTTGCCAGAGAAAGATGCCTTTCGCGGCCGATCCTGCCAAGCTGCGCTTCCCAGCGGCAGCTCACCTGTACCGGCATACCCGGCAGTGCGTCGAGGAGCAACCCGCAGTCAAAAGCCGTTTCGATCAGCATTACGTAACCGCCGCGCCTATCATATTGGGCAAAGAAGCGCATCGTCAGCCCGCGCGAGTTTGGCAGTACCGATCCGCAAAAACGTTTTGCCCCTCCGCCATAGTTCCTGAGCAGGGAACCCTGCATGAGCGGCAGCACCGTTCGTCCTTCACGGGAATCCATTTCAAACGGCGCAGGCCATGCTATCTCACTGACTTCACAGTCACTTAGCGGAATCAGATCGAATCTGACATTCCCTGTCGACTTTTCAAGCCAGATCCGTGTCTCGATACACAGGCCCGGGATCCCATTAAAATCCGAATAGACAGAGCGGAACCCCTCTCCCACTCCCGTCCTGAAATCGTGCGTCTCGCATTTTGCTTCGGAGAACAACGCCTTGCGGCCGTCTTTTGCGGCCACATAACACTGAAAACCGGTTGAAGGCTTCCACAGCCCGCCATCGCCGTCAAACGCGGCGCCGCAGGATACTGGGATCAGTTTAGTAATCATGCCGGATCAACCCCCTGAACTGAATCTGCTTTTCCCATGTCTATCAACACAAGTATTATACCTTAAAGATAACCTCTCATCAATCTTTTAATTGGAGCTTAAGCCGCTTTTCATGCATATCGATAAGTATGGTCAAAATGCATGGACAGCAGAAGGAAAACCCAATCATCAAATGGTCCATCACTATTTCGGCAAAACACTTCAGTGAAAGAACGCTTTTCTCAGCATCTATGCGGAACCTTTTGCTTTAGCTCATTTTCTCACTTTGGTCTCATTTGTTGCAAATGGTTTACAGTTCGGCTAATATGTTCTTAAGCATGGAACAAACATGCCCATCAAACACATCATAAATACAAACAAAACTGATTGGAGATCCAGTTCATGAAAAAAGTCCTGTGTATTGTTATTTGCTTGAGCCTTATGCTCGTTATAATGCCCGCGTTCGCTGCCGGTGTCAGTCCGGTCATGCAGGTCACGAAATGCAATTCCTATGTTTCCCTGCGCGCAAACAACAGTACAAGCTCCGCCAGACTCGTTAAAGTGCATCTCGGAGAGCTGGTGTCTAATTGCGAGAGCGCCTCAAACGGCTTTGTTAAGTGCACATTTGACGGGCAGACTGGCTATATTCTTGAAAAGTACCTGAAAACCACTTCCGAACCTGCGTATGCGCATGTGCTTCCGAACCAGCAGGTGACAAAGTGCAGCTATTGGGTATCGCTGAGGAAATACCCTGATACCTCTGCGGTCCGTCTTGAAAAGGTGCCCCTGGGCGCCACGGTCGTGGGCTGTGTGCTCGAAGGCAGTTTTATCAAATGCACGTACAACGGCAAAACCGGCTACATACTGGCGCAATACCTCAAAAACGCTTATGACGATTCTGATTCCTCATCTGATAACTTGACCGGTGAAGCCTGCGTGATCAACTGCATCTCTTACGTCTCTCTGCGGAAAACCCCTGACACGAGCGCCAAACGTCTTGATAAAGTTCCGCTGGGCGCCTACGTCATCGCCAAAGGCAGCGCTTCAAACGGGTTTATTAAAGTTGAATATAAGGGCCGTACCGGTTACATTCTCGGAGCATATCTTATGAAAAGCTACACCGGCAACGTAGCTCTGGCTGATCAGAGGGTCACGGGCTGCGAAAGCTGGGTATCGCTGAGAGAAACCCCCTCCACCAGCGCGAACAGGCTGAACATCGTACCGTTAGGAGCAAAAGTCACTGACTGCGTGAAGAACGGGTCATTCGTTAAGTGTACCTATAAAGGTATGACCGGATACATTCTCGCGAAATACCTGACAAACGCCTGACCCGGCTCGGCAATGACCGGCAGGTAAGCAAAACCGGAGGATCTGAAGCTCACGTATGAGCCTCAGATTTTCTTTTTTCTTAATTGATACGGATTATTATAGGCTTTTCTTCGGTCATAGCACCATCTGCCTCGTCCGCAGTTGCCGGCACGCATCCGCCGAATGATCTCGCGGTGCATCCTTCATGCACGGCAGCTGGAACAGGAAAACTATTTTTTCTATTTACGCAGGCCCGGAATATGGTTATACTATCTATACCAATCCACAAGAGGTTCTTTCATGAGCACGAGATATTTCGGAAAAGCAAAAGAAGCACACATCAATCCCTTCATGGGATTTACGAGTTTTCAGCATTTTACCGATGAAGCCCTTTACAGTGATATCATAGTGCGGCCCGAAAACCATATGTGTGAAACAGAGGGCCTCGAATGCTGGCCGATACCGGACGATGTGCCGCAGGATGGGCGGGCGCAAGGTTTCTATCCGGAAGCAAAGATAGCGTATTTCCGCGTACTGTGGAAGGAGTTTGAGCCCATTCAAGGGCAATACAATTACGGTCTGATACAAAAACTCGTAGATGCCGCGAAGAGAAAAGGGCAAACGATCACATTCCGCCTGATCGCGCACAGCACGCGCGCAAGCGATGATGTTCCGGATTGGCTGAAAGAGCTTATCCCCTGCCCTGAACGGCCCGAAGGGAAACGTGTTAAAGATTCACCGACAGATCCTCTGTTTTTGAAGCTGTTCGGCAAAGCTATCCAAAAACTTGCGGAGCGCTTCGATGACGAGCCTGTGTTTCATACTGTGGACATCTGCCTGCCGGGCGCTTGGGGCGAAGGCTACAAACTGGAATCGTATTCCGATGAAGATCTGCGAGAACTGATCGACACCTTCCTGCTTTCTTTCAGGCACACTGATCTGGTCGCGCAGATCGGATTGCCGTGGCTGGTCAATTACGCAAATACTGTACGGCCGGTCGGTTGGCGCGGCGACGGCTGCGGCGAACCGAACCACATGCTTAAACGTTATCCTCTGCTCGCAGCGCAGATCGATAGTGAGATCTGGAAAAAAGCGCCCGTATCATTTGAATCATACTGGTGGCTCTCCGAGTGGCTCCGACAGGGGTGGGATATCGACAGCATCATCGAGCAGACTCTGTCGTGGCATTTGAGCGTGTTTAACGCCAAATCCGTTGAGATCCCCTATGAGCTCAAAGACAAGGTCGACTACTGGCTGAGCAGGATGGGGTATCACTATTCTCCGGTCAGCTTTACCTGTCCGGATAAATCATGTCCCGGAAAGGAGTTCACTTGTGAGCTCGTGATCGAGAACACAGGTGTAGCTCCGCTGTATGAGAAGCTTCCTCTCATGCTGCGCCTGGCCGGCACACAGGCTTTCACGTTCGATACAGGCATCGAGGCGGTCACATTGCTGCCGGGCACGAGCGTGAAGCGCTTCACCGTGGCGCTTCCGGAGAATATGCCGGGCGGTAACTACAGTGTGCAGATCGGCATCGCGGGGATCAGCTTCGCAACAGACGCGCCTGCCTGCGGTGATTTCTATGAAGTCGGGAGTATGCATATCTCAGATCAGGAAGCAAAGCCCGTTTGAGTACGGCGGGCAGAGCACTGCTGATATGTCTTGCGGCTCAGGTTTTCGGCCTGGCCCGCCTTTTTTGCCGCATCATACTACAAATATTATTGTCAAACTCAGATAGTTTTTTGCGTTTGAAACATGCTCATCCCGGCTTACTTGTCCACATATTGAACCCCTGGATGCGTTTGTTGATCTCTGCCGCTTTTTCACAATCAATACAGGACCCTGCGGCTCACGTACGCAGGGTCCTGTTATACAATACTCAAGGTCACGATTTTTGCTTCAGTTGTTTTCCCAGACGCTTTCGTTCAGCCCGGCTGACAGCGACAGCGTTTTGCCTTTGACTGTCAATTCCGCCTTCATGCCTTCAGGCACCTCGACACTGATCTCGGTCTTCAGCAGTGTTTTGCGATAAGCCACGCTCAGCTTTCCCAGCGGAGTGGTTATATGCCCCCTCGCCTCCGGCAGCCAGTCCATGAATGCGGGCTCAATGCGCGCTTCCCGCCAGCCCGCGGACCCCTTCGCCTGCTTAATGCCCAGCGCGTCATAAAACAGTTGTTTGCTGGCAGCCCCGAACATGGGATGGTCGAGAGAGCGCTGATACTCGCAATCGGACCAGTATTCCCACAGCGTCGTGGCGCCAGTGCGCATCATGGAACCGAATGAATTCGGCTTTTCGCTGGTCAGCAGGCGATATTCCAGATCATAGCGTCCCTTTTCACCCAGCAGCCGAGTGACCAGTTCCGTGCCGAAAATGCCCGTGTCGTAACTGCCGAGCTCCTCATAGCGCTCAAAAAAGTGTTCCAGAGTGACATGGTCGCCCAAACCGATGTCCAGCGCAAAGGCGTTGGCGCCCTGTACGTTCCCTGCAAAATCATGCGTCTCCGGGTCATAATAGTTGTGGATCAACGCTTCGCAGGCAGCTTTCTTCCGGATGCTCCACATCAGGTTTTCCGGCTTGCCAAGTATAATGTCTATCTCAGTCATGGCATCCAGCGCTTTTACCTTGAAATATGTGTTTACATATGGAGGCGGCAGCTTGATCGGGTCCGGAGTGCACCAGTCTCCCAGGCACCATTCTCCTGCGCGATCGCTCACCACCAATTCGTTTTCGCTGTGAAGTTCCAGATAGTCCAGGTACTTCACCATGCCCTGATACATCTCGATGAGCGGCTGAGGATCGCCGTATTGGAGATAGTAGTTGAGCGGGACGGTGATAATGGCTATATCCCATCCGCCCGGTCCTCCCCCGCAGCGGGTATACGGCGCGGTGTTCTGAACATGTCCTGTTATTTCATCCTGACAGTCCGATATGTCGCGCATCCATTTCCGCACCGTGGACTTGTAGTCGATCGCCAGCATCGCCGCTTCACATGCCAGCTGCCCGTCGCCGGTGTAGCCCCTGCGCTCGATATGCGGGCAGTCTGAAGGTATGCCGCCATGAAGGTTGTTAAGCTGCGTGCGTACGTACGCTCCGTAAAGCCAGTTAAGCACGGGACTGGCGCAGTGAAACGAGGAAGTGACTGCCGCGTCTGTGTGTATCACTGCTGCGTACAGCACATCGGCTTCGCCCTGCACCGCGAAATACCTGAAACCAAACCATGTGAACCTTGGATGGATGATCCTCCCGGTGCCGTCGCTGACCACCTGCCATTTCTGATTATGGGTGTAATGGCTTTCCAGTTGGCCGCGCGTATCCAGCATTTCGCCGAAGCGGACTTCCACAGTCTCATTCCGCTTAGACTTGTCTTTTATGACCACCCAGCCCGTGATGTTCTCTCCCAGGTCGTACAGCGTTCCCCGCGGACCTTCCATGAGCTTTATGGGCACTATTGTGCGTACGATGCGGTCTGCCGGGCAATCCTGCAGTTGGTACTCGGTCTCCATCTCGGACAGTATGCGCACTTTATTCCAGGCGGAAATATCCTCGGTCATCCAGTTTTCCCCGCATACGTTCAGGTCGTGCTTTTCGCCCCTGAACAGATTGCACGAGACTACCTCTCCCTGTTTCCATCGGGCATCCTCTCCGGACACGACTTCGCGCGTCTTTCCGTCCGCGTCGGTCAATAATATGCGGTAGCACAGCCTCACTTCTCCGAAGCTCACGTGCCCGTCGAATGACCAGGTCTCCTGGGCGAAAAAGCCGGGACCCAGCGCGACTCCCAAATCGTTTGTTCCATCTTTCAGGTAAGGCCTGATGTCATAATTAAGACAATAGCAGCGGTGTCTGAAAACTTCATCGAACGGCTGCCCGTTCACAGTGATATCCCTGCAGCAATAATCGCTGGTCACGGGTACGAACAGGTCCTCCGACACTCGCCTCCCGTTCAGGTACAATTCAAAGTAGCCAAGCCCGCAGATCGTTATTTCCGCGCTGATGATATCACCCGCTTCAAACGAAGCACGTACCACGGGTGTTCTGGTAATTCCGTCAAAGCCCAGCCATTTTGCACTTCCGAACATTTCACCTTGGTCCATATTCTCTCCCCAAATCTTTTTTTCTGCTTATTATCCGCTTGCCTGAAAACATCACATTTGCATTAGCTTCACTGGCGCCGGATCCAAACGGCCGGATCCAAAAGCCCACTTGCCCCGGACGCGGATCAATAATTCCTGTGCTTTTTCCATACGTCCAGCACCAGCATGTATCTTTCCAGCGGCAGACCCTTGAAGGGGATATTGCTTGTGCAGAACACATAGCCGCCGCCGGGCTTGGCGTATTTTAGGCAATACTCCGCGGATTCGATCACTTCCTGCTCCGTGCCGGTCTGCATAGCGGCGCAGTGCACGTTGCCGCACAGAGCCACCTTGTCACCGTATTGTTCTTTAACATAACGTATATCGACCCCCGCCATTGGATCCAGCGAATGCAGCGCATGAGGATTGCACGCCACCAGCTGATCGATTATCGGCATTATGTTGCCGTCGGTGTGTTTTATGGCGTAGCCGCCCCGCGCGCGTATGTGCGCAATGATATCTTTAAGGTATGGAGTGACAAACTCGGCGAACATCTTCGGCGAAATGAACGGGCCCTGATTAAAACAGTAATCGGAGCAGAGTATGAACCCATCCATGCCATGGCTAAGCATATAGTCATTGTGCTCTATCGCCCCGTCCGCCATGCGGCGGCACTCGTCGTGCAGCTTTTCCGGTTCCTCATACAGTTTGTAGCTGAGCTCATACATGCCGTCCCCGTCAGGTATCGCCAAGGTGCCGTCACCGTGACACAGCAGCATGAATTTGTCACCTGTCATTTCGCGTATGATCTCGGCAGTGCGGGCCATGTGCACAGAATTAAGATGATGAAGGCAGATGGCATCATGCTCCAGCTTTTCATACACCCGTATGATAAATTCTGCGTTTTGCTTCAGCCGCTTTTCCACTTCCCAATGGGACAGACCTTCCAGCTCCTCCTCATGGAGGTAATCACCCCCCACCAGTTCCGGGCACAGCTGGAACTCCAGTTCGAAAGTAGGCACACGGTCCGGCACCCCTAGTTCCAGCGCAGTGATCATTCTCTGTTTAGGTGTCATAGACTTCTCCTTTTGGTCACGGCTTTCACGCCCGATAGCAATTAAAGGAATAAACCAACATCATGTCTCATCAAAGCGTTTCAGCCTATGATGACTTGGACGTCCCGCGGATGCGTGACAACGGGCGGTCCACCCTTTTTTACATCGCAGGCGACTGGTCCATATGGCGTCATAAGCTCGGCATACGCCGCGTCAAGCCCCAGCGAGGAGGGATTCAAGCGGATCTTTGTCATTCCGGGTGACAGGATCTCCACACCCATGATCGCCTTGGGGAGGGCGTACAGCGGAGCGCCGCCCCAGGCATGGCTGTGGTCGAAGTGGTAACCCGGCTCCGGTCTGTAGAAACCCTCCGCAAGACCCTTTGGGCACTCCTGGACCGAAGGGATCCATCGTTTGACGATCTCGATCGTGTATGTCTCACGCAGGCCGAGACGGTATACCGCCTCCAACAGGAAATGCTGAAAATAAGGCTGGCAATCGCCTTCGATCTCTTCGCGCATGATCCGCCCGATAAGGCGGCGTCCGGTTTCCTCATCGCAAACGCCGAAGCAGGCTGCCAGGATGTTGGAGTGCTTGCGGATGTATCGTTTGTCGGTATTCCGCGGCATCCAAGCGCCGATGAGGCCTTCCGGGGTTTTGGTGTTGAGCCCTTCGCAGTACGCGCCGGCCTCCCGGTCAAACAGGCGCTCATTGATCGCCCGGCGCAATGAATCGGCCCTGTCCAGACACTCGGCGGAGGCCGTCTTCTGTCCCAGCTCGTGGTATATCTGCGCGGCGGCCGTGAGCGCAGCGTAATAATACATGTTCAGGCAGGATTGTCCCAGCGCCTTGGGCGGATGGTGCAGCGTGAACCCGTCGATATAGATCCAGTCCACAAACATATAGTCCGGCGGCGTCTCGATGAGACCGTTTTCTCCCACATAGCCCAAAAAGCGGGCAAGCAGCAGCTTTAGCGCTTGTTCGCAGCGCTTAAGCAGATCCGGATCACCTGTGGCCATGTAAGTGTCCCGCAGCAGCAGGATCCAAATCAGGCTGTAGGCGGTGTGGAACATGCGGCCGTTTTCGCGTTCAAGCAATTGCGCCGTGCGTATGACATCGAACGCGCTTAGGCGCATGTCCCCGTACGAGAAGAGCGTCATCAGGCTTTCGATGTAGTAATCTCCCGTGCAGGCCAGCGGCTCACAGTGCCTTGGACTGTCCAGATGGTGCGTCTGGTGGCAGATCATCAGCGTATGCGCAGCCGTTTTCAGCACCCGGTCGATCTGATCGTTATATACCGTCGTACGGGCAGGCTCATCCGCCGGGTAATGTGTCTCGATAAAGGTTACACGCAGCGCAGCAGGCGCTGAGGAACGGTTCTCACACATCACCTTCAGTGAGCCCGCACTATGCAGCGTGAAGCCCCTGTACCTGCCGTCGGATACAAAGACCGCGTTCTCCGCCGAGCCTTCCTCATCGATCTCCCGGCAGGCGACATGCGCCCGCACCTCGCCCCGACACCTGGCAGATATGCAAACGAACCCGGCCCAGATCATGTCGAAGGCCAGAGTCACTGTCTTTTTCTCACCGGGGTCTAAAGAGACCTCGCACCCTTCAGGCTTGATCTCCCGCTCGGTCCTGACCGGGATCGGCGCTGTTTCGCAGTGCCACACATCATCGACCGTTTCAGCATGCCCCAAAGCGGTCGGCGCGAGGCGCCCGTCGTAGGTATGCGCAGCCGTATAGGCCGGAAGCCTTCGGCACAGCCAGCTTTCGTCAGATGAGATGTCGGCTCGAGAACCGTCATCAAAAGTCAGCTCAGCCTGAAGCATAAACCCGCCTCGGCCTTTTGAGTATTCACATATCTGTACGGGGCACATTCTGACTTCAGCTTTGAAGAACAGCTCATCCGATCCGGGACTGATTTCGGTCTCATACGCGAAATAGTGCTCCCTGACAGTCTCGTTACCGATGAAGTCGCCGCCGACACTGGGCGGTCCGGTGACGATGACGTGATCGTTGAGGTAAAGCCGGAAAGCGGTGTCCGCACTGACACGCAGACGGGTGCGCCGCACGGGCTGGTCGAATGTATAGCGCTTCTGAAACTCAGCGACCGTATAATTCCCGCCGGCAGTCTCAGTAAGCGCACTAAATACCGTGCTTTGAGCATCAGGATATTCGCTGGCCGGGAGCCATATCCAGTGATCTCGCTTGGGCAAGGCAGTCTCCTCCTTGCAAGATGGTGATCGGATCGTTTTAGAATACTTAATAGATCTCAAGAGGAAGAAAGGCTTAAGCGTCTGATACGCATGTTATCTGTCGTTGAAAATATTGCACTCTTCAGGGTCTTCTTCACTGGCAGGGTTACTGTTCCCCGCATGCGGTACCGAAATATCCCACCATAAGGATGCCCACATGAGTTCTTCCGCTTTTTCGTTTACGACACTGTGAACGGCATCCGGCGGGATATAGGCTACGCTTCCGGGGCCGACAGGATAGCGCACCCCATCCACAATGACAAAGCCGCTTCCCTTTGTGAAAATGTATACTTCTTCTTTGTGGTGCTTATGCGCTTCCATAGCGCCGGGACCGTTCAGGTATCCCCAGGCGTGATCGAACGGGGAGTTGAGGCCATCCGGCAGCACAGAACTGGCCAGTATGGAGCCGCCGTGCGCTTTTTGCGCTTTATCCGGATCAAATCGGCTGATGATATCCATTTTGTCCTCTGCCTTTCTTGTCTCGTATCATCCGCACAAGGTTGATACTGGTTTGCAAAACCTTATATTATTATAGCAAAAAACAAAATGCTCATCAACCATAATGATCTACTGCAATAGAGCATTCAGCATTGCACAAATAACTGCTGATACGATGACGCAGTTACTGTGTTCGTTAAAGACCGTCGTGAGTCATTACAATACATTCCCATTATCCTTCCAGATAGTCTTTTTTGTTCAGAATATCTATTTCCGGCATACTGTCAGGTATAGTAGAATACCAAAACCGTTTATATATCTTGCGAATGCTGAGCATAGATGGTATCATAGAGTCACATTACATGAATGGGAGACAAAAATGGCAATACTGTATCAGCTGACAGAAACCAGCGAACTCATGATGTCTTTCGTGATGGTAACAGATAAAAACAACTGCATAGTAATTGACGGGGGCCAGCCTCAAGATATGCCTCTGCTAAAACAGTACGTTGATGGAAGGCATATCTCCGCATGGATACTCACCCATGCCCACATGGATCATATAAGCGGTTTCGTCGACGAATTCAAGAAAAACGGCGGCGCTGATTTCGATATTGAAAAAATCTACTATAATTTCCCTCCATACGATGAACTGATAGTCAAAACTGACGTTGAAGATCCGGAGTATTTCCGCAGTGAGCTGAACAATATGTTGCCTGAGTTTAACGCTGTATTGCCGCTTTTCAGGGATAAAACCCACATCGCTTGTCAGGGGGAAAGCATCGATATAGACGAAGTGCATATAGACTTCCTGTTCAGCTATCATGAAGGACTCACCGCGAACCTTATGAACGACAGCTCGCTTGTATTCAAAGTAACAACACCCAACAAAACCGTGCTGTTTCTTGGCGATCTCGGACCGTCAGGCGGTGATCTGCTGTTCAGAGAGTCCCGGCACCTGCTCAAATCCGATATCTGCCAGATGGCCCATCACGGCCATGGAAATGTGGGCATGGAAGTATATGCTGAGATCATGCCTGAGGCGTGTATGTGGTGCTGCCCGGAGCTGATTTACAATGAAGAAGAAGTGCCTGAATACCTTTCAGATACACAGAGGTTTCGGCGCATGGGGCTCATTCGTCTGTACGGTGCTGCGCTCACCCGGAAATGGATGGACATTCTAGGCGTCAAAAAGCACTATGTCTCGAATAAAGGAACGCAGCGGATCGAATTATGATCCGCTGCGTCGAACTGTCTTATTAGTTAGAGCTGTTCCGTATCAATAGCGCCGCGCCGGTCATCCGGCATATTTGGCGCCTTCCAGAAGCTGTCTCTTCATCCATTCATTACCGGCAAAACGGTCCTTTGTCTGCACAAGCATCTGATACAGTTTTTCTCTCAGCTGTTTTATTACCTCGCTGAAGTTCTGGTCCTTTATAAGATTATGCTTTTCCCCGGGATCGTTCTCCAAATCATACAGCTCATCTATGTCCGTAAGGTTCCAGACATACTTATACTTATCTGTACGAATGCAGCGCGTAGTGTACAGGCCGAACTGTTGTCCGTTGGAGGTGACCAGCACTTCTTTCGGGCAAGCTTCGCTTTCAGCCGCGGTCTCAGGCAGCGCACTGCCGTGCTTCAGCGTATCAGGTCCAAGCCCTGTCTCCTTACGTATCGTTGCGGGTATATCCAGGCAGTTCATGACGTTCCCGCTTATCACCGTATGCTCGACTCCAGGTTTTCTAAGAAGCAGAGGCACACGGATAATATCGTCGTACAGCACGTAGTGTTTATCCAGCATGGAATGGCTGGCGCACATATCGCCATGGTCAGAGGTGAATATAACGATAGTATCATCGCGGGCAGGCGATTCTTCAAGTGTATCCAGTATCCTGCCGATAGCGTCGTCCAGCTGTGTTATGCAGCCGAAGTATCTGGCGACCATCGGCGCAAAATCATTCCAAGTCAGTTTATCCGTGTTCCAGGACAGTGTCTGCTGCTTGTGGATATACGGCTTGTCCTCAAACGTGTCTCCCCATCCGTCCCACGGTTCGATCTCATTCGGATCGTACATTTCAGAAAACGGCTTTGCCGGACGGCATGGGAGATGCGGCTCCTCAAAATCCACCCACATGAACCAGGGCTTGCTTTGGCCTGTATACTGTTTTAAAAGGCCGACTGCCTTGTTTGCCTGCCAGTGGGTGCGGTTATACTCCAATGGCAGCGGGCTCTCGCAGCCCAGCCAGCCGCCGGTATACTCGACATTAGGGAAAGCCTTGCTGACTTCGCCCTTGTACTCGTTCATGTTAACGAAATCGGAGAAACCGAAATCAAACGGTGTTCTCGTGGCGGAAACATGGAACCTCCCAACATAACCGAGCTTCCAGTCCTTCCTGCTCAGCTCTGTCGTCCAGCACGTAGATGGATCAAGCTCCGGCGTAGGCATGAAATCATAGTTCCACTGCGCTCCGAAATAGTCAGGTCTCCTTCCGCAAAGAATCGATTGCCTTGCAGGTGAGCACACCGGCAAAGGAGTATATGCATTCTCATACACTACCGACTCAGACGCGAGTTTATCTATGTTGGGAGTACGTACATTTCTTAAGCCTCTGTACCCTACCGAATCGTGCCTGAGCTGATCCGCGTTGATCAACAGTATGTTCATTACGTTCGTTCCTCCAATACGATATTACTGATCGACTTAAATGCGTCTGTGGCAGATAGTTTGGCCGTTCTAATTCAGCTCGTGCCGTCGAAAACTCCATTCAAAATATGTGCTCTTTATTTGTGCTCTTTTTACTGCCGACAGCTTAGCCCCACGTTCAAAGTTTGATGCTCCTCAGGCTTTGACCGCGCCGGAAGTAATGCCTTCGATATACAGTCTGGAACTGAATGAGAACATGACCACCAAAGGCACGGTCGCCATCACAAAGCCCGCGATCATGGCTCCGTAGTCGGTAATGCCGGTCGATGAGGAGTATGTCTGTATCGCCACGCTTATCACCTGTTTGGTGTTGGACTCAATGACAAGCAGAGGCCAGATAAAGTGTCCGTACAGGCTTATCATGTTCATGACAACGAGGGTCGCGAGTATAGGCTTGGCCAGCGGCACGGCGATGTAGAAAAACGCTTTGAATTCCGTAGCTCCGTCAATGCGCGCTGACTCGAACAGTGAGGCGGGCTGACCGGAAATGAATGTGCGGCAAAGATACATGCCCATTACCTGGCCTCCCGACGCCCAGGGAAGCCAGAGCGCCCACCAGGTATTCTTAAGACCTAATCGCTGAATCAATTTGTAGTTTGGCGTCAGCGTCAGTACACCCGGTACCATCATCAGCGCAAGCATCATCAGGAAGAGGATCTTTTTCCCCGGGAATTCCAGCCTGGCGAATACATAGCCCGACATAGCGGACAGTACGACTATCAACAACGTACCCACCGAAACCGTGACTACTGAATTGATCATGTTCCGGAACAGCGAACTCCACGCCGCGTCGTAGTTCTGCCACTGCGGAGGGTTTGGTATCGCCCATATGTTGGAATAGAACTGCGCCTGGCTCTTAAGAGAGAGGAACAGCATCAGGAAAATCGGAATAAACGCCAGCAGCACAAATATCAGCGTCACTGCAGTCACTGCGGTCTGAAACGAAAGCTGACGTGCATCGCGTTTTCTGCGTGCGGCGTTGTTTGCAGTTTTCGCAACATCTTTCATAATGGTCTGTTCCCTCCTTTCCTCAGTTTAGCTCATGCGTCTTCATGCGCAGATTGAACAACGAACCCGCCAGTATCACTATGAACATCACCAGACCCATGGCGCAGGCATAGCCGTACTGGCCGAATTTTGTTGCAGCGAAATACAGTTCGAGCCCGGGGACATAAGTGGCGGTTCCCGGTCCGCCCTGAGTAAGCAGGTAAACGTGCCCGTAATCCTGTACCGAGTTTATGAATGTTGTGATTATCAGCATCTTCAATTGGGGTGAGATCAACGGCAGATGTATGTGTATGAAATTCCATGCCGGCGTACTGCCGTCCACCTTCGCCGCCTCGAACAGGTCCTGCGGTATATTGATAAGCCCGCCGTAGTACACCAGGAATGCGAAACTGTTGACCCACGGGAAACCCATACAGATTATCGCTCCAAGCGCCGTTTGAGGGTCTCCCAGCCAGGAATGCTTCCATGACGACAGCCCGATCGTGTCCAGTATGCTGTTCAACGCACCGATGTTGGGATCATATATGTTTTTCCACATCAGGGTATTGACGACGCCGGGCACCACCATTGGTGCTACGAGCAGCAGCCTGAAGCAGTAACGTCTCCTGCTGCTCTCCCCATGACGATTGCGCATTGAGAATACCAGTTCTGACAGCAGCAGGGGTATTGTAAGCAGCTTAAGGAACGAACAGGCCATCATGATCAGCAGGTTTTTTACGCCGAGAAGGAAATAGCCCTCCGTCACCATTTTGACAAAGTTGTCAAATCCTATGAAATTGACCTCGCGCATCGTCTTGGTCGCCTGGCTCCAATCCGTGAACGCGTAGTAAAACGCCTGGAAAATATTGTAGTAATTGAATATCAGGATAAGCACTATGGACGGCAGCAGCATCAGGTAGGCGACCCTGTACTTATAAAATGTCCGGAAGCATCGAATGGCAAGCATTCGGCTGCGCGGGAAAAGCGCGATCAGGTCTGCAGCCAGCAATATGGCCAGTACGATCGCAACGAGCAGACTCCACTGTGACAAAGCTGTCATCAAGCCTATGTTGTCAAGCCTCGCAGTTGAAAAGCGAAACAGTTCCGGTGAGAGAGTCACGACATAACTGACATCCTCGCCAAAATAGACCTGAGAAATATCGTATGTCTGACGAGCAGTAAAGTGCACGGCACCGTCGGAGTCCAATATATATACGTCTCCCTCGCGGGTACCGGCGGCCACCCATTTCCCATCGTCGGAAACGCCGACCGTACGTCCTTCGCCCACGAGCGAAACAGAGAATATCTGGTTCAGGTTTTCATCGTATTTGAACAGGTTCCCCTTTACATCCAGCGCGTATACTTCGCCTGTGGGGTGTGAAACCGCCAGAGAGCGCACTTCCGTCTGCGCCTTCCCTGAAACTACGGTTTCGCCGTTGCGGTCAAGTTTGTAGACGCGTCCGCGGCTGTCTCCGTAATAGAAATACCGGTAATCCGGGCTGAATCTGGCACTGCGGGCGACTTGCTTTATCTTGACATTCAGAAGTGTTTCGCCCGTCTCGATATCCATCGTGCTTAAAAAATGCTTGCTGTCGTTCATGCTGCATGAAACGAGCAGCTGACCGGCAGCAGGATCATAATCAAGGTCGTACACCTTGCCCTGTGCAGGGTATTTCGCCAGCAGTTCCCCCTGCGTCCCATCGAATATATAAATATTCCTGTCCTGCGAACCGACGATCAGCCAGTTTCTGTCAGTGTCGTACTCCATCGCGCCTATGGCTCCGGAGATCCCGTAAGACCAGACATCGCCGCCTGATTTGTCAAACGCAAGTATGGTGTTCTGGTACGTCCCAAGATATGTTATATCCGATTCGACGAGGATCTTGTTGTTCTGGAAATTCGTACCGAATTCCACCATTTCAAATATCCCCGTCCTTTGGAACGAATAAACGCGGACCGCCACCGCCGCCGGCAGGCACAAGGCCAGGGCGACTAACAGAACGAGGCAGATGCGCGTCAAATCGCATGTGCCGGTTTTCTTCCGCTTCAAGGGAAACCGGCCTCCTTCCTTTAAATCAACAGGCGCTGCGGAGCAGTTTTCATGCTCCGGAGCGCCGAAACAATCTCAATACTCCCGGCAATACCGCAGGCTGCGCCGAAACGTTGACCGGAGTCCTTCTCAGGCTGTCCCGGGTCTCTATAGCCAAACGGCATTGCCATGGACGATCACTTCATCAAATCAGTATCAGTTGCCGGTGGGTTCGTTCTGCGGGTTCTCCAGGTCGTTCATGGAGATTTTGTTGACAGCCAGCACGTCGGGAGCATACTTGTACTGGTTCTCCTGGTGCATCGTAGCCCACTCATCTACGGTGATCTTTCCATCCAGGAAGTCCATAGAATAGGCATACCATGCACGCAGCGCCTCTTGATTGTCGCCGATGCCGCGCGCCAGAGCACGGCCGAAGCCCTTCTGGCAGTTGCCGATATATGTCACGTTGGCAAACATGTTCGCCAGTTCGCCTTCCAGTTCAACGCCCTTGACCAGCGGCAGTCCCTCTGGAACGCCCTTGGCAGCGATCAGCGCGTCGAGGTAGATGGAATACCCTTCTGGAGAAGAGTAGAACATCAGGAAGTCGACGACCATTTCGTCGTGGTCAACGTCTTTGCGGACAGCAGAGAGGAAGCCGTTGGCGACCTCGATGGTACGGGCCTTCGCCAAAATGCCCTCGCCTTCCATACTGGGCATTACGAAGGTGCCAAGTTCGAATCTCTTGAGGCCTTCGATCTTGTCCTCGGCCGCCTCGTCGTCTATGGAGTTCATAGTGTTGAGGTAGTCGCCGAAGAACCAGGAACCGTCAAGCCAGATGGCCGCCTTGCCCTGGAAGAACAGTGTCTTGGCGCCGTTCTCTTCGGTACCGTAGAAGTTCTCGCCGCCGGAGTATTTCGGGAAGATCCTCGCCAGGTTGGACCATACAGTCTTCATACCTACGGTATCAGCACGGATGGTGCCATCCTTTACGAAGGCTCTCCAGAAACGAACGGGGTTGTTGTTTACGAATGTAGTATCGTCGTTATGCGGATCGGTTGGATCGTATACGAATACGCCGTCCACTTCGGGATCGTAGCAATAGTCACCTTCCTGGGCACGCACGATCTCGATGTTGGAACGGGTGGTCTGGTCGGCATAGATCTGCGCGAGCCAGCCGATCTGCTTCCTCCAGAATGAGTTGAACGTGCCCGGAACAGCCAGGGGCTGATAGCCTGCAGCTTCCAGTTTCTCACAGATTTCCACGAACTCATCCCAGGTGGTAGGCGGCTGTATGCCTACTTCCTCAAAGATATCCGCGTTGTAGAACCACAGCACCTGGGTGCCGGTCACAGACAGCGTGTCCCAGGCGCCGGTGCCCGCATTGTAGTTCTTTTTGTTCTGCATGTCGAAGGCGATAGCTTCATTCCACTCGCCGTCGTAGTAGGGATCATCTTCGAATGCGTAATCGAAATAGTTGATGCATTTGTCGGCACGATCGCCGCCTGCCAGGTTGCCCAAGACGATGTCGGCTTCGGGCAGCGCTTCCTCGTAACCTTGGAACTGCGCTTTTACCCACTCGGCATAGCCTTCCTCGGGTTTAAGATCAACTACGACCTTCACGCCGGGGTGTTTCGCCATATAAGCCTCGCCTACGGCCTTCCAGGCTTCTTCCACACCCTTCTGGGACTCCACGCTTATGGTAATGGTGCCAGAGAAATCAGCTTCCGCAACAGCGGAAGCGACACCCAGCAGCATCATAAACGCCATCACCAGGGCCATGATACGCCTAATGTTGGTCTTCATGAAAAAATGCGCCTCCTTGAATTATTTGTGGGAATTCTTTCCCTCCTTGTTTATTTTATTACATTGTATAGGTTTGTGTCAAGTAATAATGACTAAAAAAATCATCCACGTTACTAATAATTGTTTTACAATCGGAAAAGGCGAATGCCTGAAGAAGAGCCTCACGATGGCAACGAGCATGTTCATTCTGTGGCCCCTGTCCATTACCTCCGGAGTAGGCATGTTCAAGCAGGGCAAACTCCCGCAGAAAATCGACCGCGCAATTCAGATGTACATCGCCGGTTACGCCCCTGATCTGGTCTATGGAATGGCAGTGTGACTTCAGCCACTCGGAGCTGCCGGTGCCGGAGAAGCTCAAAGAAGTGCTCAGTCAGCTGCATAACCGCAAAAGCTAGAGCATGGCAAAAAAACAAATACAGGCTCCCGTACTGCCATCATTGACGGCTGGGATCAGCATAATGACAATAGTACCTCTGAACTTTAATGGCTCAGAGGTGTTTCAGCATTCATTTTACTATGTCTTGACACATCTTTTCAAAGATAGAAACATGATAGCTAATAATGCAACTATTTTGAAACCTTAGCCGCAACCCTCAAATTCTATAATAAAGTTCCACCATTATTGCAAAAAGGCGCCTATCCTCTCGGATAAGCGCCTATATTTGCAGATTATACTTCATCGATTCCGCGACCGCAACGGCGACCGCGACAGTCGCGCCGACCATGGGGTTATTTCCCAAGAATTTTACATAATCTTAACATAATTCACCGCATCTTATCGTTTCTCATTGCACAACATTTGGCTGCCACTTTTGAGCACTTTTAACTGAATGTCGCTCAGCGTATCTCAACGTCGCTCCTGTGACGATAGCAAAAAGATAGCGTGCTATCCCGTGAACGGTCTGGTGCAGATCCCCTGCATAGAGCGCAACGCGGTCGCCGCCATGCGCGCCATCAGCTCCGTAAACCTGTTGCGCTTTCTGTTCTCGACCCGCAAGATCTCGTTCGACGAAGTCGTCGCCACCATGTACCGCACCGGCAAAGACATGGACGAAAAGTACCGCGAGACCTCCCACGGAGGCCTGGCGCATATCTACTACGCAAACTGAGCGCACACTGTTTCCACATCGGATCAGCCTGGGTCCCCGGACTGCAAACAGGATTGGCCCTTCCCGTCGATCCTATTTCTTTTGATGCGGATCACGCTTGACACCAAACGTGAATAGCATTAAAATCGAAACGCAGCTTTTTCGCACGAAAGGCGCGGGATGCGGTCCATTTGGCGCAAGACCTGTTCATGTGGGGTGATCATATGTTTATATCTGCTGCTGTCAGCCCGATATGGAAAGAATACGGGCTTAGCGAGACACAGTGCTTTGAAGAACTTAAAAACTGCGGATTCAATTACATCGATTACGATTTCTCGCCCGCGAACGAGTGCGAATGGGCTTTGCCGCATGAAAGCGGCTGGGCAGAGAGAACACGCGGGCTTTTTGAAAAATCCGGAATGGCTCCCGCAGTTGCCCATGTCGCCGGGTATAATCCCCTGTATGACGAACCAAGCGTGCATAAAGCCGTGCTCGGCGCCGGGATGCTGGGGATCAAGAACGTCGTGATCCCCCTGGGCTATGCCCGGAACAACACCCGACGGGAATATGAAAGCGCGAACCTGAGTTACCTGGAGCGCCTGCTCGGCACCGCTCAGGACGTGGACGTGACGCTGCTAATCGAGCACAGCGGCTCGTGGATAAAACCGCACTACACCCATCACGCCATAGAGCTGAATCACATAATGCGCAAACTCGGCGACCCCGAACGCCTGAAGACCAACCTGAATGTGGCCCACATGGGCGTTGCCGAGATTAGACCTTATACTGACATCTGCCTGCTGGGCAAAAGCATACGCAACGTGGATCTTGCGGACAATTTCGGCGGCATGCCTCTGGCCGTGGATCCCGAACGGGAGGAGCTCGGGTTCGCCCCGATGATGGGATATATCGACTACGACCGGGTGATGCAGGGCCTTGTCGATACCGGGTATGACGGCTACTTCAACCTCAGGATGAATATGCCCCGCGTATTCAACAAGCAAAGCACCTACCACTCCGAGTCTCCGCTCAGGATAATGCCTATAGAGTTTACCCGCCGCCTGCACGTGTGGAGCAGGCACATAATCGAGACCATGCTTGACGCGTACCCGCTTGCGTGAGGTGACCGGATATGAAACTGTCTGTATCAAGAAGCTCCGTCTGGAACGAACTGGGTGACGAATTCGATTTCTACCGCAACATACGCGCCTGCGGTTTCAGGTACGTGGACTACGACATGTTCTCGCCCATGAGAACAGACGACGCGCCGTTTTTGAAGGATGACTGGTACAAAACAGCGAACGGGACCCGGGAGAAAATGGAAAAGATCGGCGTACGCGCGCTGATAGCCCACGCCCCTGCGGGTGAGCCCGCGAATCCGGACATGACCGAAAAACTGCTTTGGCGCACACAGCGCTCCATAGAGGTCTGCGCCGTGCTGGACATAAAAAACCTGGTGTACCATCCGGGCGGGCTTATGGGCATGACCCAAAAAGACTATCTTAATTTCAACACGTCGTACGCCAACAGGCTGCTGCCGACACTTGAAAAAACCGGTGTCACTCTGCTTTTGGAAAACGTCGGGCGCTGGGACGAGCCGTATTACTGCCACGACGCGTCCGAAATGGCAGACCTTATAAACGCGGTGAATCACCCGCTGTACCAGGCGTGCCTAGATACCGGGCATCTGAGCCTGGCGGACGGAAATCAGTACGAGACCATCATAGGGCTCGGGCAGCATCTTAAGGGACTGCACGTCCAGGACAATTTCGGTTCGCTGCCCGTGGCTTCCACAACCCGTATGTGGCGCCAGGACCTGCACCTGCCGCCCCTCATGGGCCATATCGATTTTGACGAGGTGATGCTCGCGCTGAAACAGATAGGCTATACAGGCGCGTTCAACCTGGAGCCCGAGAGCCCGCGCTGCGGCTGCCTGCTTTACGACGACAACCAGAAAGGCCTGCCGCTCAGACACATGACGCTTGACCTCGCCCTGGAATACTACAGCTGCGTACATGATATAGCCAAGCATATGCTCGACACATACGGCGTGTTTGAAGAATAAAGCATCCGTATTGTCGAATAGTCCGCCAAATGCATTTTAGGAAGCATTTGCCTGAAATACGGAATACCGGGGACCTGACGGTACCCGGCATATCATTTTGTATAGGCTGATGTATGTGTTTTTGGGCGTTCTTCACCGCACGTAGAATTTGTTTAGTTGCTCACCCGTTTCGCTATCTCTTTAAGGAACGTCTCGCTGTCCACGCCCGCGGCGCCGTTTTCGCACAGCGCAGCCATGTCGCCTGTCATGACGCCGTCGACTATTGTCTTAAGCGTGGCACGCTCTACCGAATCCGCGAAACCCGCCAGATCGCTCAAGCCGTCCAGCTCGCTCCGCTTGCGCAGGGCGCCCGTCCACGCCCACAGCGTAGCTATGGGGTTGGTGGACGTTTTTTCTCCCTTGAGATAACGGTAGTAGTGGCGGGTGACCGTGCCGTGGGAAGCCTCGTACTCAAAGCAGCCGTCCGGGCTCACCAGCACGCTGCTCATAAGGGCAAGGGATCCGAAAGCGGCGGAGATCATGTCGCTCATCACGTCCCCGTCGTAGTTCTTCATCGCCCACACGAAACCGCCTTTCGAGCGCACCGCCCGTGCGACGGCGTCGTCTATAAGCGTGTAAAAGTAGACTATGCCGGCCTTATCGAAGCGCGCCTTGTAGTCAGAAGCAAATATGCTTTCAAACACGCGCTTGAATTCCTCGTCATAGGTCTTGGAGATTGTGTCCTTCGCTGAAAACCAAAGATCCTGCTTGACGGACAGCGCGTATTCAAAGCACGCCCTGGCGAAAGACTCGATGGAATCCCGGCGGTTGTGCATGCCCTGTATTATGCCCGGAGAATCGAAGTCGAATATGGTCTCCCGCTGTTCCCTGCCGTCCTCGGACGTAAACACCAGTTCGGCTTTGCCCTTATCCTCCACGCGCATTTCCACCGCCTTGTAGATATCCCCGTAAGCGTGGCGGGCCACCGTGATCGGAGCTTCCCAGCGCGGTATCACGGGCTTTATGCCGGGAGCGAGTATGGGAGTGCGGAAAACGGTGCCGTCCAGGTACGCCCTCAGCGTGGCATTGGGGCTTTTGTACATGCGCTTAAGATTGTACTCCGTCATGCGCCCGGTGTTCGGGGTGATCGTGGCGCACTTGACGCCCACTTTCAATCGTCTGATCGCCTTCGCCGCTTCCAGCGTCACTTCGTCATCGGTCTCGTCCCGATGCGGGAGGCTCAGGTCGTAGTATTCCGTATTGAGCTCCACGAACGGAAGCAAAAGTATATCTTTTATCTGTCTCCAGAGGATGCGCGTCATTTCGTCGCCGTCAAGTTCGGCGATGGGATTGGGCATTCTGATCTTAGCCATTATGTTTCATCCCCCTTCGGTAATGATTGATAAGGCAGCCGTCCAGCAGTATCTGAAGCTCGTCATCCGTAAGCCCGGGCAGTGCCAGCCCTATCGAGCTTTCGCCCCCGTTTACACTGGCGGTGAACTCGCGCCTGCCGTCCAGCAGTGCCGCCTTTATCCCTTTTACGGTCACTGTGTCTCCGACTTTCACGGAAACGGCGTCTAGGCTCACGAACGGGAAAATGCCCCAGTTCACAAGGTTGGAACGGTAACGCTTGGTGGCGTAGCTCACGGCGATGTTCGCGGCGCCGCCCAGCACCCTCTGGCAGGAAGCGGCCTGCTCACGGGCCGAACCGTCGCCGGGGCAGACCGCGCATACGCAACTGAAGCCGCCCGCGTCACGCGCCTGTTTGGAACGGGCGGCGTAACCGGGATCGCGGCGGGAAAGCGTAAATTCCGCCAGCCGCGCGGGATTCGAGCGGTAGCTGGAAGTCTCACCGGAAGGTATAAGCTCGTCCGTGGTGGTGACCGGGTCGGTAAGCACGGACGCGACCGTGAAGCTTAAGTCCTCGCCCAGCGGCGGGAATTCCGGCCAGTCGGCAATATTCGGGCCGAAGGCCAGTGGTGAGTCGGTTTCCGGCCTGCCTGTAAAGTCTTCCACCCTGCGCAGATACGGCAATGGATCAAAGCTGTACGGAGCGTCTGATACGTCCTCATATTCCAGCGTATCTGCGCCTGTGACGTGCCCCGCCGCCGCGCTGGCGGCTATGGAACGGGCGTCCATAAGCGCTACGAAAGCCTTCTGGCCTTCTCCCGGTTTCGCGCCTTCCCGGAATGGGAAGTTGCGCGTGGTGTGGCGCAGGGCCAGTCCGCCGTTTTTGGGCGTATCCCCCGCCCCGAAGCAGGGGCCGCAGAAGCATGGCTTCATTACCGCGCCGCTGGCGAGCAGGTCCGCCGTGGCGCCTGAACGCAGCAGCGCCAGTTCCTGTGGCACGCTGGCAGGATACACGTTCATGTCCCCGGCACCTCGCCCCCTTAGTATGGCGGCAGCGTTCAGCAGGTTTTCGTACATGCCTCCCGCGCAGCCGGCGATCACATACTGGTCGGCGACAAGGCCATTATCGGTCCAGCGGGACACCAGTTCGCCGTCAAGCCCGGCGGCTTTTTCCGCTTCGCGCAGGACGTCGAGCGGTGTTTCGTTCAGCTGGCGGATCGAATAAGCGTTGCTTGGATGAAAAGGCAAAGCGATCATAGGCTCGATACTGTCAAGCTCTAACAGCAACGCCGCGTCATAGCACGCTCCCTCGTCGGGCGCCATTACGGAAAAACGGTCCTCCCGCCCGTGGGTCTTATACCAGCCCCGGGTCTTTTCGTCAGTGACCCAGACGGACGACAGGCAGGCTGTTTCGGTCGTCATCACGTCAATCCCAATGCGGAAATCTATGCTCAGGTTTCCAACGCCCGGGCCCGCGAACTCCAGTATCTTGTTTTTGAACAGTCCGTCCTTATACACTTTGGCGCACAGCGCGAGAGCCACGTCATGGGGTCCTACGCCGTGGCGAGGTTTCCCCATAAGGTAGACCAGCACCACTCCGGGACGGGTAGCAAAATCGTACGTGTTGCCCAGTAGCTGTTTGACCAGCTCGGGCCCGCCTTCCCCCACGCCCATGGTGCCTAGCGCGCCGTAGCGCGTGTGGCTGTCAGAGCCCAGTATCATGCCCCCGCAGGAAGCCATCTGCTCCCGGGCATATTGGTGGATGACCGCCAGGTTGCGGGGAACGTATATGCCTCCGTATTTACGGGCAGCTGACAACCCGAAGGCGTGGTCGTCCTCGTTTATGGTGCCGCCCACGGCGCACAGGCTGTTGTGGCAGTTGGTAAACGCGTACGGCAGCGGAAACGCACACATGCCGCTCGCCCTCGCCGTCTGTATGATGCCCACATACGTAATATCGTGGGATATGAGCGCGTCAAAACGTATATTTGTTCCGCCGTGCGCCTCCAGTATGCGGCTCGACATGGTGCCCGTTCCGGGTTCGCCTTTTCCGGCGGCAACTTTTCCGTCCTTAAGCAGTACAGGGCCGTTCAACCAGAACATATGCCGTCTCCTTATTCATTGATTGGACCGCTGGCTTTCGCAGATAGTGCTGTTATTATATTGCAGAAAACATGAAAATGCAAGAAGAAAATAATGAAATATGCAGATTTTGCCCTGTTTACTTGCAAAGATTTGGTAAAAATAAATTTTTTGAGTAATAATACTTGCATTTCCAAGTAATTTCGGATATAATCCAGTAATATCCTAACCTGGAGGTAAGCCCATGCAGTTCATGCCAAAGAACGAAGTGATAGACGGATACGTGCGGCGGCTGAGCGAGAACATCCGTTCCCGCTACGAGATAGAGCCCAAACAGTTCCGTTCATATAACGTAAAGCGCGGTCTGCGCAACTCTGACGGAACAGGCGTGCTCGCTGGCGTTACGAACATAGGCAGCGTACAGGGATACATGATGCT
This sequence comes from Clostridiales bacterium, assembly GCA_024684375.1. Lineage (GTDB taxonomy): Bacteria > Bacillota > Clostridia > Christensenellales > Aristaeellaceae > RUG14130. The sequence goes on from JAIKWZ010000025.1 coordinate 26,447, forward strand.
GGACGGCGACCCCATCCCCATGCCCGGCCGTCTGTATTACCGCGGTCTTGACATCAACGACCTTATCCGTGAACAGGTGCGGCAGGGCGTATTCGGCTTTGAGGAGGTCTGCTATCTTTTACTGCTGGGCAAACTCCCCACCAAAGAGGAACTGGCCGCGTTCAACAGTGTTATAGCGGCGGCGCGGCACATGCCTGACGGCTACAACGAGACCGTGCTGTTCAAAGCCCCCAACCAAAGCATAATGAACAAGCTGGCTTCCGGCGTGCTGAGCCTGTACTCATATGACGAGGCGCCGGACGACACTTCCCCGGAAAACGTGCTCAGGCAGTCCATAGAGCTTATCGCGCGCCTGCCCATCATCGTGTCCAACGCGTACAACATTAAAAGACATTACTTCAACAACGATTCCCTGTACCTGCACGTGCCCATGGACGAGCTCTCCATAGCTGAAAATATACTCCGCATGCTGCGCAGTGACAAAAGCTATACTTCTGAGGAAGCGCATCTGCTGGACATCATGCTCACCCTTCAGGCGGAACACGGCGGCGGCAACAACTCCGCTTTCACCTGCCGCGTGCTCACCTCCACGGGCACGGACACTTACGGTGCCATTTGCGGGGCCATCAATTCCCTTAAGGGCCCCCTGCACGGCGGCGCAAACGCGAAAGTCATGCAGATGTTCAACGGCATAAAATCCCACCTTCCGGACAACTGCAGCGACAAACAGCTGGCGGAATACCTGGAACTCATCATAGAAGGCAAGGCCAACGACGGCACCGGGAAGATATACGGGCTCGGCCACGCGGTGTACACCACCAGCGACCCGCGCACCTTGCTCGTTAAGGAATACTCCCGCGAGATGGCTGAGAAGACCGGAGCCAAGCAGGACTTTGACCTGATGGAGCGCATCGAGCGCATAGGTCTTGAACTGCTCGCGCAGAAACTTCCCGGCCATAAAATGATGTGTGCGAACGTGGATATGTACTCCGGCCTGGTGTATTCCATGCTGGGTATCCCGGAAGATATGTTTACTCCCCTGTTCGCTATCGCCCGCGTTTCCGGCTGGTGCGCTCACCGCCTGGAGGAACTTATCTCCGGCGGCCGCCTAATACGCCCTGGCTACAAGGCCGTCATGCAGATGTCCGGTTACGTACCGATAGAAGAACGTACATAGAGCATAAAATCAGTGAGCGGCTTACGAACAACCCATACGTGCTGCAACAGAATATCAAGTCGAACAAAAGGATATGCTTCTCTGTATCCGGATGCATGTTGCCGGGGTCAATCTTATATCGACTGGCGTCGGTTGCCATGAGCGCTTCATTTTGTTTAATGGCAGCAAGCGCTGTATCACACATCCGGTAAAAAACATCCAGCCTGGTGTTTTCTCCGGAACCCCAGTCGTCGTAGAATTCAATGCAATCGGCAAAATCACGGCAGTGAGTTGCCTTATACAGATAATTATGATCCGGATCATAAAGTAAAAGGTATCCGGTCACTGAATGTAGATCGTCATTATAAATGTAACTGTCAGGGAAGTATTCATCACGAAGGCAATGGCTCTGATCCAAGAATTCATGAATAGCAGCTTGCTTCGTTATTATATCCACATCTGCAGCTTTGAATAGCTCAATAAACATATTTCGGACAGTTGCAGGTTCTTTCTTAGAAAACTCCACCAGTCCGTTCAACGGCTGAGTAAAACTGTCGATAAGGTTTGATGTTAGCTTTTTTACGGCATATAGTTTTTCAGGGAAATCTGCATCTGTGGCAGCAAGGGCTTCGGCCATCATGGGCTGGAAGCGTTGGACGATTTGCCATTTGTAGTACTCTTCATTTCCAGGACCATTCAATTCAGCAAAGCGTGTGATGTAGTGGTCTATGATTTGTTGAAGATGCTGTGTGTTCATCTGTTTGTTCCTCGCTTCATAAACCGCGTCAATTATGAATGTATCAATTGGAGTGTAATACTTGTATTTTTTTACTTTTACCTTCTTCCTTCACCTCTTCATTTGTTTGCTCGGCTGTTTCTTTGGCAGCAACACCTGAATCGAATTCATCAAATAATGGGTTTTGTTCGTCCCCTTTTTCCTTGTTTATCCTATCTATCTCTTCTTGAATCAGCTTGCCAAATGTTTTATCCTCGATTCCTTCATCTATTTCGTTCGTTTTTTCAGCCGCAGCAGAAGTATCAGCAAAGTGTTCGAATTCAAGACGTTTTTTGTCAAGCAGATCTGTTATACGTTCATCAATCGTATCATTCCATGCTCATAAGCGGCGCTTCGCCGGAGGAGATCGCGTCTACGCTGACCGAAATGGCGATCCCCACCGGCGGCAGGCGCAGGGACGGCACGCTCAACACCCACTGGTCCCCCTGGCAGGTCATGGCCGTCGCGCGCAATGAAAAGCACTGCGGCGATGTGCTGGCTCGCAATGATCGCCTCTTCCTTCTCCCTCGGTGTCTCCGGAGGCCTACTGCCCTCACTCTTCGGCAGATTATAGTTCTGCCGCTCAATAATCCCGCATTTCCGCTTCGTCTTCGCGATATTCAGGTGTGTTACATGAAATCCGTACTTCTCCTGTACCCATGCCTGGATCTGCTCATATGTAGCGCCTTGCTGAAACCGGGACATGTCCATGTCTTCGAAAGAGAATTCCACTCTGACATTCTGACTCGATATGTTTCCCTTGGAAAGTTGTACGACCGTCTCTCGCATGTTCCTTTTTAAGGCACCCGCAGCTTCTGGTGTTTCGGCGCACAAGATTATGCTCCCTTACAACTGTCTCGTGTCCACAGCTGCAGCGGCACAGCCAGCATCTGCAGCGCGCGCCTGTGGTTTCTGTGACCGGATCGACTTCCATCAACACAGTAAGCCTGCCGATCACCTGTCCAACAAGGTCGGTTTTGGGTTTGGAAATATCCCGGCATTCGCAGCACACATCCGACGCCCGGAAAAGGGTGTCAACGGAAACCGTGAGCTCCCTGCCGCAGTCGCAGCGGCATTTCCAGTACGGCATAACGCGTATACCGGGCGCCGGAGAAACAAGCGTGAGTTTACCGAAACGCTTCCCCGGCCGCATATTCCCTTTGAGACATCCGCAGCTGCGCGTATGACCGGAACGAAGATCCCTCGTCATGACTGTCTTACTGTTCCCGCAGTCACATACGCAATCCCAGCGCTGCCCGTATGGCCTGTTGCTGCCCGGCAACGGCTCTGCCGGACCCGCGACCGTAAGCAGCCCGTAGCGGTTGCCGGTAAGATCGGGAAGATCTCTGGTTGGCGGTCTGTGCAGGCATCCGCAGGATCTGGTCCCGTCCGCTCTTCTCAGGGAAGACTGTCTGACCGTCTTGACATTGCCGCACTCACAGCGGCAGATCCAGAATCGTTCTCTGTGCGCATCCTGCGGGTGCGTTCTGTCTTCCTTTATGACTGTAAGCCTGCCGATCTTCTGCCCGGTCAGATCTACCCGTCTGTTCCTCTGCAGCCTGCCGCACCCGCAGCTCCTGACATGGCCACTTTTCAACTCTGACGGGATCACGGCTTTCGTACTGCCGCAGTCGCACAGGCATTTCACGCGTTTGATCCTGGAACCATCTTTACGGAGCTTCGGTTCCGCCCAGGATAACACAAACAGTTTATTGAATCTGCGCCCTATGATGTCTTCTGCCATTTCCCTCGCTCCATGTAAAAGGGACTGCCCTCCCATTTAAGGGATGGCGCACGCTCAGTTGTCCTTTACCGCGTCCCGCATACGCTTGCCCGGCTTGAACACCGCCGCCGTATACGCCGGCACCGTCATCTCCTCCCCTGTATGCGGGTTTTTCGCCTTCCGCGCCTCACGTCTGCGCGTCAGGAACGTTCCGAAGCCCTGTATCGAGACTTCTTCGCCCTTGCCCAGCGCTTCGATGATGGCGTCAAAAACCGCGCTCACGGCCTTCTGCGCCGCCTCGCAGGGCATGTCGGTCAGGGCTGATACGCTCGTCACAAGTTCACTCTTTGTCATGGTTGGTTCGCTCCTTTTTCGTTATTCGCGGGTGTTCCGCCGGGGCTGTTCGCGCTTCCCCTTCGTTCGTCCGCTGCACGCATATTACCTCTGATCGCCCTGTTAGTCCACCCCATTTCCATGGACAAAAGTGATAACTGTTAGTCTTAGAATAGTCACATAGAACCACGTTTTTTCGTACATGTTAAATCTTCCAAATACGCTTGTTCCGACGTCGCGTCCAACCGGAAAATGTGGCACAATATAAGCATAGCCAAATGGTTTTTTGAAAACGAGTATAGGAGCGCAGCATGATATACATAACCGGCGACACCCACGGGGATTTCAGCCGCATAGAACGTTTCTGCGATATGGTCCGCCCTGACGTCAGGGATACGATGATCATACTCGGAGACGCGGGATTCAATTACTACGGCGACGAGCGCGACCGGAACAGAAAGCTGGTCATGTCCCGCATATCGATCTGCCTACGTCAAGGCAGTGCGTCAACAACCGGAAACACGTAAGGGACGCGATACCCATATACGTCATCGACAGGATACTGGAGCGATTCCCTGAAGGGCATCCGGATCGGATAGGGATCATGCTGGGTTACCACTGCGGCCTGAGGCTGGGAGAAGCATACGGTTTGGTCTGGGACGATGTCGATTTGATTTGGGGCTCGATCTATCTGCGGCGCCAGGTGCAATGGGATTCACAGAATCATGTCTACGTTATAGTGCCGCCTAAATACGATTCCAACCGGCGAATCAAGATGGACAACATTATCTGGGAATTCCTGAAGCGGGAAAAAGAGCGTCAGGACAGGGGGCGCTGTGAAGCAAGTGACAAATACATGCATTTATAGATTCACAAGCTTACGCCAATACTCTGATAGCATTAAAAATGCCTGTTATTTATGGGAGTGTTCGCATATAATGCTGATATTTCTTAGGTGTCGTTCCGTAGTTCTTTTTGTAAACCTGAATAAAGTAATTGACATCGCCAAAACCATTTCGAGTTGCAATTTCCTGAATGGAAAGCGACGTTGAACAAAGATCTTTCCGTGCCATTGAAAGACGTTTATTTGTAAGGTACTGCCTCGGGCTAATGCCTATTTGTTCGGTAAACTGCTTTGTCAGATAGCTTGGAGAATAATGAAAGAGTTCGGCAATATCAGAAAGCTTGACTGCTTCACTGAAATGCATATCTATAAATTGCTTTACTTGGCTTATCGTTTGGGATATATTATTAGGAGAAAAGCCTGAAAAGTATTGTGGATAGCACCGATGGATCTCACAAAACAGCAGACCGTAATAATTCGACAAATACATTTTCTTCCACTTCTGACTGAGACTATCGTTCATGTACGCAGTATATGCCTGCTCAAGTATTGATTCAAATACCTCATGATTCGTAGATAAATCCCATATCAAAGGTATTCTGCTTTCTCCACTTGAAAGAAATGTCAAAAGTCCAGTCGATCCGTCCATGTCAGCAATATCTTCATCCGAAAACTGGGCCCAAAATCTGTCATAAGGATATCTCACGTTACCGACTCCGTGATATACTCCCTTAGGCGTGAATATCAGCATTCCCGGTTTGATCTGCACCTCCACCTGATAGCTGCTACCCTGCACCGGATAATAATGGAATATAACACTTCCCGTAACACAGTATTGTATCTCATAAACCGTATGTGAATGAGAAAATGTGGAGGGAAGAACATGGGTGTTTCTCTGTATCAGCATTGTACAACTCCATAAATATGTAAAAAACAGATAAGTTTTACCTATTACAGGACTTAAAATATATATTTTCTGTCCAATTATCATTATACAATTGTTCTTGAGGAAAAGCAATAGTGTTATAGTTTATAACAAAACAGATTGAGGTGTATTATGAAGTTTAATGCGCCTATGAAAAAAAGAAGCGGTTCCTTAGCTGTGACAGCAGCATATTTCCGAAACCATTGGATTTTGTATGGGATGCTTGTGCTACCCATTGTGTACTACATACTTTTCCATTACAAGCCTTTACCTGGATTGACCATCGCTTTCAAGGACTACAATATGTTTTTAGGCCTTGGTGGCAGTCCTTGGGTGGGGTTAAAGTATTTTAGGCAAGTCATTCATTTTGAGACTTTCTGGATCTCTGTGAAAAACATGCTGGTTTTGAATGTACTAAGCCTCGCGCTCGGTTTCCCGGCCCCTATCATTCTCGCACTGTTTTTGAACGAACTTCAGAGCAAGCATTTCAAAAAAACCGTACAAACCATCATTTATCTGCCGCACTTCATATCATGGGTAATTGTCGGCGGTATGATGTATCAAGTATTTTCCACTTCAGGGCTTATCAATAGCACTCTTGGTCGCCTCGGGATCAGAACAGTCGCTTTTTTGTCCACCGGCTCTTGGTGGGTTTTTACATACTTTATAGTCGGCATATGGAAAAACCTTGGATGGAATACTATAATCTACCTCTCTGCCATGACAGGAATCGACCAGGAGATCTATGAAGCAGCACGTGTCGACGGCTGCTCCCGCTTTCGTATGATGCGGAGCATTACTGTTCCTTGTATAATGGATACCGTGGTCATAATGCTCATACTGGCAATTGGCGGTATCGCAAGCATCGGTTTTGAGCAGCCATACGTGATGCAGAATAGTGTCGTAATGGACGTCGCGGATGTTGTTAGTACGTACGTATACCGGGTTGGTCTTGAACAAGCAAATTTCAGCATTGGTACCGCAGTGGGTTTCGCACAGTCAGTAATCAACTTTAGTCTCGTTATCAGTGCGAACTTTATTAGCAAGAGGGTATCTGGCAAGGGAATCTGGTAATGAGGTGAACAGCATGATACTGGAATCAAAAAACGACCGGATTTTTAAAGCATTTACAGTAGCGATTATCCTGATAATCACAGCAGCCTGCTTGTTTCCCTTTCTCTACATCGTTTCTGTCTCTTTTTCCGGCAAGAATCCTGTCATGAGAGGAGAAGTATTCCTTTGGCCAGTCGGCTGGGACTTTTCAGCTTACAGGACAGTCTTTAACAACCAGTCGCTGATGCTGTCGATGCGATTTACGATTCTGCTTACTATCGTTCATACCTTAATATGTGTAATAATGACAGTAATGTGCGCGTATCCGCTATCTAAACCAGACTTGAAGTTTAAAGCTCCCATCTTGCTGCTGATCCTGTTCACGATGTATTTTTCTGGCGGCATGATTCCGAATTACCTCAATATAAAGCAATTGGGACTTATAGACACTTTTTGGGTACTTATCCTTCCCGGCTGTTTATCCACCTACAATATGATTTTGATGAAGAGTTTTTTCCAGGCAATGCCGCGAGAAATGGAAGAATCCGCTTTTGTTGACGGTGCAAATGACGCAGTCGTGCTGATCAAAATCATTCTTCCGCTTTCAAAGGCCATGCTGGCGACCATCGCACTGTTTTATGCAGTTGGTCGATGGAACGGTTTTATGGACGCACTTCTGTATATAAATGATGGGGACATGTTCACGATTCAGCTCCGTCTTAGAATGATAATCCAAGCCAGCCAGGTATCCACACTTATTGAGGATATCCCGGAAGTCAAAAATGATGTCATTGCGGAAACCATAAAAGCGGCCTGCCTTGTATTCTCCATGATCCCGATAATGATCGTATATCCATGGCTGCAGAAGTACTTCGTGAAAGGCGTAATGATCGGTTCGGTCAAGGGTTGATTTGGAATAATCCGGCAGAAGCCGGGTAAATATATAAAGGAGGATATCCCATGAAAAAGCTGCTCTCCCTGGTCCTTGCATTGGTAATGCTTATTGCCATTGCGAGCATCGCCGTGGCTGATGAAAACATCACCCTGAGGGTAATGATGTACGATCGCGGCAACACAACCACCACCTATGGTACTGCATGTGACAACTTCTGGACCCGCTGGATCCAGTCCGAGTTCGGCGATCCGAACGGAATCACCGTCGAATATGTTCCAGTCCCCCGTACCGGTGACGGTGAAAAGGTTAACACCATGATGGCGGGTGGAACTGCTCCGGACATTATTTTCGGTTACGGTTCCTCCACATTCATGGATTATGGTAAGGACGGCGGACTTCACAGGCTGAATGACCTGGTAGAAGAGTACGGTCCCAACCTGGTCGAGCATCTTTCCGATACCTTTGCTTATGGCACTTATGAAGGTGATATGTGGTGTCTAGTAGCCAAGAGGACCCGTGTAGGTCACTACTGCACTTTCATCCGCACCGACTGGCTGGAAAAGTTGGGATACGAACTCCAGCAGGACGAGAATGGGCGTTATCACATGAGCATCGATGACTTCACTGAGCTGTTGCGTGAAGCCAAGGTGCGCGATCTGGACAACACCGGCATGGAGATTTATCCCCTTGGCGTGATGGGCGCTTATGACGCCACTCAGACTCGCCCCATAGTCTACTCTTTCATTGATACTGCAGAGCTCACCGATGAAATACGCGCTTGCTACAACGAAATGTCCCATCCAAAGCCGTAGCCAACTTCGTCCGGTTCTCCCCAGTTTCCATGTTCGCCGGAATTGAGCGTTCCCGATGTGTACATTTCCGCCTGCTCTTCCAAGGTGAGCAGCGTTTCGTTTCGCAGCGCGCGATCCCATTTGAGCATCGACATGATCATCACCAAGGCGGTATCGCGTTTCGCCAGGAACCTGATGGACTGTATCGGCTGGGTGGAGGCGCTCCAGAATCACGACCCGCCCATACGGGTCTTTTTTGAGCAGGAGAACCTGGACACCATGTCCCAGACAAGCGGCATCATACTGTTCGTGCTCGCCATGGTCGCCCAGGAGGAGAGCCATATGAAGAGCGAGTCCATACTGCTCTCCCTGGAGTGGCGCTTCAGCCGCGGCCGCTTCCTCACCCCACGCCTGTTCGGTTACGACAAGGTCGAAGTTCCGGACGGTTTCGGCGGGAAGAAGAAGGTCCTCTCAATAAACGAGAGCGAGGCGCGTGTGGTCAGGTGGATATATTCCATGCTCATAAGCGGCGCTTCACCCGAGGAGATCGCGTCTACGCTGACCGAAATGGCGATCCCCACCGGCGGCAGGCGCAGGGACGGCACGCTCAACACCCACTGGTCCCCCTGGCAGGTCATGGCCGTCGTGCGCAATGAAAAGCACTGCGGCGATGTGCTGGCTCGAAAGACCTACACTCCCAACTATAAGGATCATAAGGCCAAGAAGAATAACGGGAAAAAGAACAAGTACTTCCAGCCCGACCACCACGAAGCGATCGTGAGCCGCGCCGTATGGAACGCGGCCCAGCGTATACTCAACAGCCGGCGCTACGGGCATGAGGGCACTTACCTGCCCATGCGGATACAAAGCCATGCGCATGGCGTTCGACGCGCTGCTCTATCCATACCGGGATCCTGAGAAAATGTTCTAGGGGGTGATGATCTTTGAGAGGTTATAAGAACTTCGAGAGCGATCCGCACCCCGGAGCATTGAGGCACCGGATCGAGATCGGGTACACGGAAAACGAGATCAACCCCAACGGTTATCCGCAGCCTGTGGATAAAGTCATATGCCGGGTGTGGGCAGCCATAGTGGACGCCGGCAACCAGCACTACCGCGCCGCGGACGTGATGAATACCGAGGCGGTCATCAACTTCACCATACGCTACAGGCCCGATATAAAGCCCGGGATGTGGGTGCGCTTTCAGGGAGATAAATGGAATATCTCAACTCTAGGCGAGTACAGCTTCAAGCGCACATATCTGGGACTCAAGGCCTCGATAGCGAAGGGGGTGAGCGGATGAGGCAGGTGCAGGAAGCGCTTAGTGATATAGGTATACCGGTATTCGCGGGCATTTGGAGAGCGACCACTCAAGACCAGAACCCGCCCGTGCAGTACGTGGTGTACTCATCCACCACGACCGAAGCGTCGCACCAGGACGACCACGTGACCTCGTTCCGCACGTACGTGTATATGAACCTGTGGAGCGATACAGACCCGACGGATATGGCTGATCAGCAGCATGGTTCCCACGACTGAGTTGTCACGGCGTTATCCCTCCGTTTTTGCAATCTGCTCTTTCACTGTAATACTATACGCCTTTAAGTCAATGAAATATTGTAATTTTGTTTGATTGTTGGCGTTTTTGTGCGCACTTGATTTTTCATTCACCGTCGGTCTTTACCTCCACGCTCATCAGCGCCCGGCCGTATTTCTCGCGCCCGTGCTGCACGTAAGCGGTGAGCTCGGCCTCGGTGAGCTCCCCGGTAACTGTTACCTGTATTCCATACACTTATTCAATATCAGCGGGTTTTTTGAATTGGCAAATCTACAAGAACAAATAATTATTTGAGGGTATGATAATCATAAGGGAATAATATTAACCTATAATGGGGGTTTTTTCGTGTTTATACCTTGCTGTAATAATCAAGAACAATTCAAAACAATCTCATATTCGCAATATTCTTGCGTATTTTGTGGGTTATTGCTGATTATTATCGCAAATAACTTGCGTACTACGAACCAAAAGGTCGGAGGTTCGAATCCCTCCAGGCACGGATGAAACAAACGCCCCGAAGATAGCGAATAATCGCTGTTTTCGGGGCTTTTTCATGTTCAAATGTCAAAGCGTTTTTTTGCATTCATGTCCATTTAGGTCAATTATATCCGTTTGGTATGTAGTCATACAGAAGTCAGTTCCCGCGTCTCTTCATTGTGCATCCGTAAAGAGTCTGTGCGATGTGCATCAGTTTCCGAAAAGAATACCCTTAGCTTTACGGTTTCCAGTACCTGTCGATCTCAGATTCAGCCATGTCGACCCACTCGGAAAGCACTTCGCTTCTGCCGTTCACAGTGCTTATGTCTTTCAGGACAAACTCAAAAGGTGTTTTATTGCGGTTGCAAGCCAGAATGACCCGCCTTATTTCTTTTCGGGCGGCTTCTTCGTCCAGCACCCCGCGGCTCACAAACGCAGGATTGGGCTTATACGACAAAACATAATCGCCGCCGATATTGTCCGCCGCAACGTTCGGGTCAGCCCAAGGCGTTATGGATATCCTGCGTAGGTTTTTGAACCGTTTTCTCAGGTTCGGGATCTGGTCGTGAAGCGGCTCGCAGCAGCCATAATAAGACAGACCGCAGCGGTCGAACAGGCGCTGAATATACTTTAAGTCGAACTCGTCGCGAATCTTAGGCGACACCATGCTGAACGCCTGCGCCATGGAACGGCACCACACATCTTTTGCCGTGATCTTGTCCCGATCCATATCCTTTACCGGAAGTTCCCGTGTACACGCCGGCGTACAATGCAGGTAATACGGATCGGTCTCCAATACGTTAAGCTCCTCGTACCTGGTCAGGCGGTGCTCCTGTATCCTTGTGAACTGTTCGACTATGGCGTGCGTGTATTCAGGTCTGTCATACAGGTCTATCATGCAGTTTTCCACGCCCCGCAGCATTGCGATCTCATCCCAAGAGGGCATATACAGCATGATGCCGGCCTTTCGCACCGGAAGCAGTCCTTCAAAGACCTTTGACACGAGCTCCACGTTGGATTGGGTCTCATACTCGTTAAGGCTTACATCCGGCAGGCGGAACTGTTTAAGCGCGGATTCGTCCTCCAGCAGGTCCGTATAACGGTGGGACGAAATACTGCTGCCCGTGACTGACCTGATCGTGGAGGAGTCTTTAACCACGAAGCCGTACCCGCTGTCGTCCACTGCTACGGTGGCTTCAGCGTAAGGCTTGAGGGCATAATCGCCCCTGTGATGCAGGCACCTGAAGATATCGACCCTTAATCTCCATTCCAGTCTCCTGCATCGGGAGTTTTCACACTTTAGTCTCAGTTCTTCACATTCAAGTTCGCCCCAGGGTTCCTCGAACACCAGCACCGGGGGCCTGACAGTATGTTTGAGGCTGTTAAGGTCCCTGTACCTGTCGGGGATCGAAAGGTTCTCGTCCGCCAGGGCAAGCTCCGTGTATTTCTCCGCGAGTTTCCTGAGGATAGCAATATTTTTGGGGGCTATGGTTTCGTTTTCCATCACTATACCTTTCTTTACTTAATAAAGGTTATCAACCGCGTTTTGCCTGACCCACGCTTCGATTTGTCAGTGTCTTTTATCCATATCATTTCCACGCTCACAGCGCGATTATTCAGCCTTTGCATTCCGTTACCGGTCCTACCAGAACAACGCAAGAAAGCAATATCATTATACACTATTGTCTATTACGCCGCAATAATTGAAAAAGCGAAGCGCAGATCAAATGATCTTGCCGGTCATGAAATCACGCCATATACTGTTCCTCTTGATGTGAACATCAATAACTATACGGAGGGCGCTGATCTTTAGGCTCATAGGACTTAAATGCGGATCGCAGCGATCTGGCGTCCGCATAGATGATGTTTGATTAGCTCCGGCGTCATAAAGCTCAATCACGTTCTTCCCTTCAGAAGAATTGTATGCCCGGTTTACTTTTTGACCTGCGTATGTTAGAATGTATCTATACTCACCCGGAAAGCTTACAGTACAATCAGTCTTACAAGCCTTATTCCGGTTTTGGTCACAGCTGCGGAGATTATAACGATGGACAGAATACTGGTCGTCGCCGTGAAGGAGCTTGACGGCGTTTGCAGGTCACGGATAGAGCTTGCTGCGCGCCGGAACGAGTTTCGCGCCTGCTTTTTCGACAGCGTCGAGGAAGCGCTCCCCCATCTTCAGGAAGCGGAGGTCGTATTTGGTCAGTCCGTTACGCTTGCGCGGAACGCCCCGCGTCTGCGCTGGCTGTGCACCCCTTCCGCCGGCGTGGAGCAATTTACTGTTCCTGGGACGTTCTTAAGTCCGGATGCGGTGCTTACGAACTCTTCAGGCGCTTACGGCGTAACGATCGCTGAGCACGTCGTTATGGTCACGCTGGAGATCCTGCGCAGGCAGCCGGAATACGACAGAATAACCGCGCAGCGCCTATGGCATCGCAGCCTGCCCGTGCGCTCCATCAAGGGCAGCCGCGTTTTGCTTCTTGGTACAGGTGACATAGGGCAAGAAACTGCGAAACGTTTTCGGGCTTTTGAGCCGGCATCCCTGGTTGGCTACAATCGTTCCGGCATGAACCCCGGCAGACTGTTTGACCGCATCGCCGGCGCAAACAGTCTCGCACCGGAGATTAAGACAGCGGACATTATTATCATTTCCCTGCCCAACACCGTTGACACGTTTCATCTGCTCGACGCCGACCGCCTGTCCATGCTGCATGACGGTGCCCTGATCGTAAACGTGGGACGCGGCTCGGTCATTGACGAGAACGCGCTTGTGGAAGAGCTACGCAACGGCAGGCTTTTTGCGGCTCTGGACGTATTCGAGCAGGAGCCTCTGCCTCCGGACAGCCCGCTCTGGACTTGTCCCAGCCTTATGATCACCCCCCACATTTCCGGCAACATGACCCTCGAATATACCAAGGACAGGATCGTCTCGCTGTTTCTTGAGGATTTTGACAACTACTGCTCCGGCCGTCGGCTTAAGCGGCTGGTGGATCTTAAAAAGGGGTACTGAAACTGATGGATTTGCCAAAATACAGATATGAGACCCACCTGCACACCTCCCCGGTAAGCAAATGCGCCAAAGCAAGTGTAAGTGAGACGCTGGCGTTTTATAAAAGCGCCGGGTACGACGGTGTGTTCATCACAAACCATTTTATAGACGGGAACATCGGCATCAGTCCCGACGCGCCGTATGAAGAAAAGATCGCTTTCTATTTCTCCGATTACGAAGAGGCGCTGAGACTGAGCAAAGAAATGGGCATAAAGGTGTTCTGCGGCGTCGAGATTTCAAAAGGCGGAACCGATTTTCTGGTGTACGGTCTAGACAAGGGATGGTATCTGAGGCATCCTGAGATCTCTGAAATGGAAAAATCCTCTGAGCTCACGCTTATGATGGATGAGGGAGCACTGATAATACAGGCCCACCCTTTCCGCGAGGCCAGGTACATCGACCACATCCGTCTGTATCCCCGCCATGTGCACGGAGTTGAGACAATCAATGCCTGCAGAACGGATTTCGAAAACGATATGGCCAAGCTGTACGCCCAAAGCTACGGCTTGCTGGAATTCGCCGGCAGCGACAACCATGCAGCCGGCGCAAGGCCGTTCCTGGCAGGTATGGGCTGTGAAACTCCTATAACAAGCGAAGCGGATTTTATCGCCCGCGTGAAGAACAGCGAGATGGATATATTCACCTGGGACAATACCTCCTCTTCTGCCAGCGCGCAAAACAACATGAAAGGATGATCCGAATGAAAAAGTCACTCAAAAAGTACACCGATTTTGCCATAAAGCAAACTGAGGCCCTGCTCAATATCGACTCCCCCACCGGTTATACCCAGCATGCCGCCTCGTGGGTCAAGGCTGAATTTGAGAAGCTCGGTTTTGACGCAAAACTGACGAACAAGGGCGGCGTATTGGTTTCCTTCGGCGGGGAGAAGCGTGACGACGGTCTTCTGCTGGAAGCGCATGCGGACACACTTGGCGGCATGGTTGCTGAAATAAAATCAAACGGCAGACTGAAGCTGACCAATCTGGGCGGCATGAATCCCAACAACGCCGAAACCGAAAACGTACGTGTCGTAACGAAGTTCAGCGGCATATACGAAGGCACATTCCAGCTTTGCAACGCATCAGTCCATGTTAACGGCGAGTATAACAATACCAAACGCAGCTGGGACACCTGCGAAGTGGTGCTTGACGAAAACGTGAAAACCAGGGAAGACACACTTAAATTAGGCATCTCAGTCGGAGACTTCGTCTGCTTCGAGCCTAACGTGCGCATTACCAAAACGGGCTATATCAAATCCCGCTTTCTTGACGACAAGTTGAGTGTAGGCATCCTGCTGGGGCTGGCCAAATACATTCGTGAGCAAAACATAACTCCCCGCCGCGCACTCTACGCTCACATCACCGTGTTTGAAGAGGTCGGGCACGGCGGTGCCGGAAGCGTGCCGGACGGATGCACCGAAGCCATTTCGGTCGATATGGGCTGCGTCGGGGATGGACTTATGTGTACTGAAAGGCAGGTCTCCATCTGCGCGAAGGACAGCGGCGGTCCTTACAGCTACAGCGTTGTAAAGGGGCTGATCGAAGCCGCCAAACTGAGCGGTGCCGACTACGCTGTGGACATCTATCCTCATTACGGCAGCGACGTTGAAGCGACGCTGGACGCGGGCAGCGACATTAAACACGGCCTTATAGGCGCGGGTGTGTACGCATCTCACGGCTACGAGCGCAGCCACGCGGACGGCGTTGAAAACACCATAAAGCTGCTTATCGCCTACGCGCTCTGAGCCCGAGGCGAAATCTGCGCGGTCTTTATCAAGGTTTTTTTCAGGCATTTTCTCAGTAGATCATCAGAAAAGCCTTCATTCCCTCTTTAGTCAAAAACGCGTCCCGCCGAATCGTCTCAGCGGGACGCGTTTTGACTGTGTCTATCTCTGCTCGAATGTCTCAGCGACCTTCTCTAAAAGCTTTCTTATCTCCAGATGCTGGGGACAGACTTTCTCGCACAGGCCGCATTTCAGGCACTCGCTTGCAAGGGAGTGGCCTTCCGCGGTGAGCGTGCGGGCATAGTGCGCACGGGTTATCCAATCGTGGAACGCCTCAAACTTGTTGAGCGCCGCGAACATGTCGGGGATAAGTATGTTTTTTGGGCAATGATTCTGTTCCACACAGTAGCGGCAGGAGGTGCAGGGTATCAGCTTAAGGTTTTTGAATATGCCGCACACCCGTGCCACAGCGTTTTGCTCCGCTTCAGTAAGGGGAGCAAAGTTCTTCATGGTCGAGATGTTGTCACTCATTTGCTCGATGGAGCTCATACCGGACAGCACCATGAACACGTTGTCAAAGCTGGCGGCAAACCTGATGGCGTACCCCGCGTTGGAATAGGGGCCCGTTCCCCGCAATACCTTATCGGCTTCCGGCGGAAGGTTCACCAGGCTGCCTCCCTTGACGGGTTCCATTATCACGCAGGGTTTGCCGTGTTTTACGCACACATCGTACACCCTGTGCGCTTCCACGGCAGGATCCTCAAAATCAACGTAGTTGAGCTGGATCTGCACGAACTCTACAAACGGCTTTTCTGTAAGGATCTTGTCCAGCACGTCCGCCTTGTCGTGGAAGGACAGGCCCACGTGGCGCAGCTTGCCTTCCTGTTTGAGCTGATAAGCCACTTCATAGGCATTGCAGGCTTTGTACTTTTCGTAGTTCCTGCGGTTCTGAGCGTGCATGAGATAAAAATCGAAATACTCTACGCCGCAGATCTTAAGCTGTTCATCAATGAACGGCCTGACATCCGCCTCAGACTGGAAGTAGCTGTCCGACAGCTTGTCCGCCAGCAGAAACTCGCTTCTGTCGTGCCGGGCGGAAACGCACTGCCCTATCGCCTTCTCGCTTTGTCCGTTGATGTAGCCGTGAGCAGTGTCAAAGTAGTTGAAGCCTGCTTCTATGAAGGCGTCCGCCATAGCGCATGTCTGCGGAATGTCGACCGTGTCGCCTATCATGGGCAGGCGCATGCAGCCAAAACCGAAATTGCCGTGGATCTCCGGGAAAAACCTGTTCTGTTCCATATTGCCCTCCCTGCTAATGAAACCTGTTGTTTAATAATGCCGCCCTTTAAGGGCGGCTGAAACTAACTAACGCTGCCCTTTGTCGTATGGTATGCCTTCCGCCTTGGGAGCTCTGGACTTGCCGCTGGTGAGCGCAAGCACGATCATGGATGCGATAAACGGCATCATATTGTAGATCTCTTTAGGCCAGCGCAGGCTCGAGAGCAGCGGGATAGAGTCCGCGATATCCGCCAAGGACTTGAATACCGCGAAAAACATGGCCGCGAAGAAGATTTTGAACGGCTTCCACTGGCCGAAGATCATGACAGCCAATGCCAGGAAGCCCATGCCGGCGATGCCGTACTTGAAGTCCCAGTTCGGGTTGGCAGGCAGTATGTATGCAAGCCCGCCTATTCCGCCCAGGAAGCCGGAGATCAGCACGCCGATATAGCGCATTTTGTAAACGTTTATGCCAAGGCTGTCCGCCGCCTGTGGATGTTCGCCGCAGGCTCTTAAGCGCAGTCCCAGACGAGTTTTATACAAAATAACGTAGGACAGCACAAGCAGCACGATACCGACGATGAAGAAAATGTTGACGGTCACACCGCCGATGTTGTAAACAAAGCCCTCGTAAGAGTATACAAGTCGCGCCGAGTCTGATATTTTGCCTGTGGAGGAGTTGACACGCTTTGCGATAACCATTGCTATAGCGGTAGCAAGTATGTTGAGCGCCGTACCGCCGATAGTCTGGTCGGCTTTCAGGCTGACCGAAGCAAACGCAAGCAGGAAAGCGTAGACCATTCCCGCTACGCCTGCCGCAAGTATCGATCCGGCTACTTTTACGAACAGACCAGCACCGGCAAGGTCGATGGACGCCACGACGCCTGCCATTGCGCCTATGACCATAATACCTTCCAGTGCTATGTTGATAATACCGCTGCGTTCGGAGAACATTCCGCCAAGCGCCACCAGCATAAGCACGATGCCGTACAAAAGCGCAAACTTTATAAACAGAGCAAGTATCTCCATTACTTCACTCCTCCTTTCGGAGCGTCGCCGCTGAGGAACAATCTGCCAAGCAGTTTAGCAAGCTTGTTTTTGAATAGCAGCATAAACGCGCACAGATAGATGATCGCGCCAGAAATAACGTCCGCGATTTCGGAGGGGAACAGCGTCTTCTCCATCTTGGGACCACCGGTCGCAATGTGGGATTTGAATATTGCGGAGAAGATCGTGCCAATTGGGTTCGAGGACGCCAGCAGCGCCACAGATATGCCATCGAAGCCCATGGCAGGCAAAGCCTTGTTCTCCTGCGGGTTCCACTGTTCTGTGCCTGTAAGGTAGTACAGACCCGCGCCGAGTCCGGCCAAGGCGCCGGCTATAGCCATGGAAAGGATAATGTTGCGCTTTTCATTGATGCCGGCGTATTTAGCAGCGGTCTTGGAGTAACCGCAGGCTTTGAGCTCATAACCAAACACGGTTTTGTTCAGTATAATGAACACCACTATCGCAACGGCTATGGCAATAAACACGCCGATCGTGGCTGGGTTTGTAAACGCTTTTACAAACGTGCTTTTGTCCGCAAACTTAATGCTTGAGTCTACGTCAAGGTCCGGTATGATTGCGCCAGGGTTCTTGATGGAGAGCTTCCAGTTTTTGCTCTCAAGCGCGTTATACATCACGCCGCTGCCGTTGCCGTACATGATCGTATTGGCCATGTAAAGCCCGATCCAGTTGAACATGATAGACGTAATAACTTCATTGATGTTAAAATACGCCTTGAAAAACCCCGGGATAGCACCCCACACCGCACCGAACAGCATAGAGGCGATCAGGCATACCCACCAGGGCATTCCAAGCACCAGTGCGAACACATATGCGCCGAACGCTCCGATAGTGTACTGTCCGGCAGCGCCTATGTTGAACAGGCCGGTCTTGAACGCGAAGCCTACCGACAGGCCGCAAAGCAGAAGTGGGGCGACTTTTGCGATCTCGCTTCTGAGCGCCTGGTTTCCGGGTGGAATTTTCCAGTTAAGCTGGTAAAAGCCTCCCAGAAGTATCCTTTGAAAGCCCAGTGACCAGGCCTGCTCGATCACCTTGCCAAAGGTGTAAGGATCGCCTTTTGACGCAAGCGATGACCAAGAGAATACCACCAGGATTATAAAGCCCAGCAACAGGCCTATAAAAACGCAGATAAGCGCGGCCAGTATTGTATTGAGTCCGGAGAGGATGCGCCGTTTCACTGCCGATCGCCCCCTTCTTTTTTGATGTAAGCCGCATCTGCAAACTGCGGCTGTTTCCTCGCGCCGGCCATGTACAGACCCAGCTCCTGCACAGTCGTCTGTTTCGGGTCAAATTCCCCGACGATCTCTCCTTCGTACATGACGAGTATACGATCGGAAACGCTCATGACCTCTTCCAGTTCCAGCGACACCAGCAGCACCGCGCCGCCGCCATCGCGTACATCCACTAGCTGTTTGTGGATATATTCAATAGCACCTACGTCAAGGCCTCGCGTGGGCTGGACCGCTACGAGCAGGCTAGTTCCCCTGTCGATCTCGCGCCCGACAATGGCCTTTTGCTGGTTGCCTCCGGACATGGCACGCACGATCGTGAGCGGGCCCTGGCCTGACCTGACATCGAACCTTTCGATCAGGTTCTGGGCATAAGAACGTACTTTTTTCTTCCTGATGAAGCCAAACTTCTGAAATTCAGGCTCAAAGTACCTTTGAAGCACCATGTTCTCTTCCAAAGTGTAGTCCAGCACGAGTCCATGCTTGTGCCTGTCTTCCGGAACATGGCTCATACCCGTAAGAGCACGCTTGCGAATGGTGGCGTGCGTGATATCCTTGCCGCACAGTGTTATGCTGCCGCCGCTAGTCTTTTCCAGGCCCGTGAGCGCCTGGACAAACTCCGTCTGTCCATTGCCTTCTATTCCCGCAAGGCACACAATTTCGCCCGCGCGCACGTCAAATGAAACGTTTTTGACGGCGTTGTTGTTGTGAAGCTTGCTGGGAACGGTCACATTCCGCACACTGAGCACTGTCTCGCCAGGCTCTGAGGCCTTTTTATCAACGGTAAAAGACACGTCCCTGCCTACCATCATGCGACTCAGTTCTTCCTTGGTCGTATCCTTGATATCGACAGTACCCATGTACTTGCCTTTTCTGAGCACGGTACATCTGTCGGCAACGGCCATTATCTCGTTGAGCTTATGCGTAATAAACAGTATGCTCTTGCCTTCTGCGGCAAAGCCTTTCATTATCTGGATAAGCTCTTCTATCTCCTGCGGGGTCAAAACAGCAGTAGGCTCGTCAAGGATCAGGATCTCATTGTCGCGGTACAGCATTTTCAGGATCTCCACCCTCTGCTGCATACCGACTGAGATGTCCTCCACGAGCGCGTCGGGATCAACCATCAGGTTATACCTGCGGCTTAGCATTTCGACCTTTTTTCGGGCCTCTTCCTTGTGAAGCAACCCGAACTTCGTATCCTCAGCGCCGAGGATGATGTTATCTAACACCGAAAACACTTCAACAAGCTTGAAGTGCTGGTGCACCATTCCGATGTGGAGCGCGTTGGCATCGTTGGGGTTGTTGATTTTCACAAGCTTGCCGTCTTTGTGTATCTCGCCTGAATCAGGCTGATAAAGACCGAAAAGCACGCTCATAAGTGTGCTCTTGCCTGCGCCGTTTTCACCCAGCAGGGCGTGGATCTCACCACGCCTCAGTTGGAGCGTAATATCATCGTTGGCCTTGATACCCGGAAAGGTTTTGGTGATATGCAACATTTCAATTACATAATCGTCCAAGTCTCATCTCTCCCATCGTATTATTGCTTAGTTTACATTATAACTTATTTTTTTCAAAAATCAACCTCAATAAATCAGATTTTCTGCTTCTGAAATAAAAAAAGACTGCGGAAAAACCGCAGTCTTTTCAAAAGAGATTTTACGCGATGTAGTCCACAGCAGTGAACTCGGAAACAACGGGCTTCACGTCGGCATCGAAGGAATTGTCTACCTTGATAGTGCCTTCCATGATCTGAGCCTTAACAGCTTCATACTCGGCGACGGTGAATTCGCCCAGTTTCCAGCTGGCTTCGGCAGTGGGGATGCCCACGTAGTCGCCTTCGTTCAGGGAATAGGTCAGGAACTTTCCGCCGTAGTTGGCCCACTCTCCGTCAATGTAAGCCTTAAGGATGGTCTCGGTGACGTTCTGCAGGCCCTTCATAGCGGAGGTGATAATGCACTCGTCAATGTAGCTCTGGTCTACGTCAACGCCGATGACCTTGCCTTCATGCAAGTTGGCAGCTTCAACAGCAGAGGTGTAGATGCCGCCGCCGCAGGCAAACACGACTTCAGTGCCGGCCACGTACCAGCCTTCCATCTTAGCAGTGATGGAAGCGTCGCCGAAGAACTGTCCGCCATAGGTGTACTTGATCTCGATGTTTACGCCCATTTCCTTGGCAGCGTAGTCAGCGCCCTGGATGTAGCCGTAGCCATAACGGATAACGGCAGGAACCGCCATGCCGCCCAGGTAGCCAAGCTTGGTGTAGCCGGCCTTTACGGCAGCATAACCGGCCAGGAAGCCCGCCTGCTCCTCAGCGAAGGTAACACACACGGCGTTGTCAGCGGGTTCATAGTAGGTTACATAGTCATGGGTCATGTCACCGCTTCCTACGTCGACAGCGATGAACTTGACATTAGGATAGTATTCCTGAGCATCGATCAGAGCTTCGCCGAACAGATAGCCAGGCATAACGATAACGGTGGCGCCCTCTTCAACGGCCTGGTTGATGGAGATCAGGCGCGCATCGGTGGAATCCGCTTCAGGCTGATAATAGGTGTACTCTACGTTGTTGGCTGTAGCGTAGGTTTCAACGCCCTGCCAACAAGCCTGGTTGAAGGATTCATCGTCGATAGTTCCAACGTCGGTAACCAAGGCGATCTTCTCTTCTGCAACAGCAAAGCAGGTCATAGCCAGCAGAGCCGCAAGCAGGATAGCAAGGATCTTCTTCATAGCTTAGCTTCCCTCCAATATTTTACTGCGTTTCACACGCATTTACATTATAGCAAAGCAAATACCCAAATTCAAGCACATGTAAACCTTCTTAACAGTTTTTCCAAAAACACAACATGTAAAAAAGAGGTTAACCGCCATTGAATCGCCGGTTTATGTGTTATAATATATCCAAATCCATATCGGAGGTGTTGCTTGTCATGAAGAAGCTTTGGAATGAGTTTAAGTCTTTCGCGTTCAAAGGCAACGTGCTTGACCTGGCAGTAGGTATGATCATCGGTTCCGCGTTCACCGCTATCGTTACCGCTCTCGTGAACAGCATTTTCATGCCTTTGCTCTCCCTGATCACCGGCAAAGTCGACTTCAACGCCATGAAGTGGACCATTAAGACCGGTTCCGCAGTCACATATCTTGAGGACGGCACTGAGGTCGTCGAGGATCATCTTACCGAAATCCCCTACGGCATGTTCCTGCAGGCCATTTTCGTGTTCATTTTCACCGCCCTGTGCCTGTTCATCGTCGTAAAATCCATCAACAAGATGATGAACCTCAAGAAGAAGGAAGAGGCGCCCGCCGCTCCCGCGGAAGAGCCCCGTCTGTGCCCCTACTGCTTCCAGCCGGTTCATAAGGAAGCTACCCGCTGCCCCCACTGCACCAGCGAGCTGATCATCAAACTGGAAAAGTGATCGATCTTTACTGCGGCGGGGCATGCGCCTCGCCGTATATTTATATCCGCCCGTCGGGAAAGGAAATGCTTTGGAAAACGAATTTCAGGACAACAAATATGAGAGTCATATAAAACCGGTCAAGCGCTCTTCTTCTGCTCTGAAGCTGCTTTGGGGCGTGTTGTTTGGAATCGCGGCGTCGGGCGTGTGCCTTATCGTTCCGATTATCCGGCTGCCGGGCATACTGCTCACGTTCCTGCCCCTGCTTGCTGGGTTCGTCTGCTTTGGTCTGGGCGACATTTATTCGCTGGCTTCCTTCAGCGTAACTTATTTCGCCGTGGACAGCCTTGCATACGGCATATCCGCGTCCATCGTGATGGCACTGATCGTGCTGCCTCCACTGTGGCTGTTTGCTTATCTGAGCAGAAAGCTCCAGAAAGGTTTTTTCAGCCGAATGTATCTTAGCCTGGCCGTTGAACTCATCTGCCTTGTGGCCGCGCTCGGTCTCATCACGCTTTTTTCCGGCAAAAGCGCCGCAGACCTGTTCACACAGGCGCTTGAAAGCAGCCTGAACGCTCTGCCTGAGGAGACTAGGGAAATTGTGGCCAGCTACTACCGAACACTCTATTCCATGTTTGATTCCCGGCTTGCCGACAAAAGCGCATCCGAAGTGTTCGATTACGCCGTAAGCCAGATGAGTGAACTCATCAAACTTAGTCTGCCTTCCATGCTTTTGGTCTTCGCCGTTCTGAACGTGCTGCCCGGCGCGGCCGTCTGTGCGCTGATCCGCGTAAAAAAAGGGGTGAAAGGCGAAGAAGCCCCTTATATCGGGCAGTGGCGTTTGCCTGCATCATTCACAGGCGGGCTTATCGCTGTTCTGATCGCCGCATTCGTGACCCAGTCTCTTTCTCCCGCCCATGGCCAGGTAGTGATGTACACCGCCTTGACGGGCGCCGTGATTATGGGTATAATTCAGTATGCAGCTTCCTGGTGGGACAGGCTGCTGCGCATGGGCATGACGAAAGGCATCAGGATCGCTTTCTTCTGTGTCGATACACTGTTTTTCTTCCGGCTGGTGCCCGTTTATGGCTGGCTGAGCATGCTGGTTGGTTCCCGCGGCCTTTTTCGGAGCATTTTGCCAAAGCGCGGAGAACCTAAAGACGAATAATCCGGAGGTGCTTGAATGAAGGTATTACTTTTACAGGACGTGCGCGGCACGGGCAAAAAAGACGATATAATCGAGGTCAGCGAGGGCTACGGCAGAAACTATCTGCTCCCCCGTAAGCTTGCTCGGGAAGCCACCCCCGAAACGCTTAATTCCGTAAACCGAGCCAAGGCTGCCGAGGCGCACCGTGAGGAGCTCAAGCGTCAAGACGCCGATGTAAAAAGCCGTGAGCTGAAGGGCAAAGTTATCCAAATCACCGCCCGCGGCGGCGAAAACGGCAAGCTTTATGGCGCTGTGACCAACGATATGATCTCTGAAGCGCTCAAGGCACAGCACGGAATCGAAGTGGACAAGCGCCGCATCGAGCAGGAGGAGCCTATCAAGAGTGCTGGTCAGAGCTTTGTCACTATTAAGCTTTACAGCGGGATTAATGTCAGAATGATCGTGAATACCACGGTGACCGGCAAATAATGGAACAGGCTTTTAACGAACTGCCCCATCAGCTGGACGCGGAAAAAAGCGTAATAGGCGCGCTGCTCAAATCTCCGGAAGCGGTGATGCTGGCCCAGGAGACCCTTACTGAGGACGATTTTTTCGACCCCGGTCTAAGGGAACTTTTTGCCGCCTGCATGTATCTGGCAGCGTTGTCCCGTCCGGTGGATATCGTCACTCTGTCACAGGAAATGGATCGGCGAGGCAGGCTGGAGGCCATAGGCGGGACCGCGTATCTGGTAGAACTGGTCCGCGGGGTTCCCGCCGCGTCCAACGTCGGCGCATATATATCCATCGTTGACGAAAAATCCACCTTAAGAAAGCTGATCGCGGCCGCCCAGAGCATTTCCAAGAGCTGCTATGCGGGTGAAATGGAGACCGCCGATATACTTGCGCAGAGCGAGAAACTGATCTATGACATAACCATGCGCAAGGGCGGCGAGCAGCTCACCCCCATTCAGCCCCTGCTCGTCAAAACTTTCGAATTCATCGAAAGGCTTGTGAACAATCACGGCAGGATCGAAGGAGTGCCGTCCGGCTACAAGGCGCTGGACGATATGACCACAGGCTTCCATCCCGGCGAATTGGTGCTTATCGCGGCCCGTCCCTCCATGGGCAAGACCAGCTTCGGGATGAACATAATCGCTAACTCTGCCATTCGTGAAAAAAAGAAAGCAGCCGTGTTTTCTTTGGAAATGCCCGCAGAACAGCTGGTATTAAGGATGCTGTGCACGGAAGCCAGAGTTGACATGCAGCGCGTCAGGAAGGGCCGCATTGACGACGACGAGTGGTTTAAGCTCTCCGCCGCCATGACCAATATTGCGGGTGCCGCCATATTCATCGACGCCACAGCTGGAATGACTGTGCCTCAGATGCGCTCCAAAGCGCGGCGTCTCCAGATGGAGCACGGGCTTGACGTGATCATGATCGACTACCTGCAGCTTATGACAGGCACAGGCAAATTCGGCTCACGCCAGGAGGAGATCGCCGGTATTTCACGCCAGCTCAAGGCGCTCGCCACAGAATTAGGCGTGCCCGTGATCGCCTTAAGCCAGCTTTCCCGCGCCCCTACCGGCCGTTCCAACCACCGTCCCGTGCTGAGCGATATAAGAGACTCCGGCGCCATAGAGCAGGACGCGGATGTGGTCATGTTCATCCACAGAGAGGAATACTACGACCCCAAGCCCGAGAACAAGGACAAGGCGGAGATAATCATCTCCAAACAGCGCAACGGCGCGTTAGGCACCGTGGAACTCGGCTGGAAGGGTGAATTCACCCGTTTCTTCGACCTTACGCCGGAAGGCAAGGAAGTCTCTGCCGATTGACCGTATCCGTTTCCATAGGCTGGATTTTTTAAAAGCAGGCGCCTGCGGGATAACCCGCAGGCGCCTGCTCATATTGTCCGGTGATCGTTTATTTGGCCAGGTACTGGTTGGTCAGTCCGACTATGAACTGCTGCACATCACTGGCAACGCCCTTGCTCCAGTCAGTGGCGATCTTGGCTGCGTTATCGGGATCCGCAGCCACAGCGGCCTTCATATCCGCGAACGCGGCATTTACTTCGGCCTGCTTGGCATACAGCGCTGTCTTGGCTTCTTCGAATTTGTCCTCAGCCAGGCCGCCGGGCAGCACGGAATTGCTCAGCGCGTCCACAGCCCAGTAGAAGGAATCCGCCCAGGCATCGGGAAGCTTCACGTAACCATCAACCATCTTGACTTCTCCGTCAACCCTCATGCGCTTGGAGGTCGCATAGTACACGCCACTCTCGGGAACGTCCTGAGAGAACACGGCCGTGGGAGTGCTTACTCCATAAGAGGGCGCCACTTCCGTGGTCAGCATCGGATAATACGGCACGAACACGCTTAACATGGTATCGTTCATGGCGAGCCATTCAACAGTACTGGTGACTCCATCCTTCGCGTAAGTCTGGAACAGGTGGGTATCAAGGTTCCCGGCTTTGCCGATCTGATCCACATGGTAGAAGTTCTGGACGTCTTCGACAGTGAACACTTTGCTCAGGGAGATGCCTGTGTACATGGGAACGATGTTGCCGTTCACGTCCAGGTTGGAGATCAGGTAGGAAGCGGCGGGATCAATTGTCTCGGAGGTTGCGCCTGCGTAAGCAGGATCCAGGTAATCCAGCGCGTTGACCATCCTGGGGTTCGCTGAGCTGCTGCCTACGTAAGACATCACGAAGTTGATAACATTGGCTTCCTCGTCGCCTACGAATGTGCCTGCCTGCTTGGCGACCTCAAAAATGCCAGGGGAAGCTATCACGTTATCGGTGTCGTCCAGGTCGATCAGCCCGATTATGGACATGTTGGGCTGAACCATCACCAGGTCGCTTGTCAGCTTGACTGCGATGTACTGATGGCCGGACAGGTTCTCAACATACCAGGTCTCGTAAGGATCGGCGATAAAGATACCGGATCCGGAATTGCTGCCCACGCTGTCCAGTATGCTGAAGAACAGGCTCAGCGCTTCCTTGGCGCTTCCCGCTTCGCTAAGCAGCACGGTCGTGAGCTCAGCTTCCTCTATGCCCTCGTCAGTGCTGGGATCCACGCCCTTTATGGCGGCTGATGCGCCCAGGGATTCTGTGCACGTTACCGTAAGGCCCTTCTCGTTGGTACCGGCCGCCTGGTACGGTGTGTGGGCATGTGTCTCACCGCAGTCGGGGCACTCGTAATCAACGCCCGCTCCGTTGTCGTCGGAGAGTCCTGTGCAGGCGTAACTGTCGTGCGTGAAAGTCCAGGTGAAGCCGTAGCAGCCTACATATAACTCACCGGCTTTGTGGGCGCCTGCCGGGATCGAGAAGAACAGTTTGTTCATGCTGTTGGACATATCCTCGCTGCGCCCAAAGATGGCAGACCCGTCATCAGTCAGCGCGCTGCCTACGTAAATGCTGGTGCACGCGGACGCGGAGGAAATCATAAGGCCCAGTATCATAGCAAGGGCGAGAACCGCAGTAATAAGCTTTTTCATATCAGACTAGACCGTCCTTTCTTGAAGTTGAGCAAAGTATACTCCGCGCCGGATAATACGTCAAGCATAAATATGCACAATTTACAGAAAATATACATTTATTATTCATTATTCTGCGATAATATTCATCAATAATGTATATTCTCATCATTTTCAGTTGTATAATGCATAAAAAGGGAGCTGCCGCACTGCGACAGCTCCTTCTTTCGGATTTGGCTTACAGTTTATTTGCCGTAAGCTCTGGTGTAAATGTCAAGATACTCTTCTCCAAGGGCTTGTATCTCGGCGATGAAGGTATCGTAATCGGCATCCAGAGACTTGGCGCCGGTAATGAAGTCGGCAGTCCAGGTCTCGATCGCGTAGTCGAGCTGCACCTTGAGTTCAGCAGCCCTGTCCGTATCCGCTTTGGACATGTACACATCGGGATAGATCACTCTCCAGTAGGGCACATACTGGCGCTCTACCTCGGCGTTGATCCAGTCGTTCAGAGGATAAATGACCTGAGGCATGGTGCCGCCGCCGATACCTGGAGTGGTGGAACCGGAGTTGGCAGTAAGGACCTTGGCGCGTTTTACTTCGAAAGAATCGTATCCGGTGTACTCAAGCACCAGGAACTTACGGTCGATCCTGGCCTGCTCGGTCTGCTCGCCGTTCTCGTCTACATAGTAGAAGTCCACGCCGGCTTCGCCGCGCATATTGTAGATGCCGCCGCCGTACTCTTTCCACTCGTATACCCAGTCAGCCATGCGGCATACGACTTCGGGATGCTCGCAGGACGCGGTGATGGCAAGCGCGCCGCGGCTAAGGCCGGTGGTCTTCGCCCAAACAGGAGTGTCGCCCTCGTTTTCGACCAGGCACGCTACTATAGTGTAATCCTCATTCTGCTCGGAGGGTACAACAAGGAAAGCGCCCGCCTGCTGGAACATACCGATCGTCTGGTCGCCTGCAGCCTGGCCCTTGGCCTTGAGCGCAGCGCCGTCCATTTCGAAAAGCTGAGAGTCGACCAGGCCGTCTTCCCAGGCGTTAGCCCAGAAGGTGACCATCTTTTTCCACTCTTCGGTGAGGGGGGCATAGTAGACCTCGCCATCCTCGGTGGTCCCCATCAAAGTGTTGTCGTCAACGGCCTTGCCCCACCAGGCTACGGTACGGTAGAAGTTCTTGATGGTCTTGTTGCCGCTGTAGGGGATCTCGTCGTCGGGATCGCCGTTGCCGTTGGCGTCCTTCTCTTTGAAAGCAGTGAGAGCCGCGTAGAGCTCTTCCACAGTAGTGGGCTCAGCGATATCAAGTTTCTTGAGCCAGGCGTTGTTGATCCAGTACTTGCCGTACACTAGGTCACGGGGCATATCGTTGATCCAGGGCAGGCAGTAGATATGTCCTTCGGGCGTGGTTATGGAAGACTT
Source organism: Clostridiales bacterium (assembly GCA_024684375.1). Taxonomy (GTDB): domain Bacteria; phylum Bacillota; class Clostridia; order Christensenellales; family Aristaeellaceae; genus RUG14130. The sequence goes on from JAIKWZ010000025.1 coordinate 54,753, forward strand.
GATCACGGGGTTAGCCTCCAGTATGGCTGACAGGTTGGGCATGTACTCTTCGATAAGGTCTTCCAGAGGAAGCAGCGCCTTCTGGTCGTCGCCCCAGTCCACTTCCTGCGCAGCAGTGATGCCGCCGGCGTAGATGATGTCGGGCATCTTGTCTTCGGACATTATGAGGTTAAGATTGACATCCCAGCCATCTTCCGCGTAGGTGGTGATGTCCAGAGTCACACCGGTGATCTCCTGCCATTTCTGGAAGAACTTGAGATCCTTCCATTCGCCCTGAGACGCGTCTCTGGGGCCGACGAGCGTGAGAGTCAGTGGCTCCGTCACAACGGGATACGCCGCATCAGTATTGAGCAGCGACGTGTCCGCTATCGCCGCCACGCTGAGCATAAGACACAGCGTAAGCAGCACAGCCAACAGCTTCTTCATGGTTTTTCCTCCTTGCAATATATGAAAAGCTCAGCCGCTTTTCTTACTCTTTTAGGGAGCCGATAAGCACGCCCTGCACAAAATACTTCTGCAAAAACGGGTACAGTATCAGCAGCGGCACGCTGCCTACAACTATCAGCGTATACTTGATTATCTCCTGCAGCTGCGCGAGGATCTCCTGCTCCAATACATCGCCGGTCATGGCTGTGGACTGCTGCGAGGAAATCAGTATCTCCCTGAGGAACAGCTGCAGAGGATACTTTTCCCTCGTCTTTATGTATATCATTGCATTGAAATAGTCATTCCACAGCCCCACTGCGTAGTACAGTGTTATGACCGCGATTATTGCCTTGCTTAGCGGAAGCGCCACTCTGAAAAAGAATCTCACGTTGTTGCAGCCGTCTATCTTCGCTGCGTCAAGCAGTCCCGCAGGTATGCTGCTCACATAGAACGTGCGGGCGATTATCACGTTGGACATGCTGACCGCGCCGGGCAGCACGAGCGCCCAAATGGTATCGATGAGCGAAAGGGAACGCACCACCAGGTAAAGGGGAATGATGCCTCCGCTGAAAAACATGGTGAACACCAGAAAGCCTGTGATTATTCCCCTGCCCGGCAGGTCTTTTCTGGAAAGCGCGTAGGCGCCCATAAGTGTAAAAGAAGTGCTGACCACGGAACCTACGATCATGTACAGCAACGAGTTGCCGTAGCCGTACCACAGCATCTTTTCTTTGAAGACACGCTCATATCCGTTCAGAGTGAAATCCACCGGCCAAAGCACTACTCTGCCGGAGTACACCGCGTTGGGATCGGAAAACGAAGCGCTAACTACATATATCAGCGCATAGATATAGGTGAGGGCCAAAAAACCGAGGATGACGTAAAGGACTCCATCGAATATGCGGTCAAACTTGCTTTTTTTCACGGCAGCCATGCTATCCCCTCCTCACCACAGGCTTGTCTCGCTCAGGCGGCGCGTGATCGCGTTTACGCTGATTATCAGTATAAAATTGACCACTGAGTTGAACAGGCCCACGGCCGTGGAAAAGCTGTAGTCTCCCCCTTCAAGCCCCACCTTATAGACATACGTGGATATGGTCTCGCTTCGGGTAAGGTTCAGGCTGGTCTGCATAAGGTAGACCTTCTGAAAGCCCACGCTCATTATTGAGCCGCTGCGAAGGATAAGCATGATCGTTATTGTTGGAAGTATGCCCGGGATATCCACATGCCATATGCGCTGGAATTTGTTGGCGCCGTCTATGGTGGCGGCTTCGTGGAGTTCCGGACTGATCGATGACAGCGCGGCAATATAAATAATGGCACTGAAGCCCATATTCTGCCAGATGTCACTGCCTACGTACAGGCCTCTGAAGTATCTTGCCTGAGTGGTCAATGGGTATGGGCCCAGCCCAAAAACCTTCAGTATTCGCGTAATAATGCCGTTTGTTGTGGAAAACAGGCAGAACAGAAGGCTCACCATGACCACCACCGAGATGAAATGGGGCGCATATGAAACCGTCTGCACTATTTTTTTGAATCTGAGGCTGGGCACCTGATTGAGCATCAGAGCCAGGATTATCGGAGGCAGAAAGCCAAACGCCAGGGAATACACGCTCAGCATCAGCGTATTGCCAATGGCGGTAAGCAAAAGCGTGGTGGAAAAAAGCCTTCTGAACTCGTATAAGCCTATCCACGGGGAGGACATTATGCCCATGCGGATCTTAAAGTCCTTGAAAGCGATCTGGAGCCCGTACAGGGGTACATAATGGAATATGATAAAATACGCCAGCATCGGAAGCAGGAAGAAATACAGATCCCAGGTATTGTTCAGCCGGAAACGCAAAGAGCTTCGTTTCTCGATCTTCCGCAAACCTCGCGCCCCCTTCCCTGCGTTAAAAGTTTAATCTTATCTTCACAACTGATTTTAGCACAAACAAGTCAGACATGTCAAGCGAATAGATGCCCTCAAACCGCAGTATCGCGATACAATACCCTATGGAAAAACTGCAGAAAACAGAGTATAATCTTCTTATATAGCTATGTCTTTCTGAAAGGGGCTGCACGTATGGAAGTATCAGTCATGCCCATTTCCATGGTGGATCATTCAGGCAGGCAGCTGATAAGGGTCAGCGGCTGCTTTTCACGCGCTTCACACCTGCTTTTTAGGGCTCTGCGCGCAGAAGACGGAAGCGTTATCTGCGAAGCTCCCATCGCCCTCAGCGCGGGTGAAAGCGTCGCTTTCGCCCGCCTGCCCGCCCCGGCTGAAGACATGAACGTCATCTGGGAATTCGTGGGAGAGCATGGAGAAAAGCTCCTGTCCCGGCCTGCCGACTGGAAAAAACCCCGTGAATGGACATTTTATATAATGGTCTCATCACACACTGATATCGGTCTGCACAATTCCCCTTACGTACAGCGCTACAGTACGGGCAATACCATAGAGGCCGCCATGCGGCTGTGCGACCGGACCCAGGACCGGGCGCCTCAAGACCGTTACCGCTATGTGCTTGAGGGCAGCTGGGTATTCGACTCCTTCGCTTGGGAGAAGGGGAATGCCGAAGCGCGCAAGCTTGTCAGAGACTACATCAGTCAGGGCAAGATGGGCGTGTGCGCGGGACTGGCGGGGAATCACGTACAGACCTTCGGCCTCGAGGAAATGGCCCGCGCCTCGTACGAAAGGCTCCGCCTTAATGACGAGTGGGGCGTAGACTGCCGCACTTTGGCCATGATCGACGTTAACGGCATGCCATGGAGCATGGTGCAGCCATTCGCCGACGCCGGCTACGAAAACGTGATCTTCTCCCCCAACCACTGGAATCCCACCCGCTCCACTGTGTGGCACATGGATGATTCCATGCCCGGCGCCGAGCTCAATCCTGAAGCAGGCGGCGGCGGTTCACGCATGGAAATGCGCTTTGGCTCCGCTTTGCCCCGGGTATTTTATTGGCAGAGCGCATACGGGAGTAAGCCGCTTTTAGTGTGGTCCGGCGGGATGTACAGCCAAAGCGGCACACTGTTCGGCTTTGATTACAAATCCTATCCCGATGTTTACGCCACAAGGCGCATGGAAGCCGCCTTCAGCAAAATGCTGCCCGTCATGGAGAAAGAAGTTCCCTATGACCTGTGGCTCATGCCTTGCTACGATGATGACGGCGTGCCTGATCTTAAGCTTACCGACTGCCTGAAACTTTGGAACGAAAACTGGAGCTGGCCCCGCCTGCGCACGCTGGGCGACCCGGATGAGCCGTTCAGACTGCTCAGACAACGCTTCAGTGACGTAATCCCCAGTCTTCAGGGTGATCTGACCGGCGGATGGTACCAGCATCCACTTTCTGCCCCGGACTGTCTCGCGCGCAAATTCGAAGCCGACCGTCTGCTGCCTACTGCCGAGAAGCTGAGCACACTGGCAGCGCTGACCAGTCCCGGATACTTATACCCTGTCCGGCGTTTCGACAGAGCCTGGAAGGCGCTGCTGTGCAACGACGAGCACTCCTACGGAACCAGCGGTTATCAGGGGCGGAGGGTATATGAGACCTGGATTCAGCACCGTGACTGGATAGAGACCGCTCTTGAAACCGCCCGGACCGAATCTGAAAAAGCGTTGACGGCGCTTTCAGAGCAGATCTGCGTGCCCGAGCCGTCCGTAATTGCCTTCAATCCCACCGCGCTGGACGTCAGGACGTCTTTATATGTCGACGGCAAGACCTGTCCAGCCATGGATATTCCCTCTTTGGGCTACAGACGCGTTCCGCTGAGCATATTTGCTGCCGATACGCCTTCTGTCAGCGCCGTGTCCCAGCCGCCCACCGTGGAAAACGCATACTACAGGCTGCTTTTCAACAAAAACGGGGGTCTTCTGTCCATTTATGACAAGCAGTTATGCAGAGAACTGCTGCAAAAAAACGCGGCTTTCCCAGCCAATTGTTTTGTGTGGACTCAGGACAACCATCAATGTTTTTGTCAGCCGGAACAGGCGCGTTTTGAAATATGCTCCGCTAAGGCTTATACCGAGGTCATCAGCTATATGGATGAGCCGTCCTCCGGCGCGGCGCTTATACAGCGGATCAGGCTCCTAAACGGAGAAAAACTGATACGGATCGACAACGAGCTGAAGCACGTGCGCGGTTTGTACAACACCCGCCGCTATCTCAGGTACGCCTATTACGCCTTCCCCTTTGATGTCCCCGGCGCGCGGCGGATATGTGCACTTAACGGCTGCGAAGCGGAGTATGGCCGTGACCTTACCGGCCACGGCACGGACGTGTACATGGCCGCTCACGAGTGGGTGTGCGCCGAAAACGGGGAGTACGGCGTGGGTGTAATCCAGTGGGACAGCGAACTGGTGGAATTTGACCATATCCATCCCGACAAAACCGATTTCGGACTGCCCGGCAGCGGGTCTCAGATGTTTTTCTATCTTGCGAACGACTGGCTGCAGATGCACTTGGCAGGCGGCAGCCACATAGATCTCCGCTTCCGCTACGCCATAACCTCATACGAAGGAGACCACAGGCAGGCAAAGCTCGAGCAGATTGCCGAAAAGCTTCTGAATCCCCCGCTGACCGTTGTAACGCAGCCGCACGAGGGCAAATTTGACAGCGACAGCCTGAGTTTCATGCGCGCGGACGCGCGTTTGCTCACGCTCAAGCCCGCGTATGACAGCCGCGGTATCATAGCAAGAGTATACGGCAGCACTGACAAACAATTAGAATTATATGATCAGGTCTTCCCTCACGCCCGCACGGATTTGGAGACTGTAGACGAAAGCCCCTGCGATAAGCATGGTGTTCGCGGCTTCGGCTCCGTCCGCATCCTTTCTGATAAAATCCGCATATCATTTGATGCATCACCCGACTTAAGCGGGCTCGGCGCCGCTGAAATGCCTGTTGGAAGCGAATATACAGGTCTTATCCTCAAGCCCCGCGCCGCGAGAGGCGAGGAAGACGGCATGCTGTATCTGCTGTGGGGCGCTGTAAACAGAGCCGACCTGAAATGTTACCAGCTTTTCAGGAGTGAAGAAACAGGTTTTACGCCGAATGACACTAACCTTGTCGCCACTGTCGAACCCGAAGAATACTGCGTGGGACGCTTTGTGGACAGAGGGCTCAGGCATCATACGCAATACTTCTATCGGGTACGCACCGTAGATACAATCGGCCGCACAGGTCCATTCAGCCCGGAGTTCAGCGCTTGGACAAAAGAATAATTGCTGCCGAAGAATAGAAAGCCACCCCATTCCGGGGTGGTTTTCGGTCCTTTCTTCGTTCCGCTATTCAGACAATTCTATCCAGTACCGTTCTATTTCCACCTTTTCTTCAGGTTCGTATACGGTGGATTCATACACGCCGCCGTTTTTAAGGATCGTTTTGCGGCTTCCTTCGTTGCCTTTTATGCAGGTTATCAGCACTTTGTATATCCCAAGTTCCCTGCACCTGGAAAGCGCCGTTGCCAGCATCTGTGTGGCATAGCCCCTGCGCCGCTCGCTGGGTGCTACCGAATAGCCGATGTGGCCGCCGTATTTCTCAAGATACTCGTTGAAAGAATGCCTTATATCCAGCATACCGACGATCTTTTCGTCAGCTTCCCTGACGAATATAAACTGAGTGGAAGGCACTGAACCTTCCGGCGTCGTTTCGCGCGTTTTATGGCTGTCAAGATAAGCGAGCCAGTCCTTCGGGTCTTCGAAGTGCCTTAGCCTTTCCGTGCCGTCCATTGAATCTCCGCTTTCAAGAAACTCATGCCGGTAAGCGCATATCTGTCGGCCATATTCCAGGGTTGGTTCAATAAGCTTCATCTTTCATCTGCCCGATCATATTCTATTTACGTCCGCTTCCGAGAGTGTCCTTAGCCTCTCGATCAGCCGCCTTCCCTCACGCTGAATCTCCTCGTCCTTATTGTACCTGACCAGCTCGTCCAGCGTTTTTATCAGATCCCCGGTCGGCGGAAGCTTGTCGACGCGTCCCTTGGCGAGATACGCGTTGATGCAGTTCATCATGCGCATGGAGTGCACGTTTTCTTCCGAGAGCAGCAGATCCTCAACAATGCACATACCGTCTTCAAGCGAGAGCTCTTCCAGCTGCCCGTAAGGATCGAGGAACTTTCCGTAGGGACCTGAGTGTTCCTCAAGGCTGATGATCTCTTTTATATCTCGTTTGTAGAACAGGTAGTTCTCGATCTGCAGAGCTTCTTCCCTGCGTCCATATTCGTGCTCGTCATAGTCCACGCTGTTGAACATGCAGACACCATCGAACACTCCGCCCCAGCGATCGATTATCCTTACGCACATGCCGTCATACTGTCTTATATTCTTACTCATTCTTCATCCTATTGTCACAAGCGCGGTTTCGTGCAGTCCCGTGCACACCTGCGGTATCCTGCCCGCGTAGCGACAGCTCACTCCGGCGTGGATGTGTCCCGTCAATATCAGTTTGATCTGTTTACACTCCCCGATAAACCTCAGCGTTTCTTCGGTACACCCGTCCGGAAGCTGCTGCCGCCTGCGTTCAGGGGGGTATGTTCCCATTTCGCTTTCCGGCGTGCCACACAAATACCCGCAGGGCTGGCGCCTTTCGCTGAGCATAAACTCGTGCAGCAGCGGCGAATACAGCGGCGTGTGGATAAGCAGTATCATCGGAAGGCCGTCCAAAGCCTCCCGTTTAAGGAAGGCAAGCTGTTCCTCTTCGAAAAGATAATACCCGTTATCAAGGGCGATGAGCTTGACCCCGTTTATCACCCTTGCACTCAGGCGGATGTCGTTTTTGAACACAGCCTGAACCTTTGCGAGACTTTGATCACGGTATGCCTTGTCCTCAAAAGCTTCGCCAACGTACTGGCTGAACTCGTGGTTGCCGGCCGCCATGATCACGTCATTTTCTGCGCAGAAGCATTTTGCCGCGTCAAGATTCGCCCAGGAAACGAAATCTATCAGATCTCCCGCGTAGGCGATCGGGCAGCCTTCCCTGCGGGAGATCTCCCCTATCTCCCTTAACTCGCTTTCCGCGTATGGGAACACCTCCGCCCGGCGCTGCGCCAGGCATCGCTTTCTCTCGTCGTCCCTTATATCTGCGCGTGTCAGATGTGTGTCAGACGCCAAAAGCAGCTTGAAGGGAGAATTCGCTCCCGCCTCAAACAGAAAGCGGCTGAGTTTAAGCTTTTCCTGCTCCATTTATCCTTTTGCACACTTTTTCGTATTTGTCAAGCAATTCCTCAAACTCGTTCAGAGCGGCATTCACCGTTTCGGGCTTGGACAGGTCCACTCCCGCGAGCTTGAGCGCGTCTATGGGGTACACGCTGCAGCCCGCGCTCAGGAACTTCTTATAGTCCTCTACGGCTTTGAGTCCTTCTTTACGGATCTTGCCTGCTATGGCCATCGCGGCCGAGAAGCCTGTGGCGTACTTATAGACGTAGAAGCAGTTGTAGAAGTGGGGTATCCGCATCCACTCGTACGCGATCAGCTCGTCATATTCCAGGTTGGCGTAATACTTTTTATTCAGTTCGCCATACATCTCGTTGAGTGTCTCCGAAGTGATGGGTTCCCCTTTTTCCGCCATTTCATGAGCGTTTTTCTCAAATTCGGCGAACATTGTCTGCCTGAAGACAGTGCCCCTAAACGAGTCAAGCAGGTTGTACAGCAGATACGCCTGAGCCTCGTCCTGAGGATAGCGGTCCATAAGCTCTCTGAGCACAAGCACTTCGTTTACTGTGGAAGCGACCTCAGCCACGAACAGGCTGTAGCCGCTCTTTGCATAGGGCTGATTTTTGTTTGAATACCAGGTGTGCAGGCTGTGACCCATCTCGTGAGCCACGGTCTGCAGGTGGTCCAGGTCTTCCTTGTAATTGGTCAGCACGTAGGGATGGGAATCGTAAGTGCCCCAGGAATACGCGCCGGAAGACTTGCCTTCGTTTTCGTAAGGATCTATCCAGCGTTCGTCAAGCGCCTTTTTGAGCACTTCCCCATACTCCTCGCCCAGCACTTTCAGGCAATCGATCACTACTTCGTAAGCTTTCCTGAACGGCAGCTTGATGTCGAAGCCGAACTCCGGCGGCAGATACAGGTCGTAAAAGTGCATATCTTTTATTCCGTGCAGCCGCGCATTCACGTCCACGAACCTCTGCAGGGCTGGAAGATGGGCATTGACCGCCTCGATCAGGCTGTCATATACGCTGACGGGAATGTTGTCTTCAAACAGCGAGGCTTCCAGCGCGCATTCGTGCTTTTTTGCCCGTGCGTAGAATATGTCGCCGTTCACGTTGCCCGCGTACAGGGCGGGGATGGTGGCCGAGAAGCTCTTATATGTCTCGTAAAGGGCGGTAAACGCAGCCTTTCTGACTTCCCGGTCCTTGTTCATCATGAACGGGATGTAGTTTGAAGAAGTGAGCCTCACCATCTCCCCGTTTTCGTCCTTGATCTCCGGAAAACGCATATCCGCGTCGGTGAGCATGTCGTAAGCGGTGGAAGCAGTCTCGGATACGTCCCTGCTCATCGCCAGCAGTGTCTCCTCGCTTTCGGAAAGAGTGTGCGGGCGGTTCCTGAGAAGGTCATCAAGCATCATGCTGAAGTCGGAAAACTCCGGATCGGTCTTGAGTGAGGACAGATAGGCTTCGTCCTTGGACAGCAGTTCCGGGGAAATGTACGCCGCCTTGCTGCCCAACAGCGTAGCCGCCTGCTGGATCTTGGACACCATGCCCTGATACAGGGTATTGGAATTGTCCTCGTCCCTGCGCATGCGCGCGTAGGTGTACAGGCTTGAAGCGACACGGTCGCATTTGTCGGACAGTTTAAGCGCCTTCAGCGCGTCGTCCCTGTTCCCGAGTTTGCCCTTGTACTGTGTCAACTCGGCGCCCATCTCGCTTAATGCTTTAAGCTCTTTCTCCCACGCTTCATTGGTGGGATATATGTCCTCCAGCCTCCAGGTGTTTTCCGTGGCTACTTCGGAGCGTTTCAGAAGTTTTTCGGCCATAATGCGTCTCCTTGATCGTTTTTTGTTTGATTATAGCATTTTGGAAAGCAAAATAAAAGCGGGGAAGGAAAAATCCCTTCCCTGCGGTTGATTTGTTTTAGCCTCTATCTCCAAATATCCGCATGCGTTTCATGGACATGATATTGATGATAAAGCTTCTTTACTAATCATGATCATCCGTGAAAGCAGCGGGGTTCAGCCCCATCCTTCGCTTTTCTGGAAAGCCAGCCGCTCGTTGTCTCCGTCGCGGAATAAACGAATCTTCCCGCACAGCACAAAGCCCAGGTGCGTTAGAGCGTTTATCATCGGCAAATTGTTTCGGTGGGTGTCTATCCTGACCTCTCCCGTCAGCTTAAGGCAACAGTCCACGGCTTCGCTGAGCACCCCTTTGCGGGAATAGTCGGAAGCGATTCTATGTATGGTGACATAGGGCCGTTCGTTAAGCCATGCGCCGTCATATATACCGGGATATGTGGGGTCAGGATCGGTAAATACCGAAAACACGCCGTAAATGTGCCCGTTTTCGTCCTGCATAACGTGACAGGCCCCTTCCTGCATGTCCTTAAGAATATCATCGCGCCCGGGGTAGCCGTTCACCCACTGGGTGGTGTTGCCCTGCGCTGCCATGCGCGTGCGGGCGCCTTCAAATATCTGCTCTATAAATGGAATGTCCCTTGTTTCAGCTTTCCGTATCATGCTATTCAAAGCTCAGGGCGGTCTCCCCACCCGGAAGCGCCAGCTCCTTTCCGTTATATTTTCTCCCTATCTTGCGCCAGAACGCCGCTGCCGCCCGGTTGTTTTCCGAAAACTTGAGCTGCCAGCTGCCCTGCCTTTCCTGTTTCAGCAGGCGCATGGCTTCTTCGCCCAGGCCATTGTTGCGGAACGCCGGAAAAACGGTAAACTCCGCCACGTTGTTGTCCGCCTTTTTCGCGGTAAATGAGTGATCGTTTATCAGGCAAAAACCTACCGTTTTGCCATCATTGACGAAGAAATACGCTGACCTCGCCGGCTCAGAAAAATACGTCTCGAAGTATTTGTATATGAAATCCCCGTTCTCATCCATGGGGATGTCGTAAAACGCGCTCAGCTCATACAGATATTTCTGCAACAGACTGTACAGCTTGAGTCTTTCGGAAACGCCGACCTTTTTAAGTTCCATTTACCATCCTCCGTCCGGATCGTTTGGCAGATTATACCATCCCGCCGGCCATATGGCAAGCGAAGCGAGTTTCCCTTGACCTTTTTGTGAAAATGATGTATATTGATTGAGATTGAAAAATGACAGCGAATGATCGATCCGTTCCCGGAGGACATATGACCCGGCTCTGGCTGAAAATCATAAAAGACCACCGAATAGACAGACATTTCACTGCCCCCTGCACGTACGGCGAAGTTAAAAACTGTTTGAACGAGATGTGCCGCGAAGCGGATCTGCCCTGCCCTATTTGGCTGTCAAAGCACGAGAACGAATTCGAGCGTTTTCGAAAGACCTCGTTTTCCCCCGACCATTTTATAGAGTCGGTGGAGTTTGAAAAAATGGAGATCGATTTTCTTGACGATTCCGAAAAAAAGCGCAAAAGCACTGATCCCAGAAATCAGTTTTAGATCATTTTTTATTTCTTGCGCGATCTATTTTCAGCTTCTCACTCAATTGTTTGCACGATCTGAACAACAGAAACAGAACTGCTGCATGAAAACACGAACACGCAGCAGTTCTTTTTTGACTTTAACTGACTTTTAACATACTTTTGTTAGCACTCATACTTGACGAGTGCTAACAAGTGTGCTATAATAGCGACGTAATCAAAGGAGCGATCCCGGCAGAATACAGTTCATTTAGAGGAGGATAAAACCATGTTGATGAGAAGCTTTTTCAATGACAATATTTTCGATGGATTTTTCGACGATTTCACCCGTCCCGCAAGGGAACCCCGCTTCACCCGCCAGCTTATGAGCACAGACATCAAGGAGCTTGAAAAAGGATATGAGCTTCATATCGAGCTCCCCGGCTATAAAAAGGACGATGTGCAGGCGGAGCTGAAGGACGGCTATCTGACGATCACGGCCAGCATGAAGGCTGACAATGAGAACGCCGAAGAAGGCCGCTATCTGCGCAGGGAGCGTTATGTGGGTGCCTGCTCCAGAAGTTTCTACGTTGGCAAGGAGCTTAAGCAGGAAGATATCAAAGCAAAGTTCGAGGATGGTATACTGAAGATCAGCCTGCCTAAGCCCGAGCAGCTCAAGCAAGTGGAAGAGAAGAAGTTCATAACCATCGAAGGCTAAGAAACAGTACCGGGAGAGGCATCAGCCTCTCCCGCCTTTTTTTGCAGTAGGATCATGTCCTGCCGGACAAACACCGTTATCAAGCCGCTGGATCAAGCGCTTCCAAATAGTTGCTTTGCTTAAGATAGCTTTCCGTCCGCAAATACACATTGTTTTGCAATGCGCGGTAGAAAAACATGTAATCGTATACGTGCCAGGCGCCTTCCGGAAGCCCTGGCACTTCAAGGGGATAATCGGCAGCATCCAGGTCCGTGACCTTCAATACGCCCCTCACGGTGTCAAGGTAACAGCCGCAGAGCCCCTTTTCTTCTCGCTCGATCTCGCCTGAGTAGTTAGTGAAGCATGCTCCTGGGTTTTCCGTTCTGTCGGCGCAGACTGCATCAATACGCCAGTTCAATGGATTTATTGAATAAGCCTGCTGCCCGGCGGGATAGATGAACGTGTCTGTCACCTCCGGCGCTTCGCAGTCAAAGCTGATCACAACGCCCGTATCGGTCTCTCCCTGCGCGGGGCAGATAAATGGATACTGCTCCACAAGTTCCCGGGTGCACGGCCAGCCTATGGCGTATACAGCTACGAGCCTGCTGTACAGCGCCCGATCTCCAAAATACTCTTTCAGCAGCCTGTAGCACATATCGGCGCCCTGAGAAAAACCGGCAAGGATCATCGGTCTGCCCTGATTCACGTTTTCCAGGTACCACGAAAACGCGTCAGACACGTCCCGATAGGCGATCTCCAGATGCTTTTCCCGCTCATCGACGTCAAGTCCGTACACCTTCATGGCCGCCTGCCTGTAGAATGGCGCGAACAAACGCACGCTGTCCTCATATATGCCCTTCTCCATGTTCAGCGCGCCCACAAAGCTCGCCTTGGTCTTTTCGTCATCAAGGGCCATGTTGAATTCGTTCCTAACATCCACGGTAGGACACAGCATGAACACATCGACCGGCTTTTCAGCGTCCAAAGCAAAGTATGCCCAGTTTGATACGTCGCTATAGTCAGCCCTTGCCCGCTCCTGACCGGAAAACTGCGTTTTTTCAGCCTTTCCGCTCGCGGAAAACGCAGCAGCCGCCCAAATGACAGCGCACAAAAGCAAGCATATCTTTTGAAGCCGGAGCTTCCAAAGATATGCTGCAGGTTTTAATATTTTTCGATCACTAAAACAGTTTCCGCGCATATCAAATGCTGTTTTCAACGACCTTCCTTATGCGCAGTACCCCATCGATCTCCCTGAGCCTTTCGACCGTGTCATGCGGCATGGGTTTATTCAGATCCAGCAGAGTATAGGCGTAGTCTCCCCTGCTCTTGTTTGCGAGGTTTTCAATGTTGAGGCCGTGCGCGCCGAAGAAAGATGTTATCTGGCTGAGCATATTGGGGATGTTCCTGTGAAGTATCGCCACTCTTGCGGCCGTTTCGCACCTGCCCATATTGAGCTCAGGGTAGTTCACTGAATGGAGTATGTTTCCGTTGTCCAGGTAATCCTGCATCTGCTCCGCGGCCATGATCGCGCAGTTGTCCTCCGCTTCCTCAGTGGACGCGCCAAGATGTGGGATCACTATCGCCTTTTCCATCTTCGCGCTAAGCGTATTCGGGAAATCCGTCACGTAGCGGCTGACCTGTCCTTCAGTGAGCGCTTCCTCCATCGCCCGCTCATCCACCAGCACATCCCTTGCGAAGTTCAGCACCACCGCGCCGCGCTTGAACTTGTCTATCGTTTCGCGGTTAATCATGCCTTTGGTGCCGTCAGTCGCCGGGACATGGATCGTAATGTAATCGCTCACTGCATACACTTCTGCCGCGGATTCGGCGTGATGCACCATGGGGCTCAGGTTCCATGCCGCCTGCACGGACATGAACGGATCAAAGCCGTAAACCGTCATCCCCAGCGCCACGGCGGCGTTGGCGACTATACCGCCTATTGCGCCAAGGCCGATAATGCCCAGCGTCTTGCCCTTTATTTCATGGCCTGAAAACTGCTTTTTCGCGCTTTCCGCGTCCGCGGCGATGCTGTCGGACTGGCTGTGCTGCTTTACCCAGCTTATCCCCCCGACCACGTCTCTGGCGGACAGCAGCATGCCGCACAGCACCAGCTCTTTAACTGAATTGGCGTTGGCTCCGGGAGTGTTGAACACCACTATGCCTGCCTCGGAGCACCTGTCGATGGGGATGTTGTTTACCCCCGCGCCGGCCCTGGCTATCGCCCTTAGTCCCGAAGGCAGAGCCATACTCTTCATGTCGGCGGATCTGACCAGTACTCCCGCGGCCTCATCCATGCAGTCCGTCAACTGGTAGCCGGCCCTGAAACGGTCCGTGCCCAGCTTGGCTATCTTGTTTAAGCAGTATATCTTCCGGTCTTTCATCACTTTAAGGTCTCCTTTTCGAATTCGCCCATGAACGCGACCAGCTTCCTGACGCCCTCGATCGGCATAGCGTTGTAGAGCGAGGCTCTCATGCCTCCCACAGTCCTGTGCCCCTTCAGGTTCTTAAGGCCTTCACTGGCAGCCCCGGCGACAAATCTCTTGTCCAGTTCTTCGTCTCCCGTCACGAAAGGCACGTTCATAAGCGAACGGTCCTTTTTCTCCACTGTGCCCTTAAACAGGCTGGAACTGTCCAGAAAATCGTACAGCAGCTTTGCCTTTTCTTCGTTGCGTTTCTTCATTTTCTCAAGTCCGCCCATGGCCTTAAGCCACTTGAATACGAGCCCGCACACATAAATATTGTAGCAGGGCGGAGTATTGTATAGGCTTTTGTTGTCCGCATGGATCTTGTACCGGAGCATTGAAGGCGTAAAGGGCAGCACGTCTTCCCTGATAAGGTCTTCCCTGATTATCACGATGGTAACTCCGGCAGGGCCCACGTTTTTCTGGGCGCCGCCCCACAAAATGCCGTATTTGCTCACGTCCATGGGTTCGGAGAGGAACATCGACGAAATGTCGGAGACCAGGTCCTTGCCCTTCGTATTCGGCAGGCTTTTAATGGTAGTGCCGTATATAGTATTGTTCTGGCAGATATACACATAATCCGCATCCGGAGAAATATTTAAGTCGCTAAGGTCGGGGATATATGTGAAATTCCGGTCGGCCGAAGAAGCGACAACGTTCACTTTCCCGTACATTTCCGCCTCTTTGGCGGCTTTCTTCGCCCACTGGCCCGTGATAATGTAGTCAGCCACCCGGTTGCGCATAAGATTCATTGGCACCATGGCGAACTGCGTGTGGCCGCCGCCCTGCAAAAACAGCACTTTGTAGTTGTCGGGGATGTTCATAAGCTCGCGCAGATCCGCTTCCGCAGTCTCAATGATCTGTTCAAAATCCTTGGACCTGTGACTCATTTCCATCACGGACATGCCCGATGAGCCGTACTCTTTAAGTTCCCCCGCGCAAATATCCAGCACCTCTTCGGGAAGTACCGCCGGCCCCGCCGAAAAATTATAAACTCTGCTCATAGTCCGATCCTTTCTGCAAACCGACGCGCACGATGCGCCGTCGGAAGTTTTTCGGTATAATAAAACAGAAAAGCGCCCATCACTCACAGATAAGCGCCGTTCAGCAGCAAAACCCTGTCGCGCGACCCGCACCAGCATCAAACACTCTTGACTGAACGAAGGCGGATCTGACAAGAACTTATCCAATTATATATTATACTATTCCGCGGCGTTTTGTCAACTTCCGTCACGCAGCGACCGCTCTTCAGGTTCCGGCCTCACGATCCCTCGCGTATAAACCGTTAAATCGTTCTATAGTTTTGAGCTCTGCCGGATCATACGGGCGCAGGTTCGGCCTGAACAGGTCGTGCTGCCATAACCTGAAGTCGTAGTCCACATCCCCATCTGCTTCGTCATACTGTTGCCATAAGGAATCCCAGGGTTCGTATGTCTGCGTTTTGCCCGCAACAAACCCCCAGCACCAGCAGTTTATCCTTTCAAGGTACAGTAGCGGATACATTTCCCGCACGTTTTGATGGTTTATCCTGTGCAGCCATTCGGTAAGCAGTATCGGTTTGTTAAGGCGCTTGAGCTGTTCATATCCCGGCACGAATTTTTCAAAGGGCTGATACGAATGCCAGGAGATCACGTCGCTCAGACGGGCGCTCAGCGCGTCGTTTGGTCTTAAGTTGTCGTAGTCCTTCCAATACCATACGTCGGAACATAACGGCTGGACCGGGTCAAGTTCCCTGACAGTGTCGAACATGAGCTGTATGAGCGGCAGGCACCTCTCAGTGCCTATGCTTATGCCGGGCTCGTTATACACGTTCCAGCATACCACGCGTTCATCTGCCCGGTATCTGCTCACTATCTCCCCCACCATCTCAAGGTACCTGGCGCGGGTCTCCAGACGCTCCAGTTCATGGTATGGCGTGAGCGCCTTTTCTGCGGCGCTGAGAGGAAAACGCCCCTGATGGTATCCAAGCGCGTAACGCTGCTCTCCCAACGGCTTGGGCACGTATTTTTCGCCCCTGCACAGCTGAGCCTCATTCGCCAGCACCAGCATGACCTTTTGTCCATAGCGCGCGCACAGTTCTATATAGTTTTCCAGGATCGAGCCAAAGCTTTCGCGCTCCTGAAGCCATACGTCGAACTCAACTATCAGCCTCACGGAATTAAACCCAATGTCACGGCACAGCTTAAGCTCTTTTTCCGCCGTGAGCAAATGCTGCGCGTTATTGAAGCTTTGCCACATGTCGATGCGGCTGCAGCAGTCGCTGCCAATAAAGTTGCATCCCCTGAGCCAGCCGGCTTTATCCTGCCAGTCCCAGGCTCTCTCGCGTGTCCATACTTTGCTCATTCTCGTTCCTCTTTCTGGCGGGTTCCTGTCCGGCGCTCAGCGCCTCACGAGTTCTTCGTCCGTGATCTTTACTATATGCGAACAGTTGAGCACCCTGTTGGAGCCGGCGTCGCAGTAATATGTTACCAGAAATCCTCCGTTCACCCTGATCATCGCGGGATAGCAGTAGCTGTCCGATGGGTCGTCCTCTATCAGGAAACAGTTTTTCTTGTGCGATCTGAACGCGTTCCAGGAAAACTCCTTCGCCGGTTTCGCGAATGACTGCCCGCCGTCATCGGATACGGCAAGCATTATCGGCGTTCTGGGCGGCGCGCCCCAGGGCGTCTGATAAGCGGAGCAGAGCGAATTGCCAACAGGATTGAATACCGCGATGACCTTGTCACCCAAACAAGATACACGCATCGGTGAATCCGGTGACGGGAACAGGAAATTGGGCTCTGGCGCAGTCCATGTCCTGCCGCCGTCCGCTGAAAAAGACTGATACTGATAACCGTATATCGTGCGCATATGGCACCAGAGCGTACCGTCGGCAAGCTCCAGCAGACCCGGTTCCTGCAGGCCCGCGCCGTCGCCGTAAGGCGGCAGGATGGGGCTCATGTCCTCATGCCAGCTGCGCCCGCAATCATCGGAGCAGAAAAACCTTACCTTGCCGGGATCAAGGTCATATTTATGCACCGAGTTGCCCGCAAATGAAACAGGCGTGATGAGTCTGCCCGCCTTTGTCACTATCGTTGCCGCGTTCGTGCCGCAGTAATAGCCGACTTCGTCGGTGCAGTATATTATGCCGCTCCATGTGTTCCCCTCGTCAGACGAGTATCTGAAAACGGGCATGCAGGAGATGGTACCGTCCGGTTCGGAGTTTTTGCGCAGATAGCACGCCCCTATCCCGCCGTCAGGCAGCCTCACAAAGGCGCATGCCATGTTGTTTTTGCAGTCAAGATCGTCTAAAAAGAGTTCCCTTTCTCCGCTCCAGGTCTCTCCTTCGTATATGATACAATCGCCACGATACGGGAATAGTCGTGGTCCAGGCCTTCTCCCTGAAAGCGGGAATAAGCCAGCATCACGCCGCCGTCATTCAGCCTTATAAAGCTGCCTTCCCCGTTTCTGGGGTATTCTGGCGATGTTGATATCGTTTTAACGAGCCGTCCTACTTTATTCATTTTCTCCCGCGTGCCGTCCCTTCTTTTTTGTTTGTCGTCCTAATTCAGCGGTCGCGCCGCGCCTGATACAGCTTAATTATATCCTCCGTTCCCCGCCGCGGCAATAGCAAAACGCGCAAAAAAGCAGTATCCGGCTTTTTTGTGCTCGAGTCTGACACTGCTTATTGTCAACATTGGGCGCTATCTGTTATAATTTTGCCTGAACATCCAGAAAAAGGTGACGCTTTGCAATGCGAAATATAGGCATCTTCGCCCACGTTGACGCCGGAAAAACCACACTCTCCGAACAGCTATTGCTGCTTGGAGGCGCCATACGCAAGGCTGGCAGCGTAGACTGCGGCACCGCGCACACCGACAGCCTGCCCGTTGAGCAGCGGCGCGGCATCTCAGTCAAGGCAAGCTGTGTCCGGCTCTCATGGCGCGGCGAGACCATCAATCTGATCGACACGCCCGGACATACGGATTTTTCCGCGGAAATAGAACGTTCTGTCTGGGCGCTGGACGGAGCGATCATCGTAGTATGCGGTGTCGAAGGCGTGCAGCCACAGACTGAGCTGCTGTTCGAAACGCTGAGGGAACAGGGTCTGCCTGTTTTCTTTTTCATAAACAAGGTGGACAGGGACACTGCTGACGCCCGAAAAACCGCTGCCCAGATCCGGCGAAGGCTTTCGGGGAAAGCTGTGCTGTTAAGCGACCAAACCATGTTGCTGGAAACACTGTGCGAGTGCGACGACAGGATGATGGAAGCGTATTTGGACGGACAGACTCCCGACCGCGCCGAGATCAGCTCCGCTCTTTCAAAGTATGCTCAAGCAGGTGAGGTCTTCCCTATTCTCGAGGGCTCGGCTCTGAAGGGGAACGGCATCCTTGACGTGCTTGACGGAATAATTGATTTTCTGCCTCCACCCGATGTGTCCATGACCGTGCTGTCAGGCGTGGCGTTCGCTTCCGAACAGGACAGGCTGCTTGGAAAGGGCATGTGGGTAAGGATGTTCGGCGGAAGGCTGTTTAGCCGCGACCAGATCACCCTGCCTGGACGCACGGACCCTGTCACCGGAGAAGCTGTCCCCGTGCAGAGCAAGATCACTCAGATAAGAGCTGTAGATGGGTCTGACACAGGCATTCTGCGCGCCGGAGAAATAGGTGTGATATACGGTGTTTCAGATATGATAGTTGGTCACATACTCGGCGCGTCCGAAGACCTTCCTCGCAAAGTCCGGCCTGGAAGCCTGCGCACTCCGCTGACCACCGTGAAGGTCGTATCTGATGACCCTTCAAAGCAGACTTCGCTCGCGGCGGCCTGCCGCGCACTTGCGGATGAAGACCCCTTGCTCTCCGCGCGCTTTGTCAGCGCTACGGGTGAGCTGAACATAGACGCGATGGGCGCGATCCAGCTCGAGATCCTCGAAGAAACACTGAAATCGCGTTTTGGATTGACTGCGAAGTTTACGGATCCAACCGTCATTTACAGGGAGACGATTGCCCGAGAAGCCGTCGGCTTTTGCGCTTACACCATGCCAAAGCCCTGCTGGGCGATACTGAAGTTCGAACTCCGCCCTTCCCGCAGGGGCAGCGGCGTGTCGTTTCATTCCATCGTCCCCGGAAGGGAGATACTCCCGCGCTACCAGCACCAGGTCGAGCAGGCGATCCCGCTGGCTCTGTCACAGGGGCGGCTTGGGTGGCAGGTCACGGATATAGACATAACCCTCGTGGGCGGCAGCCACCATCAGTTCCACACCCATCCCCTGGACTTTATCGTGGCAACGCCCTGGGCGATACAGGACGGGCTGCGCGCCGCGGGCAGCGTGCTGCTTGAGCCCATACTTGAAATGCGTCTGCGCGTCCCATCGGAGCATACGGGCAGGATAATCAGCGACGTGAACGCCATGCGCGGCGAAGTGCTGCATGTGGAAGCCTACGAAGACGGCTCCGCGATGACCGCCCTCGTACCCGTCAGCGAAAGCCTCGATTACCCTGCCCGGCTCGCCATGACCACCGGCGGCAGGGGCGGCATGAGCGTTTCTTTGCATTCCTACAGGGAATGTCCCCTTGAGCTTGGGCATACCGCCACGCGCCGTAAAGTCGATCCCCTGGACACCAGCAAGTATATCCTTGCGGCGAGAAGCGCTCTTGAGGGCGGCATTTTCGACCTGTAGTCCCTTTACAAGCGCGCGAAAGGCGCTTGTCACTGCAGACAAGCGCTCTCTGCTCAGTTCTATTGCAAAGCAAACGCCCGAAAGGTATTACCTTTCGGGCGTTTTTAAAACCAGGGGCAGAAGGATTCGAACCCTCAACAAAGGTTTTGGAGACCCACGTGTTACCATTACACCATGCCCCTATGTCGTCGCGACTTTTTGTATTTTACTCTTACTCTGCTTACTTGTCAAGCGATTTTTGATTGGAATCACAAGTTTTTGTATATCGCTTAGCCGCTGAGATAAAGCGTTGCGAAAAATACCTCCGAAGCTTTCTCCCGAAATGCTTCCTGACGGGAGCAAGTTCACGAGAGCAGACTGAACCGTGATCTTATGGAACAGCAATACCACTCTACCGCGTCAGGCCATTCTCTTACTCTATGAGCTCCGCCGGATAAATGGCTCTTAAGGTACCACTGTCAGGCATTTTGTTGTTTCTCTGTAAATCTTTTTCGCACTCATTGACTTTCGGGCCACATTTTTATATATTATTTGAGCACTAAGGTCGCATGGCTCAGTTGGTAGTACAACCTGGTAGAGTTTGCGGAATGCATGAGGTCGCATGGCTCAGTTGGTAGAACGATCTGGTACAGGTTAAAGAATCCCCTCCTTCGAGATGCTTTATTGGTCGTTCACACTGTTATATGCAACCGCAAGATAGCCTCTAAAGCAGTTATAGCAAAACCCCATCAAATTGATATAAAAATCCTTGATTTTCAAGGATTTTCTTTGTTTTTGGGCACTTTTGGCCACTATATGGGTGTTCAGAACACCCCCCTGTTTTACGATGTAAACAGTATGCTCCACCAACAAAGCCCTACGAATTTCGCATAGCTCAGTTGCCAGTCATTGTGTCATAAGCAACCGTCAGTTGATGTGAACAGGACGGTGGTTTCGATGTAAACACCATGCCGTTTTCGGTGTAAACAGAGTGACGTCTTCAGTGTAAACAGAGTGACTGCAAGGGGATTCAGTTTTGTGAAGTTCTTCACATTATTGTTTACATTGTTCTTCACATAGATTTTGGCATTTTATGGCATTTTTCCAATACAGGGCTTGGTTGATGTGAACAGAGAGACATTTTCGCTGTAAACAGAATGACTGCATAGGTATCCGGGTTATGATGTGCTGCGAACCGGCTTTACCATGGTTTTTCCAATGATTTCTTCGATGTGAACAGTTTGACTGCATGGATACAGAAGGGGCATTGGAGGTCAACACATTCCCCTATCAGGCAGCGCTAAAGCGGGAGGTCATCAGGAAAGTCAGGATTGACGGTTGAGAAAGCCAATGATAATATTATCTGCAGGATGAAATAACGGAGGCCTATCATAATGAATTATTGGACGCAGAGCACAGATAATGTCTTTGTGGCTGCCCACAGAGGTTGGAGTGATAAATATACGGAGAACACGATGGAAGCCTTCCGCGCAGCTGCAGATCTGGGCGTGGATCAAATTGAAACGGATGTACGGCTGACAAAAGACGGAGAGCTGGTGCTTATCCATGACGAGACGCTGGAGCGCGTAACAGACGGCTGCGGAAAGGTGATCGAATACACACTATCAGAATTGGAAAAGCTGAAAGTAAAAGGTGCTGGCAGGATTCCAACGCTGATCGAGTTCCTGGAACTGTTTAATGATTATCCCTCGCTGACGTTGGATATGGAATTGAAAGAATACCCAACTGAAGGCAGAGAGGCATTAGCCTACCGTACATGCGATCGTGTGCTTCAGGCGC
>JAIKWZ010000037.1 GCA_024684375.1 Clostridiales bacterium
AAGATCGTGGAAGTGGGCCGCTGCCTGCTCGCCGCGAAGGAACAGAAGCTCGTGCCTCATGGGCAGTGGGAAGCCTGGGTGACGAAGACCACCGGCATGAACGAGAGGCAGGCCCAGCGCTGGATGCAGATCGCGCGGGAAGTACCGGAAGGCAGCTACCTGTCAAGGCTCGAAGTGGGCAAGATGCGGATGATCCTGGCGCTGCCGGAAGAGCAGCGGGAACCCCTCGCGCGCAAGACGGTCGAGCAGGACATCGACACCCGGACGCTCAAGGCGGAGATCCGCCGCCTCAAGGGCGAAGTGGAGCAGGCCCAGGCGGAGACGCGCATAGCGAAGGGATACGCCGAACACAGCGACCAGCGCGTGCGTGAGCTGGAAGTGAAGCTGGACCGCGCGGTGCGTTCCAGTACCGGCGGGATCTCAGCCGAAGCGCAAAAGGAGATCGACCGCTTAAGGCTCCAGCTTGAGGACGCGAAGACGCTCGCGAAGGTGCAGGCTGAAAAGCGGCAGAAGGCGCAGCAGGAGCTTTTGGAGCTCAGGCAGCGCAGCGCTGACAGGGACGACGGCAGGCCCGGCCTCACGAGCTCGGAGTTCTTAAACGCCGCCCGCCAGTTCATACTGACCGCGGGCCTCATGCCCCACATGGGCGCGGAGCTGGCGCGGGCTTCGGCGCGTGAGCGTGAAGCGTGGCGTCAGGGCCTCGAGCTGGTGGAAGGCTGGGCCAAGGCCGCGCGCAGCGCGCTGAGCACCGTGGAAGGGACGGTGGAAGCATGAACCTGCCTGCCGTGAATTTTGACCGGGACAAGCTGGAGCCCCACGCGGACGCCATGATCGCGGCAGTGCAGCGCATGGGAGACACCATGCTCAGTATGGCGGGCATGATAAAGGCCACGTGCGAGAAGATCGACCGGCTCGAAGCCCAGATAAAACGCTTGGAAAAGGTGACGCCCGAACAGACCGCCGCTATCAACGGACTGATCAGAACGCAGGCCGACCAACTCGCCGATGATTACGGGCTGACACGCTGCTATGGCTGCATGAACACCGGCGCGGCGAAGATCCGCGCGATGATCCGCGCGGACATAAGGAAGCGCTACGGCTGCCAGGTGAAGGAGCTGTGCCGGATGGACGCGGGACTGTGTGAAGACTTCGTAAGAATGTGGGAAGACACGCCGCGCCTCATGCGCTTAAGGAGGAAACAGGATGAAGCCGGACTATGAGTACAAGACCCCGGAAAAGAAGCGGGAATACTACAAGAGCCGCTACCACCGTTTAGTCAGCGCAGGCCTGTGCCCGGTGTGCGGCAAGAGCCGCCCGAAGGAAGGCGTGAAGCTCTGCGCCGAGTGCGTGGAGCAGACCCGGGAGAGGGAGCGGGAGATCCGCAGGCGCCGCGGCGCAAGGCACGAGTGCGAGCGCTGCGGGGAGCCCATGAGCCCGCTGGAGACGCATAAGAACTGCTTCGGCTGCCGCATGATAATGTGCAGGTACGCGTCGAGGCGGAAGGGGGCGAAAGCGTGAAGCATGTACCTCATCCGAAGATCTCACCGGAGCTTCAGGAGCACCTGATCGCGCATAACAAGCCCCTGTCCAGGCGGGAGTATGAGGCATTCCGGCTCATAATGGCCACCTGTATCGCCACCAGCTACCTGGTGGGCGACTTAAAGGACCGGCTCAAGGAATCGGTGCCAAATGGCTGGCGGGACGCGCGCATGGTGGAGACGGTGATCAAGTCGCTCATGGACAAGCTGCTGCTCACTATTCCGCGCCAGAAGCTGGAGATCATCCGGCGGGAAATGGAGCACTACTTTTTGTACATCAGAGTGGAAGGCGCGGCGAAGTACCACAACGATGACAGCGACTACGCCGTGATCCCAAGGAACACGCTGAAGGAGCTCTCCGCCTACGCCGGGAGATACTGCGACCTGTGCGATAAGAAGGGCAAGGACGCGCGGAAGTGCAAGCTGAGGAAGCTATTCCACGAGTGCCTGCAGTGGAACGCCCCGGCGACCGTGGGAGAGACGGAAGAGTGCATCTACCAAACATACGGCTTTGAGAATACTGAGGGCTGGGACGGCATGGACGACCTGGCGGAACTGGAGGAAGAAGATGGAAAAGCATAACCGGATAATCGAAGGGCTGGAACGCTGCAGCCAGAGCGACTTCTGCGGCACGGAGTGCCCCTACGCCTACGGCGAAGAGACGGAGCCCGGAAAGCTGTGCATTCAGGATCTGTGCCATGATGCGCTTAACTACATCATGGCACAGGAACGGGAGCTTAAGCAGCTGCGGGCGCTGGCAAAAGAGATCTCAAAGCTGCACAGCTGCAACGACTGCAGGCAGCGGGAGACCTGCGATATGCGCCCGTGCTACATGAGCAGCGTCAGGCTCAACTGCCCGCACTGGGAAGGAGGCAAAGAACAAGCCGAAGGAGGCAGACGATGCCAGCGGAACTGATTGAGTGCAAGACTATGTTCAGCAACGGCACAGAGTATGAGTTGTTCCTCGAAACCCAATGTTGGCGGTGCACACGTTATAGACGGGGATATTGCAGGATTTGGAACGCTTGCGAGGATGCGCGATTTGACGAAAGCCGTTTCCCGTATTCAGACCTGATGGATTTCAAGGGCTACGGCGGGAAAACCTGCAAGAGCTTCACTACCGAGAAGCCGACACGGCATAGGACGGTATTAAAAGGGCAGATGAGTATGGAGGCAGACGATGACTGATTTTGAGAAAGTAGTGAAGGGGCTGGAAGCACACATCGGTGAACATAAAACCTGTTTATTCTGCCCATACACAAGCATTGAGGGTGCAACTTGCATGACCCAATTGCTCAAGGATGCCCTCACTCTAATACGCGAGCAGCAGCCAGGGGTTATCCGTTTTAATGAAATCGACAACTATGAAGTCCTTTATCTTGAGGTCAAAGGCGTAACCACAGAAGACGGTCTTGCACCGTGGGTTAAGACACGGAATGGATATTGGTTTTCTCCGTTGATATGCGGAAAATCCCAGCCTGAAATGAAATTGGCTACGGAAAAAGAATATGGCTCAATCGCCCGTTGCTGGACAGCACGCCCGACAGACGAACAGAGGGAGGCGGTGAAGTGGGATGAGTGAAACAATGTACGGAGATGATAACCACCTGCCCGGCGGCGGAGAGTTTCAGGAGGGAAAGACAATAATATTGCCCGACAGGGCAAGAAAATAAGGAGGATGTCACAATGAGGTATCGCATTAAGGTGGAAGCGCTGGAAGGGGTCTCTGAGGAGATCAGAGAAAAGTTGGACGAGAGGCTAACGGATGGGATTGAGTGCGAGGGCTTCGCGCTCATCTGCGAACAGGGCGAAAGGGAAGGTTGCGGCTTTATTCATGGCATGAGCGTTATGCGTCTGGCCGATCTGCTGAGCTCTGGTTCTGGAACGCTGCAGGCCGCGACCTTAGCCAAGGCCCTGTATGACGCGAAAACGATCGACAAGGAGTTTGAAATGAAGGAACGGTTTCTGGAAGGCCTGAAGAACTTTATGGATGCGAAGAAGCCCGAGCACGGTGAAGGCTGATAAATGAGACTGATAGACGCTGACGCGCTGATTGACGCGATTTGCCAAGAGGAATGCGGAAGGAAGAGAAACGACTGTGCTTGTCCCTTACCTTGCTTAGATGTCGTAAGGGTTGTAAAAGCCCCCACCATCGAAGCCGAAGCCGTGAAGCATGGGCGGTGGGTACCTTCGCTGACAGGGTACCCGTTTTGATCAAATTGTAAGTGGTGTCCTGAAGAGGATGATATGACGCATGGGCACTATAAATACTGCCCGAGCTGCGGTGTTCTCATGGAGAATGGAGATGAGTATTTTTGATGAGTAAGTGGATAAGCGCTGAGAAAAAAATGCCTCGGGAAGGGGATAGATGCCTTATCGTGATAGCGTGGGGAGATCAACGTTGGGTAGATATAGACTATTACGATGGGAAATGGGAAGATGGGGAACCAAACTGGAGAAACCAGTTGTATACCGGCGGGGAGGTCACTCACTGGATGCGCCTGCCCAGGCCGCCGAAGGAGGAAAGAGATGAAAATAACGCTTGAAGTGCCGGATGGGTGCAAGGTGATAAGCACCGTTATTGTATACACTCAGGGGAAGGAATGGCTATGCTCAAACACGTTAACCGGTACGCCTGGAATTAAGGACGGAGCGGTGATTAAGATACCGGATGAAGAAGGCGAACTGCGGGGCGATAATGGACGGAGGGGACTTGACATATGAATGAGCCGGACTGCGGCAAGGTAGCCGAGGGGCTGGTTTGCTGCATAGCGTCGGACAGGGAAGTGTTCTGCCCGGACGATTGCCCGTACCAGGATGACAGCGACGGGCTGCGCTGTGAAACGATCCTTAAGCAGGAAGCGCTCAGGCTTATCCAGGAACAGGCCCAGGCGCTGCATGAATTAAAACAGCGCTTCACAATCAGCAAAAAGGAGGCGGATCGTTGCTGTGACTAACGGAGAACTGTACGGTTATATCCGGGAAGCGCTTCCGGCGGAACTCATGGCCCGCGTTACGGACTGGCGCCCGGCTTCGGATATGTACATCGAGGATATAGCAATTGCTTATCCGGATGGCCATGTTGGCATTATCAACGGAATAGTGATGTGGCTGGATAACGGTGACGCTATCATATATTCTAAAAAGTAAAGGAGGTACATGTTAATGGCGGGACTTAAGCTGGCGGACTATGAAGTGCAGGATCTGAACGTGAGGATCCGCGCGCGCTGCCGCGACCTGGCGGTGAAGTACAACCTGCCGCTCAGGGACCAGAGGATAAACCGGCTGCTGCGGGACGCGTACAAAGCGCGCTTCGGCGGCCTGGTGAAGGAAACGCTCAGGGAAGACTACTACACCGCCCGGGAGTTCATAGAGAGCTGGGAAGACACGGACAGGATCCGGCTGATACACAAGGTATAGGAGCGACACATGACACCGCTGACCGCTTACGACATAATGCAGCGCCTTAAGAGCCGCTATGCTCAGGAAAAGGATCTGAATCAGCTTTTGGAGATCCGCAGGAGCGCCGTGACGAACATCACGGCCACTTACGGCGAGAAAGGCCCGCCCGGCGCGCAGACCGACAAGATGGCCGCGTACGCGGCCAAGGCGGACAGGATCCTGACCCGGCAGAAGTTCCTGAAGCTCGTGTGGCAGGAAGAGACGCGCTACTGCGCCCAGCTCTGCGAAAGGCTGACCGGCTTCGAGCGCAGCGTGCTTTACTGTTACTACTGCCGGGACTGGACGGTCAAGGCAGTGGCGAAGACGGAAGGCTACTCCGAGCGGTACGCGGCGAACGTGAAAAGCAAGGTGGACGCGTTCCTGCGCGAGACGAATGTGCAGCCGGGCGACCTGTGCGCCCAGTATGACGAATGGCTCAGAGAAATGGAGGGAGATTGATATGGGGATGCTGAGGGTATTGATCCACGGCAACCTGGTCAGGGATCCGGAAGCGGGCGAGACTAAAAACGGCAAGCCGGTCACCAACTTTTCCGTGGCGGTGAACCAGTACCAGGGGCCGAACCTCCCGGAAAAGACGCACTACGTGCGCGTGTCCGCTTACGGAACGCTGGGTACCGTGTGCCTGAACGCGCTCAAAAAGGGGCAGGGCGTGATCTGCTGGGGCAAGGGCGACGTGCACACCTGGACAGATAAGACCGACGGCAGCGCGCGGGGCAGCATAGACCTGGTCCTTGAGGGCTGGGACTTCGCGGGCGGCAAAAAGGAGCCTGCCCCCGAAGCGTCCGCCCAGATGACGGAAGAGGAAGACGAGGAGCTGCCCTTCGACTGACTTGTGGACAGTTCATCCACATGTGAACATGCTGTGAATAAGATGTGATACTTGTGCATGCGCATGTGACACTCATGTGAACCTCTTGTGATATTGATGTGAACGCGATCTGTGTGATATGGTACGCTTGCCAAAGGAGGCGAGAGAGGGATGCAAAAGCCCATGATCAAGTGCGCCCAGTGCGTGCATAATAAGAATGGCGTGTGTGAGATCGATGACAGCGAGATCGCGCGCCCCGATGAAATGAGCTGCACCCGTGCCTCTACCGGCAAAAAACCGAACCGCGCCCTGCTGGATTCATTCTGGGACGGCGACGACAGCGGCCTGACCGATGAGTGGTGACAGGCGCGAAGGCACGGATCCGTTCTACTCTTCGGCCGCATGGCAGCGCCTGCGTGAACAGGTGGTGCTGCGGGACCGGGGGATGTGCGTGGAGTGCCTGAGGCTGTACGAGCTGGGGCTGATAAGGAAGCCCCGCCGCGCGCAGATGGTGCACCACGTGATCCCGCTGAAGGACGCGCCGGAGCTGGCGCTCACGGAAAGCAACCTGGTGAGCCTGTGCTATAAGCACCACGAGGAAAAGCATCCGGAGCGCCGCGCCCGGGAAGACACGCCGCGTCCGCCTATGAGGGTTATCAAAGTATGAATTTTGCCGAAGTGTATTTTGAGGCCCTGAGCGGCCTGATCTACGGCGAGGATGAAGTGCCCGTGTGGCAGACATCCGTGCCCGATGATCCGGACAGCGCTCAGCCGCCTGATACTTATATCCTCTTCAACCAGGCGGAAGAGGACTACATCCAGTCTGCCTCGAACGAGGACCACCGGACCCGCCACCTGGTGCAGGTGCACTTCGTGTCCATCCACCCCGAGGCTGTGCGCGCGATAATGCGTGCGGCCCGCGTGAAGCTGAGGCAGGCGGGGATCCGTCCCCGCTACTGCGCCGCGCTGATCCACGAGGAAGACACCGGCTACTGGCACCTTCCCATGTACACCTGGTACATAGACACTGACGTTTGACAAAAATGCCTCTGCGATGCATTTTTGTCAGCTTAGGGAACGCCTGCCGCTGAAACCCTGCGGGGTTTCCGGGCGCGTCAGGCGCAAGGAAAGAATATCAGCTCCGTGCGGCATGCTGCCCTCCGCTGATATTCAGTCCTCGCGGCGCACATGTCGCCGCTGCGGATAAAAACAGAACAAAAAGGAGGCACGCAAAATCCTTCCCTCTCCTGTAGAACGCTGCGATCAGTACGCGCGGGACGTAATGTCCGGCGCGATCGTCGCGTGCAGGAAGGTGAAGCAGGCATGCGAACGTTACCTGAGGGACCTGGAGGCCTCGAAAAGCGAGTCTTACCCCTGGAAGTTCGACCCGGACAAGGCCGCCCGCCCCGTGCGCTTCATAGAAAAATTCCTGGCTCCTACCAAGGGTAATTACGACCGCATGGAGCTTATGCCCTGGCAGTGCTTCGTGGAGTGCAACCTGTACGGCTGGACGAGCAAACAAACGGCCCTGCGGCGCTTCCGCGAAGGGCTCATAGTCGTGGGCACCGGCAACGGGAAGAGCACCATGGTGGCGGGCAATGCCACATACGCCGTAAGCAAGGACGGTGAAAAGGGCGCGGATATATACCTGATGGCGAACAGCAAAGATCAGGCAAAGATAGTATTCGATACCTCCGAAGCTCAGATCATGAACAGCCCCTTGCTGGCGGGACATTTCCGGACGCTCAGGGACGGCATTCACTACGACCTGACGCGTGGAAAGATAATGGCCCGTTCTTCCGATTCCGAACGGCTGGACGGCCTGAACCCGCACCTGGCAGTATTCGACGAGATCCATGAGTTTAAGACGTACAAGCTTATAAACGTGATCAAGTCGAAATCGGTCAAACGAAAACAGCCGCTGGCGTTGTATATCACCACGATGGGTTATGTGCTTGACGGTCCGCTGGCTAACTACTACGCGCTGTTCTCCGACGCGCTGATCCCCGGCAAATTAAGGCAGACGACGGCTGACCGCCTGTTTGCTTTTATAGCGGAGCTGGATGATGAAGACAATGTGGAAGACGCGTCCAAGTGGATAAAGGCGAATCCCTCCCTGGGCGTGCTGCTGGACATCGACACGCTCAAAGAGGAGTGGGAACGCTGCAAGCTGATCCCGGCGGAACGCGCCAACTTTATCACCAAGCAGCTTAACGTGATGGTCGCCGCGGACGACATGCAGTTCTGTCCGCCGGAGATCCTTAAGCGCAACACGGACACGATACCCGAAGAGGCGCTGCTGGGCCGTCCCTGTTACGGGGGCTTCGACCTCTCCGACCGCGAGGACTTCACCGCGGCTGCGCTCGAGTTCCCGCTGGACGACGGCAGGATAGCGGTAATGCTGCACTCATGGGTGCCCCGCAGGAAAGTCGAGCTGGACAACGAGAAGATCGACTATTACGGCCTGGCGATGCGCGGCAGCCTCGATATAGTGGACGGTGAATACATCCGTCAGGAAGACGTGTGCGAGTGGTTCCGCAAACAGGCCGAAAAGTATGAGCTGCTCGCGATAGGCTACGACCCCGCGAACGCGTCCACGCTTTCCCGTATGCTTGGGCAGGGCGACAAGGACCATCCCGGCCACCGCATGGTGGTGGTCCGGCAGGGTCCTATGACGCTCAACGACCCCATGAAGGACATTAAGGAGCGCCTGATCGACGGCGGGATAGTGCACAACAACGACCCGATGTTCAACTGGTACACCGACAACGTGAGGATCTCCGCGGAGCGCCGGCACACCGATAAGAACAACTGGATGCCCCAGAAGCGCAACCGCTACCGTAAGATAGACGGCTTCATGGCGTTTTTGGACGCTCACACCGTGTTCATGCAGGAAAACGGCAGTGCTGCTGGGGATCCGGGCATAACCGTGTATGAATTATAGGAGGATGAGAACATGGCAGCACAGGAGAAAGAGACCGTCAATTACAACATCAACATCTTCACGGACGACGACCCGAACATGCCCGTGGTGTGCGTGATGAGCACCTTCACCGCGGGAGAGTACATGCAGGTAGCCGTCAGCGTGATGGATGAGACCCGCGTAAAGGAAGACTGGGACGAGGTGAAACGCCTGGTCAACAAGGCCGTGGGCGAGGCGCTGGCCAAGGGCGCCGAATACGCGCTGCCGGTTGGTGGTGAGACGGATGAACCAGAGTCTTAAGGACCGGCATTATGAGTTCATAACCAGCGAGAACGCGCGGGACGTGTACGAGCGCTTGGCTCTGGCCTGCGAAAAACGTCCCGGGGGCTGCGATGACGCCTGCCTCCTGCTGATCGCGGACTACTGCCGCAACGAGCAGCTTAAGGAACTTTTGCAGGCGGACATCCAAGCGCGCGGACTCGGGCGGGAAGTCAACAACTACCGGCAGAAATACTACAAGCCCAACGAGTCCGTGGCGCATCTGCGCTCAGTCATCGAGCAGCAGCGCCGCCTGCTGGGCGAATTAAGGCTCACGCCCGCAAGCAACAAAGCTGAACAGGTCTCCATCAATGACGAGCTGAGTGAGTTCTGAGCACTGACCACTAATCATTAAAAGCGTCCCAGGGACGCTTTTTCTATACCCTGAAAACGGGAGGCCGATATGGCACTGAAATTCTTCAACCGAAAAAAGGAAGATAAGTCCGGTCCGGACTACGGCGCGCTGCGCCCGATAAACCGCGTGCGCGGCGACTGGACGCTGACCACCAGCGAGGCGCTGTACTCCGCCGTGGGCAGGATCGCCAACGCCGTGGCCATGCTGCCTCTGCATCTTTACAAGGACTACGAGATCGCGGAAGACGACTTCCGCGAAAAGCTCGTAAGCTACATGCCCAACGCCTACATGACGCCGTACTTCTTTAAGTCCACCATGGAGGCGTTCAGGAACACCGAGGGCAACGCCTACGCGCTGATAGTTCCAGACCCGTCAAGCGGCAGGATCCTGAGCCTGGACGTGCTGGACGCCGCCCAGGTCACGCCCCAGAGGGAAAAGGAGACCAAGGAAATGTGGTACTCCTTCAGCCTCGACAACGGGCTGCCCTGCCTGGTGCACTCTTCCAGGATGCTGGTATTAAGGCACCTGTCCGCCAACGGTGAAAAGGGCATAAAGCCCATCGACGTTTTAAGGGGCACGCTTTCCTACACTGAAAAGATCCGCGAGTTCTCGCTCTCGCAGCTCGAGGGCGTGAACGGCGGCGTGGTGCTCACGCTGCCATCCCAGGCGATCAGCGATGAGCGCAAGAACGCGCTGGTGAGCAGCTTTATCGACACCTACAAAAAGAGCGGCGGGCGCGTGATGGTGCTTGAAGGCGGCATGACGGTGACCAGCCTGTCAAGGTCCCCGGTGGACGCGAACGTGCTGGACGCGGAGCGGATAACTCGCAACAGAGTTGCGACTGTGTACGGCATACCTCCGCACATGCTGGGCGACTATTCCCAGAGCAGCTACTCCAGCAACGAGCAGAGCCAGCAGGAGTTCCTGGACATGACCATCCTGCCCATCGTGACACAGTGGCAGGAAGAGCTCGATCTTAAGCTGCTCACATGGGAAGAGATAAGAAAAGGCTACCACTTCCGCTTCGACCTCTCAGGCATGAAGAAGGCCGACACCGCCACCACGGCCGAAAAGCACCAGAAAGCGATCCGCGGCGGCTGGATGAGGATAAACGAGGTGCGCCGCATGGACAACCTGCCGCCCGTGGAAGGCGGCGACGAGCTGCTGGCGTCAAGAGACCTGACCAGGCTCAGCGACGTGGTGAACGGGACGGTGAATTAAATGGCGTACTGTTCCGGAGACTTAAGGGAGCACATGAGCCTGCTCAAAAAGACTAACACGGTCGATACGGAAGGCTTCAAAAGGCCCGTCTGGGCGCCCGTGTATGAGTCGGTCGCGTGCCAGGTGAGCGGCGTTTCCGCGAGGGACTTTTACCAGGCTTACGCCGCGGGCGCCCAGAACACGCTCACCTTCGTGTGCCGCTTCCTGGCGGACGTCAACACGAGCTGGCGGGTAAGCTACCTGGGCGACGTCTACGAGATCGTGCAGGTCAACCCGCTGCAGGAAAAGCGGGACTTTATGGCCTTGAAGTGCATGCGCACAAAAGGCGAATAAGGCTATCTGCATCGACCATGTGGCGTTCGCGGCTCTGACAGCCCACTGGGCTGTCATTCACTACCGCTCACGGAGACGCTTTAGCGGGGCAGGCGGCCTCCATGCGATATATATGGACATGACCGCTCCGGCGGGCAAGCTCGCCTGCGCGATCATTCAGTCCTCGCGGCGTACATGCCGCCGCTGCGGATAAGAGCAGAACGGCGGGACGCCCGGAGTTAAGCCTGTACGCGATGCGGCACTCCGGGAGATCTTCACGGAAAGGAGGTAAACCATGAAATTCTGGAACTATTCCGAAAACGGAAACGAGCTCAGGATCGACGGGCCCATCGACAATGAGACCTGGTTCGGCGACGAGGTCACGCCTCAGGCGTTCCGGCGCGAGCTGGAAGCGCACCCGGGCGACCTTGTCCTTTACATAAACTCCCCGGGAGGGGACGTGTTCGCGGCCAGCCAGATCTACACGATGCTTTTGGAACGCGAAGGCAGCGTGACCGTGAAGATCGACGCGGTGGCGGCTTCGGCGGCTTCCGTGATCGCCATGGCGGGCACGACCGTGCTCATGGCGCCCACCGCTTACATGATGATCCACGACCCTCTCACCTGCGCCATGGGCAATAAAGCTGACCTTAAGGAAGCCATAAGGACGCTGGACGAGATCAAGGAAGGTCTGATAAGCGCCTACGAGCTCAAGACGGGGCTGGACCGTGACACCATCGCCAAGCTCATGGAAGACGAGGGCACCTGGATGAACGCGATGACAGCCATGGAGCTGGGCTTCTGCGACGGCCTGATAGACAAGCCCGAAAGCGCGGCGCCCGAA
This sequence comes from Clostridiales bacterium, assembly GCA_024684375.1. GTDB lineage: Bacteria > Bacillota > Clostridia > Christensenellales > Aristaeellaceae > RUG14130. The sequence goes on from JAIKWZ010000037.1 coordinate 11,782, forward strand.
AAGGCCGGGGCAAAAGCGGCCATGGAGCGCGTGAGCGCTTTGTCCAGCGGGAAGATCCCCGTGTACAACCAGGCGAAAATGGCGAAGGCGCTGATCGACAAGCTGGCGCCCAAGCCCGAACCGGAACCGGAGAGGGAAACACCTGAAGCAACAGCGCTAAGGCAGAAGCTTGCCGCGCTTTGCGATAAGTATCTAAAGCCATAGAAAGGAGTAAACACATGGCAACCATTATCGAGCTCAAGCAGCACCTACAGGACGTGCAGAATGAACTCAAAAACGCAGTGATCAAAGGCGGCGAGCTGGCGAACAACAAGACCACCCAGCTGGAGGACATGCAGAAGCAGTGCGCCGTGATCGAGGACCTGCAGATCCGCGAGGCCCTGTTGAAGCAGGACCTTTCCCGCATGGAAAACGAGGGCAAGCCCGCCCAGGCCAAAACGCCCGCCCAGAAGAGCGGCTTTAAGTCTTTCGGCGAGTTCGCCCAGGCTGTTCGGAACTCTTCCATGCCCGGCAACTACCGCGACGAGCGTCTCGTGTCCTTTAAGGACTCCGCCACCGGTCAGAACGAGACCACGAGCGCTGACGGCGGCTATCTGGTGCCCCCGGAGTACGCCGACGGCGTGCGGGACCTGGTAAAGACCGAGTCCGTGCTCTATCCTCAGGCGCGCAAGGTGACCATCACCTCCAACCGCCTGATCGAGAACTACATCAACGAGACTTCCCGCGTGGATCCTTCCACCGGTTCCCGCCACGGCGGCATCCTGGCCTACTGGAAGGCTGAAGCCGCCCAGTACGCCGCGGTGAAGGCCGCCATCGGCGAGCGCACCACCAACGTGGAGAAGCTGACTGCCTACGTGCCCGTGACCGAGGAGCTGCTCGAGGACGCGCCCGCCATCGAGAGCATGATCAACGATCTGGTGGCCAGGGAGTTCGCCTTCAAGGTGGACGACATGATCATAAACGGTGCCGGCTCTTCCAACGTGCCGCTGGGCATCCTGGCGGGCGGCGGGCTTGTGACCGTGGCCAAGGAAAGCGGCCAGGCGGCTGCCACCATTAACATCGACAACATCCTGAAGATGAGGAACGCCCTGATCGCCCAGTGCAGGAAGGGCGCCAAGTGGTACATCAACCAGGACGTGGAGATGGCGCTGTTCAAGCTCGCGCTGCCTAACGGCTTTATCGCCTCCAACGGATCCAGCGCGGTCGAGGAGATCAGCGGCACCTTCGGCAATAACATCTACCAGTGGCCCGGCCAGTACGGCAACGCCGACGGCATGATGCTGGGCATGCCTGTGATACCGATCGAGCAGTGCGCCGCGCTGGGCACCAAGGGCGACATTATCCTGGCCGACATGAGCCAGTACCTGATCGTCGAGAAGGCCGCGGGCATCACCCGTCAGGTCTCCATGCACATCCGCTTCGACTATGACGAATCCGTGTTCAAGTTCTCCTGGCGCCTGGGCGGCCGTCCCGACTGGGGCAGCGCCATCACGCCTTACAAGGGATCCACCGCGCGTTCGCCTTATGTCGCGCTGGCTACCCGCTCTTAACCCGCGAAGGGACCGCGAACCGCGGTCCCTTTCCTATAAACCACAGTAAAGGAGAAACATATGGACGGAGTATTTACCGGCGTCCTTGACATCTATTATGCTGAACAGACTACCGCAGAGACCGCGTCCTCTGCGCCCGTGTACAGCACGCCCGCGCTCCTGGGCAAGGCCATTGAAGTGACCATCACGCCCACCACCAACGAAGGCCAGCTGTCCGCTTCCAACAAAAGAGTTAAGTGGAGGAAGAAGATCACCGGCTACGAGATCAGCATGAACACCGACAACGTGGATCCCGCGGTGCTTGCCAAAGTGCTGGGCCGCTCATCCACCACCGCGAAGGTGCAGTACATCAATTCTGACCAGATCGCGCCTTACGTGGCGCTGGGCTTCTGCGCCACCTACGATGACGGCACCAAGGAATACTGGTGGATGTACAAATGCCTGTGCTCTGAGATCGCCAGGACGATGAAGACCGAGGAAGGCGACAACATCGAGTTCAACACGCCTACCCTCGAAGCCGTGGCGCTGCCGCTGCTCAACAACGGCAACCTGGCCGCCGTGTGCGACACCAACGTGGTGACCACCGCCGCTATCGCCAGCGGCTGGTTCTCCAACGTATTCCTGGCCGATCCGGCTTAAGGAGGCAGCTTAGATGGCGATGAAGATAGCGGGCTTTGACGACGCTGCGCGGCAGCTGTCCCGGCTCGCCGACGGGGGCGCCATCGAGCGCAAGTGCAAAAAAGCGGTAAAGGCGGGCGCGGAGACGATCCGCGCCGCCTTCCGCGAAGCGCTCGCTTCTCAGAACGTGTCCGGCAGGTCGAAACACCAGCTGGAGAACAGCTTCAAGATCGACACTGTCAAATACGACCCCGCAAGGGGTTATTACACCAAAGTCTATCCGGACGGCTATGACGACAGGGGCGAGCCCTTTGCCGTGATCGCGAACGTGCTGGAGTACGGGCGCGCCAGCGGCAAGGGCTGCTATCCCTGGCAGCAGCCCACGGTGGACCGCGAAAGCGGGAACGTGACCGCCGTGATGGCGGAAACGTTTGAAAAGACTGAATGAAATGCATCAAAGATGCATTTCATTCAAAACAGGAACGTAATTGCCTGAAACGCTGAGGCGTTTCCGGGCGGCAATTCCGCAAGGTAAGAAAAACCACGCCGGGCGGCAAGCTGCCCTCTGTGGTTTTTCAGTCCTCGCGGCGCACCTGTCGCCGCTGCGGGTCCAAGCCTGAACAGCTGCGGCAAATACAGAGGGAGATATTCTTAAGATGAAAAAAGGAAGAGATCTGGGCCCGCAGATCCTGCGGCTCAAGTGGCGGGGGGAAGAGCTGGAGCTCAAGTTCTCCAACGATTCCCTGCGCATAGCGGAAGACGTCTACGACGAGATCTATCGCAAGAGTGAGTGCGACTGGACCGCGATATTGATGGACCTTAGCAAGGGCAAATCCGGCGCGATAATGGCGGTGTACTTCGGCGCGCTGAAAGGCAGGCTCAGGGACTTGAGCTGGGACGAGTTTTCCGACAATTTCAGGCTTACTGATATTCCGGAAGTCTCGGAGCAGCTGGCCAAAGCGGTGGACGCGTCCCTGCCGGACGCCGAACAGGATGGGCAGGCTGAGCCAAAAAACGCGTAAAGCCCGGGGAGAAGGGGATCCCCTGGGCGCTTATGATGTACATGGCGCTTGACATGGGCATAAGCACGGTCGAGTTCTGGAACGAGTTCACCCCCCGGGGAATACTGCTGCTCGCGCGGCAGAGGGTGAAGATCGAGAAAAGGAACGCCCCCGCGCGTCCCGGCACGCGCCCGAAAAGCGCGCCCATGCCCAAGATCGCAAGGATCCCCAGATAAAATGGAGGCCACATGGTTAATCAACGAATAGACACTCCAATCGGCGACACGTTCTCGTTCACGGTGCAGATCGACCCCGCGGATGAGTACGAGCTGATCAGCCTCTCCTTCAAGGTCAAGGCGAACAGAGACGCCGTATCAGCGCTGATCGACAAAAGCGTGGGGCACGGCATAAGCGTGGTCTCGGAAGGGCTCTACGCCGTTGAGCTGGACCCCGCCGACACCGCCTCCCTCGCTGAGGGCACGTATTACTACGTACTCAAAACGGGGCTGGACGACAAGGTCTACACGCTGATATACGGCGACTTCAACCTTATCAAGGCCTAAGGGGGGGACGGCGAGTGTATCAATACAGCGACCTGGGCTTCACGTTCAACGGGCGCCACACTTACCGCGACTTCGGCCTGATCTTCATACCGGACACGCCGCTGACCGAGGCGCAGACCGAGCGCAGCGAGTATCAGTTAAGCGGCGTCGAGAACAGCGTGGTGTTTTCCGGCGGCGTAAGAAAGCCCTTCAGGTATTCCGGCAACCTCTACCCGGCGGAAGACCTGCAAGGCGTTTCGCGCGCGGGTGAACTCTTCAGGCGCGTCAAGGCGTGGCTGAAAAGCGGCCGCGGGGAACTTATACTGGACTACGATCCGGGCGTGTACTACCTGGCGCAGGTAGACACGGAGATGACGTACTCCGACAAGAACTGGTTTTTGGGCGGCATAAGCGTGTCGTTCACCTGCCAGCCCGGCGCCCTCGACCGCGCGCTGTGCGTGACGCGGGCATCCATGGAGGCGGCAAGCGCGGACTTCACGTTCATCCTGCGCGGCGAAAAGCCCGCGGACCTGACCGTGAACATCACTAACACCGCGTCTACCGCGTTTACCGGCGCCAGCGTGACGCTGGACGGCAAAAGCTGGATCATAAGCGGGCAGGGCGTCGGGCGCGGCTCGACACTGACCGTGCGCTCCGAGGCGCCGGCGGACGCTTACCGGACCTCTTCGGTCGGGGAAGTGGTGTCTTTCCTGCCCCGCGTGATCAAAGCGGAACGCCTGAGCGCGCAGCCCGGCGCGAACACCGTGACGGTGACTATAACGAGCAGCGGGAGCGTCTCCGCGGACGTGGAGATCTCCGCGAGGCCGTTATACTGATATTCCCTTCAGGGGCTATAAGCCCCGGCGCGGCGGCTAACATCTCCGGCGGCGCGCCCGCCTGCACGGCGGTTCACGTCCGGCGCGGGGCTTTTTCGATTTCACCCGCTCTTCGGCGCGTCCGCGCGTGTTCAAGGCGGGCTATTTGATTTAAGGAGGCAAGCCTATGGATTGGCTTCCTACTGTGGCGACAATAGTGGCTGCGGCGTTCGGTTCGACCGGGCTGTGGCAGCTCATCCAGCGCAGGCTCGATAAAAAGGACGTGCGCACCCGGATGCTTCTGGGCTTAGGGCATGACCGGATAATAGACCTGTCGATGCGCTACATCGAACAGGGGTACATCACGCGCTCGGAGTATGAAAACCTTCACAAATACCTCTACAAGCCATACATCGAGATGGGCGGCAACGGCACGGCCAAACGCCTTATGGAGGCGGTCAACAAGCTGCCGCTGCATAAGGACTCATACGAAAAATAAAGGAGGCACGCTATGCTGAGCAATAAGACATATGACCGTCTCCGCTTTGTGGCTGAGATACTGTTGCCCGCGCTGGGCGCGCTCTATGCCGCGCTGGGCCAGCTGTGGAACTTCCCTTATATAGAACAGATAGTCGGCAGCGCAGCGGCCGTGGACACGTTCCTGGGCGCGCTGCTCAAGTTCTTTAAGGCGAAGTACGACAAGGCCCAGGCTCAATTGAACAGCGAGGGATAGCTTATGACACTGACGAACGATCAGACGGCCGACCTGTACCGCTGGGCGGGCGTAGTCAGCTCCGATACCGCCGCGACGGCAGTCCTGGACGCGTGCTTTGAGCGCGCCTGCGACTGGTACGAAAAGGCGGGCTGTGACCTCACGGATCCGGCGATCCTGACGTGGCTGTACGATCTGGCGAGCTGGTACAACGACAACCGCGGCCGCTCGGACGCGGAGCTGCCGGGCTACATAGTCAAGAGCGTGCACCACTTCCGTCCTGTCACCACATAAGGCGGTGGGCCGATGGATTATATCAAGGTCTATGACAGTTCGATGGCGCTGGCCGGCTTCGTGGAGAACGTCGTCAAGCTGTCATACGAGCTGAAGCTCAACGATATAAGTCAGGCTGAGCTCGTGCTGCCCAGCGACGATCCCGCCTGCCAGCTGCTGCAGCCGCGGGCGCTGGTGAGCTTTCCGGACGGCGAGAGGGACGCGGGCCTGTTCCGAGTGATCGCGTCGCCCGCCTCGCAGCCCGGGCATCTGGGCACCACAGAGTTCCGGCTCGAGCATGTGTGCGCCTGCCTGATGGACGACTGCATCCCGGGCTTCCTGACGCTGGGCGGCACGGGCATGTACACCGCTGACGTGATCACCGCGCTGCTTAACCGTCAGACGGTGAGGCGCTTCGTTTTGGGGACCTGCGACTTTAACCAGCAGTTCGAGTACACGTTTGAAAACACCGACCTGTTAAGCGCGCTGTTTTCGCTGGGCAACGTGCTCACGGTGCCATACACCTGGGTGTTCGACACTTCCGTGACGCCGTGGACGGTGAGCCTCAAGCAGGCCAACGCGGATCCTGACAGCGCGATCATCTACCGCCGCAACCTGGTGAGCGTCAATAAGACCATGGACGCCACCACGCAGTTCACGCGCATATACCCGCGCGGCAGCGGCGAGGGGAACAATCAGGTCAATATCAAAAAAGTCAATAACGGCGTGGAGTACCTGGACGCCACGCCTTCGGGCGGCACGCCCATCTCCACAGTGTACGCGGACACCTCGATCGAGGACCCGGCGCTGCTCAAGGCCGCCGCGCAGAAGATCCTCAACGCCTACAAAAACCCGTACTACACCTACGAGGTCAAGGCGCTGGACTACTCCATCGAAAGCGGCTTAAGGTTCGACATGCACATGCCGGGCGACACGGTGAGGGTGCTGGACACCGAAGAGGGCGTGGAGCTGGTGACCCGCGTGATGGCGGTCAGCAAGGACGACGTGCTGGGCGACCCCGGCAACGTGGAATTGACGCTCGCGAACGTGGAAAGGGACGCTTCCGGCCAGATGGCGGAGCTGTCCAGCCGCATGAGCGTGACGCAGCTCTACTCGCAGGGCGCGACCAACCTGTACTCGCAGCAGTACGCCGACAACGCGGGGCCGAACGACCCCGGCTTTATGCGCTTTTACATCCCCA
>JAIKWZ010000021.1 GCA_024684375.1 Clostridiales bacterium
AGATTCCGGTGACGATGGCGAGAGGGTCCCACCTGTACCCATACCGAACACAGAAGTTAAGCCTCTTAGCGCCGAAGGTACTTGACTGGCAACGGTCCGGGAGAATAGGACGCCGCCGGGAACCAGAGAGGGGATAAGCGATTATCCCCTCGATTTGGATTAAAGGGAGAAGCGCGCAGGCGCAGCGAGGTCTTAAAGCCAAAGCGAAGCGCGAAGAAGCCCTTTTGATATACAGCTGGAAGCGGAGCGAAGCAGCAAGGCAGGCAAAGCTGACAGCGGGAATGATCCTCAGTAGCTCAATGGCAGAGCATTCGGCTGTTAACCGAAGGGTTGTAGGTTCGAGTCCTACCTGAGGAGCCATAAAAACCACCGTGTAAACGGTGGTTTTTTTGTATACAATTCAGGGATTTTCGCTTTATCCTCGCGCTGCGCACTTGAATTATGAAAGTTTTATGATTTATAATTGAAGAAACGAATTTGAAAGGGGAATTTGAATTTATGAAACGGATCCTGGCGTTGTTCTTGCTTCTGGTATTGCTGCCGACCGCGCTTCCCGCGATGGCTGAGGCCGAAGATTACCCGGATATTCTGACAGCCGAGCTGTGGGCTACAGGTTCAGGCGAAACGCTGCTCCTGAACGAAGACGGGACAGGAAAGATCCAGGAGTTCGGTGAAACTTTTGACGGAACCTGGACATGGCTTGCCGATGAAAGGCGTGTTTCCTTTTCATATGAGATATCATTCATAACGGCTGTCTTGCCGGTTGACGATTCATTTAAATTGAATACAGACAGCGACGGCAACTATCATCTTGACGCTAAAAGTACAAATTTCTATCAGAACAGCTATCTGGAGCTTTTGGAACAGTCCGCAAAAGAAAAGCGATACTATCTTCGCTGGAACGAAAGCGCTCCTGTGGACTTTATCGATCTTAAATTGAGCAATGCCGTTATTTACCGTGCAAAAGAAGAACCGCTTACCAAATATGAATGGACATTAAATGCAAACAAAAATACACAGTATCTGTTCGCAGTCGGAACGATCAAAAACCTTACTGATTCGAGTCTTTGGCTATATGATATCGGCGCGGAGTTCATACTGGACGGAAATACACGGTATAAAGCGCAGGTCGCGACAACGAAAGATAATGCACAATACGATTATTTCCCTGCAAGCGGCAAAGAACAAAAGCTTTTCATCTATTCAGCCATTCCGTCTTCTGTTCTCAAAAATGCCAAAACTGCCGAGCTGCACCTCAGCATGTATGACAAGTTAAGCAAAACACCCGGTACCGCGTTTGAGGGTGATTATTTCCTTGGGCTCAAGCTGAGCGCCGCTAAGCTCGAAGCCATGAAAAAAACGCCGGCGAAGAAAAAGACTTACTACAAGGAAAGCACCAAAATGCCTGTGCCTACAAGCTATGTCGATGTTATGCAGAATGGCGCTCGTAAAAGTGAAAAAAGCCAACTGACGTCCAATAAAAAAGGTTACTGTTACAATTATTCAGCAAAATACAGCGACGGCAACAACAAGAGCCTTTTCAACAGCTATGTCAACGCGCTCAAGAAAGACGGATACAAGATTGAACGTCTGAAGATCCGCAATAGCGACAACATCAGCTATAAGGTCATATCCGGTAAAAAGTGGATCGGAACAGTGGAGTATTTTACACTTGGCGATTTCATCAATGTTTATGTGTTTAAATGATCCATCCGCCGCCAAAAATACAGAGACAGCCACAAAAACCACCGTGAAAACGGTGGTTTTTTCGTGTTTACACGGGTAACGGGAAGAAGAATACAAAAGGAAACACGGGAATATGTGATCGTAAGATCAAATGCTTTTTCGATTTTTACTCACTCAGACCATTAACATCGGCGATGAAAGAATCGATTTCTTCCGGGTCGACATTTGCGTTCGGGTTACTGAGGATGGTGTTGCGCAGACTGTCCCTTAGTTTATCACAGCAAGGCTTAAATGTGGCAAAAGTTATTCCGCCGCCGATGAGGCCGCCGACAACCGGTATCGCTTTTTTGAAAAAGCCGGCAAACATCTGCTTTGTCATTCTCACGCCGAACCACTTGGAAATGCTCTTTACAACGGGGTAGATTGTGCCTTTCGTAAGTGCCCTTTTCAAAAGCTGCTTCTCAACGCCTTTAGCCAGTGCGTTGGCCATCGTTTTCAGCATATTGCTCGCACCGGACACACCATACATCGCTCCAAGGCAGAGCGTTATGATGTTGAGGGTTTCAGAGTCGAAATGCTGATTTTTTTCTTCAACATCGATCTGAGGAAACCCATACAGATACAGCATTTTTTGAATAGCTCTCAGCATAAATCCGTAGTACTGTGCGATATCTGTGGGGATCGTTGCAGCCATTGCAAAGCCTCCCGGCATGCCCAGTGCCGCGGAAATGCCGGAAACACAGTTTCTCTCATAAGCGATAACGCTATTCGTGATTTTGTCGATCTCCTCGACTGCAATTCCTGCGTGTGCGGGCGTGTAGAGCACCGCATCATCAATAACTTCCTGTGGAAACCGCTTTTTGAATTCAGTTCGAAGAAAGTCTTCGCGTACAATCCTGACCCCCGGAATACGTAAGCTGAGGATTATAATGTCTTCAATATCGATCTTCCCATCTCCGTTGACGTCGAGCGCCTGTTCAACTGCTGTTTTGCCATGCGCCACCGCATCAGTAGTTTTTCCGGCCAGATCTGTCACTTTATTGGATACGTTTTTGGCAACATTTCCAAAGAATGCACCGATGCCTGGTTGGTCTTGCTTTTTGTCATTCATGAAACTGCCTCCTTTTTTATTGCAGTAGTCGCTGATATATACTGCTTGTGAATGCGTCCGGCTTTAAGCCTGATCGGACGATATCGTGGTTAAACCGGCCGCGGCTTCCAAGCGCTTGTGACAGCAAAGCCGGATTATTGATCTCATTATATTACACACAAAACCATCTTTCCAGTACAATTAAAGTTTATCCGTTCAGGGTCTTTCGTAAACAGAGGTCTCAGTGACCACGCGGGAAACGAAAACATCATTTTCGTCCATGGGGATATCCGGGCAAAGCAGGGCATCAAAGCAGAGGCAGACTGCCTGCTTCACGCTCTTTTTGAGAAAACGGTCATAGTGGCCCGCGCCGTGGCCCAGCCTCCGGCAGTCGGCAGAAGCGGACACACAGGGCACGATCACCAGGTCCAATTCATCGATGCTGCTTGTTTCCTCGCAGTTGTCAGGCTCCGGGATGTTCATGGTCCCCGGGCGCAGCTCTTCCAGGCTGTGGATGCGTACCGCTTTCATTTCGCTGCCGACGCATTTGGGAACATAAACTTTTTTCCCGCACGCAAGCGCGTCCTGAAGGATCCTCCGGGTCGAGGGCTCTTTGGGCATGCTTACATACAGAAAAACGCTGCTTGCGGCGGTATACAGCGGCATGGATAAAACTTTCTGCTGTATATGGTCGCCGGCAGCGGCAACATATGCTTCAGACAATCGCTTTTGCTTTAGAAGCATCGCGACGCGCAGCCGCTTCTTTTCACAGATACTGTCAAAGTCAAGAGGCATCGTAATTAAGTCCCTCCGCCGTTTCTGACGCGTACCGCGCGAAGCCGCCGCGCTCACATATGGCTTTCACTTTACCGCGCTTTCATCAGCCACGCGAACGCGGCCGCGGTCCTGATATCCGCGTCTTTGAAATGATTGCCTTTGTTCCATTCAAGCGCGCAGGCAATGCCTTTCTTTTGAAGGATCTCGTAAGCAGCCCGGATACATTCACCTACGCGGGCCATTACCGGATTGTGTGTTTTTTCTTCCCGGTCTCCAAGGCTCAGATACACTTTGCGGGTATGGATGGGATTGTCCGTCATGAAATCGACGAATCCCGGGAACCAGACGGAGGGCGATGCCGCCGCGACGCCCTCGAACCGGTCTGTCCGGAACGCTGCCCAGAGCGCGAACAGCCCCGCGAGCGAATAACCGCCGAGATAATACCGCTTTCCCGGATCGTTAAGCTCAGAGAGCACTCCTGAGAGCGTTTTTTCCGCGCCGTCACCAAACGCCTCGCTGCCAAACACGGCGGGCGCGTTCCACGGCGACAGCTCGCGGTTCCAGTCATCGACCTTCAGGGCGATAAGACAAAAATCATTCCCGGCTCTGTCGATTATGGCGTTCACTTCGCTTTCGATCGCGGACAGGTCGTGCCCGTCCACCATTTGGATCAGGACATTGGGCGATCCCCGATCTCCGTAAACAAACCGTGTCATAGTCCGCTCCCAATCAGAAAATAATACCTCCTGCCGGGCGTTACCAGGTCACCTTCCCGGCGAAGTCCTTCATGGCCTCAGAGATCCTGATCCGCTGCGGACAGACCTTCTCGCAGCTGCGGCAGCCGATGCAGGCAGAGGGCTTTTTCTCCGCGGGCAGGGACATCAGCGCCATCGGCGCGATGAATCCGCCGCCGGTAAAAATGTGCTCGTTGTACAGTTCCAGCAGCCACGGGATATTCAGGCCTTTCGGGCAGTGCGAGGTGCAGTAGCGGCAGCCTGTGCAGGGCAGGGCGGTGCGGCGCGTCATTTCGGAAGCCAACGCCAGCAGCGTCTTCATTTCGTTTTCATTCAGGGGCCTGTCCGTTTCAAAGGTACGCAGGTTATCCGCCATCTGCTCCTCATCTGACATGCCGGAGAGGATCACTTTGACCTCGGGTATGCTCTGCAGGAAACGGAAGGACCAGGCGGGGATGCCCTCTTCCGGGCGCAGGGCTTTGAGCCGGGAAACGTCTTCTTCGGGCAGGTTTACCAGCTTGCCGCCGCGCAGGGGCTCCATGACCCAGACGGGAATGTTCCATTCTTTGAGCAGCGCCACCTTGGCCTTTGCGGCCTGAAAATCCCAGTCCAGCCAGTTAAGCTGCAGCTGACAGAACTCCATGTCCTTCCCGTAGGCTTCCAGGAAGCGTTTGATGACTTCGACGCTGCCGTGCGCTGAGAAGCCGAGGTGTCGGATGCGGCCGGCTTTTTTCTGCGCCATCAGGTAAGTATAGGTCTGATACTTATCGTCGTTCAGGTAAGCGTCAATGTTCATCTCGCACACGTTGTGGAACAGATAGAAATCAAAATAGCTGACCTGACATTTCCGAAGCTGTTCCTCGAATATCGTTTCAGTCCTGCCCATGTTGCGAAGATCGTAGCCGGGAAACTTGGTCGCCAGGCAGAACTGTTCTCTGGGGTAGCGGGCCAGCGCCCGACCCATCACGAGCTCTGACTGCCCGCCGTGATAACCCCAGGCAGTATCGTAATAGTTGACGCCGGCTGCCATCGCCCGGTCAACCATGCGGAAAACGGCAGGCTCGTCGATATTGCTGTCGTCCCCGCCGATCACGGGCAGCCGCATCGCGCCCATGCCGAGGTTGGAAAGCCGAATATCCTGAAAGCTGCGGTATATCATTTTTGCGCCTCCGGTCATCTCAGTCTATTGTCAAAGTGATCGTCACATTGCCGCTGCCCAGCAATGCTTCCAGCTGTTCGGGCGTCTGATCCGTGATCTTTCCGAGTCGTGTATAGGCCCAGGAATTGCTGCCGTAGAACACGACCAGCTGGTTTCCTGAATAAAGCACGATGTCACCGGGTGAAGTGGTCGTCTGCTTGTCCGCTTTGGGCAGGCGCTGACCGATGGGGCCGACCTGTTCGAATCCGCCGTACATGGACATTTGGATCGTCAGGCTGTCTGCCGCCAGTTCCCGAAGAGCGGCCACTGAATCATTATTCTCCCAGACGACAGTTACCGGGGCGTCGTTTATCATCATCAGCATATCCGTTTTTCCTTCCGAAAGGCCTAACGACACGGCCCACGCCCGGATGTCCTCGGCTGTGCTCCCGTTGTCTACGCGTTTCACGTCCAGCCAGGCAGCGGTGTCATCCGTCAGCGCCTGCAGGTTTTTCGCGCTGGAGCCGGCACTGCTGGACGCGGAGGTGCAGAAGGGCACGATGGTTTTGCCGGACACGTCGATCCCCTCCAGCAGCGTGTACAGGATCTTCGGAGCCTGGCCGTGCCAGATAGGGTACCCTATGATAACGCTGTCATACCGGTCGAGCGATTCCGGCCATAAGGCGATGGCCGGACGGGCCGAAGCGTCTTTCTGTTCCCGGTCCGCGCGGCAGTTGGTGTAGTACTCGAGGTCGGCAGCCATATACGGTATCTCCGGGACGATCTCGAAAATGTCAGCGTTCAATTCGTCCGCGACGGTATACGCGACCGCCTTCACGGTATCGTCAGTGGAGAAATACATCACGAGCACTTTCGTGTCGGGATCCGGCTGCAGCCCGGGAAGAGAGGTGATCTTCACCGTTGCGGACGATACCGCGTCTTCAGCAAAGGCCTGCGGCGCGGCCGCGCACAGTATAAGCACGATAATGAACGCGATGATCTGCCCGGTACGGGTAAAACGTTTCCAGGTCTTCATGCCGATTCCTCCCTTATATGGTTTTTACCGATCGTTCTCTCAGCGGAAAATGATATCCTCTTTCCCTTCCCGCTTCGCGTGACGGTATCCTCAGCAAACTGCGTGATCACGCGTTTGCAGCCTTCAGGCCGTCATTCTATCCCGAGCACCTTGTAATCCTGGGCTTCCACCGCCGCGCGCAGCGTTTCGTCCTCAACGGGCGCGGACAGGGTGACGACAGCGGTGCCGGCGCTGTGATCCGCCACGGCGCTTTCCACGCCGGGTACCGCTTCCAGCGCCTTCTTCACGCGGGCTTCGCAGTGCATGCACATCATGCCTTCCACTTTCAGGGTCTTTTTCATGGTCTTTTCCTCCTTTATCGATGCCGCGGTCGCGATCTGTCCGAGCGCTTCCGCGGAAACAGTCTTTTCTTTCCGGTCATGTTTTCCGTCGTGCGGGTCCACCAAGTTGAGCCTCAGCGCGTTCATGCATACGAAGAAGCTGGACAGCGCCATGGCCGCCGCGCCGTACATGGGTTTCATCTCAATGCCGTACAGGCCCATCGCCAGCGGGATGCAGATGGCGTTGTAGAAGAATGCCCAGAACAGGTTCTGATGAATGTTTCTGATCGTCGCGCGGCTGAGCCTGATCGCCGCGGTCACGTCGGACAGGCGGCTTTTCATAACCACGATATCCGCCGCGTCGATGGCCACGTCCGTGCCCGCGCCTATGGCGATGCCGTTGTCCGCGACCGTGAGCGCGGGAGCGTCGTTGATGCCGTCGCCGACCATGGCGACTTTTCCGAGGGGCCTGAGCCTGCGGATCACGTCCGCCTTGCCTTCGGGCAGCACGCCCGCGATCACCTGATCCACGCCGGCCTGCCGGCTGATAGCCTTGGCCGTCCGCTCATTGTCGCCGGTCAGCATCACGGTCTGGATGCCCATGTCCCTGAGTTCGCGTATGGCCTGCGCGGAATCCTGCTTGATGGGGTCGGCCACCGCGATCATGCCGCACAGTTTTCCGTCCAGAGCGAACAACAGCGGCGTCTTTCCCTGCTCGGCGAGGGCGTCTGCCTGCGCGGAAACGGTCCCGTTTACCAGTCCCTTGGACGCAAGGTATTTAAGGCTCCCGCCGAGCAGTTCTTTGCCGTCCAGCCGGGCGCGCAGCCCGTTGCCGGGCAGCGCTTCGAAGTCGCTGACTTCCGAAAGCGCCAGGCCTTCCGCTTCGGCGGTCACGGCCTTGGCCAGCGGATGCTCGCTGTTCTTTTCCAGAGACGCCGCCAGGGAAAGCAGGCTGGTTTTGTCCATGCCAAACGGGAGCACATCCGTGACGCGGGGCCGGCCTTCGGTCACGGTGCCCGTTTTGTCCAGCGCGACCAAACGCGTCCTTCCGGCGCCTTCCAGCGCGGCGGCGGTCTTATACAGCACGCCGGTCTTTGCGCCGACGCCGCTGCCCACCATGATCGCTACGGGCGTGGCAAGCCCCAGCGCGCAGGGACAGCTGATGACCAGCACGGAAATGCCACGCGCGATGGCAAATGAGAACGGCTTTCCGGCGATCAGCCAGCCGATCAGCGTCAGCAGAGCCAGTCCGATCACTGTGGGCACGAATATTCCGGAAACATTGTCGGCGATGCGGGCGAGCGGCGCCTTCGTGGCGGCCGCGTCGGAAACGGTGCGGATGATCTGCGCGAGGGTGGTGTCTTCACCCACGCGGGTCGCGCGGCACTCGATATATCCCTGCTGGTTGATAGTCGCCGCGGAGACAGCATCTCCCTCCGCTTTGTCAACGGGGATGCTCTCTCCGGTCAGGGCGGATTCGTTGACCGCTGTCATGCCTTTAAGTATCACGCCGTCCACCGGGATCTGCTCGCCGGGACGCACCGCGAACACGTCGCCGGGCCGTACTTCCTCGATGCCCACTACCGTCTCGGCGCCGTCTTTCAGCAGAACGGCGGTTTTGGGGGCCAGTTTCATCAGACATTTCAGCGCGTCTGTCGTGCGGCCCTTCGACATGGCTTCCAGCATCTTGCCGACGGATATCAGCGTCGGGATCATGGCGGCGGACTCAAAGTACAGGTTCATGCCGTACTTCATCACCGTGCCGTGATCGCCCTCTCCCTGGGCAAGGATCATCAGGAACAGCTCAGCCAGCGAATAGACGAAAGACGCGCCGGAACCGAGGGCCACAAGGGTGTCCATGTTGGGAGCGCCGCGGAACAGGGAAGTGAAGCCGGAGGTAAAGAACTTCCCGTTTATGATCATCACAATCACGGCCAGCAGCAGCTCGAACAGCCCCAGAAACACATGATTGTCAAAGGCCGCGGGTGCGGGCCAACCCCACATTCCGTGCCCCATTGAGAAATACATCAGTACCAGAAGGATCGGCACGGAAAACAGGAGCCGTTTTTTAAGCTTTGGCGTTTCGTGATCCTTCAGCGCTTCCGCGTCCGCCCAGGATGGAGAGCCGCCCGGGGCGGCTGCTTTCGCCGCGCCTTTCAGGGAAGCGCCGTAACCGGCTGCTTCCACGGCCCGGATGATATCGGCAGAGGAGGCCGTTCCTTCCACGCCCATCGAGTTCGTCAGCAGACTCACGGAGCACGAAGTGACGCCCGGAACGCCGGATACCGCTTTTTCCACACGGCTGGAGCACGCGGCGCAGCTCATGCCGGTGACATTATATTGTTCCATACCTTATCCCCAATGATCACTTCATCAGCTTTTGCAGCATTTCCGCAAGCTCATCCGCCGCTTCGTTGCGCCCTGCACGGATATCCTCGCACACGCAGGTCTGGATATGGTTTGTGAGCAGGACCCGGCAAAAGCTGTTCAGAGCGTTATTGACCGCCGACGCCTGCGTCAGGATGTCAGGGCAGTAGGCATCTTCATCGAGCATACGCTGAAGCCCGCGGACCTGGCCTTCTATCCGTTTGAGGCGGTTCATCAGATCGCGGCGTTCATTCTCGCCGCGTACCTTTTTCCGCTCCTTATGCGCGCATTCATTCATCATTTCAGCATCTCCTCAAATACCCCATGGGGGTATATCTGACACGATAAGCATTATATACCCCCACAGGGTATTTGTCAATAGGATGCTTTAAATGTTTTTGATCATTCCTCAGTAAATAATGAGTCCGCTGCCGTGATCGCCGCAACGTTCGGCGGCCTTCGTTTTTCCGACGCATTTCCGCGCGTGTTTACAGGTATCGCCTTGATGCCTGCGGAATAAGATGATACACCAAAACCACCGTTTACACGGTGGTTTTTTGTTGGTTTGGCGTGAGATCGGAGGGGGACGGGTGGCTGCGGGAGGGCAGGGTCAGGGCGTTTCACCGTCGATCATTTTCGCCCACCGTACGGCGTCTTCAGGCCTGTAGACGGGGAAGCCGCTTAAGTAGTGGTTCATTTTTTTGCCTTCGCCGGAGTCATACTCTATCAGTATCAGCCTCTGCCAGCTGGAGAACACCCGTATGCTCCCCGCGGTCAGGTTGGAGCCGGCGGGGCAGGAGAAGACGCCTTCAAACAGCGTTTCGCCTGTGTCCGCGTCCCACAGGCGCAAAGATACGCTTGCGTCATCAAGCGTGAAGTTTGAGATCACCACGTCCTGATACCAGCCCTGCGGCTCGTCAAGCAGCACCAGCACGGGCTCCTGTGAGCGCTTTATCGTATGGAACGCGCGCTTTTTCTCAAAATACCAGTCCACGACCGCGTCGCTTATCTGCGGCCAGCCGTCCAGCATGTTCCACCAGATCAGCCCCGTGCGCCGCCAGGCGTGTACGCGGGCGGTCTCGATAAAGAACTTGAATGCCTCCGCCTGGGTGAACTGGCTCAGGAAGCTGATCTCTTCCAGGCTGTCCGGCATCCGGCCGAACATCAGCTTCAGCTGGTCCAGCATGAGTTTATTGCGGCTGTATCCCCGCCTGAACAGGGGGACGTACTCGCTGGAATGCGCCGTCCAGCTCTCCCCGAAAAAGTCGCCAAGCTCGTTTTCGGGTATGAAGCGTTTGAGCGACCGGGGCGCGGGGCAGCCGTGGTAGCCGCACTCGCTCACGAAATGCGCCGAGGTGTGCCTGTAGAAATCGTCCTTGAACCAGGCGCGGGGCCCCCACAGATGCTGTTCGGGCACGCTGTAGCGCGCGATGCCTCCGTCTATGAACGGGCTGGAGGGCAGGAACATGCGGAAGGGGTCGTTTTCCCTCACCACCCGGGGCAGCGTAAGGCGGGTGACAGAGTTAAAGCGGTTCTCGTCCGGCCAGTAGCCCCGGCCGGAGTAGGTCTCGTCCACCTCGTTGTCGCCGGACCACAAAAGCACGCAGGCATGGTTGCGCAGCCGGCGGATCACCTGCTCCGCCTCGCCGGCTATGACGCGGGCGAACTCCTCCTGCTGGGAATACACCGCGCAGGCCATGGCGAAGTCCTGCCACACCAGTATGCCGCTTTCGTCGCACAGGTCGTACACCCTGTCAGCCTCGTACACGTTGCCGCCCCACATGCGCAGTATGTTGCAGTTGGCTTCCCGCCACAGGGCGACCGCCCTGTCGTACCTTTCGGGATCGCGGCTGTGGAACGCGTCCATGGGCACCCAGTTGGAGCCCATCAGGAACACGCGCCTGCCGTTGACTCTGACCAGGAACTCACCCTCGTCCCCGGGAGCCATTTTATGGTCGATCCTGATCTCCCTTATGCCCAGGCGGCAGGAGTAAGCGTCCACTACCTCGCCCTGCCTGATGAGCTCAATCCGAGCGTCGTACAGATACGCTTCGCCGTACCCCCGCGGCCACCACAGCCGGGGTTGATCAAGACTGAAGCTTCCGCCGCCGCTCACGAAGCTCGCCTGCCTGCGGACGACCTCCCGCCCGTCAAGCTTTATGGCTACCTGATAGCCGGCAGGGTCGGTATCGGGCGTGGTGAAACGGTATCTGAACACCACGTCCGCGCGGCGGCTGTCGGCGGCGCGGGTGGCGAAATACACCTGAGTAAAGCGCGTTTTGGGAAGCATCTCGATATACACGTCCCGCCACATGCCCGCGGAAGGGAAGCGGGGCATTATGTCCCAGCCGAAACTGTGCGGAGGCATGCGCAGGCGGGTGTACTCGTCCGAGCCTTCGGCGGCAGTGGCTGACACGGGCAGATCATCGTCCCGGGCGCGCATAAGGGCGGAGGAAATGTCCACCCTCAAAGCGTGCGCGCCGGGAAGAACGCCCTCCAGCGGCACGCGGCAGGGGATCAGCGCGTTCTCGAAATGTCCCAGCTTTACGCCGTCCAGATACACCTCGCTTACGCAGTTGAGCCCCTCGAACACCAGGAAAGCGTCCGTGTCCGGGGCGGAAGGCAGGTCTATCTCCCTTTCGAAACGCCAGGACCAGCTTTCGTACCTGCGGTACAGGTACTCGTTCGCCCCGTAGAACGGCTCCGGCTCAATGCCCGCGCGGTACAGGTCCAGTTCCACGTTGCCGGGCACCTTCGCCGTAAGCTCAAGCGAAGGCGCGGTCTTCGCGTGCTCATATCCTTTAAGGCTCCATTCACCGTTTAGCGAATACTTCAAGCGTTTTCACCTCCCGAGCGTGATCACAGGTATTTGTCCTTAAAGCTGTCTACCAGCCGGTTGCTCACCAGCGGATCCGGGTCGGGTCCAAGCAAAATGTGGAGCTTCGCCCCGCTGTCGATAAGGGGCTTGAGCCTGTCCAGCTTGTGCACGTTCGCCCTGACCTGAAAGATAACGCCGTCCCTGCCCCGGCACTTTTCGGCCATAAGTACAGGGTCGTTGGGGTTGGGGTCCCCGTCCGCGGCGCAGTCCGCCATGACGAGGCCCTTTACCTCCGTCAGGCAGTCAAGGTTATGGATTATCCTGCCGCAGGAATGGGTGGACACGCCCCCGAACGCCCGCGCGAGGCGCTCCAGATATTCCGCTTCGGCGTTTTTGAACGCCCGGGGAGATATGACCGCCATGTTGTCGCAGGAGACCATTATGCCCACGCGGCTGTCCGGCCCGGAAAACGTGTTGTGGCCGGGCATGCACAACTGATCGCCTATCTCCTCCATCTGGATGCGGCTGTACTCGATTATCGCGTCTGTGACTTTGCTTAACAGCGGCTCGATCTCGTCCGGAGCGTCTATGCAGTCCGCGAAAAACTCGGAGGTGTTCATTATAAGGCTCGCCGTGTCGTTGGGCGACTGGGTGTCGGTCAGCGTGATGCCGACCAGCCCGTTCGTCTGCTGTTTGAAGTAGCGGATGCGGCGCAGTACTTCCGTCATCTCCTCCCATTCCGAGAGGGGCTTCAGCTTAAGTGCGGCCGCCTCCTCAGGCGTGTCAACGAACGGCCGGGTCTGGGGGGCGGCGGTGTCCGTCCAGATGTATTTCGCGCCGAAACCCGCCGCGTAGATGCCCACGCCCAGCCACGGCTCCAGCGCCATGTTCATTATGTCGCTGCGGTAATTCATGCACAGGGCGATATATTCCAGTTCGTTTTCCAGCTGCCTGTCGGCGTAGCGGCACACCGGCCCCGTGAAACGGTAGCCCGGGCGCTGCGATACGGCGACGCGCGGTCCGCCGGGGGAATAGAACGCGCTGAAGAAGGCGGCGTGTTCCTCACGCATCCTTAAGTATCTGTCGATCGGGAAATGCCTGAAATCCATATTCTCAACTCCGGTAACAAGTAAAATGGCATGAACGGTTATAATAACATATCTCTTTCACTGGCATAAGCATAGCACACAAAAGCACTGCGCACAAGCTTTCGCCGGCATGATCCGCGTTTTACCTTCAGCGGATCATCCGTCAGGCTGTGTATCTTCCGTATCCGACAGAAACCTCAGGTACTCGTCAAACACATTGAACAGCATATCCCCCGAACAGACCGGAAGGATGCAGCCGCTTTCGCCTATCGGCACAAAATCGAAAAGGTCTTTCGCCGCGGTCAGCACCAGCGCCGGTATCACCTCGTAGTCCGGCCCGAACACGATCTCCAGATACGGCACGTATTTCGCGGCCTGCAAAACTTCGTCGGGATCCACGATATCCTTCATCTTGAATTCCAGCGAGAACACCCTGTCTTCGGTTATCACGAGCGCGTCCGCGTATATGCGTACATGGCGCCCTCGCTTCAGCCTGAACTCAAACGCGGTTTCCCAGTCCATGCAGGCATCGCCCAGCATATCTTTAAGGTCTCCAAACAGTCTGAGCATCTGCTTCCTGCAATCGAGAAAAGAGTGCATCAGTCCCCGGGTGTCGTTCAGGTTCCTGCCTATCCTCTGACAGCCTTCCGTCAGCCGGTCAAGCCATTCGCCTTCTTCCAGGGCAAGAAATTCGGCAGCCGTACCGTAATAGCCCGAAAACTCAAACAACCCGTCATGCGGCCTTGTCTGCCTTATGATCCCGTGCCATCTGTACGCCTTGTCCGTGTAGCAGAGTTCCTTAAGCAGCGGTGACGCGTACAGAACGCGGTTTACCGTGTTTCTGTCCAGATCCAGCCGCTTAGCTATCTCCCTGGCTTTTATGCCGTCGCTATGGCAGATCTCGGCGCAGATCTTTCGTTCGAGCTGTTCTCCCGTCATGTTTACCTGCCAGTCGCTCTTATTACAGTTCCGCTGAGTGTCTTTCCGCTGTAAATGTCAGGCATCCTTCAGGATACATTATGTTTGAGCCGCGTCAAAAGCGTTACTCAAGAAGTATCCTCTGCGCCGCGTCTATGTTCGCTGTCACGCGTCCCGTTTTTGTGTCGAATTCGAACGGTATATCTTTCCCGTCGCAGTTTACGCGGTTCACGTTTCCAAGATACGGAAGCATCAGGGTCTTAAGCTTCAGCTTTCCGGACAGCACCATTATTTCGGTCGACATCCCTGTTTTTTCAAACGTTCCCCAGGCGCCGGAGACGAACCACGGGCTTTTGAAGCTGCCGGGCAGAAGCGGCTCAAAGCCTATCATGCCCCCGGGAACGTCGTACATGAAGCCTGAAAGCACCTGGGGGATGGAGAAGCTCGCCATGCTCCTTGCGTAGCTTGAGCCGCACTCGATCTCCGCGTAAGGATTGCGCTTCACGCCGTCGTACCTGTCCCGTATCGCCTGCACCAGTTCCACGCCCTCGTCCACCAGCCCTTCCTGCATCATCAGCTGGGCGGCGGCGTACTCGAAGCCCGTCATGCACTCCTCGGTATAGGGGATGGGTATCTGGGGACGGTACTTGCCTTCGTCCCACTCGCAGATCACCGCGCCTTTTTCGCCGTTCGCGGCGAACACGCGGCAGGGGTTCGCCACGTCCCGCATTGATTTGAAATTGATGTCGTATATCGCTTTTGCCGCCGTTTTGCGGTGCGCGGGGTCGAATATATCCCCCAGCCCGGTAAGCGCGGCGTGCCACTGGCCGATGAGCTGGTCGATCTCGCAGCCCTCGGCGAACTGGTAC
The DNA here is from genome assembly GCA_024684375.1 of Clostridiales bacterium. Classification (GTDB taxonomy): domain Bacteria; phylum Bacillota; class Clostridia; order Christensenellales; family Aristaeellaceae; genus RUG14130. Next base: position 14,842 of record JAIKWZ010000021.1, read on the forward strand.
TTTATCTCCTGCTTTTCCCCGTTCCAGTAATTGTACACGTCCGGGTCGCTTTCGGCGTATGGGTCAAGCGCGCTTCTGTCCTTAACGTCAAGCTTCTGGATATAATGCCGGCCGTTGAACAGCTCCCTGTCCGCGTACCGCCGCCCGCTTTCGAACATGCGCAGGTATTCGGCGGCATTGTCCGTTTCGCCCAGGTACGCGGCTATCTCGGAGGCGGCTTTTAACGCGGCCAGGTAATACCCCGTGAGCCATGAGCAGGGGCCGAACAGCTCCACGTCCAGCGTGTGGTGCTGCCTGCCGCTTATGACGCCGGTCCTGCCGGGATCCCATTTGTCGCGGTTCTCACCGCTCCAGGCGTATTCCAGGGAACGCCTGACCTTCGGCCAGTAGCGTTTCAGCCATTCGTCGTCCCCGCTCAGTTTCCACTCGCGGTAAAAACGTATCACGCTGCCCATCTGCCCGTCCACGCACGCGCGGAAGTTCCATTTGGGAGAGCCCAGCGGCAGCATGGTGCGGAACATCATCTCGCCGCTGTCCTTCATGCTGAAGTCGTAGCTGATCTCAAGTATCCGGCGGGCGAGGCGGGGGAACAGAAACGCCAGCGCGTACTGGTAGCCCCACACGTGGTCGCAGGTGCCCTCGCAGGAGCCGTCCTGCGCCCGTGTGCCCTCAAAGGCCCAGAAGTCCCCGTTCTCCAGCCTCAGGCAGGTGGGGCTTTTGAGTACCTCAAGGTTGAACGCGGCCGCCTCGACGCAGGCTTCGGGGAGCGTCGAAGCGAACAGCGCGTCCTCAAACGCCCTTGACTCCCTGTACAGGCGCTCATATTCCCTGAAGCAGTATCCGGCGACGTCCGAAGCGCCGGAGAAGCGCCGGCAGTACTCATGCTTCCAAATGGGCTTGTTTTTGTCCCAGTACTTGACGAAATTGGGGAAGTACCAGCTCGCGACGAAAAGTATCCGCTTTTCTTCCCCGGGCGCCAGCGTGACATGCGCGCAGAGGGTAGCCACGTCGCGCGCGTCGCCGCGCAGGCCCTTTGTGTCGCTGTCCGAGTAAACGCGGTCCGGGAGCCTGCCCGGGGCAGTGAACTCCCGCCAGAACACGGTGAGCTCGTCGAACCAGCCGCTGCGGTACCAATACTCCTGACAGGACGCGTCGGGGCAGGCTGTGGAAAGCACGAGCTCCCCGTACTTCGCGTCCTCCGGCGTATAGTTCCGGCCGGTGAACGTGAGGGAGGAAAATCCGCCGCGCTTTTCAAAGCGGCTGACGCTGCCTTCCGAGACCCTGAACGGGCTGCCCGCGGAGAACGCCAGCGTGTAATCGGTTGGCGCGGGGGAGGTGTTTTTTATGCTCCAGATAAAGAACGCCGCGGGCAGGGAGCTGTCGTCCTCGTTGCCGGGTATGAAGGGATTGAACGCCGTAAGGCTCACTTCGGCGGGCAGCCTGCTTTCGCGGTAATCTATCCGCGCGAAGGGAAAGCCCCCCGTGAACGTCACGTCCGAAAAATGGGGCATGCCCGCCATGGAGGTGCGGTCGGGCCCGTTGCCGTATTCCGAGGAATAGTACGGGCTGAGGGCCGTGTCGCCCGCAAGGTCCCGCATTTGGTCGCCCATCAGCACGCGCGCGTCGATGAGCTTGCCGTCCCGCTCCGCCTTTATGGCGAAGTGGGAGAACGGGTTTAAAGTATGCTTGTTCGCCCGGCCGTCCAGCTCCCAATCCACCAGCGCGCCGGTGCCGGAAAGGCTCAGCCCGCCCGTGCCTATGCCTTCCAGCGGGAATACGATCTGCTCAAGCTCGTTTTTTGTGTACGTTCTCATTTTATGCGCTCCCTTTTCGCGGCAGTATCACGCGCGGCCGAGCGGGGCGTCCGCTATCACGGACACGCCGTCGGGTATGACGGTCACCGAAGCGTCAGGTCTTCCCAAAAGCGTTTCGGCTATGGCGAGCGCCTCCTCTACCGAGTGGGCGGGCGTCATCCTCATGGCGCGCACCGTCTCGTCGGGGCACTCGGAGATGAAGATTATTTTCGCCCGGGACAGCACCCGCAGAAAGATCTGTGTCTGCCACTGGTCGGGCAGGGTCTGTCCGCGGGGACGGCTCCTGAACGCGGCTAGCTGTTTAGCGGGCTCGGTCTCGCTTATCTGGCGGAAGAACGCCTCCCCGCCGCAGCCGTCACTGGCCGCCGCGAGCATGATGATCACGCCGCCCTGCTTTACCGCCGCTTCCGCCGCGGTCATGCCCTTTACGGCCTGGTAGACGTTCTGGTCGAGGGGATAGCCGCCGTTGGTGGTGATGACTATGTCAGCCTGCTCCGCCTGCACGCGGCACAGGCTCTTTAGATAGCGGCAGCCTTCCAGGTGCGCCTGTATGGGGTCTCCCGCGAAGGCGGCGACCGTCTGCTTTCCGGGGTTGAGCACCACGTTCAATATGAACCTGAGCCCCGCCTTCCGCGCTGCCCACTCCATGTCCCTGTGTATGGGGTTGTTTTCAAGCACTCCGGTGCGGGCGAAAGGGCTGTCGATGAATTCGGCGCAGTGGTTGCCCACCACCGTCTCCCGGGCGGCTATGCCCGGCAGCACGCTTTTGGGGCCGCCCGAAAACCCGGCGAAAAAGTGCGGCTCTATGAAGCCCTCGCTCACCAGCAGATCCGCTTCGGCGGCAAGGCGGTTTATCCGCAGCCTCTGGCCCGAGGGCAGCGTGCCCAGCGTGACCAGATTTTCCTCGCTGTCGCAGTCGTGGACGGCTATGGTCTCGCGGGCATAAATATCGTCTCCCAGCTTCGCGCGCAGCTCAGCTTCCGTAGGGGCGCGGTGGCAGCCCGTGGCGACCAGGAGCGTCACGCGGACGCCGGGGCTTGCTTCCCTTATCTGCCTTAACATGGGCGGCAGTATGACGCGGCTGGGCACGGGGCGGGTATGGTCGCTGATTATCACCACGGCGGAGCGCGCCCCCCGCGCAAGCTCCCTTAAAGGCGGCGAGCCTGCAGGACACTCAAGCGCCTTTTCCACCAGGTTTTCCGCGCTGTCCGGGGGCGTTTCGGGCAGGCGGTTCTCAAGCACGGCTTTGAGCCGGGCCCGGTCGAGCGCCGCCGGAAGAGTGCCCCTTCCGTAAGGAAGCTCAAATCTTATCTCTGCCATACGCGCCTCCCGAGCTTACGCTAAAGCTCCCATATTATCTGGAATATCACGCTCTCGCCGCCCACGTTCTGATAATATACAGTGAGCAGCCTGCCGTCATTGAGCTCCACGCTTGCGGGATAGCCGAGGTCCGCGCTGTCGGCGGAGTCATCGAGTATCAGGTCGGTCTTCCAGCTTTCGCCCCCGTCCGTCGAGGTCATATACCGTATGCCGTAGGGCGCCTCCCGGTAGCCGTACACGCTCACGAGCGTGCCAGAGGAGTGCAGTATAAGGTGCGCGGGCGCGCCGCCAAAGTCGGCGAGCAGCTTTACGGGCTTGGAAAACGTCCTGCCGCCGTCGTCGGAAACGCTCTGGTAAGTGGTGAAGCAGCCACCCTGCACGCGGATGTGCACGACTATCCTGCCGCCGGGCAGCTGTACGGCGTGGGGCTCGCAGCTCAGATACCGCCCACCTTCCCCGTTGGGGATGTCGTCTATGGAGGACAGATACTCGAACTCGTCCTTTTCGTTCAGTTTCCAGCACTGGAGGTAGCTTTCCTCGCCCTGCTGGGGAGAATCGGCGGGAGTGAAGCGCCTGCCCACGTACAGAAGCCCGCCGTCTTCAAGGGGCGTGGGGCCGTGGGGCGCGGTGACGGGGGCAAGGCGCGTTTCGCCGAAGGTATAGCCGCCGTCGCTGCTGAGCTTATAGGTGCTGCCCAGCAGCCTTTCGCTGTCCGGCAGCGCCCTGAGCAGGTCTATATACGCCGCCGTGAACGCCTTGCTCGCGCGCGAGAGGGGCGTATCCTCCCCGAGCTTTTGCATCCAGTTCGTCTGGGCGGCGACGGAATTGTTGAAGGATGTGAATATCGCCCGGTTTTTGCCGAAGGCGGCGATGCCGCTGTCACGGTCGTCCAGGGGCGTGTCTATGACCGGGGCGGGACGCGTCCAGCTTTTGCCCTCGTTGAAGGAATAGCTTATCACGCCCTTGCCGAAGGGGCACACGTGCCGCATGCGGAAGCCCGAGCACGCCAGCGCGAGCGTCCCGTCCGGCAGCCGCGCCACGGTGGGCCAGCCGAAATAATTGAATAAACTGTCGGGATTGGACAGAATGACCCGTTTGTCTATGATCCTCATAGCGCGCGTACCTCCCGCTTATATCTCATACCCGCTCTGCCTGAGCTCTGCGATAAACGCGTCGCTGTCGGCTTTGCTGAAGGTCCTGCCCGGGTAGGCGACGCTGCCCGCGTCAAAGCCCATGCGGTTCAATGTTTCCTTGACCGCGGCGATCACGCCGTGGCTGAGCAGCACGCTGACCACCTTGTTAATGCCGAACTGTATCTGCCTGGCCTCCTCAAGGCGCCCTTCGGAATACGCCCTGAACAGTCTGAGGAACCTGTCGGGCATCAGGTTGTAGGTGGAGCCTATGCCGCCGTCAGCGCCCATGACCAGCCCGCAGATCAGCATTTCGTCCGGCCCGTTTATCACGTTTATGTCGCCGCCGTTCAGCTCGGTTATGCGGTGCATGGAATAGTAATCTGGCAAGGTGTATTTGCAGCCGATGACGCCTTCCACCTCCATCACCCGCTTCATGAACTCATAGGGCGCGCTGCCTGCCAGATGAGTGCAGTACACCAGCACGGGCAGCCCGCTTTCGCCGTGCAGGCGCCGGTAGTAGTCAAGTATCTGCTCGGTGGTATAGGCCGCGATATAATTGGGCACCAGTGAAGAGATCGCGTCGCAGCCGACTTCGGCTGAGTGTTTCGCGAGCCTTAACGCCTGGAGGGTGTCCACCGCGCCCACGTGGTTTATGAGTTTGACCCTGCCCGCGCAGGCCGCCAAAGCGGTCTCGATCATGTCCATGCGCGTTTTTTCGCTCAGGAACAGGCCTTCGCCCGTAGCCCCGTTCACATAGAAGCCGTCTACGCCCGCGGCGAGCTCGTATTTTATTATCGCCTCGGCGCTGCGCGCTTTCAGCCTGCCTTCGGAGTCGAAAGGCGTCACCAGCGCGGGCATGATGCCCCTGAACAGTTTATTCATAGCGTTACCCCCTGAGGTTTATTCCCGGGAAAGGCCTTCGGGACCTGCCGGACGTATTTCCACGCAAGATAATTATAGCGGAAAACGAAGGACGCTTCAATCACAAATTGCGGCAGGAGGCAGCCTTTTTCCGGCGGGCCCCGCCCCTCGGCTTGACAGAGGGCGGAAGGCCGCCTTATAATGCGCGTGAAAACAGCGCGCCGCTCAAGGCAAGGAGGCTGAGTATGACCATAGACCTTAAGACCACACCTTTCAGCTGCAGGGGCTCATACCTGGTCATTTCGGAGGTATCAGAGAACTGGTGCGGCTGCCGGAATGAAGCGGGGCTGTACTTAAGGACGGTGCGCGGCAGCGCGTCAAGGCCCCTGATCGCCCGCGTAAAGATCGGGAACAAAGGCCGGGACGTGGCTTATAAGGCGGAGCTCGACGGCGCGGTCCTGGTGCTTAAATGCGCGCGGGGCCGGGCGGAATTCTGCTTTGACGACCCTTCCACCCTGCTCGTAAGGGGCAGCGCGGGGCTGGACATCACGCTGGACTTTCTGTCCGACACGGGCTCGTTCGAATATATCTACGCTTTTGAGCGGGACGGGCGCGCGTTCCACATGGCCAACTGCTTCAAAAACAACTGCCGCTGCCTGATGATGGCGCAGCAGGGGGACGTGTCAGTCGACCAGCTCTGGCAGGAAAAAAGCGCCCTGCGCGCGCGCTTCAGCGTATCGGGCGAAACGGGCTTTCTGCTGGCGCTTAAGGAGATAGTTACCGAGTGGGACGGCAAATGGAAAACATTCGACTTTGACTTAAGCGCGCAGAAGGCGGGTGAGGAACTGGCCGGATTCACGAAAAAAATGCCTTCCTGCCCGGAAAAATACAAAACCACCGCCGAAAAGGCCGCTTACCTTCTGTGGGCGAGCGCGGTGAAAAAGGGCGGGCTGTATACCCGGGAAGCGATACTGATGTCCAAAAACTGGATGAAGAACGTGTGGAGCTGGGACCACTGCTTCAACGCCGTCGCCCTCTCATACGCGGAGCCGTCCCTGGCCTGGGACCAGTTCATGCTGATGTTCGACCGGCAGGACAAAACGGGCCTTCTGCCGGACAGCATAAACGACACGCTCGCGATATGGAACTTCTGCAAGCCGCCCATACACGGCTGGGCGCTGCAGATTATGATGGAAAATATGACGCTCACGCCTCAGCAGCTCAGGCAGGCGTACTTGCGCCTTTCCAAATGGACCCGGTGGTGGCTGGAAAACCGGGATTACGACGGGGACGGCCTGTGCGAGTACAATCACGGCAACGACTCCGGCTGGGACAATTCCACGGTGTTCTCGGTCACGCCGCCCATCTGTTCGCCCGAGCTCCAGGCGTTCCTGGTGATCCAGATGGACGTGCTGAGCGATATCGCCTCAAAACTCGGGCGGGAAAATGCCGCGGCCGCCTGGCGCGAAAAATCAGACGGCATGCTGGACAGGCTGCTCGGGCATATGTTCAGGGACGGTCTTCCGATCGCGTTCCAAAGCGGGAGCCACGCGCCCGTGCCCAACCGCAGTCTGCTGCCATACCTGTGCGCGGTGCTGGGGGAAAAGCTGCCAGAGTATATCAGAAACAGCATGATAAAAGCGCTCAGGTCGGACATGTTCCGGACTCCCCACGGCTTTGCCACGGAAGCGCCGGGCAGCCCGGATTACCTGAGCGACGGCTACTGGCGCGGCCCCATCTGGGCGCCCAGCACCATGCTTTTAGCCGACGGGCTTAAGCGCTGCGGCGAAAAGGAACTGGCCCGCGACACGGCAAAGCGCTTCGCCGACATGGTGAAAAAAGCCGGTTTCGCGGAAAACTTTGACGCCCTGACGGGCGAAGGTCTGAGGGACCGCGCCTACACCTGGACCGCCGCCGCGTTCCTGGCCATGGCGCACGAGTATCTGTAAACGAAAGTAAAAAGCGGGTCTCAGGGAACGATATACGGATACAGCCGGTACGCAGTGAGCCCCAGAGAAGCCAGAATGCCCAGGCGCATGAAGAATTTGTCGGCCGCCTTGTCCGCGTAGAACAGGCGCAGGCAGAAGCCCTTTTTAAGGGGATGGAACAGATGGATCTCCTTTTTCGTGAGCAGGTCCAGCACAAGGTGCGAGGCGTAGCCCGCCAGCACCCCGAAGCCCAGGCGGGTGTAAATAAGGAAAAAGCAGCCCGAGAACAGCGCCATAGCGATCATGGAATGGGTGAACGTCCTGTGCGGGGTGATCAGGCCGTACAGATATAAAAACACGATCACTGCCCCCGCGAACAGGGAAGGCGCGCGGTTGGGGCCGGCAACGAATTCGCATACGCCCAGGCGCATAGACCAGTCCAGCGCCGCGGCGATGCCCAGCGCCAGCAGCCCCAAAAGCTGACTGACCAGCGCCTGATGCTTTTTGTCGTGGCTGACCGTGTCCACGTCCGCGAACACGCCGCCCAGCGCGCCCCCCGCGAAGGAGATCATCACGTCGCTCAGGCTCCGCGGCTGAAACACGAACAGCGACGCAGCCAGGGACGAGGCGATACCCACCGCGAGGTGTGTCCTGCTCATCATAATAAGAAGGCCTCCGAAACAATCACCGTAGCTACCGAATGATAGCGCGTAAACGGGATGTTGTCAATCCCCCCGCCCCGGGAGCTCCTCCCTGGGCGTTTTGCTTTTCTTCGCGCCGAAATGCTTTGACACCGCGCGGGGGCAGGGGTATAATTGAAGGCGCGGCAGTGCGTGCTGCCGTGAAGTTTGCCGTGAAGGGAGGCGCAGGGATGGACAGCCCGAAGCAGGGCAGGATCTATTATCTGGACGTGCTCAGGACGATTGCCTGCAAGCTGGTGGTCATGCTCCACTGCGCGGCGAAATACATGGTATGCGCTCCCGGGTCGGCCAACTTTTTCACGGGCAACCTTCTGGACAGCCTTTCGAGGGTGTGCGTGCCCCTGTTCGTGATGATCTCAGGCGCGCTGGCGCTTAACGAAGAAAGACAGTTCACTTTCGCCGTGACCAAACGCCGGGTGCTTAAACTGGCGGTGTTCTTCATATTCTGGTCGGCGGTGTACTGCCTGGTGTACCGTGTGCTCACGCCGGTTCTTGATGGCGGAAAGCCCGGCCTTGGCGAGGCGGCCGCCGCGTTCATAAAAGGACATGTGCACCTGTGGTTCGTGTATATGATAGTCGGCCTGTACCTTATCACGCCCCTGCTCAGGCTGTGGGTCAAAGCTGAGAACAAAAGGGCCGTGAACTATTTTCTGCTTTTGGCGCTGGTGTTCGGCTCCGTTTTGCCGCTGGCGGTCAATACGGGGCTGGTGTTCAATTCCGGGTTCCGCCATATCGAGGAGATACTGAATGTCAGGCTGGACCTTAAATACGTGGCGGGCTACACGATGTATTTCATATTGGGCTGGTACCTGAACAAATACCCTGTGCGCAGGTACAGGGCGCTGTACTTAGCCGGAGCGCTCGGCGCCGCTGTGACGGTGCTGGGCACCCTTGCGCTCTCCCTTAAGCAAGGAAAGCTGTGCGAGATTTTTTACGACTTTACCGGCCCCTTCGTGCTGGCGCAGGCGGCGGCGGTGTTCGTGTGGGTCAAGCGCGCCTGCGGCCAAACGGGCGAAAACCGCTGTGTCACCCTGGTCTCCCGGCTGAGCCTGGGGATTTACGGCGTGCATGTGCTGCTTATCTCCGCTTTTTACAGCTTTCTGCCCGGGCTGCTGGCGGACAGGGCGTATTTCGTGATCCCCGCGGCGTTCGCGCTGACGTTCGTTTCCTCCTGCGCGCTGTCGTGGCTGATGGGCAGGATCCCGCTGCTGAAGCGCGCGGTGTAGCGGCGGGACATTCATTATGGAAAACGGGTCGGCAGGGAAAGGAGGCGGCATCTTGGATCAGGACCGGGGCAGGATAGCTTATCTGGACGCGCTCAGGGCCATAGCGTGCATGTGCGTGGTGATGATCCATTGCAGCACCAGATACGCCTCCGATTACGCGCATACGGCGGACTTCTGGGCAGGCAACGTTTTAAGCAGCGTTTCCCGGGCGGGCGTTTCGCTGTTTCTGATGATCTCCGGCGCGCTCATGCTGGACGAAGGCTATCAGCTGACAAAAAAGAAGACCGTCGCCCACATCGTCAGGATGGTCCCGTTTTTCGTGTTCTGGTCGGCGGTCTACTGCCTGGTCTTCCAGATACTGGGCCCGCGGATGAACGCCGAGCCCATAAGCATTTCCGCCGCGGCGGCCGCGTTCGTAAAGGGCTATTCCCACCTGTGGTACGTGTACTGCGTTATAGGCATATACCTTATCATCCCGCTGCTCAGGCTGTGGGTAAAGAAGGAAAACCAAAAATACGTAAGGTATTTCCTGCTGCTGGCGTTCGTGTTCGGTTTCGTTTTGCCGCAGATAACGCTTGTGGGAGGGCAGTATTTCAGCGGACTGCGCCATATCGACGAAATACTCAACGACAGGCTCCAGCTCAAATACGTGTCGGGGCTGACCGCGTATGTGGTGCTGGGCTGGTACCTGCACACGTTTGAGATACGCGCGTATAAGGCGCTGTACATCGCGGGGATCCTGTGCCTTATAGCGACCATAGCGGGGACATTCCTTCTGTTTGAGACGGCCGGCGTCACGGAGACGCTGCTTTACCGCAGGACGAGCGCCCTGCAGCTGGTGTGGTCCGCCGCGGTGTTCGTGTTTTTCAAGCGCTTTTTCCGAAACAGGGACGCGGGCCGCTTCCTGCGCCTGGTCTCACGCCTCAGCCTGGGCGTCTACGCGGTCCATCCCATGATAATAAAGCTTGCCTGGTCGGTGTTTGAGCCCGCGCTGTCACAGGTCCCCCTGATATGGATACCGCTCACGTATGTGCCGGCTCTCTGCCTGTCCTGCGGCGTGTCGTACATACTGGGCCTGCATAAAGAGTTCAAGTATGTGGTGTGAACAGAAGATACAATGCCGGAAGGCCGTGTTATGACCAAAAAATGAAAAACTATATCTAAAACCTTGAAAGATATAGGATAATCTTTTGTATATGTTTGGTAATGATAAGCGGCAGTTGAGCCTTGAACTGCGAAGCCGCATGAAATTCTTGATCTAATAGGTTTATTTATCTTTGCGGTCGGGGTTGCATGAACCGCAGGGTTTATAATGTTTTTTGCTTAATTCTTCAGCTGAAAGGTAGCTGTGCTCGCGGTTTTCCGTTTTTATCAGCAGGGTCTGCATACAGTTGGTAAGGTGAAATTTCTTCGTTTTTGTGTTCAGTACGAACATTCCTTCGATGTATTCAGGGTTCAGAGCGTCGTAATGGCCATTAGCGAAACCTGCCCGATAGATCTCTATTTCCCGATCAGTCAATCCTTCGGGAACGGGGGCATTTTGGGCAGATTCCTTTGAAAACCAGTCTAAAGTAGTGAAATAGTTCATGAACCCATTGGACTCAGCAATAACAAATCCAAAAATAAACAACATAGCAAGAATAAATAAGAGTTTGTGTTTCATGATTCAAAGACCTTTCATGGATTGTGTTTTTTGTGTGCAAGTGGACAGAAATGAACGCTAACAGTTTTTTATGTTCTCCTCTGTTATCATTTTAGCTATTCGAGATTTGTGTGTCAATGGCTAAGGAACAATGCCTTTTTTTCGAGAAAAAAAGAACTGTATTATCATGTGGGTTTTCTGAAATTGATATAAAAGTTCGGCCGAAGAAGCCGCAGATTCTTAACCCCTTTGACATCAATGCCGGGCGGGTGTATAATAATAGGAACTAAAATAGAAAGCCTTTTGCCGTGCTTCGCGGCGCGATCGTGTTATGCCTGGCCTGAACGAGATCTCACCCGTCGCCTCGGTGATAATCTCCGTGGCGATAATGCTGACCAGCGGGTTTCTGTTTACCCGGGTCACCAAAAAGCTGTCCCTGCCGGACGTGACCGCCTACATACTGGCGGGCATAGCCATAGGCCCCTACGGGCTCAAGCTGATAAGCGGCGGGGTCGTGGAGGGCACGTCCTTTCTGCCGGACGTTGCCTTGAGCTTTATCGCGTTCTCGACGGGCCAGTTCTTCCGCTTTTCAGCGCTCAGGCAGAACGGGGCGAAGGTAATATTCATCACCCTTACGGAAGCGCTGATGGCGAGCCTGCTCGTGTTTATACTGACCTACCTGGTGCTGGGGCTGTCCCTGGCGTTCTCGATCGTGCTGGCGGCGCTGGCCAGCGCCACCGCGCCCGCGTCCACCATGATGACCATCCGCCAGACGGGAGCGAAGGGGGACTTTGTGAACACCCTGCTCCAGGTGGTGGCGCTTGACGATGTGGTGAGCCTGGTTGCCTACTCGATCGCCATCTCCGTGGCGGTGAGCAGCCTAAACGGCGGGCAGGTGGATGTAAAGAACATACTTTTGCCAATAGGCACCAACCTGGCCGCGCTGGCGCTGGGGGCCGCGTTCGGGGCGCTTTTGTCCGCGATACTCAAAAAACGCTCCACGGACAACCGCCTGATAATCACCATCGCGCTTTTGTTCGCCTTCTGCGGCATCTGCGCCCTGTTCGACATAAGCCCGCTATTGGGCTGCATGTCCATGGCTACGGCGTACATAAACATCACCGACGACGACAAGCTGTTCAAGCAGCTGAATTACTGGTCGCCGCCGCTGCTGCTGCTGTTCTTCGTGCGCAGCGGCGTGAACTTCGACCTTAAAGTGCTGGTGTCCACGGGGGAGGGCATGGGCGGCGTGTCGCTGCTCGCCATAGGCGTACTGTACTTCATAGTGAGGATACTGGGCAAGTATATAGGCGCTTTCCTTGGCTGCCGCGCGGTTGGCAAATCCAGAAAGGTGACGAACTATCTGGGCCTGGCGCTGATACCTCAGGCGGGCGTGGCGATAGGCCTGGCCGCGCTGGGCGCGAGGACGCTGGGCGCGAACGGCGGGCCCATGCTGGAGACGATCATACTCTCCTCAAGCGTGCTGTACGAGCTGATCGGCCCCGCCTCCGCCAAGGCCGCGCTGAGCCTGTCCGGCTCGTACTCGGATAAGATAGAGGACCTCGCGCCCGTGGACGAGCTTTTGCCCGACGGCACGCGCAAGACCGAGACGCAGAAGCTCATCGAGCGCATACAGCTCATACAAAAGACCCTGCCTGCCCGCGCCGAGAACGAGAACGAGGAAGCGTACACCGGCGCGGCGGAAGAGTATTACGCCGCCGTCACCCGTGAAAGGCGCACGGGCAAGCGGATGAGACGATAGCTGATCCCGGAGGAAAATCATGGACGACATATTGAACGTATCGATAAAGATCGTGCTGGCCATACTGGTAGGCGCGGTAGTGGGCTGGGAGCGCGCCTCCAAGCGCCACAGCGCGGGCCTGCGCACGTTTATGGTGGTCACGCTCTCCACCGACATCACCATGATGCTGGAGATATACCTGCACGAGAAATTCGGCGCGAGCATATTCATCCTCTCCGCAGCGGCCGTGATCGCGGTGTCGAGCGTGGCGGTCAACAGCATATTCTTCAGCGCGAAGAACCAGATAAAAGGACTGACCACTTCCGCGACCCTGTGGGCGTGCGGCGTGATCGGCCTGATCATAGGCGCGGGCTACTACCTGGTGGCGGCGCTGGCGCTGGCGGGGCTGTACGTCACCATTTCCGTGATGCCCACGCTGGAAGAGTACCTTAAAAACCGCTGCAACCACTTCGAAGTGCAGGTGGAGCTGAGCAGCGCCACCAGCCTGCCTTCCTTCGTTTCCACGGTGAGGGAGCTGGGCATCCGCATAGACGAGATCGAGCTGAACCCCGCCTACGTGAACTCCGGCATAAGCGTGTACTCAGTGGCGCTCACGATAGTAAGCGGCGAGCTCAAAAAATACAAGACCCACAGGGAGATAATCGAGGCGCTCAAGAGCCTGGAGTATATCAGGCACATAGAGGAAATGAACTGACGCCGGCACACGCGGCCTGCCATAACATCCGATAATCAGGAGGACAGTATGCCCGACACACGACTTACCAAACAAAAGCTCAAGGACCATTGGAGCTATTCATCCAAGGGCTACATAATCGGCGCGCTGCTCGCGGTGGCGCTGGCCAGCATATTTTTCACCATGGTGACCAACCGCGAACCCGCGGACAAATACTCCGTGAACTTCGCCATCGTGCGCTCATACTCCAACACCGAGAAGCTCAACGATGTGAGCGACACGCTGGTCGCGAGAGGTCGTCAGGTCGATCCGGAGCTTGAGGCGGTCAAGTTCACCTCCATCATGTTCGACGGGGACGCTTCCAGCCAGGACGGCTACAGCTATTACCAGCTGTATATCCTGCAGCTGTCGGCGGGCGGCAACGACTTTTTCCTGCAGACGGAAGAGATGACACGCTCCCTTATAGCGAACGGCTCCCTGCAGCCGCTGGAGACGATGGATTACTTCGAGCAGTTCAACTTGCACCATCCCGACGCGGAGATAATGTGGGAGAAGGAGCCCCTGCCCGAAGGCACTGAGGAGACGGAGGAGAATGCCGACCGGCCCGTGCACGCTTACGCCGTGAGCATGGAGAACCTGACCGGCGCGATACAGATGCAGGCATTCGACAACCGGGGCATGTACGCGGGCATGCTGATATCAAGCGCCAATCCGGCCACCTCAATGTATGTGCTGGACGAATTTTATAACCTGCTTGCGCCCGTTGAAGAGGAGCAGACGGAGAACGCGCAGGAGACGCAGGAATGACCCAGTCCTCCAAAGGCACGCTTAAGCCGCGTACCGCCGTCGTAATAATCATAGTCAGCGTGCTGGGGCTGTACGGCCTGGACGCGCTGGGGCGCTGGGCGGTATCTAAGGGCTGGATAAGCAATATGCTGGGCTCGGTGATACTGTGGGCGGCGGCGGTCGCGGCGTTCATATACATACTGCGCAGGTACTGCCTGAACTGCATTTACGAGCTGGATGGGCAGAAGCTCTCGTTTTACCGCGTGTTCTTTATAAAGCCCCGCCTGGAAGAAGCGCTGCTCACCCGCGAGATACTGTTTTTCGGGGACGAGGACAGGGCGGAAAGCAAGTACGCGATAAAAAAGCGCAAAAGCTATTCCTACAAATACAGCCCCTACCCGAGGCGGGCGATAGTGCTTAAGCGCGAAGGCAGATTCGTCCTGATACGCTTTAATCCCATGCCCGAGATCGCCGGGGCGCTGGCGGAAGCGGCAAAAAAGTGAGCTTCCTTCCCATATAAACGAATAAACCGCCGGAGGCAGACGCTTCGTCAGGAAGCGTCTCCTTCGGGTTTTTTGAGCGTGACTGTTCAAACGGGATCGATCATGAAGGATAAATATGTCATCATACCCGGATAAAAAAGGGATCTGCGGAGGCATGGTATGATCTGCTTTCTGACAAGCAGGATAGACGTTCCTGACACGGGAGAAATGAATCCCGCCAATCATTTCACAGATGAATTGCGTTTGCGGTTTCCAACCCATTGCCGGGCCCTGGATATATGCTCGGATCCTGACGGCTGGGACAAGACAGACTTTTACGCGTCGCTCACGAAAAAGACGTTTGAAGACGCGGGGTTTTCGTTTGAGCGGTTTTATACCCTGGACAGCAGAAACCAGGATCTGGCCGAACAGCTTGTGCGGGGATCGGATCTTTTGATCCTTTCGGGCGGACATGTGCCGACGCAAAACCGGTTTTTTCAAAAGATACATCTTCGCGAACTGTTGAAGGATCACGATAAAGTCGTTATAGGGATAAGCGCCGGGAGCATGAACAGCGCGGATATCGTGTATTCTCAGCCGGAAGAAGAAGGGGAAGCGATCGATCCTTCCTATCAAAGGTTCCTGACCGGGCTGGATCTTACAAAAACAAATCTTTTGCCCCATTATCAGGAAAACAGGGATGATGTTCTGGATGGACTTAGGATCTATGAGGATATCGCCTGTCCCGACAGTATGGGAAAGACCTTTTACGCCATTCCGGATGGGAGCTATCTGTTCATAAACGACGGCAAAGAAGAACTGCGCGGGGAAGCGTATAAGGTGCAAAACGGCATACTCGCTCAGATCTCTTATCCCGGAGAGATCGTTTCGCTCTGACAGATCCCGGTTTGTCAAAGCGTGATCGTTTCCCTGTTTGCTGACAGGTCCTTTCCCTGTCCGCAGGCTTGGCGGCAGCGGAGCTTACGCCCAAGGATCCTTGACAGGCATACAAAACAGGCGTGACCGTAAAGGCCGCGCCTGTTGCTTTTCGTTTTGGCCGGGCTTCAGGCTTTTACCGCTTTGATTCGGCGCCGTATCTGCACAGCAGGCCGGCGACTATCATCATCACGCCCAGGCCTACGGATACCGCGTCGCCGGGATCCAGTTTCGCGACGTCCTGCATTAAGTGCGCCATCACGCCGTAGGTTATCTCCGCCAGGATCTTAGTGCCAAGGGGGATGCATATCGCGCAGATGCCCAGACGGATGAGCTCTTTGGCACCGTCAAAGGTAAATGGCGTGCCGGCGGTGAGCTCCCGCATAAAATACTTTTCGGCGAGCCGGGCCAGCGCGGTCTCCCCCGCGCAGAGTATAAGGCCCATCGCCAGGGCGGTGTAGCAGGTGCCCGCGCTGATGTTTTCGGGCAGCTTCACCAGGCCGTATACCGTCACGTTCCCGATCTTTACGCTGTCCGGGAACAGGGCGAGGCTGATGATGCCCGCGGCGCAGGCTATCGCGCCCACGAGGCACACGATGCGCACGATCTTGCTTAAGATCCTGCCGAGTTTGCTGAGCTTTTGCAGTGTTTCAAGGGTCTTCATCACGTTTCCTCCGATATCTTGGTTTTATATAAGAACCTTCATTCGGCGTACCATTCGCGCGCGAGCGCGGCGTAAATGAAGGTGTCTTTCCAGACGGGGTCGCCGTGGGTGTCCGTATGAAAATAGATGTTCTGCCTCAAATGCGCTTCACGGATGAAGCCCGTTTTTTCCAGCAGTTTCCATGAGGCGGTATTCCTTGGGCCGCATTCGGCGTACACCCGGTGGGCGCCCTCATCGAAAGCGCGGGAGACTACGGCTCTCAGCGCTTCGGAGGCGCAGCCCTGTCTTTGGCAGCTTTTGTTTATGATATAGCCAACTTCCCGGGCGTTTAACTCCCGCCTGCCGCAGTATATGTTGCCGATGACCTTGCCGGCAGTCTTCAGTTCCACGGCGTAAAACTCCTCCGAGCCCATGCGGCGCTCAAGCTGCTGCCTGCCGTTTTCGTAAGTTATGCCCGGGTAGCCCTCGAACTCGTCGTCCTTAAGCTGGGAGAGGAACTCGTACAGGTCGTCGTAATCGTCCTCATTAAACGGCCTTAAGATCAGGCGCGGCGTGATGAGCTTTATCATGTTCCGTACACACTTATGAAGTGGCGGGCGAAAGTCTCGATCTGCTTAAGCGCCCAGCCGGTCTTGTCGGGCTCACGGTCGCACAGGTGGATCAGCGCGCTTATGGGCGCGGTGTAGGCAAGCGCCAGCGTGTCGGGGTCGTAAGGTTTTAGCAGCCCCATGTCCATCATGGCAGCGAAGACGCGCGCGAACATATCCCTGAGCCCCGTAAGGAAATGCTTCGTGGCCAGCTCCCGCGCGCGCCCGTCGCGGAACTGCTCTATGGACAGCAGCTTGCGGCATTTGACGATCTTTTCGTCCCGGATGGTGAATTCGGCCATGCGCAGGGTCATTTTTACCAGCTCCTCCAGAGACTCCGGCACGGGCGGCAGGCGCTCGGGCGAGCCGAAGCGTGAAGCGTAGTAGGCGACCATCTCGTCCAGCAGGGTGTTCCAGATGTCCTCCTTGCTCTTGAAATGCCGGTACATGGAGGACTTGGCAAGCCCCAGCGAGGCAGTGAGCTCCCTTATGTTGGTGCCGTCGTAGCCTTTTTCGGAAAACATGTCCAGCGCAGCGGAGAGTATCCGCTCTTTCGTGTCATTAGCCATCATTTCCTCCGCTTGCGGTTTACTTTCCCCGGGCGCTGTTTATATAGTCCCTGTACCAGTAGGCGCTCTTTTTCCATGTGCGGCGGAGCGTGTCAAAGTCTGTGTGGAGCAGGCCGTATTTGTAGGTATTGCCCGCGCCCCACTCGAAATTGTCCATAAGGGTCCACAGGTAATAGCCCCTTATGTCTATGCCGTCCCTGAGCAGGCTTTCCACCGACGAGAGCGCGCCCTTCAGGTACTCTATGCGGTCGTCGTCCTGTATGATGCCCGTGGCGAGGTCGGCGGTCTCCTCGCCCGCGTGGCCGAAACCGTTTTCGGTGATGTACACGGGTATATTCAGACCGTACATTTTGATTATCATCTTCAGCACTTCGGACAGCTTTTCGGGGTGGGACACCCGGCGGTCCTCGGCAAAATTCCCGCCCGAGGCGGCCTCGCGCTGCTTTTTGACGCTCACCGGCACGGTGTTGTAGTAGTTCATGCCGTAGAAGTCGATGGGCAGGTCCGTAAGGCGGAAGTCCTCGTCCTGCATGTCCATGAGGGTGCCTTCCTTTTCGAACTTGTCAAGTATGTACGGGCTGTATCCCGTGCCCAGAAGGCGGTCGGTGTAAAACTTCCAGTTCTCCTCGTCCTCGTCCATGGCAAGGGCCAGATCCTCGGGCGCGTCAGTCAGCGGCACGCGCTTCCAGATGTCGATGACCACGCCGATCTCGCCCTTCGCGCCCGAAGATCTGAACGCCTCCACGCCCGCGCCGCTGGCGGTCATCACGTTGTGGCGCGCCTGGTTGCCCCAGCGTTTGTTGGTGTAGCCGGGAGCGAAGGCGCCCAGGCCGTAGCCCACGTAAGTGGCGATGGGCTCGTTCACCGTGACCCAGGTGGGCACGATGTCCCCGTAAAGGCGGAACATAAGGTCAGCGTAATCCTGAAACCAGCGCACGCTGTCGCGGTTCACCCAGCCGCCCCTGTCTTCCAGCGCCTGGGGCAGGTCCCAGTGGTACAGGGTCACGTTGGGCGCGATCCCCGCCGAGAGCAGCTTTTCGAAGCAGCGTCTGTAGTAGTCCACTCCCGCCTGGTTGAGCTGGCCCGTGCCCTGCGGCAGCACCCGGCCCCAGGAGATGGACATGCGGTAGGCGTTGACGCCCAGGTCCTCCATGTTCCACAGGTCCACGTCGAACAGGCGGTAGCTGTCGCAGGCGTTTTTGCCCGGCGTAGCGCCGTCTTTGACCGCGCCGGGGCGCAGGGCGAACGCGTCCCATATGCTGGGGCCGCGGCCTCCGTCCAGCCCGCAGCCCTCCACCTGGGCGGAGGAAGTGGCGACACCGAATTTGAAGCCTTCTGGATAGCGCATGACGTTTTCTCCTTTACGGTTTTATTCGCCGATGATGTACTCGTTCAGGTGCCCGGCGATGCCCTGCGAGACGCCGTACTGCCACAGACCGTCTTTGAGCGGCGCGGCGCACTGAAAGTGCAGGTGCCCCGTGAATACTGCCCTGACGTTGTTTTTTTCGTCCAGCAGCATTTTGACGAACTCGGTGTTCTCGGTTGGGCAGCCGCTGTGATTCAGTATAAAATAGTCGTAATCACCCGCCTGTGAGAGGGCGGAGCGGTTCATTTCGGTCAGTATGGGGGCGTGTATGGCCACCAGCAGGGGCTTGCCCGTCTTCGCGCAGGCCTCAAGCGCGTTAAGCTGTTCAGATGTTATCCTGAGGTCGCTGTCGTCCAGGCCAAGCAAAAGCAGGTCGCCGAAATCGAGGACCTGAAACGGCTTGTCCATAAGGCAAGCGGCGGGCGGTACGCCCTGTTCGTGCCTGTGCTCATGGGCAAGGTTTTCGTGGTTGCCCCTCACCGCCATGTACGGGCGCGGGAAAGCGCTGAGCTGCCTGTCCAGATACCTCACGTTCGCGAAAGAGATATAGTCCAGCAGGTCTCCCGTAAGGATCAGGCAGTCGCAGTCCTGTGAGGCGAAGAGCAGGTTCTCAAAGTGCGTTTGCGCGGAGACGAGGCGCTCGGGAGGCAGCGCGCCCTCGTGTTTGAGGGCGAAGTAATCCCGGGTCGCGCGCCAGCCCCGCTCGGTCTCAAGCGCGCGGCTGACCTGCCCGGGGCTTGAAAGCGCGTCCCACACGGACAGGTGCGTGTCCGAAAAGTGGCAAAAGCGCCTCTTCTTCACGCCCGGTATCGGTATCGTGTACATATGCGGCTTTACGGACGCGGGGAACGGGGAGGAGGATATGGGCATATTTATCTCTCCGTTTTTTCAACGATAAGCTCCAAAGAGCCGTCTTCCAGCGAATTGAATTCGTCCAGGTGGAAGTGGTCGTCGGCGGGGGAGTTCGCCAGCGCGCTCAGGTGGTCAGCGAGCGAGAGCAGGCCTTCACGGTTGGCGGAAATGACCACCGCGCCGTTTTCGGCCCTGACGCTCACGCTGAACCCGTCGATCCAGTTGAATCTCATACGCACCTCTTAGCCGTTTATTATCGCTATGCCGATCAGGCAGAGCGCCGCGCCGAGCAGCTTTTTCCAGCTGAGCGCCTCGTCAAAGCACAGCCGGCCCACGAGTATCAGTATCACCGCCAGAAAGCAGCTTTGCACCAGCGCGGCGGTGCTCACCTGCCAGCCCGCCTTGTACGCGTACATGAAGCCCGCCTCGAGGCCCACTATCACCAGCCCCAGCGCGAAGGGCGCCCAGTTGAGTTTTCCGTATTCCTTTATCAGGCTGCCGCCGCCCAGCGCGAAGTGCAGCCCCAGGCTCACCAGCGCGGCGATAAGGTAGGTGAGCGTGAGGGAAGCGAATGGGCTTATGTCCTCCGGCACGGATTTGGAGCTTATGTGGTACACCGTGTTGGACAGCACGGCAAGCGCGATGGGCCAGATGTATGAGAACAATTTCTCACCTCCGATGGCGGCGCGGTTTATAGAAACCGTTTATTTTTCTACTTGTATATTTCACACTTTATCTTGATTGAAATTTGATAGGATCATGATTTCTTTTTCCTAATAACATAAAAAACCAATAAAATGAGACCAACAGTAACTATAACTCCAAGCATGTCCCTTCCACCTTTTCATCAACTATATAGACTTCCTTATCTTTAATGTATAATTCTACTGGATCATTCTGAAGACGCTTGATTCGGTTTATAGAATCTATAAATGGTGCCGTTCCGCTTTTTTTATAAACGCTAAGTTTTTTAATCTGTGTATCAGTGGAAACATACTTACTCGCATCAGCTTTGAAAAAACGATCAAGATGTCCGGGAACATGGCTAAATGCCTTCGCATAGAGTTCATCAATATCATTAAGAATTGGCGAAAAGCTTTGTCCGAATGCGGATTCTAAATAGTTTTTTGTCCATTTACAGCATTCTAAGTATTGTTTATCATAGGCTTCCTTTTCAGCGATAAAACGGTCTCGAATATGAATCAGGTTTTCTTCGCTGAAATTTCCAATGAGAAAGATTTCAAGAAATTCTGTATAGGTGCGAATATAAAACGCGAGATGATAATTCTGCAAGTATTTACGCAATTTGTTTACTAAATCATTAGCTTTGCCTACAGTATGAAAAGTTTTATCTGATAAAAGTATCTGAAAAACTTGTTTTTTGTATAATTCTTCACTCTGACTGGCTTCACGTCTTATGTTGCCAACATGAGAAAGCATATGTTTTTTATATGATATATCATCACTGTTGTATTTATAATCATCAACTGTTTGATTTAACACTTTAAGGTTGCCTGCAAGTTTAGCCTCTTCTTTGTCAAACATGAAATTCAATATTTCACGCTGAGTCTCACTTATCTCGTTAAGCTTGCTTTGAATACTCACTAAAGCCATAGCGATAAACATCTGCGTTGGGTCAGGGGCCACTTGGGTCAAACGTGCTTGTTTGAAAGAACCGTCCATTACTCCTGACCCCATAAATGCATTCTCGTTTTTGAATTTTGATAATTTCATTTTGCTAAAGCCTTTTGGAAGAGTAACTTTATAGATTCCTTCACCGCCTGGTTGTGGTATACTTTGAACAAATTGATACAATGAACTTCCTGCAGCTCCAAGGGAAGAAACAGGAATCTCTCTGTGCGAGTCTGGAATAATATCAACTTTTTCTGTTTTATAATGAATTTCATCCATCCTTCAAAACTCCTTCATTACCAGATAAATATATACGGAAATTGTTTTGCATGGTTTTGAATCAGTATTGTCTTTTTATAGAGGAGATAGTTTATATTTTTTCTTATTTGGAATTTATGAGCGGCATTTCCGTCATGCGCAGCTTGGCGCAGCCGTAGGGATACAGCGTCTTGGTCTCGGCCTCGCCTGCAGGTTCCGTCCCGGGCAGTTTGGCGCACACCGTGTCGTAGCCGTCTTCGTAATCCCACTTAATGGGGCGCATCGGTATGTCCAGCGTCACGGGCGGCCAGGCGGAGGAGAAGGGCGTTTTGTTCACGGCGCGTTCCTCGGGCTTGCCGGGCTCGCCGCAGAAAGCGTAATTCCACTTGCCGGCGGGGATGAGCTCCCAGTCGCAGTAGGGGTATTTTCTTTCCACGCCGTCTCTAACGTACTCCAGCTTTTTCTGTATGAAGGGGATGGGCAGGCTGAACAGGAGCGAGCCGCACTTCACGCTCCTGAGCCCGTTCGGGCGGTCGATAAAGCGGGGGGAGGACTCAAACGAGATCTCGATCACC
Source organism: Clostridiales bacterium (assembly GCA_024684375.1). GTDB lineage: Bacteria > Bacillota > Clostridia > Christensenellales > Aristaeellaceae > RUG14130. The sequence continues at coordinate 36,609 of JAIKWZ010000021.1, forward strand.
TGCCCGCTGCCCGCTGGGATGTCGAAACACAGGTCGCAGGTCTTATGCGCCGCGCCGTTCACTTTCAGGTTTTCGGCGAAGGAGGGCACGCGCACCTCGAGACGGAAGGGTTTTTCCGCGTCCACGGTGTATTTGAGCGTGTTTTTGAAGGGATATTCGCTGTCCAGGCGCAGGGTGAAGTCCTTGGTCGTCAGCACGGAAGGCACGGGTACGGCGCTTAACACCGCGCTTTCGCTGTGCATGAACGCGGACAGGGCGAATTTGGGCCAGCCCTGGCTGAAATTCGACGTGCAGCAGCCGTAACCGGGCTCCAGGCCGAACAGGTGCGATTCCGGGCCGTTGGTGCGGAATATGGGCTTGCCCGGGAAACGGATGCACGCGATCTGGTTGCTCATCTGGTCGTACTGGTGCGTCCACATGTCGTCAGACAGGGTTGCGGGCAGGGCGTTGAACGCCACGGTCTCCAGCCTTTCGGCCCACTTTTTGTCGCCCGTGTACGCGTAGAGCAACTCCAGGGAGTACATCTGCTCCACCACCGCGCACAGCTCGGTGCCCTGTATGGGACTCAGGCCCGACAGGCACTCGTCCCCGGTGAAGAGCTCCACAGGCGTGCCGTTGTATTCTTTGAGGATACCGTACAGCCGCCCCGCCCTGTCGGTGTAGGGAAGGTCAAGCAGTTCGCAGGTGACGGCTTCTTCCTTGAGCATCATCGCCAGGTTCACTATGTGGGTGTCGTAGGTCCACTTATTAAGGGGACGCTTCCACAGGGGGGACATCTTTTCGTAGTCGGTGCCCTGGGCCGCCAGCAGCTTCGCGAGCTCCTTTATCCAGAGTTCTGGCTTGAGCCTCCACAGTTCGTTCAGGCAGATGAACGCCTCGAACCAGCGGTGTTCGCCCCAGCAGAACAGCTTGACTTCGCCGCCTGAAAGCAGATCGAAATAGTTTTTCATCACGCGCCGCGCGGCGGCGATCGCGCGTTCGTCCCCCGAGCACTGCCAGTACACGGTGAGCGCCTTAGAGATCAACTGCACCGCCCAGGTGTCGTACTTCGGGCGTTCCTCTTTTTTGCAGGGGCAGATCCAGCCGTCTTCCTGCTGCCCGGCGAGGATCGCGTCCACGTAGCGCTTGGCGGTGGCTTTCATGGCTTCGTCATCCAGCAGGTACGCGAGGGGGATGAAGCCGTCCAGCCAGTAAGGCACCCGTTCCCAGGCGTCCCGGTCTCCGCCTATCCAGGCGGAATCCCTTACGTCCGGCCACACTTCGTGCAGGTGGCCGCTTAGGCCGTTTGCCTGTATAGTGAGCTGGTCTCTGAGCCAGCCCGCGGGTTTGAGTTCCTTTGACGTGTAGAATCGCCATTTGCCCATATCATGCACCTCGTAAAAGTGGTCGATGGTCAGTTGGAAGAAGGACCGCCGCGGCGAAACGCGCCCCGCGATGGCGCGCGGAAAAAGCGCCTGAGACAGCTAACAGCTCCTGAACACCGACAGATACGCCTTGATCCTCTCGTCGTCCGTATCCGCGTCGATGCCCACGCAGGAAAAATACAGTTTTTCATCGCCGCCGAAAGCGGATATCGCCTCGTCGGTGTCCGCCTTTATCGCGGCGCGGTCCGCGGCCTTGAGCTTCACCGGGGAGTAGCGGATGTTGCATAACATGTCCCGCCGCCCATGCGCGTCAAGCGCGGAAGCGATCCTGCCAAGGTCGCTGCCCGCGCCGATCTCTATGAATTTAAGGTTTGGCACCTTAAGGTAGCCCTCTATCACGTTTTCCATGTTGTTTCCGCAGTGGTGTATGCCGAAAACGGGGAACGCCTCCGCCAGGAGCGTGTCGTATTCCAGCAGGAAGTTCTCGTACATTCTGTTGGAGATCATGGTCACGGAACAGTTGCTGGTCAGGTACACTTCCGGCAGCGCCTGCTTGACTATGGAGGTCACGCCGCCGGACACAACGGGCGACACCGCGTACAGGCGTTTGCCTATGTCAAGGCTCAGCCGCGTCGCCGCGTCAAGCAGACAGCGCGCCAGGTCGGGGTCGTCGTAGTAGTCAACGAGCAGCTGCTGGCCCCTCAGATCCATGGCGATGTTCTGGATGCCCTGCAGGTTTATGGCGCTCTCCACGGCTCCGAAACGCTCCTGCAGGTATTTTATCTGGTCTTCCACCTTCTGCCAGAGGGGGGAGGCGTCCAGCTCGGGCGCTTTCAGCGCGTACACTGCTTCTTCGTCCAGTTCGGGGCAGTGCACCTCGGGAGCGTCGCCCTTTGAAAACTCCACCTCGCAGCCCAGGAGCTGGGAGTAGAGGAAGCCCGCCGCGATCAGGTCCGAAAACAGTATGGGGCGCGGGGCGGGGTCTTTTTCGCCTATGCCGTAATCGCCGAAATGCTCGTAGAGCGCTCTGCGCATGTCCCGGTCGTTCTCCACGCGGCGGGGCGCGTCAAAAAAGAAGCCCTCGTCAAAGTCGATGCCCGCGTATCTGTGCCACCAGGAAGTGTGGAAGGAGATGTCGACGTTCGTCTTCAATTTATGTCACGCTCCGATCGCTGTTTTGATGATTATAGCATAAAAAAAGCGCTCAAGGCAACAATCGGGTACCAAACGGACCGGCAGAACGATCATCGCAACAGCGCGCGGTAAACACAGCAATATCTGTTATTGTAATGCCTTGCACTATCCGTCGGCGCGGCGGTATAATATGGAAAAACCTGTGCGGAGGAACGGACATGGCTGTAGGTGAGGTATTCAGTGGGGACAGGTCGCTGGAAAACAACATGGGTCAGGTCACGAACCCGTATCTGCCCTCCTGGGAATATGTGCCCGACGGCGAGCCCTACGTGTTCGGCGACCGGGTGTACGTGTACGGCTCCCACGACGAGTTCGGGGGCTGCGTGTACTGTCCGGGAGACTACGTGTGCTGGTCGGCGAGCGTGAAGGACCTGGGCACATGGAGGTACGAGGGCGTCATATACAAAAAGAGCAAAGATCCGCTGAACGCCGATCTTCAGGGCAACCTGTACGCGCCCGACGTGGCGGTGGGCAAGGACGGCAGGTATTACCTCTATTATGTGCTGTCCAACCGCGGCACGGTGAGCGTGGCGGTGTGCGACACGCCCGCGGGAGAATATGAGTTTCTGGGGCACGTGCGTTATCCTGACGGTACGCTGCTGGGCGAAAAGGCGGGGGACGAGCCCCAGTTCGACCCGGGCGTGCTGACGGAAGGCGACAAAGTGTATCTGTACACCGGCTTCTGCCCGCGGGGTGACAAAAGCCGCCACGGAGCCATGTGCACGGTGCTGGAGAGCGACATGCTCACGGTCAGGCAGGCGCCCGTGTTCGTGGCGCCGGGCTGCGAATACTCAAAAGGCACGCCCTACGAGGGGCACGCGTTTTTTGAGGCGCCCTCCATACGCCGCTATAACGGCCGGTACTGCTTTATCTATTCCTCCGAGAAGTGCCACGAGCTGTGCTGGGCGCTGAGCGATTCGCCTACGGGTGGCTTTAAGTACATGGGCGTGCTGATAAGCGGCTGCGACATGGGGCTCGAAAACGGCAAACCCGCCCGCATGCCCGTGTTTTACTGCGCCAACAACCACGGCAGCATAGTGGAGATAGAGGGCGAATGGTACGTGTTCTACCACCGCCACACCAACGGCACCAATTACAGCCGCCAGGGCTGCCTGGAGAAGCTTAAGACAGACGCGGACGGCTTTATAAGGCAGGCGGAGATCACCTCCTGCGGTTCGGTAAAGCCCCTGAAAGGCGAGGGGGAGTATCCCGCCTATATCGCCTGCGGCATTTTCGGAAAGGAAGAACAGGTGTACGTGCCCTGGTCAGGCTGGATGGACGACCGCTTCGCCAAGATCACCCAGCAACCTCTGGAAAAAGGGGAAAGCTATATCGCCAACATCCGCGACGGCACCACGGTGGGCTTCAAATACTTCGATATAAAGGGGCTCAGACGCGTTTCCGCGCGCGTGATGGGCTACGCAAGGGGGAAGCTCATAGTGTCGACACACATAGGCGGCAGGAGCGCGGGAGAGATACCCGTGGGCTACTATAACGTCTGGGCGGACTGCGAGACCGAGTTGAACATCCCCGACGGCGTGAGCGCGCTGTACTTCACCTTCGAGGGGGAAGGCTGCGTGCAGTTCAAATCGTTCAGGCTGATATGCGAATAGAGGAGTATTTGGAAAACATTTACTGAAGGCAGTTTTCCCATAAAAACAGCGCAAAGCGGCCTGCCTGCCGCGCCGAAATAAAGGGACACCGCGTTTTTCGCGGTGTCCTTTTGTGTAAATGGACGTTATTGTCCGCCAGCTTGCCCGCTCAGGCTGTTAATCAGCGCGGCGAAGTCCTCAAAGTGCCAGTCAGCTGTGGGCTTTACGCCGCCCGCCTTGCGGAAAAAGCAGGCGGGTATCTCCCTTTGGGCCAGGTTTTTGGCTATGCAGGGCGTGCAGCCCTTGTCGTGGTTGACGGGATTGCATGGGCATCTGGTGTCCGTGCAGGTGCAAAACGGCACGCCGGTTTTTTCTTCCATGCGCGTATTCCTCCTTTATTGCGGGCGAGTGAGCTTGAGCGCGTCCAGCAATTCAAGGTTCAGGTCCTCGGGGAAGCGCGGGCGCTTGCCCTTTTCCTCAAAGAACAGGCCGAATGAGCCGTAATAGTCCCAGCTTATGCGGGGGATGCCGTACTCGTCCAGCAGGCCCGCTACCAGACGGTACCAGCCCACCCTTTCAGTGTTTTCCACGGCGAAGTTGTTGCAGCCGAACTCGCCGCAGAACACGGGCGCCTTCCTCTGGGCGGAGAAGCCCGCGTAGTCCTTAAAGCGTTTCGAGATGTTCTCCACGCTGCCCTGGGAGGGGTAGTTGAGGTATATGTTCCTTACCCGCTCGTCGGCGTCCGCGGGGGGATCGGGCATGCGCGCGGGGTCGTAGGGGAAGGGGATGTTCCTGACTTTGGTCATCTCGCACCACCACGCGCCCTGATGGGTGAAAGTGTGGGGATCGTAGAAATGGAAGGTGTAGATCACCTTATTGTCGTCGAACACGGGCAGGGCGTGCATGCCGGCAAGGCTGTTCCAGTCCGCGCCGCCCACGATCACCCAGCGGTCTGTGTCGATAGCGCGGACTCGGTCGAACACCCGCTTGATTATACCGTTCCACACGGGGATGTCTATGCCGTGGGGCTCGTTCATTATCTCGAATATCAGCTTGGGGAAGCGGCCTTTATAGCGGGCGGAGAGCTGCTCCCACACGGGAGTGAGCACCTTTTCCACGTCCGCTGAAGTGGTGGAGGCGGTGTCCGTGGCGTTGTGGAAGTCGAATATCAGGCACATGTCCAGTTCGTCCGTCCAGGCGGCCACGCTGTCCAGAATCTTCCATATGCAGTCGGGCACCCTGTGACCCGTTTGAGGCGGGCACAGCTTCTCGAAGTGGATGGGCAGGCGGACGACGTCCGCACCCAGGGAACGCGCGTTTTCAAAGTCGGTACGGGTGAACCAATCGGGGTCGATCTGTTCAGGAGTCTTGAACTCCAGCCACTCGGTGAAATTGACGCCCCTGGTGAACGGCGCCTTGTACATGGTCTCTGCCATAATGCACCCCCTGAACGTATTTCCCGCCGCGCGGGACCGCGTGAGCACATAGTATCACAAAACACGGGGTTTTTCAACGCGGCACAGGACATTTTTGCGCCTGAGCGCGCCGTTCGCGTGACAGAGCGCGCGTCTCAGCCTGAGTACCCGTGGGTTTTCTGACACTGTTGGAAAAAACGTTCATACCATTGTAACAGAATCCACCAAAGCCGGTCATATTTGTATGATAAAATACGACAAAATCCAAAAGGAGAGATGCAGTTATGAAAAAAGTATTCTCATTCTTCATGGCGCTGTTAGTCGCGTTCGCCATGTTCGCCGCCGGCGCGGAGACCATCAAGCTGGCGCATAAGGACGGCAGCGTGTACCTGCGCAAGGGCGCGGGCACCAAGTATTCCACCAACGGCGTGCTCAAAAACGGCGCGAAAGTGACCGTGCTCAAAAAGGGCAGCGTGTGGTCCAAGGTCAAGACTACCGATTCCCGTACGGGCTATGTCAAGAACCTGTACATCTCCGGCATGGGCAAGTCCTACGCCTCCGGCACCACCTATTATTCCAAGAGCTACACCGGCACCGTTAAGACCAAGTACGCCTCCAGCTCCGTCAACCTGAGGGGCGGCGCGGGCAGCAGCCAGGGCAAGATCACCACCCTCAAAAACGGCACCAAGGTGAAGGTGCTGGGCAAGAACGGTTCCTGGTACCTGGTGGAGACCGCCAAGGGCACCCAGGGCTTCGTGGCCAGCAAGTACATAAGCACCAAGGCGGGCGGAAGCTCCTCTTCTTCCTCCTCGACCAAGGCTACCGTGGCCAACTGCGATGCGGTGAACATGCGCAAATCCGCCTCCAAGGACAGCGATAAGATCGTTGTCCTCGCCAAGGGCACCAGCGTGACCGTGCTGTCCAAGTCCGGCTCCTGGTGGAAGGTGAAGTACAGCGGAAAGACCGGCTACATCTTCAGCAAATACTTAAAGTAATAAGGTAACGAAAACTGCCGGACATCATCACGTAATGTCCGGCGCTGTTTTATGCCTGATACGGACGGTATGTATCACACTACTGAGGATAAACGCCCGGACGCACGCGTTATTGATCGGTTTTGAGCGGAGCAAGGCTCCGGGGAGGCCCGTACGTTCCGCAGGGAACGGATCGACCCGTCACGCATGCGGCGTTCCCCGCGGTGACGCCGGTAAACGGACCGGGCTGTGCGCGGTGAACGGTATGGCGCCGGGGCTGTTCATAAAAAAAGGGGCGGGAAATATCCCGCCCATAAGCTGCCGCGCAGGGTTTACACGCTCAGTTTCCGCTGCATCAGTTCCGCGGTGGCCACGTAGAACAGGCCGGCGAAAGCCAGGGACACCAGCCCGCTTTTCACGAAGTACCAGGGCGCGACGTCAGAGACCTCCGCTTCCCCGGAAACTCCCATGACTTGGACCATCTGGGTGGTTTTGTAGGTCACGTCGCCCGCTACGGCGCCGCTCACCTTGCTCATAAGGTAGCTCAGCGCCACGAAGATGATGAAGCTGATGAGCAGGTTGAACTTTTTGCCGTTGAGCAGCGAGGAAGAGATCACGTCTGCCAGGAACGCGGCGGTGATGGCCGCGAACCAGCTTGACAGCAGGCCGAAACACACGCTGGCCATGTAGCCCGCGTCCAGATTGAAGCCGATGCCGAACATCTTAAGTATATCCCGCATGGCGTCCATTATGGAATCGATCTGGTTGTAGTGCCTGAGCAGCACGGAGATGTCCAGCACGCCCAGGCCGAAGAAGAACGCGCCGCCGATGAGCATTGAGAGCAGGTTTTCCAGCGCCTTCGCGCCCAGTATCTTGTAGCAGCTGTTGGGGGTCATGAACAGCATGTAGCTCTGCTTGGTGTTCATGTCCCTGTGCAGGGTGAGCACGCTTTGCAGGCCGATGAACATTATTCCGCCCACGGCGGCAAGGAACAGCAGCACACAGCCGGTGGCCACGGTGCCGTCCTTGTCCTGCCAGATGCCGAACAGGTACACCAGCTGCGCCAGCAGGGTTATGCCCAGGATGACGAATTTGGTGAACAGGGTCTTTCTGAATTCGTATTTGAACAGGTTTTTCATTTCTCATCCACCTCCGCCTGAGCGTAGATCTGGCGGTATCTGTCCGCCATGGACAGCCCGCGCTCGCTTCTCAACTGCTCCAGGTCCACGTTTTCGATCAGCCTGCCTTCGGATATGAACACTGCTCGGTCGGCGATGGCTTCCATTTCCTCCACCAGGTGGCTGGACAAAAGCAGCAGCTTGTCCTCTTTGGCGCTTTCGAGTATGCACGCCCTTATCTCGTCCCTCGCCAGCAGGTCTATGCCGTTGAAGGGCTCGTCCAGCATGTACACCTTCGCGTCCCTTGCGAGGGTGACGCCGATCTTTAACTTGGCCATCATGCCGGAGGACAGGCTGCGGGTCTTCATTTCCTCGTTCAGCCTGAGCTTGCCCAGCAGAGCCAGGTAACGCTCGTAAGAGAAGTCCGCGAAAAAGTCCTGATAGTATTTGCCTACGCTTTTTACAGTCATCCAGCTGTAAAAGTAGGGCTCTGTGGACATGTACGCCACGTATCTGCGGCTGTCGATGTCCACGGGCCTGCCGTTGAACTCGACTGAACCGCCGGTAGGCTTTATGAGCCCCGCCGCCATTTTCATCCACGTGGTCTTGCCGCTGCCGTTGGGGCCAAGCAGCGCGTAAATGTGGCCCGCCTCCAGCTTAAGATCCACGTGGTCCACGGCGATCTTGCTGCCAAATGCTTTGGTGACCTGTTTGCTTTCCAGCATTTCCTAATCCTCCGTTTCCAGCAGCCGGACGATCTCTTCTCTCGAGAGGCCCAGCTCCATCATCCTGTGTTTGAATTCCTTTGCGGCTTTTTCGGCCAAAGAGGTCTTAAGCTCACCGATGCGCCGCGCGTCGCAGATCACGTAGGTGCCCGTGCCCCGCCGCGTCTCGACCAGACCCGCGTCCTCCAGTTCCCGGTAGACCCGGTTGGCGGTGTTGGGGTTTATGGAGTACTTTACAGCCATGTCGCGCCCTCCCGGCAGCTTTTCGCCGGGGGCGAGCGCGCCGGTGACGATATCCGTAGTGATCAGATCCATCACCTGCAGCCATATGGGTTCGTTGGCGTTGTACTGCATCGCGGCCTCCGTGTATCAGTGAACTATGTACATAGTACACTATTACACGTTAAGATTCAACGCCGCTTTGTATTATGTTTGGGTAAAACCGTGCCGGCCGCGCTGTCAGTCCCTGCTGCGCGCTGCCTGCCGCCGCGGAGCGTATTGTGTTTTTTTGGGAAATATGGTACAATCAGCATGCAAAACACGTTAGAGGGATATGTTGTAAGTATGTCCAAAAAGCCGGTCACGTACCGCCGCCTGTACGAAAGAAGCTGCAGCTGGAAGATCGGAAGCCTGATCATCGCGGTTTTGGCCGTCGCTCTCGCCGCCGCCGTGTGGATCATCGCTGACGGCTGGCTGAAGGAATACGAGGGCAGCCAGAGCATCTACGCCGCCCGGGAGTATTTTGACCGCCTGCTGGCGGGCGAGGTGGACGCCATGTACGAAAGCGAGAAGGCGTCGCTTTCTTCCTCGGAGAGCCCGGAGGATTACCGCGAGTACGTCCTGGGGCTGCTTGAGCAGGGCGCGTACCTTGACGAAACGCCCCGCCGCGACCCCGAAGGCCCGCAGACCTACACGGTCAAGCTCAAAGGCGGCGGCACGATAGAGTTCACGCTGGAAGTCGGCGGCAGCACCCGCCACGGCTACGACGTCTGGAAGACGGGCGCGGTCACCGCGAAGACGCTCACGTTCAAGGACTACACGCTGGTCTGTCCCGAAAACGCCGAGGCCAGCGCCGACGGCGTGCCGCTCACGAAAGAGGATATCACGGCTTCCGGTCTGACCGGGCGTTACTCTGACCTGGTGGAAGAGGGGATAGAGGGCCTCAAAGACGTACGATACAGCGTGAAGCGCGCGCTCAGGCCGCCCGTGTTCAGCGTAAAGGACTCCGCCGGCAGGGATATGGAGCTTGAAGACGCGGACGGTGAGAAAAAGGCGAAATATATATACGATACCGATCTGGAAAAATGGAAAGACAGCAGCCTGAACGTGATAAAGCAGCTCGCCAAGTTCACCGTGGGGCGCTACGCCTATGACAAGATGCAGGCGCTGTGCGTGAAAAACTCGCCCGCGGCGAATTATGTCAGCCAGTACCAGAAGTGGCGCAGCAAGACTATGGAAAAGGATCCCGCGTTCAAAAGCATGCAGGCGGGCCGCTTCACGCGCCTGGACAAAGACCGGTTCATATGCGAAGTCAAGGGCCAGGCCGTAGGCGGATACAAAAAAAACGCGGACACCACCTTCGACATCCATTACCTGGCGGTGTTCAAGATAAACGGCAAAAATCTACTGCTGGAAGACTGCTACACGCTGTAAAAGACTTTCACGCCCCGGAAAACAAAAACCCGCCCGTATGGGCGGTGTTTTTATATATCACTAAAGCGGATATCCCGGTCTGATCACTTGCCGCTCTCCTCTGCGGGCGTATCGGACTCAGGCGCGGCGCTGTCAGTTTCAGGCGCGGGCTTGTCGGTCTCGGCGGCGGGCTTGCCGCTTGCCGCCGGGGTGGCCGCGGGCTTTTTGCTCTCGGGGGCGACCAGTATGGCGCAGGGCAGATAGCGCAGGCCGCTTAACACGTCGGTGCCGTTGACCCGTTTGCCGCTCACTACCATGGCGGAAGACGGGCCACCGTCAAGGTTCAGCGCGTTCACGAGCCCGAGGTCGGCGCACAGGCTCGCCATGTCGCCGTAGCTGGCGCCGGGACTGTCGGGATGGCGGCCGTCCGCCACCAGCAGCACGATCTCGCCTTCGGCGTTCTGGCCTATCACGGTGCGGGGATTGAGCCCGGTCTTGCTGGCGTTGAATTCCTGTATCTTGCCGTCTTTGATCAGCACGGGCCCGAACGCCACCGCGTCCCTCGCGCCCAGCTCCTTGGCCTCCTGCTGGGTAAACACGCCCACCTGCAGTGAGCCGTCCTTGCACAGCAGCGCCATGGGATAGTTTTTGTCGAAGCCGTTCATGAATTTGCCGCGGCTGCCTATCAGCCCCAGGGGGCTGCCGCCGTTGCCTTTGCCGCCCTCGTCCTTGAAGGTGTTAGCGTTCACGCCGGCCACGGCGGAGTAGTTTTTGACGATGTCGCCGATCCTCAGGCCCTTGCTCAGTTTCTTGTCAGCGGCGCCCACATACACGCGGGAGGGGTCCTTTACCGTAAGGGCGTAGCACACGAACCTGTCGCGGTATATCTTTTCCAGCTTGAGCCCCTCGTCCGGCGCGGTCAGTTCCTCGGTCTGGCCGCTTTTGGTAAGGCGGATGCTTTTCACCTTGGGGTTTTTGCCGGTCACGAAGGTGACGGTGTAGTCCAGTTTGTAGGGGCTGTCGTTCTTTTTCTTGTATGAGCAGATATAATTGCCCGTGATGCGCAGGGTAAGTTCGTTCCCTTCGTGGGAGATCTCCTTCGCCTTCAGGTTTTTGAAGGTCGCAGACGAGACCTTCCGGCTGTTCCAGTAGCTGTACAGCACCACGGTCTTATGCGCCTGGCTGTCCTTTACCGTCACGCCCGCGGCTTTATCCGGGTCTGTCTGGCCCGCGACCATCATCATCAGGGTCTTGAACCTGCTGATGCATTTTTCATTTAGCGCGCTGTCGCACAGCCCCGTTTGCGACAGGCACAGGCAAAAGATCAAAGCGATGCACAGCAGTTTTTTCATGGTTTTGCTCCCTTGAGTGTTTATGATAAAAACCGGCGCCGCCGGCTGCGGGGAACGTCCCTTCAGGCCGGCGGCGCGTGAACTGAACTTTATTTCGGCGCGACCAGCACCGCGCAGGGCAGGCGGCGCGTGCCGGTTATCGCCACGGTGCCGTTCACCCTTTCGCCGTTTAGGTACATGGCGCTGGAAGTGCCGCCGTCCAGGTTCAGGGCGTTCACCGCGCCGTATTTGAGCAGGATGTCGATCTCGTCCTGATATGTGGCGCCCAGACTGTCGGCCTGACGCCCGTCAAGCACCAGCAGCAGCACAGCGCCGTCCGCCCTCTGGCCGATAGCGGTGCGGGGGTTCAGGCCGGAGTTGTTCTTTCCCGAAAACGCGGTCTTGCCGTTGACTATGAGCACGGGGCCGAACGCCACCGCGTCCCGCAGCCCCAGTTCCTTGGCCTTTTCCGTGGAAAAATCGCCAACGCGCAGCACGTTGTTTTTGTCAAAGCCGCCCACCGCGCGCCCGCTTTCGGAGCCGTGCACCAGTTTGCCCTGGGAGATAACGAGCCCCAGCGGTTTGGAGCCGTTGCCCATGCCGCCCTCGTCCTCAAAGCCGTTGGCATTCACGCCCGCGACCGCCCCGTAACGGGAGATGATCTTGTCCAGCCGGGCGGAGTAGCCCGCCGCTTCGTTGGGAGTGCCCACGAACACCCGGGCAGGGTCTTTGACTATCAGCAGGTAGCCTTTGTACGTTTTGCCCCTCAGGCGTATGAGTTCCAGGTCTTTCTCGTCCTCTTTCGAGCCGGTCTCCTGCTGCGCGGGCACGCTTATGAGGGAAAGGTCCATCTCGTCGGGAGGCTGGGTGACCTGGCCGCCCGAGACCAGCTCATCCACCCGCGCCTGTCCCAGAAAAATGGACGGCACGAACTTAAGGGCGCTGGTCTCGAGCAGGGTCATCGTGAGCAGCTTTGACGCCTCGGGGGACGGGCCCAGGAATATACGGTAAAGCAGCACGCTGAGGCACAGCGCGAGCACGAGCACGAGGGTCAGCGCGCGGAAAAGCAGGTGGAATATCCTGCCCATCCGCCACCGGCGGTTCAGGCGCTTCTGTTCTGGTTTATTCGGCTTGGAACGCTTCTTGGCGTCCGTTTTTTTGCCGGAGGACTTCATTTGGCTGCTTAATCCACCTTTATGTCACTGTAGAAGGAGGCGCCGTCCAAATCATTGCTCACACCCAGCATGTCCAGGGCGGTCTTGGCCGCGTCCGCGAAGGTGGAGCGGGTGCCCAGGTCTATGCCTTCCTCTATGGGCAGGCCCCACACCAGAAGCGGCACTTCCTCGCGGGTATGGTCGGTGCCCTTGAAGGTGGGATCGCAGCCGTGGTCGGCGGTGATCATCATTACGCCGTCTTCGCCCAGCGCGCCCATAAGGTCGGGAATGAAGGAGTCGAAGGCCTCGAGGCTTTCCGCGAAGCCGTCCGCGTCGCGCCTGTGGCCGTACAGCGCGTCCGTGTCCACCAGGTTGACGAAGCACATGCCCTTCCAGTTGGGCTTTCTGATGGCCTTCAGGGTGGCGAGTATGCACGCGTCGTTGCCGGCGGCGTGGTCTGAGAAGGTAAGGCCCCTGTGGTTGAAGATATCTTCTATTTTGCCTATGCCGATCACGTCGTAGCGCGCCTTTTTGAGCACGTCCAGCATGGTGTCGCCGAAGGGATCCACGGAGAAGTCGCGGCGGTTGCCGGTCCTGACGTAGGCGCCGCTGGTGCCGATGAAGGGACGGGCGATGACACGGCCCACGGCGTGCTCCCCGGTGAGGATGCGCCGCGCGGCGCGGCAGATGTGGTACAGCTCCAGCGGGGGGATGACGTCCTCATGGGCGGCGATCTGGAACACGCTGTCGGCGGAGGTGTACACGATGGGTTTGCCCGTGACGTAGTGCTCGTCGCCCAGTTCCTTGATTATCTCGGTGCCGCTGGCGGGTTTGTTGCCTATCACCTCAAGGCCGGTCTCTTTTTCAAACGCCTCGATCACCTCGGGCGGGAAGCCGTTGGGGTAGGTGGGGAATGGGGTCTTCAAGGTGAGGCCCGCCAGTTCCCAGTGGCCGGAGGTGGTGTCCTTGCCCACGGCCTTCTCGCGCATGCGGCCGTAGCAGCCGATGGGCACTTCGCTGTTTTTGAAGCCCAGTATGCTGCCCAGGCCCAGTTCCATCAGGTTCGGGATGTCGGGATTCTTTTTTTCGATAACGTGCAGAAGGGTGTTCGCGCCTTCGTCGCCGTATTTGGCGGCGTCAGGGGCGTTGCCAACGCCGCAGCCGTCCAGCACGATGTGAAGGATCTTATTGATTTTGGGCATAGCTTACCTCCTATAACCCTGAATATTCTATATAATTCTACACGCGGCAGCCGCTTCCTGCAACATATTTACCTTTAATTATATATGAAATAAATACAATATATTAAGAGGCGTTTTGACCGCTTGTTTTAGCTATCTAAGCATAAAACGATGCCCCGAAGCGTGAAAAACACTTCGGGGCTAAGCTTTTGTATGGATATCTGTCCGGAGGGTGTATTTCGGCGCCGTTTTTACGCGTTCTGCGCCTGCACCGCGGTGAGCGCCACCGTGGTCACGATGTCGTCCACGCTGCAGCCCCTTGACAGGTCGTTGCAGGGCTTGGCCAGCCCCTGCAGCACCGCGCACGCCTTCGCGCCGCCCAGGCGCTCGGTGATCTTGTAGCCGATGTTGCCTGCCTGCAGGTCGGGGAAGATGAGCACGTTCGCGCGCCCCGCCACGGGGCTGCCCTTGGCCTTGGAAGCGCCTATCTCGGGTATGATCGCGGCGTCGAACTGCATTTCCCCGTCCAGCGTAAGCTCGGGCGCCAGCTCGTGTGCGATAGTCACCGCCTGCTGCACCTTGCTGACCAGCTCGTGCTTCGCGCTGCCCTTGGTGGAAAAGCTTAGCAGCGCCATGCGGGGCTCTTCTATGCCGCACAGCGTGCGCGCGGTCTCGGCGGCGCACACGGCGATAGAGGCCAGTTCCTCCGCCGTGGGGCATGGCATGACTACGCAGTCGCTGTACACCAGCAGGCCGTTCCAGCCGATATTGGGGTTGGGCAGTTCCATAAGGAAGCTCGAGGAGACCACCTTTATGCCGGGCTTCGTCTTGATGAGCTGCAGGGCGGGCCTGAGCATGTCGCCCGTGGTATGCACCGCGCCGGACACCAGGCCGTCCGCGTCGCCCAGCTTCACCATCATTATGCCGTAGTACATGGGATCCCGGGCGAGCTTCAGCGCCTCTTCGGGGGTGACGCCCTTGTTTTTGCGCAGCTCGTACAGCGCGTCCGCGTAGCGCCTAAGCTCCGGACTCGTCTCAGGATCGACGCCGCTTATGCCGCTGATGTCCGCGCCGTTTTCCTCGGCGGCGCGGCGGATGCTCTGGGTATTCCCCAGCAGCACCGGACGCGCGATGCCCTCGTCTCTTATGATCGCCGCCGCCCGCACGGTGCGTTTTTCGTCGCCCTCCGGCAGCACTATGGTCTTGACGCACGCCCGTGCCTTGGCCTTTACACCATCGATTATGCTCATGTTCAGCGCTCCTTTATCTAAGATCCATCAAAGTCCGATATCTCCGAACCCTTCCCACACGGGCCTGCCCGCGTAGGTAAGTATCTTTTCCTCGCCGCGCAGCGCCTTGAGCACGCTCAGCGCCAGCGCCTCCTGCTCCATCTCGCCGGGGTACACGCTTACCGGAGCGATCCAGCCGCAGCGCTCCCGGATGCCCTGCTTTATGTCGTCAAAGCGCATGAGGCCGCCGGTCAGCAGTATGCCGTCCACCTTGCCCTTTAGCACGCAGCTCATCTCGCCTATCTGCTTGCAGATCTGGTAGATCATCGTGTTCCATACGAGGCAAGCCTTGCGGTCGCCTGCCTCAACTTTGGCGTGTATGGCGTCACTGTCCGCAGTGCCGAACAGGCTCACGAAGCCGCCCGCGCGGGAACACATGAGCCGTGCCTGTTTGACGGAATTCTGTTCGATGTAGTCCAGAAGCGAGAGCACCGGCACGGAGCCTATGCGCGTGGGCGTGAAAGTGCCTTCGCCGTCCGCGCCCATGTTGCCGTCCACCATGCGCCCTTTTTCGTGGGCGCTCACGGTGATGCCTCCGTCGATGTGGGCGACTATGAAGTTGCAGTCCTCATACTTTTTGCCCAGCTTTTCGGCGTGGAACTGCGCCACGGCCTTTTGGTTGAGCACGTGGGAATGACTTACGCGGTACACGCCTTTTATGCCCGTGAGCCGCGCAAGCTCGCAGTATTCGTCCACGTTTGTGGGGTTCAGGGTGTAGGCGCCCTTGCCGTATTCGCAGGCGAAGCGCCACGCCAGCATAACGCCCAGCTTGGCGGGATGCTCGCTGCCGCCTACGGCTTTGACAGTGTCGTCGTACAGCCTTTCGTCCACCCGCGTCACGCCGCCGGGCTGCGTATACGCGCTGCCGCCCCGGCCCACGAACACGTCGATATCTTCAGGCCTGACGCCGTGCCGCTTGAGCATATCCAGTATGACGCCGTAGCGGAAGGGCATCTGGTCGTTGACGTGGGGGTACCTGAGCAGTTCCGGCGCGTCGTGGAACAGGCTCTCCTCAAATACGCTTTTCTCGTTATCGAACAGGCTCACCTTTGTGGAAGTGGAGCCGGGATTGATGACCAGTATCTTAAGGCTTTTGGCGTTTTCTGGCATATAAAATACCTCCGCAGGAATATGGGAGGTATTGTAAGCCAGAGAGGTTAAGTTTGCAAGATTCGGGAACGGAAATTCCTTTATCAGCGATAAGAGCCGCAAAAGCCGCGCCTAAACCTTGATCGCGTCCAGCACTTCGCCCACCTTGTCACGGATCACCAGCTGGGCGCGGGAATCGGCGGGAGTGGGGTCGCGGTTTATGAGCACCAGGTTCCTGCCGCGGAAATAATCCAGAAAGCCCGCGGCGGGATACACGCTCAGGCTGGTGCCCGCCACGATCAGCGTGTCGGCGGAGGAGATCTCCCTGAGCGCCCCGGTCACTGTGGCGTTGTCCAGCCCTTCCTCGTAAAGCACCACGTCAGGCTTTACCACGCCTCCGCACTCGCAGCGGGGCACGCCCTTTGAGGCCTTCACGAAATCGGAAGTAAAGAATTTGCCGCAGTCCATGCAGTAGTTGCGGTGCACGCTGCCGTGCAGCTCGAACACGTTTTTGCTGCCGGCCGCCTGGTGCAGCCCGTCGATGTTCTGGGTGACCACGGCGGAGAGTTTGCCCGCTTTTTCCATTTCCGCCAGCTTCAGGTGCGCCTTATTGGGCTTTACGCCTTCGGGCAGCAGCTTGTCGCGGTAGAACACGAAAAACTCCTCCGGATGGGTGTCGAAAAAGCTCCTTGAGAGAATGACCTCCGGGGGATACTTGTACTTCTGGTTGTACAGCCCGTCCTGTGAGCGGAAGTCGGGGATGCCGCTTTCGGTGGACACGCCCGCGCCGCCGAAAAACACCACCCGGCGGGAGGAATCGATTATTTTCTGAAGAGCCTGTACAGACATAAAAAACTCCTTTTTTTGCTTTTAGTTGTCAGCTTTTACTATGGCTCATTTGGTCGAACGCGCAGCGGCGCGGGAAAGAGTACGGATTGCCACGCTGCTTCCGGCAGCTCGCAATGCCGCGGCGCGGCAGTTCAGTCCACGAAACCCAGTTCCTGGGCCGAGGGGTAGCCGTATGCGCTCTCGGCGTTCACTATCGCCCGTGTTATGGCTTCGCTCACGACTTCGGCGGCCAGTGTGCCGATAAGATCCATGTCGGCGCTTATGTCCCCGACGGAGACGGCGTAGATGCTGTCGCCGTCCGCGGAGGTATGCACGGGGGCTATGCTCCTCGCGTAGCCGTCGTGCGCCATGCCGGCGATCTTGCACAGCCGCGCTTTGTCGAAAGCGGCGTTGGTGATGACCACGGCCAGTGTGGTGTTGCCCGTAAACTTGTTCTCCACCGCTTCGACACTGGTTTTCATCTGTTCCGAGGTGCTGCGCAAAGCGAGTTTGTCTTCCGTGAGCAGGCCGGCGATCTGTTTTCCGGTATTGCGGTCGAAAACGTCTCCCAGGGCGTTCACGACCACCACGGCGCCTATCTTCAGTTCTCCGAGCTGCAGCGCGTAGCTGCCGATGCCGGACTTCATGCAGCAGTCCATCCCCAGCAGTTTGCCCACCGTGGCGCCGCAGCCGGCGCCGTGATTGCCGTCTTTGTAATTGGGCGCCTCAAAGGCGATGCGCGCCGCCTCGTAGCCCATATCGCGGTCGGGACGGACGAAAGGGTCGCCCACGGTAAGGTCAAAAATGTCCGACTGCGCCACCAGCGGCACTTTGGTCACTCCGACGTCGTAGCCGTACCCAAGCTGTTCCAGGTATTCCATAACGCCGCCCGCCGCGCCTAGGCCGAACGCGCTGCCGCCCGAAAGCACTATGGCGTGTATCGTCTGCGCGGCCATAAGGGGATTTAAAAGCTGGCTTTCCCTTGAGGCGGGGCCGCCGCCGCGCACGTCCAGCCCCGCGCGCATGCCGTTTTCGGCTATGAACACGGTCAGGCCGGTGGCCGCGGAAGCGTTCTCGGTCTGGCCTATGCGGATGCCTTCGATGACTGTGACGGGTATCTCGCGCATGACATGCTCTCCTTCCGAAAACGCCGTGAAAGCGCATATGAGCGCGGCCGCCAAAAGCATGGCCGCGGCACGGCATGATCTTTTCATAACGGTACCTCCGGGCATGGACAGCTCAGTACGCCTTTATCTCATCTATGACCGCCGCGCCTTCGCGGGAAGTGACTTCCAGTTCCAGCCGGGCGGTGCGCAGGGCGGGAAAGCGCGCTATGGCCTTGTGGCCTATCGTGTCCCCGCGCGCCACGAGGCAGCGTATGGCCGTGGCGGGCTCCAGCGAGGGCAGGCAGGCGTAAAGCTTCCAGCCTGTCACCCTTTGGCCGCCCGAAATATCTTCTTTGATTATCGCGGAAGAGACAACGGGCAGCTCTTCCGCTTCCCGGTACAGCCTCAGGCGGCGGGCAGGATATTCCGCGAAAAAGCGGTCTTCGCCCTGCTTTTGCACCTGCCCGAAGCCCAGGTCCCGACCGTACAGCCGTTCTATCTCGCTGCCGAACTCGCTTAGGCGCTTTACGTCCCTTTCGGGCAGCAGGCCCCTTTCGTCGGGGCCCGCGTTGAGCAGCAGGTTGCTGCCGCGCCCCACGCTCAGGTGGTACATGCCCATAAGCTCGTCCACGCTCTTCAGGCTGTTTTCGTCCAGGTCGTAAAACCAGTTTTTGCGTATTTTGCAGTCGCATTCGGCGGGGGCGAACACGGTTTTTTTCTCCCCCAGCACGTTCATTTCCTTTTCGTAGAAGTTGGGGGAGGGCGCGTAACCGTCCTCGTTGCCCACCCAGCGGGTGTCCGGGTCCCACATGTCGAAAATAAGGATATCCGGCTGCAGGCGGCGTATCTCGCCCACTATGCGCTTCTGGTCATAATTATGGCCGTTTGAGCCGCAGCCGTCGAACCAGATGTAGTCGATCCTGCCGTAATTTGAGAGCAGCTCGCTTATCTGGCCGATAAAGTAGTCGTCGTATTCCCTGCCGTCTTTGAATTCCACGGCGTGGGAGCCCCACTGGGCGGGGGAATAGTACAGCCCGCATTTCATGCCTTCCTCGCGGCAGGCGCGGGTGAACTCGCGGACCACGTCGCCCTTGCCGTCCCTCCAGGGAGACGCCGCCACGGAGTAGGGCGAGAACTTCGTGGGCCACAGGGCGAAGCCGTCGTGGTGCTTGGCGGTCATTATGGCGTATTTCGCGCCGATCAGCTTCGCGCTTCTCAGCCACTGGCGGCAGTCCAGCTGCGCGGGACAGAACTTTTCGGGGGGCATTTCCAGCCCGTCCCAGTCCCTGTGGCCGTTATGGAACGTGCGGATGCCGAAGTGGAAGAACATCCCCACTTCCCAGGACAGAAAATCCAGTTGTTTCCGGGACGGTTTGAGCATTTTTATGATACCTCCGGAGTGCGAAGACGGAATGGATAAGAGACGCGCCGTCGGGGAACGAAACTCCTGCGGCGGCGCGATATGTTACAGCAGTCGTTTGGTCTTGTTCTTGAGCTTGCCCTGTTTTCCCAGCTCGATCAGGTTCTCGTAGCGTTTTACCGCCTTTTCCATGGTCTGCTCCCAGGGGATGGAGATGGTCTTTTGCGCGCCTTCTCCCGCGTGCCTGAGCGCTTCGGGGTCGGTGACGGCTTTCGTGATCACACGGGCGAGGTCTTCGGGAGAGTTCTCGCACAAAAAGCCGTTTTCACCGTCCTCGACTATGCTGGCGGTGGTGGCGCCCCGCACCATCACGGAGGGCGTGCCCAGCGCGGCGGCTTCCCTGACCGTCATTGAGGCGGTGTCGTAGAGGCTGGGGAAAGCGTACACCGCTGCCCTCTGGTACAGCGCGGCGAGCGTGTCAGCCTCGGTGATATGGCCGGTAAAGCGGGTGTAGGGCATGAGCTCAAGCTCGTTCAGTTTGGTCTCCATCTCCTCGCGGTTGATGCCCTGCCCGGCGAACACCAGGCGGAAATCGGTGCCCGCCTTTTTCATTTCGGCGGCGGCGAGGATGAGATTGAGCAGGTTCTTTTTCCAGTCCAGCTGCCCCACGTACAGCAGCACGGGCGCGCTTCCCAGATCGAAGCGTGCGTTCACCTCGTCCAGCTTTTCACGGCTGACGGGCTTCATGTTCACGCCGTTGAGCATGACCTGCACGTCGCCCTTGTAGCCGTACTCACGCATCACGTCCACGGAGCTTTCGCTGACCGTCCACACTTCGTCGCAGCGATTGTAGAAATTCACCACGATCTTCGTGCCTATGCGGGCGACCTTGCGGGAATGCACCGCTTTGACGAAATCGTCCTCATACTTGGAATGGAACATGCCTATCAGGGGGATGTTCCTTTCCACTGCCAGGCGCAGCGCTTCAGTGCCCGCGGCGAAGGGAGACTGGGTGTGCACTATGTCAAGCGGTATCATTTTGATGCGCTCCATGTAGTGCTTGTCCCATCTGGCCTCGGCGGTCTTGTACTGCCTGAGCAGGGGCAGGCGCACGGCCTTGAAATCCACGAGCTCGAAGGGCAGGCCGCCCCTGGGACCGGTGTCGCACAAAGGAGCGATCACGGTGAGCTCGTGACCCATCTTGCACAGGGTCTCCGTATAGGCCAGGGTGACTCTTGCCACGCCGTCCATGATCGGCAGGAACGAGTCAGAAAGCTGAGCGATCTTCAAGGTTTCCTCCACGCGCGAATGCGCGGTTTGATTTTGATTATGGCTGTGAGACGCCTGAGTGGTCACATAAGGTGGGTATCGATGGGGTCAAAGTCCAGGAAAGCTTCCTCGTCCACCTCGAACACGCGCCGGCCCACGGGATGGTTGTCGGTGATCTTCACGACCCTGTCAGCGGTCTGCACGTGATAGAGCTGGTAGGAGCCCATAAAGCAGCTCAAAAGCACCTTGCAGGGGATTATGCCTTTTTCCGCCAGCCTTATGCCCTCGGGGCGCAGCATGACCAGATGCTTTTCGCCGCTTTCCACGTTCTTTTCGGGGCGCGCGACGTTAAAGGAGACGCCGCAGGCCTTGACCCTGACCAGCTCGCCCTCGGTCCTTTCGACCTCGGCGTCCAGGAAATTGGCCTCGCCGATAAAGTCGGCCACGAACTCGTTGGCGGGACGGTAATAGATATCCCTCGGGGTGCCCATCTGCGCAACCACGCCTTTGTTCATGATGATTATGTTGTCCGATATGCTCATGGCCTCGGACTGGTCGTGGGTGACGTAGATGGCGGTGATGCCGAACTGCTGCTGTATGCGGCGGATCTCCGTGCGCATGTACACCCTGAGTTTGGCGTCAAGGTTAGAAAGAGGCTCGTCGAACAGCAGCACGCCGGGCTCGGCGATGAGCGCGCGCGCCAGGGCGACCCTTTGCTGCTGGCCGCCGGACAGCTGGTTGGTGTAGCGGTTCTCCATGCCTTCGAGCCCCACGAGCTTGAGCATGTCGAACACGCGGGCGCTTATCTCGGGCTTGGGCACCTTTCGCAGCTTCAGGCCGTAAGCCACGTTGTCGAATATGTTCATGTGGGGGAACAGGGCGTAGGACTGGAACACCATGGCCGTATCCCGCTTGTTGGGGGTCAGGGCGTTGACCGGCTCGCCGCCGATGTATATCTCGCCCGCGTCGGGGCTTTCGAAGCCCGCGATCATCCTGAGAGTGGTGGTCTTGCCGCAGCCGCTGGGGCCCAGGAGCGTAACAAAACTGCCGGGTTTTATGTCCAGGGTGACGTCGTTAACGGCGTAGAACTCCTTTTTGGTCTTGGGGTCCAGATAGATCTTATAGATGTGGTCTATAAACACGCCTTTTTTTTCACTGTTCATTTTTCTGTGCCTCCCTTACGGCGCGGCTGGTGCCGAAGTACTTGATCACCAGGTTCATTATCAGTATGGACGCGTACACTATGGCTATCAGTATGGTGGCGTAGGCGCAGGCGATGCCGAAGGAGCCCTTTTCCGCGTACTCGTTGATGCGGCAGGTTATCAGCAGATACTTGGGCGTCACCAGCAGTATGACAGCCGAGATAGCGGTTATGGAGCGCACGAATGTGGTCACGATGCCGCTGAAGAAGCTGTCCTTGATGAGCGGCAGCGTTACGGAGGTGAACACCTTGCCGCTGCCCGCGCCCAGGTCGTAGGCGCTCTCCTCAATTGATTTATCTATCTGCCTGAGCGCGGAGATGCCGCTTCTGGTGCCCACGGGCAGTGAGCGCACCACGAACACGATTATAAGTATCAGCCCCGTGCCGTATATGCCCTGCATGAAGCCGGTGCGCAGGATGCCGTTTGCGAAGCCCCTTATGAAGCCCACGCCCAGCACCGTGCCGGGCACGGCCATGGCGATCATGCTGGTGAACTCGATAAAGCCTTTGGCCTTGAATTTCTTCTTGACCACCAGGTAGCTTATCACCATTGAGAACAGCGCGGTGACGGGGGCGGCGATGATCGAAAGGATGAAGCTGTCCTTGAACGCCTTCATGCCGCTTTCAGCGAACATATCCTTGTAGTGCACCAGAGAGAGGGAATAATCCATGCCCCAGAGCTTGAACAGGCTGCCGAATGGGATGCATATGTACATGAGGATGACGAATATGCTCACGCCCATGCAGAGTATTGACAAAGGCGTGGTGACGCTTTTGTCCTCTATCAGCATCCTGCCGCGGCTGGCCTTGCCCGTAAGCGTGGCGGCGCTCCTGGCCTCCAGCACGTACTTCTGGACCATGAAGAGTATGAAGGTTATGAGCAGCAGCACCACCGCCATGGCGGCCGCGCCGTGGGTGTCGTATGTGCCGCCCGTGATCCTGAGGAAAATGGCGGTAGCCAGGGTGTCTGTGGAGCCGCCGATTATCATGGGGTTGGCGAAGTCCGCCACGGACTCTATGAACGTGACCAGAAACGCGTTGCCCAGGCCCGGCAGCATGAGGGGCAGCGTCACGGTGGTGAACACCTTCCAGCGGCTGGCGCCCATATCGCGGGCGGCTTCCTCCATGGACGGGTCGATATTGTTGAGCAGGCCCTTGAGCATCAGGTAGCACACGGGGAAGAAGGTCAGGGTCTGAACGATCACTATGCCCTTCACGCCGTAAATGTCGTTATCGAATATGCCCAGTATCTCACGGGTGATCAGGCCGCTGCGGCCGAACAGGAGCATCATGCTCAGGGACAGCACAAAAGGCGGTGATACCACAGGCAGCAGGCTCACCACGTCGAACAGCTTTTTCATCACCCGGTTTTTGACTCTTACGTAGCAGTCCACGTAAGCGAACAGGAAGCCTATCGCCAGCGAGCCGAAGCCCGTGAGCAGGCCGATGACCAGAGTGTTTTTAAAGGCGTCCTTGAACCCGAAATCCGTGGTCAGGGACGTGAAGGCGCTGACGCTGACCCTTTGGTTATCGGAAGAGAAATACAGTTTGAGCGCTGCCCGGGAATGAGTCCAGGCCTCGCTCCGGGGCAGGGTCTTGAACATTTGGACTATGAACTCGAGTATGGAGCCCTTGGACGCGCTTTCCGCGCCAGTGACCGCTTTTTTGTATGCGGAATTGGCGTCCTTATACTCGGCGTTGGCGTTATTGTATACATCGCGCAGCACCTTGACCTCAGGCTCCTCGCGGGGCTTTTCAGCGCCCCTGGCCTTGGCTGCCTGCAGCGAGGCGTCGTAGGTGTCCTTGAGCCGGTTTTTTATCAGCTCCAGGCGCGCCACGTCATTTTTTTCGTAATTGTAATCGTTTACCCTGCCGGCAACATTTTCTTTATAGTAAGCGTTCACGGAAGCCATGCGGCCTTCCGCGGTAACGGAATCTGCCAGAAGCATCGCGATGGGATACACTACGAACAGGACCATAAAGATGACGAGGAAAATGATAGCGCCGACCATTATCGGGTCGCCGAAGAACTTTTTCCTGTCAAGAGACCTGGCCTGAGAGCTTCTTTTGGCCTTCTTGGCGTCCTGAGACATCGTGCGCGCCTTTTCGGACGCGCCGCTTTTCTCAGCTTTTTTAAAAAATGCCATTGTATATGACCTCCCGGTACGGCTGCGGGAATAAAGGATATGTCACGTACCTGTTTTGTAAAAACACGGGGCCGGAGCGTATCCCCGACCCCGCGTGTCAGCAGAATTATTCGGTCTTGAAACGGTCGTCCGCGCCGCCCAGAGCGTTGAGGAATTCATCCCTGTATTTGGTGGTGTTTTCCTTCGCGTCGGCGAAGTCGTAGTCGATCACGTTGTCGGGATCCAGGCCGAAGGGCTCGATGGCCTTGGGCTGCTCGGCGTTGGTGAGCACCAGGAACTGATAGCTCTCCACGTCGTCGGCCAGCTCCACGCACTCGGGAGACAGGGCGTACTCGATCCACAGCTTGGCAGCGGCCTCGTGCTGGCAGCCGTCGAAGATGGCGGTGGAGCCGATCTCGTAGCCGGTGCCCTCTACGGGGAGGATCAGGTCGATGTTGGTGTAGCCCTTGAGGATCTGGGTGATGCCGTCATGCAAAAATCCGATGCCGATCACGCACTCGCCGGGGCCCACGTTCTTGCTGGGGCCGCTTCCGCTCTTGGTGTACTGGGCGATGTTCTTGTCCAGCGCCACCAGGTAGGCGATGCCGTCGTCATGGCCCTTGAGCTGGACCATGGTGTTGATGACCAGCTTGGCGGTGCC
>JAIKWZ010000063.1 GCA_024684375.1 Clostridiales bacterium
GAAGCGCGGCGCGAGATAAAGGAACTGGCTTCCTGGGCAGAGGTTTTTGATGATTCGCAGCCGGATGTCAGGAAGATGATCATCGCCAGGCTGGTCGAGCGTATTGACGTCGGCGCGGATTACTCGGTCAAAATCCGGCTCCGGATCAATATGAGGCAGTACACGGGGGAGGTGGCGTAAAGGAAAGAATAAAGAGCCGCGGAGAGGAATAATACTCTACGCGGTTCTTTTGTGTTTTTTTCGGTTTGATACTCTTTTCCAATAAAACCGAAGATTGTACAATTGTCCATTTGTAAAAGCAATGCTATAATTCTTAACGTAATTAGTGCTAATTATACTGCATCCAATGCATTCTCAGCCAGATTGTGCATGGATTAGACAAATCAGAAAGAAGGAGTGAGTGTAGTGAAGAGGCTCTTGGTTCTATTCTTGGCATTGATGCTGTTGACATCTTGTGCTTTGGCAGATCTACCAGAGTACATTAACACAGAGTCCGACATGCCAATCATTAAAGAGGGCTATGATGTAACTCTTAAGATTGTTGCAAGACAAAATGCTGGTTGGGGCAACGCTGAGGACATTTGGTTCTGGAAGTATGTAGAAGACCAAATGAACATCAACGTTGATGTTATTCAGACTCAGGACGCGGAAACCTACAAGTCACTGGCTTTTGCGAGTAATGAACTCCCGGATATATTCGTAGGCTGTGGATTCGGAACGTCTGAATTGGTAAAATACGGCGAATTGGAAGGTCAATTGGTTGACCTTGCCCCGTATATTACAGAAGAGTATATGCCGAATCTCTATGCTATGAGTGAGAAGATGCCTGATTTGCTAAGCAAAATTAGCACAGCAGAAGGCAAAATATTCTCGCTCCCATTCGTTGAAAATGGAGACTTACGTTCTATTGCTTGCCATACTGCCGGCGCGCGCTTCTTTATCAATACAAAACGTTTGGAAGCAATTGGAAGAGAACAACCTGAGACTCTAGAAGAAATGATAGACACGCTGTATGCTCTGAAAGAAGAGGATGAAAACGTAATTCCTTTGGGTGGCAGTGCTGTTGCATACAACCCGGGGTCTATGATCCTAATTTCAATGGGTTATCTAACAACAGACTCTTGGGGACTTACTCCCTGTCTCAGGAATGGTGAAGTAGTGATTCCTGCTGGTGATCGTGAAGTATTTGGCGAGTATCTCAAGATAATGAACCAGCTGCATAAAGATGGTATTATCGAGTCCGACTTCTTTACGATGGATAGGAATGCTGTTGACGCCCGTATGGCGGAGAACCAGTATGGTCTTTTGGGAAATGTAGCCTACACGACTTTACCTGACACATTCGCTGACTGGTGGCACATCAATCCGCTGACTAGTGAATGGAACGATACCAAAATGTGGCCAACCACTTGTATTAACTTGGATTCAACCGCTCTGAGTTACACTGTTGGCGGCTTTGTTGTCACTTCAGCTTGCAAGGACATAGCTACAGCGCTTCGGTTTGCCGACTGGTTCTATGATGCTAATTCTGAACATTTCGGACTTTCTTGGTGGGGACCCACCGCCCAGATGGTCGAAGAACAGGATATAGGTTATGGTATCACCAAGGGCTGGGTTATGAACGAAAACCTCCAGGATTACTATCTTGATACAAACGATCCCACCCAGGATTATCAGTTCCGTTATGAGCACATCTTTGCAATTCATAGTGGCAGCGGCTTGGGCAATGGTATGTACTCTGCGCCTGTTAAGCAGCTAATGGCTGGTTTGATCGATGATATTGACAAAGCCACAATCGCTCAATTGAATCCTGATAATGGCGATGACCACTATAGAATTAGTGAAGCTGCGCAGGTTCGTAAATATCTTGTGACTATGTATCCGCACATTGTCTTCTTTAGCGCTGAAGACAATATCACCATCAGTGACTATAAGGTTCTTATCAACGACTATGTAAAGGAAGAAACCGCGAAGTTTGTAACTGGTTTACGTCCTGTTACTGATGCTGAACTCGATAGTTACTTTAACGCACTTGAAGGTCTTGGCATACAAGAACTGCTTGCTTTCTACGCTGACTATTATGAGGCTTTGTATAAGTAATAACTGATTTGCGCCCATGCCATCTTGAGTGGCATGGGTGTTTTTTTGGAGGGCAAGGATGTTTCAATTAACGCAAGAACACAGGGCATGCGCGATGAAACTGCGCCGGACATTGGCACAGATTGATACATCAGATGTTGAGCATGGGCACTTTCAAACAATGATAAAAGGTGAAAACCCGATTGAAGAATTCAAACAGCGCTTGTTCGACTATATAGATAATGTTCCGAATACAATAGATAGTGTGTTCTGGGACCCTGATTATCCAACAGGGGACGAATATGCACAATATCAATCCCAAATAAAACCAAGGTTTATGCGTGGGTTCTATGGTTTCTGTGCTGAGCATAATGAGGACCCATATCGTATCATGTCAGAAGAGGCAAAAAAACGCGGCTTGGAGAATATACTTAGCCATCGAGTAAATGGTAGCGATCCTTATAGCGAAGAATACCCACCAAAGTTCAAAATCGAGCACCAAGAAGAATATCTAAAAGCTTGGTGGAAATATGGATTATCGAATCTTGCATCGCCTGTAATACGCAAGAGGAAAATCGACATACTTAGCGAGTGTATGGAAAGGTATGATTTTGACGGTTGTCAAATTGACTTTTGTAGACACACACCATTTCTTCCAATTGGCCACCAATGGGAGCTACGTAATGAAGTAACAACATTCTTGAGCGATCTTCGCTTTATGCTCCTTGAAACAGAAAAAAAGAAAAATCATCCTATGATGCTATTTGCGCGGGTTCCGCAACTACTCGAAGGAGCTCATGCGGATGGCTTAGACATCGAAACATGGATAGAGGAAAACATAATTGATGGATTGGTAATCGGGTCGCGAAGCTATACTGTAGACATACAAGGATACCGTAAAGCGACAAAGGGGAGAGTCAATCTTTATCCTTGCTTCGACTATCATCATTGTACTGATGGTTACACTAACGCTCCTATCGAAGTAGTACGCGGAGTTTTTTCTAATTGGTGGCAGCAAGGTGCTGATGGTATAATGCTATTTAATTGGGTAGGAGCGCGTGAAAAAATACTACGTGCGACCGGAAGAGAACCATATCATTTCTTTTCAAATACAGAGGCAAGTCAACTGTGTGAAGTAGGAGACCCGGTACTGCTAAACAAACTTGAAAGAATTCATGTGGTGGAACGCCGTGGGGGATACCCTTGGACAATTGGATTCGCTAATGGAAACATGGAGAAGCAACTGCCTCTTCAAGCCAGTACATCTGGCGCTGAGGTTGAAATATACACAAGTGACTCAAGAAGAAGTGCTGAGTTGAGCGTTGTATTAAGCCATGTCCAAAGCATCATAAAAGTTGAAATGAATGGTATAATTGTAAATGCTGACGTAGATACTGAATGGCAGGATGATCTAGTATTCGATGAAGCTCCGGTTTCTGGTTTTCATATTGAAAATATACCTAAGCATGCTTCACCTATAAAACTATGGCGATTTAAAGCCAAGGTTTCATGCCATAAAGGCCTGAATTACATTAAGGTTTATGGAGATGCACGAATCGAGAAGGTAGAACTATATTTTCAAAAACGATAACGGTTTTAAGAAAACAGAGAGGCGAAGCCGTTCTGTCATGATGAGATGTGGGGATAAGAATTATGTCTGTATGCAGAATGAGTGTTCACAGGGAACGAATTAGAAAAGCTTGCAAGAGCTGGCGTTTATACACAATGATTCTGCCCGCTGTTTTAACGGTGTTCATTTTTCATTATATACCGATTTATGGTGTACAGATAGCATTCAAAGACTTTAGAAACTCATTGGGCATATGGGGGAGTCCTTGGGTTGGCTTTATGTATTTTAACAAGTTTTTGAGCTATCCAATGTTCTGGGCAATCATTCGTAATACGATTACTATAAGTCTGTATTCAATTGCAACATTTCCGTGTTCCGTCATTTTTGCTCTAATGTTGAATGAACTCGAAAATGGAGCATTTAAACGTACAGTACAGATGGTGACATATGCACCGCACTTTGTCTCAACAGTTGTTGTGGCCTCCATGATTATACTGTTTCTGAATCGTGAAAGCGGTGTCATAAACAATGTCATAGCACTTCTCGGTGGAGAACGGAAAGACTTTATGGGGATGCCAGGAGCCTTTTCGACCATTTATGTCTGGTCAGGTGTATGGCAAAACTTGGGGTGGGGCACAATTATATATATCGCTGCTTTATCATCAATCTCGCCTGAAATCATTGAAGCAGCGAAAATTGATGGTGCGTCCCGGATGCAAATCGTAGTTCGAATAAATCTTCCTTCGATTTTTCCAACAGTTATTACTATGCTTATTTTAAGTACCGGTCATGTCTTGTCTGTTGGCTTTGAAAAAACATATCTGCTTCAAAACTCATTAAACATTTCTGCATCACGTGTCATATCGACTTATGTCTATGAGGTTGGCCTGATTAATACACAATACAGCTATTCTTCAGCTATAGGCTTGTTCAATAATGTTGTCAACATACTGTTCATAATGATAGTCAATACTTTATCTCGCCGGCTCACGCAGGTTGGGCTTTGGTAAGGGGGGGATCAAAGTTGAAAAAAAGCACGGCAAGTGGTATATCACAAACTAAGCAAGACAGAATCTTTGATTGGACTAACAAAATAATAATACTTACAATAACCTTCATCATGGTATACCCATTATACTATATCATCATTGCATCTGTTTCAGACCCATATCAGGTTAGCTTGGGCCGGGTATCTATGGTGCCGCGAGGTTTCACTTGGGATGCCTATAAGAACGTACTTGAAAATAATACGATTTGGATTGGTTATCGTAATAGTATCGTGTACTTGTTTGCAGGAACTACGTATAATCTGGTATTGACTATCCCTGCAGCTTATGTTCTTTCGAAAAAAGATTTGCCATACAGGACAATTCTGTCTTGGTTTTTCTTCATCACAATGTATTTTGGTGGCGGGCTTGTCCCCTCTTATATACTAATGCGTGACTTACATCTATTGAATACACCATGGGCCTTAATCATCGGTATGGGAGTAAGCTGTTACAATCTGATTGTTACGCGTCAGTTCTTCGCATCTTCTATTTCGGAAGAACTATATGAAGCAGCTTTCATGGATGGCGCGAACGATTATGTGTGTTTTTTCCGGATCGCCTTACCGTTAAGCAAGGCCATCCTGGCAATTATGGCTTTGTACTACGGCATAGGTCATTGGAACAGCTACTACAATGCGTTGATATATGTGCAAAAGCAGAAATACTTTCCACTCCAGCTAGTTCTCAGAAACATTCTGATTCTAAATGAAAGCGCAACGGCCAACCTTGAATTCAGTTCAATGGACGATGAAGCGGCTCTAATGGATGCGGCAAGAAGGACATACATGGCAAACGCGATGAAGTATTCTTTGATTTTCATATCGAGTGCACCTATGTTGATTGCCTATCCGTTTGTTCAGAAGTTTTTTGTCAAGGGTGTAATGATTGGTTCTGTAAAGGGATAACGGGGGGGTATTGCTTTGTTTAAGAGAATGAGAAGGCGCGAATTCTTTGTAAGAAACGTCAAATCATTTATTATTTTTGCGCTTATTATAGGATTGCTATTAAGTGTACTTTCTTCGTTCTTAATAAGCAATATGCGTCATCAACAGTATTACAGGAATCTCAATGAAAAAATGGGATTTGTATTAGAAGATATTCGGCGACAAATCGATAGTGCTGAAAAAACGGCTCTTCAGTTATCGATTACAAATGAGTGCAATAGACGAATTTTCTCCCAGAATAAGTATTATGAAATTGAATTAACCAAGACGATAAAAAAGTATAAGAATGTTATGGTCTACCCATCCGATTATTTTCTTATATATACGCTCTCTCCAAGCGTTCTTTATCATGTTGACAGAGGAAATGAGCTTTGTCAAAGTACATTTTCGAAGACCTATTTTGAGAGTATGAGCTTTGAACTGGTAGACCAGCTGATTACAGAATTACTGGCCGTAAATGAAACGCGGTTTATTTCGCTTGAATTCTATGGTTCATCAGATCGAGTATTGCTTGTTTGTCCTTTCTATCATATAGGCAATAAATCCGAAAAAATCATTTTAGCGTGGATAATCAACAAACAGGATATATTATCGCGAATAGAATTGGTAACAGGTGGAGTTGGCGAATCTTACGCCTTGGCGGATGGTTATTCAATGATAGCTAAGACCGAGGAATTTAACCAGGAGAAAGATAGTATAGAGAGCTACGAACAATATGGCTTAACGATATCGGTAGATGTTGCTAAAGACCCACTATTCAATGTGACATATTCGCTGGATAAACTCAGCCATGTGATTTTTGCTGTGGGCTTCATGGTATTGATTATACTGGCGATTGGATTTGCTATATATAACTATAAACCGGTTAATAAGCTGGTAAGTAAGTATAAGCAAGGCGGCGAAAATGACCTTGAAGGATTAGACCAGCTGATATCAAGTGCCTACCAACAGATGCAAACTATGGATACACAATATATGACGCACATTATACAGCAAAGGACACAAGTGTTATTGCTCCTTTTAAACGGTATATATAGCGACAAGGTTATGAGCGCACTATCAATAATGCAGGATAGCATGCGCGGACCACTTTATGCAGTTATTGCTGTTCAGACAGATGGGGAGGATATTAGTGAACTGATTGCTAGTTTTGCGGGTGAATCTGATAGTGCTACGACGATTTATGAGTGTTCGTGGGAAAAGAATAACTACTATCTTGTATTGAGCATGCTGGAAGACCATACTGAGGATACGGCAATTCTGTTCTCCGAATGGCTAAAAGAGCTAAACATCCCGTGCAGAATTGGAGTAAGTAATGTCTGCTCATCTCTGCCAATGCTCAATGGAGCATTAAAGCAGGCTCGAGCTCGTCTAAGACAAACTAATGAAGTTGTAGAACATGATGATGCATCCAATAGTAATGCGCCCCATAATGAGCTAATAACTCAAATAATAGGTTACATTCAGGAACATGCTTTTGAGTGGAGTATTAGCTTGTCATCTGTAGCAGATCAATTTGATATGAACCAGACTTATTTGAGTGAACTATTTAAACGCGAGACTAAAACCAATTTCAGTAATTACTTAAGTCAACTGCGAATTGAAAAAGCAAAAGATATGTTGTTAAACTCGACAATGAGCATCGCAGAAGTATCTCAAGAAGTAGGGTATAATAGCCTTTCATATTTCATTAAAACATTCAAGAAATACGTTGATATGACTCCGGGTCAATTCAGAAATCAAGTAACAAATGAAAGCAACGAGTAATAATGCGATGCCGATTTTCATGACAACTAAAGATAAGCTAC
This sequence comes from Clostridiales bacterium, assembly GCA_024684375.1. Lineage (GTDB taxonomy): Bacteria > Bacillota > Clostridia > Christensenellales > Aristaeellaceae > RUG14130. The sequence goes on from JAIKWZ010000063.1 coordinate 7,451, forward strand.
AATACTCATTCACTATCAAGGTCCAATCATTCTGTTCACATCCACCAAATCAAAAAGGGACAGAATGACTGTCAACAGAGCCCCTGGGAAGTTCTTAGGCCTTATCGGTGAAGCAAACTGTCTACGTCTTCCGAACAGTGCTCCGTCATGAAGAATTTGAACACCCGGGCAAGAGGGAGACTGTGCTTTGGGACGCAGTTACGGGAAGTGTTTTTCACGAATATGATTTCGAATCAGGGAGAAAATGTCCGTTTCATTCGCTTGCCTGTCGAGGTGTCGATGTAACCAGTATGACAGTCAACGAAGCTACGCGAACAGGGGCATTCCGCAAACTCTACCAGATGGTAGGAGCAAACTGTTTACATCATCCAGATATTGATGCATGGGAATTGCAGTCAATCTGCGCTGTACTGGCAAAGACGATGCTGCCCGGAAGTTTGCCGGGGGAGATGACCGCAAGCAGGACGGTTGCAGCCATCAGAGCCGAGGATGGCAATCTCCGCTATGTGTATTATAAGTCGTTTGACGACCCGGAAACCGTTCTTATAATCGACAGCTGGCGGGACCAGACTGCTATTGATGCTCATCATACCTCTCCTGTGATGGCCACGTTCGCCCTGCTCCGGGAGAAGTACGATCTCCATATGACCATAGTGCGGTTTATAGGCGCGGAAACACCTAAATCAGAGGATCGGTTTGTCAGAAAGTGAAAAGACTATGAGCGAAACGATGTCTGTGGACGAGATGCTTTTCTTCGATACAAGACCTGCAGCACTGCCTCTATATGAGACATTCCGTGAGACTCTCCTTGACAGGATGCCGGATGCCCGGATCGAAGTAAAGAAAACGCAGATCTCTTTATTTAGTCGGCGCTTGTTCGCGGCGGTATCCTTCACGCCGGTAAGAAAAGCGAAAGACCGTCCCGACCCATTCATGACGATCACCTTTGGGCTGCCGTACAGGAAAGAATCTGGCCGCATCGATGTATCGACGGAGCCTTATCCAAACCGGTGGACACATCATGTAATGATCGGTACAAAAGAAGAAATAGATGATGAGCTGCTTTCGTGGATTATTGAGGCGGCGGAATTCGCCGGTGGTAAATAGTACCCGATCGTTATGACCGGCAAGCTCAGGGAGGTGCATCTGTGGAACAGAAGCAATATGAATACGACGGGATCATTCATGAGATCCCCGACAAAGGCGGCGCATACGTCATCTTCCCGTGGAATATCCGGGAGGAATTCGGGAAGGGACGCGTAAAGGTCCACGCTGAATTCGACGGGATTGCGTATGACGGCAGCATCGTCAACATGGGCGTAACCGACGGGAGCGGAAACGTGTGTTACATCATCGGGTTGCTGAAATCGATCCGAAAACAGCTGAACAAAAGGGATGGAGACAGCGTTCACGTCGTGATCGTTGAAAGGGAGTAAAAACCATGTGGACGTGTCCAAAGTGTGGACGCAGTTTTAAGAACGAAAACCAGAGCCATTACTGCGGTAAAGCACCGGAAACAATAGATGAATACATACTTTCACAGGATGAAGGAATCCGTAAGCAGCTTCAGGATGTCCGCGCAGCGATCCGAGAAGAGCTTCCTGATGCGACAGAGAAGATCTCCTGGTCCATGCCGACTTGGTGGAAAGGGCACAATATAATACATTTTGCTGCAAACAAAAACCATATCGGTCTGTATCCAGGCCCGGAGGCAGTAGCATTTTTTGCGGAGAAGCTCGATCGGGCAGGCTGCAGATACAGCAAGGGTTCTATCCGGATCCCGTATTCTGATCATCTTCCGCAGGACTTGATCGCAGAGATCGCGGGCTGGTGCCGGGATACCGGGAATCATGCGTAACGAGTGAGGTGACAGGCTATGCCAAGACGATCCGTTTTTGATATGAAGGTATCAAAAGTATATCCGCTGTTAGTGGCTAAGGCAGAAAAGAAAGGCCGTACCAGAGATGAAGTGGATCAGGTCACAGCATGGCTGACAGGCTATGATATGAAAACCGCAGACATGGATGTTTCTTATGCGGAGTTCTTTGAGAACGCCCCGGCGATGAATCCGAGGGCAAGCCTGATCACTGGCTCTGTGTGCGGGGTCAAAGTTGAAGCGATCGAAGAGCCTCTGATGAAGAAGATCCGGCAGCTGGACAAGCTGGTAGATGAACTGGCCGATGGAAAACCGATGGAAAAAATACTGCGGTAATTATGGAGGAAACCATTAAGGCAATAATAGAGGTACTGAAAAAAAGAAAGGTGTAAAATCATGAGTAAAGTACTGGTCATATCCACAAGCCTGAGGGCAAAGAGCAACTCGGATATTCTGACTGAGCGGCTGATAGCCGGTGCTAAAGACGCTGGCCACGAGGTCGAGCATATCAGCCTCAAAGGGAAAAAGATCAGCTTCTGCATTGGCTGTATGGCTTGCCAGAAGACTCAGAAGTGCGTGCTTAAGGATGACGCCATCCAGATAGCGGAAAAGGTCAGAGAGTCGGACACACTGGTGTTCGTTACACCGATATATTATTATGAGATGAGCGGGCAGATGAAGACCCTGCGGGACCGCATGAATCCGCTGTACTCTTCGGAATACAGTTTTCGAAAGGTTTATATGCTTTCTGTGGCGGCTGAGGATGAGGACCACACTTCCCAAAAAGCTGAAAACGGTCTGCAGGGCTGGATAGACTGCTTTGAAAAGGCGGAATTTGCAGGTTCTTTGTTCTGCGGAGGCATTGCTGATGCAGGTGAAGCGAATGGAAGGGAAGAGGAGCTCAAAGAAGCGTATGAATTCGGAAAAGGGTTGGAGTAAGCGCGTATTATCTGTACTGTGCTGCTTTATGATCATGTCGCTGCTTTGTGAATGTGAAGCTAACAGCAGTGCGGATACGGCAGAGAGACTGTCTTCTAAAGGCAGCCATATACTGGTGGCATATTTTTCCGCTACCGGGCATACCACGTCGATCGCTGAGTATGCGGCTGAGATCCTTGGCGCCGACCTGTATGAGATCATAGCCGAGGACCCATATACGGAAGCGGACCTCGCTTACTATACCGGCGGCCGTTGTGACAAGGAGCAGGATGATCCCGGTGCTCGCCCGGGTATTTCCGGGTTTGTTGAACATATGGAGCAATACGACACTGTGCTTATCGGGCATCCTATCTGGCATGGGCAGGCGCCGCGGATAATAAGCACATTCCTTGAGAGCTATGATTTCTCCGGAAAAACGCTGGTCACGTTTTGTACCTCAGCATCCAGCGGACTGGGTTCAAGCGCAAAAAACCTGTACGGGCTTGTGCCTGAGAATGCAAAGTGGCTTGAAAGCAGAAGGTTCCCCATAGGCGCCGCAGAAGAACAGGTATACGAGTGGCTGGATGAGATAGGATTGGCGGCTGAGGCAGTGAAGAAAGGCATGACGATACAGGTTACCGTAAACGATCAGACACGCACCGCTACGCTGTCCGGCAATGCGTCCGCCGCTGCGTTTTTTGACTTGCTACTGAATGGACCTGTTACTGTTGAAATGCATGATTACGGCAGTTTCGAAAAAGTCGGGCCGCTGGGCACCAGCATCGTTCGAAGCGATGAGGACATTACTACAACTCCCGGAGACATTATCCTGTATCTGGGAAACCAGGTGACGATCTATTATGATGTGAACCGTTGGGATCTTACTCTTCTAGGTCATATCGATGACGCGACAAGTGAAAACATGCGGGAATTCCTTGGCAACGGCAACCCGTTCGTGACGTTCTCGATACCCAAATGACTTGACAGCATGGGATAGCATAGAAAAAAGAAACGGCAGTGGAGATCCTATCTTAATAGGCTTAGCACTTCTGCAATCTCAGGTACGCTTGTGATCCCACCGAACTTTTGCGTTGACAGGCTGGCGGCTGTGGTGGCAAAACGGACGATGCGAGTCAACTCGGTTTCTGTCAGCTCAGAAGGCACCTTATTATACTTCAAAAAGCAACTCATAGCAGCACCGCCAAAAATGTCGCCGGCGCCAGTGGTATCAACCACGTGGATGCCCGGAGGGCAGGCTGTCGAAACAGAAACGTTCCGTGTTGCAGCATAGCAACCTTTCGGGCCGAGCGTAGCATATACAAGAGAAACATCATACTCTGACAGCAGCTTAGCAGCGCCTTGTTCTGGATCTATACCCCACAGCCAGGAAATTTCTTCATCACTGATTTTGACGATGTCCGCCTGGTGAAGACTCCATTCTATGCTCGCTTGTGCATCTGCTTCTTTTTTCCACAGAGGTTTTCGAAGATTGGGGTCGAGGCTGATCAGTAGCCCATGCTTTTTTGCCGCTTCAATAGCTGTCTTTGTAGCAGAGGCAGATGGTTCATCAGTGAGGGAGAGGGTGCCGAAATGAAATACTCTGGCATTTGCGATCATATCATAATCGAGCTCATCGGACTGCAGACAGGTGTCGGCACCGGGTTTTCTGGCAAAACTGAAATCCCGGTTGCCGGATTCATCCAATGCAACGAAAGCCAGTGTAGTAAATACATCACGGTCAATAAATACGCCACGGGTCCCAATGCCTGCATCATTGAGTGTTTTCACAAGCAGGCGACCAAAGAGATCATCTCCAACTTTGCCAATCATAGCCACGTTTCGACCATATTTAGCCAAAGCGGCTAGAAAATTGCCCGGTGCTCCACCGGGATTTGCGCTCAGTATGGGGTAACCGGCATCGTTTACACCATTAGGAGCGAAATCAATCAACAGTTCACCGAGTGCAATAACATCGTACATTGTCATTGTTTCCTCCCTCGTATGTCAGATATGAGCGCTCATAGTTGAAAGTAAACCTTGCGTGACCTGCAACTATTGTACAAAAAGTATACGGCAGAAATGCAAAAATGACAAGAATTGCACGTGAACTTTATATTGCTATATAATCATGTAAGCGATCAAGGCTATGCCTATATCGTGACAGTGTTTGATCATTTTCATTGACGGATTAGGCAGTTTTATGATTATGGCGCATATAAATGCGCTTCAATAACTGCATTATTGTCCTGTTATGCAATACGCTGTTGTCCCAATGTGTTATAGAAGATTTAACATTACTGTTGTAGAATCAAACTATAAAACGTACACGAATGCTCAATAGATAGGAAGGCAAGCATAAAAATGAAGGGCATAAGCGGATTAAGCTTTAGACCATACAGGCCGTTTGATCGCATGGACGAAACGAAAAGGCCGTGTATATGTCGTTTTTCGCCAACCGAAACAACACTGACGTTTGAATGGCTGGATAACTGTTATAATGGCACTTACTCTGTGAAGTATTGGCCGAGCGGTTCTGAAACAGATATAAGAACAGAATGCCTGGCGGGCTTTATGGCTACGCTTGTCGGACTAAAACCCGATACGGAATATGAACTGGTTGTTGAGAGTGATGACGGCAGGAAAAGCCCGGTAAGAATCTTTAAAACGGGTAAGACGCACGGCACGGTGGTTAACTACCTAAACCCACGAGACGAGATATATAGTTTCTCAGGAAGAAGTTTATGCAGCCCCAGTCTCGTCAGAACGCCTTCCGGTGCCTTGCTGGCATCGATGGATGTGTTTGCGGGAACAGATCCGCAGAATCTGTCGAAAGTGTTCAAGTCTGTGGATGAAGGGAAAACATGGCAGTACCAGTGCGATTTATTCCCTTGTTTCTGGGGAATGATGTTTGTCCATCAAGACCGGCTGTTCATGCTTGCGCACACAACTGAGTATGGGGATTTATACATATCCGAATCTAAGGATGATGGTCTGACATGGGGCAAACCGGTAACGATTCTTGTTGGCAGCGGCTCATATAAAGCGAAAGGATGGCAGCATGGGCCTATGCCAATAATAGAATCAGGCGGCAGACTATATACTTCTATTGATTATGGTGCATGGACACAAGGCGGTCATGGTGTCTGTATGCTTAGCATAGACGCTCGCGATGATCTGCTTATAAGCGAGAACTGGACCGTATCAGAACCAGTTTATTATGATCCCAAATGGGAAAGGGCACCAATAGGGAACAGTTCAAGTTTGCTGGAAGGAAATGCTGTGGAAGCCCCTAACGGCGAAATATGGGATATTCCCAGAATACAGCTTTCCGGATGTGAGCCGCGTCATGGTATTGCTCCGGTACTCCGCGTTGACGTCAATAATCTTGATGCGCGTATGAGTTTTATAAGATTTGCCAATCTGCCTAGCGGAGGAGACTCCAAGTCGTACATACTTAGAGATCCTGCTACTGGGTACTATGTTGCGATAGGCAATATATGGCCTGATGAAATACGGGAATACAAACGTAATGTAGTTGCCTTACAAGTTTCAAAAGATTTACTGGAGTGGAAAGTGGCAAAGATTTTGATTGATGAGAGGGAAGCTGATCCATCACAGGTGGGTTTCCAGTATATGACAGCTATTATCTCAGGTGACGATCTACTCTTCCTCTCCAGGACGTCTATGAACGGCGCAAGGAACTTCCATGATGCAAACTATCAGACATTTCATAAAGTCGAAGGTTTCAGGAAGTATTATAATGTTTTGAATCCTGCCGAGTGATTCGGTGGAAATAATCATATGAAAGGGGTTACACACATGAAGAGAACAGTCCTGTCCTTGCTGCTGGCGCTCGTGCTGCTGTTTACGGTAATGCCCACATTTGCCGAAGATGCAGAAAAGCCGGTAATTAGCATCGGTTTTTCGGGCTCAGCTGCGTCTCTGCCGGAGGGTCATACACTTGACACCTACAACTACTATCTTGAAGCGGCTAAAGAATACGCGAACTGCGAGATAGAGTTTGCATGGAACCTTGAAAATGACTCTCAGAAGGTCGCTCTTGCTGTTGCAAACGGCGAAATGCCGGATGTAATGATAGTCGACCAGGCGAACTATGTTGCGTTGCTCGACAGCGGAATGCTGGCGGACCTTACTGACGTATTCGAAGAGCGCCAGGATACCATTCTCGGCGAAGTCTATGCGGCATTCCCGGAATCATTTGAAGCCGCATTGGTAAAAGGCAGGCTTATGGCTCTTCCCAACACGCCTCAGCAGTATGAGAACCCTGTGCTGTGGGTACGTCAGGACTGGCTGGATAAGCTGAACCTTGAGCTGCCGAAGACCCTCGATGATCTCGAAGAATTAATGCGCGCGTTCGTTGAGCAGGATCCGGATGGCAATGGTGAAAATGATACCATCGGTATGACGGTAATTCAGACGGTATTCTCGGACTATAACTTCAATAACGGTATGGAATCGATTGCCGCTCTGTTTGGCGCATATCCCCGTATGTGGTATATGCAGGATAACGGAGAAGTGATTTACGGTTCCGTAATGCCCGGAATCAGGGATACGCTTGAACTGGTAGCCAGATGGTACCAGGAAGGACTGATCGATAAGGAATTCGCAAACCATACGGATACTCAATTCACTGAACAAATGGTTTCAGGGAAGGTTGGCATTGCATTTGGTCGAGGCGCCTTGGGCTGCAACCAGATACAGAACACCCATGCGAATGATCCGGAATCCTACTGGACTCCCGTACTCTGTCCGCTTGATGAGAACGGTATTTATTATTCCCACACCCGTACTCCTGTATCAAGTTATCTTGTTGTGAGCAAGGATTGCAAGAACCCGGGTACTGTACTTGACATAGTTATTGGCGAGTACAAGTGGCACTGGATGATAGATCAGGATGAAGTAGGTCTTGCGAAGCGCAAGGAATATGACGTTGCTGGAACCCTGTGGGGTGTAATGCCTCTGCACATTCAGCTTGAACGCGTCCCGATAGCGATTGAACGTTACAACGCGTTTAAACAGTATTTTGAGACTGGCAGCGTAGAAGGCCTTTCCGCGCAGTGCAAACAGTTCATCGCAGCTTGGGAAGACTATGTGGCAGATAACACGAAGTTGACTGGCTGGGGCTGGAGATACATGATGTATGATTACGGCGCAGTCATTACAGCTGACAATATCGAATTTGCGAATCCGTGCTACTGGGGCACTACCGAAACGATGAAAGATTCGTGGGCGTCTCTTAGGAGCATGGAAGAGGAAGTATTTGTCAAGATAGTCATGGGAGAGAGCGACATCACTGCGTTTGACCAGTTCGTCGAAGACTGGTATGCTAACGGCGGTGCCAAGATTACAGAAGAGGTACAGCAGTTTGTAGCCGGCTGATAGACTATGAAACATGGCAACGGACAGCGCCTTAGCGCGCTGTCCGCATTCTAGTTTTTGTCCATGGGAGAAATGTAAGATGTACAGAAAATACGAATACCAGTACTACCTGATGCTTGTGCCGGTGCTTGCTTTCCTGCTGGTTTTTCACATTGCGCCGCTGTTTGGGATAGTGATAGCTTTTGAACGGTTTCTCCCGGCCAAAGGCATTATCCAATCTGAATGGGTTGGGTTAAAGTATTTTCGAAACTTGGTTTCTCTTCCGGAATCATGGAGAATATTCAGGAATACTGTAATAATAGCAATAGAAAAGATAATACTGGGTATCGTTGTCCCGGTATTCTTTTCGATTCTTTTGAATGAACTCAGAAGTGTGCATATTAAACGCACTGTACAAACGATTATATACATTCCCCACTTTCTCTCATGGGTCGTTCTGGCTGCTCCTATCATGAACATATTTGCTTATAACGGCATGCTGAACAATTTGACAGTATGGTTAGGCGGGGAAAGGACACTGTTTTTAAGCAGTAACAGGTATTTCAGAGGGATTCTTATCTTTACTAACGAATGGAAGGAATTTGGGTTTGGTACGATTGTCTATTTGGCCGCGATAACGGGTATCAATCCAAACCTGTATGAAGCCGCTGAGATCGATGGTGCGTCACGCCTTCAGAAAATAATATATGTCACACTACCATGTATGAGAGCGATAATCGTGCTCATGCTTACCCGCAGCCTGGGCAATGTGTTGAATGCCGGATTTGACCAGGTGTTTAACCTTTATTCACCGGCCGTGTATGAGACTGCTGACATCATTGATACGTATGTCTATCGAGTAGGCCTTTTGGACCTCAACTACTCTTTGTCCACCGCAATGAGCTTGATCAAATCGTTCATTGGCATGACGATGATACTGACGAGCAACTATCTGTCCCTCAAGTTGGCAGACTACAGAGTGTTCTAAGCGGCTTCGAATGAGGTAATCAAAAAATGAGAAGGAAAATTGGTGCAGCTGATGTAATCATTACTGCGGTTTGTATAATTTCCGCTGCATTGTGTCTGCTTCCCATGCTCAATACATTTGCAATATCGCTGAGCTCAAGTGTACAGGCGGCTTCCGGAAGAGTAACATTCTTTCCGCGCAGTTTTACACTGAGCGCATATGAATATCTATTGGGAGAATCACAGTTCTATACTGCGTTTTTGATCTCAGTTGAGCGGGTAGTACTGGGCACTTCTATAAATGTTCTTATGATGATCCTGGCAGCTTTCCCGCTTTCTCATTCAAAAAAGAACTTCCGCCCACGTAATGGGTTTATGTGGTTTCTTGTTTTCACCATGATGTTCGGAGGAGGATTAATTCCGACATATATGGTTGTAAGCTCTGTCGGACTTATCGATAAAATATGGTCGTTGATATTGCCTGGAGCTGTCCCGGTATGGAATTGTATACTGCTAATGAACTTTTTCAGATCGCTTCCGGTAGAACTCGAAGAGGCAAGCTTCATTGATGGCGCAATGCCGGTGCAGGTGCTTTATAAGGTATATCTGCCGCTGTCACTTCCTGCATTGTCAACAGTAACTTTGTTTTCCATAGTCGGGCATTGGAATGAGTTCTTCTCTGGCATGATTTATTTGAACTCTCAGGACAAGTATCCGTTGGCAACGTATATCAACGCGTTGGTCAATCAGGCAAAGAACATTATGAACATAACTGATCCGCAGGAACTGCAAAAAACACTTGAAAGAAGCGATACAACACTCAACTCGGCGAAAATATTCGTTTCCCTGATCCCGATACTGATCATATACCCATTTATGCAAAAGTATTTCGTGACAGGACTCGTAATGGGATCTGTGAAGGAGTAGAGAAGCTATGATATTTGATGTTAAAGACGAATACCGCTTGCAGATGTTTTGGGGGCTGAATGATCTGTTGGATCCCGAAAGAATGATCAAACAGGAAAAGGTATTTTATGCGGCGGGAGTCAATTGTGGTTTCTTTCACAGCAGAGTTGGGTTGGCTACGCCATACATGTCTGAGGACTGGCTCAAAGTGATCCGTGTCACATTAGAGCACCTAAAACGGAACGGAAGGTTTGCGTATCTGTATGACGAGGATCGCTTTCCTTCTGGCTATGGTGGCGGTGAAGTGACGAAGCTGCACCCTGAATTAGCGGAAAAGTTTCTTGAACTGGTCCCGTATTCTGAAATACCCTGGAGCGACGAGTACGCTGAAGTCTTGGCGGATTGTGAGCATAAAGGGGAAAAATACGGTTTTATTCTGCGAAGGGCAAAAAACGGAAGCCTGTGGATGAATGGCGGAGCGTATATCGATACGCTGGATCCTGAAGCAACAAAGCAGTTTTTGAGTTGCATACACGAGAAGTACTATTCCGAGATGGGAGAGTATTTCGGAGAGACAATTAAAGGGGTCTTCTTTGATGAACCCAAGTATTCGCGTGGAAGTATGTATCCATGCATCACGTTTACTGAAAAGCTGCCGGAAAGATTCTATAATGAATACGGCTATTCATTGATACCGGAGCTAAAAAAACTATTCTTTGATATTGATGGCTGCGAAAGGGTCAGGTTGGATTTCACCAGACTCGCTTCGAAGATGTTCGTTGAGGGATTTACGATACCCTATCATGAATGGTGTCAGGCCCATGGCATTGCACTGACTGGGCACTATCTGTTTGAAGACACGCTGATTTCTCAGACCGAATGTATTGGATCAGCAATGCCGCATTATGCTCATATGGATATACCGGGTATAGATATCCTTGGGTCTGAGACGGATAAAGAACCGACAGTCCTGCAGTTAACATCAGTGGCAGAGCAATTGGACAAACCTTCCATCTGTGAAGTGTTTGGCTGTATAGGGCATCAGCGCGGTCCTATGCAGATGAAAAAGCTTACCGATTGGATGAACGCATTGGGAGTAACGATGTTCTGCCCGCACATCTCACTGTATTCTATGCGCGGTGAGCGAAAGAGGGATTATCCGCCAAATATAACCTGGATGCAGCCGTGGTTTGAGTCGGGACAGGGATACTTTGAACATGTGGCACGCAGCAGCCGTTTGATTCGTGAAACAAAGAGTCTGACGGATATTCTTGTATTGCATCCGGTAGAATCGGTATGGGCGAGATTTACGCCTTTGCATAGAAAGGTGCGTAATTTCTCGATTTGGGATGAAGTGAATCCGTATCATCGTGTTAATTACTCAGATGAGCAGGAGAGCTATGAAAAGCCATTTTTCGAATTGACGAACAAATTGCTGGCAAATGGACTCCAGCATCATTACGGCGATGAATGCATAATGTCGCAGCATGGAAAGGTATGTAACGAAGGTCTCAAAATAGGCAAGCAGATTTACAAGACTGTTCTTATACCTCCGACATATGTGCTTGAAATGACTACTGTCAATCTGCTAAAACAAATGTCTGATCTGCTTGGGAAAGAAAGCATCGTATTCATAGAAAAGTATCCGGATTGGGTAAGAAACGGTGAGGCAGGCTTTGAAGAATGGGCGAGCCTGGTGAGCAGTATCGATGAAGGAATAGCCGTTGCATTGCAGCGGAACAAACCAATAATATCGGCCAAAGACATCATTACGGGAAAGACGGCAAAGAATGTCCTTGTTCAGACGCGCCAACTGAATAGTGAACTCTATTCATTCATTGTAAACAAAGGCGATTATCCGGTGGACATAGAGCTTTCTATTCCAGGCGACATGCATTTCAGCGTTTTAGACAGCTGCACCGGTGAGGTCTTCAGAATGCCGTCGCAAAGACTCAAGCTGACGGAATCCGGTTCTGTCTGGCTGATTCCTGCTGAGGAGACTGAAAAAGACGCGCGGCTTCTATACAGCGGCGCCAGCTTTGAAGAAGCCGGCAGACTTATAAAAAAAGTGTATCCAACGGGGCATATTGTTGGAGATAACATCAGTGTACTTGACCGCGTCACTTTCAGATGCGGGTCTGTCATCCGAGAAAATGTACCGATCGAAAGTCTATGGAACGATTATTACGCGCTCGAGGAAGGAACTGCTTTTGAATTGGAGTATACTTTTTCATCACGTGATATAATTAAGAACGTATCTGTGTATGTAGAAATGGCGCGAAATCTGGATGAGATCCTTGTAAACGGACAATGCGTCAAGATCAGTGCGGTAGCTCCTGAGGAATCAGTATTTGACTTTAACTTTGACAGAATCGACCTGGAGCATGTATGTGTGGGCAAAAACACCATAGCATTAAGAGGGGTTAAACGTAATAATATCATAGGCCGTGAGCTGCATCGTTTCTTGAAGAATGGGGAGCGTTTCTGTCCAAATGAGTGCGAGAACATTTATCTGACAGGTAACTTTTGTGTTGAGGATGGATGGTTAACGAAAAGGGAAGATAATACTGTATTAGGCGATGTGACTCTTCACGGATATCCATATTATGCCGGGAAAGTGGAATACACGCTCGACATACCAGAAGATGCTGCTTGTATGCGTATTGAGGCTTATGCAAGCGCATGCAGGGTAAAAAGCAAGAGCACAGAGGTAATTGCGCTTATTGCCCCGTTCGAAATAGACCTGACTCTTTTTAAGGAGGCACAAGAAAAGACAATAACGATCCAATTGGAAAACACGCTTGCAAATGTATATGGACCGCTGCATCTGCGTGACAGGGCGAAACTATCAATGTTAGGTCCGAGACTCTTTTACGAGATGGGTCGGTATTCGAAAGATCCGGAACTGATACCATTCGGTATCGAGTATGTTTCATTTAAGGCTTGGAAGTGAACTATGAACGACAAGCAGCAGTATACGCTGATGCTATCGAAGACCAGCGAAAAAAATCCGACGGTCTTCATGGTGCGCCGTTTTAAACAACGCAGCGAAATCAGGCGGAAATGGAACACAAAAGGTATGCACAAGCATAACTTTTGTGAGATGCATATGCTGCTTTCAGGTAGCCTAAGCTATCTGACTCAGCACGGTGAAGTGCATATGAAGGTCGGAGACACACTATTCTTTCCACCGGGCGTAATGCACATGGTTACCGAATTTTCCAACGACGCCGAAAAGTATGCGATCAGTTTCTCACTGCCGGATGAAGGCAATAAGTCTTTCCAATATATAAACGGATTGACTTCGCACAAAGTAATCAAGCATTCTGACACCATAGACGCGTGTATGCAGGTGTTTGAACTGATTTTTAAGGCTGCTTCGCATAAATGGCCCAGATGGAGGGATAATGCTTATTGGTTGTCTTGCAGTATAATCAGTATAATTACAAGCGCAGTTAGCAACTTGCCGGATGATAAAGAAGCAATTCAACCAATGAATATACCGGAGTATCGAGTTTGGCTTATCGAGCAGTACATCAACGACAACATAACTATGAACATTTCTAGAAACCAGGTATCCGAGTATATGCATCTCAGCATAAAACAGATCGATAGAGAAGTTCGTTCTGCAAGAAACAGGACGTTGCACCAGTTGATTATTGATATAAGAACTGAAACTGCTAAACGGCTACTGAAGGAAACGGACAGAAGACTTAATGAGGTCGCTGCCAGCATAGGATACTATGATTTATCGAGTTTCATGCGTATGTTTAAACAACAGACAGGCATTTCGCCGGGTGAGTACAGGAAAAAAGCCAGGACAATTGAATAAGCATAACGAAAAAAAGGTGTACTTTGCGAACGAAACATGGAGGAATGCTGCCTATGAGCGTTGGTTGTAATGAGTAAGGCACAAATGGTGCGATTCAAGTTAGATCGTGCGAACTTTGGGTTATGACATTTCCTGGAATACTGACAATGCCAATAATACACAGATGGAGATGATAACATGTGCAATAAATACGATTCACTTAAGCAGAAACTAGCTAACAGTGAAAAAGTGATTATGGCAAACATTATGCTTCTGTCATCACCTCTCTTGCTTTCTGCATTTGAAAAGGCTGATTGTGTTCTGCTTGATAAAGAGCATGGAGTGTTTGGTACTGAGGAACTCATCCCTATGACGATGCAGTGTAGGCACCTCGGCCTTCCTGCTATAGTCCGCGTTGAGGACAAGAAGTATCATTTGATAGCAAAAGCTTTGGACCTGGGCGCTGATGGAATTATGCTTCCGCGGGTGGAGAGCGTGGAACAGATTAAAGAAGCGGTAGACGCCATGCATTTTGCGCCTGTAGGTCGAACCGGATGTGGCGGATTTGGCTTGTTTAGGGAAGGGGAGTCTTTCTCCGAGTTCGATAAAGGACGTGTATTGCTGCCACAAATCGAGTCGCCTGCAGGGCTTGAACGTATGGAAGATATGATACGAGAATATGGGGACTATATCGATGGCTTTGTGATCGGACCAAACGACTACAGCATAATGTGTGGCGTGCCATTCCAATTGAATCACCCTGTTATGTTGGAACAGTACGAGAGATTCTTTGAAATATGTCATCGGTACAATAAGTCTTGTGGTATATTTGATCCTGATATCGCATCGGCGCAGCGTGATTTACGGTTCGGTGCCAATATCTTCTGGCTGAGTGATGACTTGTCATATTTGAAGACTGGGTTTGAAGCACTATGCAAAGGTTTGGAATAAATCATCAGTGAAAACAAGGAGGATCTGCAATATGAAAATGATCAAAGACAAACAGCTGCTTATGGCGGCGGATTTCGCCGGTTATCCGCTCAAGGAGGCGATCAAGGAGTACCTGGAAAAGAAGGGCTGGACGATCACTGATATCGGCGTCAAAGCCGATTCCGATCCAAACGATACGGAGCTTATGTTCCACCGCATCGGACTGCGCGTGGGCGCGATGATCACCGAAAAGGAATTCGAGCGTGCCATGATATTCTGCGGCACCGGTATGGGCATCCATATCGCCGCGAGCAAGTGTCCGGGCGTGCACGCGGGCGTGGTCGAGTCCGTGCCCGCGGCATTCAGGGCGATCACTGGCAACGGCGTGAACGTACTGGCAATGGGCGCGTTCTATGTGACACCGGAACTTGGCAAGCAGTGCGCCGACGCGTACCTGTACAACGATTTCGGAAGCGGATGGGAATGGTGGCCGGATTTCGACAAATTCCATCAGATCGCCATCGACGAGCTCAACGCGTTCAATTACGAGGAGTACAAGGCAAACGGCTTTAAGGTCAAGCACCTGGGCGACTGCGAATGCCAGCTGTATGACAGGCCCGAAGGCTTCTCTCCCGTGCCGCTCATGTGCAAGCGCAAAGGCTAAAATCCTCTTGTACATTGCATACTGGATGCTGGGAACAGGAACTCACAGAGGTTTGTTGCCAAGAACGGGTCGTTTTCGCAGGTCCATAACGCGATAAGGGGGAAAGAATAATCTCATGAAAATAATAAACATGATGAACTTTGTGCGTGAGGTGGACCCGCGCGTGAAGAACTCTGAACAGGTGCTGTACAATACCACTTGCGCGGAATACAAATTGTGTAAGGAATACGGTATAGAAAACACGTTCTTGCTGCAGTATGATGCTCTGATCGACCCGCGCTACATCAATCTGTTTTCGGATGCGGATGATAAAACGGAACTGGGAATCTGGCTGGAGATCGCCCAGCCTCTGGTAGAAGCGGTTGGTTTGCCTTGGCGCGGCAGGCTGGGCTGGGCATGGGACTGGCATGTGGTACCGGGTTTTTCCATGGGGTACGAACCCGATCAGAGAAAAGCGATAATCGATGAATGCATGCGAAAATTCAAAGAGTTATATGGCTGCTATCCCAAAACGGTCGGGAGCTGGCTGCTTGATACAGTCACGGCGGCGCATCTGGCCGACAAGTATCACATATCAGCGCTGGCGATTTGCCGTGACCAGATAAACACCGACGCATACACTCTGGTCGGCGGTTACTTTAACCAGGCGTATTATCCTTCTAGAAAAAACATCTTCACGCCCGCACAGACAAAAACTATGCAGATCGACGCGCCGGTCTTCCGCCTGCTGGGTCCGGATCCGATCCATAATTACGATAATGAGCGTCATCTTTACGGA
The DNA here is from genome assembly GCA_024684375.1 of Clostridiales bacterium. GTDB lineage: Bacteria > Bacillota > Clostridia > Christensenellales > Aristaeellaceae > RUG14130. The sequence continues at coordinate 23,679 of JAIKWZ010000063.1, forward strand.
AAATGCAATAGGTTTCTGAACGATGGAGAAAAATACCCGGGTTGCTACACTATGGAACCGGTGTGGGGCTGTGGTGCACAGCCGGGTATCATAGATTGGTTTTTTGACAGCTATTTTGCAGAGGAAAGCTTGGGCTTTGCCTATACCCAGCTGGGACAGGAAAATGCCTTTGGATCAGTGGATTTCATTCCGAATCTGCGCATGCAACTGGATAAAGCACTCCAACTGAAAGATGTGCGGTTTATGAAAATGTGCGATACGGGAGAGATGTTCAAACGAGTCTATCCTCTTACTCCCGCAACAGCGGTATGTGCGATGCGTGACTGGAACCGAGGCGATGAGGTGCAGAGTGCATACTATGACTGCGCATACTATACTGCTAACCTGCTTAGGGACGAGGATGACATCACTCTTCGAGCGCTGTATCTGTTCGATGAAAAAGTACCCGAGAGATATTTGGATAAGGCATGCGAGACCTGGGACGCGGAATATGAAAACCTGCCGGTGATCGACACGATCCGCGGAAAGGACACCAGCGGTCTGGTTTTCAAAAGGGCGGTCGGAAAGCTGAGAACATCGAGGAAGGACAATGATACCCTTTGTGTCAGCTGGGACAATGGAAGCGTGGAGTTTGCGCCGAATTGTATCAGAGTGTATACTACTGAGTGTGAGCTGAAATTCGGCGGACCGGGTGAAACTGAACTGATTGAAAACAGTGTTCGTTATGAATACAAGGGAGCCCGTTACTGCATGACATGCATGGGCGAAACGCAGTCTATCCCGGGCGGATGTGTGTTCAAGCCTGTGGACGGCAGCTTCAGCCTGATATTCAGTTGATCAGGAAAGACGATATAACTATCATTAAATGGGGGGATCGGATGTTCGAGGGAAGCTGTTTTATCAAGTCTAGTGCTGTCAATGATGCATCGGGAAAGACATTCGCCCCGATGTTTCGCAGAATGTTTAGCATCGATCAGCCTATCTCAAGCGCAAAACTCGTGATTTGTGGGCTTGGTTATGTTTATGCCTATTTGAATGGCAAAAAGGTTTCGGATGACCTTTTTATATCACCTGTCAGTGATTATCGGAAGACACTTTGGTATAACGAGTATGATGTGACATCACTGCTTCGAACCGGAAAGAACATTTTTGCGGCTGTATGCGGGAATGGTTGGTATAATGAAGTGATTCAATCTTCATGGGACTTTAATAAGTCATCGTGGAATGATACACCGAAGTTAATCATGCAGCTGTATGTCGATGGAATCATGGTATTGGATACTGACGAACAATTCAAAGTTACTATTGACACACCCTATTTGTTCAATCAGCTCAGGAGCGGAGAGCATTTTGATGCAAGAAAGTATGATAAAAACTGGAATACGTTATCATATGATGATTCCCTCTGGGATAATGCTAAGTATGATAACAATGCGCCAGGAGGAGTCTTCAGAAAGTGCGAATGTGAACCGATTAGGGAATGCCGTGAGTATCCAGCACTTTCCGTTTATAGAGTAAAAAACGACACGTTTGTATATGATTTTGGACAAAACATGTCCGGTTATGTACGTATCGAAACATCACTCCCTTCCGGGTCTGAACTGTCAATCAGATATGCGGAGCTCATGAATCCTGATGGGACCCGCAATATCAATAATATGGATCATTACTATAAGGCCAGTGAAGTTGAAACGGACCGGCTGATCTGTAATGGGACCCGGTTTGTTTGGTCGCCGAAATTTACATATCATGGTTTCCAATATGCGGTAATATCAGGCATAACTGATATAGAAAAGATTAAAGTCACCGGAGTCTTTGTTCATCAAGATGTTAAGGAACGGGCGGATTTTGCGTGTTCTGATGCTGTTTTAACGAAGCTGTATAAATGTGGGAAAATCTCATCCTGGTCGAATATGTTTTACCAAATGACCGATTGCCCGACCAGGGAAAAGCTGGGATGGCTTAATGATGCCAGGGCATCGACAAAACAATTATTAACGAGTTTTGAGACTGAACGGTTTTTTTCCAAATGGATAGTAGATATCCGTGATGCCATGCAGGAAGATGGGAAAATGCCTGGTATTGCACCTACCTGGGGCTGGGGCTACGAATGGGGGAACGGTCCGGTGTCAGATGGTGTACTATTTGAGATTCCATATCAGATATATGTCCAAACCGGAAATGGCTCCGTTTTGAAGGAGAGCATTCCTTATTTCGAAAAACATCTGAAGTATCTCGACAATCATAAGGATGGAAACGGGCTGATTAGTTTTGGGCTTCATGACTGGGCAGCCCCGGGGGAAAATTCACAGCTTCCTGTAGAGTTCATAAATGCCATACTCGAGTACCTCTTTTTGCATATTGCGGAATTGGCGGCAAAACTGTATGGCGATAACGGTGGTGAATACAGGCTAAGAAGTAAACAGCAAAAAGCGTTGATCATGGATAGATATATTGAGGATGGCAGATGTATTTACCAGGAGCAGACTGCAGTTGCGATGCTGATATACTATGATCTGTTCGACAAACTTGAACCGCTTGCTGTACAGTTGAAAAAGCTTGTCGAAGATAATGACTTTCACCATAATTGCGGAATGGTCGGGCTTCGGCATTTATACTACGCATTGACCAAGGCGGATCTTTCCGATTATGCCGTGAAAATTATCACCAACCCGAGTTATCCATCCCAGGCGTTCTGGATCGGAAATGGGGCAAATACACTATGGGAACTTTGGGAACCGCGCATGTCGCGCAACCATCATATGTACTCCGATTTTATGGGCTGGGTAATTGATGCCCTATTAGGGATCCGTGCTGATGAAGCACACCCGGGTTATTCAGAAGTTATATTAGCCCCGTGCTTTCCGCAAAGCATCAGTTATGCAGGAGGTTATGTTAATACTGTATCAGGAAAGATAGAAGTAAACTGGGAGCGTGATAAAAGAGGTATATTGCTCTCTGTATCAGTGCCGGAAAACATATCAGTTTATTTCCGGGGAGAAAAGCTTTTGTCTGGCTGCAATCGTATCGAGATCCCTGAAGACTTGTAGCAATAAATTCTTTTCTACGATCTCTGAAGATGAGCACGCCGGGATCATCAAACTTGAACACACAGCTATCTTTCTTAATACTGTGATGCCATATATTAATTTTCCCAAAATCTGGAGGTGCGGAAGAGAGCTATTCGCTTGATGGGTAATGGAGCCTGAAGTGCTATGAGTATGGGAGATGCGAGCGGGATTCTGAGCTGACGGCACAGGCGCCGGGCAATGTGGAACTGGGCTTGCATCAGCGACGTGCATGTGGAGGGATGTTTGCATCAAGGTGCCCCCGAATATACGCCTGACACAGCTGTATTTCGCTACCCGCGCCGCGGATTAGCAAAGCTGACTGACGGGTAGTGGTGCAACTCCTTCTAGGGAAGAGGGGAAACAAAAAGAAAGTCCTTGGTTTTCAAGGACTTTCTTTTGTGATGGCCGCAACAGGACTCGGACCTGTGACCCCATTTGAAGTATATTTATCTGTGCATTGGGCATTGATGCGGGCAATCTTCGCATTTATGGTTTTTATCAGTATACTTCATCGGCCCGAACGCAGCTTTCCCCATCCATCCACGCTCGGCTTTTTCTCCGCACTTTGGACAGTGAGCTTCATTGCGCTTGTCGATGGTTGTAAGCAGCTCGAATTCATGCCCGCATTTTGTACAACGATATTGATAAAGCGGCATTGAGTATTTCCTCCAGACAGAATTATATATTATTATAACCCATGATACCGCCAAACGCAAGAATAGGCTATATAAGAAACACAGATGAAAAACCGAAATTAGGAAACAAATAGAACTCTATAGTTACAGAAATACCAAATATGCCTGCAAAGTGTTCACATCGCGAGGCTGTTGACAAAATGGGGGGAGTAACATATTCATATCGGGAAAATGCACCCTCCGGACGCACAACCTGTATTCAAATACAGATAAAACATTATGCAGATACCGATAGATCGTGCATAAGGTTTTTCGTATGATGTTTGCCACAAATGTCTGTATCAAGCGTCTTATTCAGCCGAAAAAGCAGCAAGGTATGAAAAAAGCCTCTCCTGTATCAGGAGAGGCAGCGGTCGCAACAGGACTAGGACCTGTGACCCACGCGATGTGAACACGGTGTTCTGCACATGTGGTAGAGTTCACGGAATGCCTTTGTTAGGTGTTCACGTAGTCAACCCCCCTGATTTTATTGAGCTTTTGCGTTTTCTATTTCATCCGTTTCGTGCTCACAAGTTGGGTGTTCACCGGGTGTTCACGGCTTTTTTGAACACCAGTGATATAAATCAGTGATCGTGATCTTCGTTTCATTCGTCATCGGATCAATCTCCTCGCGACTATAGTGTGAAGGTATGCTCGAGGCACTCGCGGGACTGGTCGTGGACCTGACGTAGGTTCTGCATCCTGACTTCCTCTAGCTTGAACATGTCTTCATCACGCTGAAGCTTTTTCTCACAAAAGAATTGCTTCAGGTTTTCGCACATAAGGATTGTCCGATTTGAATGAATAGTCTTTGGCCCTATGAGTTTTATCAATCCGTTTTGGCAGGACATCCGCCTGTCAATGGTTATCGTACCTTATTCGAAGCCGACATGGTCCCATCTAAGGCCAAAGGTTTCATATGCAATATCCATGTTCCTTTATTTCTCTTTTTCGTGCTTATTGTGAAGCTGGCTGAGCACTTCATTGAGCTTTTCGGGTACAGGGAGACCCGGATGGCTGGCGTTCCTCAGAAAACTAGCACTCTCATTGCCCAGGCAAAAGCAGATGACAGCGGAGCGCAGCGCCGAGCCGGTGCCCGCCACATGCAGTTCATGTACGGCAGTGAATTACCGAATATCGCGAAAACATATTTGGCAATGCGAATTTTCTGAGTATAATTCAGATAGAGTTCACATGAGGGTGCACTGGGATTGATTTTGAGCCAGAAAAGGTTGAATTCAAATCCAGGGTTACGGAGGGACTCTGCAAGGAGATAATTGCTTTTTCCAATACAGAAGGAGACACTGTACATGTCGTTATAGACAACGACCCAATGGTCGGCGCGATGGTCGCAGTGTCTGTTGCGGTCGCGTAAGCGGTGAAGTAAAAACCTGCAAAATAAGGCGCTTATCCGAAAGGACAGGCGCCTTTTTGCGATATTGGAAAGCCAATTGTCAAAAAAAGCAGAAAGCGCCTAAGGTTGCAAATAGTTACGTTAGTTGCTATCCTTTTGCTGTTGTTTTTAAAAACTATGTCTCCAAAGAATGGATACTGCTATCTGCTCCGGAGCAATTTACGTCCCCAATAAGTAGAGAATGGGCGCAAATAATAATGATTGATAAATCCCGAGGGGAAAGGTATAATATATTAGTTGGGATGCACTATCTCTTTTGTAAGGAAACCGGCGGAAAAGGAGATCGTTCATATACCGGAGGGATTGATTTCCCAGATTCGCTTTATCCATATCCGATACAGGAAGTGACAGCACGATGGCAGATTACGACCATATGAGCAAAGACGAGCTGGTCGCAGAGATCGAGCGTCTTCACGCCCGGCTTGATGAGGCCAACGCCGCGAACGTGGCCAAGGAAGTATTCCTGAGCAATATGTCCCACGACATACGAACGCCCATGAACGCGATCCTGGGCATGGCGGCGCTTGCCCAAAAGCATATCGACGAAAAGACCCGTGTAGCCGACGCGCTTGGCAAGATACAGACGGCGGGCAGACATCTGCTGGAGCTGATCAACGATGTGCTGGATATGTCGCGAATCAATTCCGGCAAGCTGCGCCTTGTAAGCGAGCGCTTCGCCCTAGGCGACCTGATTCACGATATTTCGATCATCATAAAGCCGCAGATGACGCAAAAGGGGCACAACTGGTCGTTTAAGGCCGAAAACATCCAGGCAGAAGCGCTGCTGGGCGATGCGCTGCGGCTTAGGCAGATCTACGTAAACATCATCAGTAACGCCATCAAATACACTTCTGCCGGCGGCGACATACGCATAAGCCTGTCCGAGGAGCTCGAAGGCGAGCTGTGCCGCCTGAATTTCAGCTGCGTTGACAACGGCATCGGCATGAGCCCGGAGTTTTTGACGCGCGTCTTCGAGCCTTTCGAGCGGGCGCAGCACTCGGGGACTTCCGGTATCGAGGGCACAGGCGTCGGCATGAGCATAGTAAAGAAGCTGGTGGAGGCGCTGGGCGGCGAGATCGGCGTTGCCAGCGAGCAGGGCAAGGGCACTCGGGTGGACATAAGCATACCGCTTTCCTACGAGCATCTGGAACTGGACCTTGCGCCGCTGAAGGGCAAACGCCTGCTGATCATCGAAAACGACGAGGAGACGCGCTCCGCCTACCAGCTTTATTTAGGCGAGTATGATCTTGACTACAGCCTCGTTCGCAGCGCGGCGGAGGCGCTGAGCGAATTGACTCTGGCTGAGTTTGAAAACAAAAAATACGATCTTGCCGTGATCGGCGAAAGCATACAAAACAGCCAAAACCCCTTGGACATCGCCGAATATCTGCAAAAATCCCGGCCGCAGCTGCCGCTTATGCTCGTAAGCAGCGCGGACTGGGAAAAGACGGAGTATCAGGCGCAGCGCAGCGGCATCCGCAGCTTTGTGCCGCTGCCCATATTCAGAAAATCACTGATCAACGCGCTCTCCGGCGTGCTTAAGAGCGTGGACGGCGGGCAAAACGCCTCGGACAATCCTGACCTTACAGGCAAGGGTATTCTTCTGGTAGAGGATAATTTTATCAACCGCGAGATCGCCATGGAGATTCTGGCCTCCACCAACGCCGCGGTGGAATGCGCCGAGAACGGAAAGCAGGCGCTGGAAATGTTTGCCGCGTCCGAGCCTAAGCACTACGACATCATACTGATGGATATTCAGATGCCTGTTATGGACGGCTACACTGCCGCCAGCTCCATTCGTGCCCTTGACAGAAACGACGCAGCGGCCGTACCTATCTACGCAATGACCGCCAACACCTTCCAGGAGGACATCGACAAGGCGCTGGCTGCCGGCATGAACGGACACATCGCAAAGCCTATCGACATTAATGCCCTGATGCAGGTGCTAAGGCGAGTGGCGGGAGCGTAGGTCTATGCGTCAGTATCAGAGTGAATACATAGAAAATGTACGCGAAGCCGCCGCACTGGCGGACTTTGGGGCGGAGCTAGACGAGGGCTTTGAGGAATGGTATAGCCAAAGGCTCGCCGCGCTTAAGCGGATAGGGGAATTAAAGCGCAGAAACACGCAGCTTTTGAACGAATGCCTTTTCCCTTGCCTTGACGCGCTGCACGGCGCGAAAGAGTATGAGCTTAAAGAACTGAGCGAGTTTGCCGAGAGCCTGCTGGACTGGAAGACAAACCTCGACCCCGGCGTGTATACCGCCATACACGATGCGATGCTCAGCCTCTACCGCGTACGCGGGGATCGCGATGCCGTCGTGCGGGAACTGTACAAGCTCGGCATGGGCATGTATTATATGGATCGCTACGTGGCGGGACTTAAGGAGGATAAAAGCGCTCCATTCCGCTTTCAAAACGAGATGGTCTTTACCGAGGCGGCTTCCTACCTTCGCTGTTATGAGGAAATGGAAAACGAGGAGACGCGCGGCTACATCGTGCGCTCCACAGCCAACGTTGCGCTGTGCGTGAGGGATCACAAGCGCAAAATTGCCGCCAGTTCCCGCGCGCTAAAGATCATCCACGATGAAAAATACGTTAGTCTCGCGCCGTCTTTGCCATGGAGCCGCTTCGAGCAGGCGGCGCATCGGCAGATGAGCGCAAACAGGATCTCGCTTTCAAGAGGCGACCTGAGCGACGAGGAGCTGGCCGAGGTGCTGGACTCCTGCCACGAAGTATTCAAAAGCGAGCAGGCCAGCGCTAATCCCGGCGCGCGCTGGCTGTGGCCGTATTACGACATGGAATACTCCTGCGGCTATGTGAGCCGAGAGTGTACGCTGGAGCGTTTGGAAAAACTGATAAGCGATACGCCCGCTGATCAATATGATATGAACGGGATGTACGGCAATGTGCACCTGGTGCTGATCTACGGCGAGATACTCAGGCGGCATGAGGAACTAAGGGGAGATCTGAAGCGCCTGCGCTTCCTGAACGCGGCGAATCGCCGTCTTTACAGAACGCTTTTGAATTACCCTGCCGATCGGATCGACGACGGCTTAAGGCACGACATCGCCAACGTGCTCAACAACTATAACGAGACCGGCTGCGAAATCAGCTTTAAGCAGCTTGCGCTCGGGCTTACCCAGCGCTACGGGGGTGAATTGTACATTCGCGGGCGTTTGAAGGGTGAGATGAGCAAGCGCCTGTGCGAGACCCTGCTAAAGCGCGACGGCACGTTTTTTGACGACATTCCCTTTATCGCGGCTCTTACGGGCGAAAACAAAACCCGCGCGCTGCTTAACTTCGCGCTTGAATGCGGCATTTTTTGCGACATAGGCCTGGTGAAAATGGGCATGGAGGAGATACGCACCCGCGGTCTGTTTGAGACGGAGCACAGGATGTATCTTTTGCACCCCGTTGCCGGATCGGAAGTTCTGCGCAGAAACGATTCTACGCTGCTCTACGCCGACACGGCACTTGGGCACGAAAGCTGTTACGACGGCAGCGAACCGACGGTCAGCGGATACGAGAGAAACGCCTCCTGTTATCGCCAGATGACCGATGCCGTGGCGCTGGCCTCGTTTATCGTCGAACGCTTAAGCCAGTGCGGCGGCGACTTTGGCGAGGTACTCAGGCAGATCTACGCCGCTGAGGGCACGCGCTTCTCCCCGCTGATCGTCAGCGCGCTGTCGGACCAAAACCTCCTAAACGACCTTCGGCAGCTATTGAGCGCGGACCGCAGGCCTTACTACAAAGAAGTCTACAACGCCCTGCGTCAGGGGGAAGAGGAGGGAAGGTAAAAAAATCTCCATTGATGGAGTATACGTTGGACAGACGTTCATGGTCCACTTCCGGGTGCTTCTCGTCTGATTTCACACTAGCCCAGACCGCACATGGGAAAAGCCACGTCCCGTCGGACAGGATGATCGGCTTGCACATCATGACACCATTCGCTATGCGGCGGGGCGGCGATATCTTCCACATCTTAGGCGCGTCATCGGGATTGTCGATGATCTCAGCCCATACACCGTCACGCCCGTCAAAAAATTGTGGGACTGCGCGTAGGTGATCCACAGCCGGCCAAGAGGGTCCAGCCATACGTTGGGATCGAACACGCACATAGCGCTTACATCACTATGTTGGATCGTCATTACTGGGTCCAGCCATGTATGTCCATCGTCGTCGCTCATCAAAAGCGCGATGAAGTTCCCGTTTTCTTATGTCCTCCCGTCGGAATAGAACACGCTGAAGAGAAGACCCCTTTTGGTTCTCTCTATCGAGGGAATGCCCTGCCAATGGCGATTCCCCGGCAAAAAATCCGCATGCGCCGGTGGAAAGTAGACTGTTGCAGGCTGCATTTCAGAGGCGTAAAACCCGAATCGAATCCTCTCTATACTCCATATCTATTGACTGCGGCGCGTTGAAAAAACATTTCGTAAAACTGCGGTTTGACCTGTCATTTCGGGCAAATACCGCCCGGACGAGCAGGCGTTAGGTTTGCTGCGGGATAAGCGTCACAAAACGCAAAGTGCCGTCGGCGTTTTGCAGCGTTTCCGCGGCGCACAGGCTGCCCGCATAGCCGCCTTCGCCATGAAAGCCAATGAATATGCGCCGGTCGGTGCCCGGCAGCACGGCGGATTTAGGCACGGCGCCGCAGGGGATAGTGTTGTTGTCCGGGCAACTCCAGGGGCCGAATGGCTCTTCGGACATCAGATACCGGGAGATTGAGTTGATCCCGAATACCAGATAATAATACCTGCCGATGCGAAACCAGTCGGCACACTCTGGGACTTTGTTCCATTCGGGGGATTCAGGCATGCAATAATCGTTCCACCGCATGATGCAGCCGGCGTCGTGCCAGCCGGCGACAGTCATTTCATCATTTATGAGATGCGCCAGGCATCCGCTCCCGTCAGCCTGCAGTTTCGTGGTCACCAGCATGTGGTACTTGCCGCCGTAATAAAACAATTTCGGGTCGCGGGCGCCGGTGGGCTCGTACGCTTCGGGTATGTGAAAAAACTCGCTGATCTTGTCAAAATGGATAAGATCATCCGAGACGGCGCAGGTCAGCCGGGCGGGGGAACGGTCATACATCCGTACCGCGTACCACGCGTACCACTTATTCTGGCTGCGAATGACCGAGCCGGTGCATATGGAGCCCTCCCACCCTTCGGTGATAGGAATGGCCATGGGGTGCTCGGTCCACATTTTGAGATCGCGGGAGGATACATGCGCCCACTGGTGTGCGCCCAGTCTCCACTTGCTGTGATGATGATGCCTGTCGTACAGATAAAACAGATGGTACAGCCCGTCGCCGTCGGTTTCATCGGAGTAGGGCATGCAGTCCCCGATATTGACGCCCGGTCTGCGTATGGAACAAAGCGTCAGCCCGGACCTGATCACAGGGGGCTGTTGGCGTTCTTCCGCCTGAACCGGCGCAGTGATCTCAACGAGGAGCTCTCCGGAGCGGGAACAACTTAGGGTCAGCGGCACGTTTCCGCAGGGCCACTCCTCGTCCATCAGCTCATCGTTGACGTAAAGCCCGATCCTGTGCAGGTCCACGCGGATGCTTACGGCGTCACCGGGCCGGGCGTCTGATGTGAGGCGCAGCGGCTCCGGAGAAAAGTCGTAATAAAACTCGGCAGCGAGCTTGTCATCAAAGCTGATGACGCAGGCCGTTCTGCCTTCGCCGCTTATGACCGTTTTGCCTTTGGCGGCGGTAAAACGTAATTCTATGCTTTCCACGATTTCTGTCATAATCAAATTATCTAGGCTGTAGTGTGGACCATGTAAGGCGCTCGGCGGAAACGCCTTACAGCCGGACTTCCTTTCCGGTGCGGGCGGACTCATATAAGGCGTCGAGGATCCTGATCATATTGACACCCTGCTGAGGCGTGTAATCGGGCTTAGCTCCGTCCAGCAGTATGGCGGTGAAGTGCTCAAGCGCGCGGGCGTGTCCTAAGCCCATCTCGCCGGTATAGGGCTTAAGATCGGTAAGCGTGCCGTGCTCGTCCTCGGTCCAGATGCCGACGGTGCCGTCCTCATTCCACGTGAAGCCGGCTTTGGTGCCCCTTAATTCCACAAAACGCTTTTCTTTCTCTATGTTGGAAGCCCAGCTGAACTCCAGCTGCAGACAGGCGCCGTTGTCAAAACGGATAAAGCCCATGGCCAGGTCCTCAACGTCGAATACGCCGTTTTGTACTTTCTCGCCGAAGGCGGCGTGCTGAGAGTCGGCCTTGGCGGTGTTGTCCGCGAACTTAGCGTAAGTGCAGCTGGATACTGACACGGGAGCCGGGTTTCCCATAAGCCAGATGGCCAGGTCTATCATGTGCACACCCAGGTCGATCAAGGGACCGCCGCCGGACTTGGCTTTTGTGGTGAACCAGCCGCCCCTGCCGGGAATGCCGCGCCTGCGTATCCAGCCGCAGCGGCCGCAGTAGATATCGCCTGCCTTGCCGTCCTGGATAAACTGCTTAAGATACATGGAATTGGAATAATAGCGGTTGTTGCGCATTACCATCAGCACCCTGCCCGCCTTTTCGGAGGCTTCCTTCATGCGCAGCATCTCCCGCGCGTTGATGGCGTCTGGCTTCTCCGAAAACACGTTAAGCCCCTTTTCGAACGCGTATACGGCGATAATTGAGTGGAAATCGTTGGAAGTGCAGATGTCTACAGCGTCTATCCGCTCGCTGTCCATAAGCGCCTTATAGTCTTCGTAAACGGGTATATCGGTTTTCAGGCCTGCTTTTTCCAAAGCTTTTCTGCACTTTTCCGGTTTCAGGTCGCACAGCGCGACGACCTCGGCGCGGGGATTCTGCGCCCACCATTTTACGTGGTTGGTGCCCATGCCGCCTGTGCCTATGACTGCGATCCTGAGTAAACTATCCATCATGCGTCCTCCTTTTGATGAGATCAGTCTTGACTGCTTTTAGCGATCTGCCTGCGTGAGATGAGCTTGGGCTTTGTCAGGTCATAGCTTATCGCCACAAGCACCTCGATCTCGTCCCTGCGGGCAGATCCGTCCAGCAGTACAGTGATCCACTTGTCTTTATTCATGTGATAAGCCGGCCTGAAACCCGGTTTAAAGCGCAGTGAACCGATCAGAATAGGGTCGCATTTGACGTTCAGGATGTCAACGCGCCCGTCTTTTGCCATACCAAGCGTGCGGTAGGGGACGTTCATCGTCAGCGCGAACCACTTTCTGTTGCCAATATGCCGGAAAACGCTGCTTACGTCGTCCATTTTAAACGGATGTTCCGGCTCGGCGCTGTATGTGACAAAAATATACTCAGTGAGCTCATGCAGTGTCATATTATAGCCTTTGCCATGTCAATGATATTGTTATGGCGGGAGAAAACGGCGGTCACGCCACTGCGCGATAGTAAAACAAATGAATGCTGCCAATAGTGTAGCACATCGCGGAGGATAAGTCTATACTCGTATATGGCAGGTCGGAGAGAATAAACCGTCAGTTCGTTTATGGCATTGACGGATCTGTCTGTTTTTGATCAAACTGTGTCCGATGCGTTGATACGAACACTAAGCCGAAGGCTTTAGGGTCTGCTTAATGAGGATGGAGCATGTTGGAAAAACTAGTGAAACACAGAAATCTGATGACTGTATGGGATGCAACAGCCGGGGACTGGAAAAGCCGCAGGCGGGAGACCGTGGACCAGCTTTGCCGGGAAGAGTATGGTTTTATGCCAAAAGAGTACGATAGGCTGACGTGGACGGAAGAAAACGCGCCATTTACTTTCTGCGCCGGGCGGGCCGAACACAAAAAAGTGACTTTAACGGCGCATTTCGGGGAAGGCAGTTTTTCGTTTCCTATCTATAAGTCGACCACCCAAAAGGCGGGGAAAATGGAATAGTTCACCATTTTGAAGCAAAGACGCTGACTTTCGCTGCTCCGTTCCAGAATTAATCCAGCTCCCACTCTCTGTCATTCTGTTCACACCCATCAAATCAACAAACGGACAGTATGACTGTCAACAGAGCTGCTGGAAAGTCGTATAGCTTTATTGGTGGAGCAAACTGTTCATATTGCCCAAATATTACCCCGGCGGAGAGATTTTGAACGCCCGGGGGGAATGGGGAAGAAAAAAGTCCTTGGCTTTCAAGGGCTTTCTTTTGTGATGGTCGCAACAAAACTCGAACCTGTGACTACCGTAAGATTTTGCAGCCGAAAATGCAAAGGCGGGGAGGATGAAAGAGGCGGATAAAGAAACAAGGAGGTGTGTGGGCTCTTGCGATGGGACTCGGGAGTTTCGACGATAAGACAGCCCGCGGAGTCTGATGGCTTCGCGGGCTGCGATCATTCAGCTTCGTTTACTGCTTCTTGCCTTCAAGGAACTTATATACGAGAGCGGCGAATATGCCGCCTACCATGGGCGCCAGCAGGAATACCCAAATGCCGCTGAGGTCTCCGGCGATCAGCGCGGGGCCAAAGGAGCGGGCAGGGTTTACGGACGTGCCTGTAAAGCTAATGCCAAGCAGGTGCACGAGCACCAGCGCACCGCCGATGGCCAGACCAGCCACGCTGCCGTTGCTTTCTTTGGAAGTCACGCCCAGGATCGCTATGACGAACACGAAGGTGAGAATCACTTCAATTGCGAAGCTTAACAGTGCGTCGCCGCTGTACAGCGCGTTGGCGCCCAGCTTTGCCGTGTCCTTGACAATGGCATAGAGCACTGCAGCACCGCTGATGGCGCCCAGGAACTGAGCGACCAGGTATCCGCAGAAATCTTTGAGGCTGAGTTTGCCGTTTACCAGCATGGCGATGGACACGGCTGGATTGATGTGACAGCCGGAGATATTGCCGATGGAATAAGCCATGGCGACTATCACCAGACCAAATGCCAGCGCGGTGATCAGATAACCAGAGCCTTCATTGGCGGGAGCGCACGTCTGTCCGGCGACACCGCAGGCAAACAGAACAAGCACGAACGTGCCTATGAATTCGGCACAGTATATCCTTATCTTATCCATATAGTATCCTCCTTTTTATACGCGTGACAACGCAACATAAATATTATAAGCAGATATTTATTATTCTTTCAAGACATATATGTAACAAACGATATTAAAAGACATAAAAAAGCCTCTCCTGATCAGGAGAGGCGATGGCCGCAACAGGACTCGAACCTGTGACCCCCGCGATGTGAACACGGTGCTCTTACCCCTTTTGATTTATTGCTGGGGCACGATTATGGCAGAGATATCCGGTTTTTTGCTTATCTTAAGTTCATGAACGCGATGTTTTAGCCCCACATTTACTAATGGGTTAATAACCAGTTTGCATTTAGATATTATGGCACTCCGCATAAAACCGCTTCAAAAACGCCTCTGCCCTTACCCGAAACACAACGTGCGATTTCTGCCCGTAGACAGTCTTGTCTACGGGAAGATATTTGACTTCCGGGCGTTTGGCGGCTGCTTTTATTTGGCCGCTTTCGGTCAGCTCAAAGTCCGCCTGCCCTTCATGGACGTTAAGCAGATCTGCCTCAGATTCGCCGTGTCTTATTAATGGATAACAGAATTTTCTTCTCCAAAAACTCTTGCTTTCCCGCTGTCAGTCGGGCAGGAGCACTTCCCGGTTGGTTCCGTAAAAAATATCTGGGTGCCCGGAAATCATGCGGCAGAAGTCTTCAAACTGGCTCCAGGTGTTGTGGATATCGAATTCGTAGGCGTGTCCCCAGACATAAAGGATCTGCGGAGCGCTTGCCTCCGTCGCCAGAAAACGCTTTCCGACCTCAAACAGCGCAGGCATGCTCTCGTGATGGTACACAGTGGGGCGGAACTCAAGCAGGTCGTCCTGCAGATCGAAACTGTTGTTGGATATTATGGTGCGGGCGTACTTTATCTTGGTATGCTCGCGTATGAGGCGGACGACTCTTGAGTCATAGTTCGTGCCACCGCCGGGGTAGGCCATGCCCACTACTTCATAACCTGCCAGCTCAGAGAGCGCGAGGCGGTCTTCTTCTACCTGCCGGATGACTTCTTCGTCGGGAAGGCTACACAGGCGCGGGTGAGTGAGCGTGTGGGCCGCGATCTCGTGGCCTTTGTATATGTTCCTGACCTCGCACGCCCGGGGCTTTACGTGGGCGACGGTGACATCCTCCCGCAAAAGGGAATTGGCAGTTCCCAGAAGACCGCTGTTGATATTGAAAGTACACTTGAGCCCGTAACGGTCAAAAATGTCTATGAGCCGCTGATCCTGTGTAACACCGTCATCATAGCTGAACGTGACGGCTTTTTTAAATGCTGGCATCAAAACCCTTCCTTTCAGGGCGGAATCCTGATCAGGAGATGCTGATTATATCGCTGACGCGGGTCAGCCTGAATGCTTCCTGTACCAGTTCGTTCGCGTTTATGACTTTAAGCGTGCCCTGTCCGTACATCTTTTTGTAGGCGATTATGAGCACGCGGAACCCTGCCGACGACAGGTACTCTAGGAGGCTGAAATCAAACGTGAGATCGTTCACTCCGTCCAGCGACGTATTGAGCTCCTCTTCCAGAAGCGGTGACGTCACGGCGTCCAAACGTCCTTCAAGCTTCATTGTGAGAGATCCGTTGTTCCGCTCTTTGGTTATGATCATAATTCTGCCTCCCGTTTCGTTGGATCGAATTTGAGTGTGATTGTCTTTATACGTTCCCTAATTGGGCACACCATTTTTTGCGCCCCAATTAGACTTGAGTTAACTTACATGTTCACCTGCGCGCACCATATCTCGGACTAACCAACTCTTTGGAAAGGGTAAGGGATAAGCGCAGAGGCGAGACGCTGCGCAAAAAAGCGTTTCGCCTTTTCTTGAGCTCTACTGAAATTATACTCAGAAAATTCGTATCGTCAAATGTGAGTCTGCGAATATTCGGCGAATATTCACCTTTATAGTGAATATTTGCCAATTTTCCGCCAGTCATGAACTGCATTTATACTGACAACGCGGTAACCACCGGCTCTTCTCTCAGAAGCGCGGTCATATATTTATACCTGAGCAGCGAGGACGCGAGCCTGCCGGGGAATGCCAGCCGCTTAGGGCTGCCGGTGCCGGAGAAACTCAGGGAAGTGTTAAGTCGGGCGTCACAGTAAACGTTACGTATGCGGAAAAGCCGAACGGAGCGGCAGTCGCCGATTAACTGAGAATGCTGATATGATACGGAGCCGGGTGTCAAAAAAATGATCATTGCCCGTCTTGTAGAGCGCATCGACGTCGGCACGGATTACTCGGTCAGAATCCGGCTCCGGATCAATATGAAGCAGTACACGGGGGAGGTGGCGTAAAGAAAACTAAAAGACCGCGAGGAGCATAAAACTCTTCGCGGTTCTTTTTGCTTCTATATGTCATTCCGTTCACATCCACCAAACATGGTAGACTTCAGATGCCAGTGACCGTAGAACAGGGCGACGCAGAGGTGTGACCTGAGCGTCGGCTGGTTTCCGAGGGGCAGTGCCTTACGGCATCACTTTTTCTTATCCTTGCCAGCGTGATGTTTTATTTGCTCAAAATTGTAGGTCTTGGATTAAAAGCTCTGTCCACAGTATTGATTTCAGACTATTTTACACGTCTGTATTCCGGGATCCGGCTATACTCATTTGTCCACTTTTCGGGGAGTTTTTAGCGTGAATACCAGTGAACACTCGTGAACACTCAATGTACTCCCAACGAAAAAAGGTGTTCAAAAAGGCATGAACACCTAACTTGTGAGCACGAGACGGATGAAGTTGCGTGCTTGAGTGCTTCAGCTGAACACTTTGCTGATCAGGGGGTCAAAGAAGTCGTTTACGATCATGTGAGTGCCCAGCTGTTTGTGGAGTTGTCTTTGACGGGTTGCATCGGGGTTTAAACGGCTGAGCGTCAAGGCGCCCATGCCTACGCCTGCGCTGATCTCGCTTCGGCCGTCACCGGTAACGAGGATCTCATCTCCACGCGCGCCAAGAGTTTCGGCCAGCTCCAGCATGATCTCGTCTTTGGGCAGCTTTTTATCCCAGGTCGAGCCTATGATGTCTTCTATCAGCTGACCTTCACCGATAGGGTAGCCGAGGCACTCGACCTCTTCGAACATGCCCATGCCTTTTTGCACGACTGCGCCTGTCACGAAATAGTTTTTGACTCCTGCGCGATACAGCATGCTTATAAACTCCATCGAGCCTTTTACGCGGAAACGCTCGGGGTCTTGTTTAGCCAGGGCCAGGTTCTTGTCACGGCAAAATCCGTTCAAGACCTTTTCGTAGAGCTTAAACAGACGCGGCGTATAAACGCTGAGCATTTCAAGCATGGCAGGTGTTTCGGGTATATCGTCAAAGCGCTCTTCACCCTGCCAGATGCGCTGGACTATCAGCGAATTGTCTGATTTGTTGCAGGCTACGTCGACTTTGCCCTCTTCAACTGCGCGGCGAATAGCCCACTCCATCTGCGTGAGCGCGCTCATGCCGGCGCTCTCCACGCAGAAGCAGTCCGTCTCTTCCAGTTTGCGAGTGCCGCATAGCTCGATAAGCCGATGGGTAGCCTCATCGCTGTCAAAGTCCGGCCTGAGGCCGCGCTCGATCACGTCGTTTAGTACGGCGCTCATTACAGGCGGCCAATTGCGGATCAGCGAATGGGTGCCGTCGATATCATGGAACGCGTATTTGATACAGCGTTCATCGAACTCTTTTTCACAGCCCGCGGCGTAGTGCGCTTTAAGCATTACGTGCCTCCGAGCACAGGCCGATCAGGTCTTTCTCATCGGCGTAAGCCATGCGGACTACCGCGTCGCCTGCAGAATAATAGATCCGGATCTTTCCTTCGGCGTCCCTGACCATGCCGCAGGGGAACAGCGCGTTATCGCGGAAGCCGCCGCTCAACTCATACGGCGCTTCGGGTATCATCAGCGGGCGTTTGCTCATGCCGATGACTTTGGACGGGTCGTTGAGATCAAGCAGCATAATGCCTATGCAGTAGCGCTTCTTCCAGCTGTTTTCCCAACCGTTCTTGCCGCGGGTTGGGTCAATGTCCACCGCATGGAAAATGACGAGCCAGCCTTTATCGGTCTTGAGCGGCGGGGCGCCGGGACCGATCTTGTCGTTACAATAGGGAACATCCTCTGTCGCGAGCACAAGCCTGCTCTTGCCCCAGTATACCAGGTCGGGGGATTCGCTGAGCCAGATGTCAAAATCTCCGTCTCCGTCGCGCGAATACACGGGCATCGGCCTTTCAAGGCGTACGTAATTGCCGTTTATCTTTTCCGGGAACAGGACCATGTTGCGGTTGTCCGGCACGGACAGCGATAGGAGCTTGTAATCCCTAAAATCGCGCGTCTCGTAAAAACCGCCGCACACGCCGTGACGCGTATCTATGGCAAAAGAGACTACGTACCGGTCGCTCAGAACGGTGATGCGCGGGTCGTAGCAGCGTATGAATTCGGGGTCACCAAGCTTGCTCAGCTCAAACACGGGTTCTTTCTCGACCTGCCACTTAATACCGTCCTTGCTCTTTGCGAGGCCAATGTTGGTGCCTTTGAAACGCTTGCCGGCTTCCCATTCAGGCTGGGTGCAGCCGTAATCGTTCCTGAACAGCATGATATATCCATCGCCCTGTCGCACGATGCCTGCGTTGAATGTCAGGTCAGACGCGTAGGGCACGTCGTTCTTGCTCAGGATCACCTCGGGATAGCGCGTAATGACTTTGCTGCCCACATAAATACTCTCGTCCATGGTACACCTCCGATTGTTTTAGATTATCATTCGACTTTCCTGCCGAAATTCCTGCATGCAGATATGATATTCAGTAATACAATTCTTATACCGCATCGTATTATGTCATGGCCAAAAGATTGCAAAACGCAAGTGCCGCGATGAAAACGGCAATTATCTCACGACAATGCGCGACGCTGTCAGAGCAAGGAAGAACGCAATTGCCGCTGTCAGTAAAGAACGTACGGAAAGACCCGCGCCGGTACGACGCACAGTTAAAGAGGTCTATGAAGAATACTGTGCCGGAGGCAGGTCAGACCGTGCATTCCAGACCAAGCGCAAACAGGACTGTATCTGGAATAATCATCTTCGCAAAAAGTTCGGGAACAGATTTGTCGACGAAATAAGCAGTGCCGAAGTAGTAGACTATCTTTCAAAGCTTTACTACAAAGACGGATATGCCTTCCAGTATGTAGAAAGCTTCCTTAAAATGTTTTACCTTTTCTTCGGCCAGGCGTATTCACGAAACTATCTTGATGTCGATACATACAACAAGCTCTGTACGAACAAAAACACGAAGATACACATGCCCAAGCTTCGAACTGATGACGATACGGATATTGTGGCTTTCAGCAGGGAAGAACTCGACAAGCTTGATGAGTATTTCAAGGGTAAGAGTACCGAAACGGCATATCTTTTAGGGAGATACTGTGGTCTGCGCATTAATGAGACCTTTGGCCTGAGATGGGACCATGTTGACTTCGAGGCTGAGACGATAACCATAGACCGGCAGATGTCCTACCAGAACGGATTGATAAAACTCATAGGGCCAAAGACTATTCATTCAAATCGGACAATCATTATGTGCGAAAACCTGAAGCAATTCCTATGGGATAAAAAACTTCAGCGTGACGAAGATATGATCAGGCTAAAAGAAGTCAGAATGCAGAACCGACGTCAGATTGACGATTTGAATGGCAAGAAGGCATTTTCTACCGATCTGGTCACGTGTTTACCCAACGGGCGGATACAGACAGTCAACAGTATCAAATTTCCTTCGCGAGAGATAAAGCAAAAGCTCGGGATCAACTTCAAATATCATCATCTGCGGCACACATTCGGGACTCTTATGGCGGAAATGAACACGCCAACACACTTGTTGTGTAACCAGATGGGCCATGCGAATATCCATGTGACACAACGGTATTACATAGCGATATCGAAAAGCGGGAAAGAAATACTTAAGGGAATTCTGGATAAGCTGTAAACCCTATACATATATTTGCAGCGCTGCAATATTGCGGCGCTTTTTTTTCTACAGACCGTTCAGTTTTGGCGTTTTCGTGGGCTACATATAGGAGGTGGTCCACATGACGGATAAACAGAAGCGGATGATAACAGAATGGCGCGGCAACGGAATAGGGTACGCGGCTATTGCCAGAAGGCTGTCAGTATCGATCAATACGGTGAAAGCGCATTGCAGGAGGAACGGCCTGTACGGGAATATAGACCTTTCTGGCACACAACACAAAAATGTATCAGTTACTTCTAATTCTGATGGCTTGCATAATACCGGAGACAGAGGTAATAGTACTGTCAGGCTGTCAGGGAATGGAGCCCAGCCAAGCGTCACTGTAAACGTTACGTATGCGGAAAAGCCGAACGGAGCGGTAGTCGCCGATGTGCTGAGAATGCTGATAAGCGCGAACAGAGAGGTGAGCAAATGAAACGAGTCATATGCCTTTATCGAGTCTCCACCGTGGGGCAGGTGGATCACGACGATATACCGATGCAGAAGCTGGCCTGCCGGGAGTACGCCGCCACGCATCCGGACTGGGAGATCGTGGATGAGATATCAGAGAAGGGAGTATCCGGCTATAAGGTCAGCGCCAATGCCCGCGACGCGATCCTGGAGATCAAGAAGCGCGCGCTGCTGCATCAGTTTGAAGTATTGCTGGTATTTATGTTTGACCGGCTTGGGAGGCGCGACGACGAGACGCCGTTTGTGGTGCAATGGTTCGTGCAGCAGGGGGGTAGAGGTCTGGAGCACAAAGGAGGGGGAGCAGCGCTTTGACAACCATGTGGACAAACTGCTCAACTACATCCGATTCTGGCAGGCATCCGGAGAAAGTGAGAAAACAGCGATCCGAGTGAAAACAAAGCAGATGCAAATGGTACAGAGCGGTGAGTACAGAGGCGGACTTATACCGTATGGATACAGGCTTGAGAAACTGGGACGGAGGAACAGAAGAAATCAGCCGGTCAATGATCTGGTGATCGACGAGAGCGAGGCGGCTGTTGTCAGGAAGATATACGATCTGCTGATCAATTACAGGTATGGAACCAATCGCGTAGCTCAGTATCTGAATGACAGGGGCATCAATACTAAACGCGGTTCCCAGACCTGGACCGGATCATCTGTACGCCATATTGTCAATAACCCGATCTACACCGGCAGATACCACATGCAAGGGTCGATATCTGAACCGTTCGAACACCTGCGGATAATCGATCAGGATATGTTTGACAAGTGCCTGCAGACAGTAAAGGGCCGTGCCATCCTGAACTATGGTAGTGAGACGCTCGTGCCCACAAGGACAGATACAGGCAGCCTGCTGACCGGCGTGCTTTACTGCGGGTTTTGTGGCAGCAAGCTCAGCTACAACCATCACAGGGACAAAAGAATGTTTAAGAACGGACCGGGCGTATATGACCGGGAGATATACCGCTGCTACAAGAAAGTATACGCAAAAGACGCGTGCACCGGACCGAGCTCATATAAGGCCTCAGTGCTGAATGAGGCTGTTGAGGAACAGGTGATACTCTTTCTTTCTACGCTTAAGTAAGTGCCCCGTGAAAAGCTGATGGCAATGGCGGGCTCGCGCAATGAAGACAACCTGAAGGTGGCATTCAAACAGGCCGAAAAGGACTTTGAAAACGCCGAGAAACAAGTTACCGCGCTGGAGGAAGAAGCGGTCAAAGCACTGACCGGGGAGAGCCGGCTGAATGTTAGTATCGTGAACCAGATGCTGATAAAGCACAGGGCCAGGCTTGAAACAGCCAGGCAGGCTATGGATGAGGCCCAAAGCAAACTTCAAACAGAAAAAGAGTCGGCCAAACAAACGACGAGGCAGATAAACGAGCTGCTGTCCTGGGCGGACAGTTATAAAACTGCGGAGAAGGCCGTCAGGCAAATGATAATATCGCGTCTGATAGAACGGGTGGAGGTACTGGGCAGAAACAGGGTGGATATACGGTTTCGCATATCACTCAGCCAGTTTCTGGGCGAGGAGTTTGATAAAGTGATGGACTTTTGACAGGCATCACTATTTGATCGTCTGAAGAAGCGCCGCTGGTATTTATCTTTGGATGAATGCTGGCGGCGCAAAATTCGGTGTCGGAAAAGCAGAGGAGAAGAAGGAAAGCCACGATTCAGGAAACAAATGTGTACGGAATCTTATGATATTGGATCAATATACCCGTTGACTAACGCCAGGGACTGATGTATACTTAACGCGATAATTGAATACGCAGTCCAGGTGTCCGGGGGCGAACGCCGCCCGGGTGAAAAGGGAAGCCGGTGTGAATCCGGCGCAACAGCCATTACTGTGATTGGCGAAGGTCTGTGCATACGCCATTGAGCCATGCTTGAGAAGGCGCGCGGGCCGCGGGTAAAGCCGAGCCATAAGCCAGGAGACCTGCCTGAACTGTCTGAGGCATTGATTTCTTGGGCAGGGGAGAAGGACAGCCGCAAAGCCGAGGTTCTCATAAGAGCCTGTACTTGCTTTGTTTGCGTGTCCCATTCCGTACGGAATTGGGATTTTTCTTTAGCTTGCCCGGAATAATAGAATTCATAAGGAGGCATCCCAATGAAACGATTCCCGGCAGTGCTTATCCTGATCATTGCGCTCATCCTTACCTGCCTGCCTGTTACGGCGGAGACCTCTGGTCTCACTATAACCGGATCCTTGGAACTTGAATACGCAAACCAGTTCAGCGTAGATTTCTGTGATGGCGGCTACAGCCTTATCACCATCAGCGACGGCGCGCGCTTTCTTACTATTCCCGAAGGCGCTCAGGTCCCGGAAGGGCTGCCAGATGATATAGTCACTTTGCAGCTGCCGCTTGACAACCTGCTGATCTCTTCCACTCCCACAGTGTCACTCATCAATGCCATCGGCGCGCTTGACACCATCGCCACCACCACCCAGGAATACGAAGGTTGGTACATCGACGAAGTCAAGGCCGCCATGGACGAAGGTAAACTGGCCTACATCGGAAGCTATAAGGCGCCCGACTTCGAGGTGCTGACAGCCAATAAGCCCCCGTTCGCCGTGTTCTCCACCATGATCGACAGCGTGCCGGAAGTGGCTGAAAAGCTGGCCGAGATCGGCATCCCGTATATGCGCGACTGCTCGACTTACGAAAACCATCCCCTGGGCCGCATGGAGTGGATTAAGCTCTACGGCGTACTGCTGGGGAAGGAAGCGGAAGCACAGGCGCATTTTGACGCTCAGAAGGCGCTGATCGACGCCATCCCTGAGGAATCCACCGGCAAGACCGTTGCCATGTTCTACATAACTTCCAAGGGTGATTTGTACACCCGCCGCGCGGGCGACTACATGGTCAAGATGCTGGAGCTGGCGGGCGGTGAGTACGTGCTGCCCGAACTGGCACCCGACAAGAGTGGCACCCAGAAGATAGAGGCTGAGGAGTTCTATATCGGCGCGGGCGAAGCGGATTACATCGTGTACATCTGGTCCATGGGCGGCAAACCCGCTACCATGGAGGAGTTCCTTGCCCGCAGCCCCATACTGGCGGACTTCAAGGCCGTGAAAGAGGGCAATGTGTGGTTCACCACTCCCGATTACTTCCAGATCTCCCACACGCTGGGCTCCATGATTGCGGACTTCAACAAAATGCTAACCAATGACGATCCCGCCGTGACCGAGTTCACCTATCTGTTCAAGCTCCCATGACAAAACAGCTAACGGCGTTCAGGGCTGCCCTTGTGTTCGCGCTGCTGGGCATCGCTTTCGTAGCGATACTCGTGCTAAACGTGAACACAGGGAGCGTGTCCATAGCGCCCAAAGAAATACTGCGAATAGTGCTCAGCGGCAAATCCGACGGATCTTCCATAGGCAACGTGATATGGAAGATCCGCCTGCCCCGGCTTCTGGCTGCGGCGGTGCTGGGCGGCGCGCTTTCCGTGTCGGGCTTTTTGCTGCAGACATTTTTCCGCAACCCCATAGCCGGACCGTACGTGCTGGGCATCTCATCGGGCGCCAAGCTTTTCGTGGGCGTGATGATGGTGTACGTGCTCAAGTACGTGTCCAGCGTGCCTTTCTGGGCGGTAATGGCGGCAGCGTTTGGCGGCTCCATGCTGGTCACGCTGTTCGTGCTCATGTTCGCGCGGCGGGTAAGGAGCATGGCGGCGCTGCTGGTCATAGGCATAATGATAGGCAGCGTTTGCACGGCGATAACGGACTTTTTTATCACCTTCGCGGACGAAGCCAACGTGGCGAACCTGCATCACTGGTCCATGGGCAGCTTTTCGGCGGTGTCGTGGCCGAACCTGCACGTGATATCAGCGATAGTGTTCGTTGCCCTTGCGCTTTCGTTTCTTTTATCCAAGCCGATATCAGCTTATAGGCTGGGGGAGAACTACGCCCGCAGCATGGGCGTGAACGTTAAACTTTTCCGTGTCGCGCTGATCGGCCTGTCAAGCGTTTTGTCCGCCTGCGTGACGGCGCTGTCCGGGCCGATCTCTTTTGTGGGCGTGGCGGTGCCCCATATGACCAAGCTGCTGTTCGGCACGTCCAGGCCGTCCCTCATAATCCCCGGCTCGTTTTTGCTGGGAGGCGTGTTCTGCATGGGCTGCGACCTGATCGCCCGCACTGCCTTCGCGCCTTCGGAGCTTGCCATAAGCACCGTTACGGCGGTGTTCGGCGCGCCTGTGGTGATCGCGCTTATGATAAGCCGGCAGAGGAGGCGCACCGATGGCTGACGGTTACGTATTCTCCACCGAGGCGCTGAGCGTAGGCTATAAAGGAAAAGCGCTTATAAACGACATAAACATTCGCCTTGAAAAAGGAAAGATCCTCGCGCTTATCGGGCCCAACGGCGCAGGCAAGTCCACCATACTCAAAACGGTGACAGGTCAGCTGCCGTCGATCAGCGGCAAGACGTTCATAGAGGGCCGTGAATTGGAGAAATGGCCCCGGGGCGAACTGGCCAAAAAGCTGGCGGTGGTGCTGACCGAGCGGATCCAGCCGGAGATGATGAGCTGCTTTGAGGTGGCAGCCATGGGACGCTATCCATACACGGGGCGCTTCGGCGCTTTGACTGCCAATGACAAGGCCATCGTATGGGACACGCTCAGACGTGTAAGGGCAGATGATATCGCCGAGAGGGATTTTTCCCAGATCAGCGATGGCCAGAGGCAGCGGGTACTGCTTGCCCGGGCGCTGTGCCAGCAGCCGGAGGTGCTGGTGCTGGACGAGCCCACTTCTTTTCTTGATATACGCAACAAGATCGAGCTATTGGACATAATGCTGGAGACAGCGAGGGAAAAGCGGACCACAGTCATACTCTCGCTGCACGAGATCGACCTGGCGGAAAAATTGTCCGACCTTGTCATGTGCGTCAGGGGCGACCGCGCGGAGGAACCCGACGCGCCCGAAAAAGTGTTTACGGACGCGCACATAAGGGAACTGTATAGCATCACCCAGGGCAGTTATCTGGTGAGCCGTGGCAGCGTGGAACTGGTCAGAACGGAGGGAGAGCCTCGGGTGTTCGTTCTGGGCGGCGCGGGAAGCGGCCTTAACCATTACCGCGAGCTGCAGAAAAGGCGTATACCGTTCGCCGCCGGCATGCTGTCCGAAAACGATATGGAGTTTGAGGTGGCTAAGGCCCTGGCCCAAACGGTGGTAAGCTTCCCGGCGTTTGGGACTGCGTCAGAAGAGACGAAGGCCCGGGCGATTCAGGAAATGCTCTCGTGCGGTACTGTGCTTACTGCCTTCGATCCCGGGAAGCAAAAGGACAATCCCAATACCGGGCTGCTCGAAACGGCCCGGCAACACCACGTGAATATTGTGTTCTCCGCGGGGGAACTGCAATAGAATAACAAAATGGAGGGAAACTCATGAAAAAACTGTTGGCAATCCTGCTGGCGTTTGTGCTGCTGCTGGGCTGCGCATGGGCCGAGGAAGAGGACGAAGAGAACTACGAGACCGGCGACGCCGCCATGGACCTGGTGCGCAACGAGGACGGGATCGGCGAAAAGGAACTGCTGGTCGTGTCCTTCGGCACCAGCTTTAACGACAGCCGCCGCCTGACCATAGGCGGCATCGAGGCGGCTATCGACGAAGCGGTCGAAGAGTTCGCAGTGCGCCGCGCGTTCACCGCGCAGATAATCATCGACCATGTGGAGAGGCGCGACGGCATCCACATTGACAACGTGGAAGAAGCGCTCGACCGCGCCGTCAAAAACGGCGTAAAGATCCTGGTCGTGCAGCCAACCCACCTTATGCACGGCTTTGAGTACGACGAGCTTTTGGAAGGGCTGGCAGGCTACGCCGACGCCTTCGAGCAGATCGTGGTCTCTGAGCCCCTGCTGACCACCGACGAGGACTTCGATCGCGTGGCGGACATCATGATCGACATCATCAAGGACTATGACGACGGCAAGACCGCCATCGTGTACATGGGCCACGGAACCGAGCACGAGTACAACAAGATCTACGCCAAGATGCAGGACGTGCTGGCGGCGAAGGGCGCCGTGAACTACTACATCGGCACTGTGGAAGCCGAGCCTTCCGTAGACACGGTACTTGAGGCGATCGCGAACAAGGGCTATACCCGCGTGGTGCTCAGGGACATGATGGTAGTGTGCGGCGACCACGCCAACAATGACATGGCGGGCGACGAGGAGGATTCCTGGAAGTCCATCTTCGCCGCTGCGGGCTATGAAGTGGAATGCGTGCTGGAAGGCCTGGGGCAGGTGCCCGCTATCCAGCAGATCTACGTAGAGCACGCGCTCGCGGCCATCGCGGAACTGGAAAAATAACTCTAAACCGGACGATTCGCGGGGCGGCCTTCAGGTCGCCCCTTGCGGAAATTATAAGACCCCGACACAGGAGGGTGAGTGTGTATGAAACGGATAGTCTGCCTGCTTTTCGCGCTTATGCTGCTGTACGGCTGCGCCGAAAGCGCGCCGATAGGTACCGTGGCCACCGAGGAAGAGATGACGGACGTGAGCGAGTTTGACACGGAAGGAATGTCTCCTGTAACTGCCGATATGCTTAACGACGGCGAGTATCAGGTAAAGGTGGACTCGTCTTCAGCCATGTTCAAGGTGGTGGGCTGCGCGCTGACGGTAAACGGCGGACAGATGAGCGTTCGCCTGTATATGAAGAGCAAGGCGTACACATATATGTATCCGGGCACCGCTCTTAACGCGTCACGCACCCCGCAAAACGAGCTTGTTCAGCTTAAAGAAGACGATGCCGGGATGTATTTCGAACTGCCTGTGGACGCGCTGGACAGTCCATATATCTGCGCCGCGCTGAGCGACAGGAAGCAGGCCTGGTACCCCAGGACGCTGATCTTCAGGTCCGACTCGCTGCCTTTGGAAGCGTTCAGGGCCGGCAGTCTGGTCACGGCCGAGTCTCTGGGGCTTGCAGACGGCATATATGAATGCGAAGCGGTACTGGAAGGCAAGGGCAGGACGACGGTGCAGTCTCCCGTGCTTGTCACGGTTAACGGAAACGATTTGACCGCGCGCATAGTGTTTTCTACCGCGAAGATAGATTATATAATAGTGAACAACGAAAAATACACGCCCGTATCCGCTGAAGGCGGCGCGGCGTTTGACATACCCGTAAGCGTATTTGACCAAAAGATCGCCGTAACGGTGGATTCCACTGCCATCAAACCCGCTACGGAGGTAGCTTACAGCATCACGTTCTTCTCCGGGACGCTTTCTCCCACAGGCGGCGGGGTGACCGGACAGTGAGCATGTCTAAACAAGGAGGCTGCCGGGTGAAAAAATTGCTTTCATGCGCCCTGATACTGGCGCTGCTCATATGCTGCGGCGCGTGCCCGGCGATTGCAGAGCTTGACGACGGGACGTACGTTCCCGATGAATTCGTGTTTTCCGGCGGCACGGGCCGGGTGACGATCACCTGCCCCGAGGTCACCGTAAAAGACGGCGAAGCCGCGGCCAAACTCGTGTTTTCCAGCAAGAATTATACCAACGTAAGGATTGGCGATGGCAACTACGCCGCAGAAGTGACCGACGATGGCTCGGTCTTCCTGGTGCCGGTGAGCCTGAACCGCGCGTTTACGGTTTATGCCACCACCGTAGCCATGAGCGCGCCTCACGAGATAGAGTACCAGATCTATATAGGTCTGGGCGGCGGCGCTCCCGCGGGCCTCAAATGGGCGGACAGCATGAAAACCAAGTACGCCCGGGGCTTCTCGGTAGATTATTACGAAGGCGGCTACGCCCTGATAAACGTGGGAGACAGCGAAAGCTATCTCATTGTGCCGGAAGGCAGTGAAACGCCTGAGGGCCTGCACCCGTCCGTGACCGTGATAAGGCAGCCTTTGGAAAACATATACCTCGCCGCCACATCTGCCATGGCGCTGTTCGACGCTGCCGGCGCGCTGGATACCATACGGCTTTCCGGCACGCAGCAGGATGGCTGGTACGTGGAGAACGCGGTCGGCGCCATGCAAAACGGCGATATCATATTCGCTGGCAAGTACTCGAGCCCGGACTTCGAGCTGCTTATACGGGAACACTGCCGCCTGGCGGTGGAATCCATGATGATACTCCACACCCCGCAGGTGAAGGAGCTTATAGAACTGCTGGGGATACCGGTATTCATAGACCGTTCCAGCAGCGAGGCGCACCCCCTGGGACGGCTGGAATGGATCAAGCTCTACGGCCTGCTCACGGGGCACGAGGCCGAGGCGGAAAGCGTGTTTGAAACCCAGGCCGCGCTGGTGGAGGCGATAGGCCCGGAGGGAGGCAGCGGCAAGACGGTGGCTTTTTTCTCAATAAAGCCCGACGGCACGGTCACCGTGCGCGGCTCGGAGGACTACATAGCGCGCTCCATAGAACTGGCGGGAGGCAGCTATGTGTTCGAGTCCATAGAGGGGCAGGAGACCAACGCTTCAGTGAGCGTGACCATGGAGACCTTTTATATGACTGCGAAGGACGCGGATTATCTGGTATACAATTCCACCATAGAGGCGCCGCTTGAGAGCGTCAGCGAACTGGTCTTGACGCAGCCGCTGCTTTCGGATTTCAGGGCAGTCAATGAGGGCAATGTGTTCTGCACCCGGAAAAACCTTTACCAGGCCACCAACGCTATAGGCACATTCATCGAAGACCTGGTAAAGATGCTTTCTGGGAAGACGGAAGGCATGACGTTCCTGTACAAACTAAGCTGAAGGACTGAATCATATGAACAAGCTTTATGTAGTGGGCATCGGCCCCGGCAGTGCGGAGGACATGACGCTTCGGGCGACGAAAGCGCTGGAAAACGCTGACGTGATAGTGGGCTACCAGGTGTACAATGACCTGGTCAGGCCCCTGTTTCCCGACAAGGAGTACCTTCAAACGCCCATGCGCCAGGAAACGCAGCGCTGCCAAATGGCCATAGACACGGCGCTGGCAGGGAAGATCACGGCGATGATCTGTTCCGGCGATGCGGGTGTGTACGGCATGGCGTCACTGGTGCTGGAATTAAGCGAAGGCATACGGGACATTGACGTGGAGATAGTGCCCGGAGTGACCGCGGCGTTGAGTGGCGGAGCGCTGCTGGGGGCGCCGCTGGGCCACGATTTCGCGGTGATATCGCTGTCGGACGCGCTTACGCCATGGGAGATGATAGAACAGAGGCTGCGCCTTTCCGCAAAGGCGGGGCTGTGCCTGGCAATATATAACCCCGCCAGCCACAAGCGCCCGGATTACCTTAAGCGCGCCTGTGAGATACTGCTGGAATACCTGCCGCCCGAGACTGCCTGCGGCGTGGCCGCGAACATAGGGCGGGAGAACGAGTTTTCCAAGACTATGACGCTGGAGGAACTGAAAAACTATCCCGCGGACATGTTCACCACCGTGTTCGTGGGTTCCGCGTCTACGCGCATAAGCGGCGAAAAGCTTATCACGCCCCGGGGCTACCGTTCTAAAGAGGATAAAGACGCATGAATAAGCTGTATGTGATAGGCGCGGGTCCGGGCAGCGCGGATATGCTGACGCCGGAAGCCCGTAGCGCGATAAACGCCTCAGACCTGGTGTGGTGCGCGGAAAGGAACGATGCGCTGGTGCCGGAAACTAAACGACGCCCGCTTACGCCCTTCGGAACCGCCATGGACGAAATGGCACAGGCGCTTGAACGGGGCGAAAACGCAGCCGCACTGCTTTCGGGGGATACGGGGCTTTACAGCCTGCTGCCTCTGCTCGTGAAGCACTTCGGCAAGGAAAACGTGCATGTGATCTGCGGCATAAGCAGCATGCAGGCGCTGTGCGCGAGGCTGGGTATCAACTGGCAGGACGCGAAGATAGTGTCCGCCCACGGCCGGGCGCTTTCCAAAAACGCGCTTTGCCATTTCTGCCGTACGAACCCTAAAACTATTGTGCTGCTGGACGGTGAAAACAACCCAAAATGGGTGCGGGACACGCTTTATGAAGGCGGTTTGGGCGAGCTTAAGCTGTATATAGGCGAAAAACTTAGCTACCCGGATGAGTACGCCGGCCCATACGAGGACAGGGCTTACGACAGCCTTTCCGCAGCCGCGATACTTAACGACGCGCCGCAAGCTGACGTGAGGCAGAGCGGCCTTAACGACGATAGCTTCATCCGCGGCAAAACGCCCATGACCAAAAGCGAGATACGCGCCCAGGTGATATCTAAGCTCGGGCTCGCGCCTGACAGCGTGGTGTGGGACGTGGGCGCGGGTACGGGCAGCGTGTCGGTGGAGTGCGCCCTAAAGTGCCCGCTTGGTGAGGTTTACGCTGTGGAACGGGACGCGGACGCGCTGGAACTGATCGGTCAAAACAGGGACAAGTTCCACGCGCTTAATATCAATATAATTCCGGGCAGCGCGCCAGAAGCGCTGGAAGGCCTGTCCGCGCCCACCCATGTGTTCCTGGGCGGCACGGGCGGAGAGACCGAAGAGATTTTGAAAAAACTTGAGGGTTTCGGCCGGCGTATCCGCGTGTGCGCCACGGCGGTCACCATGGAGAGCGCGCAGCTGTATATGAAACTGCTGTCCGGATACGCCGATCTCTCAGCCGCGCAGATAGCCGTATCCCGGCTGGAAAAGGTCGGGCGTTACAATATGTTCAAAGCGCAGAACCCCGTATTCGTGTTCGCGGCGACGATGGAGGGCAAAGTATGATATACTTTATAGGTGCAGGCCCGGGGGCGGTGGACCTTATCACCGTAAGGGGCATGGAACTGTTAAAACGCGCGAATCTGGTTATCTACGCGGGTTCGCTGGTCAACCCGGAACTGCTTTCTTACTGCGGTGAAAACTGCGAGAAGCTAAACAGCGCGTCCATGACTCTGGAAGAGGTCATAAAGGCGATGACTTCGTATCCGAAGGAAAGCGCGGTGGTGCGCCTGCATACGGGGGATCCTTCCATATACGGCGCCATCCGTGAGCAGATGGACGAATTGGACCGCTTGGGGTATAATTATGAAGTGGTGCCCGGGGTGAGTTCCATGAACGCGGCAGCGGCGGTGCTCAAAGCCGAGTATACCCTGCCCGGCGTGAGCCAGACGCTGATAGTGAGCCGCATGGCGGGGAAAACGCCCGTGCCCGAGAAAGAGAATATCCGGTCCCTGGCATCCCACGGGGCGAGCATGGCGCTGTTTTTGAGCGTGAGCATGCTGAAAAAGCTGTGTGAAGAGCTGATCGAAGGCGGCTACGCGCCGGATACGCCTGCGGCGGTGGTGTATAAGGCGTCCTGGCCGGATCAGGAGATAGTCAGGGGCACGCTCGCGACCCTGCCTGAAAAGGCGGCGCATATCGGACGCACCGCGCTGGTGCTGGTGGGCGGTTTTATGGGCAGCGAGTATGAACGTTCCAAGCTGTACGATCCCGCGTTCTCTCATATGTTCCGGGAGGCAAGCAAATGATACTGCGGGCGATAGCGTTCACGGATAAAGGCCAAAGCTGGTCCGATACGCTGGGTATACCCGTGGACAGGGGAGTGCCCGTTAAGGAGTGGGCGAGAGCGCACTTTGAGGAAGCGGACGCGCTGCTGTTTATCGGTGCGGCAGGCATCGCCGTAAGGGCGATAGCGCCGCTGGTAAAGGACAAAACCACCGACCCGGCGGTAGTCGTGATGGACGAGGCGGGGCGCCACGTTATACCCATTTTGTCAGGACACATAGGCGGGGCGAACGCGCTGGCAGAGCAGATCGCTTCGCTCACGGGAGCGGAAGCGGTGATAACCACCGCGACCGACGTGCGCGGAGTGCCCGCCATAGACAGTTGGGCGGTCAGCCGTGATATGGCCGTAGAGAACCCGAGCGCCATCATGGCGGTGTCTTCCCGGGCGCTGGCTGGAAAAACCGTAGGCGTCGCAATCACCGAAAGGGAGATAAAGCCGCCTTTTGACGTGACTTTATATCTGCGCCCCCGCACGCTGGCGCTGGGCGCGGGTTGCAGAAAGGGCGTGGACGCGGACGCGTTCGAGAAAAACGCTTTGGAATTCCTGCGCTCAAACGGCGTTTCGCTGCTGTCAGTAAAGGCACTGGCGAGCATAGACATCAAGAAGGAAGAACCGGCGTTTACACGCTTTTGTGAGAAGTATCACCTGCCGCTTATGACCTACGACGCGCAGGCTCTAAAAGATGTGCCCGGCGTGTTCGCGCATTCGGACTACGTTGAAAAGACCGTGGGCGTGGACAACGTGTGCGAGCGGGCGGCGGTGAAAGCTTCTGAAGGCAAACTCCTGGTCGGGAAAACCATTTTTGAAGGCATGACCTTCGCGCTGGCGGGAGACAAGGACACATGACGCCGCTCAGGGAAGGTTTTACCACAGGCTCCTGCGCGGCGGCATGCGCGCTGGCGTCCTGCCTGTGGCAGAGGGACGGCGAGTGCCCGGACAAAGTCGAGATAGTGGTGCCCGAAGGCCGTGTGTACGCGCCTTCTGTCCACGCTTTATCTCAGTACAGGTGCGCCGTATATAAGGACTCGGGGGACGACCCGGACATCACAAACGGCTCCGAAGTCTGGGCGGAAGTACTGATCGGGCCCGCAAACGGTGATATAAGCTTTGCCGCGGGCGAAGGCGTGGGGACTATAACGCTTCCGGGCCTTAAACTGCCTGTTGGCGAAGCAGCGATAAACCCCGTGCCCAGGCAGATGATAGCCGCGGCTGTGAGGAGCGTGTTCCCGCACAGCGCGGCGACGGTCACTGTGGGAATAGGCGGTGGGAGCGAGATCGCGAAAAAGACGTTCAATCCCCGCCTGGGCATAGAGGGAGGGTTGTCGATCCTCGGCACTACGGGTATCGTGCGTCCCATGAGCGAGGAAGCGCTCACCGACACTATACGCCTTGAAATGAGCGTGCGCCGGGAAAACGGCGCCCAGACGCTTGGACTCGTGTTCGGAAGCCAGGGAGAAACGGCACTGAACAGGCTCATGCCCGGCTTAAGCTGCGTGCAGATAAGCAATTTTGTGGGTTTCGCCCTTGATACGGCCGCAGAACTCGGCTTTCACCGTGTCGTGCTCGCGGGGCAGCCCGGGAAGCTCGCCAAGGTTGCGGGCGGCTCAATGCAGACCCACAGCAAATACGGCGACGGGCGGCGCGAACCTGTTGCGGCCCATCTGGCACTTATGGGTGCTCCCAAAGATATTCTGGAAGCGGTCATGGCAAGCGTGACGCTTGACGGCATTATACCGCTCATACGCGAGACGGGATACGAGGAAGTGTGGAATGGGCTGTGCAAGGCCGCGTCGCTGTACTGTGAGGCGCGAGTCAAAGGCGCACTAAAGGTAGATACCATTATGCTGGACGGACAGGGCAATAAGCTTGGCACATTCGGGGAGTGAGCAAACGTGAGCAAACTGCACGTATATACGGGAAACGGCAAGGGCAAGACCACGGCGGCCATGGGGCTGGCGCTCCGCTCTGCCGGGCACGGCAGCAAAGTGCTGGTGGCCCAGTTCATGAAAAAGGGCAATTCAGGGGAGCTTAAAGCGTTTGGGGTATTTGATAACGTGCGCGTGATGACCGCGAATCCCATAAAAGGCTTTACGTCGCGCCTGAGCCCGGAAGACAAATCGTCCGCCCGCGCCGATCAAACAGCGTTTGCCGAAGAGGTCGCTTCTCAGATCGGGCTTTGGCAGCCGGAAACGATTATACTGGACGAGCTGGGCATCGCTCTGGCGCTGGGTATGGTGGACGAAGACAGCGCTGGAAAACTCATAGACAAGGCGCTTTCATCCGGCGAGACCGTGGTCACGGGGCGCGCGGTCCCGGAGTGGCTGATGGAAAAAGCCGATTATTTAAGCCGTATAACGGCTGAGAAACACCCTTATGCGACTGAAAAACTGCCTGCCAGGAAAGGGGTCGAATGGTAATATGCTGCCAATGGACATCGAAGCCAGGAGCATGGAGATAATTGAATCCGAACTTAAGGTTGAGCTTGAAGAGGACATAAAGCCCATAGTCAAGCGGGTGATACACGCCACGGCGGATTTCTCATTCGCGGAGAATATGCGTTTCACCCCCGGGATAGTGGAATACATTCATAGTATGCTCAAAAACGGCGCGACGATAATTACCGATACGAATATGGCGCTGGCGGGCATAAACAAAAGCGCGCTTGGCAGGCTGGGAGCGAAAGCGCTGTGCTTCGTGGCGGACGATGACGTTGCGAAGGAAGCGAAGGCAAGGGGCGTGACCCGTTCCTTCGTGAGCATGGAGAAAGCGCTCGGCATAGACGGACCCAAACTGCTGGTGTGCGGAAACGCCCCCACTTTTCTGCTGTCGCTGCTGGAAATAGCGGAAGATACCGGCATGCCCGCGGACACGGCGGTGATAGGGGTGCCGGTGGGCTTCGTTAACGTGGTTGAAGCCAAGGAAAAGCTGTGGGCCAGCGACATTCCCTGCATCGCCGCCATGGGCCGCAGGGGCGGCAGCAACGTTGCGGCGGCGATAGTGAACGCGCTCATGTACGGCATCGAGGGGGTGCGCTCTTGAGACTGCTCGTAGCGGGCACCGGGAGCGGCTGCGGCAAGACCACGGCTTCCATACTGCTTATGGCATGCCTAAAAAGGCGGGGGCTGGATGTCGCTCCTTATAAAGTGGGCCCGGACTATATCGACCCCGGCTTCCACAGGCGGGTGTGCGGCCGGGCGTCCTACAACCTGGATAGCTGGCTTATGGATGAGATCGAGATAAACCGCCTGCTCATGAATGACGCCGACATCTCTGTGATAGAGGGCGTGATGGGGTATTATGACGGGCTGGACACGGCTCAGATGCGCTGCTCCACCTGGGAGCTGGCCCGCTTGACGCGCACGCCTGTGCTGCTTGTTGTTGACGCGTCCGGCGGCGCGGCCAGCGTGGCGGCGACGGTCAAGGGCTTTCAGACCCTGAAACCGAACAGCGGCATCAGTGGTGTGTTGGTCAACCGGGCGTCCGGGGAACGGCACTACGACCTCATAAAACAGGCGGTAAAGGAGTACACCGGGCTGGATTGCGCTGGTTATCTCACCAAACAGGCCGCGATCGAGCTGCCGTCACGGCATCTGGGGCTCGTGACTGCCCGGGAAACGCCAGACCTGATGGACCGGATAAACGAGACCGCCGTCATGGCGGAACAGACGCTGGATCTGGATAAAGTGATCTCAATAGCGTCTGAGGCGCCCGTGATAGTGCCTGCGGAAGCGACACGGTGTCTTGCCAGGCGCGATGGTTTCCGCCTTGGCGTGGCGCTGGACGAGGCTTTCCACTTTTATTATGATGCGAACATTGAGGCGCTCAAAGACATGGGCATGGAGCTTGTGTTCTTCTCGCCTGTCAGGGATGCTTTTTTGCCTGAAAACCTGGACGGGCTGTATATAGGCGGAGGTTATCCCGAGGTCTACGCCGAACAGCTGGAGCAGAATGCCGGTATGCGCAAAAGCATCAAAACGGCGCTGGAAAACGGTCTGCGCTGTTACGGGGAATGCGGCGGGCTGATGTATCTGGGTGAAAGCATAGACGGCAGGGAAATGTGCGGCGTGCTGCCAATTTCCTGCAGGATGACCGGACGCCTGCAGCGTTTCGGCTACGTGACGGTGGAGGACAGAACAGGGCTTGTATTTCCCGCGCACGAGTTCCATCATGCCTTCGCGGAGCCGACAGGCGACGCCATGTGCGCCTACAAGGTGATAAAAGCCTCCGCGCCGGACAAAAGCTGGGCGTGCGGATATGAAAAATACAACACTCTGGCGGCGTTCGCCCACGTGTATTTTGCCCACCGGTCTGACGTGATCGGGAGATTCTGGCCATGAAGCACGGCGGCAACGTGTGGCAGGGAGAAAGGCCTTCCGACTGGCTGGATTTTTCTGCCAACCTGCGCCCCGAAGGCATGCCCAAATGGGTGAATGACGCGCTTTGCCGTGCGGCGGAGGAAGCGCGGTATTATCCCGACCCGGCGATGAAAGCTGCAAGGCGTGGCTTGGCTGCCTACGCGGGGGTAAAGGAAAGCATGATACTGCCCACCGCGGGAGGGATAGAGGCGATAGACCTGGCGCTGTCGGTAAACCGGGGCAGGGTGCTTACGGACGCGCCGACTTTCGGCGAATATGCCCGGCGGGCGGAGGTGTGCGGCCGGGTATGCGTCCGAGCGGACAGCACGCAAGCCGAAGCGGGCGACACGCGGGTGATCTGCAATCCCAACAACCCAACCGGCGCCGCGCTGAACCGCGAAGAAATACTTGCTCAGCATAAAACGCTTGCGGAAAGCGGTGCAGAGGTGCTGGTGGACGAGGCGTTCATAGACTATTGCCCGGAAAACAGCGTGCGGAGCTGTGTGGCTCGTGGGCTTACGGTGGCGGGTTCGCTCACCAAGATACTATGCGTGCCGGGCGTGCGGCTTGGCTATATCTGCGCTGATGAAGTGACCGTGCTGCGCCTGAGCGAAAGGGCGCTGCCCTGGGGTCTTAACGCGTTCGCCGCGAAGATAGCCGCGGAGCTACCGGAGCATCTCGGTGAGATAAGGCGGGATGCGCTCACAAACGCGCGCCGGATGGAGGAGTTTGCCAAGATGCTTAGGAGCATCGGCGCGGATGTGGCGCCGTCAAAGGCGAATTTCCTGCTGTGCGACTTTGGGCGGGACATGACAGAAGCTGTCAAATACCTGCGAAGCAAAAAAATACTGGTCAGGGACTGCGCGTCCTTCGGCTTAAAGAACAGCTGCCTGCGCTTCGCGGTCAGGACCGGAGATGAAAACGGGTTGCTGGTGGAGGAACTGAAAAAATGGCTGAAATCGTAGTTTTCGGCGGCACGGTGGAAGGCCGTGAAACGGCGGTGCGCCTGAAATACGCGGGCAAAAACGTAACTGTGAGCGTGACCAGCGAGTACGCCCGTGCTCTTTTGCCCCAAGATATCGACTGCCGTGTGGGCGCGCTTGACCGGGACGGTATGGCAGCGTTTCTCGCGGATGCAAGACCGGATAAGGTCATCGACTGCACCCATCCATACGCGGTGCGCGCCACCGAAAACATAAAAGCGTGCTGCACAGACCTGAACATCCCATACGAGCGGGTGGAGCGCGCCCCCAGCGAAGGTGACTGGATAAACTACGTGGAGCACGTGGCGACCACCCAGCAGGCTGCCGAGGCGCTTGTCAGGACAGAGGGGAACATACTTCTGACCACGGGCAGCCATACGCTGAAAGAGTATGCGCAAGAAGTTGATGCCGCCCGCATCTGGGCGCGGATGCTGCCCAACATGGAGGCGCTCAGGCTCTGCGAAGAAGCGGGCATACCGCCCTCCCATATAATAGCCATGCAGGGGCCGTTTTCGCAGGCGTTCAATGCAGCGCTGTACGATCAACTGGACATAAAGGTCATGGTCAGCAAGGATTCCGGCGCACAGGGCGGCGTGGCGGAAAAAGTCATTCCCGCTTTGGAAAGGGACATCCACGTTATACTTATAGACAGGCCAAAGGAGTAATATATGCGCGGCAAATCACTCATGGTGCAGGGCACGGCGTCTTCCGTTGGAAAAAGCGTGCTGTGCGCGGCGTTTCTGAAGATATTAAAACAGGACGGGCTCAAGGTCGCGCCCTTCAAGGCGCAGAACATGGCGCTCAATTCCTTCGTGACGAAAGACGGCCGGGAGATGGGGCGCGCCCAGGTGACCCAGGCGCAGGCGGCGGGCATGGAGCCGGATGTGCGCATGAATCCTGTGCTGCTCAAGCCCACGGGCGACCGCCGCAGCCAGGTGATAGTGGACGGAAAAGCCATAGGCAGCATGACTGCCATGGAATACCATAAATACAAGCCCGAGCTGCGCCAGAGGATAAAAACCACCTACGACGCGCTGGAAAGCGAAGTGGACTGCGTGGTGATAGAAGGCGCGGGCAGTCCCGCAGAGATCAACCTGCGGGAGGGCGACATAGTCAACATGTCCATGGCCGAAGCCGCAGACGCGCCAGTGGTGCTGGTGGGGGACATAAACCTGGGCGGCGTGTTCGCATCTCTGCTCGGCACGGTAATGCTGCTTACCGACGAGGAGCGCGCCCGGGTCAAGGGCGTGATAATAAACAAGTTCAGGGGCGACGTAAAGATACTGGAGCCGGGGCTCAGGATGCTGGAAGAACGCATCCATATTCCCGTGCTGGGCGTGGTGCCCTGGATGGATGTGGAACTGGAAGACGAGGACAGCGTTACGGAGCGTTTCAACCGAGTGACAGGGCAGGGCGACCTGGACGTGGCCGTAGTGAGGCTGAAGCATATCTCCAATTTTACGGATTTTCAGGCGCTCACGCTGCAAAAAGGCGTGCGCGTGCGCTATGCGGAGAAAGCATCTGACCTGGAAAAAGCGGACATAATCGTGCTTCCGGGTACAAAAAACACAATTGAAGATCTGATGGATCTGAGAAACCGGGGCATGGAGGCGCCGATCATCCGCCACGCGCGCAAAGGCGGTGTGCTTATCGGTGTCTGCGGAGGCTACCAGATGCTGGGGCATAAGCTGAAGGATCCCATGCACGTGGAATCCCGTATACCGGAGGTGCCGGGCATGGACCTGCTGGACATGGAAGTGACGTTCGAGGCGGAAAAGCAGACCCGCCAGTCGACCGGCACGGTTACCGCCCGATGCGGCTGGCTCAGTGAATTAAGCGGCATGCTGCTGGACGGTTACGAAATCCACGCGGGACGCAACTCCTTCGGCAGCGAGTGCGTGCCCTGGCTCACCATACGTGGAGAGACGGACGGTGTCGCCAACCGGGAAGGCAACGTGATAGGCAGCTACCTGCACGGGCTGTTCGATGACGGCCAGTTTTTTTCCGCATTGGCCGCTCACGTGCGAAAAAGCAAGGGGATAAGCGAAAACGAGTGCGAAACGCTCACCATGGACGAGTACAGGGAGCGGGAATTCGACCGCATAGCGGACATAGTTCGCGCCAGCGTTGACATGGATATGATTTATAAGATCATACGCGGGGAAGCGTGATATGCCGGACATTATTTGGGCGCTTATACTGGGATACGGGCTCGATCTGATCCTGGGTGACCCGGAATGGCTGTATCATCCCGTGCGGCTGATAGGCAGGTTCATCTCATATATGGAGAAGAAACTGCGCGCCCGGGGCGGCGACTTAAGGAAAAGCGCGGTAGTGCTCACGTGCTCAACAGTGCTGGCGACAGCGGCAGCGGCGGGGCTTGTCATACTGCTCGCTGGGCTTTTCGGACGCTGGCCCCGGCTCATATGCATGGCGCTTATGGACTGGATGGGCATCGCGGTGACCTCCATGGCGAAGGAAGCTCGGGGCGTTAAACGTGCGCTTAATGAGAGCTTGGAGGCGGGAAGAAAGCAGGTAAGCCGCATAGTGGGCCGGGATACCCAGGAATTGAGCGGGGAAGAGATAGTAAAGGCCACTGTGGAGACCGTTTCGGAGAACACCACGGACGGGGTCATCTCGCCGCTTATCTACGCCGCATTAGGCGGACCGGTGCTGCTGTGGGCGTTCAAGGCTGCCAGCACGCTGGACTCCATGGTGGGCTACATGGACGAAAAATACCGGGATATCGGCTGGTCCAGCGCGAAGCTCGACGATGTGCTGAATTACCTACCGGCCCGGATAACGGCGCTGCTTATGTGCGCGGCGGCGTTTATTGCGGGCCTTGACGCCAAAAATGCGCTGCGCATAGTAAGACGCGATCACGCAAACCACCTAAGCCCCAACTGCGCCTGGAGCGAAGCCGCGGCGGCGGGAGCACTTCATATTCAGCTGGGCGGCACTCATACGTATTTCGGCAAAACTGTGGTAAAGCCCACCATAGGCGACGCGGACAGGGCCGCCGTGCCGGAAGACATAATCAAAGCCAACCGGCTTTTGTATGTAACGAGCCTGCTGGCCGTGTGCATTACAGCGGCCATAGGGATCATAATAGGGTGACGATATGCTCTTATACACGATAAACCGACCGGATGCGGCGGCAATGAAAGCGGCGAAGGCCCGCTGGGACGCTGTGGCAAAGCCGCTTGACTCCTTGGGACTCCTGGAGGACGCGATAACCCGTATAGCGGGCATACAGGGTACGCCGGACGTGCTTCTCACGCCCCGCTGCGGGCTGATCTTCTGTGCGGACCACGGCATAGTAAAACAGGGGGTATCCCAGACCGATCAAAGTGTGACCGCGCTGGTGGCGCGGGCCATAGCCAGGGGCACGTCCAACGTGAATATCATGGCAGCTGTGTCAGATACGCCCGTGTACGCGGTGGACGTGGGCATGGTCACGGACGTGGACGAGCCCGGGCTCATCCGTAAAAAGGCGCTGTACGGGACCAATGACATGTCTCTTGGCCCCGCCATGACACGGGCCGACGCGGAAATCGCGATACAGGCGGGCATAGACACGGTGCGCGAGATGAGCGGGAAAGGGATAAAGCTCATCGCCATCGGAGAAATGGGCATCGGAAATACCAGCGCCACAGCGGCGGTAAGCTGCGCGCTAATGGGCATGACTGTAGACGAAGCGGTGGACCGGGGCGCGGGGCTTTCCGACGAGGGGCTCAGCCGCAAGCGCATAGCGGTCCAAAACGCGCTGAGTATAAACAAGCCTGACGCCGGCGATCCTATAGACGTGATTGCGAAAGTGGGCGGGCTGGAACTCTGTGCCATGGCGGGCGCGTGCCTGGGCGGAATGAGCTGCGATGCGGCGATAGTAATAGACGGAGTGATAGTCGAAGCTGCAGCGCTCGCGGCGTACAGGCTGTGTCCCGAGTGCAGGGAGTATATGTTCGCATCTCATATAGGCAAGGAACCGGCAGCGGCAAGGATATTGGAAGAACTGGACCTTAAGCCTCTTATCTGTGCCGAACTGGCGCTGGGCGAGGGCACGGGCGCCGTGGCGGCGCTGCCGCTTATGGACATGGCTCAGAGGGTCTACGCGGGCGTGCACACGTTTGACGGGCTCGGCATGGCCGCGTACAGGGAGAAAGGCGGCGCGGTATGATGGCGCTAATCACCGGCGGCAGCGGCTGTGGCAAGTCCACATACGCGGAGAAACTCGTTTCGCGCCTGCCTCTTGAAAACAGAGTGTACATCGCGACCATGCGGGTGTACGATGAGGAGTCGGAAAGGCGCGTTGCGCGCCACAGGGCACAGCGGGCGGACAAGGGGTTTAAGACGCTGGAATGTCCGATCGACCTGGCAGGCGCCGCAATCGAACCGGGCAGCACGGTTTTGCTGGAGGATGTCCCGAACCTGCTGGCCAACGAGATGTTCGACGGCGGCAGTGCGGAAAGGATCTTACCTGCCATACGGGAACTGTCGCGCAAGTGCGGGCATCTCGTGATAGTGACAAACGACGTGTTCTGCGACGGCGTCATCTATCCGGATTCCACGCAGGAATACATCAGAAAACTCGCGGAACTGAACCGGGAACTCGTTTTACTCGCGGATTACGCGGCGGAAGTAGTCTATTCCATACCCGTGACACTGAAAGGAACTGCGCCATGCGACTTATAAGATCTGCTGTTATCGCGTTTTCAACTTACTCGCGCCTGCCCATGCCCCAGGTGGAATGGACGGACGAGAACCGCAGGTACTCCATGTGCTTTTTCCCGCTGGTAGGCGCGGTGATAGGCGGACTTGTCTGGCTGTGGCTGTGTGTGTGCGGCTGGCTGGAACTGAACGCGCTGGTGAAAGGCGCGGTGGGCGCGGTGATCCCGCTTCTGGTCACCGGCGGCATCCACATGGACGGCTTTATGGACACCACCGACGCGCTTGCTTCCTGGCAGCCCAGGGAAAAGAAGCTGGAGATACTTAAGGACAGCCATGTGGGCGCCTTTGCGGTCATGGGCTGCGCGTCCTATATGCTGCTCATGACGGCGTTTCTGTCCATGGCCAAGCCTCAGGCCGGCGCCCAGGCGGCGGTGTGCTTCGTGCTGTCCAGAGCGCTTAGCGCGTTGGCGGTCACGGTGCTCAAGTCTGCCCGGCCCGAAGGCATGCTGGACAAATTCGCTTCCGCGTCCAAACGGCGCATGGTGAGCGTAAGCGGGCTCATATACGTTCTGGTGTGCGGAGTAATATGGTGCCTCTGGGAGGTCTGGCTCGCGCTTATACTTGTCGCGGTGGCTGCTGCGGTGACCCTGTACTACAAGCGCATGTCCGAAAAACAGTTCGGCGGCGTGACTGGAGATCTGGCGGGCTGGTATTCCCAGATGCTGGAACTGTGCCTGATCATCGCGGCTGTGATGGGGGTGAAGCTGCTGTGAAACTCTATATAGGCGGCGCGTACCAGGGGCAGGAAGAGCTTGCTGTCAGGGAAAACCCCAAAGCCGAGCTAATACCTGATTTTCACGAAAAGGTCCGCGAAGCGATCCTGAAAGGCGAGGACCCCAAAGCATTCGC
Organism: Clostridiales bacterium; assembly: GCA_024684375.1. GTDB lineage: Bacteria > Bacillota > Clostridia > Christensenellales > Aristaeellaceae > RUG14130. The sequence continues at coordinate 66,620 of JAIKWZ010000063.1, forward strand.
GCAGAAGCTATGCCTGGAAAAGCCGGACGCGGTGATAGTGGCGAACGAAGTCGGTGCGGGCATCGTTCCAATGGAGGCGTCAGAGCGCGCCTTCAGGGAGGCTGTAGGCAGGGCACTGTGTGTGATCGCCCAGGCGTCAGACACGGTGGTGCGCGCAGTGTGCGGGATAGGAGCGCGCATAAAATGAGCATTTATCTTATACGCCACGGTCTTACAAACGGCAACCTGGAAGGACGATATATCGGCTGCAAGACCGACGAACCGCTGTGCGAGCAGGGTGAAGCGCGGTTAAGCGCGCTGTGCATGCCTAAAGTCAGCCGGGTGTTCGTAAGCCCCATGCGACGCTGCATCCAGTCTGCTCAGATACTGTTCCCGGGGGCTGAAACGGTCATTGTTAATGACTTCCGAGAATGCGATTTCGGGGACTTTGAAGGCAAGAACTATGCTGAGCTGAACGGAAATCCTTCCTATCAGGCCTGGATCGATTCCGGAGGCGAACTGCCATTCCCTAACGGTGAAAGCCGGAAACAGTTCGCCGAAAGGTGCGTGTGCGCGTTTGAGAAACTGGCGCTGCTATCTTCCGAGGAAGACTGCGCTGTAGTCGCCCATGGCGGTACGATCATGGCTATAATGGAAAAATACGCAATGCCCAAAGGCGGTTACTTTGATTATCAGGTGAAGTGCGGGGAAGGATTTGCGCTTGAACCGGACGGCAGCCATGTCAAGGTTTAATGACAGATATGACAAACCCGCGAAGCATGTAAGGAAGATGCTCATCAGTAAAAAACAAACCTTGGAAACACCTGATTTCCAAGGTTTTTTCATGGTCGCAACAGGACTCGAACCTGTGACGCATCGATAAATGAATGCTGACGGAGATGAATTTTGAGCCGGAAAATGCAAAGGCGGATAAGGAAGGCTACTGCTGGCGAAACAAAGGAGTGAGGGCTCCTGCGATAAGGACAGCAACTGTAAACATTTGATTGAGCTATTGACACAGATGTTGTCTGGTGATATCATAATATATCGTTAGCAGCAGCTAACAAATTTAAAGACAAAAACTGATAGGATATCATGACAGACAGGGAGGACAGAATGAACGTTATAGAGTTTAAGGATGTATCCCGAATATACAGAAACGGAGAGCATGAACAAAAGGCGCTTGACCATGTGAATCTCGAACTGGAAGAGGGGAAATTCATAGTCGTGCTGGGTCCCAGCGGAGCCGGCAAAAGCACTCTGCTCAATCTGCTTGGCGGTTTGGACAGCCCTACGGAAGGCACCATATACGTTGACGGCAAGGATATATCCTCTCTGACTGCCAATGAGCTCGCCGATTACCGCGCTGCGACGGTCGGTTTCGTGTTTCAAAGTTATAACCTAATCCCCACGCTGACGGTGATAGAAAACGTGGCGCTGGTCAAGGAGATCGCCCCGGATCCTCTCGGCAGCCATGATATGCTAAGGGCCGTAGGACTGTATGATCATATCCATAATTTCCCTTCCGAACTGTCGGGAGGAGAACAGCAGAGGGTATCGATAGCCCGCGCGCTGGCTAAAAATCCAAAGATCTTACTTTGTGACGAACCTACCGGAGCGCTGGATTCCGAGACGGGCGTCACGGTGCTGAAGCTTCTTTTGTCAATGGCCCGTGACATGGGCAAAACGATCATAATAGTCACGCACAACCAGAATATCGCGAAAATGGCGGATGTAGTGGTGCGGGTCAAAAACGGCCAGATCCAATCCTGCGAGGCTCAGCAAAACCCGCTTTCCGTGGAAGAGGTGGACTGGTAATGCTGTTTAAGAAACTGTTCCGCACACTGTGGCATTACAAAGCGCAGTTCATTTCCATGGTGATAATGATTGCTCTGGGCGTGGGCGTGTTCCTGGGGTTCAATATCGAATGGTACAGCCTGGAGCGTAATACGACCGAGATATACGAAGCCACAGGGTTTTCGGATTACCGCATCTATTCCGAGAAAGGTTTCAGCGAAAAGGATCTGGCAGCGGTAATCGGCATTCAGGGCGTGCAGGACGCAACGAGGTTTCTCTCTGTCAACACATTGGTAAAGGGAGATACTGACGTGATCGCCCTGACAGTTTGTGAAAACCCGTCCGTATCAGGCTTTATGGTGATGAACGGCGAAGCCTACGATCCGGACGACACTGACGGCATCTGGCTGTCGGATTCTTATGCCAAAGCCAACGGTCTGGACCTGGGGGATGATCTGACACTGACATACAAGACCATCGAGATCGGCGGAACCGTGAAGGGACTGGTCAAAGCCAGTGAATACCTGATCTGCCTGCCGGATGAAACGCAGATGATGCCTGACTACACTTCTTACGGCTTCGCTTATATCTCGCCGGTAATGCTGGAAAACGCGATTCCCGTGCTGCTGCGCAAGGTCGTGGGGGATTCGTTTTATTACCAGATCAACGTGAGATCCGCTCTTCCCAAAGCTGAGTTTGTCGCCGAGGCGGACAAAGCATTGGGACGGACGCTGCTGGTGCTTTCCAAGGCTGAAACCATATCCTGGGCGGAAGCGCAGGGCGAAGTGGAAGAGGGCAAGACCATGGGCTCCATACTGCCCGTGCTCTTTCTTGCCATAGCCATACTGACTATGGTGACTACCATGCACAGGATAACAGCCAGCGAAAAAACACAGATAGGCACGCTCAAAGCGCTTGGCTTCCGCGAGAGGAGGATCCTGAGGCACTATTCGTCCTACGCGCTGATCATAGGTATAATGGGAAGCATACTGGGTATCGGGATAGGGTATCTGCTGGGCTGGTACATAATGAATCCCAACAGCGCCATGGGCACCTATATCGATATGCCGTCATGGCATCTGTACACGCCGTGGTTCTGCTGGCTGGTGCTGATAGCCATCAACGTCTTCCTGACGGTGATCGGCTTCATGTCCGTGAAGAAAATGCTTGAGGGAACGGCTGCTGACGCCCTGCGTCCCTATACGCCCAAAAAGATAAAGCACCTTGCCGTCGAAGAAACGAAACGCTTCAAAGCCTTGTCTTTCAGTACAAAGTGGAACCTGCGGGATTGCCTGCGCCATAAGTCCAGAACATGTATGACTCTGTTCGGCATAGTTGGCTGTATGGTGCTGCTTGTGGGCGGCTTGGGAATGAAGGACACTGCCGACGTATTTGTGGACGTTTTCTTTGACAAAGCCAATAACTATGCGGTGAAGATCAATCTGGACACGGAGAGTGTTTCGAACCGGGAAGCGACAGCGCTTGCACAACGGTATAACGGCGATTGGACTGCGCAGCAATCCGTCCAGATCGGAGACAGGGGGTTCAGCCTGGACATTTACAGTATCACTCACGACCGTGTGCGCTTCGCGGACGAGAACATGAAACTGATGCAGCTGGGCGATGAGGGAGCATATATCAGCAGCCGCATAGCAAAGGAGTTTGGCGTGGGCGCCGGAGACACGCTGAGCTTTTCCCCGTACGGCGGGGATGATACATACACTGTCCGCATATCAGGTGTGATCAGGTCACTGACCGAAAGCGTGACCATGACGCAGGAGTATGCCCGGAGCGTAGGCATTCCGTTCACTGTCAGTTCCATATTTACGGATCAGACCGACATCGAACCTGACAGCCACATACTGAACACACAGACCAAGCAGGCGATCATGGATTCTTTCAACACGTTCATGGAACTGATGAACACCATGATCTACCTGCTGGTACTTGCCGCGGTGATACTTGGCATCGTGGTGCTCTATAACCTGGGAGTGATGAGTTACACCGAGCGCTACCGTGAGATGGCCACTCTGAAAGTAGTCGGATTCAAAAACAGCCGCATAGGCCGGCTGCTGATCGAACAGAACCTGTGGCTTTCGATCCTGGGCATTATTGTCGGGCTGCCGGCGGGTATCGGCGTACTGCAGTATCTGCTGGATGCGCTGGCTTCCGAATACGAGATGAAGCTGGCATTGGGCCCGGCGACGTATATCGTTCCTGTAATGCTCACGCTGCTGGTCTCCCTGATCGTAGGCTTTATGGTCGCCCGCAAAAACCGCTCGATCGATATGGTCGCCGCCCTGAAAACAGAAGAATGACCAGTCACGGTGGCGCAGATATGAACGGTCTGCTGCCGAAAGCCTCGCATATCGCATACTGCGAAAAACGGCCAAAATAAAGGGAAGGGCGGAAATATGTTCTGGGATAATGTCGCTGGAGCGTATGACCTGTTCGTAAACGTGATCAACAGGAAAACACACAAAGTGCTGCGCCTGATCGTATCCGATCTGATCGATCCGGGGGATGAGGTGCTGGAATGCGCCTGCGGGACGGGACTGCTCAGCGCTGTCATAGCACCAAAATGCCGGCATCTGACTGCGACAGACTACTCGGTCAAAATGCTCCAAAGGGCTGTGAAAAACTGCGCCGCGCATCAAAACGTATCCTTCGGCTATGCGGATATTACTTCGCTCGGTTTTCCTGACGGCGCTTTTGACAAAGTCGTCGCGGGCAACGTGATACACTTGCTGGATGAACCGCTGAAAGCGCTGAATGAACTGGACCGCGTATGCAGACCCGGCGGTAAGCTTAT
>JAIKWZ010000007.1 GCA_024684375.1 Clostridiales bacterium
CTGTAAGGACTCATCCACCTGGGATGCGAAGTCCGCTTCAGGCGCGGCCTGAGGCGCGTTGGCTTCCTGCTGAACAGGAACGTTGTTCTCGATGTCGTTCATGCGTGTAAAAACCTCCTCATATTTACGGCAGGGCGTTGACGCGCCTGCAGTAATACCTATATTTAAACCGGGCATTATCTTTATACCGTCCATATCCTCTGTACCGGTGATAAGATACGTACTCGGGCAAATATCCCTGCAAATCTCGTATAAGCGACGGGTGTTCGCGCTCGTCCGGTCCCCGACCACGAGCATTATGTCGCTGTCGGCGGCAAGTTCCCTGGCTTCGGCCTGCCTTTCCTCAGTGGCTCGGCAGACTGTGTTCCTGACCTCCAGCCCGGGGATCAAGGCTTTGAGTGTTTGAGCTATGGCTCCAAACTCTTCGCCTCCCAGAGTGGTCTGGCTCACCAGCAGCGCGCTCTCCATGCGCGGCAGTTCCTTGGCCTGAAGGACATCCGCCACCACGTAAGCGCTCCCCGCCCGGGAAACGATGCCCCTTACCTCAGGGTGAGCTGCCTGACCGGCAACTATCACGGGCACGCCCTCTTTTTGGGCCTTTTCCACCATCATGTGAATGGCGGAGACGTAAGGACAAGTAGCGTCGACCAGTCTGCACCTCTGCTGCGCCTGCAGGTATTCCTCCTGCGTAACTCCGTGGGAGCGGAGCACCAGCGTGCTGCCTTCGGGGGCATCGCAGGGCGTGTCCACGACCCTGACTCCCGCTTTTTCCAGATCCTTTACCGCGTCGGAATTGTGTATCAGCGGACCCAGTGTGCAGGCTGGTGCCGCCCTGAACGCCATATCCATGGCGCGCTTTACGCCGAAACACCAACCGGCCGAAGCCGCTACGCGTACAGGCATCCTTCCTGCCCCTTCAGAAAGACATTTTTAGCATATTATATTTCTTTATGGACGGTTCGTATTCCTGCATCAAATCGTACATTAATCATAATTTAACACGCCGCCCATTCACTTGCCTCTGTTTTTTCCAGGTGATATAATGATACCGTTGCCTGCGCTACTGATTTTCCGCACGGAGGTATTGCAGTGAGTACGCTGTACGTATACTCTTCACCCCTTGGCGATATCCTGCTCGCATGCGACGGCGCCGCGGTCACCGGGCTTTGGTTCAAAGGTCAGAAAAATAGTCCCATTTCTTCGCACACAGTGCCCATGGCTGCGGCTCCCGCGCATTTAAAACTCACTGGGGAGTGGCTTGATATTTACTTTTCCGGGAAGGCGCCGGACTTCACTCCGCCGATTTCCCTTTCCGGCACTGCTTTCCAGCTTGCCGTATGGGAGCTGCTTAAACAGATCCCCTACGGTCGGGCCGTAACTTACGGAGAGCTTGCGCGCGAGTTGTCCCTGCTCTCAGGCAAAACAGTCTCCGCGCGGGCTGTGGGAGGCGCTGTGGGACGCAATCCCGTTTCCCTTATCGTCCCCTGCCACCGGGTCATCGGAGCCAAAGGCAAATTGACCGGCTACGCGGGCGGACTTGAGCGGAAACGCCGGCTGCTGGAATTGGAAGGGATACTATAAAAAAACGGAGGGGCAAAACCCCTCCGTCTTTATTGTGCCTTTATTTGCTGACTTTCTGCATGACGTTCTGGATGAGCTGCTCCAGCATCTGTTCGATCGCCTCGGCAGGCAGCTCAGTTCCGGTGATATGGGCAGCAGGCGTGGAAATCGGCTCGTAACCCAGCTTCAGCTTGAAGATGTCGGCCGCGAAGCTGCCCATCTTCTGGCTCAGATAAGCCTCACCCTTGTATGTAGCACCGTTGACCAGATACTTGAAGCCCGCGACGTATTCGACGCCGCCTGCGTTCGCAAAGGCTTCAAAACCGGCCTGGCCTTCTTCATCGGTGATCTGCCTGAGGCCGACCACGTAAGTAGTGAGCTTGGCGCCGTCAAAGAGATCGATGGTCCATTGTCCACTCGTCTCGGTGAGCTCTGCCTTGCGGCTGATATAGCTGCCGTCATAAAGCTCAGCCCACAGGTCGCCCATGAGCAGGCTGTAAAGCAGGCCTTTCTGCGTATCGATGGCAAGAGAGGCATGAGCGAGTTCAGCGCCGTTCACGGTGATCGCCGCGCGGTAAACGCCGTCCTCATCCAGACTGCCTGCGAGGACGTAGATGACGCCGCCGTATACCAGTGCGCCGTCGATCTTCCAGGTCATGAGATCCAGCGCCGCGTCCAGCGTATAGACCGCGAATTCGCCGGTGGAGTTCCAGTTGTTCAGGTGAGAATGGAGCTTAACGACACTGCCAATGGTCACGGTCACGTTAAGCGCGTCCTCGTGCCAGTTTTCACCGTCTCTCACATCGAATTTGGCTTTGAGCACAGTGCCTTCTTCAGTCTGCTCAGTGGTGCCGGTAATGTGCATTTCGATATCGGAAGCACGGTTCTTCACGGTCATGGTCGCGTCGAGCCACTCGGCGCTCATGAGATTCACATCGCCCGAAACGTTGATCTCGCTGTTCTTCGCGTTCGTGAGCACGTTCTCTTCGGTCACTTCAACGTCGAACTCAGCGGTGTAAGCCGCGCTGTCCATTTCGACGGACACATCAACGTCCTGACTCAGGTAGCCATTGGTGATCTGCTTGAGTTCGTAATCCACGCTCACTTTTGTGCCGTCCACTTCAGCGGTGTAATAGTAGTACAGGGCAGGGGTTTTAATTTCGATGCCGACGCTTCCGTCCTCTTTGACAGCCAGTCTGAAGGAGGCCAGTTCCTGATCGTTCTGGGTCGCTTTACCGTAAGCGGAAAGCTTCTCACCGTCAAAGTCAGCGTAGAAATCGATATGCACGCCTTCGACATTGGCAGTAAAGCTGTAGTCAAACCTGCCGTCCAGTTTGGCATCTATGCTGGAGTACGCCAGCTCCTGCCCGTCCTGTTTGGCATATCCGTAAGCGTAGATCCTGGTGCCGTCAAAGTCGACGCTGTATGAAATGCTCTTGCCTTCGACTTCTACAGTGAGGTAGCCATTGAAAGTAGAATCAAACTTGTAATCGATATACAGGTCGAAATCGACTCCCAGATCGTCGGGGATGGCTGTTACCAGCTGCGCGATCATGGCCTGCTCGCTCACTCCGCCTTCGCTCAGACCCATAAGGCTCCAGAACTTGGTGGTGGACAGGGCGGCAAAAAGGTTGCCGTCATTGGCGACCGATGCCAGGTAATCCTTAATTAAAGCGGGGAGGTTTTTTTCGTCGATCCTGATTTGGATGCCGGACTCGGTCTGGTAAAAAACGCCCTCTTCCACAGCGAGCTGCATGAGCTTCCCAAGCTCGTTTTGCGCGAGTCTGGAGAGTATCGCCATGTCCTCTTTGTATGTTCCTTCGGACACGTACTGCACCACGGCAAAGATCTTCTGCATGTTCTCTTCGCCGATGTACTTTGCGCCGGTATTGTACAGCGCTTTGCCCAGGTTTTCAGCAGTGATCTCATACGCCTGCTCGCCCGAAGCAATAACGATGGAATTCGCGCCGACCTGCGCCAGCACGTCCAGCACGGTGCCCATTACTTTGCCGTTTACGCCGAACTGCGCGCAGCCTTCTTCATCGGTGTTCCAGGTAGCGATAACGTCCGCCAGGCTGTTCCCCATGTATGTGACCTGCGCGGTGACCTTGCCGCCTTCCGCTATGCCCGCCATGCCAACCAGCATGCACAGGGTAAGCAGGATAGCCAGTAACTTTTTCATCTATTTCCCTCCTTGCGGTAAAATCTCAGGATAATTATAGCACATACGCCTTCGAAAAAAAAGGGGTAATTGCATTCTGTTTGTGTAAAAACGCGGTTCACTCGAACTTATAAGCTTTGACCTCGCCGTCAATGTTGATCAGCAGCGTGTCCGTGTTCCATTCCATGGTCGGAGCATATTTGCGGGCTTGCGGGTCCCCCACTGATATCTGTGACAGGTCAATGCCTTCAACGCTCTTCATCTCCATGTCTTCCAGCCTTATCAGGAACAAATGCCTGCGAATATCAGACGCTTCGCGGCTGCAGCTCAGCGCGAGCGCGTACTGCCCGTCCGGGGACACCCTCAGGCACATGATGGTCTGGAAGGGGCTGACAGCTTCCCAGGTCAACGCCGGCTTCTGATCCTGCCCCCTGTTTTTTGACGCCTCATCCGCGGCGGACTCGATCATGGCCGTTACTTCCGCTGCCGACAGTGCCATGAGGCGGTCATCCTGTTTGGAGATCATCATGTAGCGGCCGAGCCCGTCAAATAACTCATCATGGGACACGCATAAGAAACCGTTCACGTCGCCCTGTATTCTGCCCGGGATCAGCGTATAGCCTGATACGCTGCTGGAAATAAGGCGGTTTGCGTACCAGTACTTTAGTGGCAGGTCAAAATCGTACTCAGCACAGGACCATTCACCGTCCGTATACCTCATTTCGAACAGGGCTTGGCTCTCTTCGCGATCCGCGGTATCCCTGATGACAACGAAACTGCCGTCGCCGGTCTCCAGCAGGCGGGGATAGTGGGTAAAATCGCTCCGGGACAGGCATTTCTCCGTCTCGCCTTTTTCCAGATCGTACCTGTACAGCGTGGTCCGGTACTCGTTTGCCCTGCCGAAAAGGATGTAATAGAAGTACCTGCCGTCGGCCGAAAACGTCCCGCAGGTGACCCCGCCGCTGTTTTCTTCACGGGCCTTGTTGGAGTATGTTGCAGTCAGTATCAGTTCCCCTGTCTCAAGGTCGAGAATTACGGGATCCATACTCAAATCTGCGTACTCAATGACCCGTCTGAAATCGGTCACCGCCGCGTAGCGTCCGTCCTGTGAGTATACCACGCCCTCTTCCCCGGGCAAGGTGCCCTTTGTGATCTGAGAAAAAAGCCGGGCGAGGTTCCCGTGCGTGTCCTCCGCGCCGCGGGAAGCCGATGGATGCACGGGGCGGTATTTGCCGTCACGGTACGCCACCCAGTAGCCCGAACTGTCTATCTTAAGCAAGCCGCTGTTCCCTTCGGGTGAAAGGGAGAGCCAAGTGAATCCAACCTCTGGAAAAACTTTTTCAAGCTCCGCGTACGCGTCCTGAGGTGTTTCATATCCGATGGTCTCACACATTTCCTGTGTGAACACAAAGTCCTCCGGCTTTATCGCGGGCAATTCGGCGGGCGCGAGCGTGAGTTTTCCTTCGGAGAACAGCCTGTCCAGCCTTGCGTCGCGTTGCGCCGGTCTGACGAGTCCCATCTCCTCCGCCCTTTCACTCTGACCACTGTAAACAAGGCTGCGGCCATAGAGCTCTTTTTCGTCCTCGCTCAGCCCGCCTGACTGCACCATGCCGAAATACTCGCAGGCTTTGGCGTATAGCCCTTTTTTAAAGTAAAGCAGCGCCGCCGGCAAAAACAGATCCGACAGATCCGCGCCGCACACCTCCGCGAACAGGCTGTCGCTTTCAAAGGCGGCCATGTCCGAAGTGCGCACGTCAAGCTCACAGGCGACATACCACGCCTCCCAGGAAAGAGGATCCGCGTCGAGCGCTTGCCGGGCAAGCTTAAGCGCTTCAGGGTATTCCTCCAGGACTATGAGCAGCTGTGCCTCGCAGATGAATGCCTCGGCGCGTTTGGGATCTACCCTCTGCGCCAGCATGTAGCACGCACGCGCACGCTTGTAATCGCCCGCTCTTTCATACGCGGCACCCTTGCTTAAGGTGTCCTCATATCCGTCCGCCAGGGCAGGACAAATCCACGCAAGCATTGAAAGCACGAGCATGACTGCAATAATGCGCTTCATATGTTCTTTCTCTCTTTCTGACAAGAAATATCCGGGGTCAGCTGCCCCTGCGGATCTCATCCGCCATCTCGCTTATACGTTTCAGCCGCTTGTTCACACCGCTTTTGGCAAGGGGCGGGTCGCACATTTCCCCCATTTCGCTCAGACTCGCCTCGGGGTTTTCAAGGCGTATGGACGCGATCTCCAGCGCCCAGTCGGGCAGCCTCTCTCGCCCCAAAGTGTTCAGCAACAGCTGTATATCCTCCGTCTGCCTCGCGGCTGAGGCGGCGGAGCGGGCGATGTTGCCGCTGTCGCAGTTGGTCAGGCGGTTGGCGCGGTTTTTGATGTCCCTCATGATGCGGGCGTTCTCCAGCCGCAGCCTTGCTCCTGCCGCGCCCGTGAGCGCGAAAAAGTCGCCCACGCTTTCGGCTTCCTTTATATAGACCACGTATCTCTGCCTGCGGCGGGAGACGCCTGCCTTTAAGCCCAGCTGTGTGCAGATGTCCTGCATGGCCCGCGCCATCTCTTCACCCGCCGTGGTAAGGCTCACGGCATACTCCTTTTCCGGATCGGAAGCCTGTCCCGTCACCAGAAACGCGCTTTTCAGGAACGCCGCCCGGCAGCATTCGTTTTTGATTATTTCTGGGTGTATGCTGCGGGCGATGCCGAACAGCGCGTTTTCATCCAGCAGCTTTAATTCGCTCAGCTGGGATGCCGCCGCCTCCTCCGGGAAGGCAAGCTGCGCTCCGGTCCTGCCGCCCTGCCGCCCTGACGCCTCCGTCCTTACGACAGGCGTTATGCCCGTGAAGCGCTTTATAAGCGCAAAATAATAGCGGCTGACCGCAAGAGAACCTACGTTTATCGCCAGCCCGTAACGGCCCATTCCCCTGAACGTCAATCCGCCGCTAAGCAGCGCCGCCGCAGCCGCCTCGCTGCGGAAGCAGCATTCCCTTTCGCAGCCTGCGTGTATCAGCTCGCCCTTTACCTCGTCCGTAAACGACACTTTATCCTTCCCCTGTTATCCTGACCTCCGGTTCCAGCATGACGCCGGACGTCTCGTAGACCTGTGCCTTCACCTTTTCGATAAGCTCAATTATGTCCCGTGCAGTGGCTCCTCCCAGGTTGATTATGAAGCCCGCGTGCTTCTCGCTGACCTGAGCGCCGCCGACTGTCAGACCCTTTAGTCCCGCCTGCTGTATGAGCGCCCCCGCGAAATGACCCTGCGGACGCTTGAAGGTGCTGCCCGCGGAGGGATAATTGAGCGGCTGCTTTTCCCTGCGACGACGATTCAGCTCGTCCATTTTGGCTCGGATGGCGGCAGCGTCTCCCTTCTCGAGCCGGAAAAACGCTTCCAGACAGATCAGATCGCCCTGCTGCAATACGCTGGAACGGTAACCCAACCTGAGCTCGGACGCGGAGAAAACCGCTTCCTCCATGGTATCCAGCTTCAGCAGCCTTGCGCCCGTGCATACATCCGACAGGCTGCCGTCATATGCGCCCGCATTCATGAACAGGCCGCCTCCCACTGTGCCGGGTATGCCGGAAGCGAATTCCAGACCCGTGAGCGCGTGTTCCTGTGCGGCCGCCGCCAGCTTGGCAAGCGCCGCGCCCGCCTGGACGGACAGTTCCTGCCCGTGCACGCTTATGGCCGAAAAGCTGTCCCCCAAACGGATCACCAGCCCGCGTATGCCCCCGTCCCTGACCAGCAAGTTGGAGCCGTTGCCTATCACCGTGAACGGCGCGCCCGCCTGTTTTGCCGCCTTCAGGGCGCGCGCGAGCTCTTCCGCACAGGACGGCTCACAAAACACGTCCGCATTTCCGCCCACCTTGAAGCTGGTGTGGCGGCTCATAGGCTCGTCGCGCCTGACCCTTTCCCGCGGCAGCAGGGTAACAAGCTCTTCGTACAGGCTCACTTCAGTTGCCCTCTATCTCGACCTCTATATTTCTGAATGACTGCTGGCAGTAGGCGATTATCACCACGTCCGGCCGGATCTTTTCAACATAGTATTTCATATCGTGATCGGCGTCACGCATATCCACGGAATACACATCCCGCGCGGCCAGGGACATGAACATGCTGATCGGCTGGCCGAAGCTGTCCTTGAACACCAGCACCGTGGTATCCGGCGCCGCCTCGTTGTAAGTATGCACCTGGGCCAGGTTGGATCCGTACACATAGTACGCGTTCTCGGAATAGTCGTGCTTTCCTTCCTTCTCCAGCTTTTCGCTTTCTATCACGGTCTCGCGGAAGCTGCCTTCCCGGAAGACTTCATCCTCCTCATCGAAGCGCTCGTATGTCAGATGTGTCTCGTACTGCGGATACAGAAGATATACGTCGTCCAGCGTCACGAGGCTCCTGCCCAGCCTCCGCGCAAATTCCCCGAACAGCAGGTTTCTGTACATTTCACGGCTAAACAGCCCGGGATCCAGCTTTTCCCAGTCCAGATCAAGCCCCAGCTGCCTGCTTATGTACTCGGCGCCGTCATAGGCGGTATACAGCGCCATCAGATGCGTCCAGTGCACGTCGCTTTTGTTTACGGCTTCGTCCATCGTCAGCGCGTGGCCGGTATAAGTGTCCCGGCTGTCCCACACGCTCAATCCGTTCTCACGCAGTATCTCAGTCAGGCTGTCCGCGTAGGAATTGCACTGGTTGTAAACATCCAGGTCGCCCGGCTGTATACCCTCCTCATACAGGGCAGGGTGGCAGTAGATCACCGCCGTGGGGACAGCATATTCTTCCTCCATCTCTTTGGCGAAAGAAATGATATCATTTACTTTTTCGGGGGTGAATCGCTCCGCGACCACGTTTATCCAGCCCCCGGTAGACAGGCGCGCCATTTCCGTAGACACGTTCACCATAACCTTGGGCGGAAGGATCTGCGTACGGGCGGACAGGTGCCTTAACACGTCCAGCCCCACTATACGTCTGCTGGCATTGTAATCCAGCCTGTCGATGCGCGCGGAAATACTGTCGAATATATCGGGGTCATCGGGCAGCTGATCCTTGTAGCCCTTGAAAAAACCGTAGGCGAAATTGCGTCCGTGCACTGCGATCGTGCCCGCCATTACACCTACTATTGCCACCACAAACAGTATGGCGAGCCATTTGCTGACTTTTTCCCTCATGCCCGCCTCCTAAAAATTGTAGTAGATAAACGGATTGTAGCCCGTGGCGGAGGTGTTCGCCACCGCCGCCAGCATTACGCAGGCTATCGCGACGCCGCAGGCGATCTCCCAAACCCCTTCGGGTATCCTGAGCCTGCGCCGTATGAAAGCGCCCAACGGCAGAGAGCAGACGACCGCCGCCACGATATACCACAGGTATTCCTTGATCAAAAACCATGTGAGCCGGTCAAACAGCGCACTTCCTCCGAAGCCAAACATGGTCTTGATGTAACTGAACGCCGAGGAGATGGACGAGGAACGGATCAGGACGGTTATCAGCGTGACCAGCGCCATGGCGTAGAGATGCCCGATCTTATGCTTCTCCATCCATTTGCCCAGCCCCGTGAGCTTCTCGGCAAGCAGCACGGCAAAGAACAGAAGCCCCCAGCACACATACGTCCAGTCCGCTCCGTGCCACAGCCCGGTCAGGATCCACACCGCGAGCATATTGAACGCCAAACGCCATTTGCTTTTCACCCTGCTGCCGCCCAGCGGGAAGAACACATAGTCACGGAACCAGGTGCACATGGAGATATGCCACCTGCGCCAGAACTCCGTGACGCTTTTGGCTATAAACGGGAAGTTGAAATTTTCAAGGAAGTGGAAACCGAACATGCGCCCCAGGCCAATGGCCATGTCGCTGTAGCCCGAAAAATCGTAGTAGACCTGTATCAGGTAGCACGCGGCCCCCAGCCAGCTCAGAGATACGGTCATTTCTCCGCCGGGCAGGGCAAACACGTAATCCACCAGTTTTCCCATGGCGTTGGCGAGCAGGGCTTTTTTTGCGTAGCCTACCATGAACCTTCTCGCGCCCGCGTAAAAGTCCTCCCGCGTCTCCGTCCTGCCCTGTATCTCACCTGCGACCGTCTCGTACCTGACGATAGGTCCCGCTATGAGCTGCGGAAAAAACGAGATATACAGGCACACGTTGCCAAGATTCCTCTGCGCCTGCCCCTTGCCGCGGTATACGTCTATCACGTAACTCATGGCCTGGAAGGTGAAAAAGCTTATACCTATGGGCAGCGCGATGTGCGTAAGGGGGATCTCCACGCCCAGAAGAGAATTGACGCTGCCTATGGCGAAGTCGGCGTACTTGAACACGCCAAGCAGCGCCACGTTCACAGTGACAGCTACTATGAGCAAAAGCTTCCCCTTGCCTGATTTGTTCCTGAGCGCTTCTATGCCCAGCGCGCACAGCCAGTTTATCACTATGCTCAGCAGCATTATCAGCACGAATCTGGGCTCGCCCCAGGCATAGAAAAGCAAGCTCAGCACGGTCAGCACCGCGTTGGCGACAGCCCGTTTTTTACGCGCCAGATAATACAGTATGAGTGTTATGGGCAGAAAGAAAAACAAAAATGCGTTGGACGCAAAAACCATTATATAACTCCCGCCGGGGGGCGAACGGACCGCCCCCCTGCATTTAGTGTCAGCCTCTGGCGGCGTTCAATACCCGGAAAGCCTCTTTGCAGTCTGCTTCAAAGTCGTCACAGCGGCCCTCCACGCTCACGCGGCCCTGGTAGCCGATCTCTCTGAGCGTGTCGAAGAGCTCCTGATACTTTTCACCGTCGCCCGTTTTGGGGAAGCGCCTGCCGATGGCGTTGGCGGTGTGCACATGCTTGAGCATGTCTCCCGCCATGCGGATGGAATTGAAGCCCTCCGCGCCCATGGCCATATGGTAAGTGTCCGCCAGCACGGCGATGTGTGGCATCTGGATAATAGACGCCACGCACACAGCTTCAGAGACGTAATTGAGTATGTTGCATTCTCCGCTGCGCAGAGGCTCTATGGCGATCATTATGTCGTTGTCCGCCGCGTGACGCTCCGCAAGGCGCAGGAAGTTGGCGATCTGACGCCAGCCCTGAGCCGTATCGAAGCCATCCGGCAGATTTCTTGCTCCGCCGGAACCGAACACCGCCACCCTGACGCCCATGCGCCGCGCCCTGTCGAACGCCTTTTCCAGGTAATCGTGCAGGTTCTGCGCGTTCACGCTGTTTCCCGTCACGGGCAGGGTCGCGGGCAGCATGCCGTTGACTGCTTCCACCTTTATGGGGGACGCGCTCACCCTGTCAAGCGCTGCCTGATAGTCTCCTTCCGGCATGGCCTCCAGCGCCGTGAGCGAGCATTCGATGTAGTCGAAGCCTGCCCGGGCGACCTGGTTTATCTTGCCTATGTCCGCGCATACACCAAGCTTTATCATGTATTTTTCTCCTTTGCGCCGCGGCGCTCAATAGGTATTGGCGGTGTCCAAGGTCTTGCCTTCGTCCTTTTTAGCCTTGGAGGTCGCCCTGCGCTTGTTGAGTTCGCTTAGGAACAGATCCTCGTCCAGCGGCAGCTCGACGGTCTTATCCAGCCAGCTGGACAGGTGCATGGCGTTGGAGATGGTCAGGCCGTTTATGCCCTCCGCGCCGTCGGCGACCAGCTCGCCCCGGCCCAGTATCTTGTTGGCAAACGCCTCAAGCACTCCGTTATGCTGGGGATTCAGTCCGTCAGTCTCCACCTCGTATTCCTGGCGGGGCGGCCAGCCAAAGCCGCCGGTGTATGTCCTGTGGAACTCGGGTATGGAGATCTCCAGCTTTTTCATGTACAGCTTGTTGTTTTCGCACACCAGCTGTCCGCCGTCCAGATCTATCTCGAAGCGGTTGGTGCCGGGCGAATCGCTGGTAGAGGTAACGAATACGCCCGTGGCACCGTTGGGATATTCCACGTAGGCGGTCACGTCGTCCTCGACCTCGATATTGTGCCACTTGCCGTTGTGACAGAAAGCCCTGACCTTGGAGGGCATACCGCAGATCCACTGCCACAGATCCAGGTTGTGGGGACACTGGTTGAGCAGAACGCCTCCGCCTTCTCCGTCCCATGTGGCGCGCCAGGCGCCGGAATCGTAGTAGGACTGTGCGCGGAACCAGTTGGTGATGATCCAGTTGGTCCTGCGGATCTGTCCCATCTCGCCGCTGTCGATAATCTCCTTCATTTTACGGTACACACAGTTGGTACGCTGGTTGAACATTATGGCGTAGATCTTGTCCTGCGTGGCCGCGTATTCGTTAAGCTCCCTTACCGCCTTGGTGTACACGCCCGCGGGCTTCTCGCTCATGGCGTGCAGCCCCTTGGAAAGCGCCATCTTCACCAGCCGGGGATGGTCGTAGTGGGGCGTAGCCACAAGCACCGCGTCCACGAGCCCGCTGTCCATCATCTTTTCCGCGTCGTCGAAGATCGCCACGCCGGGCAGGTTCTCCTGTGCCCACTGGCGCCTTTCGGGCTTGATATCGGCAATAGCTCCCAGCACCATGCCGTTTACTTTGCCTTCTATAAGGCTCTTGCAGTGGCTGGAGCCGATGTTGCCCACGCCCACTATGCCCAGTCTCACTTTATCCATATTGCACCACACCCCCGTTTTCTCAGTATGAAAGTTCAGGGAAACAAGTATTCCTTTAAGCGCGTCCGCCGCCGCCTGGAAAGCAGTCATGCTGTCCGGGTAGCTGTAAGCGGTTTTGAGCGCCTCGCCCTGCAGATCCTTGAGGCCGTCGAACACCCTCAGGTGGGGTTCCACGGACAGCACCATCTCCTGAGCCCGCGGAGTCAGCCCCTCGATTATTTTGGCCACGTCTCCGTCCCCGCAGCCGCTGGGCACCACACTGCCGTCCGCGGCCAGAGCGTCTTTTATATGCATGTAATATATGCAGTCCTTGAGCAGCGCGAAGTTCTCGATCGGCTTTTCGCCGCATTGGATGAAGTTGGCGGGATCGAACACCAGACGCAGCCTGCCGCCGAAGTGCCTGTACAGGTCCAGGCAGCGCGCCGCCCTGTCCCCGTAAATGCCCTTCTCGTTTTCATGACACAGCTTTATGCCTTCCGCCTCGGCAGCGTCAAGCATCTTTCCCAGCCTTGACAGCACCTCATCGCGGTAGAGAGCCGGGTCTTCCCCCTTCGGAATATAGAATGAGAACATCCTCATCCTGTCCGTGCCCAGCATACGGCACAGCTTGAGCGCGCGCCTGAACTCCTCAAAGTGAGGCTCAAACGCGTCCGTTATGGAGATCTTGCCGAAGGGAGAGCCCATGGAGGCCACCCTTATGCCCGCGGCGTCCAGCTTCTGCTTAGCCGCCAGCGCCTCATCGTCGGTAAGGTCCTTCACGTTTTTGCCGTTTACGCCCCTCATCTCCAGCGTGGCGATGCCCGCCTTCTTGAGCGCGTCAATCTGTATGTCCAGATCCTGTCCCGCCTCGTCCGCGAAAGCGGACAACACAAACACAGCCATTGCGTATCCTCCCACAGGCATAATATTCTATTTTGATTATACTCTTTGCGCGCGGATTAGTCAAGCTTTCGCCGCCGCGCTAAGATTATGTAAACTGTTCCGCCGCGCTTGACTTTTGTTCCGCCTTCATGTATAATCATCGGGCAAAGCAGAAGCAACCGCTTCTCACCCGGCGGCATCGCCAGCCGTGGTAAACAGCCTCCCTGCAAGGGGCGTTCTGTGGGAGCGGTGCGTTTGCGCCGGTCTTTTTTTATCCCGGTGCCCATATTTATACGGAGGTGTGTTTCTATCAACGATCTGACTATCAACGAAGATATCCGTGAGCGCGAAGTACGCGTTGTAAACGAAAACGGCGAGCAGCTGGGCATCATGCCCACGGTTCAGGCATTGCGGCTGGCCGAGGAGAAGCAGCTGGATCTGGTCAACATCGCTCCTGCCGCCAAACCCCCGGTGTGCAAGCTGATGGATTACGGCAAGTACCGTTTTGAACAGGGCAAGCGCGAAAAGGAGATCCGCAAAAATCAGAAGATAATAGAGACGAAGGAAGTGCGTTTAAGCGCCACCATCGAAGACCACGACATCGACGTACGGTTCCGCCAGGCTGCTAAATTCCTGCAGGACGGCTGCAAGGTCAAAGTGTCCATCCGCTTCCGCGGACGCCAGATCGCCCACAGCGAGATCGGCACGGACGTGATGCAGGCCTTTGCCGAAAGGATCAAGGATTACGGCAGCGTAGAAAAGAAACCGGCTCTGGAGGGGCGCAGCATGACCATGCTCCTGGCCCCCAAGGACTCCAAGTAAGCATTCACACAAAAGGAGGAAATACTCATGCCCAAACAGAAGACCCACTCTGGCGCCGCGAAGCGTTTCAGCATCACAAAGAGCGGTCGAGTAAAGCGCGCTCAGGCCTTTAAGCGCCACATACTTACCAAAAAGCCTACCAAGCGCACCCGCAATCTGCGCAAGGCCGCGTTCCTTACGCCCGTCGAAGGACGCACCATGAAGAAGCTTATTCCCTACAAGTAAGGAGGACGACATAAATGGCAAGAATTAAGCGCGCGGTCAACGCCGTAAAAAAACGCCGCAAGATTTTTAAGCTTTCAAAGGGTTATTTCGGAGCTAAATCCAAGCAGTATCGTGCCGCCAGCGAGCAGGTGAGACGTTCCCTGCGCTACGCTTTCGTCGGCCGCAAGATGAAAAAGCGCAACTTCCGTCGCCTGTGGATCGCCCGTATCAACGCCGGCGCCCGGATGAACGGCATCTCCTACAGCCGCCTGATGGACGGTCTGAAGAAGAACGGCATCGACATCAACCGCAAGATGCTCTCCGAGCTGGCGATCAACGACGCCGCCGCCTTTACCGCCCTGTGCGAGAAGGCCAAGAACGCCTGAGAAAACGTATTCCCTGCGGTCCCTCTGCCGCAGGGGTTTTATGTGGAGGCGTATCGAAGTGGTCATAACGGCCCTGACTCGAAATCAGGTAGGGTGAAAGCCCTCGTGGGTTCGAATCCCACCGCCTCCGCGCTTCAAACTCAAATCCGAACCCGTATCGGTTCGGATTTCGCTATATCTTCATAGCCCGAAAGGAGGAAGGATTATGAAACTGCTCAACATCGCTAACGGACCCCGGAATGCCTCTGCCGTAGTGCTCGGCTGCATGCGCATGCCAAGGCTCAGCGTTGATGCCGCCGCGGAGATGCTGCGTACCGCCGTAGACGAAGGCGTCAATTTCTTCGACCACGCTACCTGCTACGGCAACGGCGAAGCGGAGACCCGTTTCGGAGACGCGTTTAAGCTGGCCGGACTCAGGCGCGAGGACGTATATATTCAGAGCAAGTGCGGTCTGCATTTCGACCGACAGGAGTTCGACTGGAGCCGTGACGACATCATCACCAGCGCTGAAGAGAGCCTTGTCCGGCTTAAAACCGAGTATCTTGACGTGCTGCTGCTGCACCGTCCGGACCTGCTTTACGAGCCCGAGCAGGTGGCCGAAGCATTCGAGACCCTTCACGTTCAGGGCAAGGTAAGGTATTTCGGCGTGAGCAACGTATCTCCGGGACAGTTGGAACTTCTGGGCAAGTACGTTAAGCAGCCGCTGGTCATCAACCAGCTTCAGTTCTCCCTTGACCAGGCTCAGCTTATTGACACGGGTCTGTACGTAAACAACCTGACCACCGAGCATTCCGTCGACCGTGACAACGGGCTTATCGACTACTGCCGGCTTAAGGATATCACGATTCAGGCATGGTCTCCCCTGCAGGCCGGCATGTTCCAGGGCTGTTTTGTGGACGATCCCGGGTATCCCGAGCTCAATAAAGCACTTGGCGAAGTGGCAGAAAAATACTTCGTCAGCAAGACCGCTATAGCCATCGCATGGATACTCAGGCATCCCGCACGCATGCAGGCCATCGCTGGCACCATGAACCCCTCACACCTTAAGGACATCTGCGCCGGCTCAGACATCGTGCTGACCCATCAGGAGTGGTACAAGCTCTACCTCGCGTCCGGCAGAAAACTGCCGTAAGCCCCCCCTGCAGGTCCCATACAGCTGTTATGACTTCACGAGAACGCTTGCTGACAGTACTCAGCGGGGAGATCCCTGACTGTGTACCTGTAAGTCCGGATGTATCCAACATGATACCCGCCCGCATGACGGGGCTTCCCTTCTGGGATATTTACCTCTACCAGAAAGTACCTCAGTGGAAGGCATATATCGACTGCGTCAGGCATTTCGGTTTTGATGCTCTTATGGACGGATATGTGCGCATACTGTTCGATGAGCTTGGAGAGATCGACCGGGACGCGCGTGAAGCCATCGTCATGAAAAACGAGGACCGCATCATAACACGCAAATACCGTAAAGCCAACGGCAGGGTATTCTGGGAAAATACAGTGTCCGTGTATTTCAGGGACAATCCACCGGTCCGGGATATCGATCCCGCCCGGGTCGGCGCAAATTTCACTCCCAATCATTTCGACACCGTTGAGGTACAGAACCCATACGCAGGCATTGAGGGCGAAGCGCTGCTTAAACTGGTAAAGGATGAGATGGGAGAACATGGGCTGGTAGGCGTATGGTGCGGAAGGTCAACTTTCGTTACCAATACCGACCAGATATACGCCTACTACGACGACCCAGAGCCTTTCATCGAGGCAAGCAAGACGTATCTTGAAAAATCCGTGACCCGCTTCAAAAAGCTGATGAGTCTTAAGATAAAACCGGATTTTATATGCACCGGCGGCTCTGGCACGCTGGTATACCAGACAGTGGATATGTTCCGCGCTCTGGGGCTGCCGATCGTCAAAACCATCGCGCAGCTGTGCAGCGAAAACGGGATCCCATCCCACGTGCATTCATGCGGGCCTGAGAAAGAATTGGTCAGGATCTGCTATGAAGAGACTAAGCTCACTGTGATCGATCCGCTCGAGGTTCCGCCTATGGGCAACTGCGATCTTAAACTTCTCAAAAAGCAGTACGGGGACAGGCTGGTGCTGAAAGGCAATCTGCACACCACCGATGTTATGCTGCGGGGTAGCGCCGAAGACGTCAGGCGCGCCAGCCGTTTAGCCATTGATGACGCAGCCGAAGGCGGCCGCTTCATACTTTCCACGGGCGACCAGTGCGGCCGCGACACTCCCGATGAAAACATTTTTGCCATGATCGAGACTGCCCGAAGCTACGGTAAATACCGGTAACTTCTCTCTCCTCAGTCTGAATCCGTAAAGCCGCAAACAAAAGCTCCGGCAGGATCGTTCCTGCCGGAGCTGTGTTTTATCGTTTTTTATACGTTCTCCCTGACTTCGATTCCCGAGTAACGCTTCATGCCGGTACCTGCGGGGATCAGCTTGCCCAGGATGACGTTCTCCTTGAGGCCCAGCAGAGGATCGCTCTTGCCCTTTATGGCGGCCTCGGTCAGCACCCTCGTGGTCTCCTGGAAGGAGGCCGCGGACAGGAAGCTTTCTGTGGCCAGCGCGGCCTTGGTTATGCCCAGCAGCACCCGCTTGCCCATGGCCGGCTTGCCGCCCGCCTCGTAGGTCTTGCGGTTCTCCTGCTCGAAGCGGTAGATGTCCACCAGAGAGCCGGGCAGCAGGCTGGTGTCGTTGGACTCCTCTATCCTTACCTTCCTGAGCATCTGGCGCACGATCATCTCGATGTGCTTGTCGGCGATCTCCACGCCCTGATCCCTGTAAACGCTCTCGACCTCGCGCACAATGTAGTCCTGCACGGCCTTTGGGCCCAGGATCCTGAGCAGCTCGTGGGGATTGATCGAACCCTCGATGAGCTCGTCGCCCGCGTTCACGAAGTCGCCTTCCTTCACGCGCAGTTTGGAAGCGTAAGAGATGGGATAGCGTTTGACCTCGGTGTCCGCGTCTTCGCCTGTTATCACTATCTCGCGCTTTTTCTTGTTGTCGGTAGGCAGGTGCACTATGCCGCTGATGTCAGCCAGCACCGCTTCCTTCTTGGGCCTTCTGGCCTCGAAGAGCTCCTCAACGCGGGGAAGACCCTGGGTGATGTCCTCACCGGAAGCGACGCCGCCGGTGTGGAAGGTACGCATGGTCAGCTGCGTACCGGGCTCGCCTATGGCCTGCGCCGCGATGATGCCGACCGCCTCACCCACTTCGACCATCTGCCCGTTGGACATGTCCGCGCCGTAGCAGCGGGCGCACACGCCCGTGTCACACTGGCAGGACAGCACGGAGCGGATCTTCACCTTGGTTATGCCCGCCGCGCTGATGCGCTTCACCTGGTCGTAAGTGATCAGCTCGTTCACTCTCGCGATGACCTCGCCCGTGGCGGGATCGATCACGTCCTCAGCCGCCACGCGGCCGCGGATACGGTCTCCAAGCTTCTCGATAACGGTGGTCACGTCGCCGTCCACTTTGGTGATGTCGCTTACGTACAGGCCGCCCACATTCATTCCGCGGCTTTCGAAGCAGTCTACCTCGCGGATTATGTTCTCCTGAGACACGTCCACCAGACGGCGGGTCATGTAACCGGAGTCGGCGGTCCTCAGCGCGGTGTCGGCCAGGGACTTACGGGAACCGTGGGAGCTTAAGAAGAACTCAAGCACCGTCAGGCCTTCGCGGAAGTTCGCCTTTATGGGCAGCTCTATGGTCTTGCCGCTTGGGGAGGCCATCAGGCCGCGCATGCCCGCCAGCTGGCGGATCTGGTTGTTGCTGCCTCGGGCGCCGGAAGTCGCCATCATGTTGATGGGGTTAAACTTGTCCAGGCTCTTGAGCACCTCGTCGGTGATGTCCTTGGTGGCTTTCTCCCAGAGGTTGATGACCTTGATGTAGCGCTCGTCCTCGGATAGAAGGCCTCGCCTGAACTCCATCTCCGTCCTGTGCACCTTGTCCTCGGTGTCGGCGATGATGGTCTTCTTGGCTTCGGGCACCCTGATGTCCGCCACGGACACGGTGATCGAACCGATGGTGGAGAACTTGTAGCCCATTTCCTTGACCTTGTCCAGCATCTGGCTCGTCTCGGTCACGCCGTGGATGCGGTAGCAGTCGTCAACGATGAGGCCCAGCTGCTTTTTGCCTACGACCTCGTCGATCTCGAGCTTGAACATGTCATCCAGGGTCTCGCGCTTCTGGTGGCCCAGATCCTGGGGTATAGCCTCGTTGAATATCACGCGGCCGATAGTGGTCTTGACCAGTTTGGTATACTTTTTGCCCTCGAACTCCCTTTCCATGCGGATATAGCACTCCGCCTGGAGGCTCAGTTCACCCATGTCGTAGGCCATCTTGGCCTCGTCCACGTCAGTGAAGATCTTGCCTTCGCCCTTGGCTCCTTCACGGATGATGGTCAGGTAGTAGCAGCCCAGCACCATGTCCTGGGTCGGGCACACGACCGGCTTGCCGTCCTGGGGCTTAAGGATGTTGTTGGCCGCCAGCATCAGGAAGCGTGCCTCGGCCTGCGCCTCCATGGACAGCGGTACATGAATGGCCATCTGGTCGCCGTCGAAGTCGGCGTTGAAGGCGGTGCAGCACAGGGGGTGCAGTTTGAGCGCCTTGCCTTCAACCAGCACGGGCTCAAACGCCTGTATGCCCAGACGGTGCAGGGTGGGAGCGCGGTTGAGCATTACGGGATGCTCCTTGATAACGTCCTCCAGCATATCCCACACTTCGGGGCGCTGCCGCTCTACCATCTTCTTGGCGGTCTTTACGTTGTTGGCTTTGCCGCCCTTTATAAGCCGCTCCATCACGAAGGGCTTGAACAGCTCCAGCGCCATCTCCTTGGGCAGGCCGCACTGATACATCTTAAGGGAGGGACCGACCACGATAACGCTGCGGCCGGAGTAGTCAACCCTCTTGCCCAGCAGGTTCTGACGGAAACGGCCCTGCTTGCCCCTTAACAGGTCGCTCAAGCTCTTGAGCGTACGTCCGCCCGCGCCGGTGACCGCGCGGCCGCGCCTGCCGTTGTCGATGAGCGCGTCCACCGCTTCCTGAAGCATGCGCTTTTCGTTGCGGGTGATGATCTCGGGGGCGCCCATTGCAAGCATCCTCTTAAGGCGGTCGTTACGGTTGATGACCCTGCGGTACAGATCGTTAAGGTCAGCGGTAGCGAACCTGCCGCCGTCCAGCTGCACCATGGGGCGCAGCTCCGGAGGGATCACGGGCAGCACGTCCAGCACCATCCACTCGGGCTTGTTGCCGCTCTGGCGGAATGCTTCCACCACCTCAAGCCGCTTCATCAGCTGCTGCTTTTTCTGGCTCTCGGTCTCCTTGGAGGAGGCGCGGCGCCTGCCGTCGGCTTCACGGGCATTGGCCCTGGCCACCATCTGGTCGAACTCCGCGTGGAGCTCCTCGGACAGCTGGTCAAGGTCGATCTCCCTAAGCATTTCGCGGATCGCCTCGGCGCCTATGCCGACGCGGAAAGCGTCCTCGCCGAACTGGTGCTTTTTGTCCTGATATTCGCTCTCGGTGAGCAGCTGGTGCTTGTCAAGCCCGGTGTTGCCGGGATCAAGCACTATGTAGCTGGCATAATACAGCACCTGCTCCATAGCCCGGGGAGTCATTTTGAGCAGCGTACCCATGCGGCTGGGTATGCCCTTGAAGTACCAGATATGGCTTACCGGGGCAGCCAGCTCGATGTGACCCATCCTCTCGCGGCGCACCTTGGACTTGGTGACCTCCACGCCGCACTTGTCGCACACCACGCCTTTGTAGCGCACGCGCTTGTACTTGCCGCAGTTGCATTCCCAGTCCTTGGTGGGCCCGAAAATACGCTCGCAGAACAGGCCGTCGCGCTCTGGCTTAAGGGTGCGGTAATTTATGGTTTCGGCCTTGGTGACCTCGCCGTAAGACCATTGCCTGATCTTTTCAGGGGAAGCCAGACCTATCTGTATGGAATCAAGATTTGTCAGTTCAAACAATTCCGTTCTCTCCCTTCCTGTGCCGCAGGCTTATTCAAACGTGTCGAAGTCGTCGCTGCCGAGGTCGTCAAGGTCCTCGCCTATATCCTCAAGGCCCTCAAGCTCGATGTCGTCCAGTTCGTCCGCGTCGGGCTCCTCATCATCCTCGTCTATGTCGTCGATATCTTCGATCTCGCCCAAGCTGTCCAGACTGTCGATGTCGTCCAGACCGTCGGTGAGGTTGTCGATGGAGTCAAAGTCGAAGTCGTCGGGCGAATCCTCTTCACCCTCCGCGGGCGGCGGCAGGGTCTTGGTCAGCTCCTGCTTGAACTCGCTGTCGGGCGCCAGATCCTCGTCTTCCAGCTCTCTCAAGATGATCTCTTCCTTCGCGTCGTTGAGCACCTTGATGTCCAGGGACAGGCTCTGCAGTTCCTTGATGAGCACCTTGAAGCTCTCCGGCACGCCGGGCTCGGGAATGTTCTCGCCCTTCACTATGGCCTCGTAGGTCTTTACGCGGCCCACCACGTCGTCGCTCTTTACGGTCAGGATCTCCTGCAGCACATGGCTGGCGCCGTAAGCTTCCAGCGCCCAGACTTCCATCTCGCCGAAACGCTGGCCGCCGAACTGGGCCTTGCCGCCCAGAGGCTGCTGGGTGACCAGAGAGTAGGGGCCGGTAGAGCGGGCGTGGATCTTGTCATCCACCAGGTGGTGCAGCTTGAGCATGTACATATAGCCCACGGTGACCGGATTGTCGAAACGGTTGCCGGTCCTGCCGTCATACACCCAGAGCTTGCCCTCGGGATTTATGCCGATGCGGTCAAACTGGATGGCCGGACGGCCCTTGTCGTCGAACAGGGGTCCCTGGGGCAGGCGGCTGGCCTGGGTGAGCGCCTCGTGGATGTCCTCGCTGGTAGCGCCGTCAAACACGGGAGTTGCCACATGCCAGCCCAGCGCGCGCGCCGCGAGGCCAAGATGCACTTCCAGCACCTGACCGATGTTCATTCGGGAAGGCACGCCCAGGGGATTGAGCACTATGTCCAAAGGAGTGCCGTCTGCCAGGAAGGGCATGTCCGCCTCGGGGAGTATGCGGGAAACAACGCCCTTGTTGCCGTGGCGGCCCGCCATCTTGTCGCCCACGGAGATCTTGCGCTTCTGAGCGATGTATACGCGTACCATGCGGTTCACGCCGGGGCTCAGTTCGTCGTGATTCTCGCGGGTGAATATCTTTACGTCCACCACGATACCGAATTCGCCGTGAGGCAGGCGCAGTGAGGTGTCCCTGACCTCTTTGGCTTTGTCGCCGAAAATGGCTCTTAACAGCCTTTCCTCGGCAGTCAGCTCGGTCTCGCCCTTGGGAGTGACCTTGCCTACCAGGATATCGTTGGCGCGCACCTCGGCGCCGATCCTGATTATGCCCCGGTCATCCAGATCCTTGAGCGCGTCCTCGCCCACGCCTGGTACGTCGCGGGTGATCTCCTCGCTGCCCAGCTTGGTGTCGCGGGCTTCGCTTTCGTATTCCTCAATGTGGATGGAGGTGTAAACGTCGTCCTTGACCAGACGCTCGTTGATCAGCACGGCGTCCTCGTAATTGTAGCCTTCCCAGGTCATAAAGCCGATGAGCACGTTGCGGCCCAGCGCGATCTCTCCCTCATCGGTAGAGGGGCCGTCCGCCAGAACCTGGCCCACCTTCACCTGGTCGCCCTCGTACACCACGGGATGCATGTTGATGCAGGTGCCCTGGTTGGAACGGGCGAACTTGCTCAAACGGTAAGTGAACTCCTGCCCGTCACCGTCAGTTATGCGGATCTCGTCCGCGCTGACGCGGGAAACGGTGCCGTCGTGCTTGCTCAGAAGCACCACGCCGGAGTCGCAGGCGGCCTTGTACTCGATGCCAGTGCCCACGTAGGGCGCTTCGGGCTTTAACAGCGGCACGCCCTGGCGCTGCATGTTGGAGCCCATCAGTGCGCGGTTAGCGTCGTCGTTCTCAAGGAAGGGGATCATGCCGGTGGCGATGGAGATAAGCTGGCGGGGAGACACGTCGATATAATCCACGCGGTTGTTCTCCACTTCGATTATCTCTTCCTTGCGGCGCACGATCACGCGCTTGTTCTTGAAATGGCCTTCTTCGTCCAGAGGCTCATTGGCCTGCGCGATCACGAACCTGTCCTCTTCGTCGGCGGTCATATACACGATCTCGTCGGTCACGACGCCCTTTTCGCGGTCAACTCTGCGGTAAGGCGCCTCGATAAAGCCGTACTCGTTTATGCGGGCGTAGGTGGCCAGAGAGCCGATCAGGCCGATGTTGGGACCTTCGGGAGTCTCTATGGGGCAGATGCGGCCGTAGTGTGAGTAGTGCACGTCTCTGACGGCGAAGGAGGCGCGGTCGCGGTTCAGGCCGCCCGGACCCAGGGCCGACAGCCTGCGCTTGTGGGTGAGCTCCGCCAGCGGGTTAGGCTGGTCCATGAACTGGCTCAGCTGGCTGGAACCGAAAAATTCCTTTATGACCGCTGTCACGGGGCGGATGTTGATAAGATCCTGCGGACGGGCGCTGGCAAGGTCCTGGATGCTCATGCGCTCGCGGATCACCCTTTCCAGACGGGCAAGGCCCACTCGGATCTGGTTCTGGAGCAGCTCGCCCACGCTGCGCAGGCGGCGGTTGCCCAGATGGTCGATGTCGTCCACTTCGCCTATGCCGTAGAACAGGCCGAACTGGTAGCTGACGGAGGAGATCACATCGCTCTTAACTATGTGACGGGGCACCAGGTCGTCCTTGGCGGCCTTAAGCTCCTCGTTTATGTTGAGGCCTTCGCTCTTTACCTTCTCCAGCAGGGGGATAAGCACGCCCAGATCCACGCGCTCCCTGGGGGAATACTCGTTTTCGTCCCACTGCTCGAACAGGTCGGCGTCGTAATCCCTGAGGAAACTGTCCAGGTAGGCGAAGTTGTTGCCCACTACCTTGAAAACGTGCCCGTCGCTGAGCACTTTGACGGCGTTTATGCCCGCGTTCTGTATACGCTTGGCCACGTCGTCCTTGATGAGCTCGCCTTCTTTTACAAAGACCTCACCGGTATAAGGATGCACGATGTCCTCGGCGGCTTCACGGCCGCTTATACGGCGGGCGAGCGCCAGCTTTTTGTTGAACTTATAGCGCCCCACATGGGCAAGGTCGTACCGTTTGGGATCAAAGAAGGTGTTGTTGATAAGCGTAGTGGCGCTTTCGACAGAGGGCGGCTCGCCGGGGCGCATCTTGGTGTAGATCTCGATAAGCGCCTGATCGCGGCGGGACTTGAAGGAGTCTCCCGCTTCCTCGCCCACGTCCTTGGTGAGGGTGGCGTCCACACGCTCGTCGCTGCCCAGCAGCTCCCTTATCTCCGCGTCGCTCTCAACGCCCATTACCCTTAACAGCGCGGTGGCAGGCAGTTTCCTGGCCCTGTCGACACGGGCGTACACCACGTTGTTGGAATCGGTATCGTACTCGATCCACGCGCCACGGTTGGGTATGATCTGGCTGGAGAACAGGAACTGGCCGTTTTTGTCCCGTTCGCTGGAAAAATACACGCCGGGGGAACGAACCAGCTGGCTCACTATAACGCGCTCAGCGCCGTTTATGATGAATGTGCCGTAGTCCGTCATCACGGGGAAGTCCCCCATGTACACGTCGCTTTCCTTGATCTCGCCGGTCTCCCTCACCGTCAGGCGTACCCTGACGTTAAGCTTGGTGGCGTAGGTGCAATCTCTTTCCTTGCACTTTTCCACGCTGTTTTTAGGTTCCTTGTCCAGCGTGTAGTCCACGAATTCCAGCTTGATGGTCTCGGAATAGTCCGTTATGGGCGACACGTCGTCCAGCGCTTCCCTGAGTCCCACCTCAAGGAAATGGCGGTAAGAGTTTTTCTGTACCTCGATCAGATCCGGTACAGCCAGGGCTTCCTCGACTCTCGCGAAGCTCATCCTTGTGCGCTTGCCCTGTTTGACGGGATGCACCATGCTTAAAATCACTCCTTACGGCGTTATTTGCTTTCTTGCTGAAAGAATGGTGATATTTGGGTTAATTCTGAGCCGGAAAAATGAATTTTATGAAAAATCTTCAAATTCATTTTTGCCCTGCCCTCGCTTTTGCGGATTCATCTCCATAATAGCGCAGTTTTTTATTTTAGCAAGCATATACAAGCATGTCAAGCTATTTTCACTGATTATTTACCTGAATAACCGAAATTTAACCCTCTTCGACCGTTTTTTCCTGTCAAAGCATGTGGCAAAGAGCTTGCGTTAAATCTTATTTTTGCATTTTTTCCTGCATTTTTGAAGTTTTATCCGGCGCCCCTTGAAATGCTGCGCCATCAGGCATATAATATGCGCAGATATATAAGGGAGGAAAGGCATATGAAGCTTGTTCTGGCTTCCGACCACAGGGGGCTCGAGCTCAAGCGGCAGCTGATGGAATACCTTGCTCAGCAGGGCCACGAGCTGTTCGACGTGGGCACCTACACGGCAGACAGCGTGGATTATCCCGTCTATGCCGAGAAAGCCTGCATGGCGGTCACTTCAGGCGAAGCCGAGAGGGCGATACTCGTGTGCGGGACGGGTTTTGGCATTTCCCTGGCCGCAAACCAGATCGACGGCATCCGCGCCGTGAACTGCTCGGACGTGTACACCGCCCGCATGACCCGCTGCCACAACAACGCAAACGTCATTTCCATAGGGGCGGACGTGGTTGGCATCGGACTTGCCAGGCTTCTGATCGACACCTTCCTTTCCACTCCTTTTGACGGTGGCCGCCACCAGAAGCGGCTGGACATGGTCGCTGAGCTGCGCGCGGACGTCACCGGCAAAGGCGTACTGATCCCCTTCTGCGGCCGGGAGCTCAAGCTTTACAACCAGCGTTCTCTGCTGTGGGCAGAGCACCCCTACCCCCACCCCGCCGACAGCCAAGACGGAAACCTGAAAAACAGCGGCTGCGGCATCTTTTCCACATGTGAAGTGATCGAGTTTTTCAGCGGCGAACGCGTGCGTCCGGAGGCGCTGGCGGATTTCGCCCTGGCTAACGGCGCCCGTGGCGAGGACGGCACCGACCGTCCTGTGCTGCTCAGAGCCATGCAGGAAAAGGGCCTGTGCGACAAATATAATTTCGAATACCGGCTGGACGGACACCAGAACGATCACGGCAGGCTGTGGGACTGCATTTTGGGCGGAGGCGCAGCGCTGTGCAACCTGCGTGTGGGGCACATCGTGGCGCTGATCGCCTGCCGGGAGCGGGAAGGCGAAAAGCAGCTGCTGGCGCTTGATTGCTACAGCGAAAGCGCGGACAGCCGCGTCGCTCCCTACGTGCGCGAGGTGCTGCCACAGAGTCTGATAGAATACTCCGTGCTGAATGATAAAGGCGTGCTGGTAGGCAATTCCCAGAGCTACGGCGCGTTCTGGGTGCCGCTTTCTCTCCCCGCGGATTTCGACCTGCTGTACAGGAAGGACGTATAATATGCTGCTCGAAGAAGTTGATCTTGCACTGGACGGAGGCTTTTTGCTTTCAAGGAAGGCCTTCCACCCTCTGCCCCGCATAGACGAACGCGACGTGTGGGACAATCTGGACCCTGAGACCAAAGCGTACTACGCAGGTCAGGCGCAGGCGCTGGTTGGCAGTCCGATCCCCCTGCTTACTGCCCGCATGTACGCGGAATACTGTGTCAGCGGTGACCGCCAGATGTTCGAAAAGGCATACTTCGAGCGGCGCAGGCGCCTGTTTGCCCTGTGCATGTGCGAATGCCTTGAAAACACAGGCCGCTATATTCCCGACATCGAGGATCTCATCTGGGCGATCTGCGAGGAGACCACCTGGGTAGTGCCCGCGCATTTGTACCAGAACCCCTCGGGCGACGGCAGGGTCAGGTTCCTTGCGGACCCGGGTCTGGCCAGGAACTATATCGACTTGTTCGCCGCGGAGACCGCCAGCGTGCTGAGCTGGACAAACTACCTGCTGGGCTGCCGGCTTAAGGCCGAAGTCGTCTCCCGCCTGGAATGGGAAGTCTCCGACCGGATATTGGACGTGTACGTCGCCCGTCCGGAAATGTACTGGACAGGCTTCAACGAGGGCCGCAGTCTCAACAACTGGACCAGCTGGATCTACTCAAACCTGCTGGCTGTGACTCTGCTCAATGTCGATGACGACTCAAGGCGTGAGGCGCTCATCCGGCTCATCGCTAAGGGACTGGACGCGTTTTTGGCTACCTACTCCCTGGACGGCGGCTGTGACGAGGGCGCGGGCTATTTCGACAAGGCCGGAGCATCCCTGCTTGACTGCCTCGAAATACTGGACAACGCCACTCAGGGGCACGCCGTGCTCTGGAACAGCCCTCTCATCGCCAACATGGCGTCTTACATAATGTACGCCCACATCGATCGGGATTACTACATCAATTTCGCGGACTGCGGCTGCCGCGTGCGGCCCGACGCCATGCTGCTGCGCCGCGCCGCGCAGAAAATGGGTCAGGATGCCCTTAAGGCTCACGCGGAATACCTGCTCGCCAATTCCTGGGCGGCGCTGCCCTACTCCGCCGGCTACGACAGCATTTACCGCCGCCTGGTGGACTGCGTGAGCTTCATGCGCTCCGGGCTCACCTCAAAGGGTGAGGACAAGCCTCTGAGCCACTATTTCTCCGGCACTCAGGTTGCCGTTGCCCGTCAGAACGCAAATGGGAGCGGGCTGTACCTGGCCGCGAAGGGCGGCCACAACGCCGAAAGCCATAACCACAATGATATCGGCTCGTACATTATTTATGTCAACGGCGAACCCTTCATAGTTGACGCGGGCGTAGGCACCTACCGGAGGGAGACCTTCTCCTCTGCCCGCTATGAGATCTGGACCATGCAGAGCCGTTACCACAACACCGCAATAATCGGCGAAAGGCACCAACTGCCCGGCGCGGCTTGCCGCGCGGAAGGCGCGTCCTTCACCGATGACGGTGTAAGGGCCTGCTTCTCCCTTGATATTTCCAAGGCGTACGGGGATTTCGCTCCCATAGACAGCTATCAGCGCCGCATCACGCTGGACAGAGACGCGGGTGAGATCAGCATTACGGATGAGGTCGCGCTCAGCGAGGAAGAGGCCGTGACCCTGCCTGTAATGTGCGCCTATGAACCCCGCATCGCTCCCGGCCAGGCACAGCTTAGGGGCAAAAACGCTCTGCTGAGCATTGTGTTTGACCCGTCGGTGTTCTCAGTGACGTGTGAAGAGGTCCCCCTTACCGACAGCCGGCTGAAGGCCGCCTGGGAACGTGACAGTCTGTACCGCCTGCTGTTCACAGTCCAGACCCCTTCACTGAAGCAGCAGCTGAATCTGAAATTCATGATTTAGACTCCATGATCGCGGCAAAACCCGGAAGCGGATATGCTTCCGGGTTTTTGATGAGCAAAACAGTATTATGATTTTTTCGGCGGGAAGCGCGCTTAGCGTCACCCCCGCGAAAAACGGATAACGTATCGCCGCGTCAGGCGCTTTGGCTTTCCCAGTCAATGACTCCCTTTAATACATTGTCTGTCCGGGTACGTCTGTGCCGGAGCGTGGAAGCTGAAAGCTGAGATCCTACAGCTCTTCTATAATGATACCCCAGTCGCGGGTGCCGTCCCTCCGGTCGGGGAACGCGATTTTGACGTCCGCTCCCTTTTCCAGATGTCCCGCGAAGCTTTTCACGCCGCTGACGGGATCGAACAGGCTGCACACCGGCTGCTCAAACGGAAGCGCGGCCGTGTTGACCCTTATGTCCTCACCCTCCGGCGAAAAGGCGATAAAACCCTTTGAGGTCAGCAGGGCGGCCTTGTGGAAATGCTTTTCTCCGTTTTCGGCTATGTATTCCGAAGCCTCGCGGCCGGAAGCAAAATCATAGTCAAGCATCAGCCGCTTCAAGTGCCGCATTTGTCCGCTGCCCGGGTCGTGCAGCGCCTCGTCCCAGGTGTTCACAGGGCCGTACGAGCCCTTGAACTGCGGCTTGTAAAACTGCATGATGGAGTTGTCGCCGTAGGTATGCCCCGCCGCGCCGGTCAGCACGCTCCACCAGGCGTAACGCCTCACGTCGTAAGCCAGCCAGCGGGGCTGTGAAGGATCGTGCAGGCCGTGAGGTATCAGCTCATACCCGGGCTCGCCGTCCAGCGTGGGCATGTCGGGGCAGCTCTTCAGGTCGTTGAGCACGTACTTATAGTTGTCTTCACCGTAGAACACGTCGTTGTCGTCCCACGCGCCGAGGTACTGCTGGGTATAATCCCTGTGGCCGCTCTGGAACATATTGAAGTCAAGCCAGGAGCTCCCGTTGAACCACATGGATGAATCGCAGCGGCCGAAGGGATGGTAGCCTACCAAGTGGCCGGAACACAGGCGTTTGAACTCGTTCCCCATCATTTCGAACACGTCCTTAGCCGCGTCGCCTCTCACGTCGCCCCCCAGCAGCCAGATGACGTTCTCTTCCCCGCCGAAGGTCTGTGCCAGAAAGCGCACATATCCCGGAGCGTTTTCCATATTCAGCTGGCCGTTCTTGGCAAAGCTCCCCCACGAGGGCAGCAGCGCCATGAACATGCCCAGTCCCGCCGCCTCGCGCACTATGCTCAGCACGTGCTCCCAGTAGCCTTCTTTGGCCGGACGGGCAAAGTCGTCGTCCGCAAGCGCCCTTTTGCCGTCCAGCGTCGCGTAATTGGCGCTGTGCACCAGTGTGGCCTGAATAACATTATAGCCCTTTTCGGCGCGGTTTTTTAGATACACCGACGCTTCCTCGCGGCTTAAGCGGCTGAACATCAGCCAGGCGGTGTCTCCCAGCCAGAAAAATGGCCCATTGTCCAGCACAAAGTATCGTCCCCGGGTCTGAAGCTTCATTTCGTTACCTCCTGTGCCGCTTTCGGAAATAGCACAACTCTAATACTGCCTCTGTAAAAAAACGGGGCGGGGGAACTCATCCCCCGCCCAAAGCGTTTAGTCCTGGCTGTAGGGCAGCAGCGCGATGGCTCTGGCGCGCTTGATGGCGGTGGAGAGCTGGCGCTGATGCTCGGCGCATACGCCCGTCATGCGGCGGGGCAGGATCTTGCCGCGCTCGGAAGTGAACTTGCGCAGCCTGATGATATCTTTGTAATCGATATGCTGGATCTTGTCAACGCAGAAGGTGCATACCTTCCTGCGGGGCTTGTGGCCGCGGGGGCGGCGGGCCATACGATCGGCTCTGTCTTCTGACATAATCTTCCTCCTAATACTTGTAAAAACTGACACTCGGCGCGGGAGCTTTTCTCCCTGCTCCGGCCTTCATCCAAGGCCGGATAAAGTGCCCCAAAACCCCGGGGGTTTTGCGCTAATGCGGCGTATTATTAAAACGGCAGCTCGTCGTCGTCCGCTTCTTCCATCTGGGACGGCTGCTGCGCGGGCGCGGCAGCTCCGGC
Organism: Clostridiales bacterium; assembly: GCA_024684375.1. Lineage (GTDB taxonomy): Bacteria > Bacillota > Clostridia > Christensenellales > Aristaeellaceae > RUG14130. Next base: position 29,951 of record JAIKWZ010000007.1, read on the forward strand.
ATCGCTGCGAGGATACGGTTCAGCGTTCTCGCGCCTTTCGCCCTCTCCCATCGGGGTCACAAATTCCGCTTCATCCACCACGACCTCGGTCACGTAGCGCTTGGTCCCGTCCTGCGCATCATAGGAACGGGTCTGCAAGGTGCCTACAACGCCGATCTTCTTGCCCTTGGTAAAATACCGGGTAATGAAATCCGCCTGGGCTCTCCACGCGACGCACGGAATGAAATCCGCTTCCCGCACACCCTGCTGGTTAGCAAACCTGCGCTGTACGGCGATGGTGAAATTGCACCTGTTCACGCCGCCCTGGGTGGTATAAGGTTCCGGATCCCTGGTGAGATTGCCGACGAGTATAACCTTATTCATAATCTACCTGCTTTCAAATGACTTCGTATATCCTGATTATTCGATCTCGGTCTGGGATTCCTCGGTCACGTCGCTGGCGGCCTCTTCAGCGGGGGCTTCCTGCGCGGGCGCTTCTTCGGCGGCGGGGGCGGGAGCCTCAGCTTCCCTGGCGGGAGCTTCCTCAGCTTCTTCACCGGCGGCAGCGGCTTCTCTGGCGGCGTAGGGCTTCAGCGGCTCACGCTTGGCAGGGATCTCGCCTTCCAGGCGGGTGATGAGGTAGCGGATGCACGCGTCGGAGATCTTGAAATTGCGCTCAAGCTCGCGGGGCAGCTCGCTGGGGGCGGACATGTACATAAGCACATAGTAGCCCTCGGTCTTGTAGTTGACGGGGTACGCCAGACGGCGCTTGCCCCACTCGTCCACGCGCTCCACCTTGCCGCCGTTGTTCTCGACGACAGAGTTGAAGCGGCTGATCACGTCCTGCCTTGCCTGATCCTCAAGCGCGGCATCAACGACGTACATGACTTCGTACTTGTTCATTAAATATCCTCCTTTTGGACTATGCGGCCCTGCCTTTCCCGGCAGAGCAAGGATGCGCACTTGATATAATAACACAGCCTTGTCAATTATTCAAGTGAAAAAACAATTTTTACAAATCTTTCCGGTTTGAAGCCCCACCGGGCAATACAGCGGCTTACGCCCTGCTGACCTCCAGCTTAAGCTCGTTGCCGAGCGTTTTTTCATCCGTCTGCGAGTACTCCAGACTGTCCGTCATCCCGTTGAGGAGCCTGAGCGCCAGAGCAGTGAGCAAGAGTACGAGTTTTTTCATGAGCAGGTTTCCTCCCATACGCTGCCGGAACACACACCTCGCAAACATGTCCGTGCCGGGCAGCTTTCTCCTTCGCGGCAAAGCTTTATTTCCCGCTTTTTCGAGCAGAAAACAGCGCCTTTGACTTTATTTTATAGTATAACATCATGTTTTTACTCTTTCAAGAAGCTTTTTTCTGTTTTCCTGCCGGTTTGTTTTTTCATGACGCATTTAACGCACGACGCACCCGCTTTGCCCGTTTAAAAACGTCCGTACATGAAACAGCGCCGCCCTCCCTCACGGAGAACGGCGCTGGATGCTTTATTAATCTCAGGTCTTCTGCTCGGAAACGTGTGCCGCTTTCTTGCCCTTCCCCCGCAGGCCGGACAGGAAGGACAGGGACGTGCCGTTGGACTTGGACACTATGTCGATGACCACGGCGGCCAGCAGAACCAGGCCCAGCACCACCTGCTGCACGGACTGCTGCATGCCCATTATTGACATGCCGTTTTTGATCATGCCCATGGTGAGCGCGCCAACCAGCGCGCCGCCCACGGTGCCTACTCCGCCGTAAGCGGAAGCGCCGCCGATGTAGCAGGCCGCTATGGCGTTAAGCTCCTCGCCCTGCCCCGCGCTGGGGAAGGAGGAGTTGGCGCGCACGGTAAAGGCCAGTCCGGCCAGAGCGGCCAGGAAGCCCATGTTCACATATGTGAGGAACAGCATCCGCTGAGTCTTGACGCCCGACAGGCGCGCCGCGTTCACGTTGCCGCCCATGGCGTACAGGTGGCGCCCGATGACCATCCTGCTGGTGATGAAGGTGTAGATGAGCAGCACCAGCGACACGGTGATCAGCACCGTGGGCATGCCCTTGTACTTGGCCAGGGAGTAGAACAGCCACAGCAGCACCGCTGAGATCGCCACGCACTTGAACAGCATCGTGCCCAGAGGATCCACGCTGTAACCCTTGGAAACGCGCTGCGCCCTGTTCTTGATCTGCACGAACAGGAACACCAGCACCACTATGATGCCTATCAGCATGGTGGTAAAGTTAAGGCCCAGATTAATATTCAGCAATTCGCCGATATAGTCCGGTATGGCCGCGCCGAACACGTTGTTGAACGAATCTGGGAATGGCGCCTTGGTCTCGCCCTTCAGAAGCACCATCGTCAGGCCGTAGAATGTGAGCTGGCCCGCCAGAGTGACTACGAATGCAGGGATCTTGACGTAGGCGATCCAGAAGCCTTGCCACGCGCCGATCAGTATGCCCAGCAGCAGGCACACCAGCATGCTGAACCACACCGGCATGCGCCCGTCGATTATGAGCTTGGCGGCCACGGCGCCGATAAAGCCCATCACGCGGCCGACGCTCAGGTCTATGTTGGCGCTGGACACGATACACAGAAGCATACCGGTGGCCAGTATGATTATGTATGAGTACTGGTTGATTACGTTGTAGACGTTGGCGGGAGTCAGGTTGGAGTAGCGGGTGGTCACGAAGAAGAACAGGGTTATCGCCACCAGGGCGATAAGCATCATGCTCTTGTTGGCCTTCTTGCCGATCTGCTTGAGCAGTTCAGGCCTGAACCAGCCCAGGAAACACAGCACGGCGATCACCAGCGCCAGGCCCCCCAGCCAGAACATGTAGTCCCAGTTGCTTTTTAAAAAGCCCTTGAAGCCTTTGTTCAGATCCTCTATGCGTTTGATCTCCTCGGCCTCTTCTGCCTTGAGCAGGTTCTCGGCCTCCTCAACCTTAGCAAGCTCCGCGTTCAGCACGTCCACGGACTTGGCTTCCAGGGCGAACTCGTCAAGCGCCAGCGTGAGCCCGTTCTTTTCACAGGCTTCCTTTATCGCCGCCCGGGCCTTGTCGAACTGCTTGAAGACTACCGTTTCGCAGCTCTGCTTGCTCTCGGTGTCCGTGATCTTGGTGATCTTCTTTAGCGCCGCCTTCACCTGGTTGCTCACCTTGGGCAGGTTGCTGTTGGCCTGCTCGATAGCTTCGGCGTCGTCCTCGCTGCGGCCCTCGTAGGACTGTATGTCCGCGCACTTGTCGCTTATGGTCTTAAAGTGCTTGTCGGCTGCTTCCGCCCTCTGGGCGCGGGCTTCGTTAAGGAAGCTGTCCACCACGGCGGGGTCTCCGCCCGCCGCCTGGAACGCGGCCTGGTCCTTTTCCAGCTGGGCAATGTACGCGTCAATGTTGGCCAGGGACTTCTCGCCCGCCGCGAGGTAGCACTGGGCTTCTGCGTCGTACTTCCTGACCTTCTCCAGGTATTCCTCATAAGGAGATTTCTGGGCGGCGCGCTCCTCGCGTTCGTAACTGAGCCCCAGCGCTCCGAATACAGACAGCGCGATCGCCACTGCCAACAGAAGAATCATCCCGATCTTAGCGCCGTTCTTCATGGTTCAATTCCTTCTTTCGCAGTTGAAAATCTCATTCGGCTTCGGTGCCGATGTTGGATTTGCTGGCTTCCATGATCATCTGCATGATGACTTCCTGATTGGCCCGCTCCACCGGAAGCTCCCCTATCAGCTTGCCTTCGCACATCACGTATATGCGGTCGCACATGCCCAGCAGTTCAGGCAGCTCGGATGAGACCATGAGTATGGTCTTGCCTTCCGCCGCCATATCGTTGATTATGCAATAGATCTCGTATTTGGCGCCCACGTCTATGCCGCGCGTAGGTTCGTCCAGCATCATTATGTCCGGCTCAGCGTACATCCACTTGGCCACCAGCACTTTCTGCTGGTTGCCGCCGGACAGGTTGTTTACGAACTGTTCCACCGATGGCGCCTTTATGCCCAGTTTCTGGCGGTATTCCTGAGCTTTCGCATATTCCAGGTCGGCGTTCAGCACGCCTTTCTCGCTCACGAATCCCAGGCGCGACAGGGTGATGTTGTGCTTTATGGAGTTGGTCAGCACCAGCCCGTCGCCTTTGCGGTCCTCGGTGACATATGCCAAGCCTGCTTCCACCGCGTCAGACACGGTGTTCAGGCGAATTTCCTTTCCGTCTTTGAACAGCTGCCCGCTGATATGAGTGCCGTACGCCCTGCCGAACACGCTCTGGCACAGCTCAGTGCGCCCCGCGCCTATCAGCCCGGCTATACCCACGACCTCGCCTTTGCGCAGATTGATGGACACGTTGTCCACCACCTTGCGTTCCGGATACAGCGGATGATGTACCGTCCAATTCTTGATCTCGAACGACACAGGCCCGATCTTTACTCCCTCGCGCTTGGGGAAGCGGTTGGTCATCTCGCGGCCCACCATGCCCTTTATTATGCGCGCCTCGGAGAAATCGTCGGTCTTCTTGTCCAGCGTCTCTATGGTCTTACCGTCGCGGATAACGGTTATGTGGTCCGCCACGTAAGCGATCTCGTTCAGTTTATGTGAGATTATTATCGAAGTGATGTGCCTTGTTTCCTTAAGCAGCAGGAGCAGGTCCAGCAGGTTCTTGCTGTCCGACTCGGTCAGGGATGACGTGGGTTCGTCAAGTATCAGCAAACGCACGTTTTTGGCCAGCGCCTTTGCGATCTCGACCAGCTGCTGCTTGCCGGTTCCGATATTCTTTATCAGCTCCCGGGGGGAATCCTCAAGTCCCACTATGCGCATGAACTTGACGGCGTTTTCGTAGGTAGCGTCCCAGTCGATCACGCCCTTGTTCTTTTTCTGTTCGTTGCCCAGGAACATGTTTTCCGCGATAGTGAGGTACGGCACCAGCGCCAGTTCCTGGTGGATTATAACGATGCCCTTGCTTTCGGAATCGCGGATCTCCTGGAAACGGCACTCCTCGCCGTCGTACAGGATATCGCCTTCGTATGTGCCGTAAGGATGGATTCCGCTGAGCACCTTCATAAGGGTGGACTTGCCCGCGCCGTTTTCGCCCACCAGCGCGTGGATCTCGCCGTTCTCCACCTGAAGGTTCACGTTGTCCAGCGCCTTAACGCCCGGGAACGTCTTGGTAATGCCCCGCATTTCCAAAAGATTCATAGGATCAGTCCCTTCTGTCGGATAAACGAAAGAAATACGATGAAAGGGCGGTTTGGCCCGCCCTTTCACTAAAGAGGAAAGACTCACCTTCCGCGGCTTGGGATTTACTTGAGATCGTCCTCGGTGTAGTAGCCGGACTCGAGCAGCAGCTCAACGTAGTTGTTGATGTCGGCGAACACAGGATCGCACAGGAAGGAAGGAACGACCTTCACATTGTTGTCATAGGTGCCAATGTCGTTTACCGGCACTTCTTCGCCCAGCAGGTAGGCGTTGACCATCTCAACGACCTGAGCGGCGAGGGTGCGGGTATCCTTGAACACGGACATGCTCTGCTTGCCGGCGATGATGTTCTTCATGTTGGCCTTGTCGCAGTCCTGACCAGTGATCACCGGGAAGTTCTCGATGGGGCAGCCCGCCTGCTCGAGGGAGTTGGCGATACCCATGGCCAGAGAGTCGTTGGGGCTGAGCACCAGATCCGGGAAGGTGCCGTCGGTGTAGTAGGCAGCCAGCAGGTTGTCCATACGGGTCTGAGCGTCGGGAGTGCCCCAGCCCAGGATGGCGCATGTCTCAAAGTCGGACTGACCGGAGGTCACGACCAGCTTGCCCGCCTCGATGTAGGGCTTGAGCATATCCATGGCGCCGCCGTAGAAGAAGCGGGCGTTGTTGTCATCGGGAGAACCGGCGAACACTTCCATGCGGTAGGTCTTGTCGGTGGTCTCGAGCTCGAGCTTCTCGATGATGAACTGAGCCTGGATGTTGCCGACCTTGTAGTTGTCGAAGGTGGCGTAGTAGTCCACGGCATCGGTGTCCATGAGCAGACGGTCATAAGCCACGACCATTACGCCGTTCTCCTTGGCGGTCTTCAGCACCGCGCCCAGGGAGCCGCCGTCGATGGAAGCAATGACCAGCACTTTGCAGCCCTTGGTGATCATGTTCTCGATGTCCGCGATCTGCTGGGCCACGTTGTTGGCGGCGTAGGTCAGCATGACCTCGTAGCCGTTGTCTTCAAGTTCCTTCTGCATGTTCTCGCCGTCCTGGACCCAGCGCTGCAGGTCCTGGGTGGGCATGGAAACGCCGACCATTTCAGCCATGGCCACGCAGCCGAGGCACATGATCAGAGCAAGTACCAGAGCTAAGATCTTCTTCATGTGAAAACTCTCCTTCTATAAAATATTGTCGGGGAGGAGGAAAACAGCCGTGTTCCTGACCGTATCATCCATCCCTCTTAACGAACTAAACTTTTAGCAGACGCGGATGTATTTGTCAAGCGCCGATGAATAAACAAATTAGAGAACTTGCAAAACAGGCCTGATCGTGCAGGAATATTTGTTCAAAGCGGATATTCTGTAATGTTTTTGGTGGAAAAAGCCGGCTTAATCTGTTATAATCAGTGCACAGAACTGATGGAGATGATGAGTATGGCGCCTTCGGCTGGATATCCTGAGCGCAGTGGCATCTGCGTCGCCGGAAACATTGTGGCCGACGTAGTGAAAAGTATAGACGCCTACCCCGGCGTGGGCATGCTGTCAAACATCAAAAGCGTGTCCCTGGCTGTGGGCGGCTGCGTGCCCAACGTGGGCATAGACTTAAAGACGCTGGACCCGGACCTGCCCGTCAGCGGACTGGGCCGCGTTGGGAACGACGAATACGGACGGTTCATACTGTCCGAGCTTGAGAAAAAAGGCGTGGATACGGGCGGGATACTGGTCTCTCCCGACTCCCTTACCAGCTTCAGCGACGTGATGAGCCTGCCCGGCGGAGAGCGCACGTTTTTCCACGCCCGCGGAGCCAACGCGCTGTTCTCGCCCAGCCAGATAGACCTGGACAGCCTTTCATGCCGCATGCTGCACATCGGCTATATACTGCTGCTGGACAGTTTCGACGCACCCGATCCCGAATACGGCACGGTCATGGCAAGGTTCCTTAAGGAAGTGCAGGCGCGGGGCATACTTACCAGCGTTGACATAGTGTCCGACAGCTCAGGCAAGTTCGCCCGGACCGTGCTCCCCGCGCTCAAGTACTGCGACTACTTTATTGCCAACGAGCTGGAATGCTGCCAGGTGTGGGGCGCTCAGCCGCGCGGTGCGAACGGCCAGCTCGACATTTCCGCCATCTGGGACGCAATGGAGCGCACGCTCGGGGCCGGCTCAGCCAAAAAGGTCATCGTGCACGCTCCCGAAGCGGGGCTGTGCTTGAGCCGCGAGGGCGGGTTTACCGTTTGTCCCTCTCTGGACATTCCTGAAGAAATGATAAAGGGCAGCGTCGGGGCGGGAGATGCCTTCTGTGCGGGCGCACTGCTGGGCATTTACCGGGGCATGGACGACAGGCAGATGCTAGAATTCGCTTCCGCCGCGGCCGCGTGCAGCCTGTTCAGCGAAAACGCCGTGGCCGGCATGTTGGATTTCGAGTCGGTCTGCAGGATAATGAACACCTTCCCCCGCAAAAAGCTGCCCTGAACGATCTAAGAAGGAGACTGTCTTATGAAAAGGTCCGAGATCAACCGCGCCCTCAGGGAAATGGAGGCGGCGTGCCGCAAATACAGCTGCTTTCTCCCTCCTTTCTGCAATTATACCCCCAAGCAATGGCAAAGTCTGGGGCATGAATACGACGAAGTGCGCGAGTGTATGCTGGGCTGGGATATAACCGATTTCGGTTCCGGCGATTTTGACCGGGTGGGCTTCTCGCTCATCACCCTGCGCAACGGCCAGCGCGCCATGCCGGATAAATACCCCAAACCCTACGCCGAAAAGCTGCTGTACCTCAAAGAGGGCCAGACCTGTCCCAACCACTTCCATTGGTTTAAAATGGAGGACATAATCAACCGGGGCGGCGGGAATGTGCTCATAAGGGTGTATAACAGCCTTCCTGACGAAGGCATCGACCTGGCCGGCGACGTGACGGTGCATATCGACGCCCGCACGGCAACGGTGTCCGCCGGCACGCAGGTACGCCTTTCTCCCGGGGAGAGCATCTCCGTCACCCGGGGGCTGTATCACGATTTCGAGGTGGAAAAAGGCACCGGAAGCGTTCTTTTGGGAGAGGTCAGCCAGTGCAACGACGACACCAGCGACAACCGCTTCAATCCCCCTGTGGGACGCTTCCCAAAAATAGAGGAGGACGAGCCCCCGTATCGCCTCCTGTGCAACGAGTACCCGCCCGCAAAGAAATAAAAAACGCTTATTCCGAGATTATGCGCCCGTAAAGCCCGTCGGAAGGGGTCAGGGCGCAGTATTTTTTTACGGATGCGGCCAGACCATTCTTTGTATAGTATTCACGGACCTCGCGCGTGCCCTCGTCGGGATTCTCGTACTCGAATCCCGCGCGTATGGCCCTGATCAGGTTAGACGGTTCCATTCCCGCGCCGAGGCACAGCCCGGCGGGCCCCACCAGTCTGTCATTGGCGCTCAGCTTGCGCCGGGTGTCCACGCCCAGCCTCTGGAGCCCGTCCTCTATGTACGGGTTTTCCAGCAGACCGATTATCTTCTCCCGCCATACAGCCATCTCGGCTTCGCTAAATCCGTACCTCCACTCAAGTCCCCGGCTGCTCTCCCTGAGCGCGCCTTCAAGTATCTTCCTGAGTTCAGGCTCGCGCACCGCCTCCAGCGAGGTCTTTAAGCCCTTTGGCAGCCCAAGATAGCTGAGCAGCGCGTGAGCCATATTGAGCGTATAGAGCTTGCGTGTCTCCTCCCTCTCTATGTCATCCGTTAAAAGCAGGCGTGGGGCATTTGGCGGGGGACATTTTAAAGCTGTGCGGCTTATGGTCTGGGTCTCCCAGCCGTTGTTCCACAGGGCGAGAGGGTCTTCCGATTTGAGCCAGTCGGGAGCAGGCGGCGAGATGCACATGGCGAATATGCCTGTCACTCCCACATTCGCCTCAAAGAAGACACGCGCGGCGGGGCTGAGCCTTTCCCGCATAAGCCGGCTGAAACACGCGTCCGGCCGCGCCATGTTCACGTTCATCATCACGTCCATGGGAAGTCCGGCGCGCGCCCTGCGTTCAAACATGGGCGCAAGCATGTCGGCCACCTGGACCAGCTTTGGCTCGTGCACGGCAATATCCAGCAGCAGTTCTTCCCGGGCAAACAGTTCCGACAGCGCCTTTTCATCTGAAGTATGCACTGCCTTGAACCCACTCACCCGCGTGCGCTTTATGCCCTCACGGGTGGCCTTGGCCACTGTGTATGTCTGCGCCCGGTCAAGCGCGTCGTTCAGCTCACGGTCTATGTCCGCGTAGACCGTGGAAAAACCCTGCGCCTCCCTGAAGATATCCCCCACGAAGCCGCGTCCGATGCGCCCCGCGCCCCAGATGAGTATCGTCCTCATCAGCTTTATCTGTCATCCCGGGCAGCCCAGACAATGCCCCGGCTGTTCCACCTTACCACCGTACTGTAGCCCAGGCGGGCATACCAGTTTTCAAGGTGGGTGTAGTGGATCCAGGAGATGTAGCAGCCCTCTTCCTTAAGCAGCGCGGTGGCCTTCTGCACCATTTTGAGACCTATCCCCAGTTTTCTGCATTCCGGGACCGTGCCCACGCAGCCCGGGCCCGCCACACGCAGGCCTCCGAACTCGCACATGCTGTCCACGTTGCAGAAGCTGACTATCCTGTCCCCTTCAAAGGCGCAGAACGTCCTGCTGCCCTCGGAAAAGTACTGTACCCACCCTTCGTCCACCTGAGCCACCGCTTCATGAAGGGGCTTGATTGGGCCGTAGTATATCCCGAAAGTAATACCCTGCGGGCAGGACAGCCGCGCGCGGTTTTCATCCCAGTCCTTAAGCCATATCACCTGCTCAACGCACACGTCATCCGGCGGCAGACTTTTTATGCCCTCTCTTTCAAAAAAGCCGGGCGAGACGGTGTCAAACAGTTTTGCGTAATCCATTTTCAGTATCCTTTCATAATGTCATCATGTCATCAATCCGGGAAAAACACTTTGCTCAGCCTGTAAGCACCGTTTTCCACTGAGAAATACGTGTAAAACGCGCTGTCGAACTCCATGCCCTCCCCTTCGTCCCTGTATACCGTCACGTTCACCTTTATCAGGCTGTCAGTCAGTATCTGAGCCTCCTCAGCCTCGAACACGCAGTCTTCCGGCGCGTAAGCGGCGTCCTCCGGCGCGGCGTACTCCCCTTCCGCGAATATGAGGGCGTATGCCTCTTCCGGCGCAAGCGCGCTGTCAGGCGCAAGATCGTAATAGCTCGTTACCGCCTGCCGGGCAAGCTCACCTTCCGGCGCTCCGTCAAAGGAAGTGAGCAGTGTGCAGCGGGATATGATCCGGATGATCCAGATATACTCCGGTTCATCCGCTTCGCCCGCGCACAGAGGGGCAATGCAGGCGATGAGCAGCATGCAAAGCAGCTTTTTCACGGCCGTCGCCTCCGTTTACCTGTAGAAGCAGCTGCCGCCGATAAACTCCCTGAGCAGTGAATTAAGCGGTATCTCGTCCTCCGCGTCGGACGACTGGATGTAGTTCAAAAACTTGACCAGCCGACGCGCCTGGGCGTAGAACGGCTTGTCCGGGGTCACAGCGCACAATTCGTCGAAAATGTACTTTTTGAGTATGGCCAATTCGTACACCAGGGAGGAGTTTATCATCATGTCCGCCCGCTCCTGGAATGGGAATATGAATCTGTCCTCCCCTCGTCTTACGCTTCCCCACATAGCTAAAGTGTTCTCAACAGGCGTGCCGCGGAAGGCGCTGTCCCTCGCAAGGCGGCGGATGAGCCTCGCGTCGGTGGAGCGAATTCGGTTATGGTCGTCCAGGTTAAGGTTGATAAGGGATGAGATGTAAATCCTGAACTTCTCGTCGTCGGGGATGCTCAGGGTGAGTTTATCGTTAAGACCGTGTATGCCCTCTATAAGCACAGGCTGGTCGAGGCCCACCCGCACTTTGTGGGTCGTGGACGAGCGTTTCTGGGTAACGAAGTCGAAGGTGGGCATATCCACTTCTTCGCCCTCCAGTATCTGCTTGAGCTGCCTGTTGATGAGCGGCACGTCCAGCGCCTCCAGGCATTCCAGGTCGGGTTTGCCTTCCTCGTCCAGGGGCACATCCTCGCGATTTAAGTAATAATCGTCCAGTGAGAGCTTCACAGGCTTTACGCCGTGGACCCTGAGCGCTATAGCCAGGCGGTTGCAGAAAGTCGTCTTGCCGGAAGAGGACGGCCCCGCGATCAGCACCAGCCGGGCCTTTCTGTCGATTATCCTTTCTGCGATCTGGTTGATCTTCATGTCCACCAGCGCCTCGTTAACCCGTATGAACTCTCTTAGTTCTCCGTTACGCGTCATGCGGTTGAGGTCTGAGGCATTCTCCACCCCAAGTATCTTGATCCAGCTGTTGCTTTCGGTATAGGTCTCAAGCAGCTTTTTGGTGTCGCTTACCGGCGCGGGCCGCTCCGGCGAATCCGGCGAAGGCAGCCTGAGCACAAAGCCCTTTGGCATCGGGCTTAAGGCAAATACGCTCACATAGGAGGTATCATATACCATTTCTCCGTAAAAATAATCCTTTATCCCGTCGCACTCGTACAGGCGGAACGTAGGCTTCTGCCGCCAGGAGAGCAGGTCTGCCTTGTCCGTCTGGCCTACGGAATTGAAGTACGCTATCGCGTCGTCACGTGACACTTCCGTGAGCGAGAACGGCAGCGCCTCGGCGCAGATGCGCTTCATCTCGGCTTCCAGTTTCTTTATGGCGGAATCACCCAAACGGGCGTCCCTGACCGTGACCAGCACGCCCATCCCGTATGAGTTTTCCATACGCACACGGGTGCCCGGCATTAGCCGGTTGATGGCACACAGCAGCACGAAGCACAGCGAACGCTCATATATCCGCCTCCCCTCTTCGTCGGCATATGTCAGCGCCTGGGCTTCTCCCGTTGCGGGAGAAGCCAGCCCCTCCGGACGTCCGCCCACGCATACAGCCAGCACGTCCCTGAGCCCGTTCCTTTCGCACACGTCCTTCCAGCTGTCACCTTCGTTGATCTCAAACGATCTGTCTTTATATTTCAGCATTTTCGGCCTCCTTTGCCACAGTGCATTCCATTTTGAGCCTGTCCGCGAACTCGCGCATGAATTCAATGCCGTTTTGAGCCATTGCCTTTGCCTCAGATGTGAACAGGCTGTTTTTTACGTGCTCCATATCCCACTCAACAGTCTCTATCACTCCGTTTTCCCCCTCAAGGGGCAGGCCGTTCACCGCGCAGTAGGCGATGCCCCGGTACACGCCCAGCGCGCCGCACATGTCCAGTTTATCCGCGTCAAACAGAAGTTTTTCCTCTATGCCGCCCTGTTCGGCGTCGCTTCTGCGGGAGTGGGCCGCAATAATGGACCTGACACGGGCAGCGAAGCGGGGAGTCTCCCCCTCCTCCAGCAAAAAGCGTTCCGCTCTTTCCGCGCCCGCTTTGGCATGGGGCAGCGCCGGATCTCTTATTTCATCACCGCGTCCGATGTCGTGCAGCACGGCAGCGAATTCAAGCGCCCTTTTGTCCGTGCCGGGAAAACTGTCCGCAAGCCTCATGCACCTGCCAAGCACGCGCCTGACATGGTCTTCCCCATGGGTAATGTCGCCCGGAAACGACAGTGCAAACCTCCACGCACGCTGGATGTCCAATCTTTTTCACCGCCTTTTTCTCATTTTACCACAAAACCGCGCAAAATGCCATAGCTCCCGCGTTTTCCCGCCAGGATTGACATATTTCGTTTTTTTCTATATAATATGATGATAAAATGGGATAGATTATTATGGAGGCCGAATGAAATCCAAGAATCTTGTCGCGCTGATCATCGCGCTGCTGCTTTCCGTGGGCCTGGCGCTGGTCACGCTGTGCGGCTTGTCCTTTGGTGACACCGTACTGATAAAACCCGTGAACGAGGCGCTCAGCCTGGGTCTCGACCTGCGGGGCGGAGTATATACCGTGTTCCGCGCCGAGAGAGGCGATATGGACGCCACTGAGTTTTCATCCAAACTCGCCGCTGCCCGGGACGTGCTGATCAACCGTCTCTCCTCCCAGGGCTACACCGAAGCCAGCGTGAGCCTTCAGGGCGAGGACGCGCTAAGAGTGGAGATACCCGACGTGACCGACCCTTCCGCGGTGGTAAAACTGATCGGCACTCCCGCCCACCTGGAGTTCCGTGAACCCAGCGGCCGGGTCATAATGGAAGGCAAGGACATCGTGCGCGTCTCCCCCACGCTGGACACCTCCTCCAACCGCTACGTAGTCAGCTTTACCCTTTCTGATGAGGCGGCCAAGGCATTCGCAAACGCTACCGGGCGGCTCAGAGGCCAGCGCATAAGCATAGTGCTCGACGGGGAAGTCATCTCCGCCCCTCAGGTGCAGGAGCGCATAAGCGGAGGACAGGGGCAGATCTCCCTTGGCGGGCTGTCTCAGGCTGAAAGCTATGAGGAAGCCACCAATCTGTCCATGCTGATAATGAGCGGCGCGCTGCCGCTGGACATACACGAAACCGAGACCCGCTCCGTCTCCGCCACCCTGGGAGAGGACGCCATAGTCAAGGCAGTCAGGGCGGGCGTGATCGGCATGGCGCTGGTTATGCTGTTCATGCTGATAGTTTACCGCCTGCCCGGGCTGGTGGCCGACATCGCGCTGATATGGTACATCTGCCTGGTCATGCTGCTGCTGGGCGCGTTCGGGATCCAGCTCACTCTGCCGGGACTGGCGGGCATACTGCTGGGCATCGGCATGGCGGTCGACGCCAACGTCGTGATATTCGAACGTTTCCGGGACGAGCTCAGAACGGGTGAAAACACTCTGCCTGAAGCGCTTAAGGCAGGCTTCAAAAATGCCCTTAGCGCCATACTGGACGGCAACATCACCACCCTCATCGCCGCCTTCGTGCTGATGGTGTTCGGCACCGGCTCGGTCAAAGGTTTCAGCTACACCCTGGCAGTCAGCGTTTTCGTGAGCATGTTTTCGGCCCTGGTCATCTCCCGCCTGCTTCTGTCGCTGGCAGTGGGTCTGGGCGTGGAAAAGACCGGCTTATTTACCCGTCCGTTCCGCACAGGCGCCCGTTTTTCCGCCGTGGCGCTGTATAAAAAGCTCCGGCTTGTGCCCGTGATCATCATTTTGGCGGCGCTGGTGTTCTCCCTGGCGGGCGGCCTTAAACTTGGTCTCGACTTTACCGGCGGCACCATGCTGGAATATGAAGTGAACGACACCTTCGAGACCGCGGACGTCACTGCCCTTATCCGCCAGAAGGGCTTTACGGACAGCCAGGTGAGCAAACTGGGAACGGAAGGCACTTCGCTGCTCATCCGCCTCAAGCTGGACGAAAACGACTCCTCCGCCAGCACTATACTGGACGAGCTGTTTTCCGCGCTGCAGGAAAAATACCCCGGAATAGAATTCAAGAGCATGGAGCACGCCGGCGCGACATCCAGCGCCACGCTTGTCAAAAACGCGCTCAAGTCCGTGGCCTGGGCCTTGGGGCTGATGCTCATATACATCGCCATACGCTTCGACCTGCCCAGCGGGCTTGCCGCGCTTATCGCCCTGGCGCATGACGCGCTGATCATGGGCGCGTTCATGATATTCATGGGCCGGTGGTACCAGATCAACTCTTCCTTTATCGCCGCTATGCTGACGATAGTGGGCTACTCCATAAACGACACAATAGTGGTGTTCGACCGGGTGCGCGAAAACGTAAAGCTCATGCAGGGAGCTGACAAACCGCAGATAGTGGACGCCTCTGTAAGCCAGTCGCTTTCCCGTACGGTCAATACCACTGTCACCACCATTATGACCGTGGCGCTTATGTACCTGCTGGGCGCGGCCAGCATAAGGGAATTCACTTTCCCGCTCATCGTCGGCATGCTGGCAGGCACCGTTTCTTCCAACCTTATCGCCGCTCCCCTGTGGGTAAGGCTCAAGACCAATTCCGACATCCGCAGAGCCAGACGGGCGGAAAAATACAAAGAAGACGAAGCTATAGAGCCCGGAGAGGGAAACGGCAAGGATGCTAAGGCTTAAGCAGCTTACGCCCCCCGCGGGCGTGGACTGGGAGTGTCCGCCCGACATGCACCCCATGCTGCACCGCCTGCTGCTCAACCGGGGCATAGACAGTCCCGAAGCCGCTGCGCGCTTCCTTAAGCCGGGCCGCGAGCAATTCAACGACCCTTTCCTGCTCAGCGACATGGGCAGGGCAGTGGACCTGATAAACGAGACCCTTGCCTCGGGCGGTCACATCTGCGTGTACGGTGATTACGACGTTGATGGGGTCTGCGCCAGCGCCATACTCTCCCTTTACCTGAAGGAAAGGGGCGCGGACGTGAGCGTGTACCTGCCATCCCGCCACAAGGAAGGTTACGGCCTGAATGCCGGCGCGGTGGATCAGCTGGCAAAAAACGGCGGGCTGCTCGTCACGGTGGACTGCGGCATCACTTCCTGCGAATTGGTCGACCAGGCCCACTCATCCGGGCTGAAGGTGATAGTGACAGACCATCACCGTCCCGGAGAGCGCTTGCCCGACTGCCCCACCGTCAACCCGCTTCTTGGCAGCTATCCTTTCGGAGGCCTGTGCGGGGCAGGGGTCGCGTTCAAGCTGGTGGAGGCGCTGGGCGGCCTGGACAGAGCCATGGATTACATCGACTTGGCATGCCTGGCCACCATAGCTGACATAGTGCCACTTAAAGACGAAAACCGGGTCATCGCCTCGCTGGGTCTCAAGAAGATGAACCTGTCCATGCGTCCGGGTCTGCGCGCGCTGTGCCAGGCAGCAGGGCTGGGCGAAAAGGAGCTGAGCGCGAGCAACGTGGCCTTTCAGCTCTCTCCCCGCATAAACGCCGCCGGGCGCATGGGTGACGCGTTTTTGAGCTATCGCCTGCTCACCCAGACCGATTACGAAAAATGCCTTGAGCTGGCCTCGGAACTCGACGCGCTCAATTCTTCCCGCCGAAGCGAGGAGACACGGACGTTTTCAGAGGCGGAGGCGCAATTGGCCTCATGGGATTTCAGCTTCTATCCCGTAATGATCGTAAAAGGCGAGGACTGGAACTCAGGCGTGATAGGTCTGGCCGCCAGCAAGCTCACCGAAAAGTACCATTGTCCCAGCGTTGTGCTGACAAAGGAAAACCCGTCCGACGACTTTTACACCGGTTCCTGCCGCTCCATAGAGGGAGTGAGCATACACGACGCGCTCTCCCACGTCAAGGAGCATCTGCAACGCTTCGGCGGGCACGAGATGGCGGCGGGCCTGCGGCTTGATTGCGCTGAGCTGGAAGGGTTTGCTCGCGCCATAAACGAATACGTGCTCGCCGTACACGACCGGCGCAAATGGATCCCCCGGGTGGAGTACGACCTGGAATGCGATCCGGGCGATGTTGACCCGGAGCTCGCCCGGCTGATGAACGCGTTTGAGCCCACCGGCTGCCAGAATCCTGCTCCCGTGCTGCTAAGCGTTGGGGAAATGGCTGAATGCCGCACTGTGGGCCGGGAAGGCGAGCACCTCAAATTCGCCCTGGCGGGAAAAAAAGGACGGCTTCCGGGCATCTGGTTCCGTGCGGCGGACAGGCTGAGCCTGTCCGGCTCGCTGGTAAAGCTGGTCTACTCCCCCGGGCTCAACGAGTTTCGCGGCGCAGTGTGGGCGCAGGCGCTGGTAAAATGCGCCGTGCCGGCACAGTCGCCTGCCTTGGCGGAAGATCCCCTGCTTTTCGGGCCGTTCATCGACACTCTGGATCTGGCGCCGCCGCGGGCAGACGCTACGCTGGAAGAGCTTAAGACCGAGTTCGCTTCAAGCCTTTACTCCAGCTGCGTCGTGTGCGCGGACGCTGACAGCGCCAGGAAGGTGACTGACGCGCTTGAAGGCGATTACGACCTGTGCATCGGCGAATTCCCTCAAGATATACGCGGCTTTAACTGCGTGGCGGTGTGCCCCGCCTGCCCGCCCCCCGCTCGCTACAAGCGGGTGTATTACGCGGGCGTGCCCAGGGGACTGTGCGGAGGCGGCATATACCTTATGGAGCTTCCCCATGCCGACGCGTTCTCCCGCTGTCCCGATACCGACAGTCTGCGGGGGCTGTACAGGGTGATGCTGGGCATAAGCCGTTTAGGCGAAAGGATCCCTGATATGCGCCGGCTGCTGGAACGGGCGTCCGTCAGGGCAGACATGTCCCCTATAAGCGCGATGATCGGCATGAAGATACTTTCCCGTATGGGACTGTTAAGCATTTCGGGCGTTTCACCTGTTGATGTCGCGGTCTCCCGCGAAAAAAAATCTCCCGAAGACGACGAGTTGTTCAAGCTGCTTACGGCGGAGAAAGCAAAATGAGTCAGGAGCATACTTCCGATACGAATCCCAACCGCATAGTGCCGCTGGAGGAGATAATCTCCCACGCCACCCGCTATCACCCGCGTGACGACATGGAGATCATTTCCCGCGCCTATTCATATGCTCAGCAGGCGCACGCTGGGCAGGTGCGCATGAGCGGTGAGCCCTACTTCAGCCACCCCACCAATGTGGCGCTGATACTGGCGGACATAATGATGGATCCCGCCACCATCGCCGCGGGGCTTTTGCACGACACGGTGGAGGACGTGGAGGGCGTGACCGGCGAGACCATAGAAAAGCTGTTCACACCCGAGATAAGCCAGATGGTGGACGGCGTCACGAAGCTCAGCCATGTTGACTTTTTCTCCAAGCACCAGCAAAAGACCGAGTCCATCAGGAAGATGTTCATGGCCATGGCCAAGGAGATCCGCGTGGTGCTCATAAAGCTCGCTGACCGCCTTCACAACATGCGCACCCTTGACACCCAGAAGCCCCAGCGGCGGCAGGACATCGCCCAGGAAACGCTGGACATCTACGCTCCTCTCGCCCATCGGCTGGGCGTGTACGCCATAAAGAGCGAGCTGGAGGATCTATGCCTTAAGTACCTTGATCCCGCCGAATATCTGCTCATCAAGCAAAAGGCCGACGAAAACGCCCAGGCGCAGCAGACCCTCATAAGCGATATAAAGACCGACCTTAAAGCCTCCCTGGATGCCGAGGGACTCAGCGGCTATGAGATCAGCGGCCGCATAAAGCACGCCTACTCCATCTACCGCAAGATGAAGGCGCAGAAAAAGACCTACGAACAGATACTGGACCTTGTGGCGGTCAGGGTCGTAGTCAAACAGTTAAGCGACTGCTACAGCGTGCTGGGCATCGTTCACAGCATCTGGAAACCCATGCCCGACCGCATCAAGGACTACATCCATTCCCCCAAATACGGCATTTACCAGAGTCTGCACACAACGGTGATAGACAAAAGCGGCCAAATATTCGAGGTGCAGATCCGCACATTCGAAATGCACGAGAACGCGGAATACGGCATTGCCGCCCACTGGCGCTACAAAGAGGGCCGCGCCGCGGACGAACTTGACGACAAGCTGTCCTGGCTCAGACGCATCATCGACTGGTCAAGCGAGACCGGGGACGCGGACGAGTTTTCCACCTTCCTGCGCACCGACCTGTTCCAGGACGACGTGTACGTGTTCACGCCGGCAGGCGATATTTTCTCGCTGCCCAAGGGCGCAACACCCATCGACTTCGCCTACCGCATCCACACCGCTGTAGGCAACCGCTGCGTAGGTGCGCGGGTGGACAGAAAGATGGTGCCCCTTTCCACCAAACTGGAAAGCGGCAATCTGGTAGAGATAATCACTTCCGCCGCCTCCAAGGGGCCGTCGCTGGACTGGCTGAACATAGTGGTCACGGGCGAAGCCAAGGCGAAGATCCGTTCCTTCCTCAAAAACGCTTCCAAGGACGAGAACCTGGCACGCGGCCGCGACATGATAGAGCGGGAACTCAAGCGCATGGGTCTGAACTACGTTGACCTGTTCAAGACCGAGTTTCTGGAGACACTGTACCGCCGCTATTCCCTGTCCGGGCTGGACGACCTGTACGTCACGGTAGGTTTCGGCGGCTTGAGCGCGCCCCAGATAATCAACAGGCTGAACGATGAGTACCGCAAAAGCGTCAAACAGGAAGCAAAACCCATCGACACCCTGCCTGAGAAGGCGCCCGTCAAGTCCCGCACCCACACCACCCAGGGTGTGGAAGTGGAAGGCGACGCGGGCATGCTGGTCAGGTTCGCACGCTGCTGCAATCCCCTGCCCGGGGACAAGATAGTGGGCTACGTCACCAACGGCAGAGGTGTGAGCATCCACCGTGCGGACTGCGTGAACATGCTGGACGGCACCGTCGAGCCCGGGCGCATGGTCAAGGTCAACTGGTCTGACGAGGGCAAGAGCAGCTACGAGGCCGAGATACAGGTGCGCGGCTACGATAAGGTGGGCCTGCTGGGCGACCTGAGCAACCTGTTCGCGAATCTCGAGGTGCCGCTTTTGGCGGTATCCGCCCGCAGCCTCAAAAACGGTACCACACAGATCAACCTGACGCTGGAAATAAAGGACACGGGCCAGCTGGACAAAGTCATCCGCCAGCTGCAGAAGCGCAGCGACATCATAGAAGTATTCAGAACGGGAATGTAAGTCCCGGCGGGAGGGAACTGCATGCGCGCAGTCGTGCAAAGAGTAAACTATTCTTTCGTGGACGTTGAAGGGCAGACCGTTGGCAGGATAGGCCGGGGTTACATGGCGCTGCTGGGCGCCGTGGAGGGGGACACGGCCGCGGACGCGGACTACATAATCAAAAAGATAGCTGGACTGCGGATATTTGAGGACGAGAACGGCAAAATGAATCTGTCCGTCAGGGACGTGGGCGGCAGTGTGCTGTTGGTCAGCCAGTTCACTCTGGCGGGAGACGCCCGGCACGGCAACCGTCCCTCCTTCTCCGGAGCGCTGGAGCCCGAAAGCGCCAGACAGCTGTGCGACTATGTGGCGGAAGAACTCAAAAAACAGGGCATACCCGTTGAAACGGGTGTGTTCCGCGCTCACATGGAAGTCACTCTGCTTAACGACGGTCCCGTGACGATACTGCTCGACAGCCGAAAGGAATTCTGATGGAAGTACTCCTGCGCCCCCTGGGCGAGTGCCAGACCAACTGCTATATAATCGAAAAAACGCTTATGATCGATCCCGGAGACGACATAGGCGCCCTCGAGCGCTTTATATCGGATACCGGCGCCCGCATAGACACGGTCATAATCACCCACGGCCACTTTGACCACCTGCTGGGCGCGGCGCACATGCAGGAGAAATATACAGCCAGGGTGCTCATTTCCGAAGCGGACGCTCCCGCGCTGTCCGACCCCAAAAAGGCCATCGTGCCCGAATATACGCTTACGCCCTTTACGCCCATCGCAGCGGACGGGCTGCTCAGTCCGGGCAAGACCCGCCTGCTTGGCAGGGACTGCGTCATAATCTCCACACCCGGCCATACACCGGGCGGCATATGCCTTTATTTCCCGGAAGACAAGGTGATGTTCACCGGCGACACGCTCTTTGCCCACGGCTATGGGCGCACGGATTTCCCCGGCGGGGACATGCGGCAGCTGATCGCGTCTCTGCGCGGCCTGCTTCAAATGGACGGGGACATAAGGATCTACTCCGGCCACGGGGAAAGTGCGCTGCTCAGGCAGATAAAGCAGGGGTACCGCCCATGACGCTCAGCCTCAGCACCAATCTGGAAAGCGTGCGCAACGAGCTGGACGACGTGGTGCGCGTGTTCTTCGGAGACGTGACGTTCGTCCCGGAGCATGGGAACATACATTTGGCCCATACCCACTCCGAACAGGACGGCCGGTACGTAGAGACGCTGGCAAGCGGCAGTTCCCGCTGCGAAAAGCAGGCTGTCATCCCTTCAGGGGAGCTTGAAAAAAAGCGGGTGATTAAACGCGCCGCCAAGACCGCGCTGTTCTGCCTGCTCAAAGAGCTCACAGGGATCGATCCTCCCTGGGGCAGCCTGACCGGCATACGCCCCACCCGCCTCATGTACGAAGCGCTGGAAGAAGGGCTTACTCCGGACGCGGCCGAAAAGCGGCTGAGAGACGAGTTTTTCGTCAGTCCCGAAAAGGCGGCGCTGGTCAAAACCATCGTGCGCGCCCAGGCGGGGCTTATATATCCCCCGGAAGACAGTTTCGACCTGTATATCCACATCCCCTTCTGCGCCACCCGCTGCGCATACTGCTCCTTCGCTACGGGGGAAGTGGGTGACGGAAAGCTTATAGTTCCCTATGTGGACGCGCTTTTGTGTGAACTCAAAAGCGGCGCCTCGCTTATGCGGAGCCTTGGCCTGAGCATGCGCGCGGGCTACATAGGCGGCGGCACACCCACCGCCATACCCGCCGCTCAGCTGGAGCGGATACTCGTCTGCGTACGGGAACTGTTCGGGCAGGGCAGTGAGTTTACCGTGGAAGCGGGGCGGCCGGATACTATCACCCCGGAAAAGCTTCGCATGCTAAAGCGGCAAAACGTCACCCGCATAAGCGTGAACCCGCAGACGTTCTCCGACGAAACGCTGCGTTTGATCGGCCGGGCGCACACGGGCGAGGACACGCTCCGTGCGTTTGCCCTGGCGAGGGAAGCGGGTTTTGACGACATCAATATGGACCTCATCGCTGCGCTGCCCGGAGAGGACACGGACGCCTTCAGTCGCACGATCGAAAAGGTGATCTCCCTGCGTCCCGAAAGCGTCACCGTGCATACGCTGGCAGTAAAGCGCGCCAGCCGCCTTTACGAGCAGCGGCTGCTGAGCGGCCAGACGCGCACCCGGGCGGACGCTCGGGACACCGACCGCATGCTCTCCCTTGCCCTGTCCTCTCTTACTGCAAGCGGCTATACGCCCTACTACCTGTACCGACAGAAGCACATGGCGGGCAATCTGGAGAACACGGGCTACTGCCTGCCCGGGAAACAGTGCCTGTACAATATTGGCAACATGGAAGAGACGCAAAAGGTGCTGGCCTTCGGCGCCGGCTCCATAAGCAAGTGGATCTTTCCCCGCCAAAAGCGGATAGAGCGCAGCGCCAACCTGAGAAACGTGGAAGAATACATTTCAAGGACCGACGAAATGAGCCTTAAAAAGCAAAAGATCATCCTGGGCGAGGACGCAAATGAAAAAGCTTAGTTTTCTGGCGCTAATACTGGCTTCCGCGCTGCTGCTGAGCGGCTGCGGCGTAGTATATGTGAACCAGTTCGAGGACATTCCCAAGCCTGAGGCGGTTTTCACACTGGAGGTTGACGGCAGGCTGTATTACCTGCGCTTCACTCTTGACCCCGCCGCCGCCCCCAACACGGTGTGCAACTTCGTCTCTCTGGCCAACTCCGGCTATTATGACGGGCTGAAGATCGACTATGTTTATCCCACATACTTCATGCGGGGAGGCGACCCTGACGGAGACGGCACCGGCGGGCCCAACTACACCATCGCGGGTGAGTTCGCTTCCAACGGTTTCCCCATACCCGGCATGCCGCACGCACGTGGCGTCATATCCATGTGCCGCCTGGAAGACAACTACAACTCCGCGGGCAGCCAGTTCTTCGTGCTCTTCTCGCGCCAGTCGACTTTTGACGGCGACTACGCCGCCTTCGGGCAGCTCAAGGCGGGTGACGCCGAGTCCGCCGCCACGCTGAGCATGCTCGAGAACTCGCTGACCGACCGTTCCTGCCGCCCTATAGTACGGCAGACCATCATTTCAGTGCGCGTGGACACCAAGGGCTATGTGTACGAGGTCACTCCCTACGCGCCCGAAGCCGAAGCTCCACAACAATAAACGGAGGATAAGCACATGCCTCTGAGACCTGCTCCCGTCAAAAAGCGGCCCCTGTCGGCCAAAGCCCGCGCACGCCTCGCCAAAAAACGGCTGCAATGGGCGATAATCATCCTTACGCCCGTGCTGATAGCCGGGCTGATACTGTTGCTGACCCTGCCCGGCAAAGGCAGGCAGGATCCGACCGTTTCCGACGCGCCGGCAGAGGAGGTTTCTCCCTCTCCCACTCCTTACGTGGAGCCTACCCCCGCGCCCACCGCGCAGCCAATAGTCTATCTGCCCGTGATAACCAAGGGCAGCAGCGCCAACAAGCGCGTCGCCGTCACCATAGACGACCTGTTCCAGGTCGACAATCTGGAGAGCGTGATGGAGCTTACCCGCTCTCTGGGCGGCAAGCTAACTCTCTTCCCCATCGGCAGGCTCATAAACGAAAAAGACGATTTGAAACGCGCCTTGCGCAAGGCGTATTCCTACGGTTTTGAGATAGAAAACCACACCTACAGTCATACTGCCCTGTATTCCCTGAACGACGAGGAGATGGCGCGTGAGATCTGGATGCAGAACATGTACCTCTGCGCTGCGCTGGGTGTCAATTACGAGCCCCACTTTCTGCGGATGATGGGCGGCAACGGAGAGTACGACCTTCGTTCCCATCAGTACCTGGTGCAGCTGGGCACTTACAAAGGCATCGCCCACTGGAGCTATTCCGGTTCCGACGCGGACCTGAATCACATAAAAAAGCACACCGAGAACGGTTTTATCGTGCTGTTCCACGCCACCAACCGGGATTTCAAGATCCTGCAGGAGTATATCCCCTGGCTGATCTCTCAGGGTTACGAGATGGTGACGCTCAACGAGATGTTCGGCATTGAACCCAACGCCACTTCGCCTCTGACGGACGACCCCTTCGCCCGGGAAATGCCCAAACCATATCCTTTCGTATACACCCAGTATGAAAACCTGGGCACCAAGCAGTATAAGCAGCTATACGCCGTGCAGCTGCTGCAGGGCCGGCTCAAAGAATTGGGCTATCTTCCCGAAAACGCCGTTGTGGACGGGGATTACGGCTTTATGACCAAGGCCGCGGTAGAGCTGTTCCAGAAAAACAACAATCTTTCCTCCGACGGTATAGCTGGCAAGGCCACTCAGACGCTGCTGTTCTCCGACGACGCCCCCGCCAACCCCGGCCCAGCGGTAACGCCTTCCCCCGCGCCAAAGAAATAAGCGAGGTCGTCTATGGATATCGACATTCTGCTTGCCCTGCAACAGTTCAGAAACGGCTGCGGCGCGTTCCTGACGGATTTCTTCGGAAAAATGACGTTCCTGGGTGAATTAAACACTGTGCTCGTCATAATGGCCGCGGTCTACTGGAGCGTGAGCAAGGATTTCGGGACCTATCTGCTCATGGGCTGGAGCGGAAACCGGCTGGTGAACGGAGCGCTCAAGGTCACATTCTGCGCCTACCGGCCCTGGATACGCAGTTCTGATATAGTGCCATACGGCAATTCCATGACCACCGCCACTGGCTATTCCTTCCCCAGCGGCCACACGATGAACGCCGCCACGGTGTACGGCGGAGGTGCGGTGCATAAGGGGCTTCCTGCCTTGCTGCGCGTGGCATTGGGGATCATAGTCGCCCTGGTCGCGCTAAGCCGCCTGTATCTGGGAGTACACACGCCGCAGGACGTCATAGTCGGCGCGGCAGCGGGCATGCTCACCATGTGGCTTACGCTCAGGCTCATGCGCTGGATCGCTTCCCATCCCGGCAAGGACATATTTGCAGCCTGCGCGGGCATCGCGCTCGCGGCAGCGCTGGCCGTATACGCGTCCGTTAAGTCCTACCCAACGGACTTCGACTCGGAAGGGAAGCTGTTGGTGGACGGCGCCAAGATGGCCAACGACTCGTTCAAGGGCGTGGGCTGGTGCTGCGCCTTTCTTACGGGCTGGGTTCTGGAGAGGCGCTTCGTCAGGTTCTCTACCGACGTGAGCCGCCTTAAAAAGCTCACACGGCTCGTAACAGGAGTGCTGAGCTATTACGCCGTCAGCCTGGTGCTCGTCCCCCTGCTCAAAGGCTGGGTCCCCGGCGCGGCAGGCATCGTGGTCTCCTGCTTTTTCCAGATGTTCTACGTCACGTTCCTGTTCCCGCTGTGCGTCAAACACTTTGAAAAAACTTCTTCCGCCGCTCAATAGTTCTCTCAGCGCGTATAAACGCAGTTTCGGACGCAGCGTAACAGATACCCTTCCGGAACAAGACCCCGCTCAGACTAACCGGTTTCGATCTGAGCGGGGTTATAGTTTGAAAGCGGGCCACTGCCAGCATCCTGCCAGTGCCAAATACGCTGCCACTACTCCGCGCCTCCACAGTCTCCCTGAGTGTACGTGGTAGAATTATCATATAAAAAAATCAAAGCCGCGCTCACGCGCGGCTTTAACTTGTCAGCCCTGCTTCTGCTTGTGCTTGGGATTCTCGCAGATCACCATTACGTGACCCTTGCGCTTGATGATCTTGCACTTTTCGCAGATGGTCTTAACGGACGGTCTTACCTTCATTTCTGTGTTCCTCCTTAAAAGAGTTACTGCTTACTGCGCCAGGTGATACGGCCGCGGGTGAGGTCGTAGGGCGAAAGCTCTATCTTCACCTTGTCGCCGGGGTAAATGCGGATGTAATTCATGCGCATTTTTCCGGAAACGTGAGCCAGTATCTTGTGGCCGTTAGGCAGCTGTACCTCGAACATCGCGTTGGGGTAGGCTTCGGTTACAACGCCTTCAACCTCTATAACGTCTGATTTGGACAAGTGCTCTCCTCCTTGGCAGCCAGCCACTTACGGATTTCATGATCCTCTATCCCCCGCTCCAGGAGCTGCAGGATCTCGGGATCAGGCAGGCTTTTCAGCCTCAAATGCTTAAGCTTCTTCTTTTTCGGCCTTGAGACCTTGCGTGTGTCGCCGTCTGACAACAGTACGTAGTTTTCTTCGGGCGACTCGATAACCAGAAACAAGCGGCCTTCGTCCCTTCCGGCTTTGGACCTTACAAGACAGCCGGGCGTGATGGGCAGCTTATCCATTTTGAGATCCTCCCGCGAACCTGCCCGGGAAGGAAAGTATCTCCGCGTCGCCCTCCGTGACCAGCACCGTATGCTCGTAATGGGAGCAGATGGATCTGTCACGCGTGACCGCGGTCCAGTCGTTGTCCTGGATGAATACCTTCCACGTGCCCAGGGCGATCATGGGCTCAATGGCTATGGTCATGCCCGCCTGCAGCCTTGCGCCGCGTCCGGGCTTGCCGTAATTCGGCACGGAAGGGTCCTCGTGCATGTCGCGACCGATACCGTGACCGCAATAATCTCTGATGACTCCGTAGCCGTGGCTTTCCGCGTGCTGCTGCACCGCCCAGCCTATATCGCCAAGTCGGTTGCCCGCCCGCGCCGCCTGCGCGCCTTTCCAGAAGCATTCTTCCGTGACGCGCATGAGCTGCTCGGCCTCCTTGCTCACCCTGCCTACCGGCGCGGTGAACGCGGAGTCGCTTTGCCAGCCGTTTAAGATACAGCCGCAGTCTATTGAGACTATCTGGCCTTCCTTAAGCGCCGTGCTGCTTGGGAAACCGTGCACTACCTCGCTGTCCACGCTGGCACAGATCGAGAAGGGAAACCCTTCGTAGCCCTTGAATGAGGGCACCGCGCCTGCGTCGCGTATCAGCTTTTCCGCTCTCTGGTCAATTTCCAGAGTGGTAATGCCCGGCACAATCATTTCTCTCAATTCCGAAAGCACGCTGTGGAGCAGTTTGCCTGCCTCCCTCATCAGAGTGATCTCGGATCCGCTCTTGGTGTATATCATCTTAGCCCCTAAGCGCGCTGAGAATCGCGCGCGTCACCGCTTCGGGCGTGCCCTCTCCGTCTACGGGAGCCAGCTTGCCCGCCCGCCTGTAGTAGTCTATAAGCGGAGCAGTCTGGGTGTGATACACGTTAAGGCGGTTCTGTATGGTCTCGGGAGCGTCGTCCTTGCGGCGGTAAAGCTCACCGCCGCAAGCGGGACACACGTTTTCGTCCTTCAGGGACGAAATGTGGAATGTGCCCTGGCACGCCCTGCACACCCTGCGGCCGGTCAAACGGCTTAAGAGGTGCGCGTCCTCGACCTCCATGTCCACCACGGCGTCGGGCGCCTTGATTTCGTCAAGCGCCTGCGCCTGGTGTACGGTACGGGGGAACCCGTCCAACAGGTAACCGTTAGCGCAGTCGGCTTCGTTCAGCCGATCGCGTACCATATCTATCAGCACTTCATCCGGCACGAGCTGCCCCGCCTCGACATAGGCCTTGGCGCGCAGCCCCGTGGGAGTGGCGGAAGCTATGGCACTTCTGAGCATGTCTCCGGTGGAAATGTGGGGTATATTCAGCTCCCGGCAGATGACCTCCGCCTGGGTGCCTTTCCCTGCCCCCGGAGGGCCAAGAAACACTAACTTCATATACGCTGCCCTTTCTGTGCCCAAAGGCGCTTACTTAAGGAAGCCCTTGTAGTGGCGCATGAGCAGCTGGCTTTCCAGCGTACGCGCGGTCTCGACCGCCACGCTCACCGCGATCAGCAGCGAGGAGCCCGCAAACGGCAGGTTCACCTGGAAAAGCTTGTAAGCGATGTTGGGCACCAGCGCAAGCACTGCCAGGAAAATAGCGCCGAAGAGGGTTATGCGGTGGTTGATGCGGGTAATGAAGTCGACCGTAGCCTTGCCCTGGCGGATGCCGGGGATAAGCCCGCCGTTGTTCTGTATATTCTCAGCCATCTCCTTGGGATTGAAGGTGATGGAAGAATAGAAGAAGGTGAAGCCCAGTATCAGCAGCGCGTTGATGCCGATGTACCACCAGGTCGAGGTGCCCAGGTTGTCGCTCCACCAATTGGCAGCGCTGGAGGAGATGAACTGCAGGATCGTCTCCGGGAACTGCATGATGGCGGAAGCGAAGATCAGGGGCAGCACGCCGCTGGCGTTGAGCTTGATCGGGATGTGGGTGGACTGGCCGCCGTACATCTTTCTGCCCACCATGCGCTTGGCATACTGAACGGGGATGCGCCTTTCGGCCATGTCTACCAGCACTACGCCCACGATCATAGCCAGGCTCACTATGACAATAGCAAGACCGGCAGGCAGGGAGCTGAATTTGCCTGAGAACATCTCGGTGAACAGCCCGCTCACGCCGGAAGCGAACAGCGCAGCGAAGCGGCTGATGATACCGGCGAAGATCAGCAGAGAAATGCCGTTGCCGATGCCGTTCTCGGTGATCCTCTCACCGATCCACATGGCCAGCGCGGTACCCGCCGCCAGGCAGAAGCCTATGGTCACGTAGCTGAGGAAACCGGGGTCGGCATTGGCCTTGAGCCCGTAAGTCAGGGCAATGGCCTGCACGAAGCCGAGGCCTACCGTAACGTAACGGGTGATCTGGGCGATCTTCTTGCGGCCTTCCTCGCCGCTTTTGTTAAGCTGTTCCAGGGCGGGGATCGCCACGCACAGCAGCTGCATGATAATGCTGGAGTTGATGTACGGGGTGATACCCATGGCCATGATGGTCCAGTTGGAGAGCTGGGAACCTGTCATCCAGCTGATATACTCCAGCAGACCGCCCGCGCGAGTGCTGTTTGCCAGCTCAGCGGCATTGACGCCGGGGGTGGGAATGAAGCAAAGGAGCCTGTACAAAAGCAGCATGCCCAGGGTGTAAAGCAGTTTTTTGCGCAGATCCTTTATTTTCCACGCGTTCTTCAGCGTTTCAAACATATCAGATCACCTCGCAGCTTCCGCCCGCCGCTTCGATCTTCTCCTTCGCGGTGGCAGTAAATTTGTTCGCCTGCACCGTAAGCTTTTTGGTGAGTTCGCCGTCGCCCAGGATCTTGATACCGTCAAGCACCTTGTTGATGATGCCATACTCCAGCAGCTCGATAACGCCGACCGTATCGCCGTCCTCGAACACGTTGAGTGCGGATACGTTGATGGCCTCGTACTCCACCCTCCACTTGTTGGTGAAGCCGCGCTTGGGCAGACGCATGGTCAGGGGCATCTGACCGCCCTCGAAGCCGGGGCGCTTGCCGCCGCCGGAACGCGCCTTGGCGCCCTTGTGGCCTTTGCCGGAGGTCTTGCCCAGACCGCTGCCTATACCGCGTCCCAGCCTTTTGGGAGCCTTGGTAGAGCCGTATGCGGGCGCTAATTCATGAAGTTTCATGCCTGACCTCCTTCGTCGATCTCTTCGACCTTTACCATGTGCTTGACCTTGAAGATCATGCCGCGCACGGCAGGGTTGTCTTCCTTGATGACCGTGTCGCCCACGTGGTGGAGCCCCAGGGCCTGGATGTTGGCCTTGTGGTTCTTGAGCGCCGCGATGGTGGACTTGGTTTGAGTTATCTTAAGCTTCATAGTTCAAGCCCCCCTTAGCCCAGGATCTCTTCCACGGTCTTGCCGCGGAGGCGGGCGACCTTTTCAGCGGACTGGAGCCTGCCCAGGCCGTTTAAGGTGGCGCGCACCATGTTAATGGGGTTGTTGGAGCCGATGGACTTGGTGCGGATATTCTTGATACCCACTGCCTCTATGACCGCACGCACGGGGCCGCCCGCGATAACGCCGGTACCTTCTTCGGCGGGCATAAGCAGCACCTTGCCCGTACCGAACACGCCGGTGATCTCATGGGGGATGGTGGTGCCGTCCATGGGCACGTTGATGAAGTGCTTCTTCGCGTCTTCGATCCCCTTGCGCACGGCTTCGGGAATTTCCACCGCTTTGCCCATGCCGCAGCCGACCTTGCCCTTTTCGTCGCCCACTACCATAAGAGTGGTGAAGCGGAAGTTCTTGCCGCCCTTAACGACCTTGGCAACGCGGTTGATGTACACGAGCTTTTCTTTGTATTCACTGACTGGTCTTTCTCTGCGCTGCATCGCGTTATCTCCTCCCTTAGAAGTTTAAGCCGCCTTCGCGAGCGCCAGCAGCCAGCTGAGCTACACGACCGGTGTAAATATATCCGCCGCGGTCAAACACCACATCCTTGATGCCGGCAGCGATCGCCCTTTCGGCCACGATCTTGCCAACCAGCTTGGCCTGGCCCTTCTTGTCCAGTTCCGCCATCTGAGAAGCGATGTCCTTCTCTATGGTGGAAGCGGCGCATAGGGTGTTGCCCTTGGTGTCGTCGATAACTTGAGCGTAGATATGCGCGTTGGAACGGAACACGCACAGACGCGGACGCTCGGGCGTACCGCTGATCTTTTTGCGCACACGTTCGTGGCGTATCACGCGGATCTCGTTTCTA
>JAIKWZ010000031.1 GCA_024684375.1 Clostridiales bacterium
GGTAAGGATCGTGACCACCCGCGACGGCGAGTGGGGCGTGGAAAGGCTCAAGGGGCACTACATCTCCCGCGAAGGGATACTTTCCGCCAAGGCGGGCGACCCCGGGCTGTGGGCGCCCCTGGTGTACGGCATAGAAAAACAGGACAGCGGCGTACTGGGCATAAACGTGATCCGCCCGGAGATATTCGCCGCCTACGGCAACCGCGCAGGAGAAAAGGAGATGCTCGAGTTCTACTCCGAGCTTATAAGGTGTCTTGAAGAAGCGGGCCGCCCCTGGGCGCTGTTCACCAACGGCGTGGATAGAGACTTCAAGTTCGCGCAAAAGCTTGTTAACCGTTTGGGCCTGGAGCCAAACCGCCTGCTGCCGAAGCCCGAAAGCGCGGCGGAACTGGTGCGTACGGTTTCCGGCTTCGGTCTGGTGTTGGGCGTAAGGCTACACGCGTGCATAGCCGCCGCGGCGCTGAGCATCCCTGTGGCGGGGCTTATGTGGGACGACAAGCTGAGGTTCTTCGCCAGAGTGCTTGACAGGGAAAACTGCTTTATGGAAGTGGACGAGGCGGACCCGGACCGGGCGCTCACGCTGCTTTCGGAGGCAGATAAAACGCCCATTGATACGGGCTCGATCTCGCGGCTTGCACTTCAGACGAGGGACGGGATAAGGCAGTTCATGCATATCGTGGACCTGGAAAAGAGGGATTTACTACATTCGTCTGGCATAATGATGAGTACTTGAGGAAAATATGGGCACATGGCATGTCTGCTATAGATAGTTCATGCCGAATACGTGAATTGGCGAAGAGCCGTTCTTTCTTTGTGCCTAACTACTGAACAGCACCTCGCATCCTCCTACTTTACTATCCTGAACCCGTTCCACCGGTTGTCCCCGGCCGGATGATCGGCACAGCCGTGCATTTCGTTCATGAGCTCAACGGACTGGTCTTCCATCAGCTCAGTCGCATGGAGGTAACGCTTGCTCGTAACTTCCATGGTACTGTGGCCAAGGCGGCGCTGGATCTCCTTTATGCATACATCTTATTTAGGGGAGTATTCTGACAACTGGGGAATTCTACTATACGTCGAAAAAATAGTTGATAAAATATACGAACATGGTGTTCAATAAGTCAAGGGATCGAGTATAATGATAATGAAACAAAGCGTAGACTGACATGCGTCAGTTCATGAAGCTTTTTCTGAATCCGTGAGAACCATTAAACTTTAATTAAAGGAGTCGAATCCATGATCCAATTCAAAAGTGGCTATTATGCGGACATCCGTGTGGAGGATCGAAGCCGGACTGAGATTTCCTATAAGGCGGGGGCGCTGGAGGAAATGCAGAACAGCAGGGAAAAGCAGGCTTTCCTGCGTGTTTATGACGGAAAGCTATGGTATTATGCGTCTACGACTGACATAGACCACCTGCAGAAGGCGCTTGATGGGCTTTACGCTGCCGCGGAAGAGAATCCGGACATTCAGGAGGACCCGGTGGTCAAACGCTTCGAAAAGAACAGGGACAGGCTGTACACTTTCGCGGACTGCTCTGTGCGGGATATCCCGCTGGCGGAAAAGCAGAAACTGTTGCTCGGCTATATGCCGCTCCTCACGGAGGAACTGTGTGTGGTCCTGCCGGTGGGGACGTACCTCGACCGCAGCAGCGTCTTTCATTTCATGTCTAGTCTCGGCGCCGACATCGAATATGATTACCAGACCTGCGGGATCGCGTTCGCATTCAGCATGGCGGAGGGCGAGAAGCAGTTTCAGGGCTCCTGGCAGAAGGGCGGGACGCGCTTTGACGAGATGACCGGCATCGGAGAGGAGCTCCGGGAGTCCGTCCGGGAGCAGGCGGCGTTCCTGCGCAAATCGGTGCCGGTAGAGGCGGGAAAGTATCCTGTGGTGCTGTCGCCCCAGGCCGCTGGCGTGTTCGCGCATGAATCCTTCGGCCACAAGTCCGAATCGGACTTCATGCTCTCCGACGAAGCCATGAAGAACGAATGGCAACTGGGAAAGACGGTGGGCTCACCGATCCTGTCCATTGCCGAATGCGGCAGCGTCATCGGCTCAGGTTTCGTTCCCTATGACGACGAAGGCACGAAAGCGCGAAAGAACTACCTGATCAAAAACGGCGTGCTGGCGGGCCGGCTGCACAACGCCATGACCGCTGCCGCGTTGGACGAGGAACTGACCGGCAACGCGCGCGCGATCGACTGCACCTATGAGCCCATCGTCCGCATGACTACCACATACATTGAGGGCGGGGACCTGGACTTCGATGAGCTCATCGCCCCGATTGAAAAGGGTTATTTCATCAAGACCATAAACCACGGCAGCGGGATGAGCACATTCACCATAGCGCCGAGCGTAGCCTACGAGATCGTCAGCGGCAAACTCGGCCGCCCAGTGCAGATCAGCGTCATCACAGGCTCGGTGTTCGAGACCCTGGGCCTGATCGACGGGCTCACGAAGGATGTGGAACTGCTGTCATTTGTGACCGGTGGCTGCGGCAAGATGGAGCAGCGCGGGCTACCGGTCGGCTTCGGAGGCCCGTACGTGCGGGTCTCCTCCATGAACGTACAGTGAGGGTTGAAAGATGGAAAAAGAGTTTTTGAAAGAGATACAGCACACCATTACATTGAACGTGACCGCGGGACAGATAGACAGTTACCGCGAGCTGGAAAAGACAACGGGCACCGTCCGTGTTTATGAGAATGGGTGCATCGGTATAGCCGGATGCCTGGGAGAACCGGATGAGGAAGCTCTGACCGCGCAGGCAAGGGAAGCCCTTTCCCACGGCATTCCGTATCCGTGCGATCTGGAAGGCGCGGCGGAGATCACCGAACTGCGCGACGGGGAGATCATACCGGTTTCGGATCTGATTCCCGCGATGAAGGATTTCCTTGAGCGCCTGGGCGCGCAATGCCCGAAGATGGCGTTTTCCAACAAGATCAGCCTGGAGTATGGCAGAACGGAATACCGCAACAGCCTGGGTCGGCACCTGCTGAGCTCCGGCGGGTCTTTGTCCATCGAGCTGCTCGCGCAAAATCGTGGTTCCGGCAATCTGTTCGACATGTTTTTCGGTTGGCAGGGGGAACATTTCGATCCGGAGATGATCCTGGCTCAATTCAAACGGCAGTATGATGCTTTTTATACTCCGGCAGATATCGAGCCGGGCCGTTGGCCAGTGGTGGCGAGGCCTAAGAGTTTGTATGGGACAACCCTCCAGCACTTTATCGGTGACCTTTATGCGGCCGGCGCGTCGCTGCTGAGCGGCAAACTGGGGGAGAAAGTCTTCAGCGAGAAGCTAACATTCTGCGATGACATGAATCCGGATACCTGCTTCGAAACCTGTTTCTTCGATGCCGAAGGGTGCGTGGCAAAAGACTACAGGCCGTTGCTGGTTGAAAACGGCGTGTTGAAGAGCCTGCTGACCACGAAAAAGACCGCGTCTCAGTACGGGCTGCCGAATTCCGGAACGGCAAGCGCGCCGTATGACGGCGTTCCGTCCATTGGATTCCACGAATGCTTCCTGGCAAAGACCGCGGAGACCTTGGGAGAACTGGTGCCTGGGAAGGCAGTGCTCTTGACGATCGCCTCTGGCGGCGACACGACGCCCGACGGTCATTTTGCGACGCCAGTGCAGTTGGCCTTCCTGCTGGAGGACGGAAAGCTGGTCGGCCGTTTGCCGGAAATCAGCATAGGCGGCAACTTCTTCGATATGCTTGGCAAAGACTACATCGGCACGGCATATGACTGGCCATTCAAAAAGGACCAGCTGGCTGCAGTCATGATGGACGTGAACAAAAGTTGACAGCATCAAAACTTAGTGGGAGGCCAATTAAGCCTCCCCGAGTTTTTTCGCGAACTCATGCAGGATGCGTTACTTGGCGAAAAGGCGTTCTTTCTTGGTGCCAAGATCCTGCACGGCACCTTTGACCCTGGCGTTTTTGCACATCCGGTTTAAGATACTGTACGTCGACTCGATGCCCAGTTCCTGGTCAATGCATTCGGAGTATTTTCTGAGAATGTCTTCAGCCTCATCTGCAGGCAGCTGCCTCGTACCGCTCTCCAGCATGGACAAAGGACTAACTCCCGGCACTCCTAATCATGAGCTCCTTTCCACTGATGGAAATGCCAATATTATAATTGATTTGGCATGGCCAAATGGTATACAAGTTGGTTTAAGCCAACCGCTTGCTTTGTTGATTAATCCTGATGCAACAACTCAAGCAGCAGTAAGCAGAGCCGGCTATCAATTCTTTGTGAGTGTTAATGAATTCAAGGATTATCTTACGAGATTAAGCAATGCAGGAACATGAATTATTAAATAGAATGCAACTGTTTCAGCTCCTGATATACGCCTGATAGTTTAATCTGAAGAGTAATGCGTTAGCTGATTTGCAAAGGCTGGTTTCGATATCAGTTAATTGGAGGTGCAGTTTAAGTGAATAACCAACATCTTCAACAGATTATAGATAACTATATCACTCGCTTCGTTGAACTTAATGCTCCGGGTAATGAAGAGTATTACAAGTGGCAGATTATATGGCAATTTCGTCCAATGATGGATGAAGCACTTGCAGCCAAAGATGAAGACTTCTCAACAAAACTATACTCTGTCAAAAAGCTCACTTCTAATTTGATCGACAGTTATACCCAGCCGTTTAATGGGTTGGTAGAGTTTTCCAAGAAGGAACCCGCAACCGTCCGGACAATGTTTACCGAGCTATTTCAGGTTGCGGGAGAAGATATCAAGAAGAAACAGCCGGCTATTCAAGGTTTTTTGAACAAGAGCCATCAGCTTCGTGATAAGTATTTCCCGGACAGTTATCTTTTTAATGACGATTTACATTCCGTAACTGGATATCTTTTTCTATACGACCCTAATCACAACTATTTATACAAGGCTACGCATTGTCGTGATTTTGCCGATTGTATAGAATTCTACGATGACTGGGGTTACGGGGAGAACACAAGGTTAGATGTGTTTTATAAGATGTGCGATACGGCGCTTGCTGCGGTAAAGCAAAACAAAGCACTTATGGCTACAGATGCCAGCAGATTTGTTATCGATTCAGAGCACATGCACCCAGATACTGAGAAGCACATTCTTCTGTTTGATTTGATCTTTTGCTGTAGCACTTATGGTTTATTCCAGGGGATCAACTTTGTTACGCCCAAAAGCAGTGAACGCCAATTGATGCAGGAGCGAAAAGAAAAAGCTAGAAAATTGGCAGAAACACTGGCAACCGCAAAACAGAAACTTGCCGAGCTTGATGAAGCAAAAAGCTTTGTAGCTAGTGTTTTTCAACCTGGAACAGTTATACGTCACAAAACGTTTGGCATGGGCACGATTAGCGAAGTAAGTGACACTGCATTTACGGCTCAGTTTCCGTCTGTTGGTGACAAGTCACTGGGTCTTGCTACATGTGTAGCCAATGCGCTGATATCGGTAGAAGATGCTGAAACAATGGTAAAACTAAACTGCTATCGGGATATTCTTAAGCAGGATCAACGAATACGAGATGCTGCTTATTGGGCCGAGAAAGCTTTTTTGCCGTATGCTGAGTATCTGGAATAATAAAGCATAATAGATTATTAGAACAATCGATAAACAGCCCTGTCGGTAACGATGGGGCTGTTTTATTATCCTCATGTACCGGAACTCAAGCCAGGCTTGAAAAAGAAATTGCAATTTCAAACCCCGGATGTTAGAATAGTCCTGAATAGTATGCTACAATGACACCGTAAGAAAGGGGTGACGGTGATGAGTCTGGGAAGCAACATTACTGAAGCGAGGAAACTGCGAGGCCTTACGCAGGAGAAGCTGGCGGAGTTGGTGGGCGTGAGCTTTCAGGCGGTGAGCAGCTGGGAAAGGGACGAGAATCTGCCTGACACCGCACGGCTGACATCATTGGCTAAAGCACTGAATACTTCACTTGACGTGCTGTTCAGAGAGGACAAACGCGAATGGACGCTGAAAGCCCCGCATTCAGACCCGGAGCATATGTACACATACATTAAGGCGAAAGCGCAGAGCGAAAAGCTTGAGCAGACACTGAAAGCCCTGCCGCTCATACGCGAGAAGCACAAGGGACAAGTGCGAAAGGGCATGACGGACAATGCGCCGTATATCACTCATCCTCTGACGCTGGCATGCCACGCGTTGGCCATGGACATAGTTGACGACGACGTGATCGCGGCGCTGCTGCTGCACGACGTGATAGAGGACACGGACACGAAGCCCGAAGAACTGCCCGTGAACGAGCGGGTGAGGGAAGCGGTCTGCCTGGTATCATACAATACATACCCAGGCGACAAGGAGACGATCAAACCGAAGTACTACGGTAACATCAAAAAGAACCCGCTGGCATCGCTGGTCAAGTGCATCGACCGCTGCAACAATCTGTCCTGTATGGCGGACGGATTCACCCGTGAAAAGATGGCGACGTACGTGGTCCAGACGGAGAAATACGTACTGCCGCTGCTGGATGTGGTAAAGGCGGTGCCCGAGTGGAACAATGCGGCGTGGCTGCTGAACTATCAGATCATCGCGCTGCTGGAGACGTTTAAGAGGCTACTGTGACGGGATCAACGATGAGGGGAGGCTGGACTAATGTACGGTATGTATGTCGGAATATTCAATGACGGCGCCAAGGATAATCTGGATGATTATTACGACCGGCCGTTTGATTTGTTCAAAAAATACTATGAGATGCCCAGCCTGTACCGGACTCCCGGTGAATGGCTGCCGTTACTTGGAGAATCGAAGCAGATGGACTGGGGGAGCTACCTGTATGTGTGTTCGCGTGAAACTGTCCAGCAGCTGTTCAAACTCAAGAAGACGGGCGTCGCTCCAGTCTTTGAAGACAGGATCGGTTCGACCCGTTCCTCCTCAACCCTGCCCAAAGCGGAGTGGTACGGCATAATGGAAGTTGAATGCTACTGAGAAAGGAATGAAAATGAAAGAGTACGGTGAGGGGATCAACGCTTGCCTGTGCCACATATACGGGATAGAGGACGCCGAAGAAGCCTATAAACAGTTAGAAAGTGAATTCGTGAAAGGCTATTGCGATGAAACCAAACTCTCGGACGGCACGCTGTTGCACTATAATTCTGTATGGGATGACGGCTATCGTGTCCTTCTGCGTTGTAAACACTGCAGAGGTCTTCTTCTTTTGCAAGTGTCCACGTATACATCGATGTCCGATGAAGGTCACGACGGGCATTATACTGATTACCTTCCGGTTTGTTCGGAGGAGGAAGCTGATCTGCTGAACATTTTGCTTGGTCCGGGAGAGTTTGAAGAACACCCATTCAGGCATTTGAGAGGCACTAACCATAAGTACTGCTGGTACGGAAAAGAACAACCTCATCCGATGGATATCGAAGAACTGAAAAGGGCTATAGCTGAGAAGTACAAGGATAAGCTTCAACCAAAGAAAGGTTAAAATGTCGTCCGTCAGGCGACCTTAATAAAGCCCGCCCATGTTATGCTTGTAGTGTAATGAGGAAACAGGAGGAAGAATGATATGTACGGAGCGATATTGGGAGACATTATAGGTGCTCCTTATGAGTTTGACATGGGGGACAAAACCAAGATATTCCCACTTTTCGGTCGCAACTCGCGTTTCACGGACGACACAGTCATGACCGTCGCGGTGGCAGAGGCGCTGATGGAAACCCTAGGCGAAAGCGACGATGAAATCAGGGCCGCGCTCGTTGCCTCCATGCGCAAATGGGGTAATGAGTACCCGAACGCAGGGTATGGCCAGAGATTCTATTCGTGGCTCTGGTCTGACGATCCACAGCCCTACGGCAGCTACGGCAACGGATCGGCCATGCGCGTATCGTCTGCAGGCTGGTTGTTCGATACACTGGAGCAGACCAGGCATATGGCAAGACTGACCGCCGAGGTCACGCATAACCATCCGGAAGGCATCAAAGGCGCTGAGGCGACCGCAAGCGCGATCTTCCTGGCCCGGACCGGCGCCACGAAGGATGCTATCAAGGATTACATAGTCAGCGAATTCAGATATGACCTGACAAGGACATGCGATGAGATCCGCCCGACATACCGTCACGTGGAGACCTGCCAGCATACGGTCCCTGAAGCAATCACAGCATTCCTGGAGGGGAAAGATTTCGAGGACGTGATCAGGACGGCCGTTTCCCTGGGCGGAGACTGCGACACGCTGACCTGCATTGCCGGAAGCATCGCCGAAGCGTTCTACGTCGTGCCGGAGGAGTTGAAGGCGGAATGCAGGAAGCGTCTGCCCGAGGAAATGCAGGCAGTACTCGACAGGTTCGATGATATAATGACTAATCAATGGAGCAAAGAGGAGATTATCTCTTTTGCAAAAGACTTGATTGATGAGCTGCGTGAGTGTGATGATGGCGCAGTAACATCCACGGCCAAATTACTGGCAAATTGGGGTTATGATACATGTGATTATACGGTGCTGTCTCTACCTGTATTGTTTGAAATACATAATACAATGCTGTGTTTGGCGAAGGAGAATCATATTTCGCTCACTTCGCCGTATGATGAGATGCCGGTCGGTCTTCCGTTTTACCAGGATTTTGTTGTTAAGAACGAAAAAGCCAGAATCAAATGTCCTTTCTGCGGCAGTACCGATACAGCCAGAATACTGTACGGGTTGCCCGCATTTAATGACGCAATGGAAAAAAAGCTGAATGAGGGGAAACTTATACTGGGCGGATGCTGTATTCAGACGGTGAACGTAAATGATACTAATGTGCAAGTGGATCCTGCCAGGAAGTGCAACAAATGCAGGAAGAAGTTTGGCACTCCTCCGGTCCTTATATCCAAGGACCGCAAATCGGGAGAATGGTACAGAGATATTATTACGTCGGTTACGTTTGAGGTTGGCGGCTACTTTGGCGGCTACACAAAAACTCTTGTATCGAAGATCTATAATGGCGCGCTGGTATTGGTAACGAAACCGTATGAGGATGAAAGCACAGCTACAACGCTGAAAATAACACCAAAAAGGTGGAACAAACTTATTGATAAGCTCTACGAACATATGTTCGTTCATGAATGGAAGAAAAAGTATGTTGATCCTGGTGTTCTGGATGGAACACAGTGGAGTCTGGATGTTGAGATGACTGATGGGCGAAAATGTTCATACCACGGAAGTAATGAATTTCCACCTTACTGGGAAGAACTGGTAAAAGCATTTAAAGAAGTCTCTTACAAAAAGGGAGGCAAGTCAGCAGCCGGCAACTCGAACTCTGCAGAGACAAAGACCTGTAACGGGAGCAGCGGTTTCCCGGGATCGATCGTTACAATGGAAGATACGCTTGAGGAATATGAAGCGCTATATGGGGATATATTTCAATTACCAGACCCGGAAAAAGCAATCAGGAAACTAATGGCTGAAGGTTTCTTTGCGCGCTATCCTGAGATGATCAGCAAGTTGCTTCAAAAGGATCCCAAAACTATGAAAAAGACTTGAAACCAAGGTTTCAGGTCTTTATTATTTTCGTTTTGTGTGATAATATCATTTATATAAGACAACATAAAAAGGGTATGAACAATGAACGAGATCAAGAGCTATATCTATCTAGACGAGGAAGCGGTAAACAGCATTTACGCTCAGCTGAGGAAAAAGATAATAGCCAAGAAGACAATCAAGCGCATAAAGGGAAAAGCAGCGTCATTCAAGATAGGGGCAGGCCTGTCAAAGCTGTTCAGTATTTTCAGCGGCGATGCGTCTGCAAACAAAGAGCGGTCGTACAGCACACAGACGGAGATAGAGTATCTGATGCTCCCGGAAGACAGGGTAGACCCTATAATAGAGGTGCTCGCCAAGGGAAAGCATTATTATACTGAACTGGAAAAAGCAATCGAGAGCTTGAATAAGGAAGAGGGCAGTGTTTTCATCAACGTTTATGACTCTTTCAGCGCGGATAAGAGCATACCGGAAAATGCCGGGTACACAGCGTTTGAGAGAAGGATACAAACCGTATCCGATACAGGTGTGAAGCGGGATAAGGTCATAATGGCCATGAGCGACAGCAAACTGAAATACGCGGCGGGATCAAATAAGCTGCATCTGAAGATGGCCCTGAAAGCCGGAGAAAATGACATGCTGCTTGGAGTATTCGGACAGCTGCGGAAGATAAAAGACGACTGTTATCAGATAAAACCGATCGCTGCATGGTGGTGAACCGTTAAATCGCTATAGGAGGTATTCCGATGAACAGACTTATCGCTTTTCTTTTATGCGTTGTGCAGGTGATCCTGTGGTCTGTTGATGAGCAGCCAGTAGAGGATGGTTTTTCCACTCCGGAAAAGGCTGTTGTCGCTTTTCTGGAAGGCCTTAGGGATCAGGATCTCAACAAGGCAATGAGCGCCATCCGTACGGAAGAGTCAGGCGCCGGCGGGCAATTCCGTGATATCATACTGGGGTATTCATTTTATACCCCTGAGAGGTGGCCTGCTCTTCCCGGAAACACTAAGCTGGAAGAAGACATCAACACCGCTCTGCTTTTATGTCAAAATGCAGACGATCTCTGCCGTTTCTTCGCGGCCCTGACATACCCGGACAGCAGCTCGTGGCTGACCAATGGCATGAACTCGTCCACGCTTCGCACAGGGACCGTCAGGACAGATGAGGAAGCGGCTGCACTGATTTCATCATTCGACTTATCCAGAGTGGACGACCTGGCCGGAATGAGCGACATCCGTGTACTAAAGCCGGACGAAGCCACGAACGGCACGTACAGTACGTACAAGCGCCTGGCAACCGTGCTCGATCGGTTCCGCGTCCGTTTCGGTGCGGATGGGGTCTGCGAGCGAGCCGCCTACTTTACCATCGGTGGGAAAGAATATGTATTTGCGCCTGTGCTTGGCTGCTACGGCAGCTCATGGTATATCATAAGCTTTTACGGGCATCTCGCCGGAAAACTGGATATTATAGGTGCAACCGGATCTTTTCGTCTGGTGGGAGACGGAGTCGAGCGGGCTTCTGCCGCCGACAGCGGCGCGAATAATGCCGCGCCTCTTCTGGCATGGGAGGAAGTTGGCGGAGCAACGCCGGAAGAAGCGGCGGCACTATATCTGGAAGGCCTTCGTGACGGAGATCTGGGAAAGGCCATGAGCGCTTTTACATGGGACACTATGCGTGAGCATACCAGCCTGACTACAGTCGCACTGACCAATGGCTATTATTCCGGTACCAATAACTGGCCGGTATTCCCTGAAGGAAACGCATTGCTTAAGCAGCTGGATCTTGCTGAACTGGCAAAACAGCGTTTGAGCAGACTTACGCTGTCACTCGCAGATTTCCTTACGGAAGGCGCCATTTTTGAAGACCAACAATGGGTGAAGCAGCGCAGACTTTTTGTACGCAGTGAAGAAGAAGCCGACACTGTTCTTGCTTTGTTTGACGAAACCCGCACGGAACAACTTGGCGGGCTAAGCAATATCAGCTTTTTCCAGCCGTCCGATTATGTGCCCGCTTTCACCACAGACAAAATTCAGAAGGCAGAAGAAAGATACCGTGTGTTATATGGAGCGGACGAGTTGGCCGATGTGATCGCCGTATTCACCATCGGCGGAGAAGAATATGTCATAATGCCCCAAATGCTGCGCTATGGTGATAGATGGTATATAAACACGATGAACAGCGTTGCGGCCATGCTATGCGGCGTGTCAAGTACAAACTGCGCGTTTTTCAAATTGTCTGACCTACAATAGTATAATGCCCCGGAGTCGGCCGATAGGGTGGAAGATGGCTGAAACAAACAATAGAGGAGGACAACATGAAGATTGCGGTCAGGTATTATACCAAGACAGGCAATACCAAACGGCTGGCAGAAGCCATTGCGAAAGCTGTCGGCGTTGAGGCGCATCCGATCAGTGTGCCGGTCTCGGAACCGGTGGAGATACTTTTCCTTGGCAATTCCTATTATGCTTTCACGATTGACCCGGAAGTCCGCGCTTTTGTACGGTCGCTGGACAAGAATAAGATCGGGAAGATCGTCAATTTCGGTTCAGCAGCGATGATGAATTCTACGTGGAAAAAGGTCAAGGCAGAGGCGGATAAGGTCGGCATACCCATGGACAAGCGTGAGTTCCACTGCAAAGGCGAATTCAAGGGGATTCATAAAGGCAGACCGAATGAAGAAGACCTGAAAGCCGCTGGAAAATTCGCCAGGAGTATCATTGGGTAACAGTATAAGATTCACAAGATACGAAAAGAGGATGGAAACATGGATATCATCACTCGTTTTGATCCAGCCAAAGCGCATAAAGCGCACGCTGGCACCATTCTGGCCAGCCCTGTGCTCCCGGAAGGACTCAGCTCCCCGTTTGAACATGCATGGGGATACCTGAACGGTCCGGGAGCGATGGAACCGCATACGCACCATAAGGAGGAAGTATATATCTTCACAAAAGGGAACGGTTATGTAGTCGTGGACGAAGTCTTCTATCCCGTCGGTCCGGGAGACGTGGCATATATTCCGCCGGATGCCCTGCACAGTGTTGTGAATGAATCTGAGGAGGAACTCATGTGGGCAGCTTTCTGGTGGGAAATCGTTGCACCGCGAACGAAGGACGGAAGCCCTGCCAAAGAAGAAGACCCCGAGCAGTGCAATGTTTTCAATGACAGATGACGCGGAAAAAGTCGGGTGGCTTTGCGTAATTTGTCATAATAATGCATGGCTGAGGGAGTAAATCAAAATGGCTAAATGGAAAGTAGTGTTTGATGTTGCTCAGAATGTATACGAAGTAGTTTCGGGAAAGACCAAAGAAGAAGCGGTAAAGAAGGTCATTGACCGTGAAAGGGCTACTGAATATGACGGATGGGCAATGCAGATGGAGCCCAAAGAAGAGTTTAAGCCGCAGCCGGAGTCATATTGGGCTGAGCGGTATGAGAGACTGTTAGCTTCGACAGTTGAGTTTGTCCCTGAAAAACGGAATTGACTTTCTCCATCCACGTCGCTATAATATTACTTAAGAGGCTGGCTTTACACTCTTTTCACCAAGCCTCTGATCAAGAGGCGTTACCGGCTTCATGGGTGTCGGTAACGCCATATTTGTTTGTGTGCCAGGTATGAAAGCTTATTGCACTCAGGCATATATACATCGGATTTTCGGGATCATCGGCTTCCAAAGACAGAACTTGTAAAACTACGTCAAAACGAGTACAATATACAAGACTGTATTTGCCGCCCGAGTATCGAATATCGGGCTGGTGAAACATAAGAAGCCATCAGTTTGAACCGAAAAGAATCATGTGATCGAGGTATAAGCAGTGCTATCCCTGACAGACAAAGCAATAATAGAGTCCTTCCTGAAGCTGCTGGATGAGCGGCCTCTTAATAAAATAACCGTAAAGGATATTGTTGAGGACTGCGGCGTAAACCGCAATACGTTTTATTACCATTTTACTGACATTCCAAGCCTTATCGAAGCTATCGTAAAAGAAGACGCGGAGCGCATCGCGCTTGAATGCGACGGTGTGGATTCCCTTCCGGGCTGTCTGAGTGCCGCGCTAAGTTTCACTGTTTCCCACAGGCGTGCCGTATACCATATATACAGTTCGACCAGCCGTGACATTATCGAGCAATACCTGATGGATATATGCGGCTATATAGTCGGGATATTCATCGACAAAGCGTCATCTGGCATGCACGTCCCTGATGAGGATAAAGCGGCGATAATCCAGTTTTACAAGTGCGAGTGTTTCGGGCAGATAATAGACTGGCTTAACCACGGGATGAACACGGATATGGAAAAACAGTTCTTTCGCATATGCGAGCTGGGCCGCGGCATAACAGATGAAATGCTCAGACGAAGCGCGGAAAAACAATAGAATAGCATTTGACAGCAGATGCGTATATGCGCGTCTGTTTTTATTTGGGCATTTCCGCTTGTTTGTCTGAATTTGCGACATCAAGCTGGAAATGCCCATTTGTATCCGGCCGCCGC
Organism: Clostridiales bacterium; assembly: GCA_024684375.1. Classification (GTDB taxonomy): domain Bacteria; phylum Bacillota; class Clostridia; order Christensenellales; family Aristaeellaceae; genus RUG14130. The sequence goes on from JAIKWZ010000031.1 coordinate 13,958, forward strand.
ACTGGTATAATTCTTCATGTAAACGGGAGGAGGATACATATGAGATCTGAAAACCTTATCAAAACAGCGAAATCAAGTTATGCTTCCCTTTCGCTCGTCATGTGTGCGCTTGGGATCATGTTCCTTTTATGGCCCGACCTGTCCGTCACAGCCATAGGCATCATAGTGGGATGCGTGCTGACAGTGTTCGGCATGATCAAACTTGTCGGGTATTTTTCAAAAGACCTTTATCGCCTTGCGTTCGAGTTTGACCTGGCTCTTGGCCTGCTGATGCTTGTATTAGGCGTAGTGGTGCTCGCATGCCCTGAGCTGGCCATGGGCACGCTGTGCGTGATGTTGGGCGTAGCAATTGTCACGGACAGTCTGTTCAAGATCCAGATGGCACTGGACGCGCGCCGGTTCGGGCTGGGCAATTGGTGGCTGGTCATGCTGCTGGCTATGCTGACGGGGCTTGCCGGAGTAATGATGATAGTAAGCCCGGTGGGAGGCGCAGTGGCGCTGACTGTACTGCTGGGAGCGGCGCTTCTGACTGAGGGCGCGCTGAATCTGTGCGTATCGCTGTGCGCTGTGAAAGTAACCAAACGTTCAGCGGATACATATGCAGGAGGCAGGAAATAAATGCGCTTTACAAGAGCTGTCGTTAAATACCGTGTGGTAATACTGATAATCACCCTGCTGTTAATGATCCCGTCTGTACTGGGAATAGCTAATACCCGGATCAATTACGATATGCTGGACTATCTGCCCGAGGACATGGATACGGTGATAGGGCAGAACGAGCTCATGCGTGATTTCGGGAAAGGCGCTTTCTCTTTCATAGTTGTCGAGGGCATGCCGGCTCGTGAAGTTGACACGCTGAAGACCAGGCTGGAAAGAGTTGATCATGTTGAGTCCGTGATCTGGTATACCAGTTTCGCCGATCTGTCGCTGCCCATGGAAATGCTTCCGCAGAAGCTGTATGACGCGTTTAATACCCCGAACGCCACATTGATGGCGGTGTTCTTTGACAGTACCACGTCAGCTGACGAAACCATGGACGCGATCCGTGAGATCCGCGCCATTGCGGGAAAACAGTGCTTTGTGTCGGGCATGTCGGCGCTGGTCACTGACCTGAAGGATCTGTGCGAAAGGGAAGAGCCCATTTATGTTGGGATCGCCGTCGCGCTCGCCTGCGCCGCTATGATGATCTTCCTTGACAGCTGGCTGGTGCCGTTCGTGTTCCTGGCGAACATAGGTATGGCCATCGTAGTCAATCTGGGGACGAACTATTTCTTCGGCGAGATCTCCTACATAACAAAAGCGTTGGCCGCAGTGCTCCAACTTGCTGTCACAATGGACTATTCAATATTCCTGTGGAACGAGTACAACGAGCAGCGCGCGAAGCATGACGACAGGCTGGAAGCCATGGCATGCGCGATCCGTGAGACGCTGACTTCTGTGATCGGCAGCTCCATGACTACGGTGGCGGGTTTTATAGCGCTGTGCTTTATGAGTTTTCTGCTGGGGCGCGACCTGGGCGTTGTAATGGCGAAGGGCGTGCTGCTGGGTGTGGTTTCATGTGTGACCGTACTGCCAGCGCTTATCCTGCTGCTTGACAAGCCGCTTCAGAAAACAAAGCATCGTTCCCTTATTCCGGATATGGGCAGGTTCGCGCGCTGGATCATAAAAGCGTTTCCTGTTTTCCTGGTGATCTTCGCGCTGATTATCTGGCCCGCCTGGAACGGCTACAGCAGGACGCAGAACGAAGTCTATTATGACATGGCCAACTGCCTGCCGCAGGATATAGATTTTGTTATCGCCAGCCATAAGCTGAGAGACGAATTCGATATTGCGTCTACTCATATGGCGCTGATCAATGCTTCGCTGCCTCAAAAGGATGTAGCCGCCATGATCGATGAGATGGAAAAAGTTGACGGCATCAAGTATGTGCTCGGATTGGAGACCATTTTGGGCGACAGCGTGCCTAAAGAACTGCTGCCGGAATCTGTGACCAAGCTGCTTGAGAGCGACAGATGGGAATTGCTGCTTATGAATTCTGAATATCATGTGGCAAGCGACGCGGTGGGCGAGCAGATCAATACGCTGAATAAGATCCTGAAAAAATACGATCCCGACAGTATGCTTATAGGCGAAGCGCCCTGCACAAAAGACATGGTGGATGTCACGGATCATGACTTCCAGGTCGTCAGCCTGATATCCATTATTGCGATATTCGTGATAATCATGCTGGTTGAAAAGAGCCTTTCCCTGCCGTTTATACTGGTAGCGGTGATCGAACTGGCGATCTTTATCAACCTGGGCATCCCGCACTACGCGGGGCAGTCGCTGCCGTTTATCGCGCCGATCGTTATCAGCACGATCCAGCTGGGCGCAACGGTGGATTACGCTATACTGATGACTACGCGCTATAAAGAAGAGCGCGCGGCGGGCGAGGATAAGAAGACTGCCGTGACTGTTGCACTCGCCACGTCTACACCTTCGATCATCGTAAGCGGCATGGGCCTGTTTGCCGCCACATTCGGGGTGGCGATGTACTCAGAGATAGACATCGTCCGATCCATGTGCATGCTGCTTTCACGCGGCGCTCTGATCAGCATGGTGTGCGTGCTTCTGTTCCTGCCTGCGCTGCTCATGCTGTGCGACTGGGTAATAAGGCATACGACCCTCGGTATGAAAACTAAACGGTGAGAGCTTTTACGGGAAGGAGAAATCAATATGAAAACATATATAAAACGGGGCATTTGTATCCTGCTGACGGTTGTTCTGTGCATGAGCAGTTTGACAGCTCTGGCTGAGGAGAACAAGGAAACGGTGTATGTTATCGCGGATGCTGAAGGCCGGCCTCAGCAGGTGTTCGCCAGCCTATCACAAGGCGAGATAAGCGGAGAGGCAGTCCAGCAGAACACAGACGAACGTTCGCTTCCGGTGGGGGTGAGCTTCCGTTACGAACTGGACGGCAAGCCTGTTGAGCCGAATGAACTGGCGGGAAAGACCGGGCATCTTGATATCTTTATCGACTATGAGAGTTTACTGACCGGGACCGCGGAAGTTAAAGGAGAAAGCGTCGAAATGCCCGTTCCTTTCCTTGCCGTTACGGTAATGCCGATCAACGATGATGTTTTCACAAATGTAAAAGTGACTAACGGGCGAGTGATCAAACTGGGCCGTGTAAGCGTCGTGGCATGCTTTGGCCTGCCGGGGCTCGGCGACATTCTGGACATGGATGGCAGCGGCGATATCAGTGTTGATATCGGCATACCGACAGGCGCGGTGATCAGCGCGGACGTGAAGGATTTTGCGAGCGAAGGCTCTTATACGATCGTGACCGGCATGAACGCGAGCATGACTGACATCACGTTGCCTGTCAGTATAAAGTTCAAAGGTTTTAAAGTGAACACTGACTTCGCGGCAAGCCTGCTTATGGGCAGCCTGAATAAAACGCTGTCCGATGTGAGTGAGCTTGCTGCCGGCATGAGCGGACTGTCTGCTGACGCGAATACTCTTATGACCAACTCCGCGGAGCTTACAAGCGAATTAAGCGTGGCAAAAGCAAACGGGATTGCGCTGACAGACAGCGCAGAAATAGTGGTTGAAATGGCTCTGGAAGCTGTCAACGATAAAGTCGCCGCTTACACAGATGCGCTTTCGGCTGCGGGCATCGAGCTGAATCGGCTTACTCTGGACAATTATTCCGCAGAGATCGAGCGTATCAAGAGCGAACTGGCGATGCCGGCGGTAAATGAACAGAATGGGACCGAAACAATGCAGTCTGTCGATGAGGATGACAGAATAACTGAAATATACGGACTTCTCGAATCCGTAGCCGCTGATCTGGATAGTTTGAAAGCTTTCCGCAGCGATCTTGAGGGTTACACTTCAGCCGTTGATCAGGCCAGTCAAAACGCCGCTGCCATTTCAATTGAAGCGAGTGAACTGGGAAGCAGCGTGAAAAAGATGTCCGCAAAAGCAACATCGCTGAATGATGCTGTGGATATAATTAAACGCTACTACGACGGCGACATAAAGGAGCTGCTTGATCGCGTCAACGCGCTTCAGAGCCTCAGCTACGGCGGATACTCCGGGGATAACATGAACATGACGCTGTTTATTATACGAGCGACAGGGATTTGACATGCGGCGCATGTGTAGGGTTCATTATTCTTGACTTTTCCCTTTCTTGCCGCTATAATAAAACTCAAGAGGCCGGCTTTACACTCTCTTCTCCAGGCCTCTGATCACAAGGCGTTACCGATTGCATGCAGGGTTGTCGGTAACGCCTTTTTTGTATCGGGTTTAATTGCCGCTGGCATTCATGTAAGAAAAGGCTGATTCCCGGCTTCACTAAAATTGCAAAAGACGCAGTGCTATCATTATGCCATCGTCTGTGAAACGATACGGAACTACGCTGAATTACGCTAAGTGATATTCCGGTACAAATGCTTAATAGTGTTGGTCAATGTTGTGCAATGAGATACAATAAAACACGATGAGAGATGATCAGATGCTCGAAATCTCTTGGGCAACAACCCCATGGTCGGCGCGACCGTCGCTGTGGCGGTGGCTGTCGCGGAAGCGATGAAGTAAAATCTGCAAATATAGGCGCTTATCCGAGAGGATAGGCGTCTTTTTGCAATAATAGAGAAACCAAATTGCAGAAATATTCGATGTGAGTCTTTAGACTCAAACAGACTCGTTTTTTGCTATCATTTTGCTATCATTCGTGAGAGGGGGATGCAGAAAAGACTCATGCGATCCTGGCCAACTAGAAAGCAAGCACATGGTTAGGCTTCTCTCATGCCTATTATGCGAAAGCCGATATTGATGGATCGACTTTCGAGAACACAGCGCTTTTACTCCACCCTAAGCCTCTTAGCGAACTCATGCAGGATGCGCGACTTGGCGGAAAGGCGTTCTTTCTTCGTACCTAGCTCCTGAACGGCACCTTTGACCTTGGCGTTTTTGCACATCCGGTACAGGGCTTGGCATGTCAGGTCAACGTATGAGTGTTACAGGGGGGTAAATAAGGGAAAGATGGATTTGTCATACTTAAAGCTTGCAGATTTCTCTCGCTTCCCGGCGCATCTCGACACGCCGGAGGTTGTTATTCGGAGGAGGTGCTGTGATTAAGCGATCGCTTGATGACATCGGAAAGCATACAGATAAGTCGTATGTAGCCGAATATCAGGACGGCATAATAACTCAACTGGCCATTATGCGTATCATATGCTATAATTCTGTTGTAAGCAGAAACCTCAGCTGTTTCAATCTTTCTTCAATCTTACCGAGTATCATAAACGTGTAAGGTGGTGATGACATGCGGATTCTGTTGGCGGAAGACGAAAAGAGGATGGCAGCGGCACTTGTGGCCCTGTTGAAACAGGAAAAATACGACGTGGATCACGTGGAAGACGGAGCTTCCGCGCTGACGGCGCTGGAG
>JAIKWZ010000026.1 GCA_024684375.1 Clostridiales bacterium
TCACGGTCAGCCGGCCGTTGATAACTCATTACTAGTGTGGCAAGATATAGATACATATTGGACAAACGTTTTATGATCATGAAATGCTATAATTGCGGGGCTGTTGTTTATGGATGATATTAAAAGCATGGATATGCATAATGACTCATGGATCGAACGCTGGACTGAGGATTATTTCACTGTGTTCGAACAGGAGAAACTGGCAATAGAAGAATCGCTTTCAGCATACGGGTTGAAAGCAGATATATACCATGTCGGCGGGACTTCAGTTATCGGGCTGTCCGGCAAACCGATCATAGATATCCTCGTCTGCCCCGAAAAGGAGCGTGCGCTCGATGACGTGGTCCCCGCACTTACGGCCATTGGGTATAATAATCTCGGCGAATGCGGCAGGCCCGGCCGTTATTTCATGAGCAAGGGCTTTGAACCGGGAAAGACGTTCTACCTGCACCTGTGTCACGCGGACCACAGGAACGCCCGCGACCAGCTGCTTTTTAAGAAGATCCTCGAAGAAAATGAAATACTCCGCGTAAGGTATTCATACATCAAGTACATGCTGGCGTGCCTCTTTCCTCATGACCGGGGCAAATACAGGATGGTGAAAGGCCTGTTTATTACCGGGGTGCTCGGCGGGTACAGGCATGCCATGGGAGAGGCCGGCGAAGTGATCACATGCTACTAGATGAACAATAATGTGAGGTGGAACACATATGAACGAATACAAGCTTGTAGCCCCTGATATCGATTCGCTCCTGCGCTATTTTAGGGACGGTCACCTGAACTCGTCCGTTCCCTCTCCTGAGCTGGTCGCGGCGATGGAGCCCGTATTCAGCGCCCTTAGAGAGCTTGCGCCGCTGGACGAAGACGAAGAAGCCAAGGCCATCTGGCTGCAGATACCCAGGGGAACCATCGACGACTATTACAGTTACGAAGATATGCTTGAGTACGGTGAAGTCAAGTCCCGGAAAGAGTACGAAGCCCGCTGGCGGGAGGAGTATCCGTACGAGACATACTGGTACAGGCTCGTTATTGTGGAATCGTTCAACAAAGACGGTTCCCTCAGGTTCAGAGCTATCGGGCTGGGTAACAAGACGATCATCAGCGCCGATATGGACAGTCAGGATACGCCCGAGCATAAGTTCAGCGACGAAGCTGCGGTGATCCTCTGCGGCCTTATAGCACAAGCCGTGCCGGAGTCAATGGAAAAGCTGCGCTTGGGTACATACAATCAGGAAGTGAACGAGCGTCTCCCCTACTGGTTCCGCACCGGCGTGATCAGGCGAAATATCCTGTATGAAAGATGTCCGGAATGGGAAAAGGACAGGTACGAAGGTTTGGCGCCGGAGACAGTCGCCGAGTTCAGGCGTCTGCTGGAAAGCGGCGTCAACGATGAGCAGAAGATCGGGAGAATCAAGCATTTCACCGCCAATGACTTCTTCCGCGCCTGCGCCGACGGATACCGGGCGCTTGGCTATGACTGCGGTGCCCTTTCCCCCGCCGAGCTTTACCTGCGTTACGCTGACCGCAGGGATGAAGGGCTGACCGGGACCGGCTACGGCCTCAACGAAGGGCCCGGCATCGACTTTGACGATCCCGACGCGTGGGACAAGTGGTATTTCGGTAAGCGCGGAGGCGGGCATCCCTGGGAAGTAGTCCCCGGGGGCAACAGCACGCACGTGGATCTTTGTGTGCAGCATGACAGGCATGGGCTGTATATTGATTTCAGGCTCGGCCGCATCACAGAGGCAGAGTACAGCACGCGTATGGAAAACGCCGGTTACTACTTTACCATAAATGGAAAGCACCGGCCGCTGGAAGCTGTTACCTTTTATGTCACACTGTCAGCAGCCGGTGTGCCTGTGATGCTCCATGACGCGGAAGAGATACTTGCCCGCTTCGACGGCAGCGGTTACGTCGGCATCGTCCCCCATCATGTGATACCCAGGTACTGTGAAGGGATGTTCCCCGCCAGTTACGGCCGTGTGATCGATTTCATGCACGTTTACGATGAAGACATGGAAATACTTGGCGACGCCATTGAATGGTTGCCGGTGACTGAGGCAAGGCTGGTAGACGCGTAATATAACAGCTCGGAAAGATTTAACTGCTTCTACCAAAGTATATAATTACGCGGTGAAACCATGTGGATGTATTCTATGTACTTGGCACCGTCATTTAGTGCACTTCGAAACTGGTTCATGCTCTGAAGAATAGTAATCTTCTTGATTGCTATCAGCATCATAAACATCATTGCCATCATGGCTAGCATCATGACAATACCTATCACCAGAATGATGTGCTTCTCAAACCATGTATCAAAATCGGATTTGTTGTCATTCTCAAGTTTATTCATGTTAGTCTCCATTTTCAATCAGACGTTTTATATTTTGAATACTAGTACAGCAGCGACAAGCCTTGGATTATCTTTGAGTGTGTGATACGGCAGAAAAGGATACTACGGTTACAAACCCATCCGGCTCATATCCTCTCATACAACAGCCTCCCCCTATGTTTTTTAGCTCAGCTATAATAACAGCTTTTCAGCCGAATACTGTCGCCTTCAGATTACAAGATTCTTGCTAAAGATTAATATAATAATAAGTTCGTCAAAAGACTCAGAGAGACGTGGAATGAAAATGTTCTTATGATCTGAATGGCTTAAAATCGTCAGAAGCTAACCAGAACATGTTCATTGTTCAGATCGTGATACAGTACACACTTCCGCCCGCTGACGTCCACAAGGGACACGATGTCCTTCCACTTTTCGCCCTGGGGAAACTCACTTATTAGATTGGCTGACATGCCCAGCAGTTCCGGGCTGTAATGCACAGTCTTTTCCCCGGAGAACACGGCAGTATAGAGTATCTGCGCTTCCACGAGGTCCTGGAAGATGTGGCTGCCGTAAGAGAGTTCAGGGTTATAGCCCGCCCTGCTCTCCGCGATCTCGCATATCACCTCAAAGCTGCTTATATCGGAAAAAGCCGTGGGCACGCCGAGTTCGGGAGAAGATGTGCCGATGCGTCCGGGAACCATCAGCATCATATTTTTGCCCTGATCCCGGTATTTCCAGTTTATCCTGCCTATCAATGATGCTATCTCCGGTTTATTGGCGTACGGCATATTGTAATACTTGATCGGGTCAACATATACTATCAGATCCAGTTTGGTCTTCTGGGAAAGGCCCATGGAAGCCCCTCGCGTCTCGAGCAGTATCTCATCATCGGGCACATTATCCGGCATGACCACATTACCTGCGTCACGGAACACCTGGAGCGGTCTGCACTGCAGCAGGTTGATCATGTATTCACCGTTTTCCGAAACGTTAATTGTGAACTCGATGTCCACCGGCTCTCCGTATTCATTCTGTATCGATCGCATCAGCCTTTGCATCCGCTCCATCATATCCCTGTTTCTGACGATCCCCAGGCATGAAATAAAACGGACCGGCCTGTATTCGCCCCGCTCTCGGAAGACCGCTTCGGCCTCGGTATCATGCTCCAGCACCTGATGCTGCAGGAAAGACGGCAGCACCGGCTCAAGCTCACCAAGCGTCACCCGGTTCAGGCTGCGGGATCTCAGGTCCACGACTTCGACTCTTCGCTGGGAAAAACGGTGTCTTTCGGCGCTCGTCGTACAGTTGGTGGCTTCCGGCCTGTCAAGGCTCACAAGTCGCGGATAGGATCCTTCCGTCCGGTCTACCGCGGAAGTGCCCAGCCCCATGACAAGGCGGAGCATGCCCGCTGAAGAATCGGTATCCCTCAGGAACTTATATGGACTGAATGAATAGCCGACGCCTGCGGCGCACGGCATGTAATACGACCCGTAAGCCGAGCCCGAAACGCGCATGACCAGCAATGCCATCTGTTCGTCGCGCTTGTCGAGGCCGCGCCGTTTACGGTAATCCAATGCGGAAAGGCTTGCGCAGCTGGCATACACGGTCCTGACAGCGTTTTCGAATTCTTCCAGTCGTTCCTCCGGCGTTCCGCGATTGGCGCAGAATACAGATTCATATTTCCCGGCAAAGGCATTGTCAAAACCGTCTTCAAGTATGCTGCTGGATCTGACTATATACGGATCCTGCCCGTAATACTCCAGTATGTGCCTGAATTGTTCCCTGGTCTCCTGTGAAAAAACGCCTTTCTTCAGTCTTTCTGCCAGTTCCCCTGCAAGTGCAAAGTATCCCTCCTCCGTACGTTGGCGCACCCTGAGATCCCAGAAATCGTTGTCCACTATGTAAGTGTAGAAAACATCCGAGCCGATATAGAAAGAATCGTGGGGTTCCAGAACGCTGTCCGTATCCGGCGCGCAGTTCCTGATTATGGCTCGGGCGAGCAGCATGCCGCATGTCTTGCCGCCCACCATGCCTGTACCGACCATATGGTCCCGGACGCTGAAATAATCCTCCGGGCGAAAGTGCTTCTTTACGAGCGCCCTGAGCCGTTCATCCCGCGTCATCATGATATTGCACATCCTGGCGCACTGTTCTTCCACGGAGGCACCGCTATCCGAAAGGACCTTTGTTTGATTGAAAAACCGGTCCCATGAGTCCACATACTGCTCTTCCAGCGTCCTCTGATGGCTGTTCATCACTTTGTAGAAGCGGCTGGTCTGCACTCCGTCCCGGATCGGGTTTATCGTTCCCGTCGCCGGATCGTATATATGTGGCAGGAACATGGTATCCGAGTTCCTGTTCCAGACCTTCTGCGGGCGGATATAAACAACGCTCTGATCCTTATCGGAGTATACATCCAGAAACAGCTGTGTAGTGTTGCTGATCTTTGTGATGGCATTGAACGAATGGCGCCCCCTGATGATCGGGAAGAACGCGACTGTGTCCAGTATGAAGAGAAACGGACATGTGACCCTGAAAAAGTTGCCCATCATCAGGTCTGTCGCCCAGGCGGTCTGCAGTTCCGACAGGCAGTCGAATACATAAAACGCATCCCTGCCTTCCCGCTCTATTGCCTTGTGGATCTCCACTGTGAAAGTCTCGAACCGATGCGACAGCGGAATGCATACCCGTTTAACCTCCGGGCACTCCGCCACCAGTTCCGGATGGCTGGCAAAACGGAAATAGATGATATTCCTGCCGTCTTTCTTTGCCTGCTCCACGAAAGGAGTCACGAAGCGCCTGAATTCATCCAGTTCCGATACCCGCCAGACCACATTGTCCCCCATTCGGATATAGTCCAGCACCTGATCAAGCGCCGGTATCCCGGATCTGACCTTGTCAAACGCAGCCATTATCACGATCTCCTTTCCATCTCAGGAGGGTCCAATGCTCAGTCGGAGGAGTGTCCGTTTGTGACCAAAACAAAACAGGCAGGGGAACTTTTCCAGACTCCCTTGTCTGCTGACCGGATTATAGCACATCCGCGCGAGGATGTAAATACTTGATAAATCATTTATGCAGCCGCTGGGTGTTGATCGGGTCATCATTTAACAATCTCTTTGCTTGACAAGCCGCAACCGCGCTAATAAAATGACACCCATTAAAGGCATGGCGCAAGGGTGTGCCGACGAGAATCATCTCTCGCACACCCTTGCGTTTTGTTTTTGGATCTCACAGCAGAAAGGATAGTGATCACCATGAGGTTTTCCGCCGTCAATACGATCTGGGTGCTGTTAGGCGCAGCGCTGGTATTCTTTATGCAAGCCGGATTTGCCATGTGCGAAGCAGGTTTTACCCGTGCGAAAAACACGGGCAACATACTTATGAAAAACCTGATGGATTTCTGCATCGGCACTCCGCTCTACTGGCTGTTCGGATTCGGCATCATGTTCGGAGCGGGCACCGCGGCTTTCGGCTGGATCGACCCCTTTATAATGAATGACTACGCCCACATACTGCCCGAGGGCGTGCCACTGTGGGCATACGCCATATTCCAGACGGTGTTCTGCGCGACCTCCGCCACTATCGTGTCCGGCGCCATGGCTGAGCGCACGAAGTTTTCGGCTTACTGCATTTATTCCGCCGCCATATCTTTGTTCATTTACCCGGTTTCGGGACACTGGATCTGGGGCGGCGGTTGGCTGGCTGACCTCGGCTTCCACGACTTTGCCGGGTCTACGGCCGTTCATATGGTCGGCGGAGTATGCGCGCTCATCGGCGCAAAGATACTGGGCCCCCGCATCGGCAAGTATGGCAGGGACGGGAAGCCCAAAGCCATACTGGGCCACAATTTATCCATTGCTGCGCTCGGCGTCTTTATCCTTTGGTTCTGCTGGTTCGGCTTCAACGGCGCGTCTACCGTCGGTATGGACGGCGACAGCCTCATAGCCTCTGCCAGCCTCGTATTCTTCAACACCAACCTGGCTGCCGCTTTGGCAACGCTGGTGACCATGCTTTTTACCTGGCTGCGCTACGGTAAGCCGGATGTGTCCATGACGTTCAACGCTTCCCTTGCCGGGCTGGTGGGCATCACGGCAGGATGCGACGCCGTAAACCCATTCGGTGCGGCGGTGATCGGTATCGCGTGCGGTTTCGCGGTCGTGCTGTCTGTAGGCTTCTTCGATAAAGTCGCACGGATAGACGACCCTGTCGGCGCGATTTCGGTCCACGGTGTCTGCGGCGCTCTCGGGACCGTTATGACCGGTTTATTTGCCACAGGCGTTTCCACTGATAAAGGCCTGTTCTACGGCGGCGGTTTCAGGCTCCTTGGCGTTCAATTACTGGGCGTCGTCTCGACGGCAGCCTGGACTGCTCTGATCATAACGGGCGTCTTTATCCTCATTAAGAAGACCATAGGTTTACGGGCGGATTCCGGGGATGAGATAACGGGGCTCGACCGTTCAGAGCACGGCCTGCTCACAGCTTATTCCGGGATAGCGCTGCTGCCGGACGATACCTACGGCGAGCCTGAGCGCAGCGTCAGCCCGCAGGTCCCAATTGCAGACGAACCTGCGCCGGCAAGAACAAAAGAGAAAGCACCGGACGCTCCCGTATATACGAGAGTACAGATCGTATGCCGTCCTTCAAGCCTCGAAACTCTGAAAACCGCCATGAACAAAATCGGCATCACCGGGATGACCGTCACAAACGTCATGGGTTACGGCGCGCAGAAAGGCAAGCCTGAGTATTACCGCGGTACGCCCGTGGAGGTGACACTGCTGCCCAAAGTCCAGGTCGATATGGTCGTGAGCAAAGTGCCTGTACGCCAGGTGATCGAGACCGCCAAGCAGACGCTGTATACCGGTCACATAGGAGACGGAAAGATATTCGTCACCGATGTCGAAAACGTCGTAAGGGTCCGCACAGGCGAGGAAGGCTACGATGCATTGCAGACCGAATAAGTCCATCTGTTTGCGATATGCTGATTGTCATGGTGTTATCCATCGGTATGTGCATTCTGATCTGGTCTATGGGATGGCAGTGTGACTCCAGCCACTCGGAGCTGCCGGTACTGGAAAAGCTCAAAGAAACGCTCAGTCAGCCGCACAATAAACACGAGAAGGATAAAGAATAAGGATCAGAGGTATTGCTTTTCTAGCAATACCTCGCTTTTCATGTCCAGACCAGAAATTGTCCTGTTCAATAACGTATCCTTTTTATGGTATACTTTGAATAAGCTGGGTTTGAATAAACTTTCCTTATCATTGCTTGTGATTTAATCCACTCACTTGAACCATTATCTGTCAGCATATCATTTTTCCAAATCCCTTATTTCGTCCAACAATGTGAGGACGTGAGATATGTTCTGCCTTCTTTGTAGCTTTTTCTCGCGCTTCGCTTGCCTTCGTCCTTTTTTACTGTTTTTACTGGGATTGGTTTGACCCGAAGCTTTCTTGAAGATGCTTCCAGCATCTGTGGGCGGTTCGTCCCTGTATTCATCATGTCGTGCTATATATTTCAACATATTTAATACGGTAAATGCATTGCAAAACTGTAAGTGGTACCATGGCAAGTTATTGACTTTTGTTATTATTCCTTGGGTATGCTTATTACGATGGTATGCTGAAGACAGTATTCAACCGGGCGGTTTTTCTCCCGTTCTCGAGCATCGTCAGATGGCTGCGGGCTATGCCGGCGAATGCTGAGAGGTTCTCCTGGCTCATTCCTTTTTCGGTACGAAGCCTGCTTATCACGATACC
>JAIKWZ010000034.1 GCA_024684375.1 Clostridiales bacterium
GGAACTGATGCGCGCAATACTCGCAGCCAGCCGTGAATATATGGGCGTCGGCATCACCGTCAACCCCAAACCGCCCATGCTGAACAGCGCGCGCATTTACTGGGTCAGCCTTTACCTGGGCAGAAAACCTTACGACGGGCACACCCGCCTCTCCGAACAGTGGTTACGGGTGGAAGAGTATGACGGCTTCGAGTCCGACGTTAATCTGTTCAAGCTCCGCGAGTTCCCGGAAGATCCGCTGATCCGGCGTATGATAGACGCATATGACGCCGATCACCCTGAAACGACTGAGGAGAATGAGACCACAGATGATTCCGACGAAACTTAAGTATATCTGCGAAGTCTGCGGACGCACTGATATCCTTACGCCGGACTGCATTATGATCAAAAGTGAGGATCATGAAACATGAATATACGCATCATACGCAACGCTATCCGATGCAACCACTGCGGGGATATTATCGAGAGTACTTCGGTCCATGATTTCAGGATGTGCCACTGCGGCTGTGTTTCGGTTGACGGCGGGCACGAGTATCTCAGGCGGTGCTTCACGTACAGCCCTGTTGATTTCACGGACCTGTCTGAAATCGAGCCTGCCGGGGACGGCGACCCAGAAAACGACAACGAAGACCGCCAGGCAAAAAACCGTATGGCGTCAAGCGCATTTGTGTTGTCTTTCTGACGTTTCCAAGACTGTATGGACGAAGTTATTTATCAGAAACTATCGTGGACTAATGCGCCGTTCAGAGGTAATGTTAACGCAGCGGAAGAACCGCGAATAAGAAAAAGGAGTGGATAAAACCATGACTAAATCCGAACTGGTGACCAGCGTATCGGCCGCGACCGGTATGCCCATCGAAGCCGCGTTAAAGGCTATTAACGCAGCGTTCGATGAGATCATAAACGCCGTCGGCAAGGGCGACACAGTGACCATCCCGGGCTTCGGTACTTTCCGGTGCAGGCTGCGTAAAGAGCGCACGGGCCGCAACCCGCAGACTAGCGAGGAGATCACCCTGCCGGCCTGCAAAGTGCCTGCGTTCAAATCCGGAAGACGGATGAAAGAAGCCGTCAGGAACATCTGATCCTATGCCCTCCCACTCAGGGAGGGCTGTTTTTTCACATGTGGCGTGAAAAAGATGATTGATCTGGTCGGTAACAGGTACGGGAAACTGCTGGTCATCAGTGAAGTGGACCCAATTATCGGAAAGAATGGAACCCGATACAGGCAGTTCAAATGCCAGTGCGACTGCGGGAATACCAGAATAGCTTCGTATTCGAATCTTGCCAGTGGACATTCAAAAAGCTGTGGCTGTTTCAGAAAACCGATCGAAAAAAGAATAAACCTGATCGGCTGCAAGTTTGGCAAGCTGACAGTCATAGCAGAGGGTGAACATGCTCGAAAGAAAAGAGGATGGCATCGGGTTTGGATCTGCAGATGCGAATGCGGAACTATAAAGTCTTATAGGCAAAGTAATCTTATAAATAAACCCGCTCCGCGCAGCTGTGGATGTTCCCCACGCCAGGAGCCGCATAAATGCATGGATTTGACCGGAAATCGCTATGGACTGCTGACTATAATGCGAATAAATACTGCCTCAATGGTTTATAAGTCAAGACGCAAGAGGTTTTGGGACTGCGTTTGTGACTGCGGGAAAAAGAGAACAGTAAACGAAGCCAATTTAATCTCCGGACATACTCGAAGCTGCGGCTGTATAGGTAAGAAGTTGAAACGAGGCGTACGGTTCGGGAAGCTTACAATATTGTCAGCAGCGCCAGCCGTACACAATATGCGATACTATAACGTACGTTGCGTCTGCGGGAAAATCTACACGGTATCAGTTGACACTTTTCTGCGCGCGTCCAATGTTGTCTGCGATTGCGGCAGCGATAAGCCGAGAATCGATCTCACCGGGCAGGTATTCGGCAGGTTGACAGCACTGATGGAGGTCGATCCAGTTAAGGATTCAGGGGGGAGAAGTATTCCAAGCTGGCTCTGCCGCTGCACTTGCGGCAAGGAAGTTGTTGTACGCAGGAAGAATTTGTTGCGCAAAACGACCAGGAGCTGTGGATGCCTGAGACGGTCAGCGGCAAAGCAGTTCGATCCTATGTCGAAACGACAGTGAGATTCATGACGCGAGAAAACGGACTGCTCCGCGCGGCGCGCCTCAAAAAGGGCTTCACACAGATGGAAGTCGCCGCCCGTGCCGGGGTCGATATAAGGCTTTACCAACGCTTGGAATATGGGCAGCGAAGCATTGTAAGGGCATCCCTGAAAACAGGCCTGGCCATATGCTTTGTGCTTGATCTGGACCCGATGGAGCTGGTGTTCGGCGAGGGATATACGGCTGAAGATATCATGCGCAGCAAAACTTCAGGATCACGGCCAGCCGGCCGTTGATAACTCATTACTTGTGTGGCAAGATATAGATACATATTTGGCATGCATTAAATTGATCAGGAGAAGATATAATTGCGGGGCTGTTGTATATGGATAATATTAAAAGCATGGATATGCATAACGACTCATGGATCGAACGCTGGACTGAGGATTATTTCACTGTGTTCGAACAGGAGAAACGGGCAATAGAAGAATCGCTGTCAGCGTACGGGCTGAAGGCAGAAATACACCATGTCGGCGGAACTTCAGTTATCGGGCTGTCCGGCAAACCGATCATAGATATCCTCGTCTGCCCCGAAAAGGAGCGAGCTCTCGATGACGCGGTCCCCGCCCTTACAGCCATAGGGTATAATGATCTCGGCGAATGCGGCAGGCCCGGTCGGTACTTCATGAGCAAGGGCTTTGAACCGGGAAAGACGTTCTACCTGCATCTGTGTCACGCGGACCACAGGAACGCCCGCGACCAGCTGCTATTTAAGAAGATCATGGAGGAAAATGAAACTCTCCGCGTCAGCTACTCATACACAAAGTATATGCTGGCGTGCCTTTTCCCCCATGACCGGGGCAAATACAGGATGATGAAAGGC
>JAIKWZ010000043.1 GCA_024684375.1 Clostridiales bacterium
CGCGGGCTCGGGGCTGGCTTATCCGCGGCGCACGCCAACTTCCGCTTAATGCTGCTGCCTCTCGGCCCTGACATGGTTCACGGCATGACGCCGCACGGGGCCTGCCTGTCATCACCCGTGGACGCGGTGGATTATAGCATACTATTCTCGCAAATGCAAGTAAAATGTTTAGAGGCGCTCTCAGCGCCGTCATGTGTCGATGGTCAATGGACTAAGGCCGTTCGGCCGAGACCGAACACTGCTGCCCTGTCCGCAGCAGGCGGATGGCCAATGACTGACGACCTTTGGCTGCGGACGCGGATGCGCCGCGCCCCCGTTATATCTTCTCCCTTATCTTCCCTATATACTCCCCGTCGATCACGTCATAGCGGTCCTCCGGAGGATAAAGCGCGCCGCCGTAAAAAATGTCGCGGTTGTTGGCTGTGGATGGGTCGAGCGTGCTTTTGAACCTGGCCACGTGGATCTGGTCGCAGCCCGTTATGTCCAGTATCCTGTTCACGTTCTGGAGGTTCACGCCCGCCCCGGGCAGTATCTGTATGCGCCCGGCGGCAAACTCCACCATCTCTTTTATCACGTCCACGCCGTAGAACACGTCCGGAGCGAGGCCGCTGGTCAGCACGCGGTCTATGCCTATGTCGATCAGCTGGGAGAGCATCTTTTTCCAGTCGTCCGCCACGTCTATCGCCCGGTGGAACACCTTTGTCTTGCTGCCCGCCAGCTTCGCCATCTCCTTCGTGCGCGCTTCGTCCAGGCTGCCGTCCTCCTTCAGGAAGCCGAACACCAGCCCGTCCGTACCGTTTTCCAGCAGCTTCTCCGCGTCGGCAAGCGCGGTCATGTACTCCGCCTTTGTGTAGCAGAAACCGCCCTGGCGAGGACGCACCATGGTCATTATGGGTATGTCCGCCAGCTTTTTGGCTGTCACCAGCTCGCCTATGGACGGAGTGAGCCCCCCGTGGAACAGGCATGAATTCAGCTCCACCCGATCAGCGCCGCCGCTTTTTGCCGCCAGCACGTCCTCCACGCTGCCGCAGCAGACCTCCAGCAAGTATCGTTTCATATTCCGCCGATCCTCCAAAATAGAATTAAACGCCCGGAATGAGACCTCATCCCGGGCGCGGAAAGCAGCTTACTTTTTCTCTTCGGTGATATCCTCGATCTTGCCCTCGGCGGCGTTCTTCTTTACGGACTCGATGCCGTTTACGCAGCCCGCCATGGCCTTATAGCCTTCACTGGCGGCGATGATCTCGCCGTTCCTTGCCCTGAGACGGAAGCGGAACTCGCCCGCCTTGTCGGTGTAGATCTGGAACTTGGGGTGCTTGACGGTCTCGAAGCCTTCCTGGGTCTGATCCTCAACGCCCGCGATGGGAGCGTTCTTTATGACGCTGGCGATGCCCTTTTTGCAGGCGGACTTGGTGGTGTAGATCTCGCTTGTGGCGATGATCTCACCATTGGAAGCCTTGAGGTTGAACATAACGCCGGTTTTCGCGGCTTTGATCACGAACTTGCCCATAATATCCCTCCAAAACAGATTTCTGTATATGAATTATAGCATACCACTTAGTGCTTTTCAACCGTTTTTTACAAAATACTCCCAAAGCCCGTGCTTGACTTTTCCTTTCGCAGGGATAAAATCTGTGAAGGAGGGCTGAAAAATGCTTATTAGTACCCTGATCTACGTTGAAAGGTCCGACAGCTACCTGATGCTGCACCGGGTGAGCAAATCCAACGACCCCAACCGTGACAAGTGGATAGGTGTGGGCGGCAAGCTGGAAAGCGGCGAAACGCCCCAGGTCTGCGCCAGGCGCGAAATGACCGAGGAAACGGGGCTTATTCCCCTTAAGCTGGAGTATCGCGGTATAGTGTACTTCCATTCCGACAGGTGGCCTGACGAGGAAATGCACCTGTTCACCTGCCCCCTGTACGAAGGAACGCTTTCCGCCTGCGACGAAGGCACGCTGGAGTGGGTGCCCAAATCGGAGGTGCCTTGCCTGCCTATCTGGGAGGGGGACAGGATTTTCCTAAAGCTTCTGGCAGAAAACGCCCCGTTCTTCAGGCTGGATCTGCGGTATGAAGGCGAGAAGCTCGCCAAGTGGGAGCTGCTTTAGCTTCACCTGAGTATTTCCTTTCCGGGGAAGCATACGCCAGGCGCTTTTTGCGCGTGCTTCACCGCGGTCATTTCATCACCTGCGCGCGTCACTGACACAAACACAAAAAGCAGGGGCTGTTCGCCCCTGCTTTTCGGTTTTGGATCAATAGTTCTCCGCCCTGACTTCGAAATAGCTCTGGGGATGAGCGCACACGGGGCACACTTCAGGCGCCTTCTCTCCCACCACTATGTGACCGCAGTTGCGGCATTCCCAGATCTTGATCTCGCTCTTGGCGAACACCTGGGCCAGCTCGATGTTTTTGAGCAGAGCGCGGTAGCGCTCCTCATGGGTCTTCTCAATCTGGCCAACGGCGCGGAACCGGGCAGCCAGCTCCGGGAAGCCCTCTTCCTCGGCGGTTTTGGCGAAGCCCTCGTACATATCCGTCCACTCGAAGTTCTCCCCGTCCGCGGCGGCGGCCAGGTTCTGGGCTGTATCGCCTATGCCTTCCAGTTCCTTGAACCAGAGTTTGGCGTGCTCCTTCTCGTTTTCGGCGGTCTTGAGGAAGATCTCCGCTATCTGCTCGAAGCCGTCCTTTTTCGCTTTGGAAGCAAAGTAGGTGTACTTGTTGCGCGCCTGGGATTCGCCTGCGAAAGCGGCTTCCAGGTTCTTCTCAGTCTGGGTCCCTGCGTATTTGTTTGCCATGCGTGTTTCCTCCTGTAATCATCCGCGCCGGGAAGCCTGCCCGGCCGCTTATATTATTCTCTGGGATGTTATTGCGCCTGGGCGCGGCGGTCGTAGGCCTCCCACAGGGGTCGGTACATCGCCACGTTCTTGTCGTGCTCCGCGCCCGTTCTGGCAAAGAGGAGCGTGTTGGTGCCCGGCTCGCCCGCGCAGAAGTAGAGAAAGTTGTCCTTCAGGTAGCCTTCATCCGGGTTGATGGCGGCGCTGATGGCGTTTTTCGAGGGGCAGCAGATGGGTCCCGCCGGCAGCCCGTTCACCAGGTAAGTATTGTATGGTGTGCTGACCTTGATGTCTTCGTCCGTCAGCGCAAGCCTGGTTATGCCCGTCTTATACTTCACAGTGGGGTCGCTCTGCAGACGCATGCCTGCCGCGAGACGGTTGTAGAACACTGCGCTCACTCTGCGCATATCCGCCAGGGAGGATGCCTCCTTCTCGATTATGGAGGCAAGTATCAGTACTTCGTCCTCCTTGAGAACGATGCCCTTCGCGCCGTATTTCATGCCGTCCGAAAGCTTTTTGCCGTTTTCGTCGTATGTTGCCTGGCTGTCAAAGAAGGCGTTGTACACGTTATCCATCTGCCTCACCAGCGTACGGCAGATGTCACCCGCGTCCGCAGTCAGGTACACTCGGTATGTATCGGGAGCCAGGTAACCTTCCAGCGCGTAAGGACGCTTGGCCATGCCTGCGCTCTCCGAAGCGTTTATGAGCGCCACGGAATAGGCTTTGTAAGTGTCCAGGCTGCGGCACTCCTTAAGGAAGTCCTCCCTGTCCTGTATGGCGCCCACCTGTTTGAGGTAGTCCGCGATGTCCTCCACGTTCCAGCCGGGGATGATGCGTATCGTGCGCTCGTTGGTCGCCTCGCCGCTCGAGAGCGCACTGGCTACCTGGGACAGACTCATGTTCTTTTTCAGGTCGTACACGCCGCTCTGCAGCCGGTTGGTCAGGCCGTAGAACTGCACGTAGTACTTGAACATTTTGCGGCTTTTTATAAAGCCCTCTTCCTCCAGCTTGCGGCCTATGGCGGTGACCGAGTCGCCGCTTTGGACAGTAAAGGTGTAGGCGGCGCTGTCATTCTCGTCCGCGGGAGCCAGCAGGGAGTCGTACGCCTTGTTGTAGGCGGTCACGCCCACGCCCGCCACCAGCAAAAGCGCAATAAGCACCATCAGCGCGGGACGCAGGATATGCCACAGCCAGTCGTACCAGAAAAGGCCGTACTGTCTGTCCTGCAGGACTTTCTTTTTTGTGTATCTTTCGGGCTTGAACAGCCGCTTGTACTGCCGGCGCGTATATACGCGCGTTTGCTTCTGCGCCATATTATGCCTGCGTGAGCGCTTCTATGTCTATACCCGCCGCGTCACCGATTATCTTGTATATGTCGGCGATCAGCTTCTGGAAGCGCAGTTCCGCCAGCAGGTACGCCTGCGCGTCGGCGTTCAGCTGCAAAAGGGAGGAAAGGCGCATAAGTTTCTGCATGTCCTCGCCGTCGGGCTGTGCGCCGGAGGCGGCCTGTGCTTGCATACGGAACTGCAAGCGCTTGAACTCGTCCAGCAGAGCCCTGTTGGTGGGATCCTCATACGCGGTCTGCTTAAGCGAACTGTACTGCATGTACTCGTCCGTCTGCTTAAGCTGGGACGCTAAAATATTGGCGGTGTCGATGACGTTTACGCTCATTTTTACCCCTTACGCGGTTATGATCAGTATCATGGGATTTCTGCGGATGGTCTCCGCCAGGTACTTTTTAAGTGCTTCGCGGATGGCCTCTTTCATCTGGAAAGTGGTGGAGAACTGCCCCATGCGCTTGTACAGCAGTTTTTTCACCGTCTGACGGGCGCCCTCGGTGAATTCCTCGTTCTCCCGGCTGTGTATGAGACCGCGAGAGATGATGTCAGGCCCCGCGATCAGTTCGCCCGTGTGGTGGTCGAAGCATAAGACCACTATGAGCATGCCGTCCTCGGAAAGCTGCTTGCGGTCGCGCAGCACGCTTTCCCCCACGTCGCCTACTCCGAGCCCGTCCACCAGCACCTCGCCGGAAGGGACTGTGCCCGCCCTGCGGATGCCGCCGCGGGTGACCTCGATCACCTCGCCGGTGCGGGGAGTAAGTATGTTTTCCTCCGCCATGCCCAGCCTGACTGCCAGACGGGCATGGTGGTACAGGTGTCGCTCCTCCCCGTGGAGGGGCATAAAGAACTCAGGCGCGGTCAGCCGGTGCATGAGCTTTAATTCTTCCTGCCGGGCATGGCCGGACACGTGCACCTCCGCCAGCGCCTCATATATGACCTCCGCCCCGCAGGTGACCAGCTTGTTGATCACCCGGCTCACGCTGTTCTCGTTTCCGGGGATGGGATTGGCGGAAATTATGACCATGTCGCTTGGACGGATCTCCAGTTTTTTATGTTCCGAAAACGCCATGCGGCTCAGGCCGCTCATGGGCTCTCCCTGGGAGCCGGTGGTAAGCACCACCATTTCCCGGTCGGGATACTTGTCCATGTTGTCTATGTCGACTATTTCCTCGTCCGGGATATCCAGATATCCAAGCTGGCGGCTTATGCGCACTACGGACACCATGCTGCGCCCCACCAGGCACAGTTTGCGTCCGTGCATAGCCGCCGCGTCCGCAACCATTTGTATACGGTGCACGTTGGAGGCGAACATGGCCACGATGATGCGGTCGGACGCCTTATCGAACAGCAGGCGCATCGTCTCCCCCACGTTGCGTTCGCTCATGGTGTAGCCGGGGCGCTCAGCGTTGGTGGAGTCCGCAAGCAGCAGTTTTACCCCGCTTTGGCCCAGCGCGGCCAGGCGCTGAAAGTCCGTTGTCTGCCCCGCCACAGGGGTGTAGTCGATCTTGAAGTCCCCCGTATGCACCACCACGCCCACGGGCGTGTGTATCGCCAGGGCGCAGGAGCCGGCTATTGAGTGGGTGACGTTTATGAATTCCACGCCGAAACAGCCCGCGACTATGGTGTCTCCCGGTTCAACCTCCGTCATCTCCACCCGGTTCATCATGCGGTTTTCCTTGAATTTCAGCCCCATCAGAGCGCAGGTCAGCCGCGTGGCGTACACCGGGGCGGACACCTCGCCCAGCACGTAGGGCGCGGCGCCTATATGGTCCTCGTGGCCGTGAGTGACGAAAAATCCCCTCACCCGCGAGGCGTTCTGTTTAAGATATGTCACGTCCGGAATGACCAGGTCCACCCCGGGCATGTCGTCTTTGGGGAACATGGATCCCATGTCCACCACGATGATGTCGTCCCCGCACTCAAAGGCGGTCATATTCTTGCCGATCTCGCCAAGCCCGCCCAGGGGTATGACTTTCAATACGTCCTGCGAGGGGGGAGAATATGTGTGCGTCTTCGCCATTGCCTGCCTCCCTTGCTTCCAAAACTGCCTACACTCTTCCAAAAAGCATTATAGCACAAGCCGGAACGAAATAAAAGAGCTGAGCGGATTTTTTTAATCAGTACACACGCCCCGTCCGTTAAACCACGCTCTCATAATCAAGGAGTCTTTGCGCAGCAAAAAACCGCGGCGATCCGTTCTCCCGACAAAACGGGTACGGATCGCCGCATGGCCTGACGCATCGTGATTCTGCTCAAAAGCCTGGTTCTATTCGGCGCTCATGAAACGGTACTGCGCCTCGCACAGGCCGCGGTAATGGCCGCCCTGAAGCTTTATAAGCTCATCGTGTGTGCCGCGTTCGGTTATCCTGCCTTCGCTCACCACCATTATGAGGTCCGCGTTCCTGATGGTGGACAGGCGATGGGCGATGACGAAGCTGGTACGGCCCTTAAGCAGTGCACCTATGGCCTTCTGTATCAGCATCTCCGTGTGGGTGTCTATGGATGAGGTGGCCTCGTCCAGTATCAGTATCCTGGGATCGCTAAGCAGCGCCCTGGCGAAAGAGATGAGCTGCCTCTGGCCCTGAGAAAGCATGCTTCCCCTTTCGTTGACCACCGTCTCGTAGCCCTTTTCCAGGCCCATGATGAAATCGTGGGCGTACACGGTCTTGGCCGCCTGTATGACTTCCTCGTCCGTGGCGTCCAGCCGCCCGTAACGGATGTTGTCCATTATTGTGCCGGAGAAGATGAAGCTGTCCTGCATCATAACGCTCATCTGCCGTCTCAGGGTGTCCAGCTTCACGTCCCTTACATCGTGGCCGTCTATCTTTACGCTGCCGCCGGTCACGTCGTAAAATCGGCTGATAAGGTTGACCACGGTGCTTTTGCCCGCCCCCGTAGGGCCCACCAGTGCCACTGTCTGCCCCGGCCTGATATCGAAGGACACGTTTTTGAGCACCGTCTTTTCCGCGTTGTAGCCGAATGTCACGTCCTCAAAGCTGACCTGACCCTGTATGGGGGGCAGGTCGGAAGCGCCCTCTTTGTCCTGGATCTCGCTTTCGGTGTCCATTATCTCGAAAATGCGCTCCATGTTGGCGGAAGCGGTCAGTATCTGATTGTAGAAGTCGCTTATGGCGTTTATGGGTTCCCAGAAGCGCCCCACGTACCACAGTATCGCCAGCATGTCCGCCAGAGCCAGTGTGTCTGCGCGTATGAACCTAACGCCGAAAATGTACACCAGCACAGTGCCCAGCGAGCCTACCAGGTCCAGCGTGGGGCCGAAGGCCGTACTTAACTGCACCGCCTTTATCCAGGAACGTTTCACGTCGTCGTTTACCATGCGGAAGGTCTTGCTGTTGACCTCTTCCCGGGTGAACGCCTGGGTCACACGCATGCCGCTCAATGTCTCATGCAGGTAGCCGTTCATGGTGGAGGACTTGATGGAGTTGGTGAGCCACCTGACCCTTATCATCCTCTTCAGCTTGAACACGGACAGAGCAAGCACGGGCAGTATGCACAGCGCCACCAGCGTGAGCTTCCAAGAGATCGCCAGCATTATACCCACCAGCAGCACCAGCGTGAAACACTCGATCAGCACGTTTACGATGCCGTTGGAGAACAGGTCGTTTAAGCTGTTGACATCGTTTATCACCCTTACCAGCAGCTTGCCCGCGCTGCGGGTGTCGAAAAACGAGAAGCTCTGGCCCTGTATGTGCCTGAACAGGTCTTCCCTCAGCTTGGCTATGGCGCGCCGGCCCGAGGTGTCCATGAGCCGGATGCGCTTCCTGGTGCACAGCATCGCGGTCACGCTGACCGCCACCATTCCCAGCAGCACGAAAGGCACGGTGGAAAACTCTTTGTTCTGCAGATAACCTACCGCGCGGCTCATAAGGTACGTGTTGCCAAGCGCCGCCACGGTGGCCACCGACATGAGCGCCAATGCGGTGAACACCTGCTTTTTGTAAGGGAGCATGTACCTTAATACGCGTCTGAACAGTTTTTTGTTAAAGGGACGCTCAAGCTGCTCGTCGTCAAGCTGTCTTATGACTGTCGCCATACCTTCACCTCCCTACACTTTCACGGCGCTGGACATCTGGTCCTTTACCATGCCGGCGTATATGCCGCCCAGCTCCATGAGCTCTTTATGCTTGCCCCGCTCGGCGATCTCGCCGTCCTTGAGTACGATTATCTGGTCCGCGTTTTTGACGGACGAGATGCGGTGGGCGATTATGAAGGTGGTACGGTCCTTCATCACGGTCTTGAAATTCTGCTGGATCTCGTATTCCGTCTCCATGTCCACGGCGCTGGTGGAATCGTCAAGCACCAGTATGGAGGGCTGGATAAGCACCGCGCGGGCAATGGACGCCCTCTGCCTCTGGCCTCCGCTCAGGCCCAGGCCCCTTTCGCCCACCACGGTGTCGTAGCCCTGAGGCGTCTGACGTATGAACTCGTCCGCGCACGCCGCCCTGGCGCTGTCGATCACCTGCTGGATGCTGGCTTCCGGCCGCCCGTAGCGGATGTTGTCGTTTATGGTGTCGGAGAAGAGGAAGCTCTCCTGGGGCACAAAGCCGATATGCTGCCTTAAGGGTTTCAGCTTATGCTTTCTTACGTCCACGCCGTCTATCATCAGAGAACCGGACTGTATGTCGTAAAACCTGCCCAGCAGGTTGATAAGCGTGCTTTTGCCGCTGCCCGTTGCGCCCATCACGGCCACGGTCTCGCCGCTTTTTACCTCCAGGCAGATGTCCTTGAGCGCCACGCTGTCGCCGTAAGCGAAGGTGACATGATCGAACACCACGCGGCCCTTGAATTCTTCGGGAGACACCGCGTTCTCGGGTTCCTTTATGCTGGAGCCAAGGTCCATATAGTAGAAAACTTTTTCGCAGCCGGTCAGCGCCATGGCGGTAGCGTTTATGATGTTGGCCACCTGGCGCATGGGGTTGGTGAGCATCCAGATGTACCCCGTCACGCCTACCAGAGTTCCCAGATCCATGCGGCCCAGATACACCATAAGCGCGCCCCCCGCCAGGGTTATTGGCGTGCACAGGTTTGACAGCATGTCCATGAAGGGCATGAAGCTGCTCCATACCCAGGACGCCTCCAGGTTCTTGTTCAGCAGCGTGCGGTTGTCCTTCTCGAACAGCTCCATCTCGTAGTTTTCCCTGTTGAACGCCTTGACTATGTGCATTCCGGCAAGGTTCTCCTGCGTGCGTGTGTTCAGCACGGCGTTGAGCTCACGCACGTCCTGAAACACGGGGCGGATGCGCCTTCTGAACTTGAGCGCCACTATCGCGATCACCGGCGCCATGGCCAGCACCATAAGCGTCACCTCCGGGCTCATGAACATCATGAACACGAACGAGCCCACGAAGCACAGGGAGTTGGTGAATATTGAAAAGGTGGTGTTGCACAGAAAGTTCCTTACGTTGTTAAGGTCGCCGGTCATGCGGCTCATTATCTCGCCGACTCGATTCTTGTCGTAGAACTCCCAGGGCATCTCCTGCAAATGGTCATACATTTCAGTGCGTATGCCGCAGATTATGTTTTGGCTCACGTGCTGAAAACGCATGGCGCGCACATAGTTTGCCAGCGTGCGGGTAACGGCGAACAGCGCTATAAGACCGCACAGCGTGTACAAAAGATCGTACTGCCCGTCGGTTATAACGTCGTTCACCACCATTTTTGTGAGCCTGGGCACTATGAGCCTGGTCAAAATGGCGAACACTTCCAGCGACAGCGCCAGCGTCATCTGGGCCTTATAGGGTCTGAACAGCCTGAGCATCCTGCCCATATTCCCATGCATGACTGTCACCTCCCATCAAGCGGGTATTGTATCCGCCCATTGTTATGAACAAAGGGCTTTTTTGCTATGGCTGTGTTGAGTTTGGACGGACACAAAGGAGGCCTTGACACAATGCGCCAAAGTGTCCATTATTTCCTGCAGACCCGCTTTCAGTGCCGAAAACGGTTTTATCCTGATCTCTGAAGAGCGCAGTGGTGTTTCACTCGGCCGCAACGGCCGGACAAAGAGTCCGGCCGTTGCGCATTATTTGAACGGGATACTGTGCCGATCGAACAGATCCTTGATCGCCACATTCAGCTTGGTGCGGACGATGCCCGTGTTCTGTTCGTCGCATTCGACCGTGAAGGCCAATGTCATGTATCCGTCCGCGATCCCGACTACGCCCGCGTATTCCGGCCCGCTGGCGATCTCATTGATCTCCCTTCCGATGCCCGGCAGTTCTTCACTTAAGATCTTCTTTATCTCACTCAGGGGCTGATTGTATGGAATCGAGATCTGCATGGTATACCGTGTGTTCATGCGGCTCAGGTTCAAAACATCGGAGACATTGCGGTTGCTGACATTTTTCATGTTTCCGTCACTGTTGACGAGCGTGGTCGTCCTTATGCCTATCTCCCATACTCTGCCGCGGAACCCGCCTATCTCGACTATGTCGCCGATCTGGTATTCGCCGGAGAACACTATGGTGATCCCGGACAGCAGATCCGCCACCAGATCCTTCGCGCCGAGTGATAGCGCCAGGGAGAAGATACCGAGGGAAGCCAGCAGCGTCGTCGTATCGAAGCCAAGGGACTCAAGCGCCAGGAATATGCCGATGATGATGATAACATATTTCAGCAAGCTGCACAGCAGGCGGCTGATCGTGCTTCCCTTTGTATCCAGGATGCCGTTGAGCAAGCTCTGCAGCAGCCTGAGCCCCAGAAGCAGTATGGTTATACCGATAAACAGCAGCACGATCTTCGTCATCGCGAACAGGTTGAATGCGCGCGTCCATCCGCCGTTGAGCACATACGAGAATACGGCAATGTAGCCCATGCTCCCATCGCTGACACTCACCGCGACGATCAAAGCGACAAGGCAGATGCCGATAAGTACCGTAAGCGCGAACCCCGCTCTTTTCTCAGGCGTTTTGCGCGCCCACCAGCCGTACCTGATGCTTTCTTTATCCAGAAAATCCCAGTCGTGATCATCCACGATCTGAGCGCCGTAACTGTCTATGCGCTTTTCAGTATAACCGAACAGCAGCAAAACAGCCATTACCGCATATGCGGCAGCGAACATGCCGCCGTAAACCACGCCGTCCGTAGTGATATTTCCGAATATGGACTCAGTTTTCACGGCATAGTAATATAATGAACCGCCGTATTCAACCGAGCATCCGTACCATTGGATATCGTTGAGCCGGAAGAAATCCATAAACTCGCCGTGCAGGCTGCCGGAATTCATGCCGATCTCGGTCGCTTTTTTCCCGACGAGGCCGGCTGCCGAGGCACTTTTTATCACTCCGGTGTCCCGATCGACCGAGAACGCGATGCTTTCGGGCGTCGTCAGGGATTTCATGATCTCCTCGGTTGAGATCAAAGAGCTCTCAGCGCTGGGCACGATCGCCATTATCAGAGAACCATAACCGTTCGAAGCATCGCCGTCATCCATTGAAACGCCTATAAGCTGACGGTACAGCCCGGTCACTTCATCCACGCTGGCGGAATGGACGATACTGGGAACGCCCTGGATCAGCCTGCTGAAATCGTTCATGGAAACGCTGTCGTATGACAGGTTCACAAATCTCGAATCGGTAAGAATTTCTTTCCCGCTGTCATCAAACAGCATCAGATAATCGGCCCCGGTCGTTTCGCTCATTTCGGCAAGCTGTTCCGGCGTTTTCAGCTCAGGGTACGTTTCAAGCAATGCGGCGATACGTTTCGCGAAGCTCAGATATCTGGCGGTGCGCTGCTCTGTCAGGCGCAGATCGTGGGCTGAATTCTCTTCAGACATGATCTGCATGGTCTCCAATGCGCTCTGGCAGTTGTTCGTGCTGTAGAAGATGCCTGAAAGCGCTTCCGTGAACATGGAAAACAGCAAGATCACCACAAAACCGACAGCGCAGAGAGAAGCTGCCATAAGGCGCATGCGACGGGCGCCGTAGCGTTTTCTCTGCGATTTGGTGACGGCTTTGCGCCGCATGAATTCGTCAGCCGCAAAGACCCAGACAGTCAGCACAAGAAGGAACGCGAACGCCACGATCAGCAATATATAGCTGGTGCCTGACGACTGGCCGGCATAACTCTCATACGGGATCATGTATACGATGCGCATCTCGCTCCCAACGGAGCTGGCATACCTGGCGGAAGACACCGCATACATGTAATCCTCGCCCTTTATCGTGACCTTGCGGAAAGGCGACTTGCTTTTTCCTACCACTATGCCGGTCTCAGACAGAGTATCGCAGCCGTCGAACAAATGCGACCCGTACAGTATGGAATACTCGTTTCCGTCCCCGACGAGGGCCAGAAATTGTCCTTCGTAGACCGTTTCCATGCTTTCCAGCATGCTGTCCACGTCGACGCGCGACTTCATGAACGTCTCGATCTCAGACGCCGGCGTATAGTACACATAATAATACTGGTCGGCAAGCCGAATGTAAGCGCACAGAACGTATTCATACTCCTGCGTCTGCCCTTCTTCCGTTACGACCGCCGTGTTTGTATTCGCGTCGGCTGCACCCTGTTCCGCTTCTGTTTTATCATCCGCCGAATCAGCCGTTTCTCCTTCCCCGTCAGCTGTCCCGGCCTCATCAGCCGTGCCCTCTCCGTCGTCTGCGGTCTCCTCTTCATTTTCGGGTACCGCCTCCGGGACAGGCTCTTCCTCCACCCTGACAGGCGCTTTCGACCAGAAGACGCCGGTACTGCCTTCGAAAGGCTCACCTGTCTCCAGCATTATCGGAGGAGTCCCCTCGTATTCCATGGCCTCCATCAACGGTATGTAAGCATCGTCTTCGGGCAATACCAATCCGTCTTCGCCTTTGCGGACCACACAGCCGTACTCATAATTCTGGATCGCCTCGTCTCCCTTCTGACGAACGATCCCCCTGAGCGGCACTGAAAGCAGATTCAGACTGTCATTCAGCTGCGTTTCAAATGCCGATACGGCTGTCTGCTGCGCTTCAGTCAGGTCATTCAGCGTCATCCTGATGCCTTCCATCCGCATATCGGTCTTCCAGTCATTATTTCTGGCGCCGGTGCGTGTTTCATACTGCCCGTAGGCAAACGCCAGAGCAATGATGATCAGGCACAGCGCCAAAATGGAAATGACGTACGTCTTCTTCAAGCGTTTCATCAAAGCGCACCTCGATTCTATAGGATTCTGAATGTCCGTGGCATAGTGATTGAAATTATTCCGTAACCGGTTTTATTATATCAGAGCCTTGAGGATCCCTGAATACGATATATAAAAGCATACCGATGTTTTTCGGAGAACAATGCCCATAAATCAACATCACCTGCTTTCCATTTTTGGTGACACGGTTATTATCATGGGCTCTACGGTTGGCACAAACGCTGAAGTGTCACATATAAAAATATATTGCCTACAGAATAAAGCGTTTTCCCGTCTGTCAGGAACTGACAGGCGGGAATGGTTTGATGATATAATAGTGAAGTGTATTATTTTGCCACGCTCTGCCTTACCAGCGCGCGCTTCAGGCGCGCTTCGTTCAGCTTTTGCTCCGCTTTGTCAGCGTTCGCGGCGCCTAATGCCTCACGGGCTCTTTGTTCAGCGTTTTTGGCGCGTTCCAGGTCTATCATGTCCGCCCACTCGAAAGTGGTAGCCACCACCGTGACCCTCCCGTCCGCCACCGACACCATGCCCCCTATGCAGGCTGCTCGGCGCGTCTCTCCGTTTATGGTGACGCGCGCCTCGCCCATGCCCAGGGCGTTAAGATAGTCGGTGTGGCCCGCCATTATGCCGACTTCGCCGCTTATCGTGCGCAGGGACAGATACTCTGCGTCCCCCGAATAGAACTGCCCGTCTGGCGTGACTATCTCAAGCCGGAAGCTTTTCATTTGGCGCCGTCCCCTTTGACGCGCGCGGTCACGTCGTCTATGGTGCCCGCGTACAGGAAAGCGCTCTCTGGCACGTCGTCGTGCCTGCCTTCGATTATCTCCTTAAAGCCCCTGACCGTCTCCTTGAGCGGGACGTATTTGCCTTCGTAACCCGTGAACTGGCTGGCCACGTGGAAAGGCTGGGAGAGGAAGCGCTGCACCTTCCTTGCGCGGGACACGGTAAGCTTGTCCTCGTCAGACAGCTCGTCCATACCCATTATGGCGATGATGTCCTGCAGTTCCCTGTACCTTTGCAGTATCCGCTGCACGTCGCGCGCGACCCGGTAATGCTCGTAGCCCACCACGTCGGGGCTCAATATGCGGCTGGTGGACTCCAGCGGATCCACCGCGGGATAAATGCCCAGTGAGGCGATGCCTCTGTCCAGCACCGTGGTGGCATCAAGGTGCGCGAAGGTCGTTGCGGGGGCGGGGTCGGTCAGGTCGTCCGCAGGCACGTAAACCGCCTGCACTGAGGTGATGGAACCGTTCCGGGTGGAGGTTATCCTCTCCTGCAGGGCTCCCATCTCTGTGGCCAGGGTGGGCTGGTAGCCCACGGCGGAGGGCATGCGCCCCAAAAGCGCGGACACTTCGCTGCCTGCCTGCGTAAAGCGGAAGATATTGTCTATAAACAAAAGCACGTCCTGCTTTTTCACGTCACGGAAATATTCCGCCACGGTCAGCCCCGCCAGGCCCACGCGCATGCGCGCTCCCGGGGGCTCGTTCATCTGTCCGTATACCAGCGCAGTGTTTTTGAGCACTCCGGATTCCTTCATCTCGTAGTACAGGTCGTTGCCCTCGCGGGTGCGCTCGCCCACGCCGGTGAACACGCTGTAGCCGTTATGCTCGGTGGCGATGTTGTATATCAGCTCCTGTATAAGCACGGTCTTGCCCACGCCCGCGCCTCCGAACAGGCCTATTTTGCCGCCTTTGGCGTAGGGGCAGATCAGGTCTACCACCTTGATGCCCGTCTCCAGTATCTCGGTGGAAGAAAGCTGCTGGTCGTAGCCGGGGGCGGGACGGTGTATGGGCCACCTTTCCGCCGCTTCGGGGGCGGGCAGGTCGTCAATGGGCTCACCCAGCAGGTTCATTATCCTGCCCAGCACCCCGTCTCCCACGGGCACGGAAATGGGTTTGCCCGTATCCACGGCGGTCACACCGCGCTTCAATCCGTCGGTGCCGCTCATTGCCACGCACCTGACCACGCTGTCGCCCGTGTGCTGCGCTACCTCAGCGGTTATTTTCCTGCCCTCGAACTCGATCTCTACGGCGTTGAGCAGCTGGGGAAGCTCTCCTTCCTCAAAGCGTATATCCACCACAGGCCCAACTACCTGGACGATCCTGCCTTCCCGTGCCATCAGTTTGACGTCTCCTTCTGAATGATCCCTCGTGTCAGCTTTCCGCTCCGGCCACGATCTCGGTTATTTCCTGAGTGATCGCGCCCTGGCGCGCCCGGTTGTATTTGAGGTTCAGTTGCTCTATCATTTCCTGCGCGTTTTTGCCAGCGGCCTCCATGGCGGCGCGGCGCGCGCCCTGCTCGCTCACCACGCTTTCGCACAGCGCCCCATAGAGTATGCCGCCCACGTATTCAGGCACTATGGCGGCAAACAGGCTCCGGGCGTCCGTGTCGTACAGCTGTCCCCGCGAGTGCGCGCCCTGTTCCGCGTCCAGCGTCAGGGGCAGAAGCTCAACAAAGCGCGGGGACTGGCTGAGCATGGAGTCAAAGTGCGTGTAGCACAGGGTCAATCGGTCGATCTCCCCTTTCAGATACGCTCCGCACATGTCCTTTGCCATGGAAAAACAGCCGCCCACCCTGAGCGCTTCCGCCTGAGAGAACGCCCGGGAATATATCTGCCTGCCCCTTTTGTCAAAAAACTCCAGCGCCTTTTTGCCTATGGGCAGCGTCACCGCGTCTATGCCGTCCGCGCTGTCTTTTTTGATGAGTTCCTCCGCCAGCCTGAGCACGTTTGCGTTGTAGCCTCCAGCCAGCCCCCTGTCGCCCGCGATGACTATGTACGCGGCGCGCTTTACCGGCCTCGCGGTCAGAAACGGGGAGGAAAACTCATCCGCGCCCGCGACTATGTCCCTGAGGGTGGCGTAAAGCGTCTCGTAATATGGACGGCTCTTCTGCACTCTTTCCTTCGCCCTTACCAGCTTGGAGGACGCCACGAGCTCCATGGCTCGGGTGATCTGGGACGTGCCCTTGACGCTCTTTATGCGCAGTTTGATCGCCTTCATGCTTCCGGCCATGATCGCGTCCTCCTTTCTTAGTTTACTGTTTTACTGTTTTTCGGAGATGAATTTCTCGGTGTATTCCTTCACCGCTGCGTCCAGGGCCGCCTCGTCGGAAATGCTGCCCGTGTCCCGGATGTCCTTTAAGACGGCATAATGGCCGGCGTCCATGAACTCGTACAGTCCCTTTTCGTACTGGGGCACCTTCGCGGTCTCCACTTTTTCAAGGTAATTGTGTATGACAGCGTAGAGTATGCACACCTGGTGCGCCACGTCCACGGGGGCGGAGCGGTCCTGCTTGAGCACCGCAACTATCCTTTCGCCCTGGTCAAGACGGCTTCTGGTGTCCTTATCAAGGTCGCTGCCGAACTGGGCGAAGGCCTGCAATTCGCGGTACTGGCTGTAAAGCAGCTTGAGTGAGCCCGCTACCTTCTTCATGGCTTTTATCTGGGCGGCGCCGCCCACGCGGGACACTGATATGCCCGGGTTTACCGCGGGCATGACGCCGGAGTGGAACAGTTCGCTTTCCAGGAAGATCTGCCCGTCCGTTATGGAGATGACGTTGGTGGGTATGTAGGCCGACACGTCTCCCGCCTGGGTCTCGATTATTGGCAATGCGGTAAGTGAGCCTCCGCCGTATTCCGGAGCGATCCTGGCCGCCCTTTCCAGCAGGCGGCTGTGCAGGTAAAACACGTCGCCCGGGTATGCCTCGCGCCCAGGCGGGCGGCGGATGAGCAGGGAAAGCGCCCTGTACGCCACCGCGTGCTTGGACAGGTCGTCGTAAATCAGCAGCACGTCCTGCCCCTTGTCCATGAAGTACTCGCCCATGGCGCAGCCGGAATAGGGCGCGATGTACTGAAGCGGCGCGGTCTCCGAGGCGGTGGCGCTGACCACTATGGTGTAGTCCATGCAGCCCGCCCTGGCGAGTATGTTCACCGTCTGGGCAACCGTGGATCGCTTCTGGCCTATGGCCACGTACACGCAGATCACGTTCTGTCCCTTCTGGTTGATTATGGTGTCCAGGGCGATGGTCGTCTTGCCCGTCTGGCGGTCGCCGATTATCAGCTCCCTCTGGCCGCGGCCGATCGGGATCATGCTGTCGATGGCTTTTATCCCCGTCTGCAGCGGCTGGCTCACGCCCTTGCGTTTTATTATGCCCGGGGCGGGCCGCTCTATGGGACGGAATTCAGCGGCTTCTATGGGGCCCTTGCCGTCGATCGGCTGGCCCAGCGCGTCCACAACGCGCCCGATGAGCGCTTCGCCCGCGGGCACGCTGACCACGCGCCCCGTGCGCCTGACCGTGTCTCCCTCGCTTATGCCCTCGGAGTCACCCAGCATGACTATGGATACGAAGTCCTCTTCCAGATTCAGCGCCATGCCGTAAACGCCGGTAGGAAACTCCAGCAGTTCGTTTACCGCGCACTCGTCCAGCCCCGACGCCCGCGCGATGCCGTCGCCTATCATGAGCACCCGCCCCGTCTGGCTTTCGTCCACCCGTTTGGCGTAGGAGCGGATCTGCTCCTTTATTATCTTGCTAATCTCGTCGGATCTCAGTTCCATTTTGCCCGTCTCTTTCTATAACGTCAAGGCGTCCAGCTCCTGCGCGAGCCGCCTTATGTCTCCGGCCACCGTGCCGTCCAGCATCACGCCTTCAGCCTCGACGCGTACGCCTCCCAGCACGGATGGATCCACCTTCTCAGAGAGCAGCAGCGTTTTGCCCGTTTTGCTTTCCAGCGCAGCCCTGAGCCTTTCCAGCTGTTCGGCGCGCAAGCGCACCGCGCTCACCACCCGCGCCTCGATCATTCCCTTGTCCGCCAGATACATGCTCCTGAAGCGTTGGATCACCTCCGGCAGCAGCTTGAAGCGTCCCTTTTGCGTCAGCAGCTTCATAAGGTTGAGCACGGTCTCGTCCGTTCTTCCGCCGAACGCCTCGTCAAGCAGCCCCAAGCGCTCCTCACAGGGCAGCTCCGGGGAAGAGATCAGCCCCGCGTAGCCGGGGTTCTCCTTCAGCAGCGCGCTTATCCCCTCAAGCTGAGGCAGGAGCGCTTCTTCGCTACCCGTTTCACGGGCGAGTTCATACAGCGCTTCCGCGTACACGTTAGCGGAGCTCATTTGTCAGCCTCCAGGGACGAGATGAAGCCGTCGATCAGCCGTGCGTGGTCGGAGGGGTCTATCTCCTTCTCAGTCACTTGTTCAGCGAGGCTGACGGCCATGCCGGAAATCTCGTTTTTCAGCTCGTTGCGCGCTTTTTTCTTTTCCAGCTCTATGTCCCTGTACGCCTTTTCCCGTATGGCGGCCGACTCGGTCTTAGCCTGGCTCAGGATCTCTTCCTCACGAAGGCGCGCCTGGTCCAGCGCCTCCCTGACCAGCCTTTCGCTGGTCTGTTTGGCGTCCGCCAGCTTGCCCTCATATTCCTGCCTGAGCGCGGCGGCTTCCTCCTGAGCCTGTCTGGCTCTGGCGTAGTCGTCGTCCACTTCCTTCCGGCGCTTCTCTATCAGAGCCATGATGGGGCCCGTCAGGTATTTTTTCGCCACCAGAAAGATTATTATGGTGTTGAGCAGCACAAACAGCGCCGTGAAAAAATTCACGCCTATGAAGCTTTCAAACCGCTCCATCAAACCGTCTCCTTCGATCTCAGGCCACCGCGAACATGAGCAGGAAGGCGATGAGCAGCGAGTAAATGCCCGTCGTCTCGGCTATGGCGCAGCCCAGTATCATGTTGGTCCTCAGGGTTCCCGCAGCTTCGGGCTGGCGCGCCATGCCTTCCAGCGCCTTGCTCACGGCTATGCCTTCGCCTATGCCGGGGCCGATAGCGCCGAACCCCATGCAGATGCCCGCGCCTATGGCGCAGCCCGCCTTTATGATCGCCTGTTCCATGATATATACCTCCAAATAATTGTCGCCTGTGTATGTGCACGGGGGTCATCCCCGTCCAAATCTATTCTTCCGCCGGACAGCTTCCCGCGATGTAGACCATGGTCAGCAAGCTGAACACCAGGGCCTGCACAAATGCCGAGAACAGGTCGAAGTACAGGCTCAGTACCGCCGGGATGCCCAGTGCCAGCACCGGAACGCCGGACAGGAGGCCTGCGCCCTCAAGCACGCCGAACACGCCCAGCAGCAGGCTGACCGCGCCCAGTATCCAAAGCCCTTTTTTGCGCTTTTTGAACCCGACTATAAGCAGCGCTACCCCTGTCAGAGCCAGCACAGCTCCCGTTATCCACCCGCCTGAGGCGATAAGTTTAAGCACTATCGCCGAAAACATTGACAGCGCGGTATAGAGTATGCCCGTGATCACCCCGCCGCCCGCGATGTTGCCGAAGTGACGGAACGCCATGGACACGGGCTGGGCGATCTCGGAGATTATGTTCATGGGGGTCATGACGGCTATAGGCTGGGTAAAGCCCTTGAGCCAGCCGAAAAAGCCCTCGCGTTTGATATTGTTGTACCAGATGATCCCCGTCACCGTGAGCGCCCACACCAGCGTACAGCTCAGGTCCGCCGTTACCGACCTCAGAAATCCCGTCATTCCTATAAGCGAGCCGCAAATGGAAAACATGAAGATGGTGAGTATGAACGGCGTCCAGTGGGCGTTGTGCTCGCCCATGGAGTCGACCACCATGTTCCTTATCAGCAGCACGCCCTTTTCCGCCAGCGCCTGTTTTCCCTCGGGACGGGTCTTGAGGTTTTTGCCTATGCTTATCATGGCAGCGACCAGTATCACGGTCACCACCAGGCAGGACAGGGTGGTCTGGGTTATGTTTATCCCTCCCAGCACGGGGATGGTAAAGTAAATATACGGGCCCGTGACCTGTACGTTCACTTTTTGCCCCCCTTCCCGAAAAAGCTCATAAGCATAAGTATGGGACGCACGAATAAGAGAGGTATCACCAGCGCGAATGGGTCGGCAAGCCCGCTTTTGTAAAACGCGAACAGCAGCCCTGCCAGCACGAGCAGACGGACGATGTAGGAGACGCGGATAAGGCTTTTGCCGCCCTTTACGTCCTGCTGCTCCGCTTTGTCCGCAGCGCTCATGGCGCCTACCGCCATAAAGAAGAAATTCCCCGTGGCCAGCAGCGCGCCCGCCGCGCCGCCTATCACGGCCTTACTGCCGAAGCGGCCTATCAGGGCAAACACGCCCAGCATCAGCGCCGTCAGCGCAACTTCCCCCAGGAAAATATACAGTGTCTCCTTGAGTACCAGCTTCCGGGAATCCATCCCCGCCTCCAGCGTCAGTCGTGAGAATTGAAGTTCGTTTTGTCCCTGGACGGTTTGGAACGGTTGAGCAGTCCCATGGCCGCAAAGGACGCCTTGAGCCCGGCGAACGCGCCGTACAACCCCAGCGCCGCCCCCAGGATAATGACCCACACCCCCAGAGAAAACCTGTTCCTCAGCCAGACAGCGCCGTACACGAACAGCATCAGCGGCGCTGCCACGCTCAGGGCAAGCTCAGTCAGCCACATGAGCGCCCGGGCAAGCGCCACGTATTTGCCCACGGGAGTGTTTTTTTTATCCATAAAACGATTATAACAAAAACCGGGCTTTTATTCAAGCCCGGAATTGATGTTTCGTCTCTAGCCTCCGCTCATCGCCAAACTGTTTTTTTCGCAGACGCGCGCCGGGTCCTTGCCTTTCCGGAAAACGCACGGCTCCGCGGCTGTACGGGCGGCATGAGCGCCTCCCGTACAGCCAGCAGCACATTTGAGCATTTCAAATCAGCTTTTCAAAGCCCTCAGCGCGTTCAGAGTCGCGACCAGCAGCATGCCCACGTCCCCTATCACCGCAAGGTACATGGGAATGGTGACGAACAGCCCCAGCGCCAGTATCAGGAACTTGACCGCCAGTGAAATGACGATGTTTTCCTTCGCTATCCTGACCGTCCTGCGGGCGATGGAAAGCGCGCAGGGCAGACGCTTCAGGTCGTCGTCCATTATCACCATGTCGGCAGTCTCTATGGCGGCATCGCTGCCCAGCCCGCCCATGGCCGCACCCACGAACGCCTCCGCCAGCACTGGCGCGTCGTTTATGCCGTCGCCGGTGTAAAGGGTCCTGCCCTCTTTCGAGATCTCCCTGAGCTTCTCCACCTTGCCTTCGGGCAGCAGCTGGGCGTGTACCTGATCCAGCCCCGCTGCCCGGGCGACTGCCTCCGCCGCCTCCTGCCTGTCCCCGGAGAGCATGACCGTTTTGTTTATGCCCATGCGCTTGAGTTCGCTTACTGCCTCTTTGGCGGAGGGCTTTATGTCATCCGCCACCTGTATGCTGCCTATAAACTTTCCGTCCGCCGCCACCAGCACGCTGCTTTCGGCGGAGGGCACTTCCACGCCCTCGCTCCTCAAAAGCCGCAGACTGCCCGCCAGCACGCGTTTGCCCTCCACCTGCGCCACAACGCCCATGCCGGGCCTTTCCTCCACAAGGCTGCTGTCGGCGCATTCGTTCGACAGTCCCGCTACCGCCCTGGCAACGGGATGGTTTGAAAAACGCTCCGCTGCCGCCGCCAGGCGCACGAGCTCGTTTTCGCTCACGCCCACGGGACTTATCCGGCTCACGCTGAAGCCGCCCGTAGTGAGCGTGCCCGTTTTGTCGAAGGCGCAGACCTGTGCCTGAGAAAGCTTTTCCAGCTCCGCGCTGCCCTTGATCAGCACGCCCTTCCGGGAAGCCGCTCCGATCCCGCAGAAAAAGGTCAGCGGCACGCTCACCACCAGCGCGCAGGGGCAGGAAACGGTCAGAAATACCAGCGCCCTGTGCACCCAGGTGGCCCACTCACCCGTGACAAGGGAGGGTATCACGGCCACCAGCACCGCAAAAGCGAACACGGCAGGGGTATATACCTTTGCGAAACGGCGGATGAAGTTTTCGCTTCTGCTCTTCCGCTCGGCGGCCTCTTTGGTCATGTTCAGTATGCGTGTCACTGCGCTGTCCGCCCGCGGCGCGATCACCCGCGCCTCCACCCGTCCCGTAAGGTTCACGCAGGATGAGAATATCTCGTCCCCCGCCTTCCTGTCCCGCGGCAGGCTTTCACCCGTAAGCGATGACGTGTCCACCGTGGTGGCGCCGGAGATTATCTCCGCGTCCAAAGGCACTCTTTCGCCGGGCAGCAGCACTATGATCTCGCCCACCTGCACGCTTTCGGCCGGCACGGAGATCTCCTGCCCGTCCCGTATCACCCGCGCCTTATCGGGTCTTAGCTCCGCCAGGGCGGAAATGGATTCCCGGCTTTTGTCCACCGCCAGGTCAGCGAACCACTCGCCCAGCCGGTACAAAAGCATCACCGCCACCGCCTCGGGGAACTCGCCCAGTATCAGCGCGCCGACCGTCGCCGCGCTCATAAGCGTTTCCTCGGTGAAGAACTCGCCCTCTTTAGCCTCCTTCACCATTCCAAACAGCACTTCCCGGGCGGCGAATATGTATAATGCGATAAAAACCACCGCCCGGACGGCGCCCGTTATCGGCGCGATCCAAGCCAACAGCAGCAGCGCCGCTCCGATAAGGATCTCATACAGTTCATTTTTTTGCTCTTTTTCCAGATCATTCAGCAGCTTCATTTTCCGTCTCCTCCGTCACGTGCTCCCAACCCTGGGTGATAATGCTGAAAACATGCCTGTCCGCCAGAGAGTAGTATATCGTCTTGCCTTCCCGCCGGTTTTTCACCAACCGGTGCTGCTTGAGCACCTTGAGCTGATGGCTCACCGCCGACTGGTCCATTTCAAGATACTCCCCTATCGCGCACACGCACATTTCCCCTGCGCTCAGCGCGTAAAGTATCCTGACCCTCGTGGGATCGCCGAACACCTTGAACAGCCCCGCCAGCGAAAGTATGTTCCCCTCGTCCGGCGCGTGGGCACGCATCTTTTCCAGCAGTGCGCTGTGGTCGTGCATATATGAACCTCCATTCATATGAATGATTGTTCATATTATATCCTTGCTCCCGCCTTGTGTCAATACGGAAATTTCTTTTTTTCGTTGCTTTTCGATTTTTTTGATGGTACAATGACCCACATCACCCTGGAGGTACGATATGAAAGACTATTTGAATGAGATCGATTCCCGCTTCCCCTTGCGCTGCACTCCGGAGCAGAAGGAAGCTTTCCGCGCTTACGCGGTGACTGAGGCCCAAGCGGCAGGCTGGCCCGTCGGGACCGTACGCGAGGCCGGCGCGCACGACAACGTGATAATCGGCGACCCGGAGACGGCGAAGACCGTGTTTACCGCCCATTACGACACCCCCCGCCGCGCGCTCTTCCCCAACCTGATGCTGCCCACCAACAAGCCTCTCAAATACCTGTACATCGCGGCCATTATCCTGCCGATGCTGGCGATAGCTATACTTGCGGGAGTCGCCGCAAGGAAGCTCACGGGGCTGGAGGGCGTTGCGGGCCGGATGCTGTATATTGGCGTGTACCTGCTTGTCTACGTCGCGCTGGCGATGCTGTTCATACGCGGCCCCGTGAACAAACGCAACAAAAACGACAACACTTCCGGCACCGCGGCGGTGCTGGCGCTGGCAAACAAAATGGCAGGGGACAAAAACGTCGCGTTCATCCTTTTTGACAACGAGGAAAAGGGCAAAAAAGGCTCCAGGGCGTACGCCGCCGCGCATCCCGGCGTAAAACAAAACACGCTTATAGTCAATATGGACTGCGTGGGCAACGGCGACACGTTCATCGCCGGCGCGTCCGCTTCCGCCCTTAGCGATCCCCGCTTTTCTGCCCTAAAGACCGCGCTGGAAAACGCCGGCGGCAAACTGTGCCCCGCCTCCAAAGCGAACATGAACAGCGACCACAAAAGCTTCGACAAGAGCGTTGGCATAGCCGCATGCCTGTACAAAAAAGGCGTGGGATACTACACTCCCCGCATCCACACCAAACGCGACACCGTCGCCTCGCCCGAAAATATCGAAAAGCTCACAAACGCGCTCAGGGAGTTCGCGCAGGAAGCTTAGCGCATGAAAAACTATCTCGCAGCATGCTCCGCAAGCAAGCTACTTTGAGGGATCGATCATGATCCGAACGGATATGAGACCGGCGCGGCCATCGAGGTCACGCCGGTTTTGTCATTTGAATTCCGTGGGACTTGGTCCTATGCCCGCTGGACCTGAGGCTAAGGGAAGACCGCCCCGGCAAACCGAGGTCTGCCGCGCCTGCCTGCTCAGATCCGATTTTGCGGTTTATCCTTACAATACAGTCCCTAACTCTTTTTATGCTTTAGAGCATGAACGATCTGCAAGCCGTCGCTTTCAAATCCTCTGCATACGACTCTGTATCGCATTGGAATGGCGGTAAACAAGAATTGAAAGAAGTTGAAAAACAGAAGAAATCTTGATGACGGGAACAGTATTTCATAGAGGCTGCTTTCGGGCTGAGCAAACCTGAAAATGCAGAAACGAATGATCCCAAACAGGACGGTCAGCATTAAAGAAACCAAGGGCCCGCCTGCAAACATAATTATCTTTTCTTTATTCGATCTTGTTTCTTCCCCTGGAACGAAATAAAGACCGCCTACAGGGATCAAACGGAAGACATATTTGGGAGTACTGATCATCTTAGGGCCGGATCCCGCAATGACCTTCCATCCCGCTTTTCCTCCGGAGATCCGATACCCTGCTGCATGGCCCAGTTCATGGAGCAGTACAGACAAGAGACAAAGAAGCCAGACAAGAAGGATTTTTGCAAAGTAATACATTGGACAATTCCTCCCGGACAGTCTTTTCGTATGCGGCTGCCTCTAAGCGGCGTCAGGCCTCCCCGATACCTTCCGCGATCCCCATAAGCACGATGCCGATTATGACCGCGATAACGCACAGGTACTGGCTGAGTTTCAGCTTTTCCTTCACGAACACTCGGCTCAGGATCACGCTCACGATGCAGTAGCTGGCCACCACGGGCGCGGCGATGACAGGCTTTTCCGCCATGGCGAACACGTAGAAGAACTGGCCGCACTCCTCGCAAAGGGCGGCGATGCCTTTGTACTTCTCGCTTTTGGCAAAGGGGTTGTACGCCTTTTTCGTTTTGATCAGCATGTACACCCATGCCGCTATGCCCGCCAACAGGAAGGTGAGGCCGTAGAGTATCAACACGTCTATCTCGCTCACGCCCAGGCCCGTGCTCTCGTCAAGTATGATGCCGTCCGCTGCGGTTCCGATGGTGTCGAAAATACAGTAAAGTATCGGGAAGATCAGCGCCAGCGCGCCGTAGCGCAGCCGCCTGTCCTCTGTTTTGAGCTCGCGGCCGTTTACGCGGTTCTCGACCACCGCCAGCGCGAGCATGCCCGCCGCCACGAAGATGACGCCTATCACGTTAAGAGGGCTGAACTCGTCCATATGGTCGCCCAGAGTGCCGCGCACGGAGAAGAATACCAGCATCGCCACGGCGGAAAACGCGCCCGAGGCGTTCTGTACGGGAGACACTATCGAAAGCTCCAGGTACCTGAGTCCCGCGTAGCCGATCACCATGGAGATGATGTAGCACAGTGAGGCGGGCGTGTACTTGACCGCGGAGGAAACGAAGTCGCTTAAGCTTGCCCCGGGCCTGTAGAACACATAAGTACCGTCGGGGTCAAGCGTCAGGGTCTTGAGCAGGCCTTCGCCCCTGATCTCGTACGCCTCGCCCTTTTCGAGGGCGGCGCTTATTTCGTCCAGATCCGGATAGAACTCACCGTTCGCTTTTTCATCCGTAAGGCAGGTATAAGAAAGCAGGTATTCCCCGTCCTCGTCCGTCTGACCGGAAAACAGGCAGCCTTCGGCGGATGTGAGATGCAGGCCTCCTTCCTCAAGCACATATGTGCCCGTCTCGGTGACCGCCTTTCTGCCGGGGGCGAAGCTCTCGGAAAACGGCAGCAGGATCAGGGCGCATACGCCCATGACCAGACCGACCCAGACGGCGATCTTCAGGTGAGAGTAACGGTCGTTCTCATCTGAACCCATTTTATAGAAAAGATCTGCGAAGCCCCAGCCCAGCAGGCAGAGCAGCGCGAACGCGAACCAGGACATTTATCGTTTCCTCCGGAGCGAAAATATGGTGGAGATTATATCACAGCCTCGTGAAAAAGTAAAGCGGGAAACGCGTCCGCACGGCAGCGTCCGCTTGCAGCCCGCTCTATTGACTATCCCTCCGCGTATTG
Source organism: Clostridiales bacterium (assembly GCA_024684375.1). Classification (GTDB taxonomy): domain Bacteria; phylum Bacillota; class Clostridia; order Christensenellales; family Aristaeellaceae; genus RUG14130. The sequence goes on from JAIKWZ010000043.1 coordinate 26,414, forward strand.
AGTATAATGATACCGTAACAAAGACTTGAGGGAGGAATATCAAAATGGCCATCACCTACGTTGGCGTAAACGACCATAAAATCGACCTGTTCGAGGGCCAGTACCGGGTCCCCAACGGCATGAGCTACAATTCCTGGGCGATAATCGGCGGCAAGGTCGCCGTCACCGACACGGTGGACCGCCGCTTCACCCACGAGTGGCTTGACAATATCGACAAGGCGCTGTCCGGCCGCAAACCCGACTATCTGGTGATCCACCACATGGAGCCCGACCATTCCGCCAACATCAACGCCTTCATGCAGACTTACCCGGAGTGCACGATAGTGTCCAGCCAGAAGGCCTTTACCATGATGAAGCAGTTTTACGGGGACGACTTCGAGTCCCGCCGCCTTGTGGTCAAGGAAGGCGACACGCTGGACCTGGACGGCTACTCCCTTTCCTTCATCGCGGCGCCCATGGTGCACTGGCCCGAGGTGCTCATGAGCTACGAAAGCACGGAAAAGATACTCTTTTCCGCCGACGGCTTCGGCTCATTCGGCGCGCGCGACGTTTCCGAGAACATGTGGCCGGACGAGGCAAGGCGCTACTATATAGGCATCGTGGGCAAGTACGGCGCCCAGGTGCAGGCGGTGCTAAAAAAGGCGGCCGGACTGGAAATAAACCGAATTTGCCCCCTGCACGGGCAGGAGCTGACTGAAAACCTCGGCTATTACCTTGACCTGTACGCCACCTGGTCGTCTTACGGAGTAGAGAAAGCGGGCGTGGCGGTATTCTACACCTCCGTGTACGGCAACACCAAAAAGGCGGCGGAGACGCTCTCTGACAGCCTGAAAACCAAAGGCTGCCCGGATGTGAGCCTGATGGACCTGGCCAGAAGCGACATGAGCGAAGCGGTGAGCCGCGCCTTCGCCTTCGGAAGGATCGTGCTGGCCACCACCACCTACAACGCGGACATATTCCCCTTCATGCGCCAGTTCGTGGAGGCGCTGAGGGAGCGGAATTTCCAGAACCGCACGGTAGGCCTGATCGAAAACGGCTCATGGGCACCCCAGGCGGCAAAGGTGATAAAGGGCATGCTCGCGGAGTGCAAAAACCTGACGCTCCTGGAGCCCGCCGTAAGACTCGCCGGCGCGCTGGATGATATAAGCAAGACCCAGTTGGAGGCGCTCTCCGATGAGCTGTGCCGGGACTATCTGGCCCAGAGCGACAAGACCGCCAACAAAAACGACATGACCGCGCTGTTCAAGATCGGCTACGGCCTGTACGTTGTAACATCCAGCGACGGCAAAAAGGACAACGGCCTGATAGTGAACACAGTCACCCAGGTGACCAACACTCCCAATCGCATCGCCGTGTGCATAAACAAGCAGAACTATTCCCACCACATTATCAGGCAAACGGGCGTGATGAACGTGAACTGTCTATCCACCGAGGCGCCTTTCAGCGTGTTCGAGGCTTTCGGCTTCCGCTCCGGCAGGACGGTGAACAAGTTTGAGGGCACGGACGTGTTAAGGAGCGACAACGGCCTTGTGTTCCTGCCCCGCTACATAAACGCCTTCATGAGCCTGAAGGTGGAGCAGTACGTGGACCTGGACACCCACGGCATGTTCATCTGCCAGGTCACCGAGGCGCGCGTGCTTTCCGACAAGCCCACCATGACCTACACCTACTACCAGGAAAATGTTAAGCCCAAGCCTGCCACAGAAGGCAAGAAGGGTTTCGTGTGCACAGTGTGCGGCTACGTGTACGAGGGCGACACCCTTCCCGAAGACTTCATCTGCCCCCTGTGCAAGCACCCAGCCAGCGACTTTGAACCCATCAAATAGGAGGTATGTTTATGGAGATCAAGATCTACAGATGCACAAAATGCGGCCAGATGGTCGCCGCCGTCAAAAAGAAGGGCTGCGACATAATGTGCTGCGGCCAGCCCATGGAGCAGCTCGTCCCCAACACCCAGGATGCCGCGCAGGAAAAGCATGTGCCCGTGTTTGAGGTGAAGGACGGCATCGTCTCCGTCAAGGTGGGCAGCGCCGCACATCCCATGACGGAAGCGCATTACATCGAGTGGATACTTTTAAGGACCGACAGGGGCAACCAGAGGAAGCCGCTTTCCCCCACGGACGCTCCGGAAGCGCAGTTCGCGCTGCTGCCGGGCGAAAAAGTCGAAAACGTATACGCCTACTGCAACCTCCACGGACTGTGGATGGCGTAAGCAAGCCAAACAAACGGGGGGCGCTGCCGACGCAGCGTCCCCCCGTTTAAACATATAAGGATCAGCCGCTTATGCCCGGGCCGAAGCCGTTCGGGAGCATCTCGCTCAAGTGTTTCATCTGCCAGGGGCTGTCCTTGGAGCCTACCCATACTTCCATATCCCCAGAGCTGAACTCGTTGAGCACCTGCCGGCAGATGCCGCAGGGCCAGGCGTATCCGCTGTCGCAGGAGATGTATATCTTGCTGAAAGAGCGCCTTGAGTGAGCTATGGCGTTGCCTACTGCGCATCTTTCCGCGCAGATTGTCGCCCCGAAGGACGCGTTTTCAAAGTTCGCCCCGGTAAAGGCCTCTCCTTCGGGAGTCAGCAGGCACGCCCCTACTCTGAAATGGGAATACGGTGAGTAAGAGTTGTTCAGCGCTTCCAGCGCCAGGGAAATGCATTCTTCGTGAGTCATGGTCTCCTCGTTATCCCTGCTTGTTTCAAGCAGCCAGTTCTCCAGCGCGTCCATGCCTTCTCCCGTTTTGGCTGAAACGGGGAATATCCTCAGCGCCGGGTTCAGTTTCAGGGCGCGCTCGCGCACCCTGTCCAATTCAAAATCGAAATACTCCAGCGCGTCCAGCTTGCTTATCACCAGCGCGTCGCTTTTTTGGAACATCAGCGGGTATTTAAGGGGTTTGTCGTCTCCCTCTGACACGGACAGCATCATCACGTTCACGTGAGCGCCCGTGTCGAATTCCGCCGGGCAGATAAGGTTGCCCACGTTCTCCAGGAACACCAGCCCGCTTTCGAAGCCCGCCGCCTCGAACGCCGCCCTCGTCATGCCGGCGTCCATGTGGCACATGCCTCCGGTATGCGCCTGGATACTTTTCGCGCCCAGCTTTTCTATGGCCGCCGCGTCCACGTCCGAAGCGATGTCCGCCTCCATGACGCCAATGTTCACCCTGTCCCCCACATCTTTTATTATGCGTGAGAGCAGGGTGGTCTTTCCGCTGCCCGGGGAGGACATGATGTTCACCAGCGTAACGCCCTTTTTCCTAAGCGCGCTTCTCAGGTCCCGGGCGTCCCTGTCATTGGAATCGGTGACCGAGCGGGACAGGGAAATGACCTTCATCTACGGCTGCTCCTCCTTTGGGATCTCCACGTTGGGATACTCTATCCTCTCGTGGAACGCCCCGGACAATACGGTCACGAAAGCCGCGTTTATTTTGCTTATGTCCGCGAAGCTCAAGGGGCTGTCGTCCAGCTGGCCGTCTTCGGTCTTGGCGCGCACAAGCTTTTCTATGAGCGCCTTGAGCGATTCCGTGTCGGGCGAGGTCAGGGAACGGGAGGCCGCCTCCACCGTGTCCGCCAGCATCACTATCGCCGCTTCCTTGGTCTGAGGCCGCGGGCCGGGATAGCGGAAATCGTTTATGTTCGCTTCCCCGTTCTCGGTAAGGCTCTTGTTGTAGAAGAACAGCACGGGGCTGGTGCCGTGATGGGAGGCAGCGATAAGGCGGATCTCCTCCGGCAGGCGGTACTCCCTGAGCAGGCTGAGGCCGTCTTTCACGTGGGCGGTGATTATTGCCGTGGACACCCGGGGGTCGGTGCGGTCGTGGGGGTTGTCACCCAGCTGGTTTTCGGTAAAATATGCGGGGCGGTTTATCTTGCCCACGTCGTGGTAATACGCGCCTACTCTGGCCAGCAGACCGTTGGCTCCCACTTCGGCGGCGGCCGCTTCTGCCAGGTTCGCCACTATGATGGAGTGGTGGTACGTGCCCGGCGCCTCCAAAAGCAGCCTTCTCAGCAGCGGATGGTTGGGGTTGGAAAGCTCGATCAGGCGGGTAGTGGTGACCACATTGAAGATCGCCTCGAACGCGGGAGTGACGGCAATGCACAACAGGCCCGCAAGCACGCAGCTCAGGCCGGAGTACAGGGAGATGAACAGCGTTTCCATGACCGACGCGGAGGAGATGAGCCTTACGGCGAATGTGGCAAGCACGCAACTCAAGCCGGACGCCAGGCCCGCGAGCATGACCTGAAGACGGCTCTGCTTTGCCTTGAGCACCCTTAGCGCCACCGTACCGCTGACAAGGGAAGAGATGACCACGGTGTAGGTGGTCATATTGAGCAGGCTCCCCCCGCTGGCCGCAAGAGTGGAAGCCATTATCGCCAGAGGTATGTTCACGAACAGCGCGGCGCGGCGGCTGATCAGCAGGCTGATGAGCAGCACGCCCAGCGTGACGGGCATTATGTACACATTAACTTCCCTTACCGCCACGCAGCTGAGTATGACCAGCACGGACACTATCGTAAGGATCGTCAGCTTACGGGGACGGCCGTATATCTTCGGCTCGAACATGTACAGATACAGCCCCACTGACAGCAGCAGCGTGAGCACGAGCAGCGCTATCCCCAGGTAAAGCCACAGGTCGAAAGAGCTCTCATTTATCATGCCCAGGGTGTAGAGCATCTGGTACTGCGCCTGGGTCACGATCTCACCGTCTGAAACGATGACCTCGCCCTTTATGCGGGTAACGGGCTGCACTTTCGCCCTTTCCGCCTGGCGAACGGCCTCTGTGGCAACTTCGTCGTAGTAGTAGTTCGGCTTTATGTACGCGGCAGCGATCTTCGCCATCGTTTCCGCAAGCTCGGGAGCGTGCCCTTCCTCCTTCAGGCGGGCAGTAAATGCTCCGAGCGCTTCCTCCAGCCCATCCTGTTCCAGGCGTCCGCCCATGAGCGCGTATACGCCCTCCACCGTGTGGGTGAAGGCGCTGTCCAGTTCCGTCTCGTCCGCGCCCTCAAGCGCGGACAGCTCCTCAGCCGTGAGCTCCGCGGCGGTAAACTCGCCCTCTCCGCCAAGGGTTGCCTTGAGCGCATTGAGCCCCTCTGACAGCGACGCCTTTACCGCGTCCGCGGCGGTGTCGTCGTAAACATAGATGCTCTTGACCGCGTTCGCCGCGTCCTGGCGAAGCTTGTCGGTAGTGAGCTTGTCTTCGACATCCTTGGAGGCCTTGAGCGTGGTCGGCGCGGGCTGCCCCACATTTATGTCGTAGCGTTCGGGCGTGACCGCGTAGCACAGCACCACGAACAAAAGCGCGAACGCCGTAAGTGCGATAAGCGTACCGAGCAAATGTGAACCCAGCACGCGGTGCTGTTTTTTGCGTTTTCCTGTCATGATTTTACCTCTGTATCAGCCGGTATTTTACTGTCTTCCCGCAAGGTTCGCGTGTTTTTCGTAGGCCCTGACTATGGCCTGCACCAGCTCGTGGCGCACTACGTCCTTGTGTGTCAGACGGCAGATGGCGATGTCGTCCACGCCTTTCAATACTTCGAGCGCCTCCACCAGTCCGCTTTTGCGTATCCCCGGCAGGTCTATCTGGGTGATGTCGCCGGTAATGACCATTTTGCTGCCCATGCCCATGCGGGTCAGGAACATTTTCATCTGCTCTGAGGTGGTGTTCTGCGCCTCGTCAAGTATTATGAAGGCGTCGTTCAGCGTGCGTCCGCGCATATACGCCAGGGGCGCCACCTCTATCTGCTGGCGCTCGACGAGCCGGGCGAACGCTTCCGGCCCCAGCATTTCATTTATGGCGTCGTACAGCGGGCGCAGGTATGGATCGACCTTCTGCTGAAGGTCTCCGGGCAAAAAGCCCAGCTTTTCCCACGCCTCCACCGCGGGACGGGTGAGGATTATCCTTTCGGCGTCTTTATTCTTGAGCGCCACAACCGCCATCGCGACCGCCAGGTAGGTCTTGCCCGTACCGGCGGGGCCGATGCCGAAAGTGCAGGTGTTGTGCTTTATCGCATCTACGTACTTTTTCTGGCCCAGCGTCTTGCACTTGACCTGCCGCCCCTTGAAGGTTATAGCGATCACGCCCTGCATGATCTCCTCTATGCGCTCGGCGTTGCCCTCACGGGCCAGGTCTATGGCGTAAAGTATGCGCGTTTTGTCTATACTGTCACCCCGGCGGATTATCTGGGTGAGCTTTTCCAGCGTCACCAGCGCGGCGTCTACGCTGTTTTCGTCCCCCGTAAGGGTGATCTCCCCGCCGTGGGTGAACAGGCTGATGCCCAGTTCTTTTTTTATGAGGTCAATGTTCTCGTCGTTAAGGCCGAACAGGGGCATCAGACTGCCCGCGTCCTCCACAACAAAGCTTTTTGTTACGGTCGAAACGTCCTGCTCCAAATATGTCCTCCTTCGGCAAAGCCGAGCGCGTTACGGTCTATTTCAGCTGCTCCCGGGCAATGGTGTCATTGAGCGCCGCGAGGCCCTCGCTCAACAGTCTGCGCTGCTTTGCGGCCTCTTCCTTCGCTTCCTGCCTGTCCCTTTCTATTTCGTCCTGCATGCGCTGCCTGAGTTCCTCAAGCGCCCTTCTGGCGCGGTTGAGCCTTACCAGAGCGATTATGAGCAGCACGCCCACAACTATTATCAGTTCCACGGCGATAAGCACGCCGGGCATTATCAGGTTGTACAGCACATCCTGCACGGGTCGGTCTTCCTTTCAGGCTAAGGGTATACATAATTATTATACACCCTGCGCCGGTTTTTTGCAAGCTTGCCAAATATGCCCCTGTCAGGTATAATTAGTATGGGTGTTTATTTGGGAGGAGCGATGGCGAACGCTTAGTCTTAATGACAAAACATACCTGTGCGGAAAGCGCGTGCTGGTCGCCTTGAGCGGCGGCAAGGATAGCGTGTGCCTGCTGCGCCTGTTATGCGCCCAGCGGGACGCGGGCCTCGTCGAAGTGTGCGCCGCCCACATGGAGCACGGCATACGGGGCGACGCCTCCGCCGGAGACATGGAGTTCTGCCGGCGGCTGTGCGAAAAGCTCGACGTTCCGTTTCGGTCCGTCAGCGCCGATGTGCCGCGTCTGGCAGAAGAGTCCGGCGAAGGGGTCGAGACCTGCGCCCGCCGCGTCAGGCACGCGTTCCTGCAAAATACCGCCCGGGAGCTGAGCTGCGATTACATCGCCCTTGCGCACCACAGGCGGGACAGGGCAGAGACCCTGCTTATGCATCTTCTGCGCGGCAGCTCGCTGAAAGGCATGGCCTCCATGGGAGAAATGACCGGCGAGGAGGGCAAGATCCCCCTCGTGCGCCCTCTGATAGACGTTTCACCGGAACAGATACAGGCGTACCTGGAGGAATTGGGCCAGCCCTGGCGTGAGGACGAGACCAATCTTCTGCCCGACAACCCCAGAAACGCCCTGCGGCTGAAGGTGCTTCCCCTGCTGAAAGAGATCTATCCCGGGGCCGAAACTGCCCTGTGCCGTTTCGGGGACATCTGCGCCCGCGAGGACGCCTGTCTTGACCGCCTGAGCCGGGAATACGCGTCGGAGCATCTGTCCGAAATATGGGGTGTGCGTGTGCTTGAGCTTGGCAACGCTCCTTTCCGGGAAAAAGCGCTTGTGTTCAGGGCGCTTAAGCTTGCCTTGCCGTTTCTGGACTGTTCCGACATGGAAAGGATATTTGACAAGCCCGGCTTTACTGACGCGGGTCAGGGCGTAAGGTCTTTTCTTGCGGATGACCGTCTTTACATACTGCCGCCTGCCGTCGACCCCGGTGAAAAGCAGCTCAGCCTCAACGGTGAGACGGTGCTTCCGGGCATATGCCGTGTGAGCGTCTTCCCCTGCGAAAGCGTGCCGATACGCGATAACGGTCTGACCCAGCGGCTCAACGCTGCTTCGCTGGATGGCGCGTGCCTGCGCTTGAGGAGGGAAAACGACTTTATCCGCCCCTTCGGCATGGCCGGAAAAAAGTCCCTCGGTGATTATATGACCGACCGGCGCGTCCCCCTGCCCGTAAGGGACCGTATGCCCCTGCTCGCCCGGGGAAGCGAGCTTATCTGGGTTCCGGGCGTGGGCATAAGCGAAAACGCGCGGGTCAGGCCGGACGCGCCCGCTCTCGAATGTTCCGTCGAAAATCTGTGACTATATAAACTCAGTGACTCTGAAGGAGGCAAAGAAAATGCTCAACGACATGGCCTGCATACTCCTTACCCGGGATGAGATCGCCAAACGTGTCGCCGAGATCGGCGGCGAGCTCTCAGCGCTTTACCAAAATGAAGAACGTCCCATTTTCCTTTGCGTGCTGAAGGGCTCAGTGGTGTTTTTTGCGGATCTGATCCGCGCGGTGGACCTGCCCATCGACATCGAATTCATGTCCGCCTCCTCATACGGCGCGGCGACCGTGTCCAGCGGAGAAGTCAAAGTTGTGTCCGCTCTGGACGAGAAGATCAGGGGCAGGAACGTGGTGCTGGTGGAGGACATAATCGACTCTGGCCGCACTATCGCCTATATTAAAAGCGACATGCTGAAAAAAGGCGTAAAGAGCCTGAAAGTGGTAACGCTGCTGGACAAACCCTCCCGCAGGGAGGCAGACGTCACACCCGACATAAGCGGTTTTGAGGTGCCCGACGAGTTCGTGGTGGGCTACGGCCTGGATTACGACCAGAAGTATCGCAATTTCCCGGACATCGGCATACTCAAGCCCGAGATATACGGCGGCTGAGCCCTTGCTTTTTTCCGCAAAATCAATATAATTATAACGCTGATTAAATTTTCTGGAGATCAAAATGGACGAACAACTCGCGCGCAAGCTGCAGCAGGTCGGGCTTAAGTTTTCCCTGCCCGGACCTTTTTTCAACTACGAAGAGATCTTTACCGGGAACGTGAACCACACCTACCGCGCCGACTATATACGTGACGACGGCACGGGCATGGCGCGCATAACCAGCTATCTGGTGCAGCGGGTGAACACTTACGCTTTCCGCGACCCCACCGGGCTCATGAAGAACATCGACCGGGTGACCGGCTACATACAGCAGCAGCGCCCGGAGCAGACCTGCCTTGTTTATCACCATACTCAGGAAGGCAATACCTTCCTGTTTGACGGGGACGAGTTCTGGCGGGTGTGCAATTACGTGCCCTCCGTCACATTTGACAAGACCGACGACCTGGATATAATGCGCTCGGCGGCGCAGGCCTTCGGTGACTTCCAGATGATATTGAACGGCTTCGACGTAAAGAGCCTGGTCTACACCATACCCGACTTCCACAACACCCGCAAACGCTACGATACGCTCATAAAAGACGCGGAAGAGGACAAGCTTGACCGGGTGAAGGACGTAAAGGAGGAGCTTGAATATCTGCTCAGCGTCCAGGATCTGGCCTGCACGCTGACCGATATGGAAAAAAAGGGCGAGCTGCCGCTTCGCGTCACCCACAACGACACCAAGATCAACAACGTGCTGTTTGACCCCATCACCCACAAGGCGCTGGTCGTGATAGACCTGGATACGGTCATGCCGGGGCTGGTGGCTCACGATTTCGGCGACGCCGTGCGTTTCGCCGCCAACTTTACCGAGGAGGATGCTGAGGACACTTCCCGGACGGGCATGGACCTCAATGTCTTCTGGGCGTTCGCCGAAGGCTTCCTGAACAAGACCGCCCCCGTCCTCACTCAGAACGAGCAGGATACGCTGGGCTTGAGCGGCTTCGTGCTGGCGTGCGAACTGGCGACCCGCTTCCTGGACGACTACATCACGGGCGACAAGTACTTCAAGGTCAAAAAGCCCAACCACAATATCTACCGCACCCGCTGCCAGGTGGCGCTGGCTAAGGACATGCTCAAAAAGCTGGGCGCTATGGATTCCATCGTGCGCGGCTGCGTGAAAAAATACAGGTAATTCCTTAATATTTTCCAGGAGGCGGTCTTCATGGCATCCCTGCTTGCTCAGGCGGTCAGAATGGAATATCCGGATACCATACCCGTATCGGTAGGCATGCTCCCCGCCGCTTGGATGAAGTACGGCAGTGAGCTGCAGCGCCTGACGGATCAGTACCCCCAGTTTTTCCACGGTATAAAGCCCGATCTCTCAAAAATCGAGGACAACCTTCCCGCCAGCTACCGCAAGGGCGTTTACATCGACGAGTGGGGCTGCGAATGGCACAACGAGCACGCGGGCAATGAGGCCTACGTGGTGGGCCATCCCATCAAGGACGAAGAAGACGTTTTCAGCCTGAAGATCCCCGCCTGCCGCGACGGACGTCTGCCCCACGGCTACATGTACCTGCGCCTGCTGGATCTGTGCGGTTTTGAGAATGCCATGGTCTGGTTCGCCCAGGAGGACGAAGTCATTGAGACGCTTATAGACAAGGTATTGGAGTACAATATCTATCAGGTGGCGGCGGTCCTGCCCCGCATGGACGAAATAATCTACTTCGGCGACGACCTGGGCCTCCAGAAGGGGCTCGCCATAGGCGCGCGACGCTGGAGAAAGTACTTAAAGCCCTGTTTCAGAAAACTGTACGGCATAATAAAGGCGTATAAGCCCGAGCAGATAATCTACATGCACACCGACGGCTGCATCTGGGAGATAATGCCGGACCTGATGGAATGCGGCGTTGACGTGATAAATCCCCAGTTCCGCGCCAACGGGCTGGACAACCTTGTCAGGGTGTGCCGCAGGGATCAGGTCATCCCCATCAACCTGGACCTGGACAGGCAGCTGTTCCCACGGGCCACCCGTTCGCAGCTGTTCGACCACGTGGCCGCCTGCGTGGAGAACCTGTACCTGCCCCAGGGGGCGCTGGGGCTGAGCGTGGAACTGAACTACGAGATCCCGCTGGAAAACATGGCTGCCATACTGGACGCCGTGGAAAAATACAGGCACTACAAAGGCTGATTTTTTTAAGCAAAACAAAACCCTCCGCCGTAAGTATCATACCGGTCGGAGGGCTTTCTTTTGCGGCTGTAGAGTTTTTTGCTCTCTATCCGCTTGGTCACGGGGCTGAACGTCCAGCTTTCCCGTTTTTGGGCGTCCAGGCGTTTTCTCGCCTTTTTGGACAGTTTTTCTCTGGGTATAAAGTTCTTCATCTGATCACTTCCTCTCTACAAATCGCGATAATAACACATTTATCCGAAAAAAACAAGCAAAATCCTTTCTGAGGGACTTGACACGAAGGAAATAATTGTGTACATTCATCCGGTCACTGACCTACAGTATTCCCGCCCTCAGGGCGGACAGCCAAGGAGACAGCAATATATGAAATACGTTTATCCCACTCAGATCGTGTGCGCCCAGGCAATCGGCTTCGAGCTTGACGGCAACAAGGTAAGCAATATCCAGTTTTACGGCGGCTGCAACGGCAACCTGAAGGCCATCAGCAAACTGGTGGACGGCTGGGAAGTCGAGAAGATCGAAAGCTACCTGAAGGGCAATCTGTGCGGCAGCAAGCCCACCTCCTGCGCGGACCAGCTTGCCCGCGGAGTAAGGGCGGCGCTGGACGGCAAACTGCAGCCCGCGGAATAACGCGAGGCAAAACAGAACGGAGGGACCGCGGCCCCTCCGTTTTATTATTCAGCCTTCGCTTTTATTCAGCCTTCGAGGCGGACAGATCCAGTTCGTTTTTGTGGATCCAGCCGGCGGCGCCCCGCAGACTGACGATCAGCCACTCGCCTTCGTCCTTCAGTATGGGCAGGAAGGTATCCGGGTCAAGGAACTCGGTATTCTTTTCCAGCAGGGCTACCTTGGGCGCCGTAAGCTCGTTCCAGGCGTATACATACGTTTTCCTGTCCGTGCGGTACCAGGCGGGATCGACCACGATATACTCGGCGTTCACCCAGCCGGAAGGCGAATTCTCGGCGTCGCCCAGCACGCAGCGCGCCCATCCGTTCTTCTGCTCCACGACAATGATGAGATCACGGTATTTCAGGGTCTTGATAGCCTTGGAAGAGGCGTCCGGCTTTTCACGCAGCGTCAGTTCACTGCACAGTACGGCCGCCTGCAGCCCGATCTGCCCTTCGCCGTAAGCAGGGATTATTTCCGCATGCGCCGAAGTGATGCATCCGAGCATGAGCGCGATAACGACTGCGATAGCCAGCCAGCAAGTCTTTTTCATTTCTGTTCATCTCCTTATGTTTATCAGAGAATTGGACGCATGGCCATGCCGCTTTGTTCCGGGTCGCGGACGTTTTTTTCCGGCCGGCCTTTTTTTATACTCAGACGATCCCGGAAGACGTGTCATCCCCGGCCAATGCCTGCCGAAACGGCGGTGTGCGGTCAAAGGGTGTTCAGGATGCTATTGACTGAAATGGCCGTACGTCTTACAATATACCCGAACTGTTAAAACCATATGTGAGGTGAACATGGACCGTATCATTTCCACCGCTATCATCGGCTGCGGCGGGCGCGGCCTCAACGCTTTCGGGCGACCGATGCAGACAGACTTCAAAGACATGTTCCACGTCGTGTCCGTATGCGACATCGCTCCCGATGCGCTCGCAAACGCAGCAAACGTCCTGGGCATCGACACAGAAAACTGTTTTCTGAGCGAGGATGAGTTCTTCGCCCGTCGGAGAGCGGATCTGCTGGTCATAACCACCCAGGACCGCGACCACGTGCGCCTCGTGCTCAGGGGTCTCAGCCTCGGCTATGACATAATGGTCGAAAAGCCGCTCACCTCTTCCCGCGCCGAATGCGCCCGGCTGCTCGAGGCCCAAAGACAGAGCGGGCGGAAAGTCTTCGTAGGCCACGTGCTGCGTTACGCGCCCGCCTACCTCAAAGCGGACGAGCTGCTTTCTTCCGGCACGATCGGGCGTCTGATCTCGATCAACGAGACCGAGCAGGTATGGTACGGTCACTTTGTGCATTCCTACGTGCGGGGGCCGTGGCGCCGCAAAGAGGATTCCTCCCCCGTGATACTTGCCAAGTGCAGTCACGACCTGGATCTTCTGCAGTTTTTCGCCCGCTCGCGCTGCGAGACCGTGTCTTCCGTGGGCGAACTGTACTGGTTCAGAAGCGAAAACGCGCCTGAAGGCAGTGCTGGGCGCTGCACGGAGTGCCGCCTTGTCGACACCTGTCCCTACAGCGCCAAACGCCTGTATATTGACCGTATGCAGGGACGTCCCGATTATGTGTTTTCATCAATAATAGTGCGGCCGCACAAGCTCACCACTGAACGCGCTTGGGAGGCGCTGCGCACAGGCCCTTACGGCAGGTGTGTGTACCGCTGCGACAACGATGTACCCGACAGCCAGCAGTGCCTGATGCGTTTTGAAAACGGCGTGACCGCCGTGCTGGACATGAACGCGTTCACCGGCAACGGAGGCCGCATATTTACTTTCCACGGTTCGATGGGCGAGCTCATCATAAACGAAGAGGAAGACTTTATACGCGTAAAGCGCTTCGGATGCGAGTCACACGAGACTATCGCCATATCCGGCCTTACGGATGAAAAGTCCGGTCACGGCGGCGGCGACGCCGGAATAGTGCGCAGCCTTTACGCGATGCTTACGGGGCAGCAAAGCGAGGTGACCTCGCTTGAGGACTCCATAGAAAGCCACCTAATGGGCATTGCAGCCGAGGAATCCCGCCTGGCGGGAGGAAAGACCATGCGGGTGCACGGGGACTGCTTGTGATCCCGGGCGCGGATAAGAATATTCCGCTTCGTTCAGCGGTCTTTAATGCTTTAGAAATACAGCCATTTCACATCCGGCAGGCCGGAACAGTCCTGCATCTCAAATAAAGAGGAGGCTCAGTTCATGAATTTCCATCTGCTCACACAGTACCTCGATTCGCTTTACGAGGAATACGGCATTCCTGCCCTGGACGTGATCGTAACAAAGGAGCATGAGACAGTTTACCGGCATATGACCGGTTTTGCAGACATGGAAAAGACCCGCCCCGTAAGTGAGCGGGACTTTTACCTTATGTTTTCCTGCACCAAACTGGTCACGATGACGGCAATGATGCAGCTGATAGAAGCTGGAAAGGTGAGCCTGTATGATCCCGTGAGCCGTTTTTTGCCGGAATGGGAATACATGACCGTCATAAACGCGGACTGGATGACCAAAGGCGGGGACCAGTTTTGTCCGAAGCTGAATGAGCCGTCACACTTCGCGAAAAACCGGGTCAGGATAATCGACTGCATGTCCATGACCGCCGGACTGACATACGATTTGAATTCCGAGGCCATCCGCGAGCTTATCTCCCGCAAGCCAAACGCCTCCACACGCGAGGTCGTCGCGGCGATCGCCCGTATGCCTCTTTTGTTCGAGCCGGGCACCCGCTACCGCTACAGCCTTGGGCACGACGTCATCGCCGCGGTGATAGAGGCGATCAGTGGAGAGCGTTTCAGCGACTACCTTGACAGGCACATCTTCGCGCCGCTTGGGATCACCGACCTGACCTGCCATATGACAGACGAGCAGAAGTCGCGCCTGAGCGCCATATACCGTTACGAGTCGAACACAAAGGCCATGGCCTGCCTGGACGGCAGCGAGCCCGTGTTCTCCATCACCCCGAATTATGAAAGCGGCGGGGCCGCGCTGGCCGGGACGGCGGACGCGTACGCAGCCGTTACTGAAGCGCTGGCCAACGGCGGCGTCGGCCGGAACGGGACACGCATACTGAAAGAAGACAGCGTTATGCTGTTCACCCGCTCGGTGCTCACCGGAGAAGCGCTCAAGGATTTCCGGAAGGGGCGTTTCTATGAGTATTCCTACGGGCTGGGCGTGCGGGTGAAAACAGACTCCATACTGGGGCAGTCGCCTGTAGGTGAATTCGGCTGGGACGGCGCGGCGGGCGGTTATGCCGTAGTCGATCCGTTCAACCGCGTAAGCATATTTTACGTGGAACACATCCTGAACTTCTTCGAAGGCTACAGCGTCATCCATCCCCGCGTGCGCGACCTGGTGTACAAAGGATTGAGCAGAGACTGACCGAAAGCGGCAATAAAGCAGTGTGAGCCGAAGACTCACGTTTGATGAGCCGGACACGCTCTGAAGAGGTTATGATGGCAAACGCTAATTTTCTACCCAATGATGAGATAACCTACATCCCCAACGCCCACGCGGCCAAAAATCCCTTCCTGTCCCGTGAAGCGGAGACAGGCGCGCTGCCTACGTTCGACGGAAGCCGCAGCCTGCTGCCCAAGCCTTTCTGGCAGGGACACGAAGATGTGATCGCCTGCCATGAAAAAGTGTGGCGCATCGCGTTTTCAAACCTTCGCATGCCCGTAAAAGAGAGCGGTTTCGTGTCCGCGTTTATCGACACCGCGTTTAACGGAATGCTCTTCATGTGGGATTCGGCGTTCATACTCATGTTCGGGCGTTACGGAAGCAGGGCTTTCAATTTTCAGAAGACACTGGACAATATGTACGCCCGCCAGCATAAGGACGGGTATATCTGCCGCCAGCTCAGGGAAGACATTGCCGGAGAGCGCTTCACCCGCTTCGATCCCTGCTCCACCGGGCCCGAAGTCATGGCCTGGTGCGAGTGGGAGTACTACAAAACCACCGCGGACAAGCGTCGCCTTCAGGATGTGTACTACCCTCTGCTTGCCTACCATGAGTGGATGGCGGAACACCGCACCTGGCGGGACGGCTCCTACTGGTCTTCCGGCTGGGGCTGCGGGATGGATAACCAGCCGCGCGTACAGCCCGGGCGCAATGTGTCCCACTCCAACGCCCACATGGTCTGGGTGGACGCGACACTGCAGGCGGTGCTTGACGCGCGCTGCCTGATGAACATGGCGCAGGAATTGGGTCATGCCGAAGATATCCCCGCGCTGGAGGATGAGATAGCCCTGCTCGCCAAGATCGTGAACCAACGCCTCTGGTCCGAGAAGGACGCATTCTACTTCGACGAGTGGCGCGACGGCAGTTTGAGCGGCGTAAAGTCCGTGGCGGCATACTGGGCGCTTCTGGCCGGGGTCGTGCCTCCGGAGCGCCTGGAACGTTTTATCAGCCATCTGGAAAACAAAACTGAATTCAAGCGTCCCAACCGAGTTCCCACGCTTTCCGCCGACAGTCCGGCGTATTGCGCCGAAGGCGGCTACTGGCGCGGCTCCGTCTGGGCACCCACCAACTATATGATATTAAAAGGTCTGGAAAAGTACGGTTTTGACGCCCTTGCCCACGAGATCGCCCTCTCCTGCGTTGACAGCGCCACACGCGTGTTTGACGAAACGGGCACCGTGTGGGAAAACTACGCTCCCGAGTTCCCGGCCCCGGGCAGCGTGGGCGGACACCTGGCCGCCAAAGACTTCGTGGGCTGGAGCGGCCTGTTCCACACCTCGATACTCTACGAATACGTAATGGGCATAAAGAGCGACCCTGTGCGCGGCACGCTGCGCTGGGATGTAAGGCTGACCGATGCTCACGGCATCCTGGATTATCCCTTCGGTGATATGCCCGTCGCCTTGCGCTGCGAAGCTCGCCCCTGCGCCGAAGCGGAACCCTCCGTCACCATCGACGCTCCCTGTCCCATCAAAGCGGAAATAATCTGGGAAGGCGGCAGGAAAACAGTCACAGCGGGTCCGCGCGGCAGGCAGGACCGGGTGAAGCGTGCCTGACCGATTTTCTAACGTAAATTCAGCAATGAGATACCGTTTGCGCTTTCTGATCCCTGTCATACTGGAAAACATGCTGACCGTGGCCACGACCCTGATCTACTCGGCCATCACCGGGGCGGTCAGCAAGTCCTCGCTTGCCTCGGTAGGTGTAGGCAACCAGGCCATGAACCTGGTGAGCGCCTTTTTCGCCTTGATAACCTCCGGCTGCGCTGTCATAACCGCCGCTGATGTGGGCAAGCGGGATCTTTTGTCCGCTTCACGCACGGTGGAGCACACCATCTCCGTGTCCCTGATTTCTTCCGCGGCGGCCGCGGGGCTGCTTTTGCTCGCCTCCGGCTTTACCATGAAGCTGCTTATGCCGGGAGCGGAAGCAGATTTCCTTGCCGAGGGCACCCTGTATTACAGAACGCTGCTGTTCAGCGTGCCTCCCATGGTACTGTACAACGCCCTGAACTCCGTGCTGCGCGCCAAGGGCGACTCCCGCAGCGCCTTCATCGCGACCGTAGTCAGCAATACTGTGCTGCTGCTTTTGGTCTACATCCTCGTGAGCCGCAGGGATATGGGCGTAAAGGGCGTCGCGCTCGCCCTGATCGTGAGCAGGTGCTGCGCCGCGCTCACGGCATTTATCGCCGTGCTGCGCAGCAGAGAGGGCTTTTTCGTGAAGCTCTCACGGGTGTTCGCATTCGATAAAAAAGTGCTGCGCCGTGTACTTCGCGTCGGCACTCCGGTCAGCATGAGCAGCATAGCCGTACAGGTGGGCTACGTGGCCATAAACTCCCTGCTGGTCAGCCTGGGCACCCTCGAGGCAGGAGTCGCCAACGTGCTAAACGCCATACAGCAGTTCACCTGCATAGTTCACTTCATCGCCAGCTGCACCGCCACCACCGTCGTGGGGCAGGAGTGCGGAGCGGGCAGGTTCGCAGCCGCGCGCAAAAGCGCCCTCGCCATACTGTGGATCTCGCTGACGGCGACTTTGCTGCTGTGTCTGCCCGCGGTCAGCTTCCCCCGTTTCTGCACGGGGCTGTTCTCGTCCGACGCCGAAACGATCGACGCGGCGGTTTCCTTCATCTGGCTCGTTATCCCCTACAGTCTGCTTGGGATGGCGATCAACGCTCTGGAACCCGCCGTGTGCGCCAGCGGCGACACGCGCTACGCAATGAAGGTGACGGTCTCGGGCGTGTGGCTGATCCGTCTGCCCCTTTCCCTGCTGTTCTGCATGGTGCTCGGCTGGGGCGTCAGGGGCGTCTACGCCGCCAACATCGCCTCCTTCGTGTACAGGAGCGCTCTGCATTTTGTCAGGGTCGCCGGTCCCCACTTCGCGAAAAACAGGATATAAACGAGTGCCGCAAATATCCTCTGCCCCGACTTTGACCTGCGGGCCTACGCAAAAAACCGCCCTCCGAGGCGGTTTTTTCGCGTGAAAATGCCGTTGTTCAGTTACAGTCTTACAGTCACATTTCCGTCCTCAAGCGGCAGGACGCCGTGTTCGCAGAGTTTGCCTTCAAAGTACACGCCCTTTTCGCCGCCGCTTATGTATTCTATCCTGTAAGTCTTGCCTCGGAAAACGTACTTCACTTTGGTGCCGTACCAGCTTTCCGGCAGGCAGGGGTCTATCTTCAGTCCTTCCAGCTGCGGCTTGAGTCCCAGCACAAACTCCGTCACCGCCTTGAGCAGCCACTGAGCGGTGGCGGTGCGCCAGCTTTGCCCGGGCGTGCCGTAACGATAACCCGTCTCCTGCTCCATATAGCAGTTGCACAGAGCGTAAGGCTCCGCCCGGCCTTTTACCACGGGATTGGTGAAAGGCAGTATGCGTTCAAGGTCTTTTTGAACGTCCTTTTCCCTTTTCAGGATGCAGTCGACCGCCAGCAGCCAGCACATGGCGTGGAGATACACGCCCCCGTTCTCCTGCACTCCGGGCGCCTTTTCGCATATCGGGCCTATCCAGGCGCTTTTTTTCGTGTACGCGGGCCAGCTCACCCTGGTGCCCAAAGGCGTGTCAAGCGCCTTCCTGGCGCTGTCCAGGGCGGAAAGCTCTCGGCCTTCGCCAAGCCCCCCGGCCAGGATCGCCCAGGTCTGGGGGTTCAAAAACGCTTTCCCTTCCTCGCAGTCCTCCGCGCCCACAACGCGAAGATCGTCGCTTATGGCGTAGATGTACCTGCCTCCTTTTTCGTCCCAGCCGTATCTGTTTATCAGCGTGCACAGCTCTTCGGCCCGCGCCGAAAGCGTGTCCGCATATTTGTTTTCTCCCCTGAGCAGTGCCAGCTCCCTTAAAAACCGCAGCATGCGCACCAGCGCGATCGACAGCCACACGCTTACGCCCTTATGGGCAAGGCCCAGGTTGTTCATGCAGTCGTTCCAGTCACCGCCCCAGATCTGGATGAGGCCGTAGTGCCCCTTGAAGCCGTACAGGAAATCCGCCGCCCGCTTAAGATGTTCCCACACCGTAGCGGCAGAACCGTCGTTAAAAGGCACTTCCTCGTCCAGAAGGCTGAGGTCTCCCAGCGCTTTAACGATCGCGCTGACGGTGAAAGCAGGCCACACCGTGCAGTCCGAAAACTTGTTGGGGCGGATCTCCCCGTCTATGAACGTGCGGGGGCAGTAACCGTCCGGGTACTGGTAGCTGAGGATGCGTTTGATCCGCTCCCAGGCCAGGGCAGGGCTGAACGCCGCCAGGCACTCGGTATCCGAGGCCATGTCACGGTAACCGTTGTGGCGCACCCTCGCCCAGCGGCTGCCCATGTCGGTCTGGTACGTGAGCCAGTAGTTGTACAGGCTGTTGAACTCGCTGTCGGGAGTCTCGACCGAGATATTCCCGCGCCTGTCCTCTATCCGTGCGTAGACCCGTTTGAGCTCCGTTTCAAACTTTTCGGATGTATCAAAGCGCAGCAATGCCGCTTTCGCCGCGTCGAGCGTGGGCACCAATCCGCACACAAATTCCACCTTGGCGCTCTCTCCAGGCCTGAGGGTCAGCTCAGTCTGTATGGCGTAGCCCAGTTTTTCCGCCACGCAGCCCTGGCCAAGGCACCCCCCGTGCCTGAGCGCCGCAGGCGCGTTCACGCTGCCGTACGTTCCTATGAACGCGTTTTTTGCGCTTTCCCACGCCGTGACCGGCGCAGAACATGCGGTAAAGAAGGTCAGGTCCCTGTCCTCATCATAAAACGTTTCGTGAAAATCAAAGGCAAGGCCGTTGAAGTCGTCCCGCTTAAAGCAGCTCGCGGTGTTGTAGCCCTGGCGTTTATATGCGCCGTCAAGATCGTTTTCCGTGTATGAGATGAGCTTGAGGGTGCGTTTCTCCGAAGAACGGTTGACCAGCTCGACTTCGCCTGCCTCAAAGCAGCTGAGGATATCTTCCTCTTCCGGCACGAACAGCGTCCATCGGCTAAATATCCCGTGTTTTTCCAGCTCGATAAGCGTTGAGCCTGCGCGGTGGACGCAGCGGTAGAAGGCGTACGCTTCCTCCTCCGGCAGCCCCCACAGGTTCCAGCCCTTATCCCCGTCCACAAGATACATGCCGCGGGCTTTCACAGCGAAGATCCGCCGGCCCAGGCTGTCCTGCAAAAAGCCTTCGCCCACTGCCGCCTGTGAGGTGAAACTTACATAATTGTCAGTAAAAAAGTAGTTGTACCAGTTGCGTGGAGTCAGAGGCGTGTTTATCTCGAACTCTTTCCCGCCATTTATATAACAGCCGTATGGCGTACCGTAACGCATATCGTTTTCCTCCCGTTTGAGCTGAACTTATTATATTAGATTTGAAGCGGTTTTACAAGGGCGCCGCTCTTTGCGAAAACCTGACGGCATTCCGGCAAAACGCGCTTTTATTTTATGTTTCCATCTGCTATAATAATCATAAATACACATTTGCAGGAGGTCATATGCGCGTATACGATTTACGGCTCAACAGGATCGTCGATCCCGTGGGGTTCCTGTTCAGACACACAGTGTTTTCCTGGAAGGTGGACGGCGCGAAAGGCCATGTCCAGACATCCGCCCGCATTATCGTCAAAAAAGAAGGCGCAGCGTTTTACGACACCGGCTGGGCGGAGCTGGACTCGCTGGGCGCAGAGCTGCCCCTTGTGTTGTCTCCCCGCACCCGCTACAGCTGGACGGTGAGCGTAAGGACCGATGCCGGAGAGGAGGCCGAAAGTCCCGAAGCGTACTTCGAGACCTCAAAAATGGACGAGCCCTGGCAGGCGAAGTGGATCGGCTGCGACGACGGGGAAAAACGCCATCCCGTGTTCTCCAAAGCCATTAAGACAGTCAAGCCCTTAAGCCGGGCGCGGCTGTACATCACGGGTCTGGGGCTGTTTGAGGCCGAGATAGACGGCAAAAAGGTAGGCGACGAGTGCCTGACCCCCTACTGCAACAATTACAACGCCTGGGTCCAGTACTTTACCTTCGATGTAACGGACATGCTCAAAGACAGCAGCGTCCTGAGCGTGACGCTGGGCAACGGCTGGTACAAAGGCCGTTTCTCCTTTGATGACCGTACCGGCGGCGGCTTTTACGGAAATTCCTGGCGGCTTCTGGCTGAGGTCAGGCTGTCTTACGCGGACGGCACCGAAGACGTCATCGGCACGGACGACAGCTGGACAGTCACCCGCACCAACATTTACAACTCCAATATCTACGACGGCGAATACGCGGACGACACCCTGCCCGCCCTGCCGCACGTGAACGCCGCGCTCAAGGACGCGCCCAAAGGAGAGCTCACTCCACGCCTGTCCCCTCCTGTAAAGGTGTTCAGGGAGATGCCCGCAGAGCTCATCGTCACCCCCACGGGAGAGATGGTGATGGACGTAAAGCAGAACATGACCGGCTCATTCCGCCTTAAGGTGCACGAGCCCAGGGGCGCTAAGATCCATATCCAGGTGGGCGAGATCCTGCAGCAGGGCAATTTTTACCGGGATAACCTGCGCACCGCCAAGGCGGAATACGTGTATGTGTCTGACGGCGAAGCTCACGTGCTTTCTCCCCGCTTCACATTCTACGGCTACCGCTACGCGAAGATCGAGGGCGTACAAAACCTGAAGGCGGAGGACTTTACCGGGCTGGTCATGCACTCCGAAATGACCAAAACGGGGTCCCTCACTACGGGTCACCAGCTTATAAACCGCCTGATAAAGAACGCCGAGTGGGGACAGATAGGCAACTTCCTGGACGTACCTACCGACTGCCCCCAGCGTGACGAGCGCATGGGCTGGACAGGGGACGCGCAGGTATTCTCAGACACCGCGCTGTACCAGAGGGACTGCCGCGCCTTCTACGACAAATTCATGTACGACCTGCGCACCGAGCAGGTCACCCGTGACGGCGAGGTGCCCAACGTGGTGCCCGCCTTCGGCAACCTGGGCTGCTCCGCCGCCTGGGCGGACGCGGCGTGCGTCATCCCCTGGAACACCTACCTGCACACCGGAGACAAAAGCGTGCTTATGGACAGCTACCCCGCCATGCGCGACTGGGTGGAGTACATGTACCGGCTTGAGATCAGGGACCAGGGCTGGCGCAACCACTTCCACTTCGGCGACTGGCTGGCGCTGGACGGTCCCAAGATCGGCGACGGTTCCCTCGGCGGCACGGACAAGCCCCTTATCGCCCTTGTGCACTTTCGCTTGAGCGCTTCCCTGACTTCCAAGGCCGCGAAAGCGCTGGGGCTTGATGATGACGCGAAAAAGTATGAGGACATGGCCGCCTGGCTGCTTGAGCTCATACGGGACGAATACATCACCAAAAACGGGCGCGTGGGTGTGAACACCCAGACCGCGTACCTGATGGCGCTGAATCAGGACCTGTCCCCCGCGCCCGAGCACACGCGCGAACTGCTGGAGCAGAAGATGCGCTACAGCCGCGGGCTGCTTGAGACAGGCTTCGTGGGCACGCCTCTTCTGTGCAAAGAACTCACGCGCATGGGCAGGGCAGACCGCGCTTTCAGGCTGCTGCTCAACGAGGAATACCCCGGCTGGCTGTACGAAGTCAAGCTGGGCGCCACTACCGTATGGGAAAGGTGGAACAGCGTACTGCCCGACGGCAGTATCTCAGACACCGGCATGAACAGCCTGAACCATTACGCCTACGGCGCGGTGGTGGGCTGGATGTACGCGGACGTCGCCGGCATTAAGCCCTTAGCTCCGGGCTTCAGGCGGGCCGAGCTGACCCCCCATTTCTCCTCCTCTCTGAAAAGCGTGGACATGACGCTGGACAGCGCCGCGGGCGAATGGAAGGTCAGCTGGTCGGTAAACGCGGACGGTACGGTGAGTTATTCCTGCCGCGTGCCCTTCGGGTGCTCCGCAGTCCTCACGCTGCCCTGCGAGCAGGAGAAGTTCGAGCTCATGGCGGGTGACTTTTCGCTCACTTTCATCCCCACCGTGCCCGTCAAGGGCATGTTCTCAAGCCGCGACATGGTGGCCGAGCTGCTGGAAAACCAGAAGACCAGCGAGATAGTGCTTAAATACTACCCCACGCTGCCTCTGGTGCCCAGCTACCTGAAGGTAGTGTCCCTGAAAGAGGCAGTCACCATGCGTCTTAACAGCGCCGACCGTGACGAAACGCTGGCGAAGATCGACGAGGAACTTTCGCAGCTGTAAGCTGCCCGGATCCCGCCGCGTTTCCGATACACCCGGAAAAACAACGACAAACGGAAGAAAGCGCCCGCGCTCTCTTCCGTTTTTTCCTGGATTTATGTATAATGCACATTGACGAACCAAATCTGTTCTCATGGGAAGTGGTCTGTTTGAACGCCGAAGAAATCAGAAATCAAAAAATCATTAACGCCGTGCTTGAAAAAGAAAAGGCGCTGTGCCCCGGCGCCGTCGCGCTGATAGGTATATACGGCTCGTTCCTGACGGGAGACGTGCATCCGCTGTCCGACCTGGACCTGCTGATCCTTATAAACGACAGCCGCGGATGGCAGCTCGGTACGGCCTTTATACTCGATGACCTGGGCGTCGGACACGATATCTACTGTACAGACTGGGAAAGCCTGCGCCGGGACGCCGAGTATCAGGATCCCAACATCGCCAAACTGATGGATTCTAGGATCGTTTACAGCGCGGACGAAAAGTATTTAAGCAAGCTGGAAGCCCTGCGGGAACAGGTGCGGCAGCAGCTCGCCGCCCCTTTCTGCGAAAAAGACTGCCTGAAGGCGGAAAACGCGCTTAAAGAAGCGCTTCTCTGCTACGCTTCGGCCATGACGTCCGAAACGCTGCAGGATGTGCGCAGGCATGCGGGCGGCGTGCTGTACCACGCGGAAAACGCTGTCGCCATGCTGAACAAGACCTATTTCCGCAGGGGCGTCAGGCGAAGGTACGAGGAACTCGCCGCCATGAAAAAGAGACCGGAAAATCTGTGCGAGCTGATAGATGACGTCGTTACGGCTGGCGCGGTCACGGCTCTGAAAGAGTGTCTGACCCGGCTGGTCAGGGCTCTGACAGCGTGTTTCGATCAGGAAAAACAGGCGTTCATGCCGGCGAAAAAACTGCCTGAAGCGGAAACGCTCAAAGGCACTTATGAGGAGATGTACTCAAACTGGCACGGGAAAATGCAGATCGCTGCCCAGACAAACGACCGTCATCTGGCCTTCATGAGCCTTTGCAGCCTGAACGAGATGATCTGCGATATCCGCAGTGAGAATGATATCGGCCCAAATGACGTCCTCTCTGTTTACGATCCCGGGGACTTGAGCAAGACAGCCGAAGGGTTTGATTCTGTGCTGAAGTCTTACCTGCGTGAATACCGTAGGCTCGGCCTTGAGGCAAAAACGTATCCCGACACAGACGCGTTCATCGACGCTTACCTGAAGCGGGACTAAAAAGAAATGAAAAGAAGGCGGACATACCGCCTTCTTTTCGCATTATCGGGAATGATATCTTTTCAGGTCTGTATCCGAAGCATCGTTTCCAGCATGCCGTCGTCCTCGAACACCATGAAACTGCGTATGGAGAGCTTCACTTTCCTGCCGGGCTGCCTTTGGGCGTAACCGAAACCGTCGGTTATCACGCGCACCGTCGCATCGCCCACGCGCACACGGCAGTCGTCCGTATCGCCCAGGTAATAGTGTGTCTCAAGCACGCCTTCAAGCTCTCCGTTTTCGCTGAAAAAGATGTTTTCCGGGCGCACAGCCACGTCGACCTTTCCTGTCCTGCCTCCGTCGTATGCTATGGACTGGCCTCCCATCGCCGGGAACACTATGCGGCCCTGCCTGACTTCCCCCTTGAAAAAGTCCACCTTGCCCAGAAAGTCCGCCACAAACTGGTTCACAGGAGCGTTGTAGATCTCTTCAGGGCTGCCGTACTGCTGCACCTCGCCGCCGTTTATAAGGAATATGCGGTCGCTCATCGCCATGGCTTCCGTCTGGTCGTGTGTAACGTACACCACTGTGATGCCCAGCTTTCGTTGTATCTCCTTTATTTCGAAGCGCATGGACTCCCTGAGCTTCGCGTCCAGATTGCTGAGCGGCTCGTCAAGCAGCAGCAGCTTCGGTTCGGCCACCAGCGCCCGGGCCAACGCCACCCTCTGCTGCTGCCCGCCGGAAAGCTGGTTGGGAAAGCGTTTGGCGTACTGGCCCAAATGTGTTATCTCCAATATGCGCCCTACGCGCTCCCCGGTCTCGGCTTTCGGGCAGTGCCGGATGGTCAGCGGGTATGCCACATTGTCGTACACGTTCATGTGAGGCCACACGGCGTAGCTCTGGAACACCATGCCGATCTCACGTTTTTCCGGGGGCAGGAACGTTTTTCCGCCGGAGACCAGCTTATCGTCAAACCATATTTCCCCGGAAGTCGGCCGCTCGAAACCTGCGATCATTCGCAGCATGGTCGTCTTGCCGCAGCCGGAAGGCCCCAGAAGCGTTATGAACTCGCCGTCCCGAAAGACCGCGTCAAAGGACTTGAGCACCACCTTGTCCCCGAAAGCTTTGGTCACGTTTTTTATTTTGATGACAGACATGGTTCGCTCCTTTCAGATGGAAGACCCTCCTTTGGTCGACTGTGCTTAAGGATGTCAAAACAAGATGACAGACATTCTTCGAGCGGGTGCAAAATGCGCGATGGGCCTATTCCGGGAATTCTGTTTCACGGCTTCTTTTAAAAGCCATGACGCGTATCGGGTCCTGAGAAATATCTGGATGTTCGCGGTGTTCCTGCAGCCCGTCTGACACACGTACTTTACAGGGAAAACCGAGTGATGCTGGCATTCATCTGCGGGTAAAAGACTATTTCAAACTATTAGAGGAGTTATCCTTCAAAAGCGTCCCTCATTACCTGTTCAAGCTGCTTCATGGTATCGTCGGACGGGATGTACTCCTGGCCCATGGTTTCGCCGGGACGGCCGATCCGGGATAGCTTCGCGCTGTAATAAGGATGGAAGGAAAGGAGTTTGCAGTCCCTTGCGCCCACGCTGCGGGCCAGCATGCCCAGCTTTCTGGCATGGGCTTCTTCAGCGTTTACGCCTTCCAAAATGATGCCCCGCACACATACGTCCGCGCCTTCGGAACAGGCGCGCCGAAGGTTTTCCAGTATCGGTCCAAGAGGGTATCCGGTGTTTTTTTGATGTCGGACCGGGTCTGTGTCCTTCACGTCCCACAGAAAATGGTCCACCCGGGAAAGCAGTTCGCTGAGCAGCGCAGGAGCAAAAGCGCCGCAGGTCTCCATGGCGACGCCTGCGCCCCGCTTTTTGACCTCGTCCATTAACTCCAGCGCGAAAGCCGCCTGCATCGTGGGTTCTCCTCCGCTCAGGGTAACGCCTCCCTCGTCACCGAAAAAAGGTTTGTCCCGCACCAGCGTTTCTGCCAGTCGATCAGGTTCCCACATTTCTCCGCATAGCTCGATGGCTCCCGCGGGACATACCTTGACGCATTGCAGGCAAAGCGTACAGGCAGTGCTGTCAAAGCGTACGCCTTCCATTCGGTGACAGCCCTGCGGACAGACAGACGCGCAGGCGCCGCAGCCCAGGCATTTGTCCGTATACACCAGAGGCTGCGGACGGCTTAACTGAGTTTCGGGGTTGTGGCACCAACGGCACCTGAGCGGACAGCCCTTCAGAAAAACCGCGGTGCGCAGGCCCGGCCCGTCGTGAAGGGAGAGCCGCTGTATGTTTGTGATTATCCCCTGCATCACATTTTTCCCATCGCGGTGCGCTCAATGATCATCCGCTGCCAGTTTTCGTCCAGCGTTATGAACCGCGCGGACCAT
The DNA here is from genome assembly GCA_024684375.1 of Clostridiales bacterium. Classification (GTDB taxonomy): domain Bacteria; phylum Bacillota; class Clostridia; order Christensenellales; family Aristaeellaceae; genus RUG14130. The sequence continues at coordinate 53,147 of JAIKWZ010000043.1, forward strand.
CCCGATATGCGGACAGTGAGCGTGGGATACTTTTCCGGATGCTCGCAGGCGTCCAGCAGGACCGCGTTGTCGATCACATCGATCTGCATGAAAAAGCCGCCGAGGGCCAAAAAACCGCGCATCAGCGCCTGTATTCCTTTAAGGCCTTCTTCTCCCTTGGCGCAGGAGGGCTCCAGTTTGATATCCAGGGCCGTACCGCAGGTGAGGCGCGACAGATCCACTGAGCAATGGGAGCGTATAATAGCCGTGGCTGTTTCCCGATCTGTTCCGGGCGCGGGGTTCAGATTGCCCGAGAGGATCTCACCGCACTTTTTGCCCTGTGCGTGGGCTCCGCGGCAGTCTTTCCATTCAATTTGCCTTCCGAATGTAGAGATCCCCGGCGGGCGGAGGACGCCGTTTCGCATATGTACCTGCCTGGCCAGATCGATAAAGTGCTGCACCAGCCGGCCGCACAGCTCGTCCGCCTGAGCGGAATCGTTGCCGAAATAGCCCTTCAGCGCTTCCTGGCGCCGGCGCAGAAGTTCGTTCCCCTCCCAGTCGCGGCGAAGGATGTCTATATATTCGGCCAGCGTGAGGCTCTTTTCCTCGTACACTGCGGTTCGGATGGCTATGAGCGCGTTGGCCATGTCAGGCAAGCCGCCGTAATGGGGCGACAATACATTGTAGATCGGGCCGCCGCCGAAGTAATCTTTAGCTTTTTCGATGCAGCCGTCTTCCAGAAGCGCGAACACGCTCGCGGGCCGATCCAGCGTAAACTCAGAATCCGCCAGGCTATGAAACTTTTCCATGTCCCTGTCCATGGCGTCAAAGCAGGCATTAAGCAGGTCCTCAAAGGAAGGATAGTCCACCTTTTCGCTGTCGAACAGATGCAGCACGTCACGCTGCAGTAGGATATAAGCGTCCATGGGCCTGTAGCGGAAACGGGTCTTGCCGGGGATCTGCACTTCCCAGCATCCGTCATTGGCGAACTCCACGGCCTCTTCGTGGGGATAGTGGTATTCCTCCAGGCTCCGGATCACCAGATCCTCGTTGTAAATTGAACATACGCCACTTCCGTGGCGCATCACGCGGGCCACCAGCTCCATGAGCCACGCCGGGGAATCTTCCCGCACGCGCACCGCGATCGGGTAGTCTCCTATGGGCAGCTCTTCCACGACCTCCAGTATCAGCCTCGTCACGTCTCCCGCGGTCTCATTTCCCTGCGCGTCCTGTCCGGCAAGAACGATGTTCTGGTAGTGCTGACCGTCCCCGCTGCCGCACACGTCCAGCGTGATCCATTCGCAGCCCTTGATGAAGAAATGCGCCAGCAGCTCCCGGGCCTGATCTTCCGTGATCACGCCGGACGCCAGATCCGCCTGATACAGTTTTTCCAGCATGCGGTCCACCTTGCCGATGCCGGGCCAGTTGCCCATCAATCGTGTGAAGGCAAAAGTGAACCACAGGCTCTGCAAACCTTCACGGAAAGATCGCGCCGGTCGGAATGGCACGTTTTTCAGCGCTTCCCTTTCATCCGGATCCTTTACGGCTTCCATGTAGCGGCCGTGCCATACATGCATGGCTTCGATCACGTGCAGAAGCGAGTGCAGGAACTCCGTTTCCTTCGCAGTGCATTCCTTTTCAAGCCTCTCCCGGACGCGCTCTTCATAGCAGTCTATGCCTTCCCGCAAAACGCGGTCAAAGCCCAGCGTGGTATGGCTGACGGCCGGCATGACCATCTCGCCGTCCTCATAAAGCACGGGAATGATCTGCCTGGAAGCGGCCTTGAGCGTGGCGCTGCCCGCCAGCATCTCGCCGGGGATCACGCGTACCGGCGCTTCCCTGGCGATCCTGGAGATCATTAGGTCGTGGAGCTGATAGCCGGACAGACCCTGCGCTTCCTCCCGGCGCAAAGTAAGGTGATCACTCTCATTCAATTCCCGGCCGTACTTGCCGCTTAGCGAATCCCAGGCAAAGCGCCGGGTCTCTTCACTGAGCCTGATCGGACGTTCTCCGACGGCGCTTCTGAAATGGATCATTTCGTTTGCTCCTTTGCGGAATGCTTATGAAAACCATTCTTTCAGATGGAAAACCCGCCCTTGGTCAGCTTGTTCATGATAGAGTTCAGCAGAGTCACTATAAGCAGTATGCCGAAGGCCATCGCGCAGCTCATGGGCTGGCTTGTGAACGTCCATGTTTCGTAAAGCTGGAAGCCCAGCGTCTTCGTGGTGCTGGAATACAAAAGGGTAGTCATGGACAGCTCGTAGAAGCTGGGTATGAATATCAGGAACCAGCCCGCCGCGATGGAAGGGAATATCAGCGACGCGGTTATCTTAAGCATGGTCCTGAGCCAGCTCGCGCCGGATACCTGGCTGCATTCCTCCAGGGATACGTGTATCTGGCTCATGGCGGACACCACCGTGCGCATGCCCATCATCAGATATTTGATAAGATACGCGATTATCAATATGTAAGGCGTACCGTAGATATTAACGCCGAAATTGCCGCGCATGGTCATTATCAGCCCCAGCGCGATCACCACCGAGGGGGTCCCGGAACCCAGAGTTATAAGGAAATTCGGTATGCTCCTGCCTTTTATGCGCGTGCGCTGCAGCAGATAGCTCATAACGCAGGCGATCAGCAGGCCGACCGAGGCCGCGACGGACGCGAAGATAAGCGAGTTTTTAAGACAGGTCAGCGTTTCGCTGCGGGCGAACACGGTCGTCCAGTTGGCCAGCGTGAAATTCCCTTTCGCGAACAGGCTCTTGCCGATGTCCGTTTTGAACGACGTGGTGAAGATCGTCGCGAAAGGCAGCACGACCACTATGACCGCGAACAGGCACACAAGCGCCGTTACGGGGACGCGCGCGCGCCTTAATTCCACCGTCGCGGGCCGCACTGATTTTCCGGAGACCGTGATGTACTGTTTTTTGGCCAGCACCACGTCCGAAACGAACAGTATCATAAGCGCGGTAGCCATCAGGAACACCGACAGCGCGGTAGCGTCGTTCATGCCCTGCTGGCCCAGTGAAATGAATTCCACTATACGTGTGGTCACGGTATTCACGTTGCCGGGAGTGCCGATTATCGACGGTATGCCGTAGCAGCTGGCTGCGCTCACGAACACCAGCAGCGCGCCGGCGATAAGGGACGGCATCATCATCGGCAGAGTGACTTTGAGCACGGTCTTGACGGGAGACGCGCCCGACACGCGGCTGGCCTCCTCCAAAGAAGGATCCATTTTCTCCATCGCGCGGCTGACTGTGATGAACGCGTAAGGGTAATAAAACGTGGTGAGCACCCAGATCATGCCCGGCAATGTATACACGTTCAGCGGACCGGGAGTGTCGCCCATGCCCAGCAGCGGTCTGAGCCACTGGTTGATCGTGCCCGCGTTCGGGTTCATAAGTCTCAGCCACGCCATCGCGCCCACATAAGGGGGCACCATGTAAGTCATAACGAAGAGCGCGCGGAAAAACTTCCTGCCGTACATGTCCGTGCGGCCCACCAGCCATGCCAGCGGGAACGCCAGCGCCGTGCCCAGTATCATGGTGGCGGTCGACGCGATCAGCGTGTTTTTGAGCGCTTCCAGGTTCAGAGGATAACTGAACAGGCGCTCCATCGTGGACATGGACAGCCTGCCGTCCGGGAACAGGCCCCTGATCGTCATATAGACCACGGGCAGCAGCTGGAAGACAAGCAGAAAATCAACGATCAGCAATATTGCCAGCCACTTGACGTCGAACGCCCAGCGCCTTTCGGAACGCATAAGCAGCGCCAGCAAGACGGCGTTGAGTATAAGCAGCGCGCCTATCAGCTCTGCGGTGCGGCTGTTGCTCACGATCAGCTGCCACAGCCAGCCCACCTCGCCCCTGGCGATCATTACAAACGCGCTCAGCTGCTGTTCCTTGTCCCGTACGCTCTTTTTCAGCTGCTTTACGTGCTCGGATATTTCCGTTTCGGCCGAACCGCAGCTCACGAACAGCAGCTGAGCCAGCATCGCCTTTTTTTCCGCGCCTTCCAGCTTGGCCACGGCTTTTTCGGCCTCGGCCGGAACAGGCGCGCTCTCGTCCAGAATACAGGCAAGCAGCGCCTGACACAAGTCGGAACGCTGTTCCTTCGACAGCGCCGTGACCGTCTTCCGGTCAGCCGCGCTGACTTTGGGTCCCACCGTCAGAAATGCGGTGTACAGCAGTTTCCAGCTGAGTTCCTCGCTGCCTGCCTCGTTTATCGCTTCCGCGCCGGCGCCGCTTTTCTGGCTTTCCCAGACGTCGGCAAGCGCGGCCCGCGCCGTATCCGTGAGGACGGCGCGTTCAGGATCAGAGTATTTGTTCAGTTCCGGGCGCAGGCGCTTGTTCCATGCCTTCGATACGTCGCCTGACAGCGCATAGACAGCGCTATAAGCGCTCGGAGCGCTGAAACCGGATGCGGCGTACTGCGCCTGGCCCCTGTTGCCCATAAATATGAGCAGGGTGCCGGGCAGGAACAAAAGCGCAAGAATAAGCGCAAGTGCCTTTTTCACTGCGGGTCTCCCCCTACTGAGTGACCTTCTCCGTCCACAGATTGTTTATCGCCTCGCGGTTGAGATACGCGTATTCCCAGTCGACGCCCAGATCTTTCTCGATCAGGCTGTCGGTGTCCACAGAATTGGCGGGAAACGCCTTTTCGCCGGCGAGCACCGAGTGCATGTAAGCCTGCATGATGATGCCCTGGGCTTCTTCGCTCAGAAGCCACTGGGCTACGGCTTCGGCAGCTTCGGTATTCACGTTTTTGGAGTATTCCTCTGCCACGATCATCACCGTGGACGGGATCAGCACCACGCCGTCTTCAGGATATATGATCTCAACGTTGCTGACTTCATTGCCGTTTTTCGCTTCGTCGTCGATGTACTTGAGGACCGACTCTTCAAGTATCATTATGGCCGCGCATTCCCCGCTCTGCAGCTTTGAGATAGCGGTCGAGCCGGACTCGCGCATCACCTTGTTCTCGCCCAGCTTGTCCAGATATTCCTCGCCGTAAGCCCCAAGCAGCGAGCACACCGCGGCGTAAGCCGTGCCGCTGGTCGTCGGATCGCTCATGGAGATGTAACCCTTGAGCGCCGGGTCATAAGCGAAGTCCTTGAATGTTTTGGGAATGGTTATGCCTTTTTCCGCCCACTTGGATACAGCTTCGGGATTGTAGGCCAGAACCATGTTGCATACGCGCACCGGATACCAGTAGCCTTCCTCGTCGTAGGGAAAGCGCAGCAGGCTGTCGGCGTTCTCCACCTCGAAGGAGTGCAGATAGCCGTAATCCTTAAGCTCGAGGGAGAACGCGGGCTCGGCCACCATGAACATGTCGCATTCCAGGGGCTGGTCGCGCTTGTCGCCCATTTCGCCGTAGATCTTGGTGATGAGCCTGCTGGTCCCGGAATAGAAGAAGAAACTGCCGTTTATGCCGGGGGTCAGGTTCGGGAATTCCTGCTTGATCGCCTCATCCATAAGTTCTATGGCGAAGGGATACATGGAAGTGTAGATCACCAGTTCGCCTTCCGCGTCCTCATTAACGGCTAACGCGGAGCAAGCGGATAACGCGAGCAGCAGCGCAAGCACAATGGCAATCAGTTTTTTCATGGAAATACCTCCTGTTCAATGGTGATTCGATTCAGATCCGCCATTTCATTATACTACCGCGCCATGCAAATAGCAACCCGTTTACACCGCGGTTCCTCCCCTCTGCTGTCCTGCTTTCCCTGCAGCATAAGCTCCTCGAAGCGCTGTTTGCTCCGGCTCCGTCTTCACCCAATCTTCTATTGCCAAACTCACTCCTTCAGTGATATAATATCATTGATGTAATGTGCGCGGAGGCATATGGGATTGTACAGGCGGTACGTAAAACGGATACTGGACTTGACAGGGGCGTTTTTGCTCCTGATCGTGCTGTCTCCGGTTTTTGCGTTCATAGCCCTGTTGATAAAGCTGGACTCCCGCGGTCCAGTGCTGTTCAGGCAGAAACGGCTGGGGCTGAACGAAAAGCCTTTCATGATCTACAAATTCCGCACCATGCGCACCGACGCCCCCAGCGAGACTGCCACCAATGACCTCAGGCAAAGCAGCATGTACATAACCCGCGTGGGCAAGTACCTGCGAGTGCTGTCCCTGGATGAGCTGCCCCAGTTTTTCAATATCATCAAGGGCGAAATGAGCTTTGTGGGCTTCCGTCCCTGCCTGTGGAACGAATTCGAGCTGGACGAGGAACGCCGCAAAACGGGCGCCTACTCCGTGCGTCCCGGCATAACCGGGCTGGCGCAGATACGGGGCAGGGACGAACTGGAGCCCGATAAAAAAGCGCTGCTGGACGGGGTGTATGCCCGCAACGTGGGCTTTGATTACGACTTAAGGATACTCACCAAAACACTGTTCGCCGTGTTCTATAAAGAAGGCTACCGCGAAGGAGGCGCATGATGGAGACCACACAAAAACCCCTGCTGCCTCCCGTAAGCGTGCTGGAAAGCGTGTGGGAGCGTGAAAACGCTGACAACCTGGCTCTGAGCCTGGACAGCCTGCTGGATCAGAGCGTGCTGCCTGACGAGATCGTATTGGTAAAGGACGGCCCGCTCACTCCGGCGCTGGACAAGGTGATAGATGAACGCGCCGCGCGGCATCCCGGCCTGTTCAACATCGTCGCGCTGGAGAAAAACGGGGGGCTGGGCAACGCGCTCAGGATCGGTCTTTCCGCGTGCAAAAACGAGTATGTGGCCCGTATGGACTCGGACGATTTTTCGCTCCCCGACCGGCTGGAAAAGCAGCTGGTCTATCTGGCCGCCCACCCCGACGTGGACATATTGTCCGGCGCTGTGGAGGAATTCGACGGCGAAATAAGCAACATCACGGGCAAACGCGTCGTACCCCTTGAAAACGACGACATCTGGGCGTACTGCCTGACCCGCTCCCCTTTCAACCACCCCGCCTGCGTGTACAAAAAGTCCGCGGTGGAAAGAGCGGGCAGCTACAGGGGCGACCGTCCCCGCCTGGAAGATCACGACCTGTGGATGCGCATGCGCCGGAGCGGCGCCAGAGCCGCCAATCTGCCCGACACTTTACTGTACTTCCGAGGCGGGAAGCTCATGCACAAAAAGCGCCACGGCCTCAAAAACGCCCGGGCGCTTAAGGATTTTTACCGTGAGATGTACCTGCGTGGCGAAGTGAGCTATACCAAGTATCTCCGCAACAGCTTTTTCGCCTGCGGGCTGCAGCTTATGCCCGCCTGGATGCACGCGCTGTGCTATAAGCTGTTAAGGAGCAACACCACGCCGTATACCTGCAAAAAGCCGCCCAGGACCTACCTTCCTAAGGGAGAATACCTGTTAAGGGAGGAGGACCCTTCCCTCACAAAGCAACGGCAGGAAACGCTGCTCAAAATGCTTTCAGACGTGCAGGACGCCTGCGATAACGCTGGGCTGCGGCTGCTGTTGGCGGGCGGCAGCTGTCTGGGAGCGATACGCCACCGGGGCTTCATCCCCTGGGACGACGATATAGACCTGGTCATGCCGCGGGAAGACTACGACCGCCTGCGCCGGGACTTTTCCGCCCTGCTGGGGGACAGATATGTTCTGTGCGGCCCCGGCACCGACCGTCCCTCGAATCTGTTCCTGAAGATCCTTTTGCCCGATCCCTCCGCGCCGCTCGAACCCGAACAAACGAGCGGGGAGCGGGGCGTGTGGGTGGATATCATGCCGCTGGACTACGCCCCCGCCAACCCCGTAAAGCGGTTTTTCAAGGGACTGTACATAGACGCGCTCAACTATCTGAGCGTATCGTGCCGGCTGTACAGATTCCGCAATCCGGTGTACAAAGCTTTCATGGGCGACACGCTCGCCCGCCGCTTCAAATACCGCCTGCGCATGCTGCTGGGGTTCCTTATGAGCGTAAAGCCCTATGAATACTGGTTCCGCAGGTTCGACCGCGCTGAGCAGGGAGAGATCAGCGCTTATCTGACCACCGGCTCGGGCATACGCCACTATCTGGGCGAGCTGCGTCCCTTCGACGCGTTCCTGCCCCCTCACGAGGCGGAGTTTGAAGGAAAACGCTGCTTCGTGCCCAACAAGGCCCATGAGTACCTCAAGCAGCAGTACGGCAGCGACTACCTTACCCCTCCCCCTGAGTCCGGGCGGCTCAAACACCATTTCCTGAAGCCGGAATACGGCAATAACTGCAAATGAAACAGTACGTCAGATACTTTTTCGCCCTGTTCGTCAGGGCGCTGCTGACTCCTCTCACCCTGCTGCCGATAAAACGCAACAGGGTGCTGTTTGTGTCCTATCGGGGCACCAAGTATTCCTGCAGCCCCAAGGCGATCAGCGAAGCGCTGGAAACGCTAGCGGGCGGAAAGCTGGAGATCAACTGGGGGCTCAGGCATCCCGAAAACTACGCTTATCTGGCCGGGCGGAAAATAAACGTACTGAACGACCGCGGCTTTAAATTTATTTACCGCGCCCTGACCAGCCGCGTCGTGGTCACGAACATCCATTATAAGCCCTTCCTGCCCCGCCGCAGGGGACAGTTCTTCATAAACACCTGGCACGGCGGCGGGCTGTACAAGCGGGAAGGGATGCAAAAGGGCGTACAGCTCAAGTACCTCCGCCTGCAGGGCATACGCAGGGGGGCGTATCTGTCCTCCTCCCTTGAATTCACTAAACAGGTCATCCGCAACAGCTTCGGATGGACAGGCGAAGTGCTGGAATGGGGGCTCCCCCGCAACGACGTGCTTTTGTCAGACAAAAGGAACGAGCTCCGCGAGTCGGCGCGCGCCCGTCTGGGATGGACAGACAAAAGCATCGCGCTGTACGCGCCCACCTGGCGCGACGACCAATCCCGGTTCGAGCCCTTCGACGCAGCTGAAGTCAGAGCCGCGCTCGGCAGGCGCTTCGGCGGAAAGTGGGAAGTCTGGTACAGGGGGCATTACTATTCCGACTCCGCTGCGTTATGCCTGGACGGGGACGTGAGCGGCGAGGAGGACATGCAGCCCCTGCTTTTGGCCGCGGACTGCCTGATAACCGACTATTCCTCCTCCATATGGGACGCCTCACTGTGCGGCCTTAAGACCTTTTTGTACTGTCCGGATATCGCGCATTATATCGCAATCCGCAACTTCAGAAGCGACATAAGCACCTGGCCGGGCGTGTTCTGCGCGGACAGGCAGAGCCTGACGGAAAACATCCTTTCCTTCGACGAGGCCGCCTACGCGGACAGGATCGCACGCCATCACGCCGCGCTTGGGAACTGTGAGACCGGCCGCGCTTCCCTGCTGACCGCGGAAAGGATACTCAGGGAGTGTACTCACGCCTGACACGCGCTCCCGCCGGTCCAAGTCTCCCCCGTCACAGCCGCCCAGCGCCACTGCGGCGGACGCTCACAGGGCTTGACGCGGCGGTTTTTTATACCCGGCGGGCGGCCGGTTGTCCCGTAAACGGCGGCGCGTCTTAGCCGCGAGTGCCGCCCGGAACGCTTATCGGGAGGTGACTTCTGTGCACGCGGGGATCCAGATCTCCAGCTTCAGGCCCCTTATGACAGATCTGCCCGGGCTTGAGCGCGTATTAGCCTTTATGCGCCGGATCGGCTGCGAATACACCCAGCTGCAATGGATCGACAGGCGCATCCGCCCCCGGGACGTAGCCTGCGCGCTTGACAGGTACGGCATCAAAGCGCTGGGCGTGCAGGACAAGGCCCGCGCCGTTTTTGACGATCCTGCATATTACCTTGAGCTTTGCAGGGCGACGAACGCCGGCGACCTTTGCGTAAGCGGCGCCGGAGAAACGGGAACGGACGCCCTGCTTAAGGAGCTTGATTCCATTCGCGCTGCGAGCGGGAATACGTCGCTCACGTTTTCGTTCCATCCCACGGGAGGAGATTTCGAAGAAGCGCTGGATAGCGTGATGCGGCAGTCCGGAGAGCTTCGCCTCACGCTAGACGTCTGCCAGGCGCACGACGCCGGAAGGTCCGTCAGGGACATCATCCGCAGATATGCCGGCAGGATAGAGATGGTGCACTTTAAGGACAGGGCAGCCGACGGCGCGCTGTGCCCAGTCGGAAATGGCGTTATCGACTTTGAGGAGGCCGCGCTCGCGTGCTCGGAAGCGGGCGTCGGAACGCTGCTTGCGGAACAGGAGACCTGGAATGACGCCTTTTGCGATGTAGGACTTGGGTTCAAATACACACGGAAACTTGCCGCAAAATACATTTGATGTCAATTCGTGCAAAAGCGCCCCGTGGTCTTGCCGTGGGGGCGAAGCGAGGGACGACGCGATGAAAACAGCCTTCGAACCGGGAGAAGTTTGGTGGGGCGGCGCAAGCGCGGGCCGCTATCCGATTAAGGAAACCGACACGTATACCGAAAACCTGATCGACTGCTCCACATCAGCCGGCAATCAGGCAATGCCGTTTTTTGTATCCAGCCACGGCAGATACGTGTGGAGCGACACGCCCTTTACGGTCACTGCCCAAAACGGCGTGCTCAGCTTTGAAGGCGGCGAGCCTCGCCTCGTCAGGGCGGGAGACAGCCTGAAGGATGCCTATCTCGCCGCGCAGAAGGCGCACTTTCCCTGCAACGGCAGAAAGCTGCCCGAGGTGTTTTTTCAGCGTCCTCAGCTCAATACATGGATGGAGTTCACTTATTACGTGACTCAGGAGAGTGTGCTGGACTTCGCCAGGAGCTGGCTTGACAACGGCTTTGAGCCGGGCGTGTTCATTATCGACGAGGGCTGGGAAAGGCTCCACGGCATATGGGAGTTCGATGCCGCCCGCTTCCCCGATCCCAAAGCCATGGTAAGGCAGCTGCATGAGTGGGGCTTTACGGTGATGCTGTGGGTGGTCCCCTACGTCTGCCCCGTAGGGCCGGAATTCGTGCGCTCCCTGCGTCCGCTGGTAGGCACGGATCCCGAAATGGCCCGGCATCTGTACCTGCGCTCCCAAAGCGGCGAAACTGCCCTGTTCGCCTGGTGGAACGGCTACGCGGCGCTTTTGGATATGACGGATGAGTACAACAGGAAATTCCTGTCCGATCAGCTTGAGCGGCTCATGCGGGAATACGGCGTGGACGGTTTCAAATTCGACGGCGGCTCAGTCAATGCATACTCACCCTCCCGGCTTGTAAACGGACCCCTGAACAGGCAGATAAGCGCGCAGGAGCTCAACATGGCCTGGAACGAGTTCGGCGCCAAATATGCCCTGCACGAATTCAAGGACACCTGGGGGCTGGGCGGCAAAAACATGATCCAGCGCCTTCGTGACAAAAAACACGAGTGGGACACCGACGGCCTGGCTTCGATCGTTCCCGGCGCGATAAACGCCGGCCTCATGGGCTTCCCCTTCATCTGCCCGGATATGGTCGGGGGCGGAGAATGGAAATACCGTTTCATGCCCGGTTTCAGCGTGGATGAGGAGCTGTTCGTGCGCATGGCGCAGTGTTCTGCCCTGTTCCCCATGATGCAGTTTTCCTGGGCGCCCTGGAAAGCGCTAAAACCTGAAAACCTGCGTCTGTGCCTCGAAGCGGCCAGGCTGCACGAAAAAATGTATCCCGAGATCATGAAGGCGGTCAATGCCTCCATGCTGACGGGCGAGCCTGTCATTCGCGCTTTGGAATACGAGTGTCCCCGCCGGGGGCTTGAGACTGTTATCGACGAGTTCATGGTGGGCAGTGACATACTGGTCGCGCCGGTGGTAAAACAGGGCGCCGTCTCCCGCCGCGTCGCCTTTCCCGACAGCAAATGGCTTTCTCCGGACGGAACGGTTTATGACGGTCTCACTTCCACCGTCATATCAGCTCCCCTGGACACGCTGCTGTGGTTCAGGAGATACCGCTGAAACTGATCTCCGCTCATAAAAAAGAAGGGACGCTGTCCCTTCTTTTTTATGAAAAACTGCCGTCTGTTTTCTTAGCCGTCAAAAACACTTCCCGGCATGCTTCTGTGGGCAGGAAGCCAGGTCCGGACATTTGTAGCACACCTCGTTGGGGCTGAAGCCTTCCGCAAGCAGCGTGCGGATATTGTCAAGAGTAGTGGCGGCGATGTTGCTCAGCGCTTCTTTGGTCAGAAACGCCTGATGGCCTGTGATGATGACGTTCGGCATTGAGATCAGCCGCGCCAGCGTGTCATCGGACATGATGTGGCCGGAAAAATCGTGGAAAAACACGTCGGCCTCCTCCTCGTACACGTCAAGGCACGCAGCGCCGATCCTGCGGTTTTTTATGCCTTCAACCAGCGCCTCGCTGTCTATCAGACCGCCTCTGGACGTGTTTATGAGCACCACGCCCTTTTTCATCAGGGCGATGCTCTTCTCGTTCACCATATGCAGGTTCTCATCCGTCAGTGGGCAGTGGAACGAGATAATGTCGCTCTGCTTCCACAGTTCCTCCAGCGACACGTACTCTATGCCCGAATTCGGCGCGGGGAACTTGTCGAAACCTATGATACGCATGCCGAATCCCCTGCAGATGTCCGCGAATACACGGCCGATCTTGCCCGTGCCCACTATGCCCACAGTTTTGCCGTGCAGGTCAAAGCCCGTAAGCCCGTTAAGGGAGAAATTGAAATCCCGCGTCCTTATGTATGCCTTGTGCGTACGGCGGATGGAGGTCAGCAGCAGCGCCATGGCATGCTCCGCGACCGCGTAGGGTGAATAGGCAGGCACACGCACCACATGCAGCTTTCCGTAAGCTTTTTCGATGTCAACGTTGTTGTAGCCCGCGCACCTGAGCGCCACGAGCTTTACTCCCTGGGCGCTCAGGCGGTCTATGACCTCCCCATCCACCCGGTCGTTCACGAATACGCACACAGCCTGCGCGCCATCAGCCAAAAGGCATGTGTCAGCCGTAAGATGGGTGTCGTAATAGCTTATGTCGAAATCTTCACGTCCCGGAGCGCCCTCAAACGCCTCTTTGTCATAATCCTTCGCGTCAAAAAAAGCGAGCTTTATCTTTTCCATATTTACCTCTCCCAGCCTTCCACATTCAGCTGCCCGTGGTCGTTGCTGCCCCAGGCGCGCACGCTGCCGTCCCGCATGAGCGCCACCAGATGCCGCGCGCCAAGGGCGATCTGAGCGGCCTGGACATCCTGTTCAACATTCATTTCGAACGAAGGCCGGTAGAAATACGTAAGTATCCTGCCTTCCCCGTCCAGCGCCGCCAGACCCGTGCGCCCCGCCTGTATAAACACCGCGTCGTTCCATACGGGAGGATCGTTCAGCCCTATCACGGCCTTCCCCTGTGTGGTCACCCCCGCGAACACGCTGTCAAAGCAGCTGATCTGCCTGTACACCGCCACCTGTGAGGTATTCGTCACGCCTTTGTGGGTAGACACCACCTGTCCTCCCGCGCCGGAAGCCGCCACGGAATATCCGCCCCCCGCGATAAGGCTCATGCCCTTGAATTTTCCGCTTTCGGATGCGTTTTTGCCCGCGATCAGCACCTTGCCGTCACTGGTCAGGCCAACGGTGTCGTATGCGGCGCAGACGATCCTTACTACATCCTTCCAGCCTTTCACGTTGAGCTGACCCGCGGAATTGTCTCCCACGGCTACCACCGTGCCGTCCTCTCTGAGCCCGGCGGAGTGATAATAGCCCGCCGCCACCATGGTGATATTTGTCCAGTTCCCGGTGTTCGTCTGGCCTTTGGAATTGTCCCCGCACGAAAGCACCGTGCCGTCCATTCTTACCATAAGGCTGTGGTAAAGTCCCGCCGCGACATATCCCCGGTCCTCCGCGCCCTCGGCGAGTTCGGTCCTGATACGCCTCTGGCGGATTATGCTTTCCCGCGACAGCTCGTTTTCCGTGAGCATATCGGTTTTATTGATGAACGCGGCGGCGCGGTCTATATAGTCTTCCGATGATTCGATGCCAAGAAGCATCTCCATCGCGGTCTTCCGGTCACCTGTCTCGTATTCGTTCAGAGCGTTGATGACCAGACACAGCATATACCTGTCTGCGCTGTCCAAGTATCCGCCCAGCCGGGAAAACTCCCGCGCCGCGGAAGTGAACCCGCCGCCTTCCATTTCCTCAACGGCAAGGCAGTAGTCAGCGTGGGTGATCACCTCCGCCGCGCCCTCGACGCTCAGCTCTCCCGCCAGCGTCCTGGCTTCACGGTATTCCTTGGAGTCAAGCAGCTTCCTTGCGACCCTCAGCCGGCTTTTGTCCGCCGCCTGAATGTCCGCGCCCAGCTCTTCCGCCTGGGAAATGACTTTGAGCGCCTCGTCCGTCTGCCCCGCGTCCGAAAGCAGATCTGCCCGTCCAAGGTATATCACAGGGCGGAGCACCATAAAGCCGCTCATCAGCACGAATAGGGCAACGGCCAGCAATACCGCCGCGCACACCAGCCTGCGCGCCTGTCTTTTTGTCTGCAGGCGGCGTTTTTTGCGTTTGTCGTCTTTTTTCCCCATAGCCGCCCCCTAATAGCCCAGGTACTTGCGCATCCAGTAGATGACGTTGTTCTTGCGGGTATCGTTGGCGGTGGAGCACACCACGTACACGTCGCTGATCTTGTAGCGTTTGATGTTGTCCTTTATATAGCCGCCCGCAGCCATGTGATCGTACGCGCCGCCTCTGAAGTCCACCATGTTCACCTCGTCGTAATAGGCGAACAGCCAGGGCGCCAGCGCGTCCCCGAAGCTGTCGGCGATCACCAGGCAGTTGCGCCCCGTGCCCGCTCCGGTCTTGAACTGCTTCCAGGGCCAGGTCTTGAGTCCCCCGTTGGAAAAAGCGTGATAGCCCTGATTTTTGTACTGCATGACTTCTATTTTGCGTGAGTAATTGGGGCCTATCATGTACCCCTCTGAGGGATAGAGCGGATAAAGCACGTTGAACGTGTCGTGCTGCCCTTTTTTGTTGGTGGCAGCGGAGATTATCGCCTTGTATGTGTAGTCCTCGTAGGGTATCACGGGCAGATTCTGGTTTTTGAGCATTTCCGCCGTCACCTTGTAAGTGGCTTCTGCCGTCCAGTGGTGATCGGTCACGTAAAACATGCGCGTTTTGCCCTTAACATAAGGCTCCAGCAGCTCCCACGCGGAATACACATATATGCCCTCTGTCTCGGCCAATTCCTCGTTCAGCGCGGTCTCCACGGAGGAGCCCCAGCCGACGTACTTGGTGCTGTTGCGCAGCTCGTTGCCCTGCGAAGCCAGCGGCGACACGACAAAGTGCACAGTGCCGTCCTCCGGCAGATTCTTGCGTATCAGCTTGAGCGTGCCCGCGAAGGTCCTGATCTTGTCCCGCGGATAGGTGTACCTGACCTCCATGCGGCCCTCTTTGTCCTCAAACCACATGTAGGCGTTTGTCTTGGTGAGTTTTTCCTTTATATATGTGCCTGCCGCCTCCTGGCCGCTGTCGTCGTTATCGTCGGAAAGCTCTCCCTCCACCGCCGGCTCCCCTTCAAACGGCACCTCGTCGATCTGTCCGTCTGAGCCGAATTCCTTTTCGGGTTCGTCAGTGACCGGCTCCTCCGGCTGCGCGGGCGGCGCGTCCTGTTCCTGCTGCGTCTGCCGGGCGCCCGATGCGGTCAGCTCCGCCTCTTTTTCCAGCGCCTGCTCCATTTCCAGAGTCTCCAGCGCCATGCGCTCGTCCTCTGTCAGCACGCTTGCCGCGTCTGTCAGCTCATCGGTAAGATCTATGGCCAGTTCACGGCCTATAAAGTTGTCGCTCAGGAAATCGTCCAGCCCTGTCTGGAACTCGCCCGAGAGCACCGTCTGCCTGCTCAGGTCCGGGAACGCGCTGAGCATGCGCCGTTCCTTTTCGCTGACTGTGGCCTGCTTAGGGGAGAACATCATCAGGAACAATCCCCCGAAACCCAGCATCAGCGCCAGAAAGCAGCTGGTGAAAAACGTAAGCTTGCGCTTCATGTTTGCCTCTTAAAACTGGAAATATATAAATGGATTAGAGCTTAAGCCCACTATGAACACCACGCTCAGCGCCAGTATCGCCGCCGCGCCAAGGCTCTTAACGGGCTGTGTGAGCTCTTCGGGCAGTTTTTCCTCCGCTTTTTTCAGCAGCTGTCCCAGGGGAAGGGACATGAGCAGGAAAGCTCCCGGCAGGAAGGAATACTGTTTTATCACCGTAAGGCTGACCGAGTCGATAAGCGGCACGTTCACGTTCAGCATCGCGCTTAAGTGAGTGATCGCCTGAGGCAGCGAGGGATAATAGAACATGACCCAGCCTGCCAGCACCGCCAGGAAAGTGAGGGGTTTGGATATTAGGGACGGCAGGCGAAATTTGCCCCTGAAAAACAGCCCGACAGTGAGTATCACCCCGTAATACAGCCCCCAGGCGATAAATGTCAGGTTCGCTCCGTGCCACATGCCCGTAAGTCCCCATACGATAAGGGTGTTGAGCACGGTGCGCTTAAGTCCCCTGCGGTTGCCGCCCAGGGGTATATATACGTATTCCCTGAAAAAGCTGCCCAGAGAGATATGCCACCTGCGCCAGAAATCCCTTACCGAGGACGCCCAGTACGGATAGATGAAGTTTTCCTTGTAATGGAAGCCGAATATCCGCCCCATGCCGATGGCCATGTCGGAGTAGCCTGAGAAATCGAAGTATATCTGCAGCGCGTAAATGAGCGCGAAGTACCACGCTCCTCCCAGTGAGAGCGCGCCTTCCGGCGCCTGAGGCAGCTTGTCAATTATCTCCGCGCACAGGTTCGCCACCAGCGCTTTTTTGCCAAGGCCCACGCAAAAACGGATAAACCCGTCAGAAAAGTCCCTCGGCCGCGTGACCCGGCTGTCTATTTCGGCCGCCACGTCGGAATACTGCACAATGGGGCCCGCTATAAGCTGCGGGAAGCAGCTGACGTACAACAGCAGCCGCGCGAAGTTCCTCTGCGGCGTCTGCCTGCCCCGGTATACGT
Source organism: Clostridiales bacterium (assembly GCA_024684375.1). GTDB lineage: Bacteria > Bacillota > Clostridia > Christensenellales > Aristaeellaceae > RUG14130. The sequence goes on from JAIKWZ010000043.1 coordinate 69,989, forward strand.
CTATTGTATAGGTGAGCACCTGGAATGTATAAAAAGAAATGCCAATAGGCAGCTCGAGCGGGCTCATCTCCACCCCCGCGAGGCCCAGGAACGTGTTAGCGAAAAACGCGAGGTACTTGAACACGAACAGCAGGCCCAGCGATACCGTCAGCCCCGTCGAAAGCCAGATCTTCCTGCCCCTGCCCTTTAACGGGGCGAGCTTTATGGCGCAGATGTAGTTGACCAGCGTGCTGAACAGCAGCCCCAGCAGCCACACCGGACGCCCCCACGCGTAAAAAATCAGGGAAAAAACCAGCAGAACCGCGTTCTTCAGCCTCAGCGGTTTGGCAAGGAAGTAGCACAAAAGCACCGCCGGCAGAAAATACAGCAGAAATGTCAGGCTTGAAAAGACCATCTTTGCCCCCGAGTGATTACTATTCTTGCAGATTATATCATATTTGGGGGTCCCTGTAAACTTTTACGTCCTCACGAAACCCCTTGTAAGTTCCCGCCCGGGCAGGCGGTATTCCCTTCTAATGCAGCCCAGCCCCCAGGCATCGGTTATGCGGCACTCAGCCTTGAAAACAGGCTCGTCCCTGAGCTTGACAGGGTCGCCTGCCAGCAGGCCGCCAGCTCTGCGCTTAAGCTCCCTGAGCAGCGTCTCACTGCCTTTCCCCGCACCCAGCAGCCTGACGTAAGGCAGGTGCTCCGGCACAGGAGGTAAGTCCAGCCACATCTCGCAGATCTCTCTCATTATGCGCGCGCGGGTGTAGCGTTTCGACACGCAGGCGTCTATCGTTTCTTCTATCCACGGGCACCCGGCGGCGGAATTGACTATAAGCTGTTTAAGCCCTTCCCCGCTCTGCTGCGGGCTGCAGCGCCTCAGCGCCAGCATGATATGCGCCTCCAGCCGCGCCGGGTCGCACAGGCCGTCATTTATCTCCCTTTCGTAAAGCTCCCTGAGCTCCTCAGGCAGTTCCCGGGTGGTCTCCTCTGCGCGTCCCGCGCGGATAAGCTCCCTAACAGAGGAAGCTGAGCGCGTCCCGCCGCCAAAATAACTTCCCTGCCGCTTTACCGCCACAGGCGCGATGTCCGCCTTAAGATGCATTATCGCCTGAAGATATTCCAGCGCCAGCGCGTCGTTGGGGGTGGTCATAAGCGGGTACAGTTCCGGATAAAGCTGCCTGACAGCGTCCGCCCGGGCGGCGGGGTAGCCCCTGCCCGTCTCAAGCCCCTGCCTGACAGCGCGGGAAAAGCGTTCCGTCTCGTTTTCCAGCTTTTCCGCCAGGGTGGACAGCGCCCCGATATCCCCCGACTCGCTGCCGAAAGAGATCTGATCGGCGCCGAGCGCCTTTAAAATGGCCACCCCGCCCCGGGCAAACTCACGGGCTGGGCGGGCGGCGTACACCGCCGGCAGCTCGACCACCGCGTCCGCGCCCGCCCGCAGCGCCATCTCCGCTCTGGCAAACTTGTCGAACATGGCCATTTCCCCGCGCTGGGTCAGATTCCCGCCCAGTACGACGACGATCCTGTCCGCGCCCATGCGGCGGGTCTGTTCCATATGGTATATGTGTCCCCGGTGAAGGGGGTTATATTCCGCAATAATTCCCGCTATCTTCACATTCATCACCTTGAATATTATACCAGACATGTATACAATAGTAAACATTAAGCCTCAGGGGGCAATTTGGCGTGGCGAAGTTATATTTCCGTTACGGCGCTATGGGTTCCAGCAAAAGCGCCAACGCGGTCATGGTACGTTTTAACTATCTGGAACGGGGTCAGAAATGCGTGCTGCTCAAGCCCCGCCTGGACGTCAGGGACGGCGAAAGGGTGGTGTGCTCGCGCTGCGGGCTGAACGCGCCCTGCGAATATATCGAGGATATCGACAGTATCGACCTCGCGGGCATGGACTGCGTGATTGTCGACGAAGCGCAGTTCCTTACCAAGGCGCAGGTGGAAAAGCTGGTGCATATCGCGGATGACCTGAACATCCCCGTGATCGCCTACGGCTTAAGGGCGGATTTCCGGGGCGAGCTGTTCGAAGGCAGCTACTGGCTGCTCGCCTGGGCGGACAGTATAGAGGAGATCAAGACCGTGTGCTGGTGCGGCAAAAAAGCGACTTTCAACGCCCGCCTTTGCAACGGCAAAGTAATAAAGACAGGCGAAAAGATAGTTCTTGGAGGCAATGAAAGCTACGTGGCGCTGTGCCGCAGGCACTGGGCGAGCGGACAGACCGGCCCGGAGGATGACGCATGAACATAAAAGTGTATTACACCTCTCCCCGGGGCTGCGCCGCTTCGATCGCAAGGGCTGTCGCGTCCCATGCGGGCTGCCAGGCTGAAGCGCTCATGCCCGCCTACATGCCCGAAAACGTGCGGCTTATGATCATTGGCTGCGAAGGGACGAAACCCGACAAGGCTACCATGGAATTTTTAGGAAGCCTGAACCCTGCCCGGGTAAAGACCGCCGCGCTGTTCGTGTGCAATCCCCGCAGGGAGACCGCGCCCATAGCCCAGATGCGCGCCATTCTGGAGGACAGGGGCATAAGCGTGCTGGACATCTGCGCCGCCTTCCCCGGAAAGGGCTTCTTAAGCGGCAAAAGGCCCGGTTCCAAGGACATTCAGGAGGCGGAGGCGTTCGCCCGGGACTGCATAAACGCGCTTTCTCAGAACTGAAAAGTGCAAAAAAGTATTATTATATTGGAGGAATATCAAAATGGCTGACCGTATCGTGCTCAATCCCATCTCCTACCACGGCCACGGGGCAATCGAAAACATCGTGCCCGAGATCACCAAGCGCGGCTTCAAAAAAGTGTTCGTCGCCACCGATCCAGACCTGATCCGTTTCGGCGTCAGCAAAAAGGTGACCGACCTGCTGGACAAGGCCGGCATAGCCTACAGCGTGTATTCCGACATCAAGCCCAACCCCACCATCGAAAACGTGAAGTGCGGCGTGGAAGCGTTCAAGCCCGCAAAAGCGGACTGCATCGTGGCCATCGGCGGCGGCAGCGCAATGGACACTTCCAAGGCCATAGGCATTATAATCAACAACCCTGAGTTCGCTGACGTGCGCTCCCTCGAAGGCGTCGCGCCCACCAAAAACAAGACCGTGTTCACCATCGCAGTGCCCACCACCGCCGGGACCGCCGCTGAGGTCACCATCAATTACGTGATCACAGATGTGGAAAAAAAGCGTAAGTTCGTATGCGTGGACGTTAACGATATCCCCGAGATCGCCGTAGTCGATCCCGACATGATGTCCACCATGCCCAAGGGCCTCACCGCCTCCACCGGTATGGACGCCCTGACCCACGCCATCGAGGGCTACATAACCAAGGGTCACTGCGCCATCAGCGATATGTTCCATCTCGAAGCCATCCGCCTTATCAGCCACAACCTCAGAGCGGCGGTCAAAAACGATCCCGACGGGCGCGAAGGCATGGCGCTGGGCCAGTACATCGCGGGCATGGGCTTCTCCAACGTGGGTCTGGGCATAGTGCACTCCATGGCGCACGGCCTGTCCGCACTGTACGACACCCCCCACGGCGTGGCCTGCGCGATACTGCTGCCTCTGGGGCTGGAGTACAACGCTCCCGCCGCCGGCGTAAGGTACCGCAAGATCGCTGAGGCCATGGGCGTAGACGGGCTGAATTATATGAGCGACGAGGAGGCTGCCAAAGCGTGCATCTCCGCCGTAAAGCAGTTAAGCAGCGATGTAGGCATCCCCGCCGACTTAAAGGGCATCCTCAAGGACGAGGACGTGAAGTTCCTGAGCGAGAGCGCCTACGCGGACGCATGCCGTCCCGGCAACCCCAGGGAGACCTCCGTTGCGGAGATCGAAGCGCTTTACAGAAGCATGATGTGATCGTCATAAAACAAAAAGACGGCGGGATCGTCCCGCCGTCTTTTTGTTGCCTGCGTGCGTCCGTACGGCTTTGGTTTAGCAGAAGAAAACGCAAAGCCGCCGTTATTTATTCAATACCGGGTACACCGCGAGCATTTCACGCTTCACAAAGCCCGCCTTCAGGGCCAGGGGCATATTGCCGGGCGCCTTTATCCACACGTCCATGCTCTCGCGCGGTATGCCCAGGCTCGCGAAGTACTTGCGGGCGTCCTCCATAAGGTACGCAGCCACGCCCTGCCGCCTCCAGCGGCGCGCGGTCTGGATTATCCCGATTATGCCCGTATCCCCGCTGGTCCATACCATGACCTCCCCGCACATGTCGTCGGGCGACACCATGAGTATGCGCCGGAAATTGTCGAATGAGGCAAGCTCTTCCAGCCAGGAGACATCCTTCTCCGCGGCGAAGCACTCGTTGTAGCGCCTCAGGCAACGGATCTTCTCTCCGTCGTCCTCCAGCGTGTCGCGGACGATTGTGCAGTTGTCAGGCGCGGTCAGGCTGATCTTCTCGTCCGTGACCTGCCTTGTCATGCGCATGATGCCGTCCTGAGGCGCGAAGCCCAGGCAGGATAGGACCTCAAGGGCAGGCTTGTCCTCCGGAGAAACTTTGGCGTACACCCGTGTCCTTTCGCTCTGGCTCTTTAGCAGCAGCCTCGCCCGGGTGACCGCCGCGCCGTAAAGCAGGTCGCGGCACTCGTCGTTTGCCCGCACGAGAACGGATATCTGCCCGGGACAGTCGGGAAAGATCCTGTCCAGCCGCTTCAGTTTTACCGCGCTGCGGCCTATTTCCCGTCCCTCGTCGTCCAGTGCTATGTACTTGTCCTCGTTCACGCGCCTGATCTTCATGGGATCTGCCTTTCTTTATATGACGAAGAATGTGACCGGATTATTGGCTGCTGCGGCACGAGATCCGCGGGCTGCCGCGCCGTTTCCGGCTCATCGCGATAACGCTGTGCCTGCGCAGAGTGTTTCGGCGCGGCGGACTGTTTACACACGGTTGTCTATGACGACGCTCAGCGTCTCCCCATCCAGTTTCCTGACTATCTCCAAGCGGTTTTCATCCAGCGCGCGTACACCCGCTTCACCCGTTTTAAGAATTGGCGAATCATTTCTGTTATGAATTATGCGCCGGATCTCCGCCTGCAGTTCCGTATCCTCTTTTCCCCAAGGATATGTGCCCCTGCAGTAAGGATCGTCCGCCCCCGTCATACCCGCTTCGTCCCCGTAGTACACCGTAGGCATGCCCGGCAGAGCGCAGATGAGCCGGAACGCATTTGCGTAGCGCGCCTTGCCCAGCTCGTATTCAGCGGAGGTCAGAGGGGAAGCATCCACCTTGCCCCGGCTGCCTTCCAGCCTTTGCCTGCCGCTCAACACGGAAATGGCCCTGGGCTTGTCGTGGCTGCCCAGCAGGTTCATCATGCTGTACAGAAGGGGCTGCGGCAGTGTTGATATCTGGTGTTTGATCAGCTTTTCAAGCGCGAAGGCGTCCGTTTTTTCCAGCATGAAGTCCATTACCGCCGTGCGCAGGGGGTAGTTCATCGCGCTGTCCAGTGTGTCGCCCTGGGCGTAGCAGCGGCGGCGGCCGTAGGTCATCTTGTTGGTGATGTCCTCCCACACCTCGCCTATCACGCAGCTGTCAGGCTTGACTGATTTGGCCCTGCGCCGCAGATTGCGTATAAAGTCCATGGGAAGCTCGTCCGCCACGTCCAACCGCCAGCCTGACGCGCCAAGGCGCAGGTATTTCTGGATTATGCCGCTTTCCCCGCAGATGTAGTCCAGATAGGTGGGCTCAAGCTCGTTCACGTTGGGCAGGGTCTCTATCCCCCACCAGCACTCGTAATCGTCCCTCCCTTTTTTGAAGCTGTACCATTTGGCGTATGGGCCTCCGGGATAAGCGGAGTACGCGCCGGGGCTGTCGTATGTGCCGTAACGGTTAAAGTATCTGCTGTCCGCGCCCGTGTGGCTGAACACTCCGTCCAGTATCACATGCATGCCCGCGCTTTCCGCGTCAGCGCACAAACCCTCAAAGTCCTCCTGAGTGCCGAAAGAGGGGTCTATCTGCTCGTAGTCCCCCGTATCGTACTTGTGGTTGCTGCGGGCGCGAAAAATGGGGTTAAGGTAAATGCCACCAAACCCCATGTCCTTTATGTAGCCCAGTTTCTCCCGTATGCCATTCAGGCTGCCGCCGAAAAAGTCCACGGCCTCCCTGTCGCCTTTATCGTTGCACAGGCAGGGCGCTTCGTCCCAGCTGCCGTGAAGGAACGCCCCCCGCCCGTGCGGATGGACTGCCCCGCGGGAACCTATATTGAAGCGGTCGGGAAAGATCTGCATCGTCACGCTCTCCCTCATCCAGCGGGGCGTGTCGAAAGCGGGATCGTACACGGTTATCTGGAAGGACTCCGGTTCTGCGTCGCTTTCGCCGTTTTTCCCCAGATAACGTCTGCCCTCGGGGCCGTCGATAACGAAGTAATACCACACCAGTCCCGCTTCACGTCCCACGCTCACACTGCCGCGGTAGATCCCCTCGGCTTTTCTGTGAAGAGGCAGCCATTCCTCGTCCGCGCCTCGCCAGAGGCGGACGAATACCTGTGACACGTCCCCCTCCGCTTGCAGCGTGAGGGTAACGAAGCTGCCCGCGGTCAGCGCCCCGCAGGGGCTTCTGAAAAACGCGGAATACGGGTCGTGGCAGACGTTTGTCACAATTTCACCTCGTCCAGGTGCCAGATATTCTGGTTATACTCTTTTATGGTGCGGTCGGACGCGAACACATGGCTCCTGGCCACGTTCACTATCGCCTTTTTGACCCACTCGTCGCGGTTTATGTAGTCCTTGCTGATCTGCTCCTGAGTGCGGATATAGCTTCTTATGTCGCTCAAAACGAAGTAGCTGTCCGCGATGCCGCCGTTGTCGCCGAAGAGCAGGCTGTGGTAGATCTCGCGGAACATGCCCGGCTGCTGCGGGCAGAGAGTGCCGTCGATCAGCTGGGTGAGCGCGCGGCGCACTTCGGCGCTGGTCTCGAATATGCCGCTGGCGCGGGAGGGAGACTGGTACGCCGCCTCTACCTGCCCGGCCGTCATGCCGAAGATGTAGATATTGTCCCTGCCTACCGCGTCGGCAATCTCCACGTTCGCTCCGTCCAGGGTACCTATGGTCACCGCGCCGTTCATCATGAACTTCATGTTGCCGGTGCCGCTGGCCTCCTTGCCGGCGGTGGACAGCTGTTCGCTCACGTCCGCGGCGGGGATAAGATCCTCCGCCAGGCTCACGCAGTAGTTTTCGGCGAAGACAACGTTTATGTACTTGCCCGCCACAGGGTCGCTGTTCACCAGCCGCGCGATCTCGTTTATAAGGCGGATGATGAGCTTTGCGCGGTAATAGCCCGGTGCGGCCTTGGCGCCAAATATGTAGGTGCGGGGCTGTATGGCCAGGTTCGGGTTGTCATGCAGGCGGTTGTAGAGTATCAGTATGCTCAGGGCGTTGAGCAGCTGGCGCTTGTACTCGTGAAGGCGCTTGGCCTGTACGTCGAACAGGTCGTCCGGGCGCAGCGTGATGCCCTGGCTCGCCTGCAGGCGGCCGCTCAAGCGTATCTTGTTGGCGCGTTTGACCTGGAAGAACTTCTCCCGGAATGCGGCGTCCTCCTTGAACGGCTCAAGGTCGGCCAGCCTCTCATAATCCTTCCGCCAGGCATTGCCGATCGCGTCGTCGATCAGGCGGGACAGGCGGTAGTTGGCCATCATCAGCCAGCGGCGGTGGGTTATGCCGTTGGTTATTGCGATGAACTTGTCCGGCTGGGTCAGGTAAAAGTCGTGGAACACGCCCTTTTTGAGTATGTCCGTGTGGATCTTGCTTACCCCGTTCACGCTGTGCGACATGCTCACGCACAGGTTCGCCATGTTGACCGAACCGTAGCCGATCACTGCCATACGGCCGATCCGCTCCCACTGCCCGGGGAACACTTCCCAGAGCCTGGCGCATTCCCGGCGGTTGATCTCCTGCAGTATCATGTAAATGCGGGGCAGCAGACGGGAGACCATCTCCTCCGGCCACTTTTCCAGCGCCTCCGCCATAACCGTGTGGTTAGTGTAGGCGAACGTGCGGCGGGTGATGTCCTCCGCCTCGTCCCAGCTCAAGCTGTAATCGTCTATCAGCACGCGCATGAGCTCGGGGATCGCCATGCCCGGATGGGTGTCATTTACGTGCAGCGCCACTTTTTCGGGGAATATGGAAAAGTCCTCGCCGTACACCTTCACGAAATCCTGTACCGCGTACTGCACCGAGGCGCTGGAGAGGAAGTACTGCTGCTTTAAACGCAGTTCCTTACCCTCGTAATGGTTGTCCTCGGGATAAAGCACCTTGCTTATGACCTCAGCCAGTTCCTTTTCCTCTATGGCGCGGGTATACTCGCCCCGGTTGAAGGACTGCATGTCCAGCGTCTTGTTGGCTCTGGCCGACCAGCATCTTAACATGTTGACCATGTTGCTGTCGTATCCCAGTACGGGCACGTCGTAGGGCACCGCCTGGACGGTGGAGTAGTTCAGGTGGCGGTAGCGGGTCTTGCCGTTATCGTCGTAAGGCTCCACAAAGCCGCCGAAGCGCACCATCTGGGTCTGGTCGGGCCGGCAGATCTCCCACATGGAGCCGTTTTCCAGCCAGTTGTCGGGCATCTCCACCTGATAGCCGTCAACTATCTTCTGCCGGAACAGGCCGTACTCATACCTGATGGTGCAGCCCATGGCAGGCAGCCTGAGGGTAGTCAGGCTGTCAAGGAAGCACGCCGCGAGGCGCCCCAGGCCGCCATTGCCCAGGCCCGGCTCAGGCTCTTCCTCAAAAATCCGGGAGGCGTCCAGCCCCAGTTCGTGCAGAGCGGTCACGTAGGCGTCCTCGTTCACCAAGGACACCATGTTGTTGTGAAGCGCTCTGCCTACCAGGAATTCCGCCGACAGGTAATACAGTTTTTTGCACTTTTGTTTTTTGCGCTCGCCGCGCGAGGCGGTCCGCCGCCTCATGACCTCGTCCTTTACGGTCTGGGCAAGGGCGTCGTATATCTGGACCTTGGTCGCGTCGGTTATGTCGCAGCCGTAGTTCCGTTCCAGCTTTTCGAGTATTGAAGCCTTGATTTCGTCTGAAGTCAGCTTTTTGATGGTCATCTATGTTCCTCCGGACACAAAAGTCGCCTAATTATATCACTTCCGCCGCCGTCTGACAACGAGTTAAGCCAAAAACAACATTACAGCAGGCTGGATACGGCTGAATTAGCGTGTTTTTAACTCAGCTCCTCCCTTTTTGTGCTATAATTCGGGCATATTATTGTTTGGAGGTGCAGCATGATCATATGTTCCGATAAGCTCAGGCAGATGAACGCCGCCTATCAGGCCAACCCCGCCATGAAGGCCGCGGCCCTGGCCATGGGCAAGCAGAACCTGGATGAGGTGATCTTCGACAATCAGAAGGCCGGCGAAGGCATGTTCATTTTCAACCACGAGCTGGAGACCCTGCCCGTAACCAACCAGAAGGCCTCCGGCCGCTGCTGGCTGTTCGCGGCGCTCAACCTGTTCCGCGAGATCGCCAACAAAAAGCTGAATATGGAGCAGTTCGAGCTGTCCCAGAACTTCATCGCCTACTACGACAAGCTTGAGAAGGCCAACTACTTCCTCGACTCCGTCATGAAGACGCTGGACCTGTACAAGGACGACCGGCTGGTCAACTATATCGTCATCACCGGCGTGCAGGACGGCGGCCAGTGGGACATGATGGTCGCTCTGATCAAAAAGTACGGCCTGGTGCCCAAGAGCGCCTTCCCCGAAACGTACATGTCTTCCAACACCCGTTCGCTAAACCGCGCCGTGAACATCAAGCTGCGGCGCGCCGCCGCCATACTGCGCCGCATGCACAGGGAAGGCAAGAGCGAAGAAGAGCTTAAGAAGGTCTACGCCGACACACTGGCCGATGTGCACGGCATCCTGACCGCCGCCTTCGGCCGACCCCCGGAGAGGTTCGACTTCGAGTACCGCGACAAGGACAAAAACTTCCACAGGATAGAAGGGCTCACCCCAAGATCATTCTGGGACGAGTACATAAACTTCCCCTTTGACGACTATGTGTCCCTGATCAACTCCCCCACCGACGACAAGCCCTACGACCGCCGTTATACCGTACGCTTCCTGGGCAACGTGGTGGAGGGCGACCCTATCTGCTACCTGAACACCGACATGGACACCATCAAAAAAGCGGTCATGCAGGCTATAGACGAGGGCGAGAGCGTGTGGTTCGGCTCCGACGTGGGCTGGTTCATGGACAGGAACGCCGGCGCCCTGCTCAACGACCTGAACGACTACGGACCCATTTTCGGCGGCATGGAATTCGGCTGCTCCAAAGAGGACAAGCTGGACTACCGCATGAGCGCCATGAACCACGCCATGACCATCACCGCCTACCATGAGGTGAACGGCAAGCCCGTGCGCTGGAAGATACAGAACAGCTGGGGCGACGAGAAGGGCTCAAAGGGCTACTATATGATGGATGACGGATGGTTCGACAACTACGTATACCAGGCTGTGGTAAAAAAGAGCAGCCTGCCCAAAGGCCTTTTGGCCGCGCTGGATACGGACCCCATCGTTCTGGAGCCGTGGGATCCCATGGGCACGCTGGCGGACTAAGTCACTTATTTGAACGGCGGACGGGAGACCCGTCCGCCGTCGTTTTATTTCTCACGCTTCTCTATGGCTTTGAACAGCCTGGCGTTCCAGAAACTCATGCCCAGTTCCTCTATGTAGAAATGCAGTATGGCCTTCCAGTTTTTGGTCGCCGTGCTGAGCATGATGTACTCGGCTTCATCCGACACCATGCATTCCGCAAAACGGAACAAACGCGAGCCTATGCCCCTGCCTCGGTATTCGGGACGCACGTACAGTTCCTCCACTTCAAAGAACGCAACGCCGTCCGGCATCACGCTGCTCGGTTTTTCAGACGTCTCCTTATGCCCGAACAGGTATCCAGTGACGGTATCTCCTGCCCATGCCAGTACGACCCGGTTCCCGTCAATATCGGACCTGCCGTTTTTTATGTAGCCGTGACAGCTGCGCTCCTTTTCCCAGTCCTCCGACAACTGAATAAGTACGCCCAGCACTTCTTCTGTGATCGCGGCTTCTTTGATGATGATGTCCCGCTCCATTCAGCTGTCCTTTTTTTATTGATCCCCATTAAGCGCACCCGCCGCCCTGAGCGCGCCCAGGCAGTGTATCCTCACAACGGGGTTGCCATCCGTTTCAGAGATCCGCTCAAGCTGTTCCAGATACGGCTTCACGAAGCCGGGGCGGCGTTTGGCCAGCACGCGGAACATCTCCGGCGCCTCCATCCTTACCCGCTCGTCCTTATCGCCCAGCAGCCTGCCAAACACCGGCATATGCTCCCGGTAGATGTCCGGCGTGTTTGTTGCTATGTTTTCTGACGCCCAGATAAAGCTCAGTCTCACCTTCGCTTCAGCGTCCGAGGCGAGGCGGAACAGCTGCGCCCAGTACGGTTCGATAAGCTGAAAGCAGCCCCTGCCTATCCTGCCCAGGGCGTTTACCGCGCGTTCCCGCAAAAGCGGCTCTGGGCTTTCGCAGAAGGCGGCTATCCCGGGCAGCGCGTCCTTTACTGACGCGGGATACTTCAGTCCCGTTTCTCCCAGCAGCCACAGCGCTTTCGCTTGTATTTTTACCGACCCGCTGCCAAGCAGCGAAGAAACGCAGGGGACGCTCTCTTCCCACCGGTCTTTGTCCTTTGTCAGCGCACCCAGCGCTTTATACAATTCCGCTTCGGTCATCCCGCCGTGTTCGGGCCTCAGCCTAAAAGCCGGAAGAACGTGTCCAGCTCCGCGGCGTGCCTGCCCCTGCAGATGATGTGGTGGTTGTTTATCGGATCCCTGAGGAAGTACGTAAAATCGTCCAGCCCCACCTTTATCTGAGTGCGGCAGAGCATTTTGTCAAAAGGCATGTCCAATATCACGCCTTCCTTCGCAAAGTAGCGGGACAGGTCGCCCTCGCACTTGAATATCGTGCAGTCGCCTTCGCCGAACGTGCCCTGCACGGCCGCGCCTATGCCGGACTCAAAGTGGGTGTTCAGGCAGAAAGATTTGAGCATGGCCGTTGGCGCGGTGCAGTGGGCGAACACGGCCGTCCCCGCTTTTGTGTCGAAGCGGCTGGGGTTGCACATGAAAGCGCATTCCCCCGTCACGCTGCCCAGTATGGCCATTGACAAAAGCGACGGCATATCCCCCTCGCACGCGGCGTAAACGCCCATGTCGTTGAGTATCGAAAGCCCCAGGCAGCCGGTGGATCTTACCGTGTCAAGCAGATCAAAGCAGCGGACCGTCACTCCGTACAGGCCGTATCTGTCCGCCGTGCGCTTGAGCGCGCCGTAAACGCACAGCGCTTTTTCGATCTCGTTTTTATCGAAGCTTTGCCGCCTTAACGCCTCAGTATACTCATTAGGCTCGTACGTTCCCCTCCCGATCTCCGCCAGCAGTTCGCTCATGGGGATCCGCACGAAGTCCAGTCCCAGCTTTTCTTTTACCTTGTCAGCGGAGCAGTCGCTGGCGATGAGCCAGTCCGAGGGCGCGCCTATGCAGCCCAGCTTCTTTCCCCGCAGCGCGGCCATGGCGCGGTGGGCGTTCCTGAGCGCGCGTATCTGCGAAGCGATCTCATCCACATCACCGTGGAGTATCTCGCCGCTGCCGCCGTGCTTTTTCAGGTAGCTGAGTATCTCCATGGACGCCGCCAGGGAATTGCTTTCCCCGCTGGTAAGTATGCAGCAGTGCTTTGCCCTGAGCTTTTCGAATATCTCAAGGAAGTAGCCCTCGCTGCCGCCCGACGCCACATACAAAAGCGCAAAGCCGCTGTTCAGGTACTCTTCCAGACTGACCATATCGAGCGGCTCTCCGAGCGCCTTGCTCACGGCCGTGATATACCCGTCCATATGTTCGTCCGTCACCTGGGAAAGGGGACTGCGTATCCGGTAATATACCATTGTTCAAGTCACTCCAGTCGGATCATGCTTTCGCATCCAGTATAAACGCATGTTCCCAGGGTGTCAACACCGCGGATCGGAAAACAGCGGCGGACGGGCAACTCCCCGTCCGCCGCCGTCTCGCCTCGGTTCAGCGGTTTTTGCTCCGCGCTTTCGCGTCGCTTTCCATGTCCGCCTTCCATTCCGCGCCCATAGGCATGCAGGCCCTCACCCTGGACACGGCGCAGGAGATGCCTTCGTACTTAAGCGTATTCCCCTTTGTGTCGTTCACGAAACAGGCGGAGCGGTCCTCGTCTATCCCCATGTCGTCCGCGACGCTCCGGGCGTCGATATTCGCGCCGAGGAACAGGAATTCCCAGCCGTATCTTTCCTTCTGGCGGGTTATCATACGCTTCACTTCTCCCGCGGAATACCTGCGGCTGGCGTTCTCCATGCCGTCGGTAGTGATCACGAACACCGTCTTTTCGGGCCGGTCCTCGTCCCGGGCGTACTTGTGCACGTTTCCGATGTGGTGTATGGCGTCGCCCACCGCGTCATACAGTGCGGTGCAGCCTCCCACAAAGTACTGTTTCTCCGTGAGCGGTCCGATCTTGTCCATCTCCGTCCGGTCATGGATGACCACGCTGTCGTTGGAGAACAGCACCGTAGACACCAGAGCGTCCCCCTCTTCCCGCTTCTGCTTTTCGATCATGGCGTTGAAGCCGCCCACCGTGTCCTTTTCCATGCCCGCCATGGAGCCGCTTTTGTCCAGTATGAACACCATTTCAGTCAGACCCTGTTTCATAATAAATATCTCCCTTCGGTTTATTCGGTCCTGTCCGTTCCGACAGGTATATGATACCCGAATGCCGAAGGGAGATGGTCGCCCGACGGGCGACATATTTGCAGTATCAGTTTTATTCGTTACCTCAGGACAGTGAACGCCGGCAGCTAAGCGTTTTTTCAGCTTTGAGAAAGCTATCGCCTCTCGCTGGGCGCAAGCGATTATGCGGCTGAAAACAGCTGCGTCAGTTCATTCCCGACCCCAGCAGGGGCATGTCAAAACGGAATAGCACCTGATTTATCTCGTAAATGTCGTAAATGCGGTTTTTGATAAAGTATTCCACTATGATGTCCAGCTTGCTGGAATGGGACACCGCGAAACCCGCGCTGACCAGCAGCCGCTTTGTCTCCTCAAGGGAGAGCCCAAGCGCCACCGCGAAGGCGAGCGCCGTGGTCTTGGCGGGCTTGTAGCCGGGGTTGGAGCGGATCTTGCTGAACAGCTTGCGGTCAACGTTGGCCTTTTTGTAGCACTCCACGTCCGACATGCCTTTTTCGTCTATCAGGCGCAAAAGCGTCTGGGAAAACCCGTCGTCGGCCTGCTTAAGCAGCTTCTCCCAGTCCGGCGCGGCATCAGCGAAGACCGCCGCCCCCTCAGGAGCGAACGCTTCGGCCTCACTCGGCAGGATCTTTTTCTCTTCATGTACCAGCGGCGCGGACAGCGGTTCCGGAGCTGATCTGGCCACTTTCCCGCGCGTCCGGCCAAAAGAGCGCAGCTCCCTCTCGTCGGCAAGGCGCCGGGAATTCGCCTGAGTATTCGTCTCAAGATGCTCGCCCACATAAACGTCATCAACGTATGCCTTGACGTCCCCAAACAGCTTTTTTGAGCATACGAACTCGCTCGGGCCGAATATCACCAGGTACACGGTCATATCGCTGCTGCGCAAAAAGCGAAGTATGGCCGTCGCCGCCACGGACAGCGCCTGCGCGGGCGGATAGCCGTACGCGCCGGCGGAGATAAGCGGGAACGCCACGCTCTCGAGCCCGTGCTGTTTGGCCAGCTTGAGCGAATTCAGGTAGCACGCTTCCAGGTCCTGTTCCTCGCCCTCGCTTCCGCCCATCCAAATGGGGCCCACGGTGTGGATGACATACCTGGCGGGCAGGTCATAGCCCTTTGTCAGCTTGGCTTCCCCGGTCCTGCAGCCGCCGAGGCCTCTGCATTCCTCCAGAAGCTTCGGGCCCGCTGCCCTGTGGATGGCTCCGTCCACGCCGCCTCCTCCCAGCAGGGTATGGTTGGCAGCGTTGACTATGGCGTCGACGCGCATTTTGGTTATATCGTTCCTGACCAGCGTAAACGGCATTTTCTTTCTCTCCTATCCCTGGATAATATACATTCCCGCCATGCCCAGCGCGGCGGAGAGCAAGATCAGCAAAATTGGATGCTTCTTTTTTAATGACAAAAATAGCGTCAGGCCGAATATCGCCGCTCCCAGCAGCAGCTTAAGGTCGAGCACCGGGCCGTCCTTGAAAAACACGCTTTTGCCCATGGTCACAACCGCTGCCGCCAGCAGTCCCACCACCGCGGGGCGCAGGCCGCTCATTATCCCTTTGACTATGCGGTTGGTCTTGAACTTTTCGAAAAAGTGAGCCACGATGAGTATGATGATAAACGAAGGCAGCACCACTCCCAGCGTAGCGAACACGCTGCCCAATACGCCCACGCTGTGAAGGCCCACATATGTGGCGATGTTCACGGCGAAGGGCCCGGGGGTGGACTCGCTGATGCCCACGAAATTCGCGAGTTCCTCCACGGACATAAGTCCCCGGCTGGCGACTTCCTCCTGGATAAGGGGCAGCATGGCGTAGCCGCCCCCGAAGGTGAACGCGCCGATCTTGAAGAACATCAAAAACAGTTCGAACAGCTGTGTCATTTGCCGTTGCCTCCTTCCATCGCAAGGTAGGAAGACAGGCCTATCGCCGCCGCCAGCAGCAGCGCCCACAGGCTTTTCACACCGATCAGCGCGACCAGGCAGAAGGACAGCGCCATTAGTATGTACGGCAGCGCCTTATAAAGGTATTTTATAAAGCTGTCCTCTTTTGTTTTAAGCTGTTTGAGCGTGGGCTTTGGGCACTTTTTGAACATGGAGATCAGCGCCTTGATTATCAGCGCCAGCACGCCCGCGCGTATGCCGAAAAACGCGTAGGCAACGGGCTTTAAGTCCTTGAACTTGTCCAGCAGCGCGCCCAGAAGCGCGATTATAAGAAACGACGGCAGCACCACTCCCAGCGTGGCGCAGGCGCTGCCCAGTACCCCCGCCGTCTTGTAGCCCACGAATGTGGCGGAGTTTATGGCGATGGGGCCGGGAGTGGATTCGGCGATGGCGATTATGTCCAGCATGTCTTCCCCGCTTATCCAGCCTTTTTTGTCCGCCGCCTCGCTTTTTATTAGGGGCACCATGGCGTAGCCGCCCCCGAAGGTGAACGCCCCGATGCGGAAAAACGTTATAAACAGATCCAGTTTCTTGTTCATGGCCCGATCCTTACAAATAATAGTAGACTGATTATAAACCATTTTGCCCGCTCTGGCAAGGCTTTCCCTTTTTCCCGGTATTGCGTTTTGAACTTGACTGTGTTATAATGTCAAGATGAGAATGTGGGCGTGTATGCTTCGCCCACCGCGCTAAGGAGAAAAAATATGGGAATGTACAAGGAATATAATCCCGCCGCGATAGAAAAAAAGTGGCAGGCTCACTGGGACGAGACCGGCTGCCTGAACGCCGAGAGCAGCCACGCAAAGCCCAAGTTCTACCCGCTGATAGAGTTCCCCTATCCCAGCGGCCAGGGGCTGCACGTGGGACACCCCCGTTCCAACACCGCCATGGATATAATCGCCCGCAAGCGCCGCATGGAGGGCTACAATGTGCTGTTCCCCATCGGCTACGACGCCTTCGGCCTGCCCACCGAAAACTACGCAATAAAAAACAAGATCCACCCCGCCGTGGTCACGAAGCAGAACGTGGATCATTTCCGCCAGCAGCTCAAGCGGCTGGGTTTCTCCTTCGACTACTCCCGTGAGGTCAACACCACTGACCCCGCCTACTACAAGTGGACCCAGTGGATCTTCCTTAAACTCTGGGAAAAAGGGCTTGCGTACAAAAGCGAGATGCCCATCAACTGGTGCACCAGCTGCAAGGTCGGCCTGGCGAACGAAGAGGTCGTGGGCGGCGTGTGCGAAAGGTGCGGCGGCGAAGTCATCCGCAAGGTAAAGAGCCAGTGGATGCTGAAGATCACCGCTTACGCCCAGAAGCTGATCGACGGTCTGGACGAAGTGAACTTCATCGAAAAGGTCTCTACACAGCAGCGCAACTGGATCGGCCGCAGCGAAGGCGCCGAGGTGGACTTCACCCTGACCACCGGCGATAAGCTAAGGGTCTACACCACCCGTCCCGACACGCTCTTCGGCGCCACGTACATGGTCATCTCCCCCGAGCATCCGCTGGTGGAAAAGCATAAGGACAAGATCGCCAATTACGCCGAAGTCGCCGCCTACCGCGAGGCCGCGGCGAGAAAGAGCGACTTTGAGCGCACGGAGCTCAATAAAGACAAGACCGGCGTGGAGCTCAAGGGCATCCGCGCCACCAACCCCCTGACCGGCACGCAGATCCCCGTATGGATCAGCGATTACGTGCTGATGGGCTACGGCACCGGCGCCATCATGGCCGTGCCTGCCCACGACGAAAGGGACTGGGAATTCGCCAAGAAGTTCGGCCTGCCCATAATCGAAGTGGTCGCGGGCGGAAACGTGCAGGAAGCCGCATACACCGACATCCAGGCGGGCACCATGGTCAACAGCGGCTTTTTGAACGGCATGAGCGTCAGGGAAGCCAAGAAGGCCATAATCGACTATCTGGCCGAAAAAGGCATAGGCGAAAGAAAAGTCAACTTCAAGCTGCGCGACTGGGTGTTCTCCCGCCAGAGGTACTGGGGCGAGCCCATCCCGATGGTATCCTGCCCCTGCTGCGGCTGGGTGCCGCTCAAGGAGAGCGACCTGCCTCTCAAACTGCCCGACGTGGAAAACTACGAGCCCACCGATGACGGCGAGAGCCCCCTTGCGCAGATGACCGACTGGGTGAACACCACCTGCCCCAAGTGCGGCGGCCCTGCCAAACGCGAGACCGACACCATGCCCCAGTGGGCGGGTTCCAGCTGGTACTTCTTAAGGTACATCGATCCCCACAACGACAACGAATTCGCTTCCATGGACGAACTTAAGTACTGGCTGCCCGTGGACTGGTACAACGGCGGCATGGAGCATACCACCCTGCACCTGCTCTACAGCCGCTTCTGGCACCGCTTCCTTTACGACATAGGCGCGGTCCCCACCAAGGAGCCATACCTTAAGCGCACCAGCCACGGCATGATACTGGGCTCCAACGGCGAAAAGATGTCCAAGAGCCGCGGCAACGTGGTCAATCCCGACGAGGTCGTGGACGAGCTGGGCGCGGACGCCTTCCGCCTTTACGAGATGTTCATGGGCGCCTTCGACCAGGCGATCCCGTGGCAGACCGACGGCGCCAGGGGCTGCCGCCGCTTCCTGGACAGGGTGTGGAAACTGCAGACCATGCTGGCGGACGCCGATGGCATTTCCAAAGACATGGCCTATGACGTGAACCAGGCCATCAAAAAGGTCTCCGAGGACTACGAGCAGATGAAGTTCAACACCGCCATCGCCCAGATGATGACGCTGGTGAACAGGATGTACCAGAAGGGTTCCGTCACCAGGACCGAGCTCGCGGTGCTCCTGCAGCTGCTCAACCCGGTAGCGCCCCACATCACCGAGGAAATGAACCAGGCGCTTTCCCTGGGCGAGGAGCTCGTCAGGAGACCCTGGCCGGTATGTGACGAGAAGGCGCTGGTCAGGGACGAGGTCGAGGTCGCCCTGCAGATAAACGGCAAGGTGCGCGGCCGCGTGATGGTGCCCAGTGACCTGACCCGCGAAAACGCCGAAGAATACTTTAAGGGCAGCGAGGAAGTCAAAAAGCTTCTGGACGGCAAACAGCCCAAAAAGCTTATCTACGTACCCGGCAGGTTGTTCAACATCGTGGTCTGACCTGTCCCTTACTCTGATATAAAGGAGCTTCGCCGTGGAACAGCTTACATATCTTAAATCCGTGATACTGGGGCTTATACAGGGCTTGACTGAGTTTCTGCCCGTGTCCTCTTCCGGCCACATAATGCTGGCGGAAGAGATATTCGGGCTTAAGCTGGAAAGCGGCGTTGCCGGCGCGTTCACGGTCATGCTGCACCTGGGCACGCTGCTGGCGGTGGCAGTGTTCTACTTCAGGCGGATAATACAGATGTTCGCCCACCCAGTAAAAGGGGAGCTAAAGCTGCTTATCCTTGCCACACTGCCTACCGTTGCCTACGCGCTGGCACTTAAGCTCACCGGCTGGGATGATGTTATCGACTCGGTCGCCCGGCTGCTGCTGCCCTACGCGTTTCTGTTCACGGCCCTGATCCTCCTCCTCGCGGACGGGATCGGCAGGGCAAGGGCAGTCGCCAAAGCCTCTCACGGCAGGGTGAAAGCCAGGGACGCGCTCATCATGGGCCTTATGCAGTGCGTAGGCACGTTCACGGGAGTGAGCCGCAGCGGCTCCACCGTCGCGGGCGGTCTGGCAAGCGGGCTAAAGCGCAAAAGCGCGGCGGACTTCTCCTTTATGATGAGCATCCCCGCGATACTCGGCGCGGCGGTACTGGAGCTTATGGACGTGCTTAAGACCGATTCGCTGCAAAGCGCGCTGTCCTCGCAGCTTCCCCAGATACTGGTGGGCATACTGGCGGCGTTCGCGGCGGGCCTCGCGGCTATAGCTCTTATGATACGCGCCGTGAAAAAGAGCAGGCTCAAATGGTTCAGTCTTTACCTGACGCTGCTGGCCGCAGTGATAATCATAAACGATTTCGCGCACATCTGGTGAGAGACGCCCATATGGAACGGCGGACGGGAAAATCCCGTCCGCCGTCGTCATTTACCGCTTGTCTCAGATCAGCCTGAGCTCTGACAGCGTACGCCGTCAGCCCAGCTTTGTCTTAAGCGCTTCTATCGCCGCGGCGTCCATGCCGTGGGCCAGCAGGTAAGCTTCCGCCGCCTTGGCCAGGTCCGCGCCCTCCAGGGACGCGCCTTTTTCCAGCCCCGCCACGGTCCTGAGCATTTCCATCACGTTCTTTTCGGCGATCATATCGTACTTTTCGCTGCCTGCTTCCACGCTGTAATAGTTTACGTAGGACTGCATGTAGTCTTTCACTATCTCCTCTTCGGACGCGCCCATCAGCGCCTCGATCAGCATGGACGCGAAGCCCGCCCTGTCCTTGCCCTCGGTGCAGTGCACCATGTAAGGCGCTTCGTTTTCGGACAGGAAGGTAAGCCCCTTAACGATGCCCTCGGCGAATTCGTCGGAAGAGAAGTTCACCGGCATGCCCAGCGCGATGACCTTGCCGCCTTCGGCCAGAGCTTTGTAGTACGGGGAAGCAAAATCCTCCGCCGTGAGCAGCGCGGCAAGCTCCTCATCGGTGTTGGCCATGTTCATCACGGCGTTCACGCCCGCCGCCTCTATGAACTTGTCGGCGAAGGCGGCGCGGTTATGCTTGTTGTCTATGGCGGAGGCAGCGCGGTAGAACCGGCCGGGAGCTATGCTTCCCAGCGCAACTTCGCGGAAATTCGCGAACTCCTCGTCGCTTGCGTAATCCTCGCGCGCGTCCGTGTAAACCAGATTGTTGATCTCCTGCACGGTAAGCGCGCCCGCCTTCTGCTTGAGGCTGACAGTGACCTCGTCCCCGATGCCTATACCCGCGGTCTCGGCGAATTTACCGTAGTTGATGCATACGGCGATGCAGGTGTGGCCGGGATAGGCGCGCAGCATGTACTCGCCTTTTTCCACGTAATAGCCGTTAAAGTAAGGCATGTCGCCTTCATAAGTGCCGGCCTTGACCGTAACTATGTCGCCCAGCTCAAAGCCCAGTTTAGTAAAGTCTTCGATGGTCACGTCCAGCAGCGCGTGGCCGTACTTCTCCACCTCTGTCACCTTGCCCGTGACGCTGATCTCCTCGGCAAACACAGGCAGTGCGCACAGCAAAAGCGCGAAACACATCATAAGGGAAAGCAGTCTTTTCATACAACCTCTCCTTTCATGCGGAGGATCATCCCCCGAAGCTGATTATAGCATACTCCCTTCTTCCCGGGCAACACAAAACGCGCCGTGAGGCGCGTCTGTAGGGTCTCATTCAAAAAATTAACACTGCGCGGCATCCGCCAGATGTCTCGCCACGATGGCGGCATACTCGTAGAATGGACGGGCGGCGGCTTTGGGAAAGCGGCCTCCCGAGACCTCAAGGTTGTACCATCCCTTATAGCCTATTTCATTCAGTGTTCTCGAGAACGCCTCAAAGTCCATCCTCTCGCACCAGGCTGCGCCCGAAAGCGGGATAATGTGCTCGTCCTCGCCGGAGTTCGCGTTCACGTGCAGACAGATGAGCCTGTCGGCAAATGTCCGGGCGTACTCGCATATATCGAATCTGAAAATATTGGCGTGGCCCGTGTCCATGCACAGACCCGCGGTGTCGGCGTCCATCGCGTCAGCGATCTCGCGCATTACTTCCGCTTCCTCCAGGAAAGCGCGGATGTACTTTCTTTCCCGGCGGATGAAAACGTTCTCGAACGCCAGTTTTATGCCGCTTTGCTTAAGCGCGGGGCGCATCTTCTCCCAAAGATAGACATTCGCGTCCACGGTGGCCTGCCTGCCGCCCTCGTGGTACATGGGGTGGATGACCGCGATCTTCGCGCCCGCTTTTTCCGCCGCCTCAAGGCCGTGGAAGTACATGGGCAGCCAGTATTCCCCGAACGCTTCGGCGCTGCCGTCGCCGGGGTTTTCCAGATGTCCGGGATAATACGGCAGGTGGCACTGGGCGATCTCGAGGCCCTCATCTTTCGCTGTGCGCACCTGCTCCAGCACGGACGCCGTCCATTCTTTGGTCAGGTACTTTTCTGGCTCGTTCATGTGCCGGCACAGGCTCAGGTCTATGCCTTCAAAGCCCGCAGCCTTCATAAGTCTAAGGCTTTCCCGTGCGGTAAGCCCCGCGGCGATGCCGTGTTCACAGGATGTTGAAATCTTCATGTCTCTCAGCCTTTCTCTTGCCCGTTTTTGAAGCGGAGTATTTCGTCCAGTCTGCGGGAATAATCCTTTTCCTCTCCCTCATCTGTGGGCAGGTAGTAGCGCCTGTCTTTTATGGAATCGGGCAGGCAGGTCATCCGCGCCATTTTCTCTTCGGTGTCGTGAGCGTATATGTAGCCCTTGCCGTAGTCCAGCTGCTTCATCAGCTGAGTGGGCGCGTTGCGTATCTGCAGGGGCACGGGCTCGGCGGGCGCAGCCTCCACGTCCGCCCTGGCAAGGTTCCTCGCCATGTACACCGCGTTGGACTTGGGAGCCATCGCCATGTATACAGCCGCGTGGGCAAGGTGCACATCGCATTCCGGCATGCCCAGGAAGGTGCACGCCTGGTACGCGCCGACCGCCACCGTGAGCGCCCTGGAATCCGCCATGCCTATGTCCTCGCTGGCGAACCGCACTATGCGGCGGGCGATGTACAGGGGATCCTCTCCCCCGTCGAGCATGCGGCTTAACCAGTACACCGCCGCGTCCGGGTCGGAATTGCGCATCGACTTGTGCAGGGCGGAGATGAGGTTATAGTGTTCCTCTCCCTGCTTGTCATACAATAAACTGCGCCGGTCGGTACACTCGCTGAGCACCTCTTTGGTGATGCGTATCGCGCCGTCCCTGTCCTGGGGAGCATTGTTCACCGCCATCTCAAGGGTATTCAGCGCGGTCCTGGCGTCCCCCGCGGCAAAGCGCGCCAGCGCGGAGACCTCCCTGTCCTCCATTTTCACGTCCATGCCGCCAAAGCCCCTTTGGTCGGTCAGCGCTGTGCGGATGAGGCTTACTATGTCTTCCTCCTCCAGCGGCTTTAACACGAACACCTTGCAGCGGGACAAAAGCGCGGAGTTTATCTCGAAGGACGGGTTCTCGGTAGTGGCGCCGATAAGGATTATGGAGCCCTTCTCCACAAAAGGCAGGAACGCGTCCTGCTGCGCCTTGTTGAAGCGGTGGATCTCGTCCACGAACAGGATAGTTTTGAGGCCCTGTTTGCGCAGGCTCTCCGCCCGCTCCATCACCGCCTTTATCTCCTTAATGCCGCTGGTGACTGCGGAAAAATCAATGAATTCGGATTTGGACATATGGGCGATCAGCCGCGCCAGAGTGGTCTTGCCTACCCCCGGCGGGCCCCAGAAGATCATGGAAGAAAGCATGTCCTTCTCTATCAGGCTGCGCAGTATCTTGCCTTCCCCCACCAGGTGCTTCTGTCCCACGTAGCCGTTAAAATCCGTGGGGCGCAGGCGGCTGGCCAGCGGCTGGGCGAACAGGGCGCCTTCGTCAAATAGACCCATCTGCTGCATAAACGACCTCAGTAACTTTGATGGGTATATTTTATCACATAAGTCGATTTTTTACAAACCTGTGCTACAATAAAACAAAACCGCTCCGGAGAAAACACATGGAACTGTATCTTATCCGCCATGGAGAAAGCGAAGGAAATCGTTTCGGCACCCACAACGGCTGGGCGCCTACGCCGCTGACCGAAAAAGGCAGGCAGCAGGCCGGACAGACAAAGCCGCTGGTGGAGGGCGTCAGGTTCGACAGGATACTGGTCAGCGACGTGCTGCGCGCCTGGCAGACCGCTAACATCATCTTTCCGGGCGCGGAGTTCGTGTTCTGTCCGCTGATACGGGAAATGAACAACACCGCCATGCGCGGCAAAACGTACCAGGACATGGTCGAACTGTTCCCGGACCTGTATCCCGAATGTCTGGATAGGTTCGACTATTCCCCCCTGGGCTGGGACTGCGAGAGCGGGCGCCGATTTACCGCCCGCGCGGCCGGGTTTCTGGACATGGTCGCCCGCCTTGACTGCGAAAGGGTATGCGCGGTCTGCCACGCGGGCATCATAAAGGCCATCTGCGCGTATGTGCTGGGCATACCCGATCACAACCCGCCCATGAGCTGCTCCAACGCCTCTGTAAGCGTGCTCCGCTTCAAAAATGGCCGCTGGTCGCTGAAGGCCTGGAACATCACCCCCGCCGCAGGCGAAGCAAGCTCAAACTGGAACGCCTGACGGCCCTCCGTGAATCCTTCGCGAGTGAAAGGAAGACTGAAGTGGACAGACCCAACATAGTGTTTTATTTCACCGACCAGCAGCGCTGGGACACCCTGGGCTGCTACGGTCAGAAGCTGAACGTCACCCCCAACCTGGACAGGATCACCGGCGAAGGCGTGCGCTTTGAAAACGCCTTTACGAACCTGCCCGTGTGCGGCCCCGCCCGCGCCTGCCTCCAAACTGGCAGATGGGGCACCCAGACCGGCTGCTTCCGCAACGATATCGAGCTGCCGCGGAACGTTCCCACCCTGGCCGGAACGCTGAACGAAGCGGGATACAAGACCGCTTACGTAGGCAAGTGGCACCTGGCTTCCAACCGTGACAAGGGCATAAACCACCGCACCGGCCCCATCCCCCTCGACATGCGCGGCGGGTATACCGACTACTGGATGGCGGCGGACGCGCTGGAATACACCTCCCACGGCTACAACGGATACCTGTTCGACGCGTTTGACCGCCGCGTGGACTTCACCGGTTACCGAGTGGACTGCGTAAACGCCTTCGCCGTAGATTACGTGCACGCGCAGGACGGCAAACAGCCTTTCTTCCTGTTCGTGTCGCAGCTGGATCCGCACCATCAGAACGACCGTGACCGTTACGAAGGGCCTGACGGCAGCAAGCGCCGCTTCGCCGATTTCGATCCTCCCGGAGACCTTGCCGGCCAAATGGGCGACTGGAAAGAAAACTACCCCGACTACCTGGGCCAGTGCGCCAGGATCGACGAAAACGTGGCCCGGCTGGAGGACGCTCTGAAAGAACAGGGCCTTTGGGAAAACACGGTGTTCATCTACACCTCCGACCACGGCTCCCATTTCCGCACCCGCAACAGCGAATACAAGCGCAGCTGCCACGACGCCTGCACCCATATCCCGCTCATAATCCGCGGGCCGGGCTTCAGGGGCGGCAAAACGGTAAAAGAGCTGGTGAGCCTGATCGACCTGCCCGCCACGATACTGGACATCGCCGGAGCGGACAGGCCCGAAGGATTTAACGGGCGCACGGTCGCGCCGCTGGCAAAGGGCAGCGTTCCCGACTGGGAAAACGCCGTGTTCATGCAGATCAGCGAAAGCCAGGTGGGCAGGGCGGTGCGCACACCCAGATGGAAATACTCCGTGCGCGCCCCGGAAAGAGACGGCTGGAAGGAAGCCTCGAGCGACGTTTACGCGGAAGATTTCCTCTATGACCTTGAAAAAGACCCCCATGAGCTTGACAACCTGGTCTCCGCGCCTGAATACGCCTGCGTGCGGGAGGAGCTTAAAAACCTGCTCCTCTGCAAAATGGAAGAAGCGGGAGAAGCGCGGCCCGCGATACTCCCCTGTCCTGAGGGAGCGGACAGCTGAGCGCGCCGTGCCCCATCAGCGTCATTGCGAGCCCGCACGGCGCGGCGATCCGTAAGCCCTTTCCCCTCGTGCGGATCAATGCGCCCTTGTTGTGACGCGGCATTTTGCGACGCAAAAAAGGCGGCGGAGGTAACTTCCTCCGCCGCCTTTTCGTTCAGTTATTCAGCGGGAGTGAACGCCGCCTTGTCAAGGCCGCACACGGGGCACACCCAATCTTCGGGGATGTCCTCAAACTTGGTGCCGGGAGCGATCCCGCCTTCCGGATCGCCGACTTCGGGGTCGTAAACATAGCCGCAGGGGCATTCGTACTTCATACTCGCTTTTCCTTTCGCAGAATTGGCTTTCGCCAAGAGTATTGTAATTTAACACTGTGGGAATGTCAAGCGTGTCCATCTTAACACGATTAAAGTTGAACCCGTCGCCCGTCGGGCTTATAATGCAGCGGAATCCATTTTTCAAGGCAGAAGCATGAGCGATATCAGCGTAAAAAGCGACAGAGACGACCTGACCACGGGCGTGGTGTGGAAAAAGCTGCTTTCCTTCTTTTTCCCCATACTCGCGGGGCTGCTGTTCCAGCAGCTTTACAACACCGCGGACGCGTTCATCGTGGGGTATTTTCTGGGCGACAACGCCCTGGCCTCGGTGGGCAGCGGCGTCGGCGTGATAACCAACCTCATACTCGGCTTTTTCGTTGGGCTGATCAGCGGCGGAACGGTCATGATCTCCCAGGCGTACGGCGCTAAAGACGGCGACAAACTCAGCCGCGTGCTGCACACCTGCTTCGTGTTCTGCCTGTGCGTGGGCGCTGTCATAACTTTTGCGGGCTACTTCCTTGCACCCAAAGCGCTTAAGCTCATAAACACCCACGACGTGCTGATGGCGGATTCCACCCAATACCTGCGCATTTACCTTGTGGGGGCGGTCCCGCTTCTGACCTACAACCTGTTCCAGGGCACCCTGCAGGGAGTGGGCCAAAGCCGCCGACCCTTCAAGTATCTGATCGCCAGCTGCCTTATAAACATCGCGCTGGACCTGCTGTTCGTAGGCGTTCTGGGCTGGAAAGTTGCCGGCGCGGCCTGGGCCAGCGTGCTGTCCATGTGCACTTGCACCGGCCTTGCGCTAAGGCATTTTCTGACCACCGACGGTATGCACGGGTTTTCTTTCTCAAAGATCAGGGTGGACGTCCCTTCTCTCAAGCGCATGATGCGCATCGGCCTGCCCAGCGGGTTCCAGTCTTCCCTTTACAGCGTGTCCAATATAATAATCCAGGCCGCTCTGAACGGCCTTAACGACACGCCCCTCATCACCGCCTGGACGGCTACGGGGAGGCTGGACGGGTTTTACTGGGTCACCACCAGCGCATTCGGCGTGGCAATCTGCGCCTTTTCCGGACAGTGCTACGGCGCGGGCAAATATGAGCGCTTAAAGCAGGCCATGCGTGTATGCATGGGCATAAGCCTCGCCGTGACCGCCGCGCTGTCAGTGACGCTCCTGTCCATAGCCCGGCCCGTTTACCGCCTGTTCGTGGAGCACGAGACCACGATAGACAAGGCGATAGAGATAATGTGGTGCTTCGTGCCCTTCTACGTGCTGTGGAGCTACATAGAAGTGATGACCGGCACCCTGCGCGGCATGGGAGATACCTTCGTGCCCATGATAATCACGCTTATAGGCACCTGTCTGTTCCGCGTGCTGTGGATGACGCTGCTCGTGCCCGTGTGGCCCACTATACCCGGCATAAGCCTTGTGTATCCCGTGTCCTGGCTGATAACGGGCACGGCGTTCACGGTTTACTTCCTGCGCAAGCTGAAGCGGGGCATCATTTAGGGCTGCTGTTTACAGAATATTCATAAAAAAATAATATATCTTCGCTTACTCCCCGCGGACACGGTGGTAAAATATTCAGGTTGGATTATGCTAAAAGGGGGATGAGCGCGTGGAAGACCTGTCCAGGCTGAACTTAAGTGCGGGTTTACGGACCACGCTGCGCGCCATAGCCCAGGGCAAAGCCGAAAAGGTGTACGTGGCCGAAGACGCGGACGTGTTCGTAAGGCGACAGGTCGTCGAAGCCGCTGCCGAAAAAGGCGTTGAGGTCGAGAGGATCCCCGACATGAAGACCCTCGGCAAGGCCTGCGCGCTGCAGGTAAAATGCGCCTGCTGCGCGGTGCTCAAAGCGTAAGACCCAATTACCGTCGTATACTTCTTCCAGGGTTGCGGAAGCTGTATAGATTTAGACCCTGTACTCATGGAGGTGTTTGAGTGCCTACAATCAATCAGATGATTCGTCATGGTAGGGAAAAGGTCACCAAAAAGTCCAATTCTCCTATCCTGCAGTCCTGCCCGCAGAAGCGCGGCGTGTGCCTGTCGGT
>JAIKWZ010000058.1 GCA_024684375.1 Clostridiales bacterium
TCTACCATCTTCTCCGCATAGCTGCGCAAGTCCTTTGAAAGACGATTAAGGCCATCCACATGAACGGTGGTTTCCGATGTTCTGTCTCCACAGAAATCATCAAGATAATCCCAAAAGGCACTCCAGTTTTTCCCATAATCCCCAGGGAAGCCGAAAGCATCTTTTAGAACTTCATGAATTTCTTCTGCATATTTGCAGGCAGACAAATCAACATGGATACTATTTGACGCGATAAAACGCCATGTGAAATTATTATTCATAACTACTTCCTCCTTCCTCCAATTTCATGAATCAATTTTATTTGAAGTCGGTGACACTATCTCTGAAAAAGTTTGATAATGGTCGCGGGTAACGAAAACTAACCCGTCATTTGAATACAGAATACGCTCAGCCCCCCTCCATCCGGAGGAATAATTAATATCTGCTTCGTACCATACTCTTCCTGGAGCATCAGGTAAATGGCCGTCATCATTTCGATAGACGCCTTTTGCCAGCATTCTGTTTGGAGCAACAACTGCAAGATTGCCTTTCCACGCTTTCCAGCCAAGCGCTCTCGCTTCATCTTCAGAAATGTAATACGGCGGCAACTGATTGTATGTCGCAATCCACCAGTCTGCTCCGTTCTTTCCTTTGCTTGTTGCCGTTCCTGCGAATAACGCTTCCATGATTTCAATACTGCACCTGCAGTTATCATGGATCGGTGGATCCGGCTGTGGGATTTCTTCTATTGTGTAAATCTGCCCATGTAATCTCGCGCAGTGGATACATCTGTGCATATCCTCAACGGAAGCCCAATACTTATAATTCTGGCTTAACATCTTGTCCTCCTTTATTGTAGCACCTTTCGGGTCTAATACAAGGATATCACAAAAGATGTCCAATAAAACGGACTTTTCAGGGTAAGAAATCTCATGACGCCGCTAAGTGGATTAGAAAATGTTTTCGTCCAAGGGCGAATTATAGTTGCATTCTTTCGATTGGATACGAAGCAGGCTCAAATTATTCTGCAAATTGAACAGGAGGAAACAAATCCATCGCTCTATCCTTTCTTTCGTTTTTGTTCTTCTTTTTTCGACCGGATGTGACACGCGCGGGAGAGCGCACGGTTCGCATCCGTGAGGTTCGAGGGTTCGATCCCCTTCGAGTCCACCAAAGCAGGATTGCTATTATTTCATAACAGCAATCCTGTTTTTTTACCTGAAAGGAGATGACAACCTGCAAAATGCAAAAAGATGTGGTTCAAGCATCAAGGAGGAAGAATATGAAAAAAACGTTGTTATCTATTCTCGCAGCTGCAGTGGCGTTCTCTCTATGCGCTTGCGGAAGCGGAAGTGTGAAGCATTCGGCAAGCCTGCCGGAGCTTCATCTTATTGAGTATGATGCGTCGCTCGACACCATAAAAGATGAGGATGGCGCGGACGCATTTAACCACACATTGGATCATTCAGACAGCAGGTATTACCTAATCAACGACTATTACAATATGACAAGCGGGGATGGGCTTTATATCCTCTCGAATTTCCAGACATATCAGCAAACGACGGAGTATTCCTGCGGATGCGCCTCGGCGCTGATGGTGCTCAATCACTACGGCAATCGTGATTACAATGAGATGGACATATGCCGCCTTGCCGGAACCGACACAACCAAAGGGACATCCGTAGAGGGCCTTGCGGACTTTTTCAAGTCGCTTGGATGGGAAACCACGTTTCACGCCGATACGGATACCTGTTTTCAGTCGATTGAAGATTGTGAAGGCTTCTTTATCTCGATACTGGATAACGGAACACCAATCATGGTTGACTGGGTGGATTGGGCCGGTCACTGGCAGGTGGTCATCGGTCTGGACACTTGCGGCACGGATGCTGCTTATGACGACGTGCTTATCATGGCTGATCCCTATGACATAACCGACCATTATCAGGACGGTTACTACATCGTCCCGTTTGGCCGTTTTTTTGATATGTGGCGTGAAGGACCGTGTGCGCAAAAAACCGAGCCTTATCAGCAGCCCTTTGTTGTTGCCGTGCCCGGTGAATAGCGAAAAAGAGCCGCTTAGCAAGCAGGGAACTGTTGAGGATTTCTATTTTTCCCTGTTATAACGGAGGATACTATGAACGTACGACTGGCAACCGAAGCCGACCTTGACCGGGTCAACGAACTGCGCAGGATGGTCAACGACGTCCACGTCGCGGGGAGGCCGGATATCTTCAAGGCGGGCTTCGCGCAGGAGCTGCAGGACCGCATATACGAGATCTGGGACGACCCGGAGCAGGACATCGCGGTTGCGGAGAAGGACGGCGTGATCTGCGGCTTTGCGATCCTGCATCACGTCACGCGGCCGGAAAACCCCTTCATGCTGGAGCGGGACTATCTCGACGTCGACGAGTTCGGCGTGGACGAGGCTTATCGGCGGCAGGGCGCGGCGACGGCGCTGATCGCATTCGCGCGCGAGTATGCCGCGCAGAAGGGCATCCGCCGTATCGAGCTGAACATGTGGGAGTTCAACGAGGGCGCGCTGGCCTTTTACGAGGCCGCCGGCTTCACGACATACAGGCGCTATATGGAGATTTCTGTCTGATCGCCGCCTGCCGATGAGAAACAAATTCGATCCGCTCGAGCGGTCGAACTGTGGTAAGATAGAGGAGAAGGACAGGGAGCGGTCTTTGCTCGCTGCCGTGGGAACTGTTATAAGCGGGAGGTTTATTCCATGAAACTTGTCACTTTTACGCGAAATGGCTCCGAGGCCGAGGAAGTCGGCGTTCTGCGCGGCGAGCGCGTGCTGCCGCTGGGCGAGCTCGGCTTTTCCTTTGCCGACATGAACGATCTGATCTGCCGCTCGACGAGCGATGAGCGCGCCGCCATGGCTGCGGCGGAGGGCGAGGGGCTGTCTCTCGAGGCCGCCACGCTGCTCTCCCCCATCCCGCGCCCGCTGCAGGACGTGCTGTGCATGGGGCTCAACTACGCCGACCACGCGCGGGAGGCCTCCGGCTTTTCGAAGGACGCTTTCGGGCTCGAGCTGGCGGCGCCGATCTTTTTCTCCAA
>JAIKWZ010000004.1 GCA_024684375.1 Clostridiales bacterium
GTGGGCAGGGGTGGATTCGAACCACCGAAGTCTGCGACGGCAGATTTACAGTCTGCTCCCTTTGGCCACTCGGGAACCTACCCACGTTAAAAACCGTTCAAGCTGGCGAAGGGATTCGAACCTTCAACCTGCTGATTACAAATCAGCTGCTCTACCGTTGAGCTACGCCAGCAAGTCGAAAACCTCAGCCAAACCGGAAAAGCGATCCGGAAGGGGCTCGAACCCTCGACCTCCAGCGTGACAGGCTGGCATTCTAACCAACTGAACTACCGGACCATACTGGGCCTTCAGGGACTTGAACCCCGGACCGATCGGTTATGAGCCGACTGCTCTGACCAACTGAGCTAAAGGCCCTCGTCTTTGTCACCTGACAGCCAGAATTCTTACGACCTCTACGGGACTCGAACCCGTGTTACCGCCGTGAAAGGGCGATGTCTTAACCGCTTGACCAAGAGGTCGTACTATCCTCATCGGGGCGACAGGATTTGAACCTGCGACCCCATGCTCCCAAAGCACGTACGCTACCGAGCTGCGCTACGCCCCGAACCTTACGATCCTAAGACCGTGCCTCACAAGCGACTTGAATATTATATAACCCGCAGCCTGCATTGTCAACAGTTTTCTTTGAAAAGTTTAGGTTATGTGCCGCAAGGCGAAATGGCGAGCGAGGTCAGTCATCGCTGCCAGCCGCTTTTAAAAACGCCACACTCACTAAAGCGAAGATCAGGTATGTTATCAGTGTCCCGAAGCATACGTCGGACAGAAAATGGTTGGTCATGTGTATGCGGTTGTAGCCGTAAAGCAGCACGAAACCGCATGCGCAGCCGAACGCTGCCAGGTTCAGTCGCTCGCTGCGCTTTTTGAACAGATCCGTGATCATAGGCAGGCTGAACATCATGGCGGCAATGGTCATATTGCCACTGGGCCACGACTTGAAGTTGTCATTGCTGCCCGCCAGGTTAGGTATCATCTGCCACCAGGCGCGGAATTCGCTTTTAGGATCGTCCAGCGTAAGCAGATATTTGTACCTGGGGCGTGATGCCACCTGCTTGAGCCACAGGTTCACGTTGTCAGCCAGCACCCACGCCACAAGTATCGCAGCGCCCACAGCCATTAGTTTTTGGGCATTGCTGTCATCCAGCAGCCGGTTCAGCAGCACCGGGACCCAGGCATACAGCACCGCCCAGAACAGCCAGCTTAAAGCAGACAGCCACGCAGAGGAGCTGCCCGCCGTGTATCCGAAAAGCTCCCTCACCTTGCCGCCGTTGTAGCTGTTGCTGTAGTAGACCGCAAGAAAATATCCGACTGCCAGCAGCGTCACCGCCAACAATCGGTACTTCTCCCCCAGCTTGCGCAATCCCCTGAACAGGCACATTCCCGCTGCTGGGTACAAACAGTATGAGAAATATGAGCCGTATGTGGCAAACAGCGCGCCTATGTCCGTTTTATTCGCCAGCGCCTCATTTATTCCGAAGTCCATGAAAGAGCCCAGCGCTATCCCCGCCAGGCATGCGGCCGCCACCACCAGAGAGCAGGCGACCGGGACTCCGAACACAGTCTTTTGCTTAATATCCGTTCCCTCCGATTCAGATCAGTATTCCGTCACAGTGGTCGATCTCGTGCTGGATTATCTGCGCTGTGTATCCTTCGAACGTACCTTCGCGCGGTCTGAACCACCTGTCCATGTACGCTACCGTTATCTTATGCCAGCGCAGCGCTTTCCTTGAGCCGCCTAGGGAAAGACAGCTTTCCTCCGTCTCGTAGCGACCGGTCCCGCAAACGACGCGAGGGTTGAACATAACTACCGGCACAGTCCCCGCGAAGAACACGATGATTCTCCTGTGCGCGCCTATCATGTTTGCAGCCATGCCCACGCAGCAGTCAAGGTTCGCCCGTAGGGTATCTTCAAGGTCCGCAGCCGTCCCCATATCCGCTTCAGAAGCGGGTTCGGACTTGCGGGCCAGAAAAACAGGGTCCGTAACGATCCGGCGTATCATTCGCTTTCCTCCCACGCTCCGCGGCGGCAGAACAGCCCTTCTGCCCCGGCCAGCGTCTTTACCAGCCCCAGCAGTTTTTCGTCCGGGTTGTAAACGGTTAAATACATGTCGTCACGCTCCAGCGCGATAAGCGCGTCCGCTTCGGGTATGAGCACACGCACGTCCACCTGGCAGCCGCATACCAGCTCGCGCAGCTTTCCGGGTGCCGGGTTTGCGCCATAATCTCTCCCGTCGGCCGAAAACACCCTGAACGCGCAGTAACAGTTTAACTTGAGCAACAGGTCAGTGAACTTCTCACGCAGCGCACTACGGCGGCCTGGTTCCAGGAAAAACCTTTCCACTGCGAAGAACTGCCCGGGGCTGTCCTGAGGCACCCGCTCCGGCAGCATATCCACCACGATAAAAGGTTTGTTATAGTATGATTCATTCATCGAGAGTTCCCGCTTTCTAAACACGTTTTGACCTTCGCAGGCAGCTGTAAAGTCAAGTCCCAATCAGTCGTTTTTCCCAAAACACCACGTACGCGCCAAACAGTACCAGCGCGAAGCCTTCCAGGGCTTCATGGGAACGCAGTCCACCCCGTCGTTCACAGCTATGGCCGGAGTGTTGCGGCCGTCAGGCGCGAACACTTTTTCAGTCAGTCGCCCGTAAAGCAGGTATCCCAACAGCAGCACGGCCAGAGAGATCAGGATCGATATCATTTACGCCATCAGGTCAGCGTCCGGAGCAGTACATATCCAGCATCTGCCGAATGCGTTCCGCGGGTTTTATTATATTCTGCAGGGTGTCTACCCTGTTTACCGTGTCTATCAATGCGGCGATATAGCGGTCCATTTTGACCGAGAAGTACCACTCCCGCGCCAACAGTTCAGGCTTTTGGTATACCAGGTTCGTGGTGAATATCCTGTCGAACCATCCGTCGGCGTACGCTTTGTCAAACTTGTCCAGGCCGCTCGTGAACAGACCGAAAGTTGAAAACACGAACACTCTCTTCGCGCCCATGTCCTTAAGCTGGCGCACGGTGTCCAGCATGCTCCCTCCCGACGCGATCATGTCGTCCGACACGATCACGTCCTTGCCTACTATATCTCCGCCGCAAAAGTCGTGGGCAATGACCGGGTTTGAACCGTCCACTACGCGCGTATAGTCCCTCCGCTTATAGAACATGCCTATGTTCACACCGAACAGCGAGGCCAGGAAGACCACCCTTTCAGTCGCGCCCTCGTCCGGCGCTATGAACATCATACGGCCGCTGTCGATCTCAAGGTCTTCGTACTCCGTAAGCAGCGCCTGGGTAAACTGCAGCGCGGGCGACACGTTTTCCACTGCCATCAGGGGCACCACGTTCTGGATGCGAGGGTCGTGTGCATCAAACGTTATCAGGCTGTGTACGCCCATATTCTCCAATTCCCGCAGCATGACAGCGCAGTCAAGTGATTCCCGCGCGGTCTTGCGGTGCTGGCGCCCTTCGTACATAAACGGCATTATGACCGTGATCCGTTCCGCCTTGCCGTTGCAGGCAGCGATCACGCGCTTCAGGTCCTGATAGTGGTCATCCGGCGACATGCGGTTTGACTCGCCCAGCATTTTATATGTCAGTGAATTGTTGCAAACGTCCACGAGTATGTATACGTCCCTGTCCCGCACCGAGTCCTGTATCACGCATTTGGCCTCGCCGCTGCTGAAGCGCGGACATTGAACAGGGATCAAAAACTGTTCTCCGTCCCTCCACTCCGACAGTATCTGATTGATCCTGCCGCCTGCATTTTCGGCGGATCTCATGGCGATCAGGCCTATTTTCCCCGGCATAGCGTAAGCTCCTTTCGGTATGAACAGTCAGCAGCGGAACGCGGCAGACGATCGCCGCGTCCCGTGTGCAGATAATAATCTAATGCATTATAGCAAAACAGTCCCTCAATTGCAAGAACGCTTTGCCCGCCGCGATGCCGCAAACCCAAATGCCTCATCGTGATATTTTACTTTATTCTAACTTTACTTCACTATGCTATCATGATATAATATGAAACGCAATCACCCGTCTGGAGGTATTTCATGACTGGAATTCGCAACGAAGCGACGGATCAGCTGTTCAGAACGCTGCTTGAGCTTGACAGCCTCGAAGAATGTTACGACCTTTTCGAGGATCTGTGTACGATAAAAGAGCTCCAGGATATTTCGCAGCGTCTTCAGGTGGCGCTTTTGCTGGATAAAGGGATGAAATATCAGGATATCGGGGCAAAAACCGGTGTGAGTCCGGCTACCATAAGCCGGGTCAACCGCTGTCTCCTTTACGGCAGTGGCGGTTACAGGTTGGCCATCGACAAAATCAGGAAGGAGGAAGCTGCAAAATGACAATACCCGACGGGATCCTGAAAAGAGAAGAGCGGGTACTGCTTGCGCTACGGGCGCTGTACCGTCAAAACGGCTACACACAGTATAAGATGCGCAAATTTGAGGAATACGACCTTTACGCGGACAATCGGGATTTCCTGGTTTCCGGCAGCGTGATCACCTTCCATGACACAGACGGCAAGTTGCTGGCGCTTAAGCCTGACGTGACTCTCTCCATCGTGCGCTCCGGTCGAGACGAGCCTGATACGGTGCAGAAGGTGTACTATCAGGAGAACGTGTACCGCGTGGCGGGCTATTCCCGCTCCTTCCGTGAGATAATGCAGGCAGGCGTGGAGTGCATAGGCGCCGTGGACGCCTGTCAGCTTGCCGAAACTCTGTTCCTGGCGGCGAAAAGCCTGAGCCTGATCTCGGGCAAAAGCGTGCTCGCTTTATCGCATCTGGGCGCCGTATCGCGCATCATGGAACTGGCTGGTCTGGGCAGAGACGACCAGCGTCTGGCTCTGGGCTTCATAAGCCGCAAAAGCCTTCATGAGCTAAGCTCGCTGTGCAAAGAAAAAAACACACAGTCTGAGGCTGCTGCCGGACTGCTGAAGCTGGCGGGCCTGTCCGGCTCTCCCGAAGAAGTACTGCCCGTGCTGGAAGAGATCGGCTGCTCCCGTGAAGCAGGTGAGCTTAAACGGGTTACGGACGCGCTGAAAAACACAGACGTATATGCCTCTGTCCGCATTGATTTTTCAGTGGTCAACGACCCCGCCTATTACAATGGTCTGGTATTTCAGGGATATGTGGATGGCATCCCGGAGCGGGTAATTTCAGGCGGGCAATACGACAGGCTCATGCGCAAAATGGGCAGACAGGCAAACGCTATTGGTTTTGCCGTATATCTGGACACGCTGGAGCATCTGGAAGACTCCCCCGCCCCAGACGCCGATATACTGCTCGTGTACCCGGCTGGATCGGATGCCTCCGCAGTGCTTGGAGCTGCGCGCAAACTGCAGGCGCAGGGCAAAAGCGTGAGCTGTATGACGCGTGTACCTCAGTCGCGCCGCTTTGGGCAGGTCGCAGCGCTTACGGCAGAAGGAGATGTTCGTTATGAATCTTAGTATCGCTCTTCCCAAGGGACGTCTGGGCGAAAAGGTATACACACGCTTTGCCGAAGCCGGGTATCCATGTCCGGACGTGCTTTCCGAAAGCCGGAAGCTGATTTTCGATAACAGGGAACTGTCAGCGCGGTATTTCTGGGCCAAACCCTCAGACGTAGC
This sequence comes from Clostridiales bacterium, assembly GCA_024684375.1. Lineage (GTDB taxonomy): Bacteria > Bacillota > Clostridia > Christensenellales > Aristaeellaceae > RUG14130. The sequence goes on from JAIKWZ010000004.1 coordinate 5,612, forward strand.
CATTTACGTGGAGCGCGGCGCAGCCGACCTGGGCGTTGCGGGAAAAGATATCCTGCTCGAGTATGAGCCGGACGTATTGGAGCTCGCGGACCTTGGCACCGGCAACTGCCGCATGTGCGTTGCGAGCATGGAAGGTTTTTTGCCCGACGAGCAGCGCACGCTCCGGGTCGCCACCAAATTCAGCCGAATAGCCACCGCGTATTTCGCGAAAAAAGGGCGGGATATAGAACTTATCCAGCTTAACGGTTCGATAGAGATCGCTCCCATCATAGGTCTCAGCGACGTGATCGTGGACATAGTTGAGACCGGGACCACACTGAGAGAAAACCATCTGGCGGTGCTTGAGACCATCATGCCCATAAGCGCGAGGCTAATCGCCAATCGCGCCAGCTATTTTTTCAGGAAGGGACAGATGGACGCTCTCGCCTCCGCGCTGTCCGGTAAGGAGTAAAAGTTTGAAAGGAGTTTAATAATGGATAAGTTCAAAGAGTTATTTGACAGCGACATAGCAAGATATGGTAATAACAAAGTTGACCACTGGACATATAAGTTTCTGTATTATTATCGGAGAGTTTCAACATGTAATAACAGATTACTACTATATTATTATCGTTTCAGGTATCGTGAGGTATGCAGTAAACACGGATTTGAAATAGAGCGACATGTAAAGATTGGAAAAGGGTTATATATTGGGCATCCATATAATATCACAATAAACGGAACTGCAATCCTCGGAAACAATATTAACCTGCATAAAGGAGTGACGATTGGTCAAGAAAACAGAGGGCGAAGAAAAGGAGCACCTATCATAGGTAATCGTGTTTGGATTGGAATAAATTCCACAATAGTTGGTAAGATTAGTATTGGGGATGATGTTCTTGTTGCGCCTAATTCCTACGTGAATTGTGATATTCCCGCACATTCCATTGTGATTGGAAATCCCTGTAGAATTATTTGTAAAGAGAATGCAACCGAAAACTATATTAATAATATAGTGTGAAGAAAAATATATAAATAGATTTATATCAATATTGAAGCGCGCGGAAAATTATAATCAAGTTGAAATTGTGCTGCGTAATGCGGTTGTTGATGGAGATCTTGTACAGTGCGCAGACCATACTACATATAAATGTGGTGATTTCATTGTCATGGATCGGCTAAGGTTTGGCATGGAGCAAAGCGTGGAAATGCTGAAAGCGCTTACGGAAAAGCATTTTACGATTTTTCCTCGGTATGTTTTTTCATTGGAAATTGAAGATTACATTCTTTTAATCATAAAGATTCCTGGGATGAATGGGAAAGAATTGATTCCCATTTATAAAGGCTATCATCTTCTTTCCCAAGATGAAAACTATTCGACCAAGCGAAACGGTACCGATGTTTCATAACCTCATCGGTGCCTTTCGCAGAAAGGTGGTATATAACTATGATAAGGATATTGAAATACGGCGAAGTCCCAAACGCGGAGGTGTTCAGCCGCGCTCAGCCGAAAATGGACGTGACCGAAACGGTCTCACAAATCATAAATGACGTAAAAACAGGCGGCGATGAGGCGCTCAGGCTTTATACAGAGAAGTTTGACCGGGTAAGCCTTTATCGCATCGCCGTGACAGACGCAGAGATCGAATCCGCCTTCCAGTCCGCCGACCCGGAGCTGCTGCGCGTTATTAAGGAAGCGGCCGAAAGCATTCGCGCCTTCCATTCCAGGCAGGTACGCAACTCCTTTATCCTCAACGACCGCCCCGGCGTGGTGATGGGTCAGAAGATACTTCCCATACAGCGCGCGGGCGTGTATGTGCCGGGCGGCACCGCTCCTCTGGCCTCCACTGTGCTGATGGATGTTATCCCTGCCCGCATCGCCGGCTGTCCGGAAATATACATGGCCACCCCTCCCGGGCCGGACGGAAAAATAAACGGCGCTATCCTCTGCGCCGCGAAGGAAGCCGGTGTGACCCGCGTTTTCAAAATGGGCGGCGCTCAGGCGATCGCAGCCCTTGCGTACGGGACACAAAGCGTGCCGAAGGTGGACAAGATCGTGGGCCCCGGGAACGCGTTTGTCGAGGAGGCCAAGCGGCAGGTATTCGGTCATGTCTCGATAGATATGATAGCCGGTCCAAGCGAGATCCTTATCGTTGCCGACGGCAAGACCGATCCCGTCCACGCGGCGGCTGATCTTTTGTCCCAGGCTGAACATGATAAGCTCTCCTCCGCCGTGCTCGTCACCGACAGCATGGAATTGGCAGTCAAGGTGCAGGCGGAAGTGGAACAACAGCTCTCCAGGCTCCCCCGCCAGGCTATAGCCCGTGTCTCCATAGACGAAAACGGCAAGATAATCGTCGCGGAAGACCTGAGATCCGCCATAAACATTGCCAACGAGATCGCTCCCGAGCACCTGGAGCTGTGTGTTGACAATCCATTTGACTGGCTTGACTCGATAAAGCACGCGGGATCCGTATTTCTGGGAAGAGACTGCCCCGAGGCGCTGGGAGACTATCTGGCGGGTCCCAACCACACCTTGCCCACCATCGGCTCCGCCCGTTTTTCCAGCCCGCTTTCCGTGGACGATTTTGTCAAGAAAACCCAATACACCTATTTTTCCAAAGACGCTCTTGCCCGCGTGGCACAGGATGTTGCGCTGTTCGCACGCACGGAAGGTCTGGAAGGACACGCGCGCAGCGTGCTTGCCCGCACGGAGGAAAACTCATGAGTCGCTTCATGTCCTCCCGTTTCAAAACTCTTGAGCCGTATGTCCCCGGTGAACAGCCCTCAGGGCAGACATATATAAAACTCAATACCAACGAATCTCCGTTCAGCATGACCGGGGACGTTATCGAAAAAGCCGTGCGTCTCGCCCGGCCATATCGGCTGTATTCGGATACCCAATGCACCGAACTTCGAAGTGCGCTTTCTCGGGTTTACTGTGTGCCTCCGGGGCGGATCATGGTGACGGGCGGTTCCGACGAAGCGCTGGATCTCGCATTCATGGCCTTCTGCAGCGATGACGTCCCGGCGCTGTTTCCTGACATTACGTACGGTTTTTACAAAGTATACGCCTGCGTGAACCGTCTGCCTTTTGAGGAGATACCCCTTCGTGATGATTTTTCCCTCGCGCTTTCGGATTATGCAGGCAAAAGAGGCACGGTGTTCCTGGCAAACCCCAACGCTCCTACCGGCATTGCGCTGAGTCTTGACAAGATCGAGGAATTCCTGTTTTCACGTCCCGATGACGTATTGGTCGTGGACGAGGCATATGTGGACTTCGGAGCTGAAAGCAGCGTACCTCTGGTAGCAAAATACCCGAACCTTGCGGTAATACAGACATTTTCCAAGTCCCGTTCGCTGGCCGGAGCGCGTCTGGGCTTCGTGATCGCGAACGAGGAACTGATCCAGGATCTGAACACGCTGCGTTTTTCCACCAACCCTTACGACGTGAACAGCTTTACCCAGGCGCTGGGCGCCGCGGTGCTGGAAAAAGAGGAGGCCACTCGCAAAAACTGCCTCACGATACAGCAGAACCGCGCTTGGACTGTGGAAATGCTCAGCAGGCTCGGCTTTAAAGTGCTCCCCTCCCTTTCAAATTTCGTGTTCGCACGCAGCGACAGGATAGACGGCGAAGCACTGTATCTCGCGCTGAAGGAACACGGGATACTTGTCAGGCACTTCAATCACCCGCGGATCAGGGATTACAACCGAATAACCATCGGTACTATGAACGACATGAAATCGCTGGAAAACGCTCTAAAAACCATTCTTGCCTGAAGGAGGCGCTTTCATGAGAGAAGCTCAGATAACACGCAAAACCGCCGAAACCGACATACAGCTTAAACTCTGTCTGGACGGCACAGGCAAAAGCGACATCGACACCGGCGTCGGCTTTCTGGATCACATGCTCACGCTGTTTGCACGCCATTCAGGCTTCGACCTGGAGGCCGTATGCAAAGGCGACACCCGTGTCGACGATCACCACAGTGTGGAAGACACCGGCATTTGCCTTGGCACCGCGCTGGGTCAGGCGTTAGGCGACAAAAGGGGCATAGCCCGCTATGGAGATGTCACTCTGCCCATGGATGAGGCGCTGGTCCTTGCCGCAGTCGATCTGTCCGGCAGAGGCGCGCTGTACTGGGCTATGGATATCCCCGCTCAAAAGGTCGGTTCCTTCGATACGGAGCTTGCGAAGGAGTTCTTTATCGCTTTTGCCCGCTGCGCGGGGATCACCCTTCACATACGGCAGCTCGCCGGAAGCAACTCCCACCACCTCATCGAAGGCGCGTTCAAGGCCGTAGCGCGCGCGCTTAAACAGGCTGTGTACATCGATCCGGCCAAAGCCGGGGAGATCCCATCCACGAAAGGCACACTTTCATGATCGCAATAGTTGATTATGGGGTCGGAAACCTGTTTTCCCTGCTCTGTTCGTTCAAATACATCGGATACGACGCAGAGGTGACCGGCGACCCTGACCGCGTCCTTTCAGCTGACAAGATCGTGCTCCCTGGCGTGGGAGCATTCGGCGACGCGGCTGACAAGCTGCATAAAAACGGGCTGGATAAAGCCGTTTGCGGCGCTGCTTCCAAGGGCATCCCACTGCTTGGGATATGCCTGGGTATGCAGCTGCTGTTCGACTGGGGCGAAGAATTCGGTCTCCATAAAGGACTTGGTCTTATACCGGGGCGCGTCGTGTCCATGCGCCCGGTCGTGCCCATTGGGCTCAAACTGCCTCAGATAGGCTGGAACGGACTGCATTTTGTCGCCGCCCATCCACTTTTTAAGTATGTCCGGGGGGGGGATCAGGTGTATTTCGTGCATTCCTTTCATGCTGCTGACTGCGAGGAAAATCTTCTCGCCACCACAGAGTACGGCGGGATCATAACTGCCGCCGTGGGCAAGGCGAACGTCATGGGCTGTCAGTTTCATCCTGAAAAAAGCGGCAAGGTCGGGCTTAAGATACTCAAAGCCTTTGCGGAAACGGAGGATTGGCCATGCTGATACTTCCTGCCATAGACCTGTATAAAGGCAAGGCTGTACGCCTTAAAAGGGGCGACTACAGCCAGGTGACCGTTTATTCCGACGACCCGCCTGCTTTGCTGGATTCGTTCAGGCAAAACGGCGCAAAAGAAGTCCATGTTGTGGACCTTGAGGGGGCACGGGACGGCACTGCTCCCAATCTCCCCCTTATACGCAAGATGAAGCATTCCTCTGCTCTTGTAATGGAAGTGGGCGGCGGGATCCGCTCCATGCAAACGCTAAAAGCATATATGGAAGACGCCGGCGTAGACCGCGTCATACTGGGCACAGCCGCCGTCACTGATCCCGCCTTTCTGGAAATCGCAGTCAAGCTTTACGCTGGCAGGATCGCCGTAGGCGTGGATATAAAAGACGGCCGCGTGGCCATACGCGGCTGGACGGAAAGGTCAGAGGAGGATGCCTTCGTATTCTGCCGTAAAATGCAGGATACCGGCGTACGCACCCTTATCGTTACAGATATTTCCCGGGATGGGATGCTCGCAGGTGCTAATCTCTCCCTGTATAAACAGCTGACTGACGAGTTCTCGTTGAATATCATTGCTTCTGGAGGCGTGTCTTCCGTGCAGGACGTGACTTCCCTGAAAAGCGCAAATGTATACGGAGCGATAGTCGGCAAGGCAATTTACGAAGGCACGGCAGATCTGAAAACGCTGGTGGAGGCCGCCTTATGATCTCAAAACGAATAATCCCCTGCCTGGACGTAAGGGACGGGCGGGTCGTCAAGGGCGTCAGGTTCGGCGATCTTAAAGACGTGTCCTCCCCCGCTGAGCTGGCTGCCTTTTATTCTGACTGTGGCGCAGACGAGCTGGTGTTTTACGACATAACCGCCTCTGCCGAAAACAGAAGCCTGTTCACCGAGTGTCTTATTGAGACAGCGAGCAAGGTGTTCATCCCGCTGACAGTCGGCGGAGGTATAAACAGCCTTGAAGACTTTGACCGTGTGCTCAAGTGCGGGGCGGACAAGGTCTCCGTCAATTCCTGCGCCGTAAGGAATCCCGGGCTCATCGACGAAGCCGCCAGGCTCTACGGCAGTCAGTGCGTCGTGCTCTCCGCCGACGTAAAACGCGTTAACGGCAGTTATCACGTGTTTGTGCGCGGAGGACGGGAAGACACGGGTCTGGACGCGCTGAGCTGGATAAAAGAAGGCATAGATCGCGGCGCGGGCGAGATCGTGCTTAATTCTATGGACACTGATGGAGTTAAGCAGGGCTTTGACTTACCCCTCTTAAGCGCAGTGTGCGCGTTTTCCACAGTGCCTGTCATCGCCTCGGGAGGGGCAGGCTGCGCTCAGGACTTTGTGACACTGTTTAGTGAGTGTCCCAAGGTCGACGCGGGGCTGGCCGCCTCCATTTTCCACTTTGGCGAAGTCACGATCTCAGAAGTCAAGCAGCTCATGAAGAATAACGGTATTCCTGTCAGGGAGGTAGTGTGATGTTCAGCATAGACGAACTCAAGTTCGACGACAACGGCCTTATCCCCGCCATAGTGGTGGACGCACTGAGCAAAAAGGTGCTGACTCTTGCATACATGAATCGGGAAAGCCTTAAGCTGACCATGGAAAAGCAGCTCACCTGCTTCTGGTCCCGCTCCCGGCAGCAGCTTTGGGTAAAAGGTGAGACCAGCGGAAACTATCAGCATGTGGTCTCCATTACTGCGGACTGCGACGGGGACGCGCTGGTTATAGCGGTGGAAAAGGACGGCCCCGCCTGCCATCTGGGCACGGATTCCTGCTTTATGAATCTTCTCTGGCAGTCCGAGACCCTGAACGAGTATTCTCTGGACGGGCTTATGGATCTGCTGAAAGGCAGGAAGGAGCAACTGCCCGAAGGCTCATACACCACATACCTGTTTCAGAAAGGACTTGACAAGATACTCAAAAAGGTCGGCGAAGAATCCACCGAGGTCATTATCGCCGGAAAAGCTGAGGACAAAAAGGAAACCATCTACGAGATAGCCGACCTGACATATCATGTGCTGGTGCTTATGACACAGCTGGGCATCTCTCTGGAGGACGTGCGTCTTGAGTTAAAGCGCAGACACGTGATTGACCACAAGGTCAAGCAGGAAAAAATGGCAGGAGACAACATGAAATGAGCTCTGATGTGTTTTCCGCCCTCTCACGCGTAAGTTACCCCGGCAGAGGTATCATCATGGGGCTTTCCCGGGATGCCGGGACGCTCCTTGCAGCGTATTATATTATGGGGCGCAGCCAGAACAGCCGCAACAGAGTGCTCGAAATGCGTCCTGACGGGCTTTATACCCGCGCCGCAGACGAAAGCATGCTCACTGATCCCCGTCTTATCATCTACCGCGCCGCGGCTGAGCTTAACGGGCAGCTGATAGTGACCAACGGAGACCAGACCGACACGATTGTTTCGTCCCTTAATGAGGGCAAATCCTTTGAGGATGCGCTGTTCACGCGCACATTTGAACCGGACATGCCCCATTTTACTCCCCGAATTTCAGGACTTATGGCGCTGTCCGAAGACAGACCCGGCTACCGTCTGAGCATAATAAAGGCCGGAGACGCTGAAGGCAGGACCGCGCGGCGCTTTTTCTTCAACTATGAGGCGCTGCCGGGCTCAGGTCACTACCTGCACACCTACATGGAAGACAGGAAAGTACTTCCCCCATTCGAAGGCGAACCTGAAGAAGTCACGTTTCCGGACATGAAAGAAGGAGCGCTTGCCGAAGCCTTGTTCGATTCTCTTGATCCCGGCAACCGCATTTCGCTTTGCCTGTTCTCCGCAGACAGAAAAAGCGGAAAAGTCACGCCTTATATCGTCAACCGCTACAAAAAGGAAGGTACGTGAGCAATGAAGGAGCTGACTCTCAAATACGGCTGCAATCCGCACCAGCAGCCCGCGTATATATCCATGGCAGACGGTTCGGAGCTTCCATTTGAAGTATTGAACGGCAGGCCCGGTTACATCAACCTGCTGGATGCTCTGAATGGGTGGCAACTGGTCCGTGAGCTGTCTCTGGCGCTGGGCAAACCCGCGGCCGCCTCATTCAAGCACACCAGCCCGACCTCTGCCGCTATCGGCCTTCCCCTGAGCGAACGACTCAAAAAGGCTTGTTTCGTGGAAGAGATAAAAGGGCTTGATGACTCCCCTCTTGCCTGCGCCTACGCCAGAGCTCGCGGCACGGATCGGTTAAGTTCATTCGGGGACTGGATCAGTCTGTCAGACACCTGCGACGAAGCCACGGCCAGACTGATCGTCAGGGAGGTCTCTGACGGCGTGATCGCACCCGGCTACACTCCCAAAGCTCTCAGCCTGCTTTGTGAAAAGAAAAAGGGCGGCTATACGGTGCTCAGGATCGACCGGGAGTACATGTCTTCTCAAACGGAGAACCGGCAGGTGTTCGGGGTCACCTTTACTCAGCGCCGAAACGACCGGGTGATCACCAGAGCCGACCTTGCGAACATAGTCACACAAAACAAGTCCCTCCCGGATGACGCCGCGAGAGATCTGTTGGTGTCGCTCATAGTGCTTAAATACACCCAGTCCAACTCGGTGGCCTACGCCTTTGACGGACAGGCTATAGGCGTCGGCGCAGGGCAGCAGTCACGCGTACACTGCACGCGTCTGGCAGGCGACAAGGCGGATCTGTGGTTTTTAAGGCAAACTGACGAAGTCCTCGCCCTTCCCTTCCTCCCATCCCTGAGCAGGTCAGAGCGTGACAACGTTATAGAGGGCTACATAAACAGACACGAGGAAGACGTACTGGCAGACGGCGTTTGGCAAAAATACTTTGCCTCCCGCCCCGCTCCATTTACTGAAGAAGCTAAACGCGCATACCTGGACAGCCTGTCCGGTGTCTCGTTGGGGTCGGATGCCTTCTTTCCTTTTGATGACAGCATAATCCGCGCGCACAACAGCGGAGTTTCGTACGTCGCCCAGCCCGGCGGTTCCATACGCGATGATGTGGTTATTCAGCGCTGCGATGCCTATAATATGGTGATGGCGCTTACCGGTCTGCGCTTGTTCCACCATTAAATCGCGCGCACGCGTCAGGCATATGAACAGAGTATGCCCATAGCGTGTCTGGACAAACGCATAAACTCCGGGATGAGCTCATCCGGGAAGCGCCCGTAGCCCGCCTCAAAAGCCAGAGGACCGGTATATCCGCATGCAGACAGGGTCGGGATCAATGTTTCCCAGTCCACCTGGCCATAAAACGGAAGCAGATGCAGATCTTTCCCGTAATAATTGTCATGTACATGCGTGCAGCTGATCCGCTTACCGATGCGCCTGAGCATTTCCGCCTGCCTGTCCCCAAACTGCAGGTGCGCGTGCCCGAAGTCCCAGCAGCAGGTCACGCAAGGGTCATTGAACATATCCAGCGCCGCTTCCAGTTCGCTGATCTCTGAGCACAGATGGGATCGCTCGTCCGCGCCCACCCGATAATGGTCTTCAAATGTATTCTCCAGCGCCGCGTTAATGCCAAAGGAAAGTGTCTTTTCTATTGCCGGAGCCAGGACCTCATAAGCGTTTTTTAAAGCTGCAGAGCTGTCAAAGCATGTCCCTTTTGGCGGATGATACTCGTCAAAATGAAACACCAGGTTTTGAACTCCGAGTATCTTCGCTCCCTCGGCCGCCCTGTCAAGCAGTTCCGTGAACCTTTCCAGGGCCTCTTTCTTATAAAAATTGAACGGGGCGTGACATTGCGAGATCTTTATCGAGTATCTTGCGGACGCCTTTGCTGCGCCCTCAGTCTCTTCCAGCCATCCTTCTCCCGAAAAATCCGGAGAGTAATCTATCTCCTCAAATCCGGCTTCGGCGCAAAGGCGCACGCACTCATCCGGACTGCGTCTGCCGCCTGAGCGGGCCGCGCGCAAAAACGAAGCGAAAAACGATGGTCTCATACCCGGCCTCCCTTTATTATCACGACTTGATCCGCCAGCCTGTGCCGCCTGCGATTGAGCCGTCGGCACTTTGCACTTATCTTTATTTTAATTCTTCAGCTCATCCTTCATTTCCTACCTTTGCCGCATATCATTTTGCTTATTTCTGCATCTTCAGTGTTTCACCTTGCATCAAAAATCCTCAAAGTGTTAAAATCGTGTAATAAATGCATATCAAAGCTGCTAAATGTGTAAGATTTGCATAGCATAGACCCTTTTATGGGAATATAATATACATATTCGGTAGAAATAGGTATATGAATTCCGTACAGGTAAGGGGTGGGTTATATGACCGTGACGGCCGGAAGCAATAAGAGGCGCCGCAGGTCCTGGCTGCAGGATTGGCGTCTGTATGTGATGCTTATACTGCCCATATCGTTTTACCTCATTTTCTGCTACAAACCGATGGCGGGCATTATTATCGGTTTCCAAGATTTCAATATGTTCAAGGGTATGTGGGGCAGTCAGTGGATAGGGCTGGAAAACTTCCGCTTCACCATGGGCATGTCGGATTTTTCCTACGCGCTGCTAAACACTCTCTGGCTCAACTTTCTGGGTCTGATCTGCGGCTTCCCGGTCCCGATAATCCTGGCGATTATGCTTAACGAGATGCGCTCGATAGCTGTCAAAAAGATCTCCCAGACTCTGCTATACCTCCCGCACTTCCTAAGCTGGATAATCATAGGCGGCATGGTGCTGCAGATCTTCTCCCCCAGCACCGGCCTGATCAACTCTACCCTGCTTAGATGGGGCTGGATCACCACGGGCATACCTTTCCTGACTGACGGCCCGCACTGGCAGGCCACCTACACGCTGGTAGGAGTGTGGCAGGGCATGGGTTGGGGCACGATATTGTATTTGTCCGCCATTACCGGCATAAACATGGAACTTTTTGAAGCCGCCAAGATCGACGGCGCCAACAAAATGCAGCAGATCTGGCACGTGACCCTGCCCGGCATCCGCTCCACAATAGTGGTGCTGCTTATCCTGAATGTGGGCCAGATGATGAACATAAGCTTTGACCGGCCTCAGATACTTGGCAACCCTCAGGTGCGCAAGTATTGCGATGTGCTTTCCACCTTCGTTTACCGCACCGGCATTACCAATTCCCAGTTTGCCAGAGCCACCGCCATAGGCCTGTTCCAGTCTGTGGTAGGGTTGATACTCATCTCTTCCGCCAACTTCGTTTCCACTAAGCTGGGCGAAGAAGGCATCTGGTAAGGAGGCGGGCATATGACCAGATCAGAAGCTCCGCAGACAATCAAGGTCAGCAAGGAAAAGAGCATCTGGACAGGATACCAGATCGTGCTCACGGTGATCATTGTTCTTATCAGCCTGACATGTCTGCTGCCTTTCGTAAATGTGGCTGCCAATTCCTTAAGCTCCAAATCCGCCATACTTGCTGGCAAGGTGACTTTCTGGCCCGTTGACTTGGAGCTGAATGCCTACAAAGCGATCTTCGCCGACCCGGCCATGGTCAGAAGTCTGCTTTACACTGTAGTAATAACAGTAGTTTACACGGCGTTTTCCATGGTTATGACCATTCTGCTTGCCTACCCCCTTACAAAAAAGCGTTTGGCGGGCCGAAGGTTTTTCAACACTCTTGCGCTGTTCACCATGTATTTTTCCGGCGGCACTATACCGATCTACTTGAATATCAAACAGCTGGGTTTCCTGGACACGCCCTGGGCGCTGATACTGCCGGGCATGCTTTCGACCTACAATATGATAATCCTCAAAAGCTTCTTCTCCGCTCTGCCCGGAGAATTGGAAGAAGCAGCTATAATCGACGGCGCCAACGACTTTCTGGTGCTGCTCAAGATCTACTTGCCCCTGTCCATGGCTTCCCTTGCCACGCTCACGCTGTTTTACGCAGTTGGCAAATGGAACAGTTTCCAGGACGCACTGTATTACATTCAGACCAAAGCTTACCAACCGCTGCAGCTTAAGCTGTACCACATAATCAAAGGCTCTCAGGCCGTGGATATCGCGCAGATGGAGGGCGGCACATCCACTTTGGCTACCGAGATAAGCGAATCCATACAGCCCGCGACCATCATATTCGCCACATTGCCCATACTGGTAGTCTATCCCTTCGTTCAGCGTTACTTCGTCAAGGGCGTGACTATCGGCGCAGTTAAGGGCTAAGAACGTATCCTTGCCGCCTGATGGCGGTCAATATATCAACAAAGGAGAGAAAACCATGAAGAAGAGTCTGGCTATCCTGTTGGCGCTCATACTCGCGCTGGGCATGCTCGGCACAGTATCCGCCGAAGACGAGTGGCTCACGCTGCGCGTCGAGTGCTTTGACCGTGAGATCACCGGCCTTGACGTGACCGACTGCTGGCAGCTCCATTACGCGCAGGAGAATTTCGGCGATCCCAACCACATCAAGCTGGAGTTCGTTTCCTTTGCGCGCTGGACTGAAGGCGACCTGCTCACCAACGCTCTGGCCGGCGGCACCGCTCCCGATCTGTGCATGACCTACGGCGGGCCCCTGGTGCAGCAGTGCATCGACAAAGAAGGTATCTGGCAGCTTGACGACCTGCTCGACGAGTACGGTGCCAACCTTAAGGCCTTCCTGGGCGAAGAACTGCTGGGATACGGCAAGGTCGATCACGACGGTGACGGCGTAAAAGAGCAGTGGTACATCCCCGCCCGCCGCATCAGCGTCGCCAACGTAGGCAATTTCATCCGCGCCGACTGGCTGGAAGCGCTGGATATGGAAAAGCCCACCGACATCGACAGCTTTACTGATTATCTGCGTGCCGCCAAGGCCGCTCAGCTGGCCGGTGAGAACACCATGCCTTTTGCTTTCGGTATCTACGCTCCCGATCCCATGTTCAACGTCCGCCGTTTCACCGACGCGTTCGTTGACTTCAACGAGGTAACTGAGGAAGACTGGTTTGCCCTTGCGCGCAACCCCGAAATGCTCCCCGGCGCCAAGGAAGGCTTCCGCTGGCTGAACACCCTTTACCATGAGGGCCTGCTGCCCGAGACCTTCGCGCTGACCGACAACGACAAGGCCAACGATACCGCGCTGATCATGGGCTACAACGGCTTCTTCTCCCAGCAGCCCGACCAGCCCTGGCGTACCGACAAGAACTATCAGAAAGAACTTGAGAAGAATGTACCCGAAGGCCATTGGGTGACCGTCAACCCGTTCTACAATGAGAGCCTTGGCAAGTATCTGCATGACATCTATGCCGCTAACGGCCTCAGCATCATCATCCCCCTGACCGCCAACGAGGAAACTGCCATCGCCGCCATGAAGTATCTGGACTGGATGGCTATACCCGAAAACATGTTCATGATGCAGAACGGCCTTGAGGGCATCAACTACGAAGGCATCAGCGAAACGCTTGGCATCCCCTATGGCGTAAAGAGCGCTGACGCTGTGCCCAACGAGAACAAGATGCATGCCGGCGACATTTGCTTCATCTCCAACGGTCTGTTCTACGGCGACGACGCCAAGAACTCCGCCGCTCTGGCGCTGCCCTTCGCAGGCTATGAGGAAGATGTCGTGGCCTCCTACGTCGACTCTCTGACAGATGCCTGGACGCAGATCAGCTTCACTGTAACTGTTCAGGCGGACACCGACTACAACGCCACTGTCAAGAGCAAGCAGGGCGAATTCCTGGCCGCAGTGGTTTCCTGCGATCCCGACAAATTCGATGAAGTGTTTGATGCCGGCATCCAGGACATCCTTAACTCCGGCGCTGACAAGATGATCGAAGGCTTCCGTGAAGCCTATCTGGCCGGCGAGTACCGCGGCGTATTCCCGGGAAACCTGTGATCTGAACGTTGCAATCCTTTGGGCGCCGGCTTCGGCCGGCGCTCGGTTTTAGAAGCCTGCTGGTTTTTCCCCGCACACTTGCCATCTCGTTGCAGATCTTTGCCCTGAATACGGAGGCACAGCACATGAACCGCAATTCCGTAAAACAGCTTAAGAATCCGACGACAATAAGCGACTCGGAAAGGGGTTTCGAGGCCTTTTACGCCTACACTGAGATGCTGGCCAACGGGGATTATCACTGCCACGACTATTACGAGTTCTACATACACATGCGCGGCGGGCAGTATTACGGGATCGGCGAAAAAATGTATCGCTTGCTGCCCAATCAGCTGTTTATCATCCCGCCCGGCATAATGCACGGGCTGAGTTTTGAGAGTGAGCTCAGGGATTACGAACGTGCATACCTCAACGTTTCCTCGGACCTGCTGACATTGTTGGGCTACGGGCGGCTTGATCTTGACAAGCTTTTCCGCACGTACGTTGATCAGCTCAACTTTACTTTTCAGCTGGATCCTCTTGAGGCAGAGACCTGTGTAAACAGCATAAAGGCCCTAAAAAATGCTTCAGGCCCTTTTAACGACCTGGAAATGTATCACGCATATAATGAGCTTAACCGTTTCATCGAAACTGTATGCTCGTGCATGCGCAAGTCCCGTATGATAAAGGACTCCGGGATTTCCAAGGGCGTGATACAGGAAGTCCTGGTTTATCTGAACACCAACTACACCCAACAAATAAGAATAGACGAACTCGCAAAACGCTTTGGCGTGAGCGTAAGCTACCTTTCCCGTGAATTTACCCGGCTTACCCGCCGAAGCGTGTATGAATACATTCTGTACTGCCGGGTGGCGCTTGCCAAACAGCTTATGAGGAGCGATTCCACCCTCAACACGATCGCTTTCCAGTGCGGTTTTAATGACTATTCCAATTTCTTGCGTATATTCAACAAGATGGAAGGCGTCTCACCAAGTATGTACCGTGAAATGCTGCAGTTTAAAAAACAGCATTAGTCCCCTATTTGTCCGGTATTTACTATACATCAGCGTTTCTTTCCCCTTACGGCTCGTCATTTATTCCGCTCCGCGACGGAATGTCAGGTGATTCATTAATCCCGTCCCGATACGTTTGGCGTTTTAAAGTCGAGCTATAGATCCCGTTATTTTTTTACAGTATGGACAGAAGGTGGTTCCTGTAAGCTACGTTTATCTGCTGCAATGCGCTGACGGCAGCCTGTACGGAGGCTGGACCAACGACCTGCAAAAGCGTCTCAAAGCACATAACTGCGGCAAAGGCGCGAAATATACCCGCGCCCGTCTGCCTGTAAAACTGATCTACTGGGAGGAATGCCCAGACAAGGCTTCAGCTATGCGCCGCGAATGGGAAATAAAACACCTGCCCCGCGCAAAAAAGCAGGCGCTCGCAGATGCTTTCGTCCCACCCGATGTACAAAAGGGCTGAATTTCAGCCCTTTTTATCTAAGTAACAGCAATTGGATCTGTCTGGAAATACCCGACATCGACATAAAAAGCGGCGGGTTCTGGTCCGCCGCCCTTTTCTTCTGCCTTATTTAAGGTATTTATCTGCGAAGTCAAATTTACCAAGTCCCTCGACGACCAGTTTGCAGATCTGCTTCGCCCCATAGGCATTAAAGTGGGTCTTGTCATCGTGTCCGTCTGGAAAGTCGGGGTGTTCTCCCGGGGCAAGCCTGACGAACAGCTCGGCGGTTTTATCTTCTCCAAGTTCCAGATACAGCCGCCTTGACGCCGCCTCCAGGTCGATGAGCGGGATATTTTCGCGCGCGCACAGGCTCCTTATAGCCGCCGGATACTCCCCGTGGGTGTAAAGCAAGCTCCCGTCTCCCACAAAAAACCTTCGAGAAACTGGAGTCATCAGAACCGCTACAGCGCCTTTATCCGATGCGGTACGGCAGTATTTGAGCAATTCCTCCGGGAAAGTAGTCTGAGGGTCAGTGTGCCTTTCATCGTCTTTCTCGTCGTTGTGCCCGAACTGGATAAGCAGCAGGTCGCCTTCCCCCATTTCCTTTTCCACAGGTTCAAACAGGCCTTCCTTTCGGAAAGACAAGCTGCTGCATCCTGACAGGGCGTAGTTCTTTACCTCCACGCCCTGCTTGACATACTCAGGCAGCGCCCAGCCCCAGCCTCTGAATGGAGGCTTGTTGTCTTCCACTGTGGAATCGCCTATAACAAATATCTTCGGCATATTACCAGTCCTTCTTGACCTGCTCAAGGTCGATCACGCATACCTGGCCGATCCCGTTCTCGTCGGGATTTGAGAACAGTATCTTGTCCCCCGCCCGGTTAAAGGAAGGATGCTGGTGGTCAGCTCCCGTCTTGCAGGAACCTGTCGTGGCGATGAGCTTGGCCTTCTTGGTCGCCCTTTCCACAAGCACCACGCCTTCCTGCACAGTCGTTCCGAGATAGCTTATCCTGTCCGCGCACAGCCACTTGCGGTCACGGCTGATGCAGGGGTGCAAAAGCTGAGTGCTCGTGGCGGCAACGTCAAAGTGCCTGCCGTCTTTGTCGCCGATAATGATATTGCCGGTGTGGACCTCGCCCTTGCTTCCGTCCACAAAGCCTGCTGGGTCCAGCTTCATCAATGCCATTTCCTGCCCGTCACTGGACCAGACTTCATGGGTTATCCATTCGGACGGGTGCTCAACGTAGTAGGGGCGCACGTACCTTTCCTTCACATCGAACATCCAAGTGCGCTGGAATGCGTCACCCTCAGTCTCGTGGATATAGAAGATCAGGTCCTCGTCTGTGGGACATATCTGCGCGTGGCCCAGGCGGTAATCGCTTTGGTACACCACCTCGGCATCTTTGCCCGGGTCAAGTATCACAAGGCCGTAATACTTGTTGGCCAGGTGATAGCTGCAGGCTATGCGCCCTGTGTTTGCGGCAGTCAGGTGGCCCGTGATCTGGCCTCCCTTGGGCAGATCGCCGATCCGGGACATTTCCAGCGTATCCAGGTCGACCGCGTACACCTCAGTCTCGTTTTTGCAGGTGTAACCGATGTTCTTCTCCCTGTCGGTAGCAAAGCCCCTGTAGGAATAGTCTGTAACGCGCTGTATTTCGCCCGTCTCCACGTTTGCGCGGTAGCAGCCTCCGTCGGTCTTGCCTTCAAGCTGCTGCTTCATGAAAAAAAAGTACTTATCGTCAGTTGAAAAATTCTCACAGGTAAAGTACAGTTTGCTGTTGCGTTCAGGTCCGAAAGCGTACTGCCTTACCTCATAGCCCGTGATCTTATCGCGGTAAACCTGCATCTTGATCCCCTCCCTATATCGTTTTTGCTGAAGCTTACAGTTTCAGCGTCTCCCCCGCCTTCACGCACACGGCGGAAGCGTCGTTTACGGATATATAACAGTCCCTGGCATTGGGATTATAAACTAAAGAATTGTCGGCAGTGAAGCACAGGCGCTTAAAGTCGTCCATGCAGTCCATGAACTCGATGTTGGTGCAGTACCATATATCGTCTTTCCCGCCCATCATCTCACAGAAGCGCTCTATAAGGTCCCAGTTGTTCTTGTCGTCGAATTCGTAAGAATGTCCCCAAACATACATCAAATACAGGTACTGGCGCTTGAACAGCCCTAAAAACTGTTCGCCCAGTTCCAGAAGCCTGTGATTGTGGTGGCAGGTCGCCTGCCAGCGATATGGGTTTTCCGGCAGAGCGAAGGAATCACTGGATCCTACCACGCGGCTGTAGCGTATGCCCAGCGCAGGCAGCAGTTCCTCGATCTCTTTGGAAAGAGAGCCGTTGGGGTAGCTCAGGCCCCTTACAGGATAGCCTGTAAACTGTTCCAGAACCTTCCTGTCCTCCAGCACCTCGTTTGCCACCTCCGGAAGCGGGCAGCGGGCAATGGTTGGATGCGTTACTGTGTGGCAAGCCACCTCATGGCCTTTATACAGCTCAGGTATCTCTTCAAGCGGCACCCGGTCGCCCCGGCTTATCAGGCCGCTGTTGATATGAAAAGTGCCCTTGATCCCGTTTTTGTTGAATATCTCTATCAGCCGCCTATCCTGTGTGCGGCCATCATCATAGCTCATCGTGAGCGCCTTATGCTTCCCGCCGGGAAAACAGCAGTAAACTCTGTTCATAATCTTCCTCAAAGATTCAAATGCAGCGGATCGCCGCGCTTCCTGCGGAAGCCCGCAAGGACGCAAGAACAGTTATACACTGCACATTTCTGTTCATAGGAAGGGCTGCCGTTTGCACGGCAGCCCCAAATGCTGAAAGGTCAATTACTGATGGTCAGCCTGATACAGCTCGTTGAGTTCGCTGGTCACGGCGTTGCCGCCCTGCTCAGCCCACCTGTCCCACTCAGCGCGCAGCTCGTCCTCGGTGATGAGGCAGGCGATGTACTGCACAGCCGCGTTGGAGATGATGTCGTCCAGTTCCTTGCCATGGGCTACATAAGTCTCGCTGGTGTAGGGCAGGCAGGGATTGGCAACCGCGTACTTGGCATAATCACGGTTCAGTTCGTCGTAGCGCTCACGGGCAAATACCCAGGCTTCGCTGCCGACGTACTTAGCTCTGGGAGACTCGAGGTCGCCGGGAACACCCATGCCAAGCTGGTTCAGGTTGTTGTGATATTTGCCTTCGTTGGTGCTGTAGTCGCCTTCTTCGGGAGTGTAGCGATAGCCTTCCTCGTCCACTTCATAGGTCAGGCCCGGCAGACCGGCGTTGATGACGGTCTGGCCATCGGGGCTGTTGCACCAGTCGAGGAACTTGAGCACCTTGTGCAGGTCCTCTTCCTTAACGGACTTGGTCACCAGCACAGCGCCGGCATAGCCGGGGTTCTGGGGCCATACGCTGATGGAGCCGTCTTCCTTCTCGAGGCCGCACACGCTCATCCAGATCAGGCCAGTGGCGCCGGCGTTGTCGTCGAACCACTTCTGCTGACGATGGGCGTTGTCCATGCAGTCAAAGCGCATGTAGGCCTTCTCCTGACGCTCGATGGGATCCCAGTCGGCAGTGGAGATCTGAGCGAAGTTGGGGTCGATGCCGCCAATCTCATAGAGATGGCGCAGCCAGTTCAGGCCTTCCAGGTAAGCGGGATCGAGGTGGGCGGGATATACGTTGCCGTCCTCATCGATGCCCCAGGTGTTGGGAGCGCCCATGGCCACGGTGATCACGCTGATGGTGCCCGCGGTGTAGGAGCACATGTTCAGGCAGTAGGTGTCTTCCTTGTAGGTGGCCAGCGCCTCAGCCAGCTCGGTCAGCTCTTCGATGGTCTCGGGAGCCTTGTCAAATCCCAGCTCATTGGCGATGTCCCAGCGGTAGTAGATACCGCCGCGGGGGAAGGCACGTCCGCGGGGCAGGCCGTACAGTCTGCCGTCGATGGACATGTTCTGGTATACGGCAGCAGAACCGGCGGCCAGGTAAGGATACTCTTCAGCGTCCTTCACGTAGTCGGTCAGATCCCAGAAGCCGCCCGCCCTGGCGGTGTCAACGACCACGGGGGCCTTCGCATCGGTGGCGGAAATCAGCATGGCCTTGTTGTCATCGGTCAGCTCGGTGTTAAAGATTGTGGCGTACTGATCGTTGGCGCCCCACTTGATCTGCAGTCTCACGCCGGTCTGGGCTTCGATGTAGTCAAAAATGGGGTTGTTCTCCTGCTGGAAATCGATCTCAGAGGGGAACTGGGGCAGCAGCACGGTGACTACAAAGGGCTCTTCCTCGGCCACGGCAATGCTCATGGCGGTCAGAACCATCACCAGCGCCAGCATAAGGGCAACCAGTTTCTTCATTAAGGGTTTCCTCCTTTATGATTTGTTATCTTGTCAGCAGCTTCCGCCGCGGATAACCTTTGTTTGCCGTCAGTTTTAGCCTTTCAGCGCGCCGACCATGACGCCCTTCACGAAGTACTTCTGCAGGAAGGGATACACGCACATTATCGGGACGGTGGAAACTACGATAACGGCCATCTTCACGGACTGCTCCGGAGGCTTTACGAATTCGGGGTCCATGTTGGACATATCGCCCGCCGAGCCCGTAGCCAGTATGATGATCTCGCGCAGCAGCACCTGCAAAGGCCACTTTTCGGGAGTGCTGGTCATATAGATCATGGCGGAGAAGTAACTGTTCCAGTGACCCACCGCGTAGAACAGACCGAAGGTGGCCAGCACAGGCAGCGACAGTGGCAGCACTATCCTTATCAAAACGCCCACGTCGTTGCAGCCGTCTATGGATGCGGATTCCTCCAGCTCCTGCGGTATGCCCTGGAAGAAGTTTTTGACTATCATCATGTTGTACGCGCTGATGGCGCCGGGCAACAGCACTGACCAGTACGTGTTTTTGAGCTTCAGCACGTTGGCTACGACTATGTAGCCCGGGATCATACCGCCGGAGAAGAACATGGAGATTATGACCAGGTTGAGGAAGAAGTTCCTGCCCCTTAAGCGCTGTTTGGATATGGCATAGGCCATGGTCACGGTGAAAAACAGGTTTATGGCTGTACCCGCTAACGTGATGAACACGGAGTTGCCAAAGCCTCTGAGTATCTTATTGGATGAGAAGATGTACTCGTAAGCGTTAAACGACACATCATGCGGGAAGAAGAACAAAGGACGGGTGTTTATTTCGTACTCGGTGGCGAAGGACGCCGCAATGATGTATACGAACGGCAGGATCGTAGTCGCCGCGACGAGAGTGAGGATAATGTAATTGAACGTATCGAACACTCTGCTGCCTACAGTGGCGTGCTGGCCGACCGGTCCGGAGCTCTCCAGCCTTTTTTTGGCTTTCTTATCGATAACTGCTGTCTGCTGTGCCATAACAGAGCCTCCCTTTTAATACAGACCCTGCTCGCCCAGCAGGTGCGCGATCTTGTTGGAGGTCAGTACCATGCTCACGCTCACCACGGCTTTCATAAGGCCGATGGCAGAGGCGTATGAGAACTGACCTGCCTGTATGCCCTGTTGGTACACGAACACGTCCAGGGTCTGGGAAACCTTGTAGTTGAGAGGGTTCGTCATCAGGATCAAATGGTCGTAGCCCGTATCCAGCACGCTGCCCATGCGCAGGATCAGCATCAGCACGATGGTGGAGCGGATGGCGGGCAGGGTTATGTGCCACAGTCTGCGCAGGCGCCCGGCGCCGTCCACCATGGCTGCTTCATACAGCTGAGTATCGACATTCGTAAGGGCGGCAAGGAAGATTATGGTGCCCCAGCCGGTCTCCTTCCAGATGGTCTGGCCGATGATCATCCAGCGGAAAGTATTCGGAGAACCCATGTAGTTGATTGCAGTTCCAAGGATCTTCTCGGTGAGCTTGTACACGATTCCGCTTGGCCCGAACATAACGAACGTGATCGAAACCACGATAACGATGGAGATGAAATGCGGCACGTACAAAAGCGTCTGCAGCAGCTTTTTGTATTGAAGCGAGCGCATTTCGTTGAGCAAAAGCGCGAGAATGATCGGCGCCGGGAAGTACAGCACCAGGTTCATGAAGCTGAGGATCAGAGTGTTTATCAGGTAGTCGACCCATGTTTTGAAAGAGAAGAAGTAGCTGAACCACTTGATGCCTACCCATGAGCTGCCAAGCACACCCGTATAGGGGTTATAGTTCTCAAATGAAATGAGAATGCCGAACATGGGCAGATACTTGAAAACAACAAAGTACACAAGACCTGGCAGCAACAGCATGTAAAGCCACTTGTCCCGCTTTACTTCTGAGAACAGTGTCCGCCAGTACTTTGCGCCGCTCCCGTACAGAGCTTTACGCTCTATCGCTTTGGTGCTCATTCGGATCCAACCTTTCGTTATTAGTATGGGCGTTTCGGTAAGAACGATGCTTTGCTGCTTTGTACAACCGCTGCAAAAAGGAAACGGCCTTTAAGTGTGCGGCTAAACCTCTGTAACGCTTCAGCCTCTGTAAAGTCAGTTTTTTCTATTCCCTTTGCATAAGCTCAGTCAGCATAAGGAAGGTCAGCCCCTGGCCGTAAGCGGTGGGCGTAACTATGATGTCCTTATAATGCTGGAGATCGTGGCCCATCCCCGTGCCGCCGCTCACGCCCTGCACCGCGCCGGTATCGTCTATCTGGTCAAGCACCGCCTGAGCGGAAAGCATGCCCATAGGCCCATAAACCTCCTGATCCAGCCAGCCCAGCCTCACGCCCTTGAGTATACCGTAGGCGATAGCGGCGGTGGCGCTGGTCTCGCAATAGGTCTCCTCCACGTCGATAAGCGTAGTATACAGGCCGTTGACGCGCTGATACTTCCACAGCGCCAGCGCCTGATCCTGCCAAGCGCTTTTTATCATGCGCATGGCGGCGCTGCTGCTTTTGGTGATGTCGTAAAGCTCGATCGCGGACACGGTGAACCAGGCGTTGCCCCTGGCCCAGAACGCCTCGGCGAAATTATGCCTTCGGTCAAACGTCCAGCCGTGGTAGAACAGGCCGTTGACCTTGTTCTGCAAATAGCGGATATGAATGAGGAACTGGTATTCGGCCTCGTCGACAAGCTCCTGCCTGCCCAGCACCACGCCCGCTTTGGCCAGGAACAGCCCGACCATGAACAGCGTGTCGCACCAGAGCTGCTGGTAATGCTTGTTCCACACGGTGCAATGCTGAAGCCCGCCGTATTCCGTGCGCGGCATGTCGTTGAGCACCCAGGAAAGCCACTCCTCTATCACGGGGAGGTACTTTTCGTTTTTTGTTTCCTGGTACAGGCAGGTCAGCGCCAGCACCGGAGCAACGGTATTAACGTTTTTATGAGGCTTCTGGGCGCGCGACAGCATATCGTCGTACCAGGAAGTGAGATAATCAAGGATCTTTGTATCGCCGCTTAACTGATATGTCTTGTATATTCCGTACAGGGCGACGCCGGTAGGCCATTCCCAGTTGTTCATGGTGAGATGTCCGCGGGACGGGTCGTTTCCGTCCGCCCTTTGCAGCATCCCGAGCACTTTATCGGCGGTTTCCTTGTAGCCCACTGCAGAGTCCTCCAATAATGTCAAACAATCATTTTTATTATAAAAAAAAGACGGTCGATTGTCAAGCCAAACAGCGGAATTTACAGGGTCTGCCTCGCATTTCCTATAGTTTTTTACACTGTTAGGCAAGTAACTGCGCTGATTAGTTGAGCCTTGTTATATTGGCAGCCGTGTTGTATAATAATCATGAGATTTCTTTAGCTTTTTGGGAGAACGCGCTATGTTCACACACAGGGATCTTTGGCTCAAAGGCGTCGAGGATGCGGCTTCCGATGCCCTCCGGCGCCAGTGTCTCGACCTTTCCAGCCGCTTTTACGGCACCATGGAGGGCGTCGCGGGAGGATACACCAACCCCCATTACGCGCTGTATACCGCCCGCTCTTTCCTGCTGGCGTATTACTGCGAAGGACAACAGTATTATCATGACGAGCTCATGCTGAAAAGAGCTGCTCCCGCCATAAGCTATGCTCTCAGGCTCCAGCACGAAGACGGCACGATGGACCTGCTGGAAACAAACTTTCACGACGGAGCTGAGACCTCGTTCACCGTAGGCACCATCGGTCCCATTGCCCTGCTCATGCAGGCAAATACCCTGAAGACACCTCTTGAAAACGAGGTCTGGGCGCTCATAAACCAATATCTGGAAAACTGCGCCCGAGGGGTCGTCGCAGGCGGCTTCCACACTCCCAACCACAGATGGGTAATGAGCGCCGCGCTGGCATTGCTGTACAGGATCACTGGTCATGCGCCCTGTCTTGAAAAACTGCACAAATTGCTGGAAGAAGGGATAGACTGCGACGAGGAAGGCGAGTTTACCGAGCGTTCAAGCGGCACGTACAACGTCATCTGCGACCGGGCTCTGATAATCATGGCCGAGGCAGGCGGCATGCCCGAATTGCTGGATCATGTTAAGCGCAACCTCAAAATGATGACTATGTACTTTGAGCCTGACCTGACCATCAACACCATGAACTCTACCCGGCAGGACGCGGGCACCACGCCAGACTGGCGCATTTATTACGGGCTGTACCTTTACATGGCCCTTAAGACCCGCGACGCGGAGTTTATCTGGATAGCGAACCGGATGCTTGAGCAAAGCGCTGGCTCTCTGTGCTGGGCGGCTTCAAAAGCACCCCGTGAAGCGCTTCCGACGTTCGAATACCTGCCCTTCGTGCTGCTTGACACTGAGCTTGACGTTAGCTGCATGCAGACGGAAGGCACTCCGCCGTGCAGCGATTTTGTAAAGCATTTTGAGAAAAGCGGTGTCGTGAGGATGCGCAAGGGCGACACGGCTCTGACCCTGATACAAGGCAACCCTATGTTTGCCAAGCTCAAGCTTCTGAACCACTGGGTCGGGCTGCGCTTTTGCGGCACGTTTTACGCCAAGGGGCAGTTTGAGGCACAAAGCATCACCGAAGACGGCGACGCATTCATACTCACCTACCGTTGCCGCTGGGGTTACAAGGGTCCTCTGCCCGAAAAGCCATCTACAACTGTTTGGAGGGAAATGGATCACTCGAAGCGTCCGGACGTGTTCATGCAGGACTACATAATCCGCATACGCGTACGCTTCACCGGCTGCGGGCTGGAAGCGCGAATAATGACCGAAGGGATAGAACACGTGCTGTGCAAGCTTGAAATGCTGCTGGAGCCGGGCGGACACTATATGACCGGCGACAGCGAATTCCGCGCCCGCGAAGGTGATTATATGTACCAGAAGTGCGAGTGTGCGAAGTACCGTTACAACGACGGCAGGGCGCTCCTCATCCGGGGCGGCGCGTTCAACGAGCCTTACGGCGAACAGATGCGGGGCAGTGTACCGGTCCCGGACGGGGTGTTCGGCGTATGTTTCACGTTTGAGACTCCGATCGATCATTCCTTTACGCTGAGTTTTTCATAGGAGGAGCTGAAATGGAGAAAGCCGTTTTGGATGCTGCCATAAGCAGGATAATCGGCGGGATCACCGATAAAAACAATCCCGCGGCGTTCACCTCCCGGGACGGCGCTCATTTTATGGACGCCTGGGACTGGTTTCAGGGCGTGGCGCTGTACGGCCTGTATGAGTATTACCGCGACAGCGGCGACAAGGCCATCCTCGATTACCTGACCCGCTGGTTTGACGAGCGTCTGGACCGCCAGCCAGTCAAAAACATCAACAGCATGTGCCCTCTGCTCACGTTAAGCTATCTGTACGAGCTCACCGGAAGGACAGACTATCTTGATACCTGCATTGAGTGGGCGGAATACGCCATGACATCCCTCCCCCGAACGGAAGAAGGCGGTTTTCAGCATATCACGATAGATTCCGACAATTACATGCAGCTGTGGGACGACACGCTTTACATGACCGTGCTGTTCATCGCCCGTATGGGGCAGCTGCTCGGCCGCGCCGACATGACCGAGGAGAGCGTGCGCCAGTTCCTGGTGCACATCAAGTACCTCACGGACACAAGCACAGGCCTATTGTTCCACGGTTTCAATTTTGACGGCCGGCATCATTACGCCGGAGCGCTGTGGGGACGCGGCAACGCCTGGTTCACCGCGGGGCTGGTGGATTATCTGGACATGGCCCGTATCTCCGACGGAGTGAAATGGTTCCTGCTCTCTGCGCTTGAGACTCAGGCGAAAGCGCTAAAAAGGTTTCAGGACAAAAGCGGCATGTGGCACACCCTGATAAATGAGCCTGAGAGTTACCTGGAGTCTTCCGCTACCGCAGGCTTCTCCTACGGGCTGCTGAAGGCGGTAAGGCTGGGCTACCTGGGCGCAGACTACCGCGAAACGGCGCTCATGGGGCTTCACGCCATCCTCTCCCGCATAGACGAAAACGGCCTTCTCAAGGACGTTTCTGCCGGCACCTGCTTAAGCGACAGCCTGGATTATTACCGGAACATCCGCATAAACGCCCAGCCCTACGGCCAATCAATGGCGCTGCTGCTGCTTATGGAAGCGAAACGCCAGCAGGTATAAAAACGCCGCCCTGAAAGTTGGGACTTTCGGGGCGGTTTTTTTAGCTTTTTCTCTATCTTACTTCTATCATCCAGATCCCGTGGGCGCGCACCGGGAACGTCACGCGTCCATCCTTGAGGGGCAGATACTCAGTCTGCTCGTTTTCTTTGAGCGTACGTCTGTAAGCCGCGTTTACCGGCACGGCAAATTCCACCTCAGCCTCCCCTGCCTTGCCTTCAGTCTCGTATCCCCTGATGACCAGGCCCGTGTCCGTTGTCTCTACCTTCGTCACGGCTATGGAGCCTTTAATCCCCCTTAACAGCCCTGCCTCAGCCGGAAGCTTGCCCGTATGAGGCGATAAAGACTGGTACAGTATAGGATGATTGGCTTGATCGGCGGTGACCTCCGGCTGCTTGGTCTCACCTGCTCTCAAGAACAGGTTTATTTCATGTATGCCTCTCTCCGGATACGGATCGGGGTTTACTGAAGAGTTGATGAGCGTCAGTGACAGTCCGTCATTCCTGAGTCTGTAGCCGTATTTGCAGTCGCTGGTCAGCGTGAGCGCGGTGCCCAGCTTTGAGCAGGCTGTCACGGCGAAAGCGGGAATATCGTTATTGAGCGTTTTGCGGGTTATCCTGCCCTGAGGAATAAGGCATTCGAACGCCCCTGTGAGACCCTTAAGCTGGCAGTGGTAGCTGAGTACGGGAATCGTTTCGTGTCCCTGTTCCTGCCAATCCACCTTCAGCTCCAGCCTCAGAGTGTCGCTGCCCGCGTCCAGGTGGTATGTGACCTCAGCCTTGGACGGAACGCGGCATATCCCATCCATCAGGTATGTCGCCTTCACGCTTTGCCTGAGTTTGCCTGAAGTCAGCGTTTTAAGCTCAACGCAGCGCTCCGCCGGAGTCTCCTTCAGCGTCCTGCCGATATTCCATGCATTAGATGTCGAGCACTCGGTTTCCAGCACGCACAATCCCGCGCTTTCGCCGTCAGCGAGCAGATTCACGCCGTTGGCAAGGTCGATCAGCTCAGTCAGTCTGCCCGTTTTGCTGTCCACACGCGCGCGGATGATTCCGTTTTCCAGCACTTTGTCGTCATAGAAGCGGCTGGTGCGTTCCGGTTCAAGCAACAGCGAAGGATATGTTTCCGCCTGCCTCTGGTACAACCCGATCGTGGTATAGCCCAGAGCAGGCACCTCAGCTTCGACAAGTACCCGGAAATACATGTGATCCCAATACTTCTGCGGCTGACTGTCGAGCAGCTGAAGCCTGAGTTCCTTTCCGTCCTTACCGCAGGCGGAGAGTCGGTCAATATCTCCCGGCCAGTCCCACACTGTCAGCTCACACACCGCCTTGCGGGCATATGGCAGCGTATTGAACAGCGCGAAAGCACGGTTGGTCCCCTTACCTCTTTCGGGCGCAGGAGTTCCTTTAAAGCTTTCTATGCCCCAGCCTGCCCCGGCTCCTTCGCTCTGGGTGAAGCTTACATCCTCAGGCGCCGAAAACACCTTAAGGCTCGCGGTGTCAAGGTTTTTGCATACAGCGCTCATCGCTCTTTGCGAAAGCGTGTTGGTAACTGACGCTGCCTTCTGGTACAGCCCCATCGCCCACTCTCTGGAATCCTGTACACAGGAGCCGGTGATTATATCGTGGAAGTGAGTAAACAGCACATCTCTCTGGGCAGCGTCCAGCATAGAAACATCAAAGGCAAATCCTGTCTTTGAACTCGCCAGCGCGATAAGCGCGCGTGTATCGATGAGCGCGTTCTCCATACGGCGGTTTCCACGCTTTATGCGGCTTTGAGTAGTGTAACAGCCAGGGGCGAAATAATTCATCTCCTCCGTCATAACGGGTGTTTTGTCCCTGACCAGTTCCGCGTCCCTGAAATAATCCCTGAGGCCTCCAAAGCGAATAGTCGGGAATACCGGCCACTTCTGCATCCTCAGAGCAGCTTCCACATCCCTGCGGGTAGGTCCGCCGCCGTGGTCGCCGACCCCGTAGACCACCATGCCTGTCTTGAGCCCGCTCTGCCGCTTTACTATGTCGAACAGGCCGTGGGCGATATGCGGCTTAATGCTGCCGTTGTACCAGTTGGCCTCCTTAAGCACCAGAATCTCTGCTCCGGAAGCCGCTCTGTAGCGGAACAGGTACTCGTCCAGGTCATTTCCGCGGCAGTGATACATATACTTGACTCCTCCGAAGGAGTCGATCTCCGGTATCGTAAGCGCGTGCCCGAATGTGTCCGGCACGAAGTCCAGGTCAAACTGCTTTACCCCCCAGACCTCTTTAAGGTATTTGCGGGTGAGTTCTATGTGTTTGAGCAGGCTTTCACCGGAGGGCATGTTTTTGTCCGCCTCGACCCAGCTGGTTGCCGCCACTTCCCACCTGCCCTCGTCTATGCGCTGCTTTATGCGGCGCATGAGCTCAGGGTCGTAATCCTCAACGATCTTATACACCGAGCCCTGAGACTGCGTGAAAGTAAAGTCCGGATACTCGTCCATTATGTCACACATTGTGGTGAATGTAGCCAGCGTCACCGCCACGGTCTCCTGCCAGCTCCACATCCAGTTCATGTCTATGTGCGCGTGTCCGGTCAGAATCAGTTTATAGCTTTTGGCGGCGTCCGCAAGGGGCATGAGCAGTTTTTCAGCCTCTTCGCATGCCCTGTCAGTAAGCACTCCGTCCTGTTCCAGCGCCGCTTCAAGGTATTCAAGGCAGCGTATCGTCTCTTTTGAATACGACCAGCCGTTCGCCTCGCTAAGTCTGAGAGCAAATTCCGCCTCACTCAGTATCCTTTCATTCCAACGGGTCATAGGCGTTATGCCGTCCCTTTCGTGCATGGTTCGGCCAAAGGAATATTCGAATCCCCTCTGCTCCCTGTTACCGGCAACGCGCGTTTTCAGGCGAATGAATCTTTCAAAAAGCTCTTTCATAAGGCCTCCCCTTTGGTTTTATTTCTGATTAAGACACAGGAACACGGTTTAACCTGACGCGTGTATATTTCCACGCCGGCCAGGCTGATTCCTGCTTTCGAGGTCAGGTCGCAGTCCTTTTAATCAACTGGCCTTCCAGTATGCCGTTGACACGTTTCGCAAGCCTTTCGCTGCTATCTACGCAGCCCTTGTTTATCCAGGCCTTCACAAGTCCCATGCAGCCGAAAGCGACGAAATAATAGTTGTAGTCAAACTCTCCTTCGCGCTCGCTGGTTATCCCCCAGATGGATATGCACTTTTCCCTAATCAATCGGTTGAGCTTGTGTAAAAAGCATATGTCCCCTCGGGAGGATAATAGCACGTCCATTATCTGCTGATTCATGCGGATAAACTCAAACAGCTCGATCAGCATCCGTTCGTTGGGCGGCGTCTCCCCAAGTTTTTCGTCAAGTATCAAGTTCAACGACGATAGCAGCTCGTCCTCAATGCTTTCAAGCATCTGAAAAATATCCCTGTAGTACAGATAGAAGGTGCCTCTGTTCATATCTGCCTTCTCGGTTAGCTCCTTGACTGTGATGTCCTTGAGCTGCTTCTGTCCCATAAGCGAGGTGAGCGCCTGTGCCAGCAGCTTCTTCGTACGCCTGACTCGCCTGTCTTCACTGCGGGGCTTGTTTTCCAAAAATTAACGCCTCCATTCTGAACAAATATTGATCGCACAGTTCAATATCTCTTCCTGGTTTGAACACTGTACAATAATGAACGAATTGGCTAAGAATTGTATATTGAAAACAGATATTGATATTATTATAATTCATTCAGTCGTTACAGTCAACACCGTGTTCAATAATCCAGGCTTCAGATGGCCGTGCCCATGATCAGAATGCACGTCCACTGCCCGGAAAGTCTCATGGCCTGATCAGGAGGGTATATGAAATCCGACGAAACCAAACGCCGTTTGTCAGACGCGCTTTTGGAGCTGCTGGAAAAGCGCCCCATAGGCAAAATCAGCATTTCAGACATCACTGCCCGGTGCAGCGTCAGCCGAATGACATTTTACTACCACTTTCGCGACATATATGACCTTGCGGGCTGGACGCTGGAAAGCGAGCTGGGACAGGCCATTGGGCAAGACAGCAGTGTTATGGGATGGCAGCAGCGCTTTATGGAAATGCTTAATGCCCTTAAACCTCAGAAGCGTCTGCTTATGAGCCTTAAATCGTCCTTCAACAGAGAGTTTCTGGAGCGTTTCATACTGGGTGAGTTTCAGAAGCTGCTTATGCCTGCAATAGATGGCTCTCCCTACGGAGCGGGAGCAAACCGGGACGATAAAGAGTGTGTGTGCGCTTTTTATTCCTACGCGCTTATGGGCATAGTATTAAGGTGGATCTCCGAAGGCATGAGCCAGCGTCCCGAAGCGTTGGCAAGGCAGGTCTCCGCCATAATGGATGGCGGCTTTGAAAGCAGTCTAAGCAGGCTGTTTATGCACTAAATAAGGTCGGGAGGGCGTTCCTCCCGTTTTTTTTGCTATTTTTTTGTAAAATCATATTATATCTTCCTTTTTCTACATTGATTATGTGGTAAAATTAGAATGTGTATGAATACTCACATGCATTTGGAGGGCTTTATGAAAAGGCTGCTGCGCGTATTTCTCGCGCTGTTGCTCATTTGCGCCGTTGGGGTCTGTGATGCCTCCGCGGAAGAAAAAACAATAAGCGCCCCTATGGATGGCGCGTTTTTCTCTTCACTTTGGGGAGGCACGCCTGCCGACGCAATGGCCCGCCGACTTTTGAACGGTCTCAGTCCCGTGTACTGGGACGAAGCGCAATTACAGTATGGTATAAACGAATCTGTGGTCAGTCAGATCATTGCTTCCGATCTGCCTGACGGAAGCAGAGAATACTGTATCCGCTTCAATCAGGGTCTGCGCTTCTCCGACGGAAGCCCGGTCACGGCAAGGGATTACGCCTTCAGCCTGCTTTTGCTTGCTTCCCCCCAAATGGATGAACTGGGGATAGAAGGCAGTGCCTACAGCTATCTAATGGGCTGGGACAAATACCATTCAGGCAAGACAGACGTGTTTGCCGGAGTCAATCTGCCGGGAGAGCTTGAACTTAAACTGACGCTCTCTAACGATTGCCTGCCCTGTTTCTTCGAGACCGGGCTGCTGAGCGTTACGCCCTTTCCTGTGTCGGCGCTGTTCCCCGGACTTGACGTATACGACATTGGCGACGGAGCTTACATCGCGTCAAAGGAAGGGTATCTCGATGGCGGGTTTACGGTCCAGTCATTGAGAAATGTCCTGCTCGACCCGCTGACCGGTTACCTGTCACACCCAATCGTCAGCTCCGGAGAGTACTGTTTTGTCAGCTATGACGGGGAAACGCTCACTTTGGCTGAAAATCCCTTTTCCGCATCTCCTGCCCTCCCTTCATCGCCTCTGCCTGAAGTGTACACATGTTTGAGTTTTGCCTGCGAGAGAAAAACGCTGGTGAGCGCTTCCGTCAGAAAAGCCATCGCTCTGTGTCTGGACATGGATGGCCTGCTTGCTGTCTCTCAAGCCGCGTCAAATGATGAAGTCAACGGTTTCCGCGCTGATCCTGCCAATCAGTTGGCCTGGCCTTACGCAAGCGATTTGAGTCAGGCCATTCAGCTGCTTGAGGAAGATGGCTGGACGGTGAATGAAGACGGAGAAGCCTACACTGGCGTAAATGACGGCACTCGCTGCAAACTGGTTGGCGGAGCGCCGGTAAGGCTGAGCCTGATCCTCTCCTATACCGATGACGGCACCATCGACGAAGAAGCGCTTGATACTCTCCTTGTCAGACAGCTTGCCCTGGCAGGCATTGAACTGACGCTCCAGCCTTTGAGCGCCGCGGATCTTGATCAGCTTGTCAGGTCTCCAGGCCGCCGTCTGAGCGACCTCATGCTCACTGATGTTGAGATCTATCCCGACAGCGACTTGTCCGCTTTTTTCAAGCCGGGAGGACAGGCCAATATCTTTGGCGTATCGGACGAAGAACTGTACTTAGCCGCTTTCGATGTCTTCCATTCAGCCGAAGGGGACAGCGAGACGTACTTTGCCAAATTGAAGCTTTTTCAGGAGCGCTTCTTTGAAGTTTTGCCCGCTATACCTCTGCATGCTGCTGAGTATCCATACTGATATTCGTTACGAAAGGAACCGATTTTTGTGAAAATAGCCATACTCATAGACGCTGAAAACGTTCAGCCAGTGTTTGCCGAACAGATTTTCTCGCACGCTTCCAAGCTGGGTGATGTGGTTTATAAGGAGCTTTATGGCGCCGCGCAGGCGCTCAACAGCTGGGTAGAGCCCGTACTCAGGTACGCGATCCATCCAAACCTCACCATACGTCCGTCCAAATACAAAAACTCCTCTGATATCGCTTTGGTAATAGGCGCGATGGATCTCATCGGAAAGTGCGACACGGTCATAATCGCCTCTTCCGACTCTGATTTTTCCTCCCTCTCAGTACGCTTGAGGAGCTGCGGTCAGGAGGTCATAGGCATGGGCACGGAAAAGGCGAACCCGCTTTGGAAAACCGCCTGTTCCGCTTTTGTGACGCTTTCGCTGCCCAAACCGCAGCCTAAGCCCCAGCAAACAGCCAAGCCCGCTCAGACCAAGCCGCAGCAGCCCGCCCTCGCCGCTGCAAAACCGCAGGAAACATCTGAAAAGCCGCAGGAAAGACCGCAGGCGCAGGAAAAACCCCAGGACAAGGCTCAGGATAAGCCTCTGGACAAGCCTCAGGAAGCGGCCAAGTCCCAGGCAAAGCCCGAGTCAAAACCCGAATCCACCCACGCGGGACGTGCCCAGGTCATCCGCGCCTTCATTAAAGAGCAATTGACTACTTTCGGCGGAAAAGTCCCCTCATCCCAGCTGTTTACAGCGCTCAACGGACTTAACGACTACCGTGTAGACCAGCAGCGTTCCCACCGGAAGCCCATGGACTACATACGCAGGCAGTACGGCGACGCCTTCAGGTTTGAGGAAAGCGAGGAGGGCACCTTCCTGGTCGAGGCCATGCCCGCGAAAGAAGTCCCCGCCCCTTCGCAGGAAGCCCTCGAGCTGTCTGCCAACGAGCCTGTTTCTCAAAACGAGCCTGTCTCCGATGAGGTCGCGCTGCTTGTACAGGCGGGGATACCCGAAGAGCGTGCTCATCAGATCGCTGAGATCTTCTCAACCAGCAAGGATATGCGCACCGCTTACAACAGCCTTCGCGCAACCTTCGGCCAGAAAGACGGCAGCAGATATTATCAGACAGTCAAGGATCTTGCTGAGAAGGTCCAGCAGTAGCTCCTTTATAAAACACTTCCCTGACATATTATTCCGGAGGCAGTCCCTATGAGCCGCATGGGAGATACGATACGCTCCAACAGATTGAAGTACAAGCTCACAGAAAAGCAGCTGGCCAAAAAGACCGGCCTTGCCGAGAGCTTTATAAAAGAAGTGGAATCCGGCAGGCGCATACCTTCCGACGACCAGGTCAAACGCCTGCTTAAGGCCTGTGGCGTGACAGAGAGCATGTCCACCGAGATAGATACCTTCAACGCCGTTGAGGAAAAGCCGCGGCCCCGTCCAAGGCCCTACATCATCCCTGTCGAAAAGCCAAGCAGCCCCGAAAAGGTCTCCGAACAGGACGAGGAAAGCTCCGCAGCTTGGCTGGACGCATTGGGAGGCGTAGTCAAGCGCGTGCCTATACTGGACGAAAACGGGCTTGTGATAGACCACATGCTCTTTCCGGTCGTTGGCGGCAAGATCGAGGGAGGCACCCCGGACAAGGTCACTCTTTTCCGCGTTCCTGACGGCTCGCTGAGCGGATTCCAGGTCCGCGCCGGAGACCTGTTTTTGTGCGTACCCGAAAAAACACCCGTCGACGACGCGTTCATGCTGGTGCATTACGGCGGAAAGCGGCTGGTCAGGCGCATAAAAAAGCTGGATTCGTCTCATCTCATGCTTCAGTCATATGACAGGGAACTCAGGATCGACAGTATGCTGTGGGGCGAAATACAGCTGCTCGCCCGCTGTGTCAGGCTCATTCGCAGTCTGTAGGAGGTTTAAATGGCAGGGTTAAAAGAGAGCTTTACCGGAAAGATCAACCGCAAGCTCCAAAAAAAGCTCCGGGTGGTAGACGTGGCCGCAGGCCGCCAAAAAGCCGACCTGGTGCTGAAAAACGCGTGTTACCTGAACGTATTCTCCAACGAATTCTGTCGCGGCGACATCGCCGTCGCGGAGGGGCTCGTGGTGGGCATGGGCGAATACTCCGGCATAAAGGAAGTTGACGTAAGCGACAAGCTGGTATTGCCCGGCCTTATAGACGCCCATATCCATCTGGAAAGCACACTTTTGTCCCCTGCGGAGTTTGCCCGCGCGGTACTCCCCCACGGCACTACCACCGTTATCTGCGACCCGCATGAAATCGCCAATGTCATGGGCGTGGACGGAATAGAATACATGATCGAAGCCACGGAGGGCTTGCCTGTCGACGTTCATTTTATGCTTCCCTCCTGCGTACCGTCTACTCCCCTGGACGAAAGCGGCGCAAGACTGGATTACCGCGCGATAGATTCCTTCTACGAGCACGGCCGTGTGCTGGGGCTGGCCGAGATGATGAATTATGTCGGCGTAACAGCCGGTGACAGCGACTGCATCGAAAAGATCGTCGCCGCCCAAAGCCACCACAAAAAGATCGACGGCCACGCGCCGGGGCTTACAGGCAACGCGCTCAACGCTTATATGTCCGCAGGCGTTTATTCAGACCATGAATGCTCCACGGCTGAGGAGGCGCTTGAAAAACTGCGCAAAGGTCAGTTTATCATGGTCCGTGAGGGGACCGCAGCCAAGAACCTGAACGCGCTGCTTCCGCTTCTTGACAAGCAGTACTATTCCCGCTGCATGTTCGCTACCGACGACCGGCATCCCAACGACCTGCTCAGCGAGGGTCACATCGACTGCATAGTCAAAAAGGCCTTAGCCGCCGGGGTGGACCCGATAATCGCGCTCAAGGTCGCCAGCCACCACGCCGCCAGGTATTTCCTTATGAACAACAAGGGCGCCATTGCCCCCGGCTACCTGGCCGACCTGATATTGGTGGATGATCTGGAGAAGTTCAACGTGCTGGAAGTCTACAAAAAAGGCATCCTGCGCTATTCAAACGGCCAGGTGCTCGACTTCGAGTGTCCGGAGATCGACGAAAACCTGCGTCAGCAGGCGCTGGATACCTTCCGCGTCAACGAGCTGACGCCTGCCAGTTTCTTCGATCCGCGCCGCAAGGCAATCATCGGCATGGTGAAGGGCGAGATCATCACCACCGACGAGGGATATTCCGACGAAGTTGATACAGAAAAAGACATTCTTAAGATCGCAGTTATCGAGCGCCACAGGAATACCGGCCACATAGGGCTGGGCTACCTGAAAGGTTACGGAATGAAGAGCGGCGCAGTGGCCACCAGCGTGTCACACGACAGCCACAACATAATCGTTGTGGGCGAAAATGACGCGGACATGGCCGCTGCCGCCAACCGCATCACGCAACTGCATGGCGGCATCTGCGTTGTGGAAAAAGGCAAAGTGCTTGCGGAACTGCCTCTGGAGATCGCGGGTCTTATGAGCGGCAGCTCTATACACGAAGTCAACCAGCGCCTGGAAAACGCGAAAACCGCCGCCCACAGGCTTGGTGTAAGCGACGGCATAGACCCGTTTATGACCCTCTCCTTCATGAGCCTGCCGGTCATCCCCACTTTAAGGCTCACCACTCGCGGCATAATCGACGTTGAAACGCAAAGATACGTATAGATCCGAGAATATTTAACGGGCCGGCGGTCACTCCGCCGGTCCGTTTTCGTGCAGGAAAGCGTAAACCGCTTTAGCGAATGAGTCCCCCACTCCTTTTACCCGGGCAATCTCCTCCGCATTTGCGCTTCTGAGCGCCTCCACAGTCTTAAAATGGCTGAGTATAGCTTTTCTTCTGGCCGGTCCTATGCCCGGCACCTTTTCGAGGCGTGAGGCTATGGAATTGGTTTGTCTCAGCTTCCTGTGGTGGGTTATGGCAAAACGGTGGGCCTCGTCTCTGAGCCTCTCAATAAGGTGTAGGGCGGGAGAATGCCTGTCCAGAAGTATGGTCTCCTCCCTGTCCGGCAGCACGATCTCGTCTACTCGTTCCGCAAGGCCGAACGCGGGTATGGAAAGGCCCAGCTCCTCCAATGCTTCCAGCGCCTTGTTGAGTTGCCCTCTTCCGCCGTCTATCAAAAGCAGGTCCGGAAGATCCGAGAAGCTCCCGTCCTCCAAAGGCAAGTCCAGCTCTCGGCGCTGTTTTATCTCTTCAAGTCCCCGTGTAAAGCGCCGTGTGATGGTCTCTTTCATGGAAGCGAAATCGTTCGCTCCTTCCACGGTCTTGATCTTATAATGCCTGTACTGATCGTGGCGGCATTCCCCGTTTATCATTACCACTTCGCTTGCCACGCTCTGCTGCCCCAAAGTGTTGGAAATGTCGTATCCCTCGATCCTTCTTGGCGCTTCGTCCAGTTCAAGTTCCCACGCCAGTTCGTTAAGCGCGCCAAGCGTACGCTCCAGCAGCTTTTCCCGGCGCGTTTCTATCTTTATACGCGCGTCCTCAATATTCTTCTCCGCCATGCGGATGAGCGCGGCTTTGTCTCCCCTCTCAGGTCTGTGCAGCCTGACCTTTCTGCCCGCAGTCTCACTTAGCAGTTGCTCCAGTGTCTCCCTCTCAGCCAGGTCGATGCCGATCAGCACTTCCCTTGCGGGCGGATTTGAGACGGAGTAGAACTGCGTGACAAAACGGATCAGCGCTTCCTGCGCCTCTTCCCGCGCCGCGCCCTCAAGGATATGGATAGTTGACGAGATCATTTTGCCGCCCCTGAACAACATCACGTCTGCCAAAATGTCCTCCATGGAAGGGCTCATGGCAATCACGTCCATGTCGTCCTGACCCGTGGACAGGGTCTTCTGCCGCTGCATAAGGTCGTCCACCGCCCTCAGCTTGTCCCTAAGCAGAGCGGCGCGCTCAAAGTTCATGCTGTTGGAGGCGGAGAGCATTTTCTGTGTCAGCAGCCTTTTGACTTCCTCGTCATGCCCCGAAAGGAAACGAATGACGCCCTGAAGGTGAGAGTGATACTCCTCACTGCTCACGTTTCCCGCGCACGGCGCGCAGCATTCCCCCGTCTGATAGTGCAGGCATGGGCGTTCCTTCATTCCCTCCTTAAGGCTCCTTTTGCAGCTCCTGACCGGGAACACGCTCCTTACTGTGTCAAGCACTTCTCTCACCGCCGAAGCGCCTATATAAGGTCCAAAGTATTTTGCTCCGTCCCTGAACTGCTCCCTCACGATCTTCAGCGCGGGGAACGGCTCGGAAAGGTCTATACGGATGAACGGGTAGTGTTTGTCATCTTTCAGAAGTATGTTATACCTGGGGCGGTAGCGCTTTATCAGATTGCATTCCAGCATAAGCGCTTCCAGTTCGCCGTCGACCAGAACTGTATCGAAGTCGTCGATCTTTTCCACCATCGCCTTTACTTTAGGCGTATGGTCACGGCTGGACTGGAAATACTGCCTCACACGATTTTTCAGGTTTTTTGCCTTGCCTACGTAAATGACATCCCCGCCCGAACGCATTATGTAGCAGCCCGGTGATTCGGGAAGGTTTTTTATCTTCCATTTGAGGCTGTCGCTCAACTGCTTTTCCGGCACTATCGCAGCTCCTTTTTAAGCGTGTTCACCTGCTGGTCCTCAACGGAAAGGTCGCTGTATCTGGCGATATCATAAACGTCCGACAGTTCGCGGGCGCAAGCGGGGTTTATCTGCCCTATGGCCTGTCTGGCGGTGAGATGCTTAAGTCCCTGCACGCGGCCTCCATGCCTACGGTACAGGTTTTTGACCAGACGCCTGGCCTTTTCCCGCGCTGACAGCTTATCCCACGGCGTTTCCCTCTTAAACAGATCCCTGAGTCTGTTCCTCAGCATATCTCTGGCTCGGCGCCGGTTCTCATCACCTTCCATCAGGTTTTCCTTTTCGTCGTAGTAACCCTGCGTGGCCTGCACGCGGAAGCGCTCAAGCAGTTCCGACAGTTTTTTTGACAGTTTGGACAAACCGGAAAAAATCAGCCACAGCGCCCCCAGCCCTACGATCCCGAAAAACGCGATGAGGAAGATCTTGTCGAAAGTGCTTAAGGTGCCGATCTCCTCGTCTGCGGCCGAAATGGGTTCTGCAAACTGCATACCCGCTTCGCCGCTCATCTGCATTATTTCTTCTAAGTTTCCCTCTGAGACTTCCTTTCCGCCTCTGAGCAGCCACGCGATGAGGCTCAAAAGCGCCTTTATCTGCGCCCAAACCCACAGCGCGGCGGATTTTATGGGCTTTACAAACGAGGCAGCGGACACCGCCAGCGCAAAGCCTATCACTATCCGGCGGTTCTTTCTGATCACGTTTATCGGGGGCTTCCTGTTTTTTGCTTCGCCGCCTGAGTTAAGGGAGAGCCCCTGCCTGTTTAAACTTATGCCGCCCAGGAACACATAAGCCAGTGCGCAGGCGCCCATAAGGTATTCCATTTCCTGAGAAGGCGTGCCAAAATGCATGACCAGTGCCAGAACGGTGTAATTGACAAAGCCAAGCACCACTCCCGGCAGCTGGGTCCATACGCAATCGACCGCCGGCAAAGTCAGCATTGCCGCAAACGCCAGAATCCCCATCGCGCCTGCCATCATTGCGTGCTTTATCGTGCTGAAGAACCATTCCGCGGGCAGAATAAACCCTGCCGCCAAAGCCGCGGCCTGCAGCACTATAAACACCGCGAGCCTGATCGGAAAACGATGTCCCGATTTTACGGTTTCTCTTATCAGTTCCCGGTCGGGATTGGGGTCTGTTTTCCTGGATGCAGCGTAGGATGTCACCTCTTCGATCCTGTACGAGCCGACATAAGCCGGCAAAAGCGACGCGATCGCGACGATCAGCGTCTGAACGGCAAACCAGACGCAGGCTTTAAGCGGGCTCTCCATAAAAAAACTGCCTCCGCCCGCGCAGATCGGCGCCAGGGTAAGCACGCACATTGCGGCCCTGAACAGCATTCTTCCCAGCCGCTTCATCTGATCTCCCTCCCCGACAGGCTGAGTACCTTCACGGTATTTCCTCTTTGCCTGAGCAGACTGATCTCGCGTTCAACGTCTTCATTCACATAATCCGAAAGAACGAGTATGTCCTCTCCCCTCACATCCTCAAGTCCGGAGAGAAATGTATGAAAGTTCAGGTCCGGCTTGAGCACGATCCGGGCCATGGTCTCCAGTATGCCTTCAAATTGTGCCTCGCCCGGCGCGGAGGCAAGGAAAATGCCCGTGGCCGCCTTCTCACGCCCAAGCATTTCCGCGTTGCACGCAAAGCCGGCGCTCATGCCTGACTTGATCGCCCTTAAGCAAATCCCTGCCGCGAGGCTTATAGCGCGCTCCACGTTTTCCTCCTCGTGCGCGGGCACAGCCGCCCACTGGCGGGGATTGATCTGTATATTCAATATCACCAGCGCCTTTGGGTCTGAAGTAAAATCCCTTACCTTTACCTGCAGGTTCTCGCTTTTTGCGCTGGCCTTCCAGTGGATATCCTTAAGGCTGTCTCCCTGCGCGTAGGGACGTATCCCGCTTACCAGAAAAGGATCCGGCATGATCCAGCGTTTGACCAGTGCGTCGCCAAGGAACTTGTTGGCAGGGTCAGGTATATCGTCCATTCCGGGCAGCGCGGGATACACCGTTATCCGGCAGTCCAGATCCAAAAGCCGTGTCGTGTTGTTAAGGCCGAACAGGTCTCCCGCCGTAAGCGCGACTCCACCCGCATCGAAAACTCCGCGCTTCGCCAGCGTGATGCTGTGATGCCGGGTTATGGCGCACATGGGCGAAAGGAAAAACAGGCTTTTATGGTACATGCCGCTGGTCTCGTCCTGCTGCTTTTCGCCTTCGTCGGCGCTGAAGACTATCGCCTCCGGTATGCGGCTCTCCGCCCTAAGCCACGGCACGGGAAACAGTTTCTCGTTGCGAATACGCTCAATGAGCTCCGTCTGTTCTCCGCGGAACGCGGTTTTTCGAGCAAAAAACCTGCCGTATGTCAGCTTTTTAAAGTTGAGCCACTTGAACAGCAGCGCCTGGGTCAGCCCAAACACTGCCGTTAGCACAACTAACCAAAGAACGCTCATTTCTCAGTTATGTCCTCTGTGGGCACTTCCGTCATGTCCAGCGCTTCATTTATAGCGGTTTTTGCCGCGTCGCTCATGCCGTATACGCTTTTGAGCGTAAGCCTGTGCGCCAGTACCGGCTGCGCAAGGGCCTTTATGTCATCGGGAGTAACAAAGCTTCTGCCGTGTATCAGCGCCCATGCCCTGCTGGCGCGCATAAGCGCGATCAGTCCTCTGGGGCTGACGCCCAAAATGACATTAGTGGCGGCATGCGTATTCAAAACCAGCGCAGACATGTACTCCATGACCGGATCGGAAAGGCTGACGGTTTCGCATTCCCTGCCTGCCTGGATCAGCTCTTCGCTGCCGCATACGCTGCTCAGCTCCGTCAGAGGGCTTTCACCCAGGAAGCGCTTGAGCATCTCCACGTTCTCAGGGCCCGTAAGTCTGCCCAGGCTCAGACGCATCAGGAACCTGTCCATCTGCGCTTCAGGCAGAGGGAACGTGCCCTGCGTCTCTACCGGGTTCTGAGTGGCGATGACTATGAAAGGGCTTGGCAGGCGGCGTGTCTCCCCGTCAATTGTGACCTGCTTCTCCTCCATGCACTCAAGCAGTGCGCTTTGGGTACGCGGAGTGGCACGGTTTATCTCGTCTGCCAGCAATATGTTTGTGAACACGGGGCCTGGTTTGAACACGAATTCACCCGTAGCCCGATCCAAAACGCTCAAACCTGTCACGTCCGTAGGCAGCAGGTCCGGAGTGAACTGCACGCGCCTGAACTCCGCGTTGACGCTTTTGGCCAGTGTCTTTGCCATAAGCGTTTTGCCGGTGCCCGGCACGTCTTCCATAAGCACGTGGCCGCCCGCCAGAATAGCTGTGATAATCAGGTCGATCTCGTAGTCTTTGCCAACTATCACGCGGGACACGTTTTCGCGGATCTCAGTCGCAAATTCCTGAACATTCATCATCGCACAACCTCCCGATCATAATCCCAGATCTATTGCCTTTTTGAGCGCTTTGGCGGCCATTGGCGCGGCTGTACTGCCGCCCGAGCCGCCTTGCTCAACAACGACCGCTATCGCGTAGGGATGTTTTTCATCCCCGTAAAGGAAACCCGTGTACCAGGCGTTGGTCTGGCTGTTCTTGTCTGAAGACGTCTCTGCGGAACCTGTCTTGCCGCAGATGTAGCCATCCGTATAGCCGCTTATGCTCGCCCTGGTCGCCGTGCCGTTCCTGACCGCCTCGTACATATACAGCGCCACCTGCCGCGTCAGATCGTCGCTCACGCAGGTTTTATACTCCTTAGCCTGAGTCCTGGATATCAAAAGCCCGGAATGCCGCCTGACCTCTTTTAGCAGCCTTGGCTCCATCATGACCCCGCCGTTCGCCACCGCCCCGCTGATCATAGCCATGTGCAGCGGCGTCACTGCAGTAGTGCCCTGTCCGAAGCCCGCCTGTATCAGCTCGCCTTCGCCGTTTGACGCCGCAAGGCAGCTGGAAGCGTACATAAGGACATCGTCAAATTCAAATTCCGTGTTGAACGCGAACTTTTCCGCCTCCGCTTTGAGCCTTGCTGCGCCCATGCGGTAAGCAAGGGACGCGAATGTGACGTTGCAGCTTTTGGCAAACGCCTCTTTAAGCGTGATCTCACCGTGTGAAGTGCCTCCGGCGCAGCGGATAACGCTGCCCGCGAAATTCCATTCGCCCTCGCAGGTGAACTTTTCTTCCAATACCCCGGGGATCGCTTCCAGCGCGGCTGAAAGAGTCACGATCTTGAACACGGAACCCGGCGCGTAGCGGAACTGCGTCGCCCTGTCGTAATAGGCGGTGTCCTCGACCCATCCTTCCATGTTTGCCGGATCGAACGCGGGCAGGGATACCTTGGAAAGGATCTCACCCGTCTTGTAGTTTATGATCGCGCAGGCGCCCCGCGCGCCCTCAGGAAACAGAGACCGCACGTATTTGTTGAGCTCAGCGTTTACGGTGAGCACTATGTCATAGCCTACCGGGTCGTCGCCCAAAATGGTCTGCAGCGTTTTATCCGCGCCTGTTTTGTCCGTCATTCCCAGCAGCGTAGTGGCAAAGCGCAATTCCGCTCCCGCAGCGCTCATCCCCTTCTGGTCCCCGATCACATGAGAAAGGGACAGTCGAGCTTCCCGGTCACTTAAATACTCTCTTTCACCCACCCGCGAGCTGAAAGCCAGGGGCGTCATCGCGCTGTCATACACCGTGCCCTGCAGCGTGGTCTTGCGCGCCTCCTGTATGCGGGTGTTTTGGGCGCGGTTAAGCCATCTGGTGCCGTTTGCGTTCACGCTTAAGGAAAACACGAGCATGGTCAGAAGGCTCAGCGCGGTCAGTACCGCGCACATGACCAAGATCTGTCTTCTGATCCGCTTCACAGTTTAAGCCTCCCGCCCCTTGATTCAAGGGTATTGAGGTCGTCATACTCGTCCTTTGCATTCAGGGCGCTCACTCCAAGCACCAGCCCCATAAGCAGCATGCTTCCGCACAGACTGCTGCCTCCCTCGCTGACGAAAGGCAGAGTCACGCCCGTGAGCGGCACTATGTGCAGGTTGCCCATGACTATGAGCAGCATCTGGCTGGT
Source organism: Clostridiales bacterium (assembly GCA_024684375.1). Classification (GTDB taxonomy): domain Bacteria; phylum Bacillota; class Clostridia; order Christensenellales; family Aristaeellaceae; genus RUG14130. Next base: position 47,957 of record JAIKWZ010000004.1, read on the forward strand.
CAGCTCAAACACGCCTCCGAAGGCCGCCAAAGCGAAAAACCTCCCTCTGGCACTCATCGCCGCACCGCAGCCTCTTAAAAGTATCAGCACATATACGCAGATTACCGCAAAAGCGAACACGATGCCGAATTCCTCGCATACGGCGGCAAAAATGTAGTCCGACGCCACCACTGCGACCTTCCTGGCAGCGGAAAGTCCCAGCCCGGCTCCGAACAGTCCTCCGCTGGAGATCGACATCAGCCCCTGAACGATCTGCCTGCTGTCCTCCCTCTGGCTGTTCCACGGATCGCGCCATATCTCGATGCGCGCGGCAAGATACGAGAAACCTGGGATCCTGTCGGCGAACGACACGAACACCGCGCCTACGGCAACAGCCAGCACAAGCGCCGCAAGCGCCAGCTTCCATCGGCCAGTGCCTACGGTAAACATCGCTGTCGTCAGCATGAAATACAGCAGCACAGCCCCAAGATCCCTTTGAACAAGCAGTATAACGCACAGCACCGCCGAATAAACAGCATAAACGAACCAGTCGTTGATCCTGCTGCCTCTTGTAAAGCCGTAAGCCAGTATCACTACGAGCGCGGGCTTGACGAACTCGGATGGCTGCATCTGATATCCTGCCAGCCTTATCCAGCTTTTTGCGCTGGAAACGGTGGTGAAAGCAAAGGGCATTACCATCAATGCGGCGCATATCGCCATGAGCAGCCAGACCAGCACGCCATTTACGCGTATATAGTGTATCGTCAGCGCGCCCAACAGCATAAAAGCGCAGCCCAGCGGCAAATAACCCGCCTGTGAAAACGCCTTTGCAGGTGAGGAAAGCGCCGCTCTCAGCGTGATAACTCCCAGCCCCGCCAGAAAAGCGGTGAGCATTATCAGCCCCCTGTCTGCGTGAATGAGCTTGCTTATGCCGTATGTGAGTGCCCAGGTCCCCAGCGGGAGCGCCACCGCGATCAGCAGGCTGGACAGGTCAAAGTCCCCGTCCTTAAACGCCATAAGCCCCATGCTCAGGAACTGAAACACCATTATCAGCACCAGCAAAGGAGTTTCGTATGCGCGGGAGATCAGCTTTCTGTAGGCTTCAATGGCTTTTTTATCGTTTTTGCGGCTAAACAGCCCCATTTTCATCCCTTTCTTGTGTATACCCGCCTGTATTCAGGCGAAACAGGCCTTGCTGCCCGCCTGATCAGCTTGAAAAAGAAAACCCCCTTGCCCGCCAGCAGTTTTTCGCCCGGCCTGAACAAGAGTGTATCGCCCCCGCCGTTGAGCCTGTTGACCTTCGCGCCGGGAAGCGGAGTGACCTCCATCATACCGCTGCGGATCTCGTATTCGAAATGCCGCGCTCTCAGGCCGCAGCCCTTAACAGTAACGTCTGCCCCGCCGGAGCATCCTACGCAGCCGGAACGGGTCAGCGGAAGACGCATGCCCTTGCCCTGCCTGTCTGCCGGCAGACATGTCATGACCGCTACGGCGGAGTTTTCGTTCTCCATCTTTCTGATACGTGCGGCGCGTCTTAGATCGATATATGTGATATTGGCGCCCTTAAGCACGATAAGCACTCCCAGCGCAGCCAGAAGATACCTTAAAAGCAGTGCGGCAACCTTGTATGTAGCAGGCATATCTCCTCCGATTGTATGCTGCATGTATTATATCAAAAACTCCCTGTCGTTTTCAAGGTTTAAACAAGCTTTAACTTGACTAATTATATGTCAGGTGTTAAAATATGCTCTGGTAAAAAAGCCCTGTGCCACAGACAGCGGGTGCGAAAGCGTAAAACGGACGTTTTGTCCGATGCCCGCCGAGGCGCGACGGAAGGTTTTTTCTTGAAATAATTGAAAGAGATTACCGCCCTTGCGCCCATCGCAGGGGCGTTTATTTACCGTCAATATCGCTGGACGGGAATGGAGGTGTCAACATAATGTCCGATATCGAAAAGAAGTCTTCCGCAAGATTAGCCAAGGAGGCCGCAGTTGAAACTTTAAAAGAGAAGTTCAGCAAAGCGTCCACCGTGGTCCTGGTGGATTTCAGGGGTCTTACGGTCGCCGAGGATACTGCGCTGAGAAACGAGTTCCGCAAAGCCGGCGTCGAATACACCGTTATCAAGAACTCCATGATTCACCTGGCAACCGAGCAGACTCCCTATGGAGAACAGCTCAAGGCTCTGCTAGAGGGTCCTACCGCCGTGGCTTTCGGCTACGAGGATATGATCGCTCCCGCCAAGATCGCCGCTGAATACGGCAAGAAGACCAAGAAGCTCGCCATCAAGGGCGGCGCGTGCGACGGTGCCTATCTGGATGCCGCAGGCGTTCAGGCTCTTGCCGAGCTGCCCAGCAAGGAAGTGCTTATCGCTCGCTTCATGGGCAGCCTGATGAGCGCTGTAAGCGGCTTTGCCCGCGTGGTGGAGGCCTACCGCAAAAAACTGGCCGGCGAAGAATAATCCTTATCTTACCTAACTATTAATTGGAGGTTTATCATGAATATTCAGGAGATCATTTCTGCCGTTGAAGGCATGACTATTCTCGAGCTGGCCGACCTGGTAAAGGCCATGGAAGAGAAGTTCGGCGTTTCTGCCGCCGCCCCCGTTGCCGTAGCTGCCGGCCCCGCTGCCGCCGCTGAGGCTGTTGAAGAGAAGACCGAGTTCGACGTGGTGCTCAAGGAAGTTGGCCCCGAGAAGATCAAGGTCATCAAGGTCGTCCGCGAAGTGTGCCCCGAGCTGGGCTTGAAGGAAGCCAAGGCTGTTGTTGACGAAGCTCCCAAGACCCTCAAGGAGAACGTTGCCAAGGAAGCCGCCGAGGAGATCAAGAAGAAGTTCGCCGAAGTCGGCGCCACCATCGAGATCAAGTAATCTCAACACATACAAACGGGCATCGCGCAATTGCGCGGTGCCTGCTTTTTTCATTTCTGTCTGTCAGGCACAGGTTCAAGCCTCACGGCTTCGCTCGGGTCTGTGTCCAATCGCGTCAAAATATGCCACCTCGGAACGAGCACCGATATTGGCCTTCTCTGCTTTTATCAAAAAATAACATCTCCCGGTCCTTGACAATTCCCTCATCGCGATATATAATAATTCTGTTCGTCAGAAAATGTGCCTGTAGCTCAGCCGGATAGAGTGTTTGGCTACGAACCAAAAGGTCGGGGGTTCGAATCCCTCCAGGCACGGTGAAAAGAAAACCGGATTTGTCCATACAAGTCCGGTTTTTTCATGCTTATTTTGCTTGGAGCAGTGGATAATTGCGGACAAATGCTGACGCGCATTTAGGGCATATATCCGGATAGCTCCCGATAATGTTTGATTATGGCCGGCAATGACTCTGTCCCGAGGCAGGTTCAGACATGCGCAGTCAAAAGCAGGCTTTTTCAACTGAACGTTTGGTTTTGCTGATTGATTCTTGATTTTGCGGCTGTGATGTTAGACCTTCCTCACAAGCATTCTTTCAAAAAGGGAAAGTTGCTTATCCATCAAAGAAGGAAACCGTGAGCCTTTCATGAGTAAGTTGACATACTTCTACCGTTAGCCGTTGTTTGTGCCCCTGACCGTCGCATGGCACTATTGCCTGCAAATCTGTGATTTTCAGCTTGATTCGGTGTAGTCACATGCCTGCTTAGAACCGTAGTTAGTACCAAATAGTCCTTTTTCTCCTCGTTTTTTGAACACCCCCGCCGAGGTAAGTAGATCCGGAAATATGTCCAACTGTATACTCACTAATCCGCATACCCTGCCCCAGAAACAGTCGGTAATGTAACACTCATAACTATTCCTTGCCCGGTAGTGTATAAACTGCCGGGTGTTTTTGCACATCCATTCAAATCCTTATCTCATGAGCTCATGATGTGACCTCTACTAGTATTCATCTCAGACGCGATCTGCCGCTTACGTTTTTCGGCTTAAATATCGTTTCATCCGTCAGCAGCTGCTTTGTATAGCCCCGTCCACCCAGGGGATACCAGCATTGCACCACAATACCTTTCTCCTGAATGAATGGCACGACCTCCTGTTCCTGATAATAAGGGTGGATCTCGTTTTGGACCAAAGCGGGCATGATATTCACCTGCGGAAGGAAATCTGTCAGCTCTTCTATGTACCAGTTCGACAGTCCAAGGGAGCGAATCTTTCCTTCAGTGACATACTTTTCCATAGCCAGATAAGCTTCGACGTCATTTCTGCCAGGGTGATGCAGGAGCATCATGTCGATGTAGCCAATGCCCAGCTTTTCAAGCGCCATTTCTATGGCTGATTCAGGATCGCTGAACTGATTGGGATAGATCTTGGTGATGACAAAGATCTCTTTCCGGGGGACACCGTATTCAGCCATGGCGAGGCGGACGCCTTCACCGACGGCTTCCTCGTTGCCGTACATGTAAGCCGTATCAATGAGCCTGCCGCCGTTTTCGATCAGCGCTTTTACTGAGTTCACGCAGGTGTCGTGATCCAGCGAATAGGTGCCGAGTCCCATGATGGGCATCGTGTAGCCGCTGTTCAGCAATACGGTTCTGTTTTCAAAATCAAATACGCCCACCTGTGCTGCCCCCTGATTCGCACCCATTTCGATACCAGTTTGCCGATTGTCCGCATCCTG
>JAIKWZ010000005.1 GCA_024684375.1 Clostridiales bacterium
CACAGGAACGCCCGCGACCAGCTGCTATTTAAGAAGATCATGGAGGAAAATGAAACTCTCCGCGTCAGCTACTCATACACAAAGTATATGCTGGCGTGCCTTTTCCCCCATGACCGGGGCAAATACAGGATGATGAAAGGCTTGTTTATCACCGGGGTGCTGGGTGGATACAGGCATGCCATGGGCGATACTGATCCGGCGGCAGTTCCCGACAGGCCGTGTGATGACGATGAAGCATGAAACACAAAGCAGCAGGATAGCCCTGCGGAAGATATGCCAGGACGACGCGGAGTTCATGATCAAACTTGCGCGCGACCCGGAGACAGCACGTTATATACTGGGGCTTATAACTGACCGCAAGGGAATAACCGACTGGATTAACAGTCTGGGCGATAATTGTCATGAATACATCATTACTCTCAAAGACACCTGCACGCCTATAGGCGAATGCGGCCTGACGCTGCTTGGTGATTCCGCTGAAATCGGCGTTATGCTGCTGCCTGGGTACTGGAACAAAGGGTACGGCACGGAAGCGATATACGCGCTTAAAGACAAAGCGGGAGAACTGGGCGTCCGGGAACTGAGCGCCATGACCGACGCTGAGAACGCCGCGCTCATACATATACTGTCGAAACTCGGTTTTGAAAAGACCGCCATAATATGGCACGTGAGGATCAATGAGACCGTAGACACATGCAGACTGCGTCACCAGGACCTGGTCGAATACAGAATGGAGATATCAACAAGCTGATTGCTGACCGGAGCACATTGCTGGCAGACCTCAGAGAGGTTCAGCAAATGTACGGTGGAACGGATGAACTGGACCAGCGTCTGCGCGAACTGGATGATCGGCTGAACGCTGAAGCAGATGCGGTACAGGAGCTGATTGCCCGGAATGCCAGGGTCGCACAAAACCAGGATGACTACAGTGCAGCTTACGATGCGGCGGTCAGCCGGTACGAGGCCACGAAAGCGGAACGCGACCAGGCGGCAGCAGACATCAGGCAGCGCGGCATCCGCAGGCGCGAATTCGAGCGGTTCATCGATGAACTGAAAAAGCTGCCCGAGGCGGTGTCGGAATTCGACGAAGCGCTCTGGGGCAGCCTGATGGAATATGTGACGGTCGGTAAGGACAAGACGATGGTGTTCACGCTGCTTGGCGGAGCAGAGATGATCGCTTAACTGTCTCATAGTGGGTTCTTCTGTATTCCGTAGGTGTCATTCCTATAATCTATTTGAAAACTCGGGCAAAGTGGCTCTGGGAGGAAAAGTCCAGATAATCGCTGATAGATGATATCGGACATTTGCTTGGGCTATCTCCATATCGAAGTTTAACTGCCTGCAAGAATACAATAACCGCCCGGTGCAGACTGCCAGTTCACTGACAACCCGCCCGGGCATTTCTCTTGTTCGGATACAACACCTACTGTATACGCTCTTGTATAAAAGTGATCATCCTGTCATACGCATCTTTTGCGATCTCATTTTCCCTTTCACTTGCTACGAAGCAGTGCTGCATCTGTATGCCACGCTCTGCCAGAGGATCGATCAGAATATGCTCAACACCAACTGCTTGCAGCACATCATGCAGTTCTCTCATATCAACGCAATACTCACTGCCAAGCAGGACACAGGGGATATAGTCTTTTGTAACTGATGGGATGTTGTTATACTTTGAGATCTCAGCTTTGTTCAGGAAAATCGACCCCTTCATATAGTTCCCAATCAACACTTTTGTGCCAAGAGAGAAACTATCGTAGTCCAGTGGAGCGTCATCGATTACCAGGGCAGCAACCTGTTCTCTTGACAGCACTGGCTCAATGCCGAGTAAAGCTGCATATTCCGGGTTCGTGATGATGCTGCCCATTTGACTTGTCATGATTGCTCCGGCTGAAGAACCCATCATAACGACACGCTCCATATCGAGATGGTATTCATCAGCATGTGCCATCAGGAAACGGAATGCTTCATTTGCCTGTATCAATGGCGTTGGGAAATGATACTCAGGAACTAATGCATAGTCAATATTTACAAGGTTAAATCCCTCCGCACAGATATCATCAAGTAAAGCGGTTGCGTCTCCCTCTGCCAAAGGATCGCCATCGCATTTACTGCCGCCGAAGAATCCTCCTCCGTGAAAGTAGATCAGAGTCGGACGCTGTGTTTCTACAGTCTCATCCGGATATGTGATGTCCAGGAAGCTGTTCGGGTAGTCATCAGAATACTTGATTTCCGTGATGATATACTGCCCGTTATCCTTCTTTGCCTGCAAAGGCTCGTGAAGAGGCTCGAAGAGGTTTTTCGTGTTTACAGTTCCCTGTGACAGATTCTGTATGGCTCCTACAATGATTTGCGTGTGTGTAAGGAGGATGAGCACCCCTGTAAAAATGACAGCCAGTATTACTAAGAGTACCACTAAAAAGGCGCGTAGCGTTTTCTTCTTTTTCACGCTCATTGGTTCTTCTCCACATCCTGCCAGTTGGCGTTATGGAGGATTTCGGCATTCTCTCCAACGAACACCTTTCCTGCCTCCTCATCACCTGCGAGCTGGTAAAGCATCCAGGCGGTCATGTAGCCGTCCGAGCGCATCAGCATCTGCTCGTGCTCCGCACCGACGGCTCTGCCTCGGACCTTCATGACGCTGTCGGTCACTTTGTTGTAATTTTCAATAAGAGCGGACAAGGGTGAAACGCCGCCAAAGCCCTTCTCAGGGTCGTTGCCGGAGTCGTCTGATTTCCCTGTACCGGAAGCCATGAAATACGGCACCGTGACTTTGGAGGTATCATATTCCCAGCCCATATTCCTGGCCAGCGTGGGATAGGCCGCGCTTCCGGTGAAGATGGTCTTGTAGTTCTTGCCGTTTTCATAATTTGTCAGCGCACAGATTGCCCCGGCCCCACCCTGGGAATAGCCGATAATACCCATGTTCTCATGGTCGATTTTGCCGGAAAGCACACTGTCGGCAGGAACATGCAGCATGAAGTCTAAGGTAAGGGAAGCCGTCTCACCGTTGCCGGTCTGAGGGTCTTCATTGCCGACCACGATAAAGCCCCAGGAAGCTAAGCGCAGGAAAAACGGTTCGAATGAGGCAGCAGGTGTGCCGCTGGCGTTGACCACCGTGATCATCGGCCATGCCCTGTCATCCGTTTCCAGGACTTTGGGATACCAAACCCGGATTTTGCCGATTGACGCATTGTCAGAGGCAAATTCTGTGTAGGCTGTCTCATAAGAGCCCGGTTGAGAATACTTCATCTCCAGCGGGGCATCCGATTTGAAGTTTTTGTAGTAGCCCTCTACAATGTCGTTGTTGCCGTCGCCGCTGGGCAGCATGGACTTGATATAAAAGAATGCGGCGATACCCAGTACGAGAATTACCGCTAACAGGATCAAGATGATCTTCATAGCCTTTTTCATAGTGCCCTCCTTGACAAGTTGATGAAACAAGTGTATCATAAAACCATCGACGATACAAGTGTTTCAGCAAAATGAAACAATGGGAGGAGGTTTGTTTCATCGAATGAACATGAACAACGAGGAGAAAAACTCCTATGTGAAAAAGCAGATCACGACTGCATTGTTAGGCCTGTTAAGGGAGAAATCTATCTCCGATATCTCCATCAGCGAATTGACGCAGAGCGCGCAAATCGGCAGAGTTTCATTTTACCGAAACTATCAAACAAAGGAAGATATCCTCAGGGAGGAGTCTGACCGACTGATCAAAGAGTGGGGACATCTCTATGAAACGAACCCGGAATCCTCCCCGGAGACGCTCTTTCCATCTCTCTTTGATTTCTACAGGGGCCATAAAGATTTTTACACTATTCTTTATCAATCCGGAATGACCTCTATCATGCTCGAAACGATTTTGGATACGATACAGATTACCGGGGTGATGGCAAATCTGGAAGCTTATATGAAGTCCTTTTGGGCATATGGTATTTACGGATGGATGATCGAATGGATCAAACGTGGTATGCCGGAGTCCGGGAGTGAGTTATTATCTTTGTTTAAGTCGGCAAACTCCAGTTTCACGGGATGATAATCAGTCGCGTGAGCGTCTCTTCGGAGGCGCTTTTCTTGTGCACGCATATACCTTTTAACGATGAACCCACCCGACCTCATTTTGAACCCGATTCACAATCGTTAATGGGGTTCCCGGGTTCATCGTTACATTGTATCAAATAGCCGGACAAAATAGACCTGATCGTCACCAAAAGCGTCAGCCGGTTTGCCCGAAATACCGTCGATAGTCTGACCACCATCCAGAAGTTGAAAGACCATGGGGTGGAATGCTTCTTTGAAAAGGAAAATATCTGGACCTTCGACAGTAAGGGAGAATTGCTGATTACGATTATGTCAAGCCTTGCCCAGGAGGAGAGCAGATCTATAATGAGATCATGAGACCACAATGGATAGGTGAATTATATAATATGATTTATGGTGGGGCAGGTAGTTTTTTAATTTGGGAATTGCAAAGATATTCCAATCCTGTCAGATGATTCTGTATAAGAGATGTGATGATGCTTGCACTTTCATAACAAGCGACAATCCTTCTTTTAGACATTTATCGTCGGTCGAAAGACAAAATACCAACGGATTCTATTTTCCATTGAATCCCGACTATTTATTGATGATAGCAAAAGGAACGGAGGGAATTGAAAAAATTGATTATCGATTAGCTGACGATACTACAGTCAGAATGATTAATCTTAAGACAGCAAACAACAAAACGAAGCAATTAGTAGCGCAGCAGAGATACCTCCCCATCTGAATAGAACATACTGACTAGACCGTATATCTCCACATTGGTCCTATGCACAATGCAACCCGGTTGCATTCATTTCGGAGGGGGTTGCAGGGGGTTGCGTCCCGACTCCAGGGGGTTCCACGGAAAATGGTACACTACAATTTTTACTCTGCAACTTCCTACAAAAAGGGCTTGCAAAAAACAGACATTCATGGTGTTTTATGCGGCCGTCGTCACGCTGTACCGGCAGGCGGAGGCAGGCGCAGCTTTCAGCGCCGTTCCTGCTGATTCAGGGATTTTTACGTATCCCCGAAAACTTTTTGGCGCATCCTTAGACCGGCGGGGGTGGCAGCCAGGCCGCCCCTGGCGGTTTCCTTCAGGGCATCCGGCATGGTGTCGCCCACGGCCCTCATGGCATCAAGACATTCGTCCGCCGGGATCAGGGCCGGAATGCCCGCCAGCGCCATGTCCGCACTGGAAAAGGCAATCATCAGGCCCGA
>JAIKWZ010000012.1 GCA_024684375.1 Clostridiales bacterium
ATCATCAAGAGTATGGACAGAATTACAGCATGGTATCGAGTTTAATAATACTGAACTTTTTTCCGTAAATTGAGGGTATTTCAAAAACGTGATTTCGGTCAACTTGCTAATTTTGGCGAATGATCCGGGAAAATGTCCCACAGCCAAAATTAGCTCTGCTAATTTCCTGCTAATCGCACTAGGGTAAAAGAGGGGTTTTTTGGAGGAAATGCGAACGTCCGGAAATCGTTAGAAACCCAGTAATATCAAGCACTTGCGGCACATTGGCGGGCAGCGAAGGCGAACACTTTTTTCGTCTCCTAAGCGAAAGGCCGTGGGTTCGAATCCCGCCAGGCGCGTAACATAATCTTAACATTAAAGAAAAATCGTCGAGCAAGTTAGCCCGGCGGTTTTCTTTTTGGTTTTTGCTAATATTTCTATGACTTATTAGCAGAAATTGCTAATCATTTTCCGATTTTGCTAATACTCGAGTGTGCTTCCGTTTAGAAAGCTATTAGGAAGGTCTTGCTAATAAAAGTTGTTAGGTTGGTTTTTGAAACGGATGGTTATTAGTTTCTGCTTGTTTATGTAGTAAAAGCAGTTTTTTTAGAGAAACGCTGTATTCAAGTGGTAGTGGAGGAATAAATTGACATCAAATATCAAAACCAATATAATTACTTATATAATCCAAATTATATAAATAGACCCTCTCTTATTTCAGCTTTTTTGATTCTTATGCTCATACGGAGGATTAGATATTTGAGAATGTCATTTAGGAATGTCTTATCAAAAAGGGGAACTCCCTGTATTACTACAAACCGGACAGTGTGCATGAGATTGAATTCTTTATTTAACGATGCGGAACAGTCATCTCCATCGAGGTCAAAGCGGGAAATCGCTCAACACCGTCTCTCAATCAATTCATTGAGCAATACAGGCCGCTTTTTGCCAATAAACTGACAAATACACAAAATGGCCGGGTGGATGAGAAAATCACGCTCCCGCACTATATGGTCATGTTCATCTGACCCATGGAATGGAGCTGGGTATGAGCAAAAAGCGTACTGATGAAAACGCCATATTTGTGATGGATAAGCATATGACTGACAAGTGCCTGTACACGTATTATTCATATACGCTGGACGGCCATGTCAGCTACCATTGGCATAATTATTTCGAGATCACATACATCCGGTCAGGCAGTGCGACGCATCTTCTAAACAAGTCAATGCGGCTTTTGAAGCCAGGTGATTTTATATTCATGCGACCAAATGATGCGCATATGTTTTTCAAGGACACGAAAGTATCTGTGAGGATCTTCAGCTTCATGCCATCCTTTCCCGACGCGGACATTATGGAAAATGTATTGAATAACTCACAAAGTTGTGTAGTCAGTTTGAAAAAGAATAGTAAACGAAGGATCGAAGGGTATCTTGAAACGATAGGAGAGTTGTACGATGTTAATTCTGACAGCAACGAACGGTATATAAAGTGCCTGCTCAGCGCTGTATGCCTGGAGGTCTATGAAAGCATATCACAAAAGGGACTGAATACTCCTCCCCTCGAGTATACTAAACGAAATAACAGAATCAGAGAGGTCCTGGCATACATCGACGAGCACTATATGGAAGAACTCACATTACATTCCATGTCGGAAAAGTTCTGGCTCACGCCGAATTACTTTTCAGAGTTTTTCAGGGAATACGTAAATATCACATTCAGTAAGTACCTGACGTATATCAGGGTGCGACACGCTATTTCCCTTATGGCCGATGAAAAGCTGAGTATAGAGGACATCGCCACCATGGTCGGTTTCAATTCTCCGAGCTATTTTTCGCAGGCGTTCAAAAGATTGAGCGGCATGTCCCCAAAAGTATATCAAACCAAAGTCCTGCGCACTTCAAAAAACCGTAAAATTCTAAAATAAACCCGAACTGATATGCAATATTACTATTCTATAATTGTTATAATACAGTTGACCAAAAAATTGTTAGGAGGTTGATTCTATGACAAGACTGCTTTCAATCGCGGTTGCTCTGATTCTTGCTCTGTCCATGCTGCTGTCATGTGCCGTGGCAGAGTCGGAGAATGAGCCGATCGAAGTAACGATCGTGACCTACTCGTGGGATGTCAAGGGTTCGGCCAATACTGACTGGATCTGGCAGAAGTACGAGGAAATGACAGGTATCCATGTAAACTGGACCGAGATTCCTCAGAGCTCTGCGGAAGAAAAGAAAATGACTATGTTTGCTTCCGGTGATCTGCCGGACGCGTTTTTCCAGTTTGACTTCTCGGTTGATGAACTCTATGAGTATGGACAGAAAGGCACGTTCATCAACCTGAACGATTTCGATGACTACACTCCCGCGCTAAACGCTTTCTTTGAGAGCGATAAGGCCGCCAAGGCAGCGTGCGTAATGCCAGATGGAGGCATATACGGCTTCCCTGGTGTTTCTTACAACACAGTAGGCAATTCACTGCGCTATTACATAAATGGTGAGTGGCTTGACCGTCTTAACCTCAAAGTACCGGAAACGCTGGACGAGCTTACCGCGACCTTCGAAGCGTTCAAGACCCAGGACGCCAATGGTAACGGTGATACCGATGATGAGTGGCCGATTTATATCAGGTACAGGAGCTTCGGCTGGGCGTTTGAGCGCGCTTTCGAGGGAGTGTTCGGCCTTGGCGATCACGGCAACAACCAGTGCGATACCGGCTTCTATCTTGAAGACAGTACCGATACCATCGAGTATATCTACACTTCTGAGAAGTGCAAGGCAATGTGGCAGCAGTTTGCTGAGTGGTGGGCTGCCGGTTACTTCTATCCTGAAACTTTCGGTAATTTCGATTATGCAAGCTGGGTAACCGCTGGTAAAGTTGACGATGTAGTCGGGTTCTTCCAGTGGGCGCATGCCAACTTCCTTTATGACGGCGCGAGCCAGGTCTATGATGGCATCAACCAGTTCAGGGGTGGTATCAGCGAGAAAATGTCCTACCTGAATCCCAGTCTGTCAACTGTAGGTGCCGGCATCATAACGAACAAGTGTAAGTACCCCGAACGCATGGCTAAGTGGTTTGACTATTTCTACAGTGACGAAGGCCGAATCTTCACTTACGCCGGTATCGAGGGTGAAACCTACTTTGTGGACGATGACGGTGTGATGCGTTATACTGATGACATCATGAACTATGACGGCGGCTGGCAGCTTGGTTCTTTCCAGTACGGCTTGTTTACCTACGGTGGCGGTGTTCCTTCCTTGGAGATCGATACGGACGCCATGTTTGCACTGCATTACTCAAGCCCGGAACAGGAGTTCGGCACTTCTGTTGAAGACTGCAGCCAGTTCTGCGACGATGACGTGTGGCCGGCATTTATTGCCATTGGTGATGAGCAGGCAGTTATTGATACATATGCAACTGACCTGGACAACTACGTAACTGAGAGTCGCGTTAAGTTCGTGACCGGTGAATGGAATTTCGAGGAAGATTGGGATGCTTATGTAACCCAGCTCAATTCCATGGGCGTAGCCGAACTCCAGGCGGTACGCCAGGCTCAGTACGACAGGTACGCTGCTGCCCAGCAGTAATCTGATAAACCTAATTACTTGGGCGGCAATATCAGACTGCTCCGCTCGTTTGGCATTCTGAACGGGTAACGGATGGCCCGGGGTATACGCTCCGGGCCTTTTCAGTCATTTTGGACGATTCGCATATTGTTTCCCCAAAAAGGCCTTGTTATAACAGTTCTGATGACATTCAGACCAGTATTCAATTTGTTGCTTAAGACATTCAGACTTTCATACCAACAATATATGACCAAGGCAAGATAAATCATACTCAGACGCGGCGGTCGCGCAGCAGTCCGTATAAACAGGGAGGATATAATGCTGTATAGGTATAAAAGTAGAGGCGCTTTGTCCCAGCTCAGGCGCAGTATGGTCAGAAATACCGGTCTGTACCTTATGTCTCTCCCGGTAGTAATCTACTTTATCATTTTCTCATATCTTCCAATGTACGGGGTGCAGATCGCGTTCAGGAACTATTCCCTTACGGAAGGTATTACGACGAGTCCATGGGTAGGTATCGATCATCTCAGAGTCTTCTATCAATCATATTACTTCGGGCGTCTCATCAAAAACACCCTTTTTCTGAGTGTATACAGCCTGCTCGTGAGCATACCGGCGCCAATTATACTGGCACTCATGTTTCAGGAGGTCAAACACAAAAAACTCAGGAGTGTGTTGCAGGCCATTTCGTATGCGCCGAACTTTTTCTCAACTGTAGTTGCCTGTGGCATGATCGTAATGTTCCTTGCGCCTAATACCGGAGTTATACCGACACTATTGGAAGCGCTGGGAGTTAAACTCAACTCCAGTATTCTGACTAATAAGGATACTTTCAGGCACATATATGTGTGGAGCGGTATCTGGCAATCCGTAGGCTGGAGTTCGCTAATATATACGGCGGCCATATCCGGTATTCCCACAGATCAGTATGAAGCTGCCGCCATTGAAGGTGCGAGCCACTTGCAACAGATCATACACATCACTTTGCCAAACCTCGCTCCTACCATCACGATACTTACGATCTTAGCCATGGGAGGAGTCATGTCCGTAGGTTATGAGAAAGTATACCTGCTGCAGAACGATTTGAATCTTGAGACCAGCGAAGTAATTTCCACATATGTGTTTAAGACGGGCCTGCTGAACAAGAAGCCCCGCTACAGTTTTTCGGCCATGGTAGGTCTGTTCAACAGTGTAGTTAATCTTATATTGTTGTCGTCAGTGAACCTGCTTTCACGCAGAATCAGCGAAACATCGCTGTGGTAAGGGAGGTGAGCACAATGTCACATACCAATAATATAATCAAGCCAACGCCTACAGATAGAGCTTTCCGCTATGTTGCTCTCTTTGTTCTGCTGGTTGTCATGGTGCTCATCACCTACCCACTGCTGTTTGTGATAAATGCTTCCTTCACTGATCCACTGCAGTTGTATTCATCACCTTTGCTGCTGTATCCCAAGGGGTTTAACTTCGGCAGCTATAAAATAACTTTCGCTAATTCGGATATCTGGATCGGTTACAGGAATTCACTTATATATACGCTGTTTGGTACTATTGTCAATATAGTAATGACTGTGCTGGGAGCATATCCTCTTTCCAGAAAGGATTTCACCGGCAGAAATGTGCTCACTTTCTTCTATTCCTTCACCATGTTCTTTAGTGGAGGCTTGATACCTTACTATCTCGTAGTCAGCGGTTTGGGGCTGGTAGACAACCTCTGGACCATGATTATACCTGGCGCAGTAAGCGTGTACAACATGATTATCATGCGCACATTTTTCTCTACAAATATTCCAACTGAACTGGAGGAGGCTGCGAAGATCGATGGATGCAGTAACGGTCGTCTGTTGCTGAGCATCGTGTTGCCACTTTCAACGCCGATTCTTGCCGTTCTGTCGCTATATTATGGTGTAGATCATTGGAACGGATACTTTCACGCTATGATTTTCCTGAACGATCGCAACAGATACCCCCTGCAGCTTTTCCTTCGTGAAATACTTATACAAAACCAAATGAACGATATGCTGCAAATAGCTACAGACGAAAAGTATGCGCAGCGAATGATGGATCAGCTTGGATTAAAGTATGTTGTGATCGTCGTATCCACATTGCCGATATTCATCATTTATCCATTCCTTCAGAAGTTCTTCAATAAAGGTGTTTTGATCGGAGCGCTGAAAGGGTAAATGACTGTTTCGTGAAGAGAATCATAGCTACTGCAAATTCTTCGCCAGTGTTTTAATCAGTACTGCCATTTCAGGGTTCTGAAGGAGCTTCAGCAGCATCTGGGCATCGGCGCTGTCGGCAGCTTGCTCCTGTTTCTCTGTATTCCTTCCGGAGTAGAACGCTTCCTCAAACAGCTGCGCATTTTGCCTGCGGTCATCGTCAAGGATAAGGTTGTTTTCCGGATCATGTAGCTATTTGTCGCTGCTTGCTTTTTTGTTCGGGCTATGACGAAATAAGTGAAAAATAAGATACCACGACTGTTTGAGAGCGATGATCAGCAACAGATTATAAATGAAAAAAGAATCACCAAGCGATTCTGCCCGGTGATTTCGTTTAGATTATTGTTAATACTCTTTGGATTTATTATCAGGAATTGCTAATACTTTTCTATTTTTACTAATATCGATATTGCCGCTGTTCAGCTTATACGCGATTAATCTATGGAACCGAATCATACAGATAGCAGCAAACGATTTGCGTCGCGTGAATTATGGAGCAGCGGTACTGCGAGTCTGTCAAACTGAGTGTGATCTGTATGCCAGGGCTTATAAGCTCGCGCATGAGTTTTTGGGCAAGTAACAAAAAAGGAGCCCGGCGGCAGTATACCGTCCGGCCGGTTAGATTATCCAAACCTAGCCGTGATATAACAGCTATGTGAGCAGTATTTCCGATGTCTCTTTTCATATGCTCTGAATACTTTCCCGCACGCAGGGCACTCATATTTGAGAATGTATCCGTGATTGGATTCACTTAAATGCTTGTTCCACCATTTGATTCTGCATGCGCTACAACAGAATCGCGGAACTTTCCGCCCCGGATATAGCGTCACTACTCCGCCACAATAATCGCAGGGTTTAGTAGGGAGCATATTTGGTTTTACAGGCAACGCGCCGCGACCAAGCCCATGCCGGATGCAGTATGATTTTACTGTTCCGGCATTTAAGTCTGTTTCCTTTGCTATCTTCTTGTAGCCAAGTCCCTGTATGCGCAGTTCTGATATTGTTTTCTTTGCTTCGTCAGTCATAAATCCGATCCTGCCTTTCTTCTAGAGGTGGTCAATTACTCCCTCTGAATTGAAGAAAAGTCAAGTGAAGTATTTGATACCCACACACGAACACACGATATACCATGTGTGAGTATGAAACCCCTTTGATACGCATTTTATGTTGAGAACGGTAGTGACAGGGCTACCTCATTTTATCTGAGCAAAAGAAAAAGGCCCCTCCATCCTGGAAAAGCCTTATTTATAGCTGCTTTGGCCATCTTACCTAATTTTTGGTTTGTATTAAATCGAGTAACTTAGGCTCGTATGAGATCCAGCAGTACTCCGCTTTGCCGTAGGGCCAGGTCCTGATGAAATCCAGCGCGAGCTTTAGCGCCTGCTTTCCGTAGCCCCTGTTCTGGTAGCGCTTGTCTATCATGAAACGCCAGATCTCGTAGTTGTCCTTTTCAACGCTCACGCCGTCCTGATCGGCGTTCTCGCCGTATCCCAGCATTATGAAACCCACCGGCCTTTTGTCGTTGTAGATGGCGAAGGGAAACACTTGCCCGCCGTTGATCATGGTCACGTAAGCTTCGGCAACACTGTAACAGTTGCTCGCCACGAAGCCGTACTGCTCACGCTTGGGTTTGAGTTCAAAGATGTCGTCAAAATTGTCATAAGTGAGTTTTTCCAGACGTATCATTTTCCAGTCTCCTCGTCTTTTTCTGTCAGGTCTTTGGAACGCCGTACTCCAGGCGCTTGTCGTCCCAGCCCGCGGGGCCGTTGTCCAGGGCCGGGAAATACGCCTCAGTGAATATATGGCGGTCATGGTCCCTGAAAAACACGCCCATGTTCCCGTCATCGTATATGTGCATAAGCACGCTTCGGCAGTGCTCGCCCCGTATGTTTTCGAAGCTGGACACGTCTATCTGGGGTACGTCGTGCCAGTCCACCCAGCAGATGCGCCGCCAGGTGTCCTTTTTCCCCCAGCGCCAGTCTCCGATATGGGAATGCCCGTAAAAGTGGATGCGCTCGTTCGGGGGCAGGGGCAGCAGTTTATCCATAAGGTCATGATCCCGGTTGCAGCCCGAGAAACCGTAATGGCCGCAGGTGATCATGGGCCGCGTCTCCGCCGCCATTTTACGCCTGAGCGCCTGCGCGTCCCCGTCCGTGTAGGGATACTTATCTTCGCCCCAGCGCACATGGGAGTGGGTGACGCTCCAGCTGTTGTCTTTGGCGATGTGGTTGCATAGAAAATATACGGGCCAGTCCCCTATCTGCCCGCGGAAATAAAAGTCCTCGCAGTCGCCCGCAGTGTGCCAGCCGGGATGGTCCTTCACCATCCGGTAAAAGGGCATCCACGCGGGCTCGTCTTTGTGGCTGCGGCAGTAATCGTAGTCGTGGTTGCCGGTAGCGTAGAACAGCGGGATATCCAGCGCGGAAAACGCGTCCTCCTGCAGGCGGCACATGGCGATGAGCCTGTCCGCGTCCGCGCCTTCCACCGCGTCGCCCAGATACCAGATCTGCTCGGCGGGGCGGCCCAGCTCCTCAAAGTCCGTTATGCCCGCGCTCAGGCAGCGGCGGGTGTTTTCAGGCAGGCTCTGCTGAAGGTCGGACAGTATCCAGACCCTGTGCGCCGCCCGTGAAAATGATTCTTTGTATAAAGTGTCGAACATATTACTTTCTCGCCCGGTACATATGACCTGGCAGCCGCTTTTGCGTCATCCGAATGCTTCGAACGCCGCTATAATCCCGAACATTTCCTCAGAGACACGCTCCCTGCCGTAAAGATCCAGAAACGCGCCGTTGTATCTGTCCGTTTTAAAATTGTATTCCAGTGACCACAGCGCCCAGTACAGATCCATATGACGGTCCCCCATCCCGCCCATGGCGACATCTATAAACCCGCTGAAGGCTCCGTCCAGCTGCATCACGTTGGGAAGGCAGGCGTCGCCGTGTATCAGCGAGTCGCACTTAAGCAGATGTTTACCCTCCTGCATCACCTGCCACGCGTCCTGCTTTGAGGCCAGCCGGTACGTGCCCGTATACACCGAAGGGTCGTATTCTCCGCCGTCTGAAGGTCCCTGCGCCGCCTCCAAAAATCGCGTGAAGCGGCTGGACACGGGAACAGTGTCATCCTCCGGAATTTTCCGGCCGTGGAGCGTCCTGAGCGCATGCGCGAGCAGGCGGCAGGTACGCATGGGATCGCTGAGATCCTTCGTCAGATCCTCGCCCGGCACCCTGCGGGTAACAAGGTAATCACGCTCGAGCGTAAAGTATCCCACGGCTTCCGCCCCCAGTCCCAGGGCATGGAACAGCCCCGTCATCCGGCGCTCCCGCTCCAGCATGCCGGGCTCGTCGCACTTTATGAAAAAACCTGCGGAAGTTTCATATACCTTCGCGGGGGAGTGGCCGCTTCGGTCGGTCACTCCCCCCGTCCCTATAAACCTTTCAAGCGCTTTGGGAAAATCCATATCTTTCCTTGCTCCGTCCTTCTCCCGCTGGGCTCATCCCTTGAGGCGCGGCGCTACAGGCAGAACGTGTTCTTCCTGTCCAGCCACCTGCCGCTCGTAAAGTCCGGTATCGGCACGGGCAGGCTGCCCATGGCGACGCTCTCTTCGCTCAACGCCGTTATGGACATCCACGCGGCCATGTCGTACACGTCTATGGGCGGCACGGTATCGTCCTGTACGCTCTCGATAAACGCCTTCAATACCAGGTAGTCCATTCCGCCGTGGCCGCCCCGCAGGCCGAATTTCTCGTATTCCTGCCAGAGCGGATGCTTGTACTCCTCCATGTAGCGCTCGTCCTTCTCCCAGCGGTGGGTCCAGTGGCCGTTGTCGCCCGGACTCATGCCCTCCACGTAAATGGAACGGTTGTCCTCCATCCACAGTCCCCGCGTGCCCTGTACAAGGCCGCCCCTGGAATACGGCCTGGGCAGCGTGCAGTCGTGCTTGAGCGTTATGGTCTCGCCGTTGGCGCACTTGATGAGCGTAGTCACTATGTCGCCCTGGTTCACCTGAGCGCGGGCCAGGTCCGTGTCCGCACGGTGTTCTTTCAGCCACTCGTGCAGCCCCGCCGCCTTGCTGGCCATTGACACCAGCATGGTCATGCGGTTGCCCCGGTTGATGTCCAGATAATTGGCGATGGGTCCAAGTTCATGGGTGGGATACAGTTCGGCATTCCTGTGCAGAAAGTGGCGCTGGCGGTAATGGCGGTTGATGTCGCCGTTGCCTACCTCATCCCGCAGATCGTGCAGATACCCGCCCTCGCAGTGGGTGAGCGTGCCGAAAAAGCCCTTGCGCACCATGTTCAGCACGGTCAGTTCTTCCCGTCCGTAGCAGCAGTTCTCAAGCAGCATGCAATGAACGCCGGTAGCTTCGGAAGTTTTTACCAGCTCCCAGCACTCGTCCAGGCTGGTAGCGCCGCCTACCTCGCTGGCTACCCGCCTGCCCGCCTTCATGGCGTATATGCACATGGGAATATGGGTCTCCCAGCTGGAGAACACGCATACGGCGTCCACGTTTTTGTCGTCTATGGCCTCATGCCAGTCGCTGTATCCCGCGGGAGTGACGCCACGGTACTTTTTTACCAGCTCCTGCGCCTTTGCCACCCGGTCCTCATACACGTCGCACACCGCAGCGACCTCAACGTCCTCCATCTGCAGCAGCGTCTCCGTCTGGCCTATGCCCCGACCGCCGAAGCCGATTATGCCCAGGCGCACGGTGTCGCCTTTAACGCCCATTCTCATTTTGCTTATTTCCTCCGGAGTTTCATTTCACGCAGTATTATAACTCAGGCCCGGCGTCGGGGTCAATCGCTCAAACCAAACCCGGCTTATTCGTTGTATGCGTCCGCCACGGTTTTCGGTTTGACCGTAAGTTCCGCCCAGGCGGGCGCAAATCCGCTCGCCATAGCCGTGCGGACAGAGCGGATGTTTGACCAGGCGGAACAGTAGAAAGGTATCTTGCCTCGGTTTATCGTTTCCGCGGCCAGGCGGCTCACCAGCGCGGAGGCGATGCCCCGGCGGCGGTATTCCGGCAGCACGTCCACGCCTATCTGCCACATGGTGTCGCAGTCCGCGGAGCAGCCCGCAAGGCCCGCAAGCCTTCCTTTATCGAAGGCGCCCACAGCCAGCACGTCAAGCTCCCTGCGCGCCGCGCACAGGGCGTTGCTCCACTCGGGCAGGTAAAACTCATCAAGTTCCGGCGGCTCAAGCAGCCTTAGTTCATAAACGCAGCCCTGCTCGCGAAGGCGGCGGATGTCGGGCAGGAAGTATTCCGCCATAAAGCACACCCTTTGGCCCGCGTCAGACAGTCTGTCGCTGAACCAATTCAGGTTCGGAGTCTCGAACAGGTGGTAAAACCCGAACCTGCCCAGGTACTCTTTTACCGTTTGCTCCAGATCTTCTTCCACCGCCGCCACCACGTTGTTTCCATATGAGACCAGGTCAGCGGCTATGGGCAGCTTATAGTATTTTCTTGCTCCCGCGCCCAGACGAAAAGGCACTGTCACGTTTTCAGACTTCAGAAAGTCGCATGCCGCGCAGCCTATGTCCTCCGCGGACTGTTTCAGCGCGGTGAGCATTATATCGGCATTCGTCATTTGAAAAACCCTCATACGGTTATTGCAGGTATGATCCGCGGCATCCCGCGGCCGGATACCTGAACTGATTATACTCCAGGCGCTGGCTGAAGGTCAATCTTTCGGTTCAAACCGCCGATTCCGGCAGAAACGGCAAAAAAATGCGTGTTACGCTGCAATTTCGGCCCGATTTAACACAAAAACCATTTAAATCGCTCCTTCTTTTGTTGTATACTTGAGGCAGGTCAGATTTCACCTTGCGGGACTGAGTCCGTCCCGCCGACAGGAGCCTTTCAGTGGACGAAACGACGCTTACGCTGATACAGAAACTGGCGCCCGACCTTATGGAGGCGCTGGCCTCCCGGGCGATGGTGCTGGAGCGCATAAGCATACTTGGGCCCGTGGGGCGCAGGGCGCTCGCCCAGCGCATGGGTATGCCTGAAAGAGAAGCCCGGATGCTCACCGACACCCTGCGCGCCGACGGGCTTATCGACGTGTCCCCCGCGGGCATGTTCCTGACCAAACGCGCTTACGAAATGCTTGACTTCGTGCGGGAACTGGTACGCAGCCGCACGGGGCTGGCAAGCCTTGAGGTGCAGCTCATGCGTCTGCTCAACGTGGGGCGCGTGCGCATAGTCCCGGGAGACGCCGACCTGAATCCCGACGTGCTGGACGAAGTCGGACGCGTGGCGGGCGAGCGCCTGAGGAAGACGCTGTCCTCCGGCATGATACTGGCGGTCAACGGCGGCACAAGCGTGCACGCGGTGGCGACCCATATCCCCCGCGGTTCCGACATAAACGTGACCGTGCTCCCCGCGAGGGGCGGGCTGGGGCGCACGCAGGAGACCCAGGCTTCCAACCTGGCGGAGATGATTGCGCTGCGCCTGGGCGGCAGGCACCGTCCGTTGTATCTGCCCGACAACCTGCCCCAGAGCGCCCTTAAGGAACTTATCAAGCTGGACGAGATAAGAGAGCCTTTGGAAGAGATCCAGCGCGCCGACGTATTGCTCTACGGCATCGCCCGCGCGGACGAGATGGCTCGGAACCGCCTTATGAGCGAAAGCTCTATAGACGAATTGCTCAAAAAGGGCGCGGTAGCCGAGGTGCTGGGCCACTGTCTGGACATAAACGGGCATTTGCTGGCTTCCGCTTCGGGTCTGGGCCTTCCCGAGGACAGTTTCAACCGCATTCCTACCGTGATCGCCGTAGCGGCGGGCAGCCGCAAGGCGGAAGCGATACTTGCTGTGACCCGTCACCATCACCACGCGTGCCTTGTGACGGACGAAGGCGCCGCTACCCGCGTAATGGCGCTCATCCGCGCCGAAAAGGCACTGTGATCCAATGCGTTTCCTTTCAAATTCAATATAAAAGGAGAAACATCATGAACAAACTCACCGTTAAGGACATCGACGTAAAGGGCAAGAAGATCCTTGTCCGCTGCGACTTCAACGTGCCGCTGGACGCTGACAAGCACATCACCGACTACACCCGCATCGACGCGGCGCTGCCCACCATCAAGTACCTGCTTGACAACGGCGCGGCGGTCATCCTCTGCTCACACCTGGGCAAGCCCAAGGGCGTGGTGAACGCCAAGTACTCCCTGGCTCCCGTAGCCGCGGCCCTCAGCGAGAAGCTGGGCTTCGAAGTCAAGCTCGCTCCCGACTGCGTAGGCGCCGAAGTCGAGAAGATGGCCAAGGAACTGCCCTGCGGCAAGGCCATCCTGCTTGAGAACCTGCGCTTCCACGCGGAAGAAGAAGCAAACGATCCCGAGTTCGCCAAGCAGCTCGCTTCCCTGGCAGAGATCTACGTGTCCGACGCGTTCGGCACCGTGCACCGCGCTCACGCCTCCACTGCCGGCGTAGCCGCTTACCTGCCCGCCGTGGCCGGCTTCCTTATCGGCAAGGAGCTGGACTTCCTGGGCAACGCGGTGGAAAACCCCGCCCGTCCCTTCCTGGCCATACTGGGCGGCGCCAAAGTCAAGGACAAGCTGGGCGTCATCGGCAATCTGCTTGAGAAGGTCGACACTCTCATCATCGGCGGCGGCATGGCCTACACCTTCATGAAGGCGCAGGGCGGCAAGATCGGCGACAGCCTGGTGGACGACGAAAGACTCGAGCAGGTGCTGGGCTTCATGAAGAAGGCTGAGGAGAAGGGCGTCAAGCTGCTTCTGCCCGTGGACACCCTGATCGCCGACGCGTTCGAGGGCTACACCCAGATCAAGACCTGCAAGGCCGGTGAGGTCCCGGACGGCTGGCAGGGCCTGGACATCGGTCCCGAATCCATCAAGCTGTTCTCCGACGCGATCAAGAACGCCAAGACCATCGTATGGAACGGCCCCATGGGCGTGTTCGAGAACCCCGACTTCGCCAAGGGCACCCTGGCCGTAGCTACCGCGATGGCGGAATCTGACGCCATCACCATCATCGGAGGCGGCGACAGCGCGGCCGCGGTCAACCAGATGGGTCTGGGCGACAAGATGAGCCACATCTCCACCGGCGGCGGCGCGTCCCTTGAGTTCCTCGAGGGCAAGGAGCTGCCCGGCGTAGCGTGCCTGAACAATAAATAAAATATTATGGCGGGGGAAACAATTCCCCCGCCATGACCACCCCTTAACGACCCGGCGAATCAGTTGCCTTTTAAAGTAGAATAATTGGAGGACATTATAATGCGTAAACCCATCATAGCCGGAAACTGGAAAATGAACAAGACTCCCGCCGAGGCCGCCCAGCTGGTCGAAGCCCTGAAGCCCCTGGTAAAGGACGCCAAGTGCGACGTGGTCGTATGCGTGCCCGCCGTGTGCTTCTCCGCTGTCAAGCCCCTGCTCAAGCGCGGCACCAAGATCAAGCTGGGCGCCCAGAACGTGCACTTCGCCGAAAAAGGCGCGTACACCGGCGAGCTCTCCTGCGATATGCTCAAGGCCTGCGGCGTGGAATATGTCATCATCGGCCATTCCGAGCGCCGTCAGTACTTCGGCGAGACCGACAAGAGCGTCAACCTGCGCACCGTAGCCGCCGTCAAGGCCGGCCTTAAGCCCATCGTATGCGTGGGCGAGAACAAGGAAGAGCGCGAAGCGGGCTACACCGACGCGCTGGTGTCCTATCAGACCCTGATGGCGCTCACCGGCCTGACCAACGAAGAGGTCGAGGGCGTGGTCATCGCTTACGAGCCCGTCTGGGCTATCGGTACCGGTCTGACCGCCACCGACGAGCAGGCCAACGAGACCATCGGCGTCATCCGCGCGGCTATCGCGGGCAAGTACGGCAAGCGCACCGCCCAGAAAGTGCGCATCCAGTACGGCGGAAGCATGAAGCCTTCCAATGTGAAGGGCCTTATGGCGCAGCCCGAGATCGACGGCGGCCTGATCGGCGGCGCGTCCCTGAAGGCTGAGGACTTCGCCCAGGTGGTGAATTACTGATGGCCACTTACGCGCTTGTGATAATGGACGGGTTCGGCAACGGCCCGTCCGACCCCAGGACCAACGCCATTCTCGCGCAGGGCACGCCCAACCTCGACGTGCTCAAAGCGAAGTATTCCGTGACCCAGATCGGCGCCAGCGGCGAGGACGTAGGTCTTCCCGACGGGCAGATGGGCAACAGCGAAGTGGGCCACACCAATATCGGCGCCGGCCGCGTGGTATACCAGATGCTGGTAAAGATCAGCAAAGACATCCGCGAAGGCGTGTTCTTCAGCAATCCTGCCCTGCTCAACGCGGTCAAGAACGTTAAGGACAACGCTTCCGCCCTTCACCTGATCGGACTGGTCTCCCCCGGCGGCGTGCACAGCCACACAGACCACCTTTACGGCCTGCTCAGGCTGGCAAAGATGCATGGCATCGAAAAGGTATACGTGCACTGCCTGCTTGACGGCCGCGACACGCCTCCCGCCAGCGCCCACGAGTACGTGAAGGAACTCGTGGAAAAAATGGCCGAGATCGGCGTGGGCAAGGTCGCCACGATAATGGGCCGCCTCTACGCCATGGACAGGGATTTCGCCTGGCAGAGAGTGGAAAAGGCGTACAACGCCATGGTGTGCGCCGAAGGCAACACCGGCAGCGATCCCGTGCAGGCCATACTGGATTCCTACGAAGTCATCGATGAAAAAGGCAAGCACCTGACCGACGAGTTCATGCTGCCCACCGTGATCGACCCCGAAGGCACCGTGAAGCCCAACGACTCCGTCGTGTTCTTCAACTTCCGTCCCGACCGGGCCAGAGAGATCACCCGCGCCTTCGTGGATCCCGAATTTACGGGCTTCGAGCGCAAAAAAGGCTTCTTCCCGCTCAAGTACGTATGCATGACGCAGTACGACGCCACCATGCCCAATGTGGAGATCGCCTATCCCCCGGAGAGCCTCGACATGACCATGGGCGAATACCTGTCCAAACTGGGCAAGACCCAGCTGCGCATCGCCGAGACCCAGAAATACGCCCACGTCACCTTCTTCTTCAACGGCGGCGAAGAGCGCGTGTTCCCCGGCGAGGACAGGATACTGGTGCCGTCCCCGGACGCAAAAGAAGTGCCCACCTTCGACCTTAAGCCCGAGATGAGTGCCTACGAGGTGACCGACGCGGTACTTCCCGTGATCAGGGAAGACAAGTACGACGTCATCATACTGAACTTTGCCAACTGCGACATGGTGGGTCATACCGGCATCATCCCCGCCACCATGAAAGCGGTCAAGACCGTGGACGAGTGCGTGGGCAAGGTAGCTCAGGCCATAGTCGAAGGCGGCGGCAAGCTCATTATCACCGCCGACCACGGCAACGCGGACATGATGATCGACCCCGTCAGCGGCGAGCCCTTCACCGCCCACACCACCAACCCGGTGCCGGTGATCGTGGTTGACCCCGCCGACCCCAAAAAGCAGCTGCGGGACGGCGGCCGCCTGTGCGACCTGTGCCCCACCCTGCTGGATCTGATGGGCCTTGATAAACCCGCCCAGATGACGGGAGAAAGCCTCATAATCCACTAAGTATTTAAAACAGCGCCTCCGCAGTCATAATGACTGCGGAGGCATTTTCATGCAAGCGCGCGTCTGTGATCTCTACTCCCTTGCGGCTTTATTCTTCCAAATCAGCCCGAACACTATAGGCAATTCCAAGAACCGCTCGTACAGCACGTATAGCAGTAAGTTGTCTACGTCCCTGCGGTCTATCATAAGCTCTATGCCCACCGCTGCGCCCACAGCCACCGCGATGATGACCACGGCCCAAATGACCGCTTTTTTGCTTAAGCGCGCCGCGAAAACAAGCAGCGGCACAGCGAACATCACGGCCGCCAGCACCTGCTGCAGACTCACGAAGGACAGACGCATATGGAAATCGAACCTAAGGCTTTCCCAAAGCACCTGAGTGCAGCCGAACAGCAGCATGGCAACGAGGAACGCGTCCCCCGGCTTCTTTTCCCGGTACAGGGCGATAAACGCGACAACGGCAAGTACGAAGGCGCACACGGCCTCAAAAATGTAGGTATTCAGGTAGCTTACGCCGTAGCCGTCTGATGTGACCAGAAACGTTCCGTCAAGCCACTTGATGGCCAAGGGGCGGCTGCGTCCCAGCAGATTCATAAAATACTCGTCGGAAATGAAGCGTTCTCCGACCCGGGCGCAGGCTACGAACACCAGCAGCGCGGGAGCCAGCGCATCCAGGAACGCTCCGGCCGAGGTCTTCGTTATCCTTGCGCAGATGAGTCCCGCCGCGCACGCGCCAAGCAGCGCGCCCATCATGGACAGGCCGCCGTCCCATATCCTGAGCGCCGCGGACACGGACGCTATCATGGCGAAGTTGGCGTCCAGCATGCAGAACAGCACTCTGGAGCAGATCAGCCCCAGCGGCAGCGCGAGCACTCCGAACAGAAGCACGGCGTCGCTTTTCAGGCCGCGTTTTTTGCCGCTGAAACACAGCGTCAAAAGCGCCAGCAGCGCGCCTACCGCAGCGCACAGCCCGTAATAATAGACCTTCAGGCCGAATACGCTGAAATAATACAGACTTTCCTCAGGCATCGTTTAATCGCTCCAGCTTTTTGGGTCCACGGAAGTGGCAAAGTATATGCAGTCGTTAATAGCCCTCAGTTTGTCGGTGCTGTGGTCGCCCTTGTACACGGTCTTCCCAAGCACCATGATGGCGGAGTTGCCTCCGTCCAGGTTGTACGCCTGCTGGCAGCCCAGCTCGAACATGAAGTGCGCCAGCTGCTGATGTGTCATGCCTTTTTCCTCGTCGCCTCTGCCCTCAACGAGCACCACCACATAGGAGCATTCTCCAAGCTGGCCTATGGCCATTCGGGGCTGCTGGGAGTTAGGCACATAGAGGGTGTAGTTGCACTTCATTTCCTTGCCGTCCTTGACCAGGGCGGGGCCGAACGAGAAGCCGTTTATTATCTTGTGTTTCTCTCTGATCTCTTTTATCTCTTTTTTCTGATCGTCGGCTTTTTTTGTGGACAGCACTATATGAAAATCGCCGTTTTCATCTATGATCAATATGTCTCTGGTCGTTTTGATATTGTTGCGCACCTTGATGCCCATGCGGTACTCAAACGGGGTATACTTGGGGGCGATGGTATAGTAGTCACCGTTTATGGCGAGCACGGCGTTGTATTTTTCCGCCATAGCCACCACGGTGCCCGTGCGCGTGGACTCGACGTTTTTGCCCGCTACACCCGTGCGCAGCTGGGTCGGGGAAGCTATTTCCACATAGGCGATATACCCGGAAAAGCCCTTATCGTCATCCTGAAAGCTCTGTACGTCGACCCTGATGGAAGCGTCCTCGTAGCTGCGGTCGCCGTAAGCGGCAGGGTTCGGCTGCTTGCCCGGCGTCAGATCGATGGGAAGTTCGGCCAGTTTCGTGTCCACTCTGGCAAGGGAAGCGCCCACGGCCTGTACTGACATGCCCTCCTCGACCTGGGCAGCCGCTTCGCCTTCAGTCTGGGCAGCCGCTTCGTCCTCGGCCCGGGCATACAGGAAGGAGAAGGCTTCCTCCAGCCAGTCATCGTCCTCTTCAAGCCATTCGTCATCATCCTCTTCCTGGCTTACGTAGAGCATGCTGCCGCCGGAAAGAACGCAAGGCAGTGATAAAAACATGAGCGCCAATACAACGATCAGCAGAAAACGCACGGTCTTACTCATTTCAAAAGCTCCTGTTTCGCCCAAAGGCGTTATTGAACCAAAAGATAACTATTATATTATACCACATTAATTCCCGAACATTATAAAAATAGGGTAAATTTTTCCCGACCGTTCCCGTTCAGGAGCGGTGTTGATTATTCGACTTTTGAGGGTGCGAAAAAGTTCCTGACCGCTCAGGCGCAGGCGCGCTCTTGCCATTTAAAGCGGATTGTGCTACAATTATGTTCGATACTATATCAGGCGGAGGCGCGGCGTGAGATTCAGGGTGCAAAAGGGTATGCGCCGGTTCGATGGTGTGGGCATGTACTTCAAGGTCTACACTCCCCTTGACGTGCCTGTAATTCGCCGGGTGGCGTGCATATGCTCCCCCTTGAGCGACGCAGGCAGTTTCGACAGCCTGTGCCGTGAGCTGGCCAAACAGGGCTGCCTGTGCGTGACGGTGGAGCTTCCCGGCTTCGGCCACACTCCCGTGCACGCGCCTCAGGACAACCGCACCCGCGCCAAGCTCGTGTGGGGCGTGTTGGACGAGGTGGAGATATCACGCGGAGAGGACGAATGCAAATGGCACCTGCTGGGCCACGGCTCCGGCGCGGGCGTCGCGCTCATGATGACCACTCTATACCCAGGGAGCGTGCTCAGCCGCGTACTGATCTCCCCCGTCACCCATATTTTCGGCTACAAAAAGCGCACCTTCCGCTTAAGCGACATAAAGCGCTGGTACTATCTGCAAAAGTACAGATTCTTTGCATCCCACCCCCGCCGGGCGCTGGAAAAAATCAAGGAGCTGTACGGCCCCAAGCTCAGGCATGACCGCGCCCAGGAATTGCTGAAAAACTTTTTCCGCAGGGGACGCGGCGAGATACTGCTGGAGATGCTGGAAAAGGGCTATTACTTACCCGACGAGGCTTACGAGACCGACCGTCCCGTAATGACCCTGCTGGGGGACGAGGATCCCATGGGGCAGGAGATATTCGACCGGCTGTTCAATTCCCTCTCCGGGGTAAAGGTGCGTGAGATCCACCCCATCAATACCCGCCACATGTGCATGGAGACGGACTGGAGCGTGGTCAAGGACTGGGTAAAGGGCTGGCTGGACTTCACCGAAGGCAAGGTCAAGCAGCCGGGAAGATAAAAGCTAAAAGGGCAGCGCAACGCGCTGCCCTTCAGTTTATCCCGCTTGATCGGAAGCCGTGTCTGCTGCCTTTACGCTGCCTTCATTCCTCCGTTTTGCTGAACTGCGTCTCGTACAGTTCCTGATATGTGCCGCCCGCGTGCACAAGGTCGCTGTGCCGGCCCCGCTCCACTATCCGGCCGTCCTTGACCACCAGTATCTCGTCCGCTGCCAGGATAGTGGACAGGCGGTGGGCGATAAGTATGCTGGTACGCTCCTGGATCAGCGGGTCTATGGCAGCCTGTATCGCTTTTTCGCTTATGGAGTCCAGCGCGGAGGTGGCCTCGTCGAATATCAGCAGGGCAGGATCCTTGAGCAGTACCCGCGCTATCGAGATGCGCTGCTTTTCGCCCCCGGAGAGCTTAAGCCCGCGGTTGCCCACCATGGTGTCCAGACCGTCCGGCTGGCGGAGGATAAATTCGTATATGTTCGCCTTTTTGCACGCCTCGACCATCTCTTCCTCTGTGGCGTCGGGTTTGGCGTACTTAAGGTTTTCGCGTATGGTGCCGTTGAACAGGTAGGTCTCCTGGGTCACCACGCCGATCTCGTCCCGCAGGGAGTTAAGGGTGTAGTCTCTCACGTCCGTGCCGTCGAATCTGACCGTGCCGCCTGTCGCGTCCCACAGGCGCGGGATAAGGTTCACGATGGTGCTCTTGCCTGAGCCGCTGGGCCCCACGATGGCTATGCAGTCCCCGCTTTTCAGCGTGAAATCGATATCCTTAAGTATCATGCGGCTGCCGTCGTAAGTGAAGTCCACCTTCTCGAATGTGACCTCTCCCCTGGCGTTTTTAAGTTCCTTAGCGCCGGGCTTGTCGTCTATCTCCGGCACCATGTCGTAATACTCGAATATGCGCGTGAACATGGCCATGGAGCGGATCCAGTCCACCTGGATGTTCAAAAGGCTGTTCACTGGGCCGTACATGCGCCCAAGCAGCGCCACCAGCACGGTGATGTCGCCCACCGTCAGGTCGTAGCCGTGGTTTATCATCAGGATGCCGCCCACCAGGTACAAAAGCATGGGGCCGATGGTAGTCAGTGTGCTCAGCAGCATAAAGAACCAGCGTCCCGCCATTTTCTCCCTTATGTTCAGCTTTATCATACGGCCGTTGGCCTCTTCGTAGCGCTGGTACTCCGCCTTTTCCCGCCCGAACAGCTTGGTCAGAAGCTGGCCGCTCACGGAGAGGGTCTCGTTCAATATGCCGTTTATCTCGTCATTGCACGCCTGGGCCTCGCTGGCCAGCTTCCAGCGCGTCTTGCCTGCCATGCGTGTAGGCAGGGTGAACAGGGGCACCACCACTATGCCCACCAGCGCCAGTATCCAGTTCTTGCGGAACATGGCTATCACCGCCACCACAAGGGTGATCGTGTTGGAAAGGATGCTGGCGAACGTGCCTGAGATCACCGTTTCCACGCCGGAGATGTCGCTGGTCATGCGGGTGATGATGTCGCCCTGGTTGGCGCTTGTAAAGAAGCGCTGGGACATCTTCTGCAGGTGGCGGTACATCTGGTTGCGCATATCCCTGGAAATATGCTGGGAGATCCAGGTGTTCAGATAATTCTGCCCCACGCCGATCAGGTTGCTCGCCAGATGCAGCGCCAGGGACAGGATTATCAGCTTGATCAGCGCCGAAATGCCCTCCCCTATCCAGCCGCCCGGCTGTTTGCCCGCCAGTACGTCCACTATGCTGCCCGTAAGTATGGACGGGAACAGGCTGCACACGCTGGCTACCGCTATGCAGACAAGCACCAGCGTCAGCTGCCTCCAGTAAGGTTTAAGGTATGAAAACACCCTTGCCAGCAGCGCCCCTGTAACCTTGGGGGTGTTCTGTTTCTCTTCGTCGGTCAGGAAGCTCGCCCTGCCCATATGTCCGCGTCCGCCCTGCATTAGACTCACTCCTTCCGCTAAACGGCTTTGTGCAATAATATCATTTCATCCTCTTTTTTGCAAGCGATACCCTTTTTCTGTCAGCGTGACCGGCTGAAAACTGCCCATGCCGGGCGTATTTGTAAAATATAGCACTATTCATGGGCTAAGCCCTTTACACTCAGGATGAAATCCTGTAAAATAAGTACCTGAGAAACCTATGGAGGGAATATATATGAAACGCTTGACGAGTCTGCTTCTCGCTGTACTGCTCGCGTTGGCCTGCGTGTGTGAGCTCGCTCCCGCCGGATTTACGGCGGAAGCCGCGCAGAAAAAGCAGCTTGCGGATTACGGGCTTTGCGAAACGCCTTTTGACCTGATCTCCACCGCTGAGATCGCTCTGGAAGACGGCGCGGATTCCAAGTGGGTGCTTTCCGAAATAAACAGATACTCCGGAAGCGGAGATTTCACGAACGAGCTTCAGTGGACAATAGAAAACCTCCTTGCCTTAAACAGCAAGTCCTTCCAGACCACCGCTAAAGCGATCGGAGCTACGGTGGAAGACGGCGAGGTCGTCATCGGCGACAACAGGGCGATAGATGTGACGACTCCCGCCGCCGAGAACTATGAGCTGGACTGGGATCCGTACTCCGTCCCGCAGGAAGATGACTCTTCAAGCAGTTTTGACAAGGTCAAGAAGCTGTATAAAATCAGCAACCCCCAGTTCTGCTTTAAACCCGCAATCTGGTCCGAATCCCAGTTCAAGCAGGTGTTCGGAACCGAATACAGCAAGTTCAAGCCCGCCAAAGCCCGCACAGGGTACACCTGCGTGGTCATAAAAAGCGACGCCAAGTGCTCTCCCCTGCGCGCCTGGGACAAAGGCGACAACAGCGAATTCATCGAGGCCCTGCTTAAGAACGTTGAGGCACTGGCGGAACAGATGGGCGAGGACGCGCCCGTACTTACCGGCAATCCCCAGCTGGCTTCGACCTTCTGGGTATTCAACGTCACCTACCCCAGGTACGCCTCATACGGCAACGGAATCACTGGATATCATTGCGAAGCCACTCTGAGCGTTGTGAACGCGGTCACTAAAAAGATAATCGGCGAAGTCAAGTACAAGAACAAACTGCCCGACATAATCTACTCATGGAATGAAGACAAGACCGCCGACCCCGGCATCCCCGACCTGAGCGCGGACAGCGGCTTCAAATCCATGGCGGAAAAAGCAGTGAGCTTCATGAACAAGGAGCGCATTTCCTCCGAGGCCGACAACAAGATAACCGCCCAGAATGTGGAAAGAACACTTAACGGCGTGCTTTTGCAGGAGGCCGCCAAAATGAGCGACCCCTGGGAGGCCGCCATATACGAAAGCGGCGCTCAGAATGTGACTCTGAAAGGCAATACCATTACGTTCTATATGCGCGCTTACGCTATAGGCACGAGCAGTATCGGCAAATATGCTAACGCAAAAAATAAGAGGACTTGGCTTGAAACAGCGCTGAAGAACGCCGGCAGATATCTTCTCAAGCAGACGCTCAAACTCAAAGACGGGAAGATCACCAGCAGCAGCCTCAAGGAGCTGCAGACATCCGTAAAAAAATACGCGAAGACCGCCAAGAACACTTTCGGCGGTTCCGATATGGCCAACGCGCTCAAGAACTACCTGTTTCCGGCGCCGGTTTCCGGCAAGGTGACCAAGGGCTCCCAGCTCACGTCATTCACGGGCAACTTCAAAAACGCCCTGAAGGCCATTGAAGACATCCGGCCCGATGAACTTTCCAATGACGCACTTGCAGCTTTGTTCTATGCCCAGAAGAAGATCAAGCTCGACGCTAAGGACGGCCCCCACTCGATAATGATCGAGTGCACCGGCGTTGCCACGGATTCGCTTCTGGCCAACGCGAGCAAGGCGTCGCTGGACAAGCTCGCCAACGTGGAAAGCGCCTCCCGCAAAACCGACCGCACTTCTCTTGAAAAAACTCTGATCTCATACCTCAAGGTGAAGGCTGTCACCATGAAGGAAAAAGCCAGCAATACATTCGTGCTCACACTGGACATAGATGAGCTGGTCAAAGGAATTTATCCCTCGGAGTACAAAACCTTCCTGGAACGGTACACTGTTCAGGACACGCTGGATGAGCTTGAGGAAAAAGCTTCTCTGCTGCCCAAGCAGAAGGCAAGCGAACTGCCTAAAAACGGCATA
Organism: Clostridiales bacterium; assembly: GCA_024684375.1. Lineage (GTDB taxonomy): Bacteria > Bacillota > Clostridia > Christensenellales > Aristaeellaceae > RUG14130. Next base: position 23,695 of record JAIKWZ010000012.1, read on the forward strand.
ATGAACGGCGGAAAGAGCGGAACCAGGGTAGATATCAAGCTGGACAAGAGCTCTGATCCGACCTATGTCCAGATCCGCAATGCAAGTACCGACAAGCTGGTCGCCAGCGCGTTCCTGCGTGCGGGCAAGACGGTCAGTCTCAAGGTGCCCGCGGGCAATTACATTTTGTACTACTGCTCCGGCCCATACTGGTACGGAAAAACCGTAATGTTCTCCTCATTGGGCGTCTACCAGAAGAGCGAAGTGCAGCAGATCAAGAACATCAAAAACAAGTATACCCAGCTGACGCTTCATTCGGACGGCGGCAATGTAAAAGTCTACGGCGCCGATCCAAATGATTTTCTTGGTGATTAGACCCGGAAAAGAACGGGACTGCGGCATGCAGTCCCGTTCTTTTTTTGCTTGGAAGCACGCGGGACGGAGCGATCGCGCTTTAATTCCCTTGCCACAGCGTTGCTTATATGTTATAATCAGTCATCTTTTTTATCGGGGGAGAAGCGCATGAGCGGTACATATATTCCCGAAGGTTACAAAAGCCTGCTGGACGTTCGCGAGACTCAGAAGGCCATCAAATATGTCAAGGACAGTTTCGAAAGGGTGTTCGCTTCCGCCATGGGGCTTGAAAGGGTGTCCGCGCCGCTGTTCGTGGACGCGGCGAGCGGCCTTAACGACAACCTGAACGGCGTTGAGCGGCCCGTGAGTTTCGGCGTTAAGAACGCGGATTCCGCCACCATGGAGATCGTGCACTCCCTGGCCAAATGGAAGCGCCAGGCGCTTCGCGATTATGGCTTCAGGCCCGGCGAAGGCCTGTACACGGACATGAACGCCATCCGCCGCGACGAGGATATGGACAACCTGCACTCCATTTACGTGGACCAGTGGGACTGGGAAAAGGTGATCACCCGGGAGCAGCGCACCAGGGAGTTCCTGGAGGACACGGTAAAGGTCATCTGCCGCGCCTTGGCCGCTACGGAGCTGGCCGCCACCGCCATGTTCCCCGCCCTGACGCCCTCGATAAACCCCTCAGTCACATTCGTGAGCGCGTTCGAACTGGAAGAAATGTATCCCGGCCTCACCCCGCGCCAGAGGGAGGACGCCGCTGCCCGCCGCTTCGGCACCATATTCATAGAAAACATCGGCTGCCCGCTGAAAAACGGCCAGCCCCACGACGGGCGCGCCCCGGACTACGACGACTGGAGCCTGAACGGGGACATCATCGTGTGGAACGAAGTGCTGGGCAGGGCGTTTGAGATAAGCTCCATGGGCATCCGCGTGGACGAGGAGTCCTTAAAGCGCCAGCTGGAGGCCAGCGGGCACACAGAGCGGGCGAGCCTGCCCTTCCATCGGGATTTGCTTTCCGGGAACATGCCCCTCACAATAGGCGGCGGCCTGGGCCAGAGCCGCATCTGCATGCTGATACTCAAAAAGTGCCACATCGGCGAAGTGCAGTCCAGTTTCTGGGACGAGGAGACGAAGAGCATCTGCGAAAAGAACGGGGTACTGCTGCTTTAGAGTCTTTATTCCGTTTTATGCGGGTTGCCTAGCGTAACGTGCGAAACGCAGACTGTTGACACGGATCGTTTCTGTAAGCGACCCATCATATCTATTGAAATAGGGAGCCTGAAAAATGAGCGAGAATAACAGTATAGCTAAAACAGACGGTGCCATTCTGCAGTGGCTGCTGGAAGAAGATACGCCGGAAGTGCGGCTCAGGACCCTGAAAGAATATGAGCGGCTTTCGGACAGCGATGAACGCGTCATCGAATGCAAGAAAAAACTGCTGCAAAGCAAGGTTTATGAACGGGCCCTGAAAAAGCTCAGGACAGAAAAACCCTGGACAAAATTTGATGCCATCATGACGTTTGCGGAGTGGGGACTGACACGTGACGATATCGGGAAGGACATAGACGGCGAGGTGTTCGCTCTGATAGAGAGCACCGGCTTTAAGATGCTGTGCGCAGAGCCTTACCTGCTCAGAAATCTTGTGAAACTGGGCTATTATCGGGAGGATATCGTAAAGAACGAAATAGAGAACGTATTGGGCGGGATCAAGGAAGACGGAGGGTTCGGGTGTATAAGCACCAACAAAAAGATAAACGATCCGAGGAAACCGCATAAGAGCTGCGCAAGGCTGACGGTCGAATATCTCCTGCTTGTCGCGGAACTGCATCTTGCGGGATACAGGATGGACTGTGAGAGCAAACTCGTTCACTATTTTACCAAACGAGACATCTTCTACAGAACAGACGACATGAAAACGCCGATGGTCGACGTTATGCTGGAGACGTTCTATCCTTCCGATCCGATCAAGGTCGGAGTTCAGAATATCGTATACGCGTTAAGAGTTCTGGGCTGTCCGGCGGACTCCGAGGCCATGCGCGCGGGATACGAAGTGCTGAACAGGCACAGGCTTGATGACGGAAGATATATCCTGACGGCATCCAAAAGCGTTCCTGCATTTAAAGTTGGCAATATCGGAGAAGCGAATAAGTGGGTGACTCTTTACGCATATATGGCAAAGTAAAAGATAAATAAGCTGCTGAAGGCCTTCAGTCTTCAGCAGCTGTTTTTTATTTGTGTCAGTCGGTTGGCTCTGTTGATGCGGCAAAGAAGTTTCACTCTTGAGAAAATCTTTTTTTTGTGCTAAAATACGAACAGCAGTTACAAGCATAAGGAGAAGTAGTTTTTATGAAATTAGGCGTGGTAGGGCTTCCCAACGTGGGCAAATCCACACTTTTCAACGCCATCACCAACGCGGGCGCACAGGCGGCCAATTATCCCTTCTGCACCATCGAGCCCAACACGGGCGTGGTGGCTGTGCCGGACGAAAGGCTGGACGTGCTGGCCAAAATGTACAATCCCGAAAAATACACTCCCGCCACCCTGGAATTCGTGGACATCGCGGGTCTGGTAAAGGGCGCCAGCCGGGGCGAGGGCCTGGGCAACAAGTTCCTGTCTCACATCCGCGAGGTGGACGCCATAGTGCACGTGGTGCGCTGCTTTGAGGACGAGAACGTCATCCACGTGGACGGTTCGGTCGACCCCGCCCGAGACATAGAGACAATACAGACCGAGCTGGTGCTGGCGGACATGGAGACCGTGCAAAAGCGCATGGAGAAGGCGAGCCACCTGCTCAAAAACGGGGACAAAAAATACGCCGACGAAGCGCAGACCGCCGAGATAGTACTTGAGCATCTGAACGGCTTAAAGCCCGCGCGCACCGCGCCCCTTACAAAGGAGCAGCGTGAGATAATGGAAAGCTGGCTGCTGCTGACTTCCAAAAAAGTGGTGTACGCCGCCAATATCTCCGAAAACGACGTGGGCGAAGGCCAGGACGAACTGCCCATGGTCAAAAAGGTGAAGGAGATCGCGGACGCGGAGGGCAGTCAGGTGCTGGTCATCTCCGCGAAGATAGAGGAAGAGATCGCCTCCCTCGATCCCGAGGAAAAGCAGATGTTCCTGGACGAGATGGGCATAGGCAAAAGCGGCCTGGACCGGCTGGTCAAGCTGGGATACGAGCTTTTGGGCTACATCTCCTTCCTGACCGCCGGCCCCAAGGAAGTGCGCGCCTGGACCATCGTGAACGGCACCAAGGCGCCTCAGGCGGCGGGCAAGATCCACACGGACTTTGAGAAAGGCTTTATCCGCGCCGAGATCGTGGCTTACGACGACCTGGTGAGGGAAGGCTCCATGAACGCCTGCAAGGAAAAGGGGCTTATCCGCTCCGAGGGCAAGGACTACGTTATGAAGGACGGGGACGTGACCCTGTTCCGCTTCAACGTATAACTCCGGCGGCAGACCCTGCTGCCCTGTGTTCACCGCTGTGCTTATCCCGCCGCCGCGCGGCATTTACAAATGAACGTACTTGACATAGACCTGGACTTTTTCCTCGCAGACGTGTGTCCCCTGGCCCTGCCGGGGGAGCGCCCGGCGCTAAAGGGGCACGAACCCTGGGAAGAAGCCCGGGTCAGGCGTTTTCTGGAGGAAAACTGCGGCCTTTCACGCTCCCGTCCCATCCCCGGACGGATATTCGAGACCCACGATCTCGCCCTGGATTTCTGGCAGGATATGCTTTCGCGGGGCCGTCTGACCGCCCCGTTTAGAGTCACCCACGTAGACGCGCATTCTGACCTGGGCGTGGGGCAGACAGGTTACGCGCTCAACGCGCTGCTGGCTCTCCCGCCCGAAAAGCGGACGGACATCGCGCTTTTCAGGCGTGAAGGGCACATAAGTGAGGCAAATTACCTGCTTTTCGCCCTGGCGGCGCGCCGGATATCGCGGCTTGACAATGTGCGCAACCCCCGCTCGCTGCCCGACGTCCCCGAGGAGATACTGGACGGGAACGGCATCCGCTTAAGCTCGTTCGTTGCCCGCCTTTTGGAGAAAAAGCACGGCCCGGAACCCCTCGTGCCCTTCGTTCAATATCCCGACTGCACTTCGTTCAAGGCGTCCGCTCCTTTCGACTGCGTGTCCGTGGCGGTATCTCCCCGCTACGCGCCCAGGGAAGCGGACAGGCTGCTGCCCCTGCTCGCGGAGTATATGCTAATTTGTTAATTATTTATTACAGGGTTGACATATTCGGGGGTCAAGACTATAATTATTAAGTCGATCGGGCACGTTGTGTTCGGTTGACTATTGGCGAATGGTGTAACGGCAACACTAACGACTCTGACTCGTTCATTCTAGGTTCGAATCCTAGTTCGCCAGCTTTTTGCCTCCATAGTCAAGCGGTCTAAGACGTCGCCCTCTCACGGCGAAGACCGGGGTTCGATTCCCCGTGGAGGTGCTTATAAGACACCCGAGAGGGTGTCTTTTCTGTTATAGCCGGTCCCGCGATAGTATACGCCCCGGCTCATAAGTCAAATCGATCGAAACGAGGTCTGTATGCGAATAATCCTCACCAACGACGACGGATACGACGCGCCCGGTATCGCCGCCATGGCGCGGGCGCTCACCCAGGCAGGACACGAGGTAAGGCTGTCCGCTCCGGACAGGGAAAACTCCGCCGTCTCTCACGGCATCAGCATAACCCGGCCGCTCAGGGCGCGGAAGGTGACAGTCGAAGGCTGCCCGGGCTGGGGCGTGGACGGCACGCCCACCGACGCGGCGCGGCTGGGGCTGCACCTGCTCAAGGACTGGAAGCCTGACGCCTGCGTGTCCGGGGTCAACCGCGGGCCCAACCTGGGCGGCGCGTGCATATACTCAGGCACGGTCAATTCGGCCATGGAGGCGTCCATGGCAGGCTGTCCCGCGCTGGCGGTGAGCCTGGACAGCTTCACCTGGGAAAAATACGATACCGCCGCCGCCCTCGCCGTAAGGGTGCTGGACTGGATGAAGCTGCATCCCCTTAGGCGCGGAGAGATATACAACCTGAACGTGCCCGCTCGGGAAGACGTAAAAGGCGTGTTCTTCACTCAGACCCTCGCGCCCGAGTTCCTGACCGACGCCAACTATCAGGAGTTCACCAGCCACTACAACAACACCTATTTCTTTCTGGACGACGGTGAAAACCCCCACTATTTCCCCGATGACTGCGACAAAAACCTGGTAAAGCAGGGCTGGGCCAGCCTGTCCGCGCTGACCTGGGACATCGCCGCCCGTCGGGAAGGCCTCCCCGGAGCGGGAGAGATAAGCCTGTAAGGAGACGCTATGAAAAAATCGGTTTCACGCATCATCTGGGCAGGCGTAAACCTGCTGGCGGGAGTTATTACCCTCGTGATGTACCTGTGGATCATGGACACCATGGGTTCGACCTTCGAATGGCTCGAGCGCTTCTACGACGTCAAATGGCTGTATATCGCCATAACCGCGCTGGACGCGGCGCTGCTGGGCATCCAGTTTTTGCCCAAGCACGCGGCAAGCGCGAGAAAGACAGCGGTCAAACTGATCTTCGCTCTGCTGGGAGGGCTGTTTATCGTTTTAGCCGCACTCACCTGGGTCGCGTCCTACCCCGGGTACGAGGGCGGCAGCCGAGAGATCATGTTCTACCTGCCCCTCACTGTCAAAGACGCCGTAGCGGGCGTGATGTTCCTGTTCGCCGCCGCGGTCATGTGCTTTGCCAGGACCGGCCGCGCGAAAAAGGCACTGCGCAGGACTGCCCTCGCCGCAGCGGGGCTGCTGTTCGTGTTCATGGTCGGGTTCTACGCGCTGAACGACAGCCTTGTGACCATGCTGACGATGCTGCTCGCGAAGCTCTCCATGCAGGGCTGGCTGAGCTACGCGGCGGTTTTGGGCATAGCGCTGCTGCAGAGCCTGCCCGGCATACTCAGGCTTTTCTCCTTGCGTGGATTGGTAAAATAGCCCCGTATCTCAGCCGAATGCCTAACGGCCGCGCCGCTTGCGCTCAGCCGCAAAATATGTTATCATAGCTTAAAATACCCCACGGAAGGAGGCTGCGCCATGCAAATGAGTGAAAGCCGGGAAATGTATCTGGAGACCATACTTATACTGTCCCGGACCCATCCAAACGTCCACGCGATAGACATCTGCGAATATATGGACTTTTCCCGTCCCAGCGTGAGCCGGGCGCTTAAGCAGCTGAGGGAAGCGGGGCTAATCGAAGTGGACGGCCATAACCACGTCACGCTCACTTCCCGGGGAGAAAACATCGCCCGGACTGTCTACGAGCGCCACACGGTGCTCACCAAGGCGCTCATGTTCCTGGGGGTGGACAGGGAGACCGCTCAGGACGACGCCTGCCGCATCGAGCACGTCATCAGCCCCGAAAGCTTCGAGGCGATAAAACGGAAAATGAACGAGTAAGGGCGGGATGTTCCCGCCCTTCTTTGGTCATTGGGAAAACCCGGCTAAGACAGTCCGCCCGCGCGGAAGGACTGTCAAGCGCGATCCTCGTTGCATCATCGCGAGTTGCCGCGGTGAGCAAGCGCCGCAAATTCCCTCTTGCCAACTAAACGATTTTATGGCATAATAACTTCATTCTTTCTTGAAAGGAAGCGAAAACTCCACTCCATGGACGATATTCCCCGAAGTTTGATCCTTATTCTTTGTCTTATCCCCTTCGCGGGCTTCTTCGCGGGCAGCGAGACCGCGTTTTCCTTCTGCAACGAGGCGCGAATCCGCGCCCTGGCAGAAAGCGGCAAGGCGGGCGCCAAGCGTCTGGCAAAACTGCTGGACGATTTCGACCGCACCATCGTCACGCTGCTCATAGTCATCAACATCTGCTACATACTCATATCCGCCGTGGCCACCGTGGCGGCTGTTAAGCTTATGTCCAGTGACGCGGGCGGCGCGGTCGCCACCGTTGCGGCCACGCTTGTGGTGTTTTTGTTCTGCGAGACCATCCCCAAGAACATCGCGCGGGTGAACGCGGACGGCTGGGCGCTGTTCGCGGCGTATCCCGTAAGCCTGTTCAAGTTCGTGCTGGCGCCCCTGAGCGCGTTTTTCACCTACGTGGGAGAAGCGTTCAAAAAGCTGTTGCCCGGCGGCGCGTCCCTGCCGGACGTGACTGAGGATGAGTTCGAGGAGATGGTGGAGTCCGTAGAGGGCGAAGGGCTGATCGAGCCCGTGGAAAAGGAGATAATCAAGTCTACCATCCATTTCGGCGACATACTGGCAGGCCAGGTCATGACGCCCATAGACGGCGTGGTCACCGTGCCGGTTAACATAGACAAGGACGCGCTCAAGACCGTGCTGCTGGAGGAAAAGTATTCCCGCATCCCCGTCACCGGCGAAGATATAGACGACATAGTGGGCGTACTGCCCGCGGCCAAGGCGCTCTCCCGCTTAAGCAGCGGTACCTTCGGCGACATACGCGATATAATGACCCGGCCCTACATCATCCGGCCTGACATCCCCGTGAGCAAGGTGTTCGAGGGCATGAGCGGCCGCCGCACGCATCTGGCCGTGGTGCAGGACGACGGACACACGCTGGGCATAGTCACCATGGAGGATATACTGGAGGAGATCGCCGGGGAGATCTACGACGAGGACGACGAGAAGGGGGCGACCGAAAATGCCCGCTAAGCTCATCGTCATCATCGCCTACGCGCTGCTTATCCTCCTGAGCGGCTTCTTTTCCGGCAGCGAGATCAGCTTCGCGCGCGCCAACAAGCGCCGCGTGGAAAAAGACGCGCAAAAAGGCGACAGACGCGCCAAAAACGTCAAGTACATACAGGACAACTATACCCGCAGCCTGTCCACCATACTGGTGGGCAACGACCTGGTCAACATAGCGGCGTCTTCCGTGGCCACGATATTCTTCGTGAGCCTGCTGGGGCTCAAGTCCAGCGGCGAGTACTACGCCACGCTGGTGACTACGCTTTTGCTCATCACCTTCGGCGAGACCATGCCCAAGATAATCGCCGCGGAAAGGGCGGACTCCCTTGCCCGCCGCGCCGCGGGCCCGCTTAAGGCGCTGATGCTGGTGTTCAAGCCCCTGGTAGTGGGTGTCGAAAAACTGGTAAAACTGCTTTCCCCCATCTGGACGCCCAAGGAAAAATCGCCCCAGACCACCACGGACGAGCTCAGGATAATCCTTGAGGACGCCGAGGAGCAGGGCGTGTTCACGGAGGAAGAGGGCGAGCTGATCGACAACGCCATCGAGTTTTCCGACACCATGGCCATGGAAGTCATGACGCCCCGTGTGGACGTGGTATCTATAGACATCGAAAACCCACCTGAAGAGCTGAGCGCGGATATGATGCGTCACAGCCGCATACCCGTATACAGGGGCAGCATAGACAATATCGTGGGCGTGCTGCCCACCAAGGCGTTTTTGAAGCACCGGCTGCTCAGCGACGACACGCCCTTTGAGGAACTGCTGGTGGACGTGATCTACGTACACAAGACGCGCATGGTCTCCTCCATCATCCGCGAGTTCCGCCGCCGCCGGCTGCAAATGGCGGTGGTGCTGGACGAGTTCGGCGGCACTATGGGCATACTCACCATGGAAGACATTATGGAAGAGATCGTGGGCGAGATCTTTGACGAGAGGGACGACGTGGAAGAGGAAATGGTGGAGATAAGCGACTCCACCTGGCAGTTCGACGGCGGCATGAACGTATACGACATGTTCGGCGCGCTGGACTATACGCCCCCGCAGGATTTTTCCACCCACTACACCACCGTGGGCGGCTGGGTCACGGAACTGCTGGACCGCTTCCCCCGCCGCGACGACAGGGTGACCTACGACCGCCTGACCATCACAGTGCTGGAGGCCGACCCCCACAGGGTGAACACCGTGAGGGTGGACCTGAAGCCCGAAGAAGAGTGACGCAGGCTTTCCGCGCAATGCAAAGCCGCCGGCAGTAAAAGCCGGCGGCTTGTTTGTCGGGGTCAGTCCTCGGTGACCGGGTCGTCAAAAGCGGAGCGAGTGAGTATGCGCGTTTCGCTGAGGCCGTCCTTTTGAACGGTGAGGCGCATTAGACCGTCCTGCTGCAGCTCGATGCGGACGGACAGACCGTCGGCGGAGTAAGTCATCGCGCCGTTTTCAAAAGCGAGATCCGTCAGGATATACCCGAATGGGCCGCCCTTCAGTATGGCCTTGGTCTTTTCTATATATACCAGCGTATCATCGTCCGGATCTGAGGGCAGCACGAACCCGTTTGGCAGCGTGTAGGCGCTGATCCACAGGCCGTCGAAGAGGTCCGCGGTGGCTTCTGGCAGCGGGTCGGCGGCGGCGTATGTCTCCACCGGCTCGCGTATGAATCTCAGGCCTGCGTCGGTCCGGGTAAGCGCGGTGTCACTGAATGAGAGGGGAGTTCTTTCGTCCCCGTCCAGGTACACGAAGCCGTCGCGCAGCTCCCATGTGCCGGCCTTGCAGAACTCCGGCAGGGCGGGGAAGTCCAGCGTGTAGGTGCCGTCGGGCGACAGGGTGAGGGTGACGGCGGCGCCGCCCGCGTCGGCGTACCACACGCCGGCGGCGGGGTTTTCGGCCTCCTCAGCCGAAGTCGGCAGGGCCAGCATCACTGCGCAGGCCAGCAGCAGAACTATGTATCTTTTCATGGTGTATACTCCTTTGCCGTATGCATATGCGCGTTTAGCGTTATTTGCTTAAACGCCTGAAACTTGCCGGTATCCCCCGGTGGGCAGTATCCGCGGAAGATCAGTCATCCATACTGACGGAATACGTTTCGCTCTGGTTCGATTGCATTTTCACTTCTATTTTTATCTCTTTTCCGTTTTTGTCCGTCACCGTGAACACATAGGTGTAATGCCGGTACCAATACTCCATCTCACCGTAATTCCACTTCTTTTTGTGCCTTGATACCCCGGTTAGGGTGTATTCCGCCCAGTTGTGGCCGTACGCGTCTGTGCGGATGTAACTGTCGACGTCAAAGCTTTCATACTCAAACCGGTAATAATCACTGAAGCCGTGCCGTTGCCTGGCGCAGGTGATGGTGTACGGGGGCTTGCCGCCCTGCACGGACAGTTTTATCGTAGTGTCTTTGCCTACCTGATACCCGGAGCCGCTCAGGTCCGGCATCACCAGGTCCACCTCGTTGGAGAGCTTTTTAACGCCGGTGGTCACGTCCGTCACTTCGCAGCGGTACGTGCCCCCGCGGGACGTGGGCAGCTCAGGCCCGCTGGGCAGCGAGAGCCATGTGATGTACCTCCAGCCGTCCTCGTACTTTTTCTGCCAGTTGTACCTCAGCGTATGCCCTTTGTTGGACCACGCTTCGCATTCAAGCACGGTGTAATAGTCTCCGTCCTTGTCAAATTCGAAATGCATGCCTTCCGGCTGCTTCGTTATGAGGAGCAGGGACCCGTCATACGTCACTTTGATGGGGGAGACCGTGGCGGTCACCTTCCTCGAGTCCGTTACGGTCAGGGACCAGGCAGTAAACGGTTCCGTGACGGCGAACCTGTCCATCCGCTCGGAGCTTCGGGGCTCTTGTGTCACATAAACGGCGTATTCTTTCTCAAAGGCGTCCGAACAGTCGATCTTTTTCCACTTGTACTCGAAAGGCCCGATTCCGCCTTCCACCTTCGCCTCCAGTATCACCTGCTCGCCCAGTTTGTAGATGCAGGCTTCTTCTGTGGCGGTGAGCTTGAGCCTGTTGTCCTTTACTTGCTGGTAGTCCGTCTCAACCGAGCGGCCGGCGGCGTCCTCGGCGCGGAGGGCGTACATGCCCGCTTCGGTCACGGTGAACTGTCCTGTTTCGGAATCAAGCTGTACGGAATCCGCTTTTATCCCGTCCTTGAAAAGCGTGAACGTTACGGGATACTGCAAAGGCTCGGATCCTCCGGCGACAGCCAGCACTGCTCGGGCTACACGGTCTGAGTAAATATTGGAGTCAATGCCCTTGAAGACGATGACCAGCGGCTCCTTGTATTCCTTAACGCGTGCGAACCTGCGCACGGCAGCGTTCATGGCGTCGGAGACTTCCACCGCGTAATAGCCCTGCGCCGAGAAGGGCACGTAAAGCGTGTCCGAGGTCTCGCCTTCGAGCGCCTCAAAGGAATGGTAGTAGCCGTCGTTGTTTTCGCAGGTGCCCCAGCGGTAACTGTAGGGGGGCACGCCGCCGCTGGCTTCCGCCTTGAGCTCAGCGGTCTCGCCTTCGTTTATCGCCGCGTCCCCAAGCTCCGTTACGGAGAGGGGCTCCGAGTCGTATACCGTGACGGTGTCGGAAACGATGCCTTCGTCTATGCCGGCGTCGGTCACCATGCAGTAATACCTGCCCTGCTCGGACACGGAGAGCAGGCCGTAATCGGTCAGGTCCACGTAGCTGCCGTCCTCCTTGTACCAGGCGTACAGGTAGGTGCCGTTGTCGTAGGGCACGCCGTCCTTCACGCTGCAGCTGAGCAGCACGGAATCGCTGCCGTGGATGTTCTTGTTCTCCGGCTGCCGGTCAAAGTACATCTTCCAGCGGACGGGAGCCTTAAGGCTTTCTTCGCTCTTTCCGCTTTCGTCCGTCACGACGCAGTAGTACGCAAAGTCGCCCACGTTGGCTTCGCAGCTGTTGCCGTCCGCCGTAAGCGGGTGGTTCTTGTTGGCGAACCAGGTGATAAACCCGCCCCAGGAGCTGTCGCCTATGTATTCCCTGCGCCACTCGTATTTGTATTCCCCTTCGCCGCCCATGGCCTCCACCGTCATGTGCAGGGTCTCGCCGCTGCCGCGCAGTATGCTGCCGCCCTCGGGCTGGGTCATTATCATTAGGGGAAGGGGGTTGCTCATGGTGCTTATCGGCCCGCTGTTCCTTAATATGGACGGCAGGCTCCTGGCGGGCGTCTCTTCGGTGCGGGTGCCGCCGCAGCGGGCGCAGGTGTATACGGTCTCGCCCGGGTTCAGGTAGCCCGGCTCTTTGCTCATCACGCCCTCGTCCCACACGTGGCCGAGCGCGGGCACGGTTTTTGTTTCCTTCTGCTTGCATACGCTGCAGCTGCGGGCCTGTTCGCCCGCCGTCTCGCACAGCGCGGCCTTCGTGTCCTTCCATTCGCCCCAGCTGTGCTTGCCGGTGGCGGCGACGGCCTCCGTCTTGCCTTTCGCGCCGCATACCTTGCATACCTGCCGGCGGGAACCGTCCGCGCCGCAGGTGGCCGCCTTCACGCTCTGCCACTCCCAGGTATGCTTGCCCGTGGCTTTTACAGTCTCGGTCTTGCCCTTTGCTTTGCACACCTTGCAGACCTGCCGGCGGGAACCGTTTGCGCCGCAGGTGGCTGCCTTCACGGTCTGCCACTCCCAGGTATGCTTGCCCGTGGCTTTTACAGTGGCTGTGTCGCCCTTTGCTCCGCATACCTTGCAGACCTGCTGGCGGGTGCCGTTCTTGGCGCAGGTGGCCGCCTTGGTAGTCTTCCACTCATATTCGTGGCCGGTAGCGGGAAGGGTCTCGCGGTACGTGTCGTCACAGTCCACGCATACCCAGAGCTTGTACCCGCGTTTTGTGCAGGTGGGCTTCTGATAATCGCGCACGTGCCAGGTGTGATGCCCGTCGCTGGAAAAGGGGCTGGGGCACTGACTGTCCGGCGGATCCGCCTGCGCCGTAAGGCAGAACAGCGCCGCCAGCAGCAGCGCCAGCGGTACCAGCGCGAGCAGTCTTGACAAGGTTCGTTTCATGAAAGTCTCCTCCTTTTCGGCCCGGGTATATGCTTATTTGCCTGCAGCGGTTTTGAGTATCAAAAAGGCGCACCCCGCCCGCAAAGGGCAGAGCGCGCCTGAAGCGCCGGTGAAAGCACGCGAGGGAAGACCGTGTTTCTTTCCGCGGCGAAGTGAAATGCGGATCGTATCAATGCTTTCCCGTGCCACGGGCTGAGGGCCTCCTTCTCAGCGTATTCGCGCAGTGGAATATTATCTCTTTGTAAACCATTATATTATTATATGAAGGCCCTGTCAATCGCGCCGCGGCCGGTTTTTGAAAAGCCGCCCGCAGGGCGGGGAAGGAAAATCCGCTACAGTACCAGCCCCAGCGCCAGCAGCGCTACAGCGAGCACAGCGTCGGTTATCAGCACGGTCAGCGCCTGCTCGTCCCTGTCCAGGTCGTCAAAGGTGGTGATGGGTGTATCCACATCGTCTATCATATCCCGCCGGATAAAGGGCGGGTCTTTCTTTTTCATGCGCGGGAGCTTGAGCTGCGGGATGTCCACCCCGTCCAGCCTTAAGTACGCCAGAAACGCCGCCAGCACGAACACCGCCCCCAGCACGGAGCACAAAGCAGAGGCTTTGGGAGCGTTTTTGCCCATAAAAAACTGCGCCAGCTTGATCACCAGCAGCGAAAGCACCCCGCGAGTGAACAGCTTGTATATCAGCGGGCGGACGAGTTCCCCGCTCCAGATCTCCTTTATGCGTTTTTTAAGCGCCATTCGTTTCACCTCGCTTGTCTTAACAAAGCAATACTATACATAAACAATGCAAAAAATACAATATGTAAAAAGCATTATTTTTGCGTAAAACGGTTTAACCGAATGCGAATTATTCAAAAATGCGCTTTGTTTTGCCTGAATTGGAGGATAAACTGCAACTCTACACAAAATATATCTTCAAATTTATCAAAAAACCCCTTGACGAATTGGGTGTGCTGCTGTATAATGCCTCCCATCATCATTGTAAATAATCGTGATGAATTTGAATTTGGAGGAGCTTAACATGAAGAAAATGCTGAGCATCGTCCTCGCACTGGTCATGGCGCTGTCCGTGTTCGCCGTTGCGAACGCCGACCCCATCACCAACTACGTGGACTACCAGACCCAGGCCAACGAAGTTGAGTACTGGTGCATCCAGCACTCCCAGGGCGCTGTCGACCTGAACGTTCTGTGCAACTGCATCGACGGTCTGCTGACCAACAACGCCAACGGCGAACTGATCGGCTGCGTCGCCACCAACTGGTCTACCGAAGACGGTTCCGTGTGGACCTTCAAACTTCGCGACAACGTGAAGTGGGTCGACTGCGAAGGCGAGTACATGGCTGACCTCACCAGCGCCGACTTCCTGTACGGCCTTGAGTTCGTTCTGAACTATCACAAGAACGAAGCCGCCAACACTTCCATGCCTATCGAGATGATCAAGGGCGCCGGTGACTACTATGAGTACACCAAGGCCCTGCCCGCCGAGGAAGCCATGGCTCTGGGCATCGACAAGCTGGTCGAAATGGTCGGCATCGCCGCTCCCGACGACTACACCGTCGTGTACACCCTGGTCGCGCCTCTGGGCTACTTCCCCACCGTGGCCACCTATTCCTGCCTGAGCCCCATCAGCCCCGCGCTGCTGGAGGAGATCGGCGCCGACGGCTACCGCAATGTTACTTATGATACACTGTGGTACAACGGCCCCTACTACGTAAGCGAGTTCATCGATCGTTCCTACAAGATCCTGACCGCCAACCCCCTGTACTACAATCCCGACGACGAGCTGTTCGAGACCGTTAAGGTCCAGATGGTCGAG
>JAIKWZ010000014.1 GCA_024684375.1 Clostridiales bacterium
GCCGCCCAGCCAGCGGTTGTTCACAAAGAACATGCCGCAGCGCTTGGCTTCGCTCTCGATGGATTCCTGAGCCTGCTTCTTGGTGCCGACGAACAGGATGTCCTTGCCGTCCAGCGCCAGGTCGCGCACGAACATGTAGGCTTCGTCAACTTTCTTGACGGTCTTCTGCAGGTCGATGATGTAGATGCCGTTGCGCTCGGTGAAAATGTAGGGCGCCATCTTGGGGTTCCAGCGGCGGGTCTGGTGGCCGAAATGTACGCCGGCCTCCAGCAGCTGCTTCATGGAAATAACTGCCATTGGGGTTCCTCCTTAAATAAATGTTTTTTCCGCCCCGCGCCTCGCTTCTTCAAAGCACCCTTTCGGGCAACACTTACGAAAATCCGCGCGGGTGAGAAATCGTCCTTTTCGGACGCTACCCTTTATTATATCATACAAAATCCGCGTAACACAAGAAAATCAGCCCCGGCAGGGTGATAAATTTGTGTAAAATGAGCGGTCAGCGGTCAGTGATCGGCGGCCAGCGCGCCTGGCGGTGCGAAAACCTCATCGCAGCGGATCCGCGCCCCCCTCAGACATGTCGGTTTTATTTTGGTAAAACATTTGCATTACGCCTGCAATATTTTTGTCACAGTTATTGACATTTTGGGGGTTTGAGAGTATGATGTATGTACCAGAGCTTTAAGGAGGAAACCATCATGAAGTTGCGCAAAAACAACGTCTTCCGCGCCGTCCTGCGCTTTGCGCTGGGCGCGGTGGTGATTGTGGCGCTGATTCTGTTGCTGAATCATTTCGTATTAAATAATAAGGGCATAAAGGACCAGCCGGGCGCTGACCCTGACAGTTATGTGCATACGTCTCTGGACGACCAGTACGCGGCCAACAACCCCTCATCCGCCGTAGACGGCACTTCCCAGTCCCCTGCTGCTGACGATTCCGGCGACGCGGACGACGACTTGCCAGACGACTTCTATGACGACGGCGACGAGGGCGACCAGTACGACGGCTTCGACGACGGCACTCTGGACGAGGGCGACGAGGGCGACGGCCAGCTCGACGGCGACCTGACCGGGGACGAGGAAGGCTTCGGCGAAGGCGATGCCGAACCCACTCCCGAGCCCACTCCCGAGCCCACTCCGGTGCTGACCGCGACGCCGACTCCCATTCCGGCAAAGCTTTACGCCAAGGGCGACTTCAAGATCCAGAATAAGTATGCCTGGAAGCTGGACAGCTCCTCAAGGATCAAGCACGGCATCACCGAGCTTTTCGTCGGCACTTCCGAGAAGGGCGGCAGCGTGCTGAGCATCACGGGCTACTCCCTGGGCAACAGGGCAGGCTTTAACGGCAAAAACAACACTACCTACTTCTACATTCAGCAAGGAAAGCAAAGGCGCTTCTATACCGTCACCGTCAATCCCGGCGCCAGCAACGGCGGCAGCCAGACGGGCATCAGGAACGGCAAGAACCTGAAATACGGCGACTTTACGGTGGTAATAGACGTGAGCGGCTACCCCAACGGCACCTACTCCATGGGTTCCGCAAACCGTTTCACGATCGACAAGAGCACCTACTCCCACGGCTACACTTTCGGAAACGCGTACAACTTCACCGTAGTCGACGGCATAGTCACCTCTCTGGGGGGCAAGGAAAACTAAATGCTTAAGAGGATCGCGCTTTGTGTGCTGGCGCTGGCGCTTTTGAGCGTTCCTGCCCTGGCGGCGCAGACGCTGGAAAGCTGGTGCGAGGCGTATAACCTGGTCGCCGGGCCAAACGGCGTTGCGCAGGTCGCTGCTTCCGGTTTCGAAGTGGAAAACAGCGCCGACGGCGCGTACCACATTTTTTACTTCGACGACGACACCGCGCTCATGCTGTGGCTGGAGGAGGACGGTACCCCCTATATCTGCGCGGCTGAGGGCAAAAAGGGCGACAAACGCTTGAGCGGCGTGCTTGCCTGCGCGCTGAGCGCCACCCGGGGTCAGAGTTATAATGACTGCCTGGCTATCACCGAAAAGGTGATGCTTCAGGTGGATGAAAGCGCCAAGGATGTTGAAGGCGAGATCGAAGGCTGGTACTATACAGGCGGCACGGAAAAGTACGACGGGATCGAATACGTTTTAGTGGGTTTCAGCTACATAGGCATCCAGATACCGGGCGTGGCAAAGGACACGCCGCCTGAGGCTTCCCCTGCCCCATCTCCCGCACCGTCTCCGTCGCCTTCTCCCTTCCCGTCTCCCTCGCCGGGACCCCGCGCGACGCCCTCTCCTTCACCCGGATCCGGCAAACCCGTTCACAAGGCTTAATCATTCTTTCCGCCGCGCGTTTGGCAGGGCCCTTCGTTCCGTCAGAGGCGCGGCAAATTCTATTCAGGCGGTCATCAGGATGTACATAGCCGGCATAGACATAGGCGGCACAAACATTAAACTTGGAATATTTGACGACGATCTGGCCTGCGTGCACACCGCGCTGACCAAGTCCGTAAGGGGCGACAGCGCAGCGCTGGCACGTCAGATACAGCACCTTATAGAGCAAAGCCCGGTAAAGCCTGACGTGATAGGCGCGGGCGTTCCGGGGGCGGTCTACCGTCCGTCAGGCAAGGTCAACAGCGGCAACCTGCGCTGGGCGGGAGTGTACTTCGGCAGGACATTAAGCGAAGTCACCGGCCTTAAAGTCTGGCTGGACAATGACGCCCAGTGCGCCCTTATGGCGGAGACGCTGGAAGGCGGCGCGTGCTACGGCCTGCAAAGCGCCGTGTACCTGACGCTGGGCACTGGCGTAGGCGGCGCGTTGCTCATAAACGGCAGGCCTTACCGCGGGCACGACAACGCGGGCGCTGAGCTGGGACACTTTATCACCCACTCGGACGGGCTCAAGTGCGGCTGCGGGCTGAACGGCTGCTTTGAGATGTACGCCTCGGCGGGCGCGCTGAGCCGCATGGCAGGCGGCGTCAGGGCGCGCCAGGCGCTTGACAGGGCCGCTCAGGGCGACCAGGCCATGCTTTCGGCGGTGGACAGGTACGGCCGTGAGCTTGCCATAGGCGTATGCTCCCTGTACATGATGTTCCGTCCCCAGGCTATCGTGCTGGGCGGCGGCGTGAGCGCGGGGGGCGATATCCTTCTGGATGTAATACTCAGGCATGTGCCCAACTGCTACAACCTTGACGCCGACGTGATAAGGCGCGTATTAAGGCTGGCCAACGCCCGCAACGACGCGGGCATGCGGGGCGCCGCGGTGCTTGCAAAACTGAATCTGAACTGACTGATTTCTGGAGGACGCAAAATGAAGCTTGTCACTTTCAACATCCGCTGCGAGTCCGCCGGCGACGGCGTGAACCGTTTCTTTTTCCGGCGGGGCCTGATACTGGACTACATCGAGAAACAGCAGCCGGACGTGATCTGCTTTCAGGAAATGAAGCACGAAATGAACGCCTACATGCGGGAGCACCTGTACAGTCTGGGCTACACGCTGGTCGGCGGAGGCCGGGGCGCGGATTGGGAGAGCGAGCACAACCCCATCGCATTCAAACATGAAAAATACGAGCTGCTGGGTCTGGACACTACCTGGCTGAGCGCTACGCCCTACGTCCCCGGCAGCCGCTTCCCCCTGCAGAGCAGCTGCCCGCGCATAATCACCTGGGCGCTGCTGCGGCCCCTCGCGGCGGGCGGGCAGCCCTTCCATATTTTCAACACACACCTTGATCACGAGCAGGCGGACGCCCGCATAAGGGGCGCCAAACGCGTGCTGGAAGTGATAAAGGAGCAGACCGCCAAGTGGGACTGCCCTCTGGCGCTGTGCGGGGACTTCAACGCCTACCCCGACAGCGAGGAACTGGGCGTGTTCTATTCGAGCGCCCTGGGCCTGACCGAACAGACCGTTGGCGCGGGCACCACATGGCACAACTGGGGCAGGGGCACTTCCCCCCAGATAGACTACATCTTCACACGCGGCTTTGAGCGTGTCGGCGATATGGTGCGTTGGGATCAGGAGCTTAACGGGATTTACCTGTCCGACCACTATCCGCTTGAGACGGAGCTTATACGCGCGGACGGAGGCACGGTTTGAAAGAGTATATCGAAGTGGGGCAGATCCTGAAGCCCCAGGGCATTAAAGGCGAGGTAAAGCTCATGCCCCTGACCGACGATCCTCTGCGCTTTGAGGGCGAAAAGACCTTCTTCCTTGAGGAAAACGGAGCATACACCCCTGTCGTCACCCGCTTCTCCCGCTTTGACGGGCAGGCGGTGTATCTGTCTGTCGAGGGCGTGAACGACCGAAACGCCGCCGAAAAGCTGCGGGGCAGGTATCTGCTTGTGGACCGCGCGCATGCGGCGCAGCTGGACGAGGATGAATTCTTTATCGTTGACCTTATCGGCATAAGGGGCTTTGACGAGACGGGCAAAAGCTACGGAGTGCTCAAGGAAGTCCTGCAGCCGGGCGGCAACGACGTATACGTATTCGTGGACAGGACCGCCCGCAAAGAGTACCTGATCCCCGCGCTCAAAAGCGCAGTCACCCTGACCGACCCCGAAAAGGGCGAGATGGTGTTCGATTCAAAACGGCTGAGTGAAGTGTGCGTTGTAAATGATATTTAAGATACTCACCATCTTCCCCCAAATGGTGGAAGCGGTATTAAACGAAAGCATACTGGGACGCGCCAGGAAGAGCGGGCTGATAGAGGCGGAGGTCATAGACATCCGCCCCTTTTCCGCAAGCAAGCACAAAAACACCGACGACACCCCATACGGCGGCGGCGCGGGCATGCTTATGACACCCCAGCCCATACTGGACGCCATGAAATACGCCATGGGCGACAGCTTTTCCGGCAAGCGGATATACCTGTCCCCCCGGGGCAGCGCGTTCACCCAGCAGAAGGCGCAGGAGCTTGCCAGAGAGGACGCCCTGATACTGCTGTGCGGCCATTACGAGGGCGTGGATCAGCGGGTGATCGACCTGGCGATAGACGAGGAGATCTCACTTGGGGACTACGTGCTCACGGGCGGCGAGCTGGGCGCGCTCGCTATCACGGACGCTGTCTCCCGCCTGGTAGAAGGCGTGCTGGGCTGCGCGGAAAGCAGCAGGGACGAAAGCTTCTCCGAAGGCCTGCTTGAATACCCCCAGTACACCCGTCCCCGCGAGTTCGGCGGGCTTACGGTACCCGAAGTCCTGTTAAACGGCGATCAGGCGGAGATAGACGCGTGGAGGCGGCGCCGGGCGCTCGAGCTCACGCTGGACCGCCGTCCTGAGCTGCTTGCCTCCGCGCGCCTTTCTAAGCAGGACAGGAGCCTGCTCAGGGAGATACGCCAAACTCTTCCCTCCGTCGGCGTCTGTTTCGGCGGCTGCGGCGAGGAGCTCATGCTGCGGATACTGGAAGAAGGCGAAGGCCGGCTCATCCCCGTCTCGCCTGAAAACGCCGCGGCGCGGGCGCTGTTCACTCAGGAAGAAGGCAGCCCCGCACACTGTGAGACCGTCTATACCGCGTTTTCCAGTGAAAACGGAAACGCGCTGAGCCTCTCCCCTCTGGCGTTCGATCCTGCGGTCACCCGGGTCAGCGGCGACGAAGGCATAAGCGAAGCGATCCTGTTCGGAGGCGACATATTTGACTTCGCGTGCGTGGCGGCGCGGCTGCTGCCCGTGAAGGAAGTCAAGGGCGGAGTGGTCAAATACGGTTCCTCCCGCAGGATGAAGCACGTCCCGTCCGCTAAAACGCGCCTTCTGTGCCGCTTTAAGGACGGCTGCACGCTTGACCGTCACCTCAACCGTTATTCAAACGCTTTCGTGAAGTGGCTGGCCGGGTATCTGGCCGCAGGCGGAAACGCGGAAGCGGAAAAATGGGCAGCGGAAGCGAAACGGCTGTATGAACAGTTAAAACGCGGCACTCCTTAGCTGAGCGCCGCGTTTGATATTCAAAAAGCGTCATTGGCGTGATCTCCGGCCTCCAAAACAGGCGCGGCGATTGTTCGCTCCGCCGGGAGGCGCCATGCGGGATATCAGCTTTCCCGCGCCGCGCGTACCGCCGCTTCCAGCGCTATCGCCATCGTTTCCGCCGGCAGGCTGAATTCTCCCGGATGGCCCGGCGCCTGTTCGCTGCACCAGGGCAGATGTATGAAGTCCGCCTTCACGCCTGTACCATTCAGGAAAGAAAGCGCCTGGTAAAACACGTCGTTGCACACGAACGCGCCCGCGCTCAGGCTCACCCGCGCAGGTATGCCTTCCGCGCTGATCGCTTCCGCGAGCGCGGAGGGGTCCAGAGTGGCCGGAAGCTCCGCCTCCCCGCCCGCGTTTATCTCTTCTCCTAAGCACAGCCTGCCCGCGCTGTCAGGCGCCTTGGCATTTCTTGAGTTTACCGCCCTTGTTTCGGGCGTGATCGCGTCCCTGCCTCCTGCCTGGCCTGTCATTATGACTATATCCGGCTCAAAGCGCCTTATCTCGGCGATAAGCATCTTGCCCGCCCTTAAGTACTCAACAGGCAAAAGGATCTTGCCGATCCCTTCCCCATCCATCCGCCTGACCGCCTCCCACGCGGGATTTATCTTCTCTCTTCCGAAAGGCTCAAACGCGCTGAGCAGTATCTTTTTCATGCGTTCTGTCTCCAAAACTTAACAGTATTTGCCTTAAATACGCCTTTTTCTTATGGGGAATTGTATTATAATAATGCCGCAAACGCAATACATACGGAGGATTTTTCAATGGAAAACTACGTGGAAGCCACCACTCTTATCGGCCAGATCGTACGTGAATACCCCGAAGCGGTGGAAGTGCTGCTGGAGAGCGGCATGCACTGCCTGGGCTGCCCCGCGTCTCAGGCGGAGAGCCTGGCGGATGCCTGCATGGTGCACGGCATCGACGCGGACGAGCTGATCGCCGCTGTGAACGAGAAGATCGCCGAAGCCAGAAAGTAAGCGTACAGCAAGCTTAAACGATCACCGCCTGCCGGAGGATGTCCTCCCGGCAGGCGTTTTTTGTGCGTCGGCTGACCAGCCCCGCCGGCGTGTGAAAAAATCAAGAAACATGCCGGCAGCCCCCGCACAGGGACTGCCGGCAAAACAGAGGACTGCCGTTTGAGGAACGCGTTCGCGGATAGTCCCGAATGCGTCCCCCGGGCAGGCGTCAGCGCTCGATCACCTCAAGGGTATGCATCATGCCCCTGAAGCGCGCGCCAAAGCCCTCAGCGCCTTCAATGGAGTAGTGCGCTGTGGCGACGATGCTGCCTGCGCCCGCGGGGATGATATACACCATCTGGAGCTGATCAGGCATCGTCTTGCCGCCTATGTCCGCTGAAGCGTCGATCCTCAGGCAGCTGCCCGCACGGCCCAGAACGAATTCTTCCGTGTTGATCTCGTAATACTTTGACAGCTCGGCGCCTACTTTAGCCGCGGCGGCTGCGGCGTCTGCCTGAACGTACGTCAATTCCAGATAGTTCTCGGGGCTGTTCGGATCGTCATAATCCGAGACGATGCGCTCGCGGTCAGTTCCGCTCTGACGCACGAAATTATCATAGTCGTAGCCAATCTCGAACCCGATCGCGTCATTCCTTATGCGCTCGTATCTGACGGTCTCCTCCATGCCTTCCAGCATGACCACGCCGTAGAACTTTTCGCCTTCACGTCTTCCTTCCCCGACGTATATCCAGCCGGTCCCGCCGCGCAGGCTTACGAGGAGCCAGTCTCCTTCATCCTTCAGTATGGGCAGGAAGGTGTTTGGATCCAGCAATTCGGTGTTCGCATCCAGCAGCGCCACTTTGGGAGCGTACAGGTCGTTCCAGGCGTATACGGGCGTTTTCTCTTCCGTACGGTACCAGGCAGGATCGATGACGATATAGTCTGAATTCACCCAGCCCGAAGCCGCGTCCTCAGAGTCTCCCAGCACGCAGCGCGCCCAGCCGTCCGCCTGGTCCGTCACGATGATATGATCCCCGAATTTCAGGGTCGCGATGGCTTTTGCCGATGTGCTCGGCTTTGCCCTCAGAGTCAGCTTTTCGCACAGCACCGCGGACGAAAGCCCGATCTGGCCAAAACCGAAGGGAGAGATGATCTCCGCCATGGCCGTTCCAACGCTGCCAAGCGCAAGGATCACGGCAAGAATGATTGCTAAACAAACATGTTTTTTCATTTTGGTTTTACTCCTTGTCCCCGATTGGAATATCGGTCTGATCTGATGGGTATTATACCACAGAACTGTTAAATGCCAAACACCTGCCCATTAAAAATCCCGTCGCGGCACGCATGGGAAGCGGAAGGAGGCCTCGCCTGAGCTGCTTGTTGCCCGCAGCCTCATTCGGGCAGGGGGCGAAGCCTCGCAAAAAACCGCCCGGACCCGCGTCAAACGGGCCTGGGCGGCTTGCTTTGGTTCAGCGCCGGAAGCTGTCTCCGGCACCGTTTAAAGCTTAGTTCTCGGCGTCGTAGACGGCGGCCTTCTCCTCGTGGATGGCGTCAAGGCCGGCAGCGCGGTATTCCGCGACAATCTTCTCGTACAGCGCGTCAAACTCCTCCGCGGGGCAGGTGATGAGCTGGGCGGAAGCTTCCTGGAACATGGCGCGCAGCTGCTCGCCGTACTCGCTCTGGCTCTTTATGGGAGTGGTGAAGCGGTAGTTGTGGATGTAGGTCTTGTTGGCGTTGTTGGCGAAGATCTGCTCCATCAGGTACTCAAAGCCGTTGGGGCAGTAGGTGGCGGCCATGGCCTCGGGGGACACGGAGTCGCGGCGGGTCTGGCTGACCATCACGAACAGGTCGATGTTGGCGTTGGTGGACACGAAACGGTCGGGTCCGTCGTAGTCGGAGTTGAGCACTCTCAGGCCGTTTTCTACCCTGTAGTGCTTGCCTTCCTCGCCGTACTCAAGGTAGTCCAGGATCTCGGGCTGGGCCATCCAGTTGATGTACATCATAACGGCTTCGGGATGCTTGCAGCGGGCGGTGATGCCGGTGGAGATGCCGATGGGATCCGCGATGTAGTCGTACAGGGTCTCGCCCTCGGGCACGCCGGAGCGGGCGTCAAGGATCGCCAGCTTGGCATCGGGGCAGTTCTCCATCAGGGTGGAGATCACGTCGGAGTTGGAAGAGAGATAGAAGCCGTACACGCCGGCCTTGCCGTTGACGAAGTCGGTCTTGGCCTGGTTGCCGTCGGTGTCAAGCGCGAACTCCTTGGAGATCAGGCCCTCGTTGTACATGGTGTTGAGCACCTTGTAGTTCTTGTAGATGGGCTCCCAGTCCAGGGACACGACCTGCAGGTCGCTGTAAATGGCGATCTCGCGGGGATCGGTGTGGCCGGTGCGATAGGAGTCGGCGCGCATGCCGGTGGTGGAGGGCAAGCCCTGGGTGGCGGGGATGGTGTAGTCGCCGCCAAGGTTGGCGTCACGGAAGGCGCGCAGCACGTCCAGGTAATCCTCGACGCTGGTGGGCATCTCCATGTTCACGGCTTCCAGCCAGTCGGCGCGGATAACGGTTGCCCAGTTGTCGGCGGCGTCGCGGGCGGCGGGGAAGTACATCTGCACTTTCTTGCCGTTCACGTTGTACTTGCCGGCATTATAGGCGTCTTCGCCAACGTAGGCCAGGTAATCGGGCATGAACTCCTCGACCATGTCCTCGTCGATCTGGGCGACGAATTTCTGGTCGATGTAGGCCAGAAGCTGGGGATTGTCGTAGTGGAAGATCATGTCGGGGGCGGTGTCGTCGGAGGCCATCAGGGTGGTGAAGTCGTTGACTTCGTTGGTGCGGGAAATGGGCACGTAGGTCACCTTGATGTTGTACTTGTCACCGAAGTTCGCCTGTACCCAGTGGGTCCAGTAGTTGTCCTCGATGGGGTCCTTGATGCCGTTGCGCTGGTAGATGGGCACCTTCAGCTCGATCTGCTCGGCGTAACGGATCACCTTGGCGCCGGACTCGGTGTAGAACACTTCGTCTTCAGCCATGCAGAAGCTCGCGGCGGACAGCGCCAGCACGAGCGCCAGGATAATGGAAACCAGTTTCCTCATGAATGGTTCCTCCTTGTGTATTTATTCAAGCGGGTATGCCGCAATGAATACTTTTTAGCGGTCGTCCGCCTCTGGCGGACAAAGCTACTCGGTCTGCTCTTATCCGCAGGACCGGCTTTGCCGGTTCGAGGAATGATTTTTGCGGAGCAAAGTTTACTTTGCGGGAGTAAAAATCATTTCATTGCGGGATTTCCGCACGGAAACGCCGCAGCGTTTCAGGAAATCCCGTCCTTAATTGTTCTGTGTGTTTGCCAAACGCACAGAACAATCATTCTGATTGAAATGAATCCTCGATTCATTTCAATCAAGTGCTTAGCCCTTTACCGCTCCTATCATGATGCCGGTCACGAAATAGCGCTGCAGGAACGGATAGAGTATGATTATGGGCAGCGTGGCAAACATTACGCACGTGGCCTTGACGACTTCGCCCGTCACGTAGGAGGCTGCGCCGCCTTCAGCGAGATTGGCGGAGTCTGTGGCCATGCCCATAAGGTAATACAGCTTGAGCTGCAGGGGATACAGCGTGGAGGTCTTTATGTAGTACAGCGCGTCGCCGTAGGCGTTCCAGCGTCCCACGGCGAAGAACAGGCACAGCGTGGCCAATACCGGCTTGGAAAGCGGTATGACCACGCGGAACAGCACGCTCCAGTAGCTTGCGCCGTCCAGGAACGCGGCTTCCTCAAGCGACGCGGGTATGGACGCCTCTATGAACGAGCGCATTATGATTATGTTGTACGCGGAGAACGCAAGGGGCAGTATCAGCGACCACAGGGTATTGAATATGCCCAAGTCGTTCATCAAAAGGAATTCAGGAATAAGGCCGCCGCCGAAGTACATCGTGAACATGAACATGAAGGCGATGACGCCGCGGCCTTTCAGTTCCTTCTTGGTGAGGGGATACGCCGCGAACACGGTGAGTATCATGCCTAAAACGGTGAACGCCACAGTAATGATCACTGTGAGCAGCAGCGAGCGCATCATGGACGCGTCCGCGGTCACCATACGGTAACCCTCAAAAGACAGGTCTACCGGCCAGAACAGCACTTTCTGGCTTATCACCGCACCGTTTGAGGACAGGGACATGGCCATCACGTGCAGAAACGGCAGCAGGCACATAAGCGCGACTATTACAAGCAGCGCGTGGTTTATGATGTCGAAAACGATGCCGCCCGCGCCCTTTTTTATGGCGGAGGGCCGTTTGGCGGTCTTTATCCCGGTCATTTTCAAGCCCTCCTATATCAGGCCGCTCTCGCCCAGAGACTTGGCGATGCGGTCTGAAACGAGTATAAGCGCCACGCCTATCACGTTCTGGAACAGGCCCATGGCGGTGGCGAAATGGTACTTGCCGTTGGCGAGACCCACGCGGTAAATGTATGTGGAGATCACGTTGGCGCTTTTGAGCACCACATAGGGATTGGAGAGGGAATTGACGCGCTCGAAGGATGAACCCAGTATCCTGCCCAGGTTCATTATGAGCAGGGTGACTACGGTGCCGCGTATGCCCGGCAGCGTGATATGCCAGATCTTGTTGAAGCGGCCCGCGCCGTCCACGGTGGCGGCTTCGTAAAGCTCCGCCGAGATGCCGGTTATGGCGGCCAGGTAGATTATCGTGCCCCAGCCCATGCTCTGCCACACGCCGATGAACACGTACACCACCTGCCACAGGGTATTGTCCTCCAGGTATGGTACCTTTTTGCCGCCCATGGAGGCCGAGATGGTGTTTATCATGCCCGTTTCGGTGCGCAGCATCGTCAGGAACAGCGACGCGATTATGACCCAGGACAGAAAATGCGGCAGGTATATGACCGTCTGGGTGACCCGTTTGAACGACTTGCTGGAGACCTCATTTAGCATTATGGCCAGTATGATCGGCATTGGAAAGCCGAACACCAGGTCCAGCACGTTGAGCTTCAGCGTCTGCAGTATGACGTTGACCGAGTCTGAGCGGCTGAACAAGTAGCGGAAGTTCTCTATGCCGTTCCACTGGCTGCCCCAGATGCCCTCCATCATCCCGAAGTCTTTGAAGGCCATCACCAGCCCCGTCATGGGCCAGTATTTGAACAGCAGACAAAAGCTCAGGGGGATAAGCAGCATGACGTACAAAGGCCAGTAGCGGCGCATATAGTTGCGCGCTTTTTGCTTTTTCGCAGGCAGAGTCGCCGCAGCGGAAGTCATCCGGACGATCCCCCTTTCGATCCATTTCGCATTATTCTTTATAAGATTATTATACAGCACCCGCCAAAAGAATTCAAGACTGTCCCGGAGGCAGGCGTTTTATCGCAATTCCTGGCTCACCGCCTTTCAAAAGCCCGCTGGTTCTGGTATAATGGTTTTCGTGACAGGGCGCGGTTCAACGCGTCTGCACGTCATCATTCTTTCGAAGGAGAAAATCATATGAAGATCGCTGTGTTCAACGGAAGCCCCCGGAAGGGGAACACCTCCGCGATGGTACAGGCATTCCGCGAGGGAGCTGAGGCCGCGGGCCATCAGGTAGAGGAATATCAGGTGGGCAGGATGAAGATCGCGGGCTGTATGGGCTGCGAATACTGCCACACCAAAGGCCAGGGCAGCTGCATCCAGAAGGATGACTTCGAAAAGATTCTGCCCGCCTACAAGGAAGCGGACATGGTCGTGTTCGCTTCGCCGGTCTACTACTTCACCGTGACCGCCCAGATGGAAGCCGCCATCCAGAGGGTATACTGCATCGGCAAGCCCGCAAAAGCGCAGAAGGCAGCGCTGCTTTTGACATCCGGCTCACCCGGCGTGTATGACGCGGCCACGGAGCAGTTCACTTCCTACATGCGTTACGCCGGCATACAGGTCGCCGGCATCATCACTTCCAACGGCGCGGAGAACGGTTCAGAGGCGAAGCTAAACGAGATCAGGGAGTTTGCCAAAACGCTGTAGTCATGGCTCAGCCGCGCCTTTACGCATAACGTCAAGGCATGAGCCGTACATGCCGAAAAAAAGAGGTATGATATGAGCAGTATCTTCCCGACAATAGACCACGACGCGGATCTCTGCGTAGTGGGAGGCGGGCTCGCGGGGCTGTGCGCCGCCGTAGCGGCAGCCAGACACGGCGCGAGGGTCGTGCTCGCGCAGGACCGGCCCATGCTGGGAGGCAACGCTTCCAGCGAGATACGCATGTGGGTCTGCGGCGCGCGCGGCAAAAACATGCTGGAGACCGGGCTGATCGAGGAGCTCATGCTTGAGAACCTTTACCGCAACCCTGACAAGAATTACTCTGTCTGGGACAGCGTGATGTATGAGCTTGCCCGCAATGAGCAGAACATCGAGCTTCTGCTCAACTGCTCCGTGAACGAATGCAGCATGGACGGCGACCGCATACTTTCAGTGACCGGCTGGCAGATGACGACGCAGCAGTTCCACCGCGTGCGGGCAAAGCTCTTCGCCGACTGCTCCGGCGACAGTGTGCTCGCCCCGCTCAGCGGCGCCGAATACCGCTTTGGCCGCGAAACTGAAGCCGAATTCGGCGAGAGCCTCGGCCGCAATATCAGACCCGGCGACAGAAAGACCATGGGTATGAGCTGCATGCTCCAGGCGCGCGAGGAAGCCCGCCCCAGTGACTTTATCCCGCCCAAATGGGCTGCGCATTTCACTGAAAAAGATCTGCCCCATCGCATACCGGACCTGACGTCCCCCCTGGAGAACTTCTGGTATCTGGAGCTTGGCGGCGACGGCGACCCCATCGGCGATACGGAAAAAACGCGCGATGAGCTTCTGAAAATAGCTTACGGTCTTTGGGACTTTGTCAAAAACGACCCGTCCATGCGCGAAAAAAACCGTAACTGGCGGCTGGACTGGGTCGGGATCCTGCCCGGCAAGCGGGAAAGCCGCCGATACACAGGCGACTATACTCTGACCCAGAACGATATCGAGGCTGCCGGACGCTTTGAAGACACTGTCGCTTACGGCGGCTGGCCCATGGACGATCACGACCCCCGCGGCTTCCGCAACACGGACGCGCCGAATGTCAACTATCCGGCGCCCTCACCGTACGGGATCCCTTATCGCTGCCTTTATTCAAAAAACATACGCAACCTGTTGTTCGCGGGCCGCAACATCTCGGTGACGCACTGGGTGCTCAGCTCCTGCCGGGTAATGGGGACCTGCGCGCTGCTCGGACAGGCTGTAGGCACGGCGGCTGCCATCGCGGCGCGGGAGGGTTGTGATCCCCGTGAGGTCTATATCTCCCACCTGTCCGAGCTCAAACAACTGCTTATTGAAGATGACTGCTACCTTCCCTGCGACCGCCGCAAAGTGCCTGAGCTTTCGGCAAACGCGGCGCTTATAGGCAATGACGGAGTCGAGGCGCTGCGCAACGGCCTTGACCGCCCTGTCGGAGAAAACGACAACGGTTATTACTGTCGGCCCGGTGAAGTGATAGAATACCGGTTTAAAGAAGCGTCTGAGATCCGCTTCGCGCGCATCATCTGGGACAGCGAGCTTGACCGCGAAAGCATGCCCCGCATAGGAGGCCGGCCATTCACGCACAATATGATGTGCAACAAGCCGGCCGGCTTCAGTGCCTTTCATGTGCCTGACGCGATGGTCCGCGCCTACCGGATCGACGCGGTCAACGAGGACGGCTCTGTGGAGACGCTTTTCAGTACCGACAGCAATTACCAGCGACTGAACCGCGTCCCCCTCTCCGGCAGGCGAACAGCCGTGAGGCTTATCCCGTTAAAGGCCTGGAGATCGGAGATCATCCACCTGTTCTCATTCGACGTGGGCTGACTTCTCCAGGCCTCACGTTCTGATCCCTTCATATGTTTGCTGCCGGGATGGACAATAATGAAGGAAGCCGTCTCTGACCTCCCCCCCCGCGGGCGGTCCCGGACGGCTTCCGCGTTTTTATCCTCTGCGAGAACAGGCCCCATGTCAGCAGCCTTTCCTCCCGCTTTTGTGAGTCTCTATCGAGCAGGCGTTTTCAGCGCCGTACTCGATCAGTCCCGCGTCCGCGGGGTCTATCGATATCCTGCCGTCGTCAAACACGAAAGCCGGGATCCCCACGTCCCCTATCGCTTTCATGCGGTCGAACACGGGGCTCGCGTCACGCAGCCTGGTGAACGCGCTCATGTTCACGATGCTTTCGCCGATGTTGATATACTCGAACTCGTCCTCCCGCCCGGCGATCTGCTCATGGACGTAATCGCAGTACGGGCAGCCGGGCATTCCATAGATCCTTATCATTATCCGTTTCTCCTTTCCGTTTTTCGGTCGCGGCTGCGGGCCCGCGTCCCAGCTTAGCCGAACGCTCAATTCAGGTATTGAAGTTGGCCTTCGTCCCCTCCGCCTTCGCTTTGGCTGTGGCTCTTCGGTTGCCCTGACCGGGGATATTCAGCCCGTCCTTTGAATGGTCCGCGCTCGGGATCACCTCAGGCGGGTCCATCATATAATCGTAGATATCTTCGCCTATGTACGAGCGCGCCTCGGCTACCATCTCCGCTTCGCGGTCCGTATCCATTGCCGCGATCGCCTCACAGATCGGCTTGCGGCCGGCAACGATCTCATGCTTGTTTTCGTCATAACCGGCACAGTAACGTATGCCCAGATTCAGGCCGAACTCCCAGGGGCCGTCCACGTAGTTGTGATGCAGGAACATATCTATCGTGCCCAGTTTTTTCATTTTCTGGTAAGCGAGGACATATCCGTATTTTCCCTGCAAAAGCGTATATGGCGCGTCCTCGCGCGAATTGAAGCCCTGTTCAGGCAAAATAATGTGGCGCGGCTCCCCTTTATACAGCAGATGCGTCTGCTTAAGATAAGCGGGCATCACCTCAAGATTCTTAAATGTGATCCTCCGCGTTTCAAACGTCCAGTTGGGTTCACGGTCATTCCAGAAGTCAGGATAAGAAAGGTTCTCGGGATACGGGTGGAAGGCCACGTTCCAGGGAAAATTGCCGTCCCTGTCGCAGTTTTTCTGTATCTCGTCTATGGATTCCTTCATGCCGTAAAACCGTTTCGGCTCCGAAGGCACGTGGCTGCCGTTAAAATACTGGTCGAATGAGGTGAATACCCTGAAATTGCTCCAGTGCTTCATCGCGAGCAGCCAGCTGATGCGCATGACTTCGGTATACTCCTTCATGTACTCGGCGCAGCTCATCTCCCCTGCGTTGTTCCATATATACTGGCTGGTCACTTCGTTGCCTGTCTCAAAGCACGTCATCCACCCGTATTTATGATCCGGGCGGCAATAGCGTGACAGCATATGGTCTATATATGCGCAAAAATACTTGAAGCCCTGCTCGGTGCGCAGGTTATACGCGCTCATATATGCCGCGGGATAGTCGTAATCATATCCCGGATGCTGCACGATATCCACTATGCGCTGATCGGCTTTCTCGCCCGCGAGAAATGAGCCGTTTATATGTCTCTGTACCGCGATTATGCCGCGCCGCCACACGCGCTGCATCCGGGTATCCGTTTTTTCGACTCCCGCCCGGTCGAAATAGTACGTTTCCCCGTCATACTCGTAAGGTATAGCGTCAGGATGGTCTGAACAAACCATTATCGACGCCTGATTCCATTGTA
Organism: Clostridiales bacterium; assembly: GCA_024684375.1. Lineage (GTDB taxonomy): Bacteria > Bacillota > Clostridia > Christensenellales > Aristaeellaceae > RUG14130. Next base: position 16,514 of record JAIKWZ010000014.1, read on the forward strand.
TACTGGTCTGCGCAAAACCCAGCTCGTCAAGGTCCTCGTCCAGCGCTTGTGCGTTGATAGCCTTCATGGACCTTACGGGATACGGGTCGTGAAACGCGGATACCTCCGGCTCGACCTCCGTTACATAGCACACTCCTTCACATCCGCATTCAAAACGGTACACGAGCAGATCCGTCTTTCCGACATAGCGCGGAACAGTGACCGAGGCGCCGGAAACAGCGCGCTGCGCCTCAAACACGACGCGTCCGGGAGTAAAGGCAGGGTCATCCGGCCCGCACACCAAGGGCACCCGTGCCCGCACGTTTACGATCTGCCCCTCGGACGCTCCTTCAAAGCAGATCTCTATCTTTTCCCGAAACGCCCTGATGAGTGTCGTACGCATGGCATTGCCTCCTTCTTGCTATTAGACTTTCATACGCCGTTATACGGGAGATTGTGTTTTACCGGTTCCTGTCCCAGATCACCGAAGGGTCGATGTGCCTTATGTCTTTTGAGCCCGTGCGGTACAGCATTATCTCCAGCTGCGCGGTCATGGTCATAATGGTCTCTCTTACACCCTCTGCGCCGCGTTCCTTAAGCGGCCCCATCAGCGCGCGCCCCACGCACACCGCGTCCGCGCCCAGTGCCAGCGCCTTGAAGGCGTCATAGCCGCTTTCGATGCCGCCGTCGGCTATCAGGAGCAGGCTGTCCCCCACCGCCTTTCTGATGTCAGGCAGCAGCCTGACCGGCGGCACGGCGCAGCGCATTATGCCGTTGTGGTGGCTGAGTATCACCCCCGCGCAGCCCAGTTCCGCGCAGCTGAGCGCGTCGCTCACGCTCAGCGCTCCTTTTATGAAGAACGGCAGCCCCGCAAAGCGGATGAACTCTTTCAGTTCCTCAAGCGACGGAAGTCGCATCCTCTGCCCCAGCACCACGTCGTCTTCCGGGCTGTCCGGACGCAGCGCGTGCTCTATATCCATGCCCACGCCTATCGCTCCGTTCGCTTTGGCGAAGCTCAGACGCTCATATATCTCATTCCTGTCGGCATAGGGTTTTATTATCTTTATCACCTTCGCGCCCGTATCCAGCACGTCCCTGAGCGCGGTGTTGTCCCCCATGCCTACAGACACAGCCGCGCCCGCGAGACGCGCTCCTTCCGCCATGCCCACCAGGTCGATGTGACTGAGCGCGCCCGTCATTATAGGCGTATCGAACTCGTGCCCCAGCAGCTTAAGCCTTGCGTCCGGCTTTTGGGCGCCCAGCAGTCTGCTCTCCACGCACAGCGAGTCCATGTATTCCCTGGCTATCCTGATGGAGTCTCCGGGTAATTCTGCCATAACGCACCTCCTGAAAGATAATGACCCTCTCCGCGTTTATCAGCGCAGATACGCGCACACTTCTTTTTCTCCCGACCATGCCCGCAGCGTATCCGCGGCGAACGGAAGCGGGATATCCGTTTTCTCCCCCGGCGGGATAACGAGCTTGACGCGCCGCGTTTCTCCCGCGCCCGACATCTCAAGCTCAGTTATCGGCTCGTCCGTTGGGTCAGCGACGGTGAGCCTGTCCCCCAGTGTCTCCGCCTGCGCAAAAGTGCCGTACCTGAAAAGGCATACGCCGCTCGCGCCCTTTACGTCCAGCGCCGCGCGCATGTCCTTTGAAAGCGTCAGACCGGTCGCGCCTTCATAGGCGTGCAGCCCCGTGAGCACCGCGGCGCCGGACTTCAGCGCGCCCTCGGTCACTTTTTTGACCCAGGTATCGTCCTTGCCGTAGGCAAAGCTGTACGCCATGGGCAGTATCATATCGAAACGTTTGCCCTGCTCGGCGTAGCTCTGTCCGTAATGCAGATGGGCGAAAACGGTATCGTACGCCCCCTCCGGCATCAGCGCGGCGCTCAGGGTGATATCCGGCCGTTTGTTTTTCACTCCTTCCAGCACCGTGTCCGTGAAGCGGCACACGTCGTCTATACGTGCCTCGGCCAGTTTGCAGACGTCCGCGTCTGAATTAGCGTACGCCTCGAACACTGCCTGCCTGTCCGCCTCGTCCCCGTAAAACGTACGCTGTACCAGCTCGCGGACACGTTCGGCGTCCGCTCCCCTCTGCCTGTATCTGTCCATATCGCGTTCGCTCCAGCCGTACAGCAGGTGGTTGTAGCGCAGGTAGTCCAAATGGACCCCGTCCACTGCGTATCGGCTCAGCGCGTCAGAGATCACGTCGTGCGTGAAGCGCGCGTACTCCGGGTCGGCGATGCTGATTATGGAATCCGAAGGCCCTTTTGTCAGATGGCACAGCCCCTTTTCCGGGTGTTCTGAGCAGTAGCGTTTGTCCTGGGCGGACGTGAACCAGGCGTGCAGGCGCATACCCCTCGCATGGGCGGCCCTGACAGCCTCATCCAGCAAGTCCCGTCCCTCATGCATGGGCGGCGCCAGCCGGGTCTCAAAAGCGCATTTCCCGCTTAAGCCTTTGGTCAGGAAAAACACGTCCGTGACGCCAATTTGCAGGCAGTCGTCGAACACCCTGTCGGCGCCCCGCTTTATCAGGCTGTCCGCCCACATCCATATCCCCAGCATACTAAGCTCCCCCGTTTGGTCCTGTATTCGGTGTTAAAGCCGCCGTCGGGCTCCGTTATCCCGCTATAATTTGACACCGTCTTTATTTCTCACATTATGACAGCCTCAGGCGCGGCAGGTTTCCGTCCGCGATGCCGTCTTCCGCAAACCCGAACGCTTTCCAGAAACGTATCACGGCGGGCTTATCGCTTTGGACACAGAACGCCGCGGCGCCTGCCACGCGGCAATGTTTTTCCAGCTTTTCAAAACAGAAATGGCCCGCGCCATGGCTTCTGAACGGCCTAAAGACCCAGAAATCCCCGATCAGGCATTCCCCGCTCTCAGTATCGAGCCTGTAACACGCCGCGCCGATTTTGAGCCCTTCCCGGATAAAATACAACGCATGGACCCCGCTGCCGCTTAAGTCGGCATTTTCAACTCCCGCCTGTTCTGTCCCATCTGCCGAGATCATCTCATCCTCACACAGGTGATCCATCCGGAGCTTACGGAACTCCTCCATCCCTTCCGTCGGGATCTCTTCCAGGGTGATATCAGGCACTCTGTCGATCTCGTCAAATGACAGCTGCCCGTCCTGCCCGATCGTGAACACATAACCGCACTTGTCCGTACACAGCACTTTTGCGCCGGGACGCGCCGCGAGCAGGCGGTCCCTGTTGGCGGTGAAGCGGCGGTTCAGAGTAGCCTCCCAGTTGGTGACCACACTGTACAAGGGCCTGAGTATCGATATCGTTTCATCGCCGAAAATGTTCCCGCAGCCGTGATGCGGCACCTTATACAGCCCGACAGGTTTCCCGACAGCGCGGGCGTACTGTGTGTTCGCCCGGCTGAAGCGCGGATCATCCAGCGTTTCGTCATTCGCGTCGCCTCCAAGATATATGCCGGTGCCGTTGACTTCGGCATAGAGCGCCACGCTGTTCGTATTCTCCCCGAAGCGGATCTGGCCGAAATAGGGGGAATCCGGATCCCCGTACATTTCCTTTAGAGCGTCTGAAGCCCCGAAGACTCTGAAGTCAAACGCTCCCAGCCGCACCCGCTCAAACCCTTTGCTTATAACGACAAGTTCGGACACTGACCTCGCGGACGCGCACATGGATTCGCAGTTTGCAAGCTCCGCCTCGTTGAATTCCGAGGACGCTTTGTGACCGCTGCCGTCCGAGATGTTCAGGCCGCTGAACTTTTTCATGTATACTGTGCCTACCGGATACCGTTTCAGCAACGCCTCCAGACTGCCGTAATGATCTTTGTGAAAATGAGTGATAAGTATCCATTCAAGCCGCGCTATGCCCAAAGCGTCCAGATAGGCGGAGATCCGCTCACTGTCCCCGGCGAATCCGGTGTCGATCAGGCCGAACTCTCCATCGGATTCGACCAGGATAATGTCGCTCCAGCACGCTCTCAAAAAATGGATCCTGTTCATTGTCACATCTTCCTTCCTGGCATCTGATCGGTCTGTCTGCCTCCCGGCTGTGCCGACGCCGAAAATGGCTCGCGGCCCGTGATCATCTGTTTTGTATTATAACAAAAAAACGGCCCCGCTTCAATCGCCTTATCAAGTGACTGACCGGGCCTGACGGCTGAAAAAGCCTGCCTGCCGTAAAGCCAGCATCCGGCGGAGCATTGATCGTTCGGGCGGCACGGAAGAAAAAACAATCAGTATCTTCCGAACAGCCCCTGATTCTGCTATAATTGTCAGGGGCGAACAGTTCGAAGAGCCATAGTTTTTGTTTGACAGAGATTTTTTAATTATGTGATTCACGGAGGATCCGGGCATAATGGATAAAGAAGCTGTTTTTGCAGAGATCAGCAACAAGTTTGAGCAATTGAAAAAAGCGCTTGAGGGAAATGATCCTGTGCTTATGCGGGAACTTGCTCTGGAGCTGCATGCGATGGTCCATCCGGCAGAAGTATCCGGAAGAGCGGAGAAAACGATAGCGGATTTTGTGCTGGATTACATGATGCGGGGAAAACAGAATGAGCTGGTCCCCAGAGAGACATACGATACTGACCTTCATTACGCCGGGACCAAAACGGTCTCTGTTTGCTGGCAATTCTGGCATACTTACAGGATTGAAGATCTTGTAAGCAATATACTGATGGAAAACGGACAGCAGATCTTTAACGACGAATGGCAGAGAAAGATCTGCTCTTCCATAAGCGATACAGGCAACGCGCTGGAGCTGGATGAAGTGATCGAATGGAGCAAAAACATAAATGCGGAAGAACTTCGGAAGTATATGATCGCCGTTGGAAAGAATACACGGCGCATCTTATCGGCGCTGACATTGGAACAGATCAGATCCATGGTCCCTGAAGAGTGGGTCATGCGCATCCTGGAAGAAGGAGGCGTGACTGCAGATTTCCGGTCCGTGTGGTTATTGGTCTTCTGGGGAAGGTTAACGATAGGCGGCATGATCCTCACGCCAATGACATCTCACCATATGATGCATCTCCCCACAAGCGTTGAACACATCCTTGAGAATAATGATCCGGCAGTTAAACCGGAATAAGTTTTTTCAATCTGTATTGGCATGGAGACGGAAATATGAATATCACATACCGAAGACTGACAGAAAACGATCTGGAGACATTTATCAGTATGCGGATCACCCAGCTGCGTGAAGAGGGAGCAACGGAGGATCTGGATCTGGCCCCCGCGCTGATGGATCACTATCACAGGCACATGGCTGACGGGACGTTTGTTTCCTGGCTTGCTCTGGATGGTGAAAAGATCGTCGGAACCAGCGGGATGTCCTTTGTGGAGAAACCGCCGTATTTCAGCTGTCCTTCCGGTAGGATCGGCCTTCTGTCGAGTATGTACACTGACCCGGAGTACCGCCGCAAAGGGATCGCAAGGGAACTGCTCAGCCGTGTTGTCGAAGAAGCCCGCGTATACGGCTGCGGCTCGGTACAGATCACTGCTTCGGATATGGGCGTTTTGCTTTATTCAGACTTCGGATTTATCAAAAACGGGAACTTCATGCAGTATAAGCTTTAGAGAAAAAAAACCGGAACTCAATCAGATAGAATTCGGCCCCCCTATTTCCTAAATATTTAAGCGCCGTCCGCACGGGCGGCGCTTTAATTATGCCCGAGAGGAAGCGATTCCCCCATAGCGTCCGGGACGTCCGTTTTTATCTTTTTCCCGTCAGGTCATTTCGCTCCTTCCGTCGGCGTACAGGCGTATTTCTCCCTTTCCGTCCGCGCGTTTCATGCGCATCTCGAAAAAGTGCGCCGTGGTCTCGATCACCGGGCGCGTTTCGACCCCTGCGGCCACGCAGAGCGCGTCCGCGTCCGCGCAGTAGCGCCCGTGCTCGCGGTAATACACGCGCTGCTCCTCAAACAGTCTGTACAGGTCGAAGCGCCGCCGCTCATCCTCAGGGATCGGGTATTCCTCTCCGTTTTCGGTAAAGAAGAGGAAGCCCCAATACTGCGGCCGGTGTATATCGATCACGCCTGTGGGCGCCCAGACCCAGTTGTCCTCCGGCAGGGGTTTGCCGTTGGGCCCGAGCACCTTTTGGTACTCCCCGTCTTTGACCTCGACTGTCCACTGCACCCTTGAAAAATTCAGCCGCCAATAATCCCCGGGCCTGGGAGCGCGGTCAGAGGCCTCTTTGAGGGAACGCATTGGCATTTTGATCTCCACGCTCCATTTTCGGTTGTCCGCGTTCGGGTCGTTCAGCTTTCCGTCGATGTGCACGGCGGTCTCAAGCCCCTTGATGTCAAACGAATCGATGGGCTTGCCTCCGTCCCGGTATGCCTTGGTCAAAAGCAGGTCCCACACGGTATTCATCGCGTTCATCTCAAACTCGATGTATCTCTGCGTGTCCGAATCCGGGTCGATGAACACCTCAAAATCGTTGTCGCGGAAGATCACGTCGTCCCTTTCGGTGACGGTCGCCCAGATCTCGTTTCCCGTGAGCTCCGCGCCTAAATACAGCGCGCTGTCGTCCCAGGCGACCTTGGCCCGGGTGGGAAAGCGCGGTTTTTTGCGTATCTCCGGCCCCTCGATGTCCACGAAAAGCTCGGTAAACGGGATATCTTCCCAGAAAGGCTTGTCAAGGCGACCGTCGAGCGTAAGCGGCATATGCGCCCTGCGGCAGAAATATACCGGCGGGTGGAAAGGATACTGTTTCATGTTGCCTCCTGCTCTTAAAAGAATGTATTATCCGGTTTTTCAAAGCATCGGGACCCGATCCGCGGCTATTGCCGATCATCCAAAAAGCATAACATACCGGTCGGCACTGCAGCTGTTGTCAGCAGATCAGGATACATGTATCATTATACCTGAAAACAAACCGCTCTTCAAGCTCAGAGCGGGTTTTCAATTTTGGGCCTATCCCATCCGAAAGCCATCTTTTCTGTTATGTTGCGCATAATGTATATATACATTGAGCGCATTTTATGGTATCATTTCAGCAAATGCGTCCGATTTGAGAGCATGATCGGGCCCCGTTCAGGAGAGCCACGCGGGCATCGCCGGTCGGACGGCCCGCCGGCAAACAGGAGAAACGCGCAGATGAATACACAGAAAAAATGGATAAAGAAATACCGTCATCCGATCGTCAGGAATATTATCGTCTGGGCGACGTATCCTTTCACGCGCTTTCTGTACGGCTGCAAGCCTGAACGCTTTACCGGGGAGAACGGGCGACCGCATCTGGTGCTGTTCAATCACCAGACGGTGTTCGACCAGTTCATAGTGCAGGCGTCATTCCGCAGACCCATATATTTCGTGGGCACCGAAGATCTGTTTTCGATGGGAATAGTTTCGAGAATAATCCGCTTTTTCTGCTCTCCGATCCCGTTCCGAAAGCAGTCCATGGATGTAGCGGCGCTGCGGACCATGATGAAGATCGCCCGGGAAGGCGGCACAATGGCGCTCGCGCCAGAAGGCAACATCACCTACAGCGGAAAGACCGAATACATACGCAAGTCCATCGTTTCGCTCGTGAAAGCCCTCAAACTGCCCGTTGCGCTGTACAGGATAGACGGAGGGTTCGGCGTGCAGCCCCGCTGGAGCAACGCGATACGCAGAGGCGTGATACATGCCGGCGTAGTAAGAGTCATAGAACCGGAAGAAGCTGCCCGCTGCACCGACGCCGAACTGTATGATATTATTAAGAGCGCCCTTAAGGTAAACGAAGCGCGGGATGACGGCAGGCGCTATGTCTCAAACCGCCGCGCGGAGCACCTGGAAAGGGTGGCGTACTGGTGTCCCCGCTGCGGGCTGTCTGCTTTCAGAAGCAAGGGCAACCTTATCACCTGCGATAAATGCGGACAGACCGTGGAATACGGTGAGGATAAGCGCCTGCGCGGTGTGGGTCTCGAGTTCCCTTACGAGTGGTATTCCGACTGGTACGACGCGCAGCAGGCATTCATCCGCTCCATCGATCCCGATAAGTACGCGGGTTCTCCCCTCTTCCGGGACAGGGCGGACCTGATGGACGTTATCGTGTACCGCAAGAAAAAGCGGCTCAGAAAAAACGCGAAAGTGACGCTGTACGGAGACAGGATCGTTTTGGACGAAAACGCCGAAAGCGCGCTGACGCTGCGGTTTTCGGATATAACGGTCGCCGCTGTGCAGCTCAGAAACAAGCTGAACCTCCAGTTGTCCGACGGCAAGCTGTACCAGCTCAAAGGCAGCCGGTGTTTCAACGCGGTCAAATATATTAACCTGTTTTACCGTTATCAGTTCATTCACGGCGTGAACAGGGACGAACTCTACCTGGGGTTCTGAACACGTGAATAGACTGGCGTAAGGAACCTGAAAATGAATTCAAGGATTTTTATAGCAAGCTGAGTTTGAATGTTACTCCTCTCCATTCAAGGCATTTTGTTAACTTGAATTTCAAATTCCTATATGTTACAATTACTTCATAATTCAAGCTATCTATGAATTAATGATTATTTAGCTTCCCGATTTTGACAGTTGTATCTAGATAGAATACTAAAAATGAAGCATCAGAACCTTTAAACCTAGTCTCAACATCGAGGAATGCACCTTTGTTCATTGTTCATAAAATGGAGGAAGATAAATGAGTTCTACGATTTTTAAAAGCATACCTAGTAAGGTCGGTGATCTTGTTCACGATGTTATTACAGGTCGAATCGGTCTACCCGATCTTCAGCGTCCATTTGTTTGGCGAGATAACAAGGTTCGTGAATTGCTAGATTCTATGCTCAAGGGGTTCCCAATTGGATACGTGATGCTCTGGGAATCCCCAAATGATTATGAAACCAGGAAAAGCAGCATTGGTTCTAATCAAAAAACCTTCGACCAGCCGAAAGAACTTGTCATAGACGGACAGCAACGTCTTACTGCATTAGCTGCAGCTATGTATGGTGTAAAAGTCAAGGACAAGAATTTTAACAAACGAGATATAAAAATCTCATTTAATCCACTAAAAAAAGAGTTTGCTGTTTGGTCTCAGGCGTTTGAACGAGACACAGAGTGGATTTCTAAGATTTCCGATGTTTTTAACGCGAATGATAAACACTCAATTATCCCATTCCGCAAACAGTTTATAAGAGAAGCAAACGAAGGGAGAGCAAAAAAGGGACTCCCAATAATCTCTAATGAAGAAGAAGAGTTTATTGAAAACAGCATTAACGAGTTGCTTAATCTCACAGAGTATTCACTTCCAACATTGGAAATAAACTACAATGCAGACGAAGAAGATGTGGCTGAGATTTTTGTGCGAGTTAATTCCGGCGGACAGACACTGACCGAGAATAATTTTATCCAAACTTTGATTTCTGTCTATGAGAATGAGACAAGTGACAAGATAGATGCTTTTTCAGAAGAATCACGCATTCCTGCGCAGAAGACATCGTACAATACACTACTTCCTCTTGAACCATCTCACTTGATTCGTATGGCTGTTGGAGTTGGTTTTCATAGAGCTCGCTTAAAGTATGCTTATATGCTCCTAAGAGGCAAAAACCTTGAAACCGGGATGTTCTCTGAACAAGAACGCCAATCAAACCTTGATAGGTTCAAGGAAGCGTTAAGTCGTGTAATGGATCTAAATAATTGGCATGATTTTATTAACATTGTGTCGGAAGCAGGTTATTATCATGAAAAGCAAATTGCTTCATCCAATGCTGTTGTTTTTAGTTATGTTCTATATTTGATTGCAAAGTACGACTATAAGTTGGATGCTATGAGTTTAAAAAAAACAATTTCTAAATGGTTTTTTATGAGTACCATTACATATTTCTACACCGGTTCAACTGAAAGTGAAGTGGAACGTCAATTCGCAGATTTGAGGAATATCCATACTTCAGTGGAGTTTATTCACTACCTTGATGAAGCCATTGCCACGCGTTTTACAGATGACTATTTTTCGCTCACGTTGCCCAATGAGTTAAACTCCGCAGCAGGTATTTCCCCAGCATGGAATGGCTATGTTGCAGCTCAGATTGTTCTTCATACAAACATGCTTTTCAGCAATACACCGATATCCAAATATTTCATGGTCGGTTCCAGTGGAACTAAAAATGCAATAGACAGGCATCACATTTTTCCAAAACATTATCTTACTGATAAAGGTTTCACAACAGACCGTGAACGAAATCAGCTCGCCAACTTCACTTATTTGGATTATGTCAGAAATATCGATATATCTGACAAGGCGCCAATTGATTATGTTAGTGAGTACCGGACAAAACTAGGAGAGGAAGGCTATAGAAAAGCTTGCGAGGAACACGCTTTACCAGTAGATTTTGAAAAAATGGAGTATCAAGAGTTCTTAACGGCTCGCAGAACGCTAATGGCTGGAATCGTAAAAAAAGCTTATCTTGAGCTTTCCAAGTAACATATTACCACAATTCTATACCATACTAAATGATGGTATTACACTGGAAATACAACATCTACATCCTTTAGCCGCTATAGACCATAGTCTATTGCGGCTTTAAGTCGGATATGATTAATCAGCATGTCGTGATTTCTTGGTTTGAGTCACACTGTTTAGTAGACGGGCGACTGTTATCGAAAATTGATCAAGTCAAAAAAAGCTGTAAGGTCATTGGTCGGCATTACGGCTTTTGCTGTCAAATCAAGGATAAGCCTCAAGGTATTTTTCAGGATCCGCGGCGGCGGTGATCCCGGGATCATCGGCGGGGATGTCCCGGCCGGTGGCAGCGGTCCTGTTGATATTGAAAAAACAGGCAGTATATGGTATTATTGCCATGATAATAACGAAAACGTTTTCAGGGAGGCAGTCAGCGTGGAGCAGTACGGTTATTTTGATGACGCGGCGCGGGAATATGTCATCACCCGCCCGGACACCCCTTCGCCCTGGATCAATTATCTGGGAAGCGAAGCATTCTTCACCCTTATGTCCAACACAGGCGGCGGCTACAGCTTCTATAAGGACGCTCGCATGCTGCGCATCACCCGCTACCGTTATAACAATGTGCCCGGTGACGCGGGCGGGCAATACTTTTACATCAACGAGGGCGGCGATGTGTGGACGCCCGGCTGGATGCCTGTCAAAAAGCAGCTGGAAGAATATGAGTGCCGGCACGGGCTTGGCTATACGCGCATCATGGGTCGGCGAAACGCTCTGCGCGTTCAGCAGACCTCTATGGTCCCCTTCGGGGTCGACGCGCTGGTCACCCGCCTTCAGCTGACGAACGAGAGCGCGCAGGCTAAAGAAGTCTCCCTGTTCAGCTTTGTGGAGTTCTGCCTGTGGAACGCTCAGGATGACTCCACCAACTTCCAGCGCAACTTTTCCACCGGTGAAGTCGAAGTGGAAGGCAGCGCCATCTATCATAAAACCGAGTATCGCGAAAGGCGCAATCACTACGCGGTCTACGCCGTCAACGCGCCGCTGAACGGCTTTGACACCGACCGGGACAGCTTTTTAGGCGCGTATCATGGCTTCCATGAGCCGGAAGCGGTGCTGAAAAACAAAAGCCGCGATTCCATTGCTTCCGGTTGGGCGCCCATCGGCAGCCATCATCTTACTTTGACGCTTGCCCCCGGCGAGAGCAGGAGCCTGATCTTCCTGCTGGGTTACTGCGAAAATCCGGAGGATCAGAAATTTATCGCGCCGAACGTGATCAACAAGGCCCCGGCTCACAGGCTGATGGAAGCCTTTAAGACGGACGCGCAGTTTGAGGAAGCCTTTGATAAGCTGAAGGAATACTGGGACAGCCTTTTGTCGATCTACAGCGCCCGTACTGGCGACGCGCGCTTTGACCGCATGGTGAACGTGTGGAACCAGTATCAGTGCATGGTCACCTTCAATATGTCCCGTTCCGCCAGCTACTACGAGAGCGGCATCGGGCGCGGCATGGGCTTCAGGGATTCTTCCCAGGATCTGCTGGGCTTTATGCACCTGATCCCGGCGCGCGCGCGGGAAAGGCTGATCGATATCGCCGCTACCCAGTTCCCCGACGGAAGCGCGTATCACCAGTATCAGCCCCTGACCAAAAAGGGAAATCTCGACGTCGGCTCCGGCTTTAACGACGACCCACTGTGGCTGATCTTCGGCGTGGCGGCATACGTGAAGGAGACAGGCGACAGCGGTATCCTGAACGAAATGGTGCCCTTTGACAACGACGAGAGTCTCGCGCAGCCCATGATGGAGCACCTGCGCCGCTCCTACCACTACACGATAGACCACAAAGGTCCGCACGATCTGCCCCTGATCGGGCGGGCGGACTGGAATGACTGCCTGAACCTCAACTGCTTCAGCGCCACCCCGGGAGAGAGCTTCCAGACCACAGCCAATTTTGAAAGCGGCGTGGCTGAGAGCCTGTTTATCGCCGGCATGTTTATCGGCGTCAGCGACGATTATGCCGCGCTGTGCCGCCTGTTCGGCTGGACCGAGGAAGCGGACAGCGTGCCTGGCTTTAAGCAGGCCATGGAACAGGCTGTGCTGCGGCACGGCTGGGACGGCGAATGGTTCCTGCGCGCCTACGATGCCTTCGGACACAAGGTGGGCTCGCACGAATGCGAGGAGGGGCAGATCTACATTGAGCCTCAGGGCTTCCTGGTGATGGCAGGCGTGGGTGTTGAGGAAGGTCTGGCGCAGAAGGCGCTTGACAGCGTGCGCGGCAGGCTCTTGAGCGAGCACGGCGTTGCCATCCATACCCCGCCCTACACCCGCTACCATCTGGAGCTGGGCGAGATCAGCTCCTACCCGCCGGGATACAAGGAAAACGGAGGCATCTTCTGCCACAACAATCCCTGGATCGTGCTGGCGGAGGCAGTGCTTGGACACGGCGACCGGGCGTTCGATATTTATCGGCGCACCTGTCCCGCGTACATAGAGGATCAGAAGCTGCACCACACTGAGCCTTACGTTTACAGCCAGATGGTCGCGGGGCCCTATGCGCCGAAGTTCGGACAGGCAAAGAACAGCTGGCTGACCGGCACCGCCGCCTGGACCTTCTACGCCGCCAGCCAGGGCATTTTGGGCATCAAGCCAGACTTTGACGGGCTAAAAATCGATCCCTGCCTGCCTGAAAGCATGCGCGAGGTGAGCGTCACGCGCAAATTCCGCGGCAGCGAATACCGCATCCACATCACAAACAGGGCAGGCGGCGAAAAGGGCCACGTGCGCATCAGCATGGACGGAAGGACGGTCTCAGGCGGCATCCTGCCTCCGGACAACGCTGCCGGAACGCACGAGGTGGAAGTCGTAATAGATCAGTAAAGCTGAGCTTGAATCGCGGAATAAAGGCGGACCAATAAACATAAAAGATTCGGTCATCGGGAAACCAACCTTGTCAGCGGTAATCCGATAATGCTGAAAGCCTGTTTAAAATCATAAGCTATCCTATATTTAAACTGGCAGCCACGTATCTCACTGTGGCTGCCAGTTGTGTTTTTTAGTTTGCCCTGCCGGGTGACAGGCTCTATCGAGCGGCATTTAGTTACTTTTTGCTGTTTTCCGCAGTTTCCATAAGCGATCTGATGTATTCACCGCAGCCATGCAGAGCATGGATAAAGTGGATGCCCGCCTGCTCCGGAAGACGGTTCGCAGTGACCTCAAAATTCAAACTGTCATGATAACCGACATCGACAAGCGCCTGCGCCACCTCACCCCAGTTGATCAGTCCCTGAAACGGGGCAAGGTGGATATCATTTTCAGCATAGTTATCGTTCAAATGGACTTCAAGCAGGCGTGGACCGATCTTTAAGATGGATCCGTATTGTTTCTGCCCGGAAATGCTGCCATGACCGGTATCCCAGCAGATCCCGATACCGAGCGTATCCGCCAGATCGATAATGTCGTCGACTTCTGTTCCGTAGCGCACGAGCGGCTTATCAGGATGCATGCCCGCCCCGCGCATATTCTCCAGCGCCAGTTTTACGCCTTCCTTTTGCGCCTTTTCCACGATCGGATCCATGAACGCCAGCACCCGTTTGCGCTCGGAATCATGATCATAGGAAGGCACCATGAAGGTGCAGGGGTGAATGGCCGCCGCGGCGACTCCGAAGTCGCGGCACAGCTCGATGCCTCGCAGTGTGCAGCGGAGAAAATCGTTCCATGCAGCGGCGTCATTTGATCTGGGATAATCGTACGGAAGATGAGCGAAGTGAAATGAGATACCTGAATCAGAGGCAATTCTCAAATGCTCTTCGGACAGCTGTTTCCAATTGTCCTGCCCCAGGACTTTGCAGTTCATGCCATAATCCATCTGGGTAAAACCCGCTTCGGATACCCACTTTACCGACTCGGAGAATGGGACGGGCTTTTTGTCCAAAGTAAGCGAGTGCGCCTTTGAGGTTATGCAAAGATCCAAGCTTTTCAGCTCCTTTCTCAACCCTTGATCGATCCGATCATGATGCCTTTTACAAAGTATTTCTGCACAAAAGGATACACGCAAAGGATCGGGACGGTCGCAAAAACGATCAGGGAGTACTTCATTAAGTCAGCCATGCCCTGAAGGGCAAGCGCATCATCGGGATCCATAAGATCATCCGCGCTGATCTGGCTTAACAGAAGCACTTTGCGGAGTACCAGCTGCAGTGGATGCAGTTTATCGTTTGTAAGATAAAGCAGCGCGTTAAAGTATGAATTCCAGATAGCAATGGCAACCTGAAGGCTCAATACCGCGATGACCGCTTTAGACAGGGGGATGACAAACTGGAAGAAGTAACGCACATCGGAACAGCCGTCCACCTGTGTTGCCTCCAGCAGGCTTTCAGGTATGGAGTTCTGTATGAAGGTTCGCGCTACCACCATGTTATAGGCGCTGAAGGCGCCGGGGATCAGCATAGCCCATATGGTGTTCATGATGCCTAAGTCCCGGACCAAAAGATAAGATGGGATCATGCCGCCGTTAAAAAGCATCGTGAATGAAAAGAACAGCATGAATATTTTTTTATGGGGCAGACCGCGGCGCGCGAGCGGGTATGCCGCTATCATTACAAGACAAATGTGCAGAACAGTACCGCCTGTCGTATACAGGATCGTATTTGCATAGGAACGCCATACCATTGGGTACATGACTACTCGCTTATAGCCGTCAAGCGTAAACTCGACAGGCCATAACAGGACTTTGCCTGTACTGACCGCGATCCCCGATGAAAACGAACAGGATACCACGTATATGAGCGGCAGCAGCACAATGACCGCAAGCAGGATCGTGATGGAATAACAGAAGGCGAAGAAAATGCGGTCACCTGAGGAGTCTTTGATTCGGGCAGGCTTTAAGGCAGTTGCATATCTTGCGTTCATTTATTGCACCTCCTCTACCACAGACTGGTCTCGCTGACCTTGCGGGAGATCGTATTCGACACCGTTACAAGCAGAAGGTTGACAATGGAGTTGAACAGATCGACAGCGGTCGAGTATGAATAATCGTTTGATACGCCGGAAGCCAATCCTTTCTTATAAACATAAGTTGAAATAACTTCGCTTGTTTCAAGGTTTAAAGTGTTTTGCATTAAGTATACTTTTTGGAAGCCGATAGTCATTACCGTGGACATGCGCAGAATCAGCATTATGGTGATGGTCGGCAGTATCGCAGGGACATCTACATGCAGCACACGGCGGAATCGGCTGGCGCCGTCGACTTTTGCTGCCTCATGGAGTTCAGGATCGACGCTGCTCAATGCCGCGAAATAAATAATGGAGTTGTAGCCGAAGTTCTGCCAGACGCTGGACCATACATAAATGTGAGGAAACGCGGAAGGGATCCCCATCAAGTCATCCGGCATCCGCCCGGTGATCGCTTTAAACAAAACACCGTATATGCCGGTCATAGGATGCAATACCTGGTTTACGATGCTGACTAATACTACAACAGAAATAAAGTGCGGTATATATGTAATGGTCTGAATCGTTTTTTTAAAACGGTTCTTCTCGATTGCATTCAATGTCAGAGCAAACAGAATTGGAAAAGGGAAAGCCGCCAGTACGGAATACACCGACAGCACGACTGTGTTGAGCAGAATATCAAAGAACTGATATGACCCCAAAAATCTCTGGAAGTTTTCCAGTCCGACCCAGGGAGCGTTCCATATCGTGTTGGTGATCTTCAGTTTTTTAAAGGATATCTGAACGCCGACCATGGGTATATAATTGAATATGAAAACATACGCAACGGGAATAAGCAGGAAAAGGTACAGCTGCCAATAACGCTTGTATTTCTTGCTCAGTTTTTCCATGATCGGTTACTCCTTTATGATAGGGTAATACGGCTGAACGACCCGGGAAGGGAGGAGCGAAAAGCTCCTCCCTCTTACTGAGTCAGGAATTATGAAAGAGCAAGCGATAGATCGGTCATCAATGCATGCGGTCCCAGCAGGACTGTACGGCCGCGAGATACTCATTCATGCCCATATTCTCAAGTTCGGCCACAAACGCGTCGAAATCGGTATCGATATCCATCTTCCCGGTCACGAACTTAGTGAAGGACTCCTCAATATAGGTCTCGATCGCGCTCTGATACTCGGCTATGATCTCCTGCTCTTCAGCGGTGAAAACAAGTCCGAACATGGCGTTTTCCTTGTTCGCAAAACGGACCTCATTGATTATGTTGGCGCCGATAGCTGCGGTGTGGCTGTACTTTCCGGTCCCGGTCTTGAAAAGAAGACGTGATCCGAAGTCGGAGCCATCCTTAACGGTGGGACCGATCTCAGCCCAGTTGGTGTTCTGAGGATTGCCCCAGATATCGTTGATCATGTTGAAATCACCTGTGTAGCCCAGAGAACTGTATTCGCTCAGGCCGACATCATCACCTGTGAGGCGTATCCAGTTGACACCCTCCATGCCGTAACGGCTCCAGATACTCATCTCGCGGCTTGACAGCAGGTCGCCCAGCTTGATCGCGAGTTCGACATCCTTACACTTGGAAGTCACAACATAGCGGGCGCCGGGAATATTGGGGGTCTGGGCGCACTGGCGAAGACCGGTGGGACCTTCCAAAGCGCCGAGCGGGAAGTATCCGGCGCGGCGGGGATCGGAGGATGGGAATATTGAAGAAGAATAGTTGCCCAGGACACCGACAGTATTAGGCTCGGCAGTACAGATCGCTTTGAACTGCGTCTGGTCCTGAGTGATGGACAGAGTGGGGATCAGTCCTTCATCAAACAGGGATTTGATAAACTTGACGCCCTCAACAAAGCCATCGGTAGTAACAGACAGCACGACGGTCCCGTCATCGTTATAGAAATAATGTTCCTGAGAGAATACGAACGGATTCATCAGCTGACGATACAGACACTTCATGAAGTAGTCTTTATAGCTCAGCATGGGGATCTCATCGGAGGCGTCACCATTTCCGTTCATATCATTATCGCGGAAGTAAATGAGCATATCCTTGAATTGTTCGATAGTGGTAATCTCATCAAGGCCGGCATATTCCAGATAAGCGTCGCGCCATTCGCCGTAAACAACGCTTCGGCCTTCGGACACTGAGTTGTTAACGCTGGTACCTGCCTGTCCCATAGCGTAGATCTTGCCGTTGGGAGAGGTCAGATAGGCGATATATTCCTCTTTTGAAAGAGGATTGGCATTCAGATCAGCGAGGTTGGCGTCCAACTGGGGAGTAGACTCCTTGACATAATCGGTGATGTCTACCACGAATCCCGCCTCCGCGTAGAGCTGCAGCTGAACGAGGCTCAGGCTGAAGTTGGTTATTATGATATCCGGAAGATCCTCTCCGCCGCCAAACATCGCGAGATCTATCTTCGATTGATACTCTTTGGAATCATTGGGCATCTTAACGAATTCGAGATGGATACCGAGTACTTCCTCGATATGTTTGGTCTGTTCATTGTCATGCCAGTCACTGACATTGGGGTTATCGGGGACCCACAGGGTCAAAGTCGGCACATCCTCCGCCACGGAAGCGGGAAGGCAGACAACCAGCATGAGCAATGCCAGCAGTACCGAGAGCAAGCGTTTCATACGGATACCTCCTTGTTTTTTTGCATCACACCGAAATGCGAAGCTGATGTAAATATATTAACTCAAAATCAATATTAATGCAAGTCCGATTTGCACACTCTTTGAATTCTGTTTAGATATTATCCGTGTGTGTTTTTTTAAAGAAATATCTCTTTTCTCTTCCCTATACAGAGAGCAGCATATGAAAAAGTACATGTTTGCTGATACCGCCTGAGCAGCGACGGCGTGAGCCTGCCTGAGGCCGCTGCGCACCCGGTACTGCCCATACCTGAAAAGCTCAAGGTAGGGCCGAGTCAGGCGCACCGTGAGCCCGATAATGAATAAACACAAGGGGATACTGCTTTTAGGCAGTATCCTCCATTTGTTCTATTACTGTAGGACAAATCGTGAAAGACAATTCTATTTGGACGTATCTCTTTCAAATTTCCGGCAGAACGACGGCTTACTTACATACATCAGCCACGACGGCATTGATCAGCTTGCCGTCGGCCTTGCCCTTGAGCGCGGGCATGACGGCTTTCATGATCTGTCCCTTGTTTTTTGTTGATATGATCTCTGAAAAGTTTTCGCTCAAAAAGCGCCGGATCTCATCTTCGGACATCATTTTTGGAGCATATTCACTGATAACATCATAATTGTATTGATACTCCGCTTTAAGCTCGGCTCTCTCGGAAGGGCAGGTATCCAATTGTTCCTTGGCTGTCTTGAGCGATTTCAGTATCACCTGATCCACCAGCTCCTCGCTGATGTCTTCACGCGTGCCTGCGTCGATGGCGGCCTTCTTGACATCGGCAATGAGCGTGGAGATCACCGCTTTCCTTTCCTTGTCGTGCGCTTTCATGGCAGCGACCATATCGCTGTGTAAAGTCTCAAATTTCATTTATGTCTTCCCCCTGTCTTTTTTATGATTATATCATCAAAGTCCAGGCAGGACAAGCTTATTATCTTCCGTTCAAATTGGTTTTTCATGTATTTTATCGAACTAACGTTTTATTCTCAAGTGTCACTGCATTACGCTGGGAAAAAAGAAAATAAGGGATACTTAAGACCCGCCCATGCCTGAAGGGAAACTGTACATCATCCAAATACTAATGCAATAATACGATATAAAGTCCGCATCAGATATTCGGGAAGCGCCGAAAGCTCTGCTGTGTGGACGTAATTTACCGAGTCGAGCCACGCACTTACGAAACCGGGCCTCCGCCCTTGACATCGATCTTGCAGACTGATACCATAATAGAGTCTTTCTCCATCGGAGATAAGCGGCAATGAGGATGAGCAACTCTGCGGCGCCAATGGTATCACAGTGGAGTTATGCCGCTCGTTATTTCGCTTTTTTATACAATCCCGGCGGGCATGATTGACGATATCATCACGAAAATGGGCAGTTTGATTGCAGCTGAAGAAAGGAACTGAATATGAACAGCGCTGTTGTGTACTACTCCATGAGCGGAAACACCGCTTCGGTTGCCGAAAAGATTGCCGGCATACTGAAAGCAGACTTGATTGAGATCAAGCCTGAAAAGCAATACCCCGATAAGGGCATCAAAAAGTTCCTGTTCGGTGGAAAGAGCGCGGTAATGGCTGAAACTCCTCGGCTGCAGCCATACGATTTCCATCCGGTAAAATATGATCAGATAATATTCGGGTTTCCCGTATGGGCAGGCAACATCACTCCGCCGATCCGCACATTCATTCGGGATAATCTCGATGGGATGAAAGGCAAACGGATCGCAGCGTTTGCGTGCCAGAGCGGTTCCGGCGCAGAGAAGGCTTTCCGTAAGTTAGCCGATTGTCTCGGCATAGGCTCCCTGGCTGCGCTGCTTGTGCTGATCGACCCAAAGGACAAGCCTAAGACCGACGATGATATGAAAATCAGAGTATTCTGTGAGCAATGCCAATAAACAGCAGGGAAGAAACAGATAAAGAATACATCATCTTTGGATATGTTTGTGCTGTAAAAAAAGGAAACGTGTCTTTATACACGTAACTCAGGAGAATCGTATAAGAATACTCGGGTTGCAACCGTGGAAGAAAACAAAAAATAGACCACCGGGACTTCATTTCGGAAGAGCCTGATGGCCGGAAGTCCTTTATTTCTGGGCACTTTTAAGCAAAAGGAAGGACGCTAACATCGTATCAATATCACGTCCTTTTGTGGTGGTCGCAGCTGGCCTCGAATCAACGACCCCATCGATGTGAACGATGTGTTCTGCTGACTCAGCCATGCGATCATATCCTACGGATTGCAGACAGTACCAGAACGGAGGTCAGCAAATTAGCGAACGATACACACAGAAGGAACAAAAACCCGGACCGGCACAGCATTCACTGTTTCGGGAGCCTGATCAGAGGGATCTTCTGTTAGGGCTAACAAATCGTGGGTCCCGGAAAGATTGAAAATGAACGGGGATCGACAAATTGCGGAACACGTTGTAGGCAGAACATTTCACCTAAATGACAGGTTCCGCATCAAGAATGTCCGTTGTTATTGTAAGGAAATCCGAGGTGTGCGGATATTCGAGCATTTCGGGATGCCATCGGACAGCCTGGCGGACGGTTTCTTCGGAAATGGAGATCGCGGCAAGCATGCAGCCGCTCTCACGGATACGGGAGATATTTTCTTCGCTGAAATCGGCCGTATAGGCAAAGCAGCGTCTGCTGAATTCGGGAACAGAGCAAAGCTTATCGGCAGTATAATTGGCCGGCGTGTCTATGAAGCGGGCACACGGATCGATATCTAGGATCTTATTGATCGTGGCGGCTCCTGACGCGTTAGTCGCGTACACGCACCTGCCCCGCATGCCGAGATCACGTACCATATGAGCTATAGTCTCCGCAAAGACTGCGCCATTCTTCAGGTCGATGTTGATAAGCATGCCAGTGCGGTAGCAAAGTGACAATACCTGTTCCAGCGCAGGCATATATTGGACGCCGTAGTCATCTTCGGCAATTATGACTTTTTTCAGGATCGCCGCCGGGGTCTTCGCGATATCATATTCCACAGGTTTGCCGGAGACGTCGAAGCCGCAAACGACGGGATCATGACAGACCATCATGACCCCGTCAGACGAGCCTCTGGCATCGGTCTCGATCATATCTGCGCCGCGAACGGCAGCCAAATAGAATGCGGACAGTGTGTTGGGACGCATTCTGCCCTGCACGAAGCCCTGATGCGCGCTGGTCAGATATGTGTGCCCGATTTTATTTTCGAGACTGTATTTCATAATTGCCGCTTTTTGACCTGCACTGTTCTTAACTATTGTTTGTCGGCGTTAAGGCGTTCGCCCACAGCCCCGCCCGGATGGATAACGGCAAACTGCTCATTCTGAAAACCCGTTTCTTCAATGAGCGCCGCCTGGAGCGCATCAAAGATCGCGTTTGTGCACAGGAAACTCGATGTGCCCTGGCAGTTGTATTTGTCTGTCTCGTGTTCGACCTTCATCGGCAGTACGATGTCAGAAAGCGCCGCAAGCGGAGAATCCAGAGCCTCCGTGAGCGTGATGACAAGCACGCCCTTGGCGCGGCTGATCTGCGCGATAGGCAGCAGTTCCGCAGTCTTGCCGCCGCGGGATACAAGCACCATCACATCCCCCTTCTGGAGGAAACCCGTAGCTCCGTGCACGGCTTCAGCCGGTGATATGAACCTTGCGGGCCGCTCGATGCAGCACATCAGATGGGCAAAATGCCGGCATGCTATCCCGGAATGCCCGCATCCGCTCGCCCCTATCCGCGGGGCATCCTTCAATGCTTTTACCGCCTGCGAAAAAGCCTGCATGTCCATCGCTTCGCCCGCACGGAGCACTTCCCGCGCTTCGATCTCAAATGCCGCTTTCGCCCGCGCCATCGCCTCTTCTGTCATTTTCCATTCACCCCTGGCAGGTCATTTGCGGTCCTTCAGCTGAAGATCGAACTCGGGCATGTATTGTTTCGTCTCGTCCATATACTTGGGAAGCGTGTCTATCACTTCGCCGCCGTTATACTTTCTGTCTTCCACATCTTCCGTCGTGCCCATCACGGTGATATTGAGTTGGCGGCGGCGCGCCCTGACACAGTCCCAGTCAATGAAGTAGACATGAGCAAACTCTCCGCCGTCGAGCACGCCGTCTTTGATGGTCATCGTTTCGCTGCGGCCGAAGAAAACGCTGCGCAGATGGCCGTCGGTGTTCAGGCTGGTATAGTCGCCGGGCTCGTTGACAAAGCGGCCGTACGCAGTGTGCACAGGGCCGGGATGCCGGTACTGGTGCTCCTCGTCGAAGCTCGGGACCAGCTTTTTCATTATGTCAAGCAGATCGTGCTGGAGATATTCGATGCCCCATTTATCAAGGTCGTGGGAGGTTTCCTGAACGATGACTGAGCAGGTGGTATGGTGGGAGGCGACGCACACCGTCCCGTTCTTTACGCCGGACATCGTAACGATGTTCCCGATTTCTTTTGTCACATCATGAAACGTGGGTATCCAGCCGCGGGACTGCAGTTCGAGCTCTTTCTGATAAACTTTGAATTCCATGCTTTTATCTCCTTTATTGCTTGTGATTCCTATGTCAGTTTGCTTTTGGAATATACCGCTGTTACAGCGCGAAATATGGCTTGAGCGCCTCATACAGCGCCAGGTAGCGCCCGTATGCCTCGTCGTAGCAAGGCTTCAGTGACGGATCGGGCATGATTGCATCGCCCTGGACAGCGAGACCATGCGCCGCAGTATCGATGTCCGGAAAGCGGCCGACCCCTACGCCGGCCAAAAGCGCCGCGCCCAGACAGCCGCTTTCACTTGCGATCAAAGGTATCATCCTGCAGCCGGTCACGGAGGCCTTGATGCTCATCCACTGAGGGCTGCGCGCGCCGCCTCCCATGCTGTACAGGGTGTCAAAGCGCGTGCCCAGCGAGCAGAGCTGGTCGGTGTTGCGCCGAAGCATGAAAGCGACCGCTTCCATGATAGCGCGGGTGAAATGCGCCCGGCTGTGCCGAAGCGTCACGCCGCAGAACACTCCTTTTGCGCGCGGATCAAACTCGGGATTGCTGGCGCCGTTCAGGTGCGGAAGCATGGTCAGTCCGTCACACCCGGCGGGCACAGAGGCGGCATCGAGGTTCATGCGCGCGAAAGCGGCGTCCAGGTCTGTGCTAAACTCGGGGTAAAACTCTTTGGCAAACCATTTGAGCACCATCCCGGCTGACTGTGACCATAAAAGCACAGTGTAGCGCCCCGGGACGGCGTGATTCTGGCATGTGACAGGTCGGTTTTCATGCCATGGCACGAAATACGGCAGGGTCGCGCTGACTGCCAGGCAGGACCCGGTCGTCTCGCACACAGAGCCGGGCAGCGTGACCCCTGCTCCGATGGTGTTGCAGGTCTGGTCCAGCGCGCCGGCTACGACCACAGTGGAACGGGCCAGACCTGTCTGCTCAGCGGCCTCAGCCCGCACAGTTCCCACGCGGGTGCCGCAGGGCAGAAGCTCTGGCAGCTGCTCGCGTGTGACACCTGTCTCGCTGAGCATTTCCGGCCACCACTCGGCAGTATGTATGTCCAGAATCGCTGAAGAGGCCCAGAGATTGGGCTCGCCCGCAAAGCGGCCTGTCAGGCGGAAGATCAGCCAGTCCTCAAGGAGCATGTATTTTCCTGCCTTCTTGAACAGCTCGGGGCGGTTGCGCCTCAGCCAGAGGATCTTCGAAGCGGGCCATGTGGCCACCATGTCTGCCTGACCGGATCTCTCATATACGGCGCGGCATCCGAACACAGCCTTCAGCTCGTCCGCTTCCTTAACGGCACGGTTATCCAGCCAGACGATCGCGTTGCCCATGGGCCGGTCGTTTTCGTCCAGCACGATGAGCGTTTCGGCCTGGCTGCTGATGGCCAGCGCTTCGATCTCCTCCGGCGCCGCGTTTGCCTTTTCAAGCAACGCGCGGGAGACTTCGGCAAAACGCTTCCAGTATTCCTCTGCCGGGTATTCCACCTGATCGGGAGCAGGGGTCAGAAGGGTATAATCAAGCCGGTGCGAGGCGATGAGCCTGCGTTTTTCATCGAACAGCGCGCCTTTAAAGGAGGTGGTCCCGGCGTCGATACCCATCAGGTAACAGCTCATTTCACCACCCCGATCCTGGGTTTTCAGCGCACTGCGCTGATCTCGGTTTCTTACCCATTGTTGGAATGGCTGCGCCGTTTGTCCCATGCGCGGCGCACGGCGCCGATCATTTCATCCACCATCCCCGCACGGTCAGCGGCTTTGGCAACGCCTGAGGATGAGCCCGTAGCGTCTGCGCCGGCAAGGATGATATTAAAGACGTCCTGCCCGTTTGATATGCCTGCGGCGGTCAGCACCAGGATGTCAGGGTCAACGTCCTTCACAGCACGGCTGGCAGCCTCGACATATTCCGGGCCGCACGACACGCCCGTTCCGACCAGTTCCGTCGGTTCGGCGACGATTATGTCGGGATGGAGCTGGGCGATCATGCCTGCTTCGGCGCAGGAATCCGCGCAGACGATAGTGGAGAGGCCGACTTCCCTCGCCCGCTCTATTGTGCGCTTCAGAACGCTCAGGCTCAGAGGCTTTTCACAGTGGTTCAGCATGACCCCTTCGGCCCCGGCGGCGACAATGGCTTCCGGAAGGATATCAGCCAGTCCCCTGCCGGGTCTTATCGGATCCATGTGCGGGGCGAGGACGTGGATATGCTGTGTCTCGGCGCGTACGCGGGCGATGTCGACAAATGGCGTGGTGAAAATGATATCCACGCCGTAACGCTCGCTGGCTGCGTCCGCGGCTTTCGCCAGATCGATGACATCCTGTCCAAACAGATAGGCTTTGGGCCCGATCTCAAAGAACGGCGGCTTGATGCTTGTCACGGGTATGTGCATCTCCTTCCTGATAACTGTCACGGCAAGGCTGGCCTGTCAGTAACCGACCTTTTCCCAGCATTCAAACGGCGCGGCAACTTCTTCGCTTACGTACACCTGCGTTTTCATCGTCTGCAGCATGGAGCTGGGCACCAGGGGCGTCACCGGACCATGGGTCACCAAACGGGAGGTCATACGCTGCCAGGAGGAGAAGGTATTGTTCGTCAAAAGCGCGTGGACCTCGATGCGTTCCTTGGCGCGTTTAACATCCACAGGCCCTATGGTAGCTGCCCTGGGCGGTACGCTGGCCACATAACCAGACTGGCCGAACACGCCGTGAAGGCTGTTCTGCGCTACCGTCAGAGGATGCAGCGTGACCAGCCTCGCTTCCAGATTGAGCCATTCATCAATGTCGTCTCTCACGAACTCCGACACCGGGTCGATAAACGCCACGTGGCCGGTCCAGCCGGGTGAGGTGGATATGATGTCTGCGCCGCCTTCGGTAACGTCATTGATGAGTTTCGAATAATAGCTGATGTTCTTGTTGGTCGGGTAATGCACGTTTTCCATCGGCATCCTGAGTTTCGGATCGATCTGGTACACCAGGTATTTCAGCATTGAATGCACAAAACCGGCCTCATAGGTCTCGGGAGCGATGTTGCCCGCGTCATCCGCCCATTCATCTTCGGCGAAGATGTGGACCTTCGAGCAATCCACCTGGAAGTAGTTTATAAGCTGGGCCAGCGGGATATAGGTCTCCGGCTCCGGGTTGCCCAAGATCATCGAGAACTTCCGCCCGGCTTCACTGGCTTCCTTGAGCCGTGAAAAGAGCGTGGCGATCAAGACCGGATGCGGATTCATCATGACCTTGACTTTGAATTCCGGGTGCTGCCACGGCTCATGCTGTTCCAGCTGTTCACGGGTCAGAAGCCGCAGCCGTTCACAGATCTCACGGTCCTGGAAGGGCACATAGCTTCCGGGCTTGAAATTCAACTTGGTCGGGGGGTCAAAAGTTACGGTACTCATGCTATCTCTTCTCCTTTGACAAATATTTTTTTCACATTTACAAGATGATCCGTCAGTATCAGATCTGCCCGCTTCCCTACAGCGATCTCTCCCCGGTCTGAAAAGCCGACGGCTTTGGCCGGATTGCGGGAGGCATATCCGAAAACGTCCACGATCGAAGCGCCGGTATGGTTCATCATATTGCGCATGGCCACGTTCAGCGTCAGCTTTGAACCGGCAATTTCTCCCATATAGTCAAAGTTTATATCGTTCACGCCTTCATAACCCGCCGGTTTAGGCGCATCCGAAGCATAGGCGTCGGAGATCAGTATTATCCTGTCGTCTCCCTTTATCCTTCTTACAAGTCTCAGCATAAAAGGATCGACATGGATGCCGCGGCTGTCACAGATCAATTCGGCATATATTTCTTTGTGGTAATTCACAAATTCATCGACACAAACGCCTTTTACTTCTGGGTATTTCTGGATGGTGCCTGTGGCATCCGTATGATGAGTGCCCAGCCGCAGCCCCAGAGGAAGCAGAGGTTCCATCTGAAACGGTTCGGCCTCACTGTGGGCCACGGCAAAGACTGCGTTTGGACACGCAAGGCGCACATCCCTTACAAACTCATATATGCCTTCCCGTTCGGGAGCGACTGCCCAAACCCGCGCCAGATCCTTTGCCGCTTCAATGATCTGGCCGTATTCGCTGCGGTCTATCGGCCCGCGCCAGGGGTTGTTTTCTTTGTCACAGCCGAACTTTGGGTTCAGGTATGGCCCTTCCATGTACAAACCGGCGATGTTAATGCAGCGCGGATCCGACATGGCCAAACGAAGTGTTTTTATGCTGCTGAGCCATTCCTGCCGGTTCATGGAAAAGTAGAGGGCGGGAAGGACAGTCGTGGTACCGGCACGCAAATGATACTGTGAGGCCTTGACAGGGTCATCAATAAAAAACACTCTGTCCGAAGCATGAGTGTGAATATCGATCAAACCGGGACCCAGAAAAAGGCCTTTTGCATCTATAACGTCTGTATCTTTCGTCACCGGGCAGGCTCGCATCTCACCGAATTCTGCGATGCAGCCCTGCTCCATTATAAGATATGCATCCGGGATAAGGTGATCATTCATGACGAGAGTCGCGTTGGTGATCGTTTTCATCAGCAGTACCTCATGTTTGCATCAGCCAAACGTTTCGGGAGAAGGAGTTGCGTCCTCTTGCTAACCCAAAGCTTCCCCGGAATAAGACAGGCCGGTCGTGCGATGCGTGGAAGAAACTGAACACTGTAAGCGGTATTATTATAGCAATAAACTCAATTGCTTTCAAGAAGGACTCGCGCATCGTTGTCCTGACAGATCGGTCCACCCGGGCCGGCATAGCTCAGCGTTCCTCTGGCAGGATCCGGAATATAATACCACAGATCGGGAGAGTTTTCAAATGCGCCGTTCACATTCCCGGAAATATGGCGGCTGAATGCGCCGCGCGCGGGAGGATAAAAGAGAACAGCTGCGCGCCGGGCGTCAGACAAAGATCCTGTGCGTACGCCGGACAGTATCACGCTCTCGAGGCAAAGCCGAACAGACGGCTTTGCCGGAGTCAGAAAAACCACCCGCTTAGCGGGTGGACGGTAAATGACATATTGAGGACGTGGATCTGTCCGTTTAAGGATCGTTATTCGTACAAGGGGAAACGGTCGCACAGGGAGGCCACTCTCTTTTCAGCCTCAGGCAGGACGGCTTCACCGTATTCAGCCACGTCCGCAATGATGTTTCCGATCTCGGCCATCTCCGTTTCCTTCATGCCCCGGGTAGTGACTGCGGGAGTTCCGACCCGCAGGCCGCTGGTCACAGTGGGTTTGAGGGGGTCGAAGGGCACGGCGTTTTTGTTTGCGGTGACCCGGACCCGGCCCAGCATTTCCTCCAGCGCTTTGCCTGTGACGCCGGAGCCGGTAAGGTTTATGAGCATAAGGTGGTTGTCGGTGCCGCCGGATACCAGCCTTAGGCCTCTCCCCGTCAGCGCGGCGGCAAGCGCCTTCGCGTTGAGCACGATCTGGTGCTGGTACACGGCAAATTCTGGCTGCATCGCCTCTTTAAAACACACGGCTTTCGCGGCGATCACGTGCATGAGCGGCCCGCCCTGGGAACCCGGGAAGATCGCCTTGTCTATGGCCTTGGCATACTGTTCGCGGCAGAGGATCATGCCGCCCCGGGGGCCGCGCAGGGTCTTGTGTGTAGTAGTGGTGACCACGTCCGCGTAGGGTACGGGAGAGGGATGCTCGCCCGCCGCGACCAGGCCCGCGATATGCGCCATATCCACCATGAGCATGGCACCGGCTTCGTCGGCGATCTCGCGGAATCGGGGGAAATCTATTATCCTTGGATAGGCGCTGGCGCCGGCGACTATCAGCCGGGGCTGATGCTCAAGCGCCAGGCGGCGCACTTCGTCATAGTCTATAGTCTCGGTCTCTCTGTTCACGCCGTATGACACTATGTTATACAGCTTGCCGGACATGTTGACCGGACTGCCGTGCGTCAGATGCCCGCCGTGGGCCAGGCTCATTCCCAGAATGGTGTCGCCGGGATTCAGCAGCGCCTGGTACACGGCCAGGTTCGCCTGAGCGCCGGCATGGGGCTGGACGTTGGCGTGCTCGGCGCCGAACAGTTTGCAGGCACGTTCTATCGCTATTCGTTCCGCGGCATCCACCCAGTCACAGCCGCCGTAGTACCGCTTTCCGGGATAGCCTTCGGCGTACTTATTGGTAAAGTGCGAACCCATGGCGGCCAGCACCGCCCCGCTTACGAAGTTTTCGGAGGCTATGAGTTCGATGTGCTGCCTTTGGCGGGTCAGTTCTTTTTCAAGCGTTTCGGCGATTTCCGGATCAGTCTGCCGGACAAGTTCTATGTTATTCGTCAGTGAAAACAAGGTTATCTACCTCCAGATCGTGTTATCATATTCGCCGGACTCGGTCTACGCTGTATTTTGCCATGTCGGATCGGGCTCAATATCGGCATTTGGAGTACTGTATTGGACCGATCCATATATTAATACCAGAAAACGGATCGAAATACAACTGTTTTTTCTTGAAGCGGTACAAAAAATTCAGTGTGGGAAAACAGCCGATACCGCAGGGGGTAAAAACAGAAGAGTATTCTATCTGTCTTGAGAGACATCTGTATCCTCTGCATGACTATAATTGAAATGCGATACCATTATTTTTTCTTTTAGTTTTCGTATTTCATTTGCCCTCATCAGTATTTTTTCTTTCCAGTCATCATCCTGTGCGTCAAGCTGATAAGTCGGAAAGCCATACTGGCGTCCCATTGTGCAGATAACCGTCTCGTCATCCACATGAAGAGATATGCGATATTTACTTGGCATTTTTTGCGGCAGCACGGTGCCGCTCCCCTTCTGAACTTCCCGTAAATGCCTTTCTCCGTTTACGATCCCGTCGAAGCATACTCCATATAAACGGAAAAGCATTCGGATATATCTTTCCGAACGAAATGATGATGTATAGACCCAGACTTCATAACCCAAACGCTGAAGCTCCCTGATAAGTTCAGGCGTACCGAGGCGAAGTCTTTCCGTGAATATCCTGCTGAACGGAAATCTCAGCTTTGGTTCAGTCTTATGCGTCTGCGGCGAAACAAACAGCACTTCATCCAGATCGAATGATACGCGCATTTTCGTTTCTATCGTGTTATGCTTCATTTTTATCGATTTCCTCGATAATGCCCATTATCTCCTGAGCCCATGATGCGTCAGATCCGCTGAGCTTATAATCTTTATACGCTTTTGCCCAGCTTTCGACGCATAAGACTGAATCATTATCGATGTGCAGGGTGACCTTATACTTTTGGGCAAGCAACTCAGTCAGTTTCTTCTTTTCCGCTTCGTTTGCCTTTTCGCTGCGACCCGAGCCTGTTACGATGCCCGTGACCTTCACATGGCGCAGCTCAAACAGGCGCTTTATATACTCCATTGAATAGTATTTCGAAGTATATACCCAAATGTCATACGCTGATTAATGCGGATATACAAAAGAAACTATATGCTTCCGCTTCCACGGCTAAATATCGTAGTCGCGTTTCCTGTTTTCGTCGTAGTTCAGCAGTTCCTGCCAAGTGATCCCTTTTTCAAGTGCCGCCTTGTATACTGCCTCTTGGTTCTTATACGGACCGGTTTCCCACATTGAAACATATTCTGTTATTCCATGCACCCGCACATACTCGTAAAGGTACGGGAGGTCTTTCTTGTGGGACTCAATCGCCTTCGGGATTCGCAGGAGCCCGCTATTCTCGTCAGCCATGATTAAACACCTCCATCTTCTTCATGTAGACATTATACAGTGAAGGCGTAAACAGCACAAGCATGGTATCCGGACGGTTGAAGAAACCGATAAAGAACAAGAAAAGTATTCCATAAACCGACCTGACAACTTTGTTATCAAGTCAATCTGAATCGTCATTTTGAGGCAAACACACTTGAGTGTTATCAAACCCTGATAACAAATCCAAAAAGTATTATCAAATGGCAGAAGTAAATCACCGGGCAGAGACTGCTCGGTGGTTTTTTTATTTTGTGTAAATATAAGGAATGACACGCCCGGCGGGATTCGAACCTACGGCCTTTCGCTTAGGTATCCCCTCACCGCCTTGCTATGTCTTTGTCGATCTTTGACGGTTTTAGCGGTTCTTTGACGGAGCTAATTGGGCACTGTGCCGGAATTTATCGATTTAAGTCGCCTCTGGCAGATGGGCAATTGCTATCATATTCTTATAAAGTCAACAAAAGGTGTTTGGTCGTTTGTCGGTGTTACAACTTTGTTATCAGATCAGTAGTACAGTACATTATACTGGATTTTGAGTGCATTTACTCCTGTTTTCAAACGAACTATCCCTTACACCCGGCGCAGAAATCCATTATCTTTACATCATTTTCAGGCTTTGGTTTGTCCTTGGGATCGATCAGTACGAGCGTAGCCGCAAGCGTTGCCCCGCCCAGGCACTCTGAAAGCTTTCTGAATGCCTTCTCCGCACCGCTGCCGCCCTGACAGGCGAAGGCGGCGATGCGTTTGCTCTTCAATTCTTCCAGATGATCCCGCGCAAAGGTTCGCAGCGGCGGCGTAACATTGCCTGCCCAGACAGGGAAGCCGAAGATGACCTGATCGTATTTTTCCGCATGGAATTCATAAGGCTTGAGCGTTGGCGTCTCCGCCATTACGGCGCTCTTGCCGCCCCAGAGGAATTTCCTGATCCCCTTGTCCGGGTATTGCTTCTCCGGCTGGATCTCGATCACATCAGCGTGCAGCTCCGACGCAATTTTCTTCGCCACGTACGCGGTGTTCCCGTGCATGGAGTAGTAGACTATGACAGTGTTCATGACGCTCCTCCTTTATCAATCGATGCAAGCATCAGGCGAGAGTTCTCATTAACTTCGATACGCGCCGATTCGCGAACAGGTTTATTTTGTGCCTCTGACACGCAGGCACACAGAGCCCACGCATCCCTCGGTGAGAACGCGCCCGTTCTCGATTATGCACGGCAGATTCGAAAAAAGCGTTTGCGCCGTTTGACCGCGCCTGAGCTTTAACTCGAGGCGGCGGGGTTCGTCAGCGAAATGATCCATGTAGACGTATTCCTCATCGTTGTATGGAATCGTGTACATCAGGGCGTCGTCGCAGGTCGGCGTGAAATATTTCCTGTATGCTGCGCCTCTGATGCGCGAAAAGCCGAGCGCATCGCCTTTCCCTTTACGCGCTCTTTGTGCGTTGAGCTCCCCGCCCAGGAACGTCGGATAGCTCTTGCAGGACTTTACCAGCGTGCCCGCCTCTGTTATATGCCGAGCGCGGTACGAGGGTTCACCGTCAGCCACAGGCAGATAACCGCTCGCAAAGCCAACGACCCTGCGGCCGTTTTCGTCGCTCAAAAAATCGATCTGTCTGTCCGGCGGGGCGTCAGTGCTAAACCAGGTATCGCTCGTAAGCAGGAGTCTTTCGGGCATAGTGTCGCGGCGCGTCGTGTAAGGATGCGAAAAGTCGTATGTTTTTCCGCATTTCGTTACAGGCTTGAGTCCCGGAATATACCTTGAAACTCCGCCGCCAAAGGCGTCACACTTAAGCTGGTGCATGATGCCGAGGAAGCAGTCTATCTTTGTGCCTCTGAGCGCTTCCGCGCCAAACTCGGTTATCACGGTCCCATCGTCCTCAAAGCGATAAACCAGGCTCATCCGCGCCAGCGCCTTGCCCTCGTTCAGAGGCGGCGTGATCTCGCCTCTATTTTTAGCTTTTCTTATCGCTTCCGCGACCGTGGCGGGGTTGATTATCTCGTAAGTCTCCCTTATTTCGACTCGGTCACAGCCCTTGACTTCGTCTTTTATCTCAGCTGACTTTCCGTCTTTGAAAAACAGTGCCTTTCGCTCTGTGTGCCGGATCGCGGGGATCAATTGTATACCGCACTCCTGACACCACGGAACGATCCCGGCTGAGTCCGTATCCACAGGCGTCAGGCAGCCGGTGATCCTGTCCGCGAATCGATAATCCATTTCGGATGTGCCTATGTTATCTGACAGAAACAGCAGCGTATCGCGGCTTTCTGTCTTCATAAGCGTAAAACCCAGGCCGCTTTCGTCTTTCCAGAGACTGCCGGTATCCTTTTCAGAAAGCTTATGAGCAGGCGCGGTAACCCTGATCAGGCAGGGCTGGCCGTGGTTGCCGCCAATGTCCTCGCCGTTTATGACCAATGGCGGGCATTCATCCGTTGAAAAAGCGAGCACCCTGTCGGCATGCCAGATGTCAGCCTGTTCCTTGTCACAAAGCGCGGCAAGCCTGAAATCAACGGGCGAGTTTTGCCCCGGAACTGCTTCGAGGCCGCGCATGATCTGCAATAGATCGTATCTTTCCGAAAACGCCGTGCGCACCGCGAGGTCTGCGCCGCTCTTTGACGCGTCCATAGTTTTTCATTACACCTCCTCGATGACCTGTATATTCACAGTACCAAACCACCTGCATTCTGCTACCTGTTTCTGAAATGCTCATTTTTCTGAGACCCATGCGTGACAACTTGGGTCCCGGGCTTCCTGCGCAGCATGTCGATGGCTGTTTCCGGATGTCTGCTTCTTCCGTTTCAGTTCATATTTCGGACACGACACCTGTTGCCCTGTATCTTGCGGACTGTGTATTGGTCAGCGGCTGCAGGTTTCCGTGTATGGAGTATAAGGCGCCGTTTTTCAGTTTTATCTCCAGGATTATTATGCGGTCCTTGAGTTTATCCGGGCTGCCGCCGCTAAAGCGCGGTTTCCAGCATATGCTGTCGCCGCTGAAGCTTTGGCAGTCGCCATGGTCAAAGCCCACTGCGCTCACATCCGTACCCCAAGCTTGGGAAGCGGGGTCTTCTCCGCACGTGTCTATGATAGCCATTGTCGCGTGTTCGGCACACAGATTCACGCATATATCCCCGCCTCCGTAAAGGTATTCGCGTGTGGTGACCGTCGCTTCATCCTCGCCGGCATTCAGCGCAATAAACCCATCTTTCCTCAGGCGATATATGCGTATTCGTCCGCTTTGATGATTTCTGAATGCAGCTCCGTGGGCTTCCGGTGTCATCGCGCAGTACAGTAAGATCTCCCGGTTTACCGTCAAACGCGCGCAGGAAAGCCAGAACATGGCCGGCTTGCCTGTATAATCCGGAAGGAAAGATGTTCTCAGCGATCTTAAAAAGTGATGCCCGTCCCATGAATACGCAAGCTGCGGGATGATATTGCCAGGCTCAAATTTCGTTTTTCTGGAAGCTGCGTTGTCTGTATAAAGCAGCGGAAAACCTATATACATACCCGCATATTCGAATGCGCTCATGCCGTATACCTCGTCCAGGGCGCCGTCTAATGTGTCCTGATGCAGGCAAAGTTCAAATGGGGTGTAATGCTTAAAATCCTTTGTATCGCAATAGCCGACACATCTGTTGCCCCAGGTTTGGCGGCGCAGTATGGTATAACACTGCCTGACCGCGTTGAAGAACACACCCCCCACCGGCTCACAGCCCCAGTCGGGGATCTCGTCAAGGA
Source organism: Clostridiales bacterium (assembly GCA_024684375.1). Lineage (GTDB taxonomy): Bacteria > Bacillota > Clostridia > Christensenellales > Aristaeellaceae > RUG14130. The sequence continues at coordinate 50,332 of JAIKWZ010000014.1, forward strand.
AACTGTTCCACTTGATAAGATCCGGTGAAGAGAAAATCTGCGCGCGTACATAAAACCGTTTTTGATCATACCTGGTCAGAATGAGCTTATATTTTTCTGCCGGCGGAGCGAAAACATCCTCCAGAATGCAGAACGTTTCCTCCCCGCCCGCAAGCGGCATTATTTCGTTTGTGCCGTTTCGTTTCAAGGGACTGAAGTTTATTCCGTCATGTGAAGCCGCTGCCAGGAGTGCGAACTGGCCCGTGCTCCGGTTTCTGCCCATATACAGCATGACCGTTTCTCCGTCTTTCTCAAAAACCCATGGAGAAAAATAGTCCGTGCTGTAATCAGGATCATAATACTCGTTTATCAATTCCGGCACACCGTATCTGCGCTGCGTTCCCGCACGCCCCAGAAGACGGTAATCATCAAAGAAGAGTTCTGTATACATACTTGTTCCTCCAAATATGGATAAGTTCCGGAAATTATACTGATCGACTTAATGTTTTATATCTGATCGCGGACAGTTTACACAGCGCGCAGTTTGTAATGGGCAGGCTGCAGATGATCGCCGAAACGCTGTTCAACGTCCCGATATGCCATCTGTCGCCATAGCGCAGCAATTGGGGCATGATTACATACTCTTTCCCGCCGACAGTTGATACGGCGATCACACCAGCCAGTTCGTCCGCACCGTATAACACACGGTATCTTTCTTCTGCCTTCTGAATGCTTTCTGCGGTGAAACCGGGTACATATTCAGATGGCGGGAAAAAGCGGGCGATGATATTCTTGTTTCATTTCTCTTCTTTTTATAAGCGTTATCACATCGATGATATCATCGAGCGACTTGTATGCCATAGGAGCTTCGTTAATCGTGCTTTCAGTAACTGCAGTCGAGTAGATGCCGCTCATTGAGGCTTTATAAGCCCCCAGGTCGATACTCTCTTTAGCCTTGGATCAGGACATGAGTATGCCGGCACAGTGAGGCGCGGAATAGTTCCAGTCAGGGTTTCCTTTTCCCAAAGCGATAACGGAGCCGTCGCGCATGTTGATGGGTATCAGCACTTTCTAGCCTTTATGTGCGGCAATAGCACCCTTCCGCAAAATCATCTCGTCAGTATCAATATAATTGTGAATGGTGTGAAAAGCGTCGCTGGCGGTCATGCCTGTCTTCTTCAAAATGGTCTCAGCCATTAGTTCACGGCTTCTGCGTGCAAAACGCTGGCAAATCAGAAGTATATAATCACCCTTTACAGCACGTAGTCATAGTGTAACCTCTTCCTTCAATAGATTCAAGGCGTCTCACAAAAAACAGCATAATAATATTCCGAATGATAACCATAGATTGCTGATAATCTGGTACTAAACCGTTACTCGTCGCTTCATATGACTTCTTAATTATATCATCTAGGAAGTGATTTTCCCAGTCTGTATATCACCACTCGTCTGAGTAGACTTCGACATAAAAACCTAGTTTAATTCAGCTGATGAAGCATACATCAAATCTTAACCAAACTTAACTGCCAGCCTTCATTATCAAGCGTATATATAGATGTCAGCCGATGATAATGCGGCTGTGAAAGAAAAAATACAACAAACTGGAGATATAAAATCATGAAAAACATAGTTCGTTCCATAGTTCTTACCATACTGGTCCTCATGCTCGCGTTTACGAGCATTGTAAATGCTGAAATCATTTCCTCCCGCGGAGAGGGACAGATCGGTTATCAGGCCGTAGTGCTGTGTGAAAGCCTCACCCTGCGCCAGAGTGCAAGCTCTTCCGCCAAAGCCCTGAGAACTCTGAATTACGGCGACGTGATCATCGTTGCGAAGCAGACCAACGGCTGGGCATACGTCGTCCTTGGCGATTCCGAGAATTCTCCTGCCGGCTGGGTAAACGCCGACTATATCGCGGTGGATCCGTCCTGGTTCCATGCCGACGCGAAGACAACGGTCTACGCCTGGAACAGCACGTCCGCTCCCAAAGTGGCGCTGCTTGATAAAAACACCACCCTGCCCATCCTGAAAGTGGACAAGGACTGGATCGTGGTAAGCCTGCGCGGCGCAGCCGGATTCATCCGCAGATAGTTTAGCCCGATACGGTTGACTAAACAATAACGAAAGAATGCTGCTCATACGCAGCATTTTTTCTATGCTGGTTTTAAAAGCCGATCCCCCTGATGAATTTTGCTTCAGATCGTCAATAAAGCGCGCGGATCCGCTCCTATCTTATGCAGAACAGGCACGGCATAGCGGTCGAAAGCTGTGTGATCTACCATCCTGAATAAAGCCGCTATAGTATCTGTTGTCTTCTCCTTGTCTCCGTTTCCTGCTCCAATTGTCAGAAAACGGAGCATCGCGTATACCGCGTACAATGCCTCTGTTTCATCTTTAAGGCTGACAGGTCTGTCCTGGAACGGAAACTGTGAAAAGAACATGTGGTTTACGAGCAAGTTTTCAAACCAGGGTTCCCAGTTTGGCTCAGCCTGTCTCAGTATCTCGTCAGCTGCGTTTCTCCCTATATACTTTTCCGATGAGAAATTGTCGAGTGCCATCTCGGCGTAATCTTGCATACTGTCGCTTTTTAGCAGCTCAAGCAGCCTGCGAACGATCGGGAGAGCGTCTCCCTTTAGCGGCGGTGGAGTGCTCAGCCACGGCTCGTTCAGCAGTTTTTCCACGCGCATGTGGTCTTTGACGGATAAGGCTTCATCCATATCTTTGAGTGCCGTCCCCATCATAGCCAGGCGATGACCGAGGGAAAACCGCCGATCCTGGATAAAATGTATCAGCCACAGCCGGATCTCCATTTCACGGTCTGCGGTCTCAAAAAAATGAATACGTGTTCTTTCGGGATATGCTGTTTCCAGATCAAGAACGACAAAGCGTATCGGTTCTGCGCGGGCAAGGAGCTCGACCACCGCTTCACAGCTGTTGGCACAGCTGCACTCGCCTTTATGAATGCCGCGCGGATAAAGCCTGCAGACAACCGGCAGCGCGTTTTCTCCCGCGTCTGTCTGTAAACCGCACCTCCCGTCTGACAGGCGAAGCGGACAGTTGCCGTTATAGCTATGCAGCAGCATCGCATAATCATCTTCAGTCGGATGTTCCGTCAGATGCAGCGCGATATCAAGTTTTCTCCTGATTTCAGGAGAACAATCAACGCTCAGCAGTCTGTAATACTCGCTTATGGAGAAAGATACCGGCCAGCCGGTGCAGCAGTCCGTGCGGCATTGGCCGATTTTGCAATGAAAATGCGGATAATAGTCAGGAGCCAGGTACTTCATGTTTCTTTTATGTGTCCGAAATCCGTGAGCATTGAATCGCTGAAGCTTTCAGAACGGCCCGATGCAGCTTCGCTTCATAGTCATAATCCACGGGACATGGACCCCGTCCCAGAGCAGCCTCGGCAAACGCCCTCATCATGTCGTCATAGCGGTTGTAAGGGCCGTATACGGTCTTCTCCCCTCGCGCGCTCCATTTACGTTTTACACAGTCCTCCGTTGTCGTGATGTACATATCCGTACACTGGTTGCAGACCGGGTCTCCTGGAACATAATACTCGAGTGGGTTCAGTTCCACTGTGGCCTTCGTACCGCAGACTACGAGCTGACGACGCATAAAACCGCCCAGTTCTACTGCCGTCGTCTTGGCGAACGACCAGCCTCGTTCATAACGCAACAGTGCCATGCCGAAATCCTCGCCGCATACGCCGTCCAATCCTGTGCAGCAGTTATATGGGATGATCTCACGCGGTTCACCTTGCATTTGCATGATGAGATCGATGAGATGGCAGCCCAGAAAGAACATCATGCCTCCCTTGTATTTTTTCAGCCAGTCTCGCTTCCAAGACTGATGCAGGCAGTTCATCTGCGCTTCAACGCTGATGATTTCTCCCAGTTCACCGTATTCTTTTAGTTTTATAAGCTGACGTACCGCCGGATTGAAGCGGTACATATAGCCGAGCGAAAAAACGATGTGCCTATCCTTGACATAAGCCATGAGAGACTGATATTCCTCTTGCGTGTCTCCTCCCGGTTTGTCCATATGTACCGCCAACCCATGCTCCGCGGCGATGCGGGCGTATTTTGTCAGTTTCTTTTCGGATGTCTCTATTATAGCGCCATGCAACCCGGGAATCGACAGGGCTTCTTCCAAAGAAAGACGCTTTACACCGTCGAATGCTTTTTTCATTCCTTCAAACTGTTCAGTGGCGTCGTCTTCGGGTATGACATAGCCGGCCAGATCAAACAAGTCGTTTTGCCTGCGCAGCGAATAAAGTACCTGAGACGCATGGTCGTGTTCGCCGCCGATCTGTATAACTTTCAGCCTTTCCATTGCATCATGCCCCTTCCTTCGTCCAGTCAAACTGTACGATCATAGGAAAGTCTTTATCGTTTATCAGCCTTTGGTATACCGCTTCACATTCATTTGGTGCATGCAGTTCGCTCAGCATGGCGGTCACATTCAGCCGGCCACCCACGCACAGCCGCATCAGTGTCCTTAGGTCGTCGTCGTGGGTGAACCATCCCGGATGGGATTCAATTTCCGGTCGGGCGTTCGTATGCGCACCGATCAGTGTGATGCCCGGACAATGCACCTTGCGGTAATAATCGATGGTGAACTCTTTGCTGCGCGTACAGCCAAGCAGCGCAACGCGGCCGAAGCGTGCCATGCAATCCAGCGTTTCATCCAAACCAGCACCCTGTCCGGTTACTTCGATTGCCGCATTCACTCCGCCACCCGTCAGTTCCCTGACGCGCTGAGCGAATCCTTCTTCCAAAGGATCAAACGCGAGATCGGCGCCTCCTGCTAAAGCGCTTTGGCGGCGCGACTTCACAGGATCTGCCGCGATCACCGGCATCGCTCCAGCGATACGTGCCAGACGGACCGCATATTGCCCAAGCAGTCCCAAGCCCATTATAAGGCAGGCCTCTCCCATCTCCAAACGCGTCTTTCGTATTGCCGCCAATGGGAAAGTTCCAATAAACAGTGCGGCAGCTTCGCGCAGACCGACCGCTTCGTCAGAAATTTTGACAACCTGCTTTTCCGGCAGCAAATTGTAATCCGAATGAGTGCTCCAGTAACCGACGACCCTGTCGCCCGGCTGAACACGGGTAACTGCAGAGCCGACCTTCTTCACAATGCCAGAGGAGCTGTAGCCGGCTGAACGCGGAAAACGCACTGCCGGTGACGATATCCCGTATACGTTCGGATCTCCGCTGATGTTCGCTCTTTCGGTGCCGGGACTGATAGTGGTATAGGCTGTTTGTATCAGCACCCGATCCGGTGCGGGCGCGTCACTGATCGTCTCTTCGACCAGTGCAGCCTTATTGGCCTCCGGGAAAATGATCCGATGTCTCAGCAAAGCCCTTACCTCCTCAATCCATCAAACATGTGCAGCCTGCAGAATAGCAGTTCAGGCCTGCCTGTCATTAAACACATTGCACTCATCCGGGTCTTCTTCTCCGGCATGGTCTCCATCCTCTGCCTTCGGCGCAATGATGTCCCGCCAGAAGGCTGCCCACATTAGTTCGCCCTCTTCTTCGTTTACCGCACTGCGAAGGGCGTACGGCGGGATATACGCAGCGTCTCCCGGGCTGACTGGGTAGCGCGTTCCGTCCACCGCGACACAGCCGTTCCCCTTTGTGAAGATATACCTCTTCCTTATGGTGCGTATGGGGCTCCATCGCTCCGGGACCGTCAAGGCGTTCCCATGCGTGATCAAACTGTGAAGCGAGTCCGGCCGGGAGCACGGGGCTTGCAAGAATGGTACCTCTGTGAGCTTTTTTTGCATTGATCGCATCAAAGCGGGTAATCAGTTCCATATCTTGCCTTCTGAAACAGTTGATTATACCTTAACCTATCATCGTTTCCTGCAGTTTCTGCATTGAATAGCAGGCAGAGTCGTAGTAGTTTAATCTCATTCTGAGCCTGATATCCCGCGAGGACGCGCACACATACAGGTCGTAGTCACCGTTCTCCACCACCCACTTGTGCAGCATGGGATTATAGTAGTTAAGATCTTCATCGGTTATATTGAACGACACCCTACGCGTTTCGCCCGCCTTAAGGAACACCTTTTCAAACTGTTTAAGCTCCTTAATAGGCTTCGAAGCCGTCGAGACGGGATCGCCCACGTAAAGCTGCACTGCCTCCGCGCCGTCCATGTCGCCCACGTTGCTTAGGTCAAAGCTCAGCTTCCAGCCGCTGCCAGTTTTTTCCAGCGAAGGATCTGTATATCCAAAGTGCGTGTAACTCAGCCCATGCCCGAATGGGAACCAGATCTCCTCGGGATGCAAGTCATAATACCTGTAGCCTACGCGCCACTTTTCGGTATACTCCTGCTTAAGGCCGTCGCCGTTTAAGTCGAGGTCTGTGCGCATTTTCGTCGGGAATGTCTCGGACAGTTTTCCCGACGGGTTCACTTTTCCCGCCAGTACCTCGGCCACCGCCATGCCAACGCCCTCGCCTGACGGCCACGCCTGCACTATGGCGGGGAAAAGGTCGGCCTTCGGGCTTTTGAAAGTGGAGCAGCCGCTAAAGAGCACCAGCGCGCAGTTTGGGTTGTGCCCGGTGACATTGCGCATCACGTCCTCTATGTAACCTGCCAGCAGGTTGCTGCCGCGGTCAAATTCCTCCGAATCGTCGCTGGGCGAAACGCCAGTAAACACGAGTACAAGGTCATAATCCCTTATGCCCGGCATCTTTTGGTTAAAGTAGTTCCAGAGCATATCGTCGGGCTTTTTGCGTGGAAGATAATCGAAGTAATCTATTTGCACATCAGGCAGCAGTTTTCTCAGGCACTCGAGCGGCGAATCTATATATTCGTCATCAGTGAACACCTGCGCGCTGCCCTGTCCGTTTATGTAGGGCTTTACAGCATAATCGCCGGTCACGCAAATGCGTTTATACTTCTTCGGGGTGATGGGCAAAAGATTTCTGTCGTTTCTGAGAAGGCAGATCGCCTCCCGCGCGACCCTGCGCGCGTTTTCGTGCTGAACGTCCCTGTTGTAGTCTTTAAGCTCCGGTACGGGACGAAGCAGGAATGAAAGCACCCTTTCGGCGGCGGTATCGATCTCCTCCATGGTCATCGTGCCGTTTGCGAGCGCTTCCTTTACATCCCTTATCGTATCGGGATTGCCCGGCATGCGCAGATCGAGCCCCGCCTTAACAGCCTTAGCGCCATGATGCACAGCGCCCCAGTCGCTCACCGCCAGCCCTTTAAAGCCCCAGTCACCCCTTAATATCTCTGTAAGCAGCATGTGGTTTTCAGAGCACCATATCGAGAAAAGCTTGTTGTAGGCGCACATCACGCTTTGGGGATTTGCTATCCTGACCGCCTTTTCAAAGCCACGCAGATAGATTTCCCTGAGCGTCCTCTCGTCCACCTCCACGCTGGTGTCCATGCGGTAGGTCTCCTGTGAGTTTACGGCGAAGTGCTTGAGCGAGGCACCTATACCCTCGTCCTCAAGTCCCTTGGCCATGTGCCCCGCGATCTCACCTGTAAGCACAGGATCCTCGGAGACGTACTCAAAGTTTCTGCCGTTAAGGGAGTTGCGCTTGATGTTAAGTCCGGGCCCAAGCAGCATCTGTTTATTCAGCCGCTTGCAGTCCTGCGCTATGGTCTTTCCCATAAGTTCAGCCGCTTCGCGGCTCCATGTCGCGCCGAGTGCGCACATCGATGGCATGGTGGTGCAGTTACTGCCAGGGGTATAGTCCCTTACACCGTGAGGCCCGTCGGCTACGTTCTTTGGCGCGATGCCGAGCCTCGGCACGCCCGCCGTAACAAGGCTCTCCGAGCCCGTGAGTATCGTCGCCTTTTCCTCCAGCGTCATTTGGGCTAGTATTTCTTTAACTGTCATGTTTTTACCCTTTCCGCGTATGACATTAAGTCCTGAAATGCCATATCATAAAAACCGTGTTGAACGAAATATGCCTATGGGGCACGGATTACTCTCCCAATGTCAGCTGCCCGTATTTGAACAGCGCGGCATTAATCTCGAATATATTGTAGTTACCGTACATAACAAAATAAGTGATGATAAGGTCAAACTTGTTGCTTGGTGAAAACGCGATCTCAGCCCTGGACAGCAGATCCAGCATTGTTGGAATTGTGATCGCGCAGCTCTCTAACATACGCGAAATCTATTACAGCTGCGCTCTCGATAATAGTCGTTAAACTGTCATCGGTTTGTTGCATAATAGTACGGAACACCGGCAAATGTCAATGCCTCGATTTGTGAATTCTTATCATACTAAACCGTTCGCCGTATGACCCATCGTTCTCAAAGCAAACTTGTTGACTATGGAAACAAGTCGTGCTATACTGCTCCCGGTTAAAGAACTTTTTTCTGAAAGAAGCTGCAAAATGGAAGAAGAGATCTATCATCTTATGACCGAATTCCTGGAAAAGCAGGAGTTGCTCAATCGGTTCTGCCACCCCGAAAAACTGTCCGTATACGGCACGACCGAGCTTCACGTGCTGAAGGCGATCCGCGAAACGGCAGACCCGAACGTTACATCACTTTCCAAAGACCTCAAATTGACCAAAGGCGCCATCAGCAAGACTATCCGTAAGCTGCAGACAAAAAAACTGATCGAGTCTTACAGGCGCGAAGGCAACCGCCAGAAAGTCTATTACCGCGTGACAGCGCCCGGCGAAGAAGTCTACGCGCAGCATGAAACGCGGGACGAAGGCTGGAAACAGCGCAACCACGAATTCCTGTCTCAGCTGACCACGGAAGAAATGCAAAATGCCGCGCGCTATATGCGGCAGTACAACGCCTTTCTTGAACATGTAATCAAAAGAGAGCTCAGTTGAAGCATTACCATTAAAACCTGTTGCAGGCAGATACGAGAGGAGGATGCCCTATGCGTTACATATGTTCTATCTGCGGGTATGTCTACGACGAGGCGGAGAATACCCCATGGTCGGAACTCCCGGATGACTGGAGGTGCCCTTTGTGCGGAGCCGCGAAATCGGATTTCGTGCCGGAAGGGATATCCCGGTCCCAGCCCGAAGCGGCGCCGGCGTCAAATGCCGAAGCGGATATGAAGCCGCTTTCCGCCATAGAGACCAGCGCGCTCTGCTCAAACCTTGCGAAGGGTTGTGAAAAACAGTATAAGCCGCAGGAGGCTGAGGCTTTCCGGAAGCTGGCCTCATGGTTCAAAGCGCAAAGCGGACAAGCATCAGACCCATCCTTCGGGCAGCTGCTCGAGCTGATAAATGAGGATCTGACTTCAGGCTACCCTGCCGCTGATCAGGTCTCCAAACAGAACGGCGACCGCGGCGCGCTGCGCAGCCTGACCTGGAGCGGGAAAGTGACCCGCATCCTCAAATCCCTCCTGGAGCGGTACGCGCGGGAAGGAGAATCCATGCTGGAGAACACGGGCATCTATGTATGCACGATCTGCGGCTTCGTCTACATCGGTGACGACCTGCCGGAGGTCTGCCCCGTATGCAAAGTACCGAATCGGAAGTTCGAGCGTATAGGAGGATAAGCACATGAGCGAAAAAGTAGCGGTCCGCAACGTGCGGATGTGTGAGAAGGACTGTTTGTGTCTCTATGTGTGCCCCACAGGCGCTTCGGACACCGAGAACAGCGTGATAGACACTGACAAATGTATCGGCTGCGGCGCGTGCGCAGACGCGTGCCCGTCCAAAGCGATAAGCCTTGTGCCGCGCGAGTATCCCCCGCAGCAGGTGAAGACTGCCGAAGTGAACGCGACGCTGAAGCAACTGGCCAGCAGCAAGGCAAAGCAGGAGACGCTTGCCGCAGCCCTGCCCGGTCCTCTTGCGAAGGCGATCGAGAAGTCTAACCGTATCATGGCGGAAGACATATTGCGCGAAGCAGGATATATGCTGCCCCAAAGCGGCAACGCGCGCGATCTGCTGAATGAAATGTCAGACCGGGCCGGCGAGCCCGGCTTCCCCATCGAAGCAGTGGAACAGCTGCTGTCTTCGCTCTCGTTCAATGAACCCGCATCCCAAAAGGATGATACCGCGGCGGAAACCTGGAAATGCTCAGTATGCAGCTACGTTCATGAAGGCCCTTTGACTGACGATTTCAAATGCCCCATATGCGGGCAGCCCGCTTCCAAGTTCGTAAAAGTCGAAAAAGAAGTCGCCAGGCAGAACCCCTACACGGGTACACAGACAGAAAAGAACCTGGAAGCTGCTTTTGCCGGAGAGTCCCAGGCACGGAATAAGTACACCTACTTTGCTTCCCAGGCAAAAAAAGAAGGTTTTGAGCAGATCGCGGACCTGTTCCTGAAAACAGCGGACAACGAAAAAGAACATGCCAAGCTATGGTTCAGGGAGCTGAACGGCATTGGCAGCACCGCCGAAAACCTCGCCGCCGCGGCGGACGGCGAAAACCATGAATGGACCGATATGTACGAGGATTTTGCCGTGACTGCCGAAAAGGAAGGCTTCCCCGCATTGGCCGCAAAATTCAGAATGGTAGCCGCCATCGAGAAGCACCATGAGGAACGCTACCGCGCCCTGCTTAAAAACGTCGAAGCGCAGGCCGTCTTCGCCAGGAGCGAAGTCAAGGTCTGGGAATGCCGCAACTGCGGTCATATAGTCGTGGGGACCAAGGCTCCCGAAGTCTGCCCGGTATGCGCACATCCACAGAGTTACTTCGAGATCAATGCGAAAAACTACTGATCTGACAGGCGAAAATACGCCCGACAACCCGCGAAGGCCATTCTTTTACAGTTAACGTCGTTTGGAGAAGTGTATGAAACAGTATATCGTTGACGCGTTTACGAGCACACCGTTTTCCGGCAATCCGGCCGCAGTCTGCCTTCTGGACGCGTGGCCCGATGACAGCTCCATGATGAAGCTTGCGATGGAAAACAACCTGTCCGAGACCGCCTTCATCGTAAAGGAAGCAAATGGTTATCGCCTGAGATGGTTCACCCCCGGCACAGAGGTTGAACTGTGCGGGCACGCTACGCTCGCGTCCGCTTTCGTGATCATGAATTATGTGGAGCCTGAAAGCCGGAGCGTTAGGTTCAATACGCTCAGCGGCCTGCTCACCGTCACGCGTTCCGGCGATTTATACGAAATGGACTTCCCGACTTACGAATTGCGGGAAATAACTGTGTCGGACGAAATGGAGGCAGCTTTCGGCGTTCGTCCCGTAAAGGCTGTGCTCGGCCTTGACCTGGTCTGCGTGTTCGACAGCGAAGAAGCCGTAAGGAACATGGTTCCAGATCAGGCTCTGCTTAAATATTTGCCGGGACGCCTGCAGAACGCTACGGCAAAAGGGCAGGAAACGGACTGCGTTTCCCGCAGTTTCTGCCCGAAAGTCGCCGTACCTGAGGACCCGGTATGCGGTTCGGCGCACTGCCAGATAGGCGACTACTGGTGCAGAGCGCTCCATAAACCTATTATCCGGGCGTATCAGGCATCCCGGCGCGGCGGGTACCTCACCTGCGAATCAAAGCCGAACGGCAGGATCGCCATAAAAGGGGAAGCGGTGCTCGTGGCGGTGTCCGATATCGTTGCACGATTATGATCTGTTTGGGAGGAAATGTATGCAGTATATTATCAGGGCTTATGACGGGGCTGGCATGCTTGAAAAGCGCCTTGCCGTGAGGCCGCGCCACCTTGAAAACATGGCCAGGGTAAACGGCAGGGTCTTATGCGCCGGCAGCCTGCTTGACGAAAACGGAAAGATGAAAGGCTCAGTTCTGGTCATGGATTTCGCCGAATGCGGGGATCTGCAGAAGTATCTGGATTCCGAGCCGTATATCACCGAGCATGTTTGGGAAAAAGTTGAAGTCGAACCCATTAATGTCGTGATCCTGAACGGTCAGAAGATCGGCAGGTAAGGGAGAAAATGATGCGTTTTCGCTGTGCGACCGAAAAGGACTGCGCGCTCATACTTCAGTTTATCCGCGGTCTGGCTGCTTATGAGAAAATGTCGGACCAGGTCGTAACCACCGAAGCACTTTTGCGGGAATGGATATTCGAAAAACGGGCTGCCGAGGTGCTTTTCGTGCTTGAGGGAGACAAGGAGGTCGGCTTTGCCCTGTACTTCCATAACTTTTCAACTTTTCTCGGCCGCGGCGGCATTTACCTGGAGGACCTGTTCGTGCTGCCTGAGTACAGGAACAAAGGGTATGGCAAAGCGCTGCTCAAGAAGCTGGCAATGATCGCTGCAGAGCGCGGATGCGGACGCCTTGAATGGTCGTGCCTGGACTGGAACAAGCCCAGCATCGACTTTTATCTTTCCATGGGCGCTAAGGCAATGGACGACTGGACCACATACCGTTTGAGCGGGGATCCCCTGCAAAAGATGGCGGAATGAACTATTGACGTGCCTAAGATCAGGGCGCATCTCAAGACATGACCCATTTGCTACGGGGAGAATACGATGATCAAGACACTCCTGCGGCTCAGCCGCGAAGCCATACGCTATAGGACACTGTACGCTGTCGCCATTTTCTCCACTCTGGCGCTGACGGCGGTGAACCTCACAGCGCCAAAGCTCCTGTCTGCCATGACCGGAATCGTGGAAGAAGGCGTGACGGAAAACGATCTCGGCGCCATAGGCTTACTGACATTAGCACTGGTGGGTCTGTATCTTCTGCGCATCCTGTTCAGGTTTCTCAGCAATTACCTGGCGCACAAGGCTGCATGGTTTCTGGTAGGCGACCTGCGCACCAAGACCTACGACAAACTGGAGCACATGCATCACCGAGCACGGCACCCATGCGGAGCTGGTGGCTTTGGGCGGCAGTTACGCCAGGATGAACGGCATACAAAATTCAGCCGAGGGCGGCATAGCCTGACCGGGAAGATACTGATCTTATGCAGTAGTACCTGACAAAAAAGAGCGCCTCACCTCAAGGTGAAGCGCTCTTTCAAATCCTTCTTGCGTTTTGTAAAGGCCCGCAGGCAGACAGTCGCTTTCCGCTAATCTGCCAGGGCCTTTTTCCAGTGCCCGCTTCTAAAGCGAAGTCCCATAAGCACACATCTGGCGGCGTTGTCCAAGCACATGCAGACGACCGCCTCTGGCAGACCCAAGTGGAACACTCTGATCAGCAGATAAACCCCCAGCGTCCGGATGCCCCAGTTACACGCCGCGGTAATGTAGAAGGGCCATTTCGTATCGCCCGCTCCGCGCAGCGCGCCTGCGAATATCCATGCGGCGGTCTGAACGGGCTGAATAAATGCGACGATGCGAAGACATTCTTTCGCAAGCGCGATCGCGTCTTCATCGGGCGTGATTATGCGCACCAGCGGATCTGCGAAAACATACAGCATGACGCCGGCGAAAGACATGACCATGGCGCCGATGCCGATGGTATAATGCGTGTATCGCACGGCAAGATCGGGTTTCCTGGCGCCGAGGGACTGCCCGACCAGCGTCGTAACAGCCGTGGCGAACGCGAAGGCGGGCATGTAGGACATAGATTCGCACGTGGAGTAAACGGAATTCGCCGCGAAGACCACCGTGCCCAGGGATGCCACGCAGCGCGTTACTACGATGCCCGCAAATGACATGCAGAACCGTTCCAGCATGGCAGGCACAGACAGCTTAACGACCCGGCTGATCACGCCAAGATCAGGTCTGAAGGAATCCCGCGGCGATATGCGGGTCGGACCGTTTTTGATAAACAGCAGGATCAGCAGCGTAAGTCCCCCGATCAGCCAGCTGACGCCCGTAGACACAGCCGCGCCGATCACGCCCCAGCCCGCGCCGGGCACAGATAACTGAAGCCCAAACACGCTTACGGTATGGGGCTGGTTGATAAGCAGATAGTTGCCGGCGACGTTGAAAACGTTCACGAATATGTTAACCCTGAGCGGCGTCTTGGTGTCGCCCAGACCCCGGAACACGGAACCCAGCACCATGATCGCCATGGTGAAGATCCTGAACGCCGAGGTGATCAGCAGATACGCCGAGGCCCTATCCATTATCTCCTCCTCGGCGCCCATCCAACGGGGTATGTGGCGGTGAAGTGCGCAGGTCAGAATGGCGATAGGCAGGCCCACACAGACGAGCAGAATGATGGCGTGCCGGATATAAGCCTTAGCGGCTTCATAATTCTTTGCGCCGACACTGCGTGCGACATATGCCGTCAGGCCCGTGCCCAGCGCCATGATCACGCCGTTAAACAAAAAGACAAATGAGTTGCTGATGGATATGGAAGCCGTCGCCTGAACACCCAGCGCACCCACCATGGCCGTGTCTGCAAATGAAACGAATGTCGAAAGGATCTGCTCAAGAAAGAGCGGCCAAGCGAGGAAAAAGATGATTTTGAACGGAGAGATGCTGTCGTCTGTCAGATCGATTCTTCTCTTTGCCATACAGCATCTCCTCACATCATAAATTTATTGATTAACTATAAACGATAATCGCCGTAAATGCAAGATGCTGTTCTAATTTATAAAAGATTGCGGGCACATAATCCTTAACTTCAGTGTGCCCGCAGTGCTTCATGCTTCCTGCCTTATAATCAATCTGACTAAACCATAACACAGTTTTTTTGCTGGCTTTCTCTTCACAAACCACTTCCCGAGGTTGCACCCGCTCACCATCAAACAGCGTTCAAATCAGATGCCTGAAATTTACATGATGATCACACCAGAATTCATCAAGGAATCGACTTAATGCCAGATTAGTTTGTAATCTCTTTCGAGATCCTTTCTTTAGCGACCAAGACGCTCTTCAGCAAAAGTCTTTTCTCCAACTCACAACGGTTCGGTAGATCTTCTCAGCAAACAAGCGATCACTCGTATAGAAAACTTATCTCAGTAAGCAACCTGACAGCTTTGTTATCAAGCCAATCTGAATTGTTCTTTAGTGGTAAACACACTCGAGTGTTATCAAATGGCAAAAGTAAATCACCGGGCAGAGAATGCTCGGTGATTTTTTATTTTGTGTAGTAAATATATGGAATGACGCGCCTGGCGGGATTCGAACCCACGGCCTTTCGCTTAGGAGATCAAAAAGTGGCCGCTCAGGGGAGTAAATCCAAGTCTATCCAAGTTCATGAAACGCTAATAAAATAGGCACTTTTGAGCCTTTTGGAGTGAATCGGAGTATAGCTCTAAAAGCCGAAGTTTGTGGCAAAAATGGTTATTGATGTTAGCAAGTTGTTAGCAGAGCTAACGGATTTCCAATGGTACATTCCCGACCATTCGCCCCGGGTTAGCAAATCGCGTTAGCAGAGCGTCCACTTTTTAGTCAGAATTGGACGCACGACGACAATTTGGCAGATGGTTCGGCGAATGGTCAATAGTCTAATTTGATGGGCAGCCATGGGCAGCCGGCGGAAGTCAACCAGCCATCCCAGGTTACCAAATAGTGTTAGCAGAGGTCCTGCTATCTAGGTCAAAAGTGGACGCGCCACCTAATAATCTAAACGAACCAGAGGCTTATTACTAAACTGCAATTGCTGTGAACCGGTAAAATCGCAGATTCCGTTCCACGGAATGCAAATCCGACTGGTGGCACACCTTACGTTTGAGCATCAAGATCACCACCAGTTGTCACAGCCCCTATTATGCACAAAATTCAAGTATCAGTCAAGCAAAAATGGAATAAAACTTAAGTTCAAATCTTGAGGATTCGGCACAAATATCAAGTTCAATTCAAAATGCATGTACTTGTCAAGAAAAGTAGACACAAAAAATGTAATTTTAGTGTTTTTCATTTTCAGCAGTAGACATTCCCACTCGTACGCCCTTGGTTAGCAAACGCGTTAGCAGAGCATCCGCTTTTGGGCCAAAACTTGGTTTTCCATGAAAATCCGATGGATGGTTTGGCGGCCGGACACTGTCCACTTGTTATAGGCAGATGATGTTTGATCAACTACCCACTATGCAGCGGAAGAACGCCAACCGTATGGAACAGTTCATTACATGGCATATGAATGTCAGCGAGTTTGTGCGCATGTGTAACTTGTCGCAGACAACTATATACAAGTATTTAAAGCTGTTGGAATAGCGGCTTCAAATGTCTTCCACAATTCAGAAAACCTTTGATAGAATTAGATTATATACGGTTCCAAACATATAGTAAATTCTGTCACTTGCGACTTCTAAATCTTTTATTATCTTTTTTATGTCATCATCAGTAACATAGCGTGTTCTATTTCCTTTATGAACAAACGCATTCCTTTCATCAACAAGCGAATCGATTAAATCATATAAATTGATTTTGCGCCTTTTATATGGCATCCGCAATGTCCCGGCAATATCAATTCTATCATTAATCAATTTGAAATTTGCATCAATGACTGCTGGTCGCTGAAACGATAGAGAATCAGATAATTGTTCGACCAAAGTTTTTTCCCCAGCTAGTATATTCATGTACTCATCAGGGCGAAACCTGGCATTACGAAACACTTTGGAAGAGCATTTGCCCTGATGCAAGAACGCAAGAAAAGAAGATCGCAAATATTCTTCCCACACACCAATAATATAGGGGATGATAGTGCTATTTGAGAAAAATCTGGTATTTAAGTTATCAATCATCGCAAAACCTATTGGTTCTTCCTTTGCTATATCAGCATCATTTGTACGATTATTCAAAAAAAGCACTGGAAGTATAAGTGCATTATGAAACTTCCATCTGGCAACATAAAGCTCAGATGCCAGTCGTGATGGTTCATTACATTCTCTCAATAAATAACGATTGTTTCCTTCGTCTGTTACAAAAGTTCCTCCAAAGAAACGCCTTAAGTATCTAATAGTTTTGTTCTGTTGCTCAAGATCCCAATAACTGCGTCCCATGCGAGTGCGTGTATCGACTTTAATTGTGTTATTCTCTTTATATATATACAGTTCTACACCGACAAAAGAGATGTCTGGCAACTGAGCGAACCAAACATAGCTGCCAACGCGATTTGGATTTTTAAAGCCATCTGGAACTTTATTATATCCAAGCAACTCAATCAAATCTTTTACAGCAGTTAATGATGACCCTTCTGGAAGTGTGCTTGTCGAAGTATAGCTCATATAACATCCTTTTATTAAGAGATTAGTATCATACATGATTCAACCGATGATTGTCACAAATCTTATTAGCAAGTTATACATGTAATAAGTGAATAGAGTAGGTGCATAATTACAGCTATCATACGAGAAGTTGTTCATTCTCTTTTACTTGATTCCCTGATAACTAAACTCTCAAGCCATTTTAGCCTTTTCTATTGCTTGTTGAAAGAGGATTGTTTCATATATTTATTTTTATTTAGTCATGCCATAATCCTCATAAAATCACCATATGTCATAATATTCTCCACGCCAAATACACTCTCTAAGTAAGTCTTAAAAGTACCATTAACCGGAAAAGTGATAAATATAGCAAGCCTTTTTTTAGCGCGTGAACAACATACGTAAAACAAGTTTCTGTTCCGTATGTACGCCTTCATCTGCTTTTCATCACTTATCAATATCGGATTTATTGGCAAAGCCTCATCAAACTTATAGTTATTCCATCCGCGGCCCATTATGAGAATTACATTTTCAAACTCCTCACCTTTTACACCGTGGTCTGTTGAATACTCCGCATCTGGTTTCTGAAATCCTATCACATTGATTACCTCTTTATAGCTGATCTCATAAAAATCCTTTATTGGTTTTCCGTATAATGTGACCAGATCTTCTCCTTCAGTCCACCTGTCGAAAACTATGAGTTTTTCAGCAATCTTAGGGGGCAGTCCCAAAAGTCTACTATCTTCCAGTACCTTAAGCACCTGATAAATAGTACCTTGACGTGCTGTTTCAAGCTCCTTTCCCAGCATCTTCCATTGTCTCTTATTTTCTATGGACTGTATAGGTCCTCTCTCTACTCCAAGTGCATCAAATAGCCCCTTGGCATCATTGTTCTTTAAGGCCGCATACACAGGCTCAACTTTATTCATGAAAAATAGAAAATGCTCATCATCCGCATCTCGTAGATGATCTTCCAAGAAGTCCAATAAATTGTCGTAGTGCTGTTGTTTCGATAATAATTTGTGTGTGAGCATCAGAGTTTTGCAGTCACCAGCCCACCCCATTTTAGCCAGTTTTTTTCGCACATTATCAATATATGTAAACATAATATCATTCGGCAATTCACCTTTGTAGTGGTTTTTAGTCTGACGGGAACCTGTATAGTCATTCGTAGTAACAACTATAATACGGCCATCATTTTCATCAGATGCTGAAATCTGGGGAAGATCTGGTCTGATTCTATTTAAGGCGTTAACGATAACCTTTTGTGATCTGAAATTTGATTCCTTTTTAATAACTACAAGATTTTCACTAATAACCTCGCCACAAGCACCATTCTCACCATAAATTGTCTGCCACGCATCGCCAAACAATCCTATCTGCGGAAAACCACACGGCTCGATAAAATATCTAAGGAATTGATCCATAATAGTCCTGAATGAATCCTGGTATTCATCAATAAGTATTATAGGATACTCATTCGAGAGAAGCATTCTAAACTTTGCATTATCCAACAGCTTAACAAAGAGTTTTATAACATCGTCGTGATGAATGTGCAGTTCCCCGTCCTCAATATACCTAGCACCGAGATCATACAAAACCTTTTTTACATCCTTTATAGAATCATTTCCAGTCTTCTCTTCGTTAACGGGCAGAAGATTTAATTCCTCTACTGTACTAATCAATGTAGACTGAAATCCGCTCATGAATTCCCAGGCAAAGTTATGAATCGTACACGGTCGTATGAATCCTTCGCTTTTCAGCCTGGACTTAATTTCGTCAACAGCTACATTTGTATATGTTATACAAGCAACACGTTGCCCTTTTCTTTTCAATTCTATGTGCTTCTCTTTTTCAAGCCACTCAATCGCTCTCATAAGAGAGTGGGTCTTCCCAGCTCCAGCTCCAGCCTCAACTCGAAAACTCTTGCCGCTTTTCAGAGTATCTATGATTACCGCATCTATTTCGTCAGCTCTTTGTTCAGCAATTTCACGGTTCCCCATACCATTGCCCTCCCATGCGAGACTGGTTGTTCAGCCAGACTAGTCCATCGCGGATATACGATGGCACATGATATGATGTGTAAGCTTCCTCCACAAGCAGTTTTAGCGCAAAATCAGTCTTTTTATCTCCCGTGCCTCCAAAATCCGGATGATCTCCATCTGTAATATTAAATAGTTCTCGATTACAATTCATGATTGCATCTTCAAGGCTTCTGGGGTAAAACCCATTTTCTTCCTTCTGGAATTCCAGATGTCGAGTTCCCGTCGAATGCTGTTCTTTCGTTAAATTCAAAATCTGGTTAATGCTAACTGTAGTTCCATCCCTAAGTCCTAAAGCATTTCTACACCAACGGTTTATCGCTCCGTTTGAGGATTTTTCTGCTTCATCCTTATTACACGCACAGTTATGTGGTCCTTTTACGTAATCAATATCTGTAATGATTAATGTGGGAATGCATAAGTAGTCTACCAAGTCATAAAAATGATGCGCATAGGCTCCTCCGACCTCTATAACAGTATAGTATTGTGAAGAAAGAGGAATGTCCACGCCAGCAAACTCGCCATTATCCTTACACTTGCGAATCATATCTGGCAGAAGAAGCCGTTCTGAAGCTCCTTCCACAAGAATAGCTTTATCACAGAAATACAGGTCGCAATAACTAAGTTTCATGTATTTCTGAAGAAAGTCCAGTCGATTTTCTTTTTCTTTCTCGATTCTGCTATTCCGTTGTGCCTCAGTAAGACCATCTGGGAGGTCCACAGTCGTAGTGAAATCATCC
The DNA here is from genome assembly GCA_024684375.1 of Clostridiales bacterium. Taxonomy (GTDB): domain Bacteria; phylum Bacillota; class Clostridia; order Christensenellales; family Aristaeellaceae; genus RUG14130. The sequence goes on from JAIKWZ010000014.1 coordinate 70,056, forward strand.
ATACTCTTGCAGATTACTTCTGTTGATTTACGAAGAATGTAACGTACCTGTTTAAATGGTACTGTGTTAGCAACATGAGCCGAATGAGATGTCATCACAACCTGCACATGGTTCTCTCCTGCTGTTTTCTCAAGGAATTCAGTCAAAAATGCTACAAATGTTGTCTGAAGTTGCGGATGCATATGTGCTTCCGGCTCCTCAATAAACAGTAATGAAAGCTTTGTCATATCTTCTTTCAAACTACGAGCATAATCATGGAGTTCCATTGTGATCTTTATTAAATTCTTATAGCCAAGCCCATTATGCGATTCAGGAAGCGACTCATCTCCTGTCCTTGAAACGTATGTAAGCTGGGTTTCTTCGATAATTCGGCGCTGCAATGATAAATTCATATTTGCTTGTAATTTCAATTCATCCCAGGATGGGTACCCAAAGTCCATCATACTTCCAACAATAGTATCCATATGAGTATTGATCTCATTATTCAAAATATAGTTTGCATCGGTAACAATCCTATGCAATTCCTGCATAGAAGGCTGTAGCGATTCTTCAACATCTTCTAGTTCTGTGTTAAACAGTCTCTTCATGATCTGACTGATAGGATTGTTATTAGTCGCCTCAGACTCATCCATATTCCGTTCAGCCTTGATAACTTTCAGGTTAAACACATTCTGCAAATCGCTTCTTTTTATTTCCCTGAAATCCTCTTGATCTGCCGGGTTTACAGCTACAGCAGTCATAACAAAGAGAGAATCGAACTTTTCTCGAACCACCTGTGCCAGGCACTTTCTTTTTTGATTGTCATCAGCTTCATCATGAAGAATTTCATCATACTGGTCTTTTAAAATATCAAGAGTCTCACTTATTCCAAATGGTATATCAAATGAGACTTCCGCAATTGCTGTCATTATTTCCATATCAAGATCAATCACAAATGCGTCAAGATTTCCAATTATCCCATCTGAGTAATCAAATGTCAGTTTAAACTTTGTTATTGGAACAGCACTCTGATACTTCAACAAATCATGATCTTGCCAGAAATCAATAATAGCTCCATATAAGTCATTACGTGCTGTCAGCGGATAATCATCCATAGAAAGCGTTTTTCGATCAGACACAAGAAAGGATAGAATCTCCATTACAGAAGTTTTTCCTGTGTTATTTTTGCCAACAAAAAGAGTCAGGTCACGATCAAAAACCACGTCCACTTTTTTAAGTAATCTGTAGTTTTCAATATGGATCTTTTTTAAGTACATTGTTTTATCTCCCCTATTATTTGCACAACAAAACTTTGAAGAAGCCTATAATACTCAGCCATATCCAATTGTTTCTTTAACTACCTATTATCCCTGTATAGTAGTGCTTACATCCACTGCATATCCCTCTAAATGCTCATAATATGAAGAATACAAAAAACTCACGAAAAATGATCCTGACGTAACCTACAATAATGAGCTCATCCTTAAAATCTGGCTAAATTCTGGAATTTCACTCCGCAAATAAAACAGTATAGAAATTAAGTAATAATATCATTCAGCTTTTGTTTGAGATATAGTGTTTTGTAGAATTTAAACAATTCGATAGTATTCTTCCGTGAAAAGCTCTATTGCTACTGAAAGTATCAGTAATTGGTTTATTGTCCATAATATATAGCAATTGGATGAATCACACACAGGTTATCATTATTGGTTGGCAGAAAAGAACGTAGCATTGTATTAACATGATACTGCAATGTGGCAAAAACATTCTTTTCATCACAAGGATTTGTATCTTCTCCAATTATATTAGTTATCAAACCTACACAAGTCATCTCACCGCCGTACTTGAACCCAAGATTTGACGGATTAATTCTGAAGTACTTATCATCTAATGGAACTATAAAACCATCGTTTGATACAAGCATACGCGAGTAAGGGATTAATCCCCTAATTGCTTTGAGCATTGAAAAAATCTCATCATATTTCTGATTATTGTCCGAGATTACTTCCTTGACCCTTTTTCTGATTTCTGACTCTTTTTTTCTAAACTGCTCTCTATTGATATTTCCAATCGCCTCTTGATTTTTATTTTCAATCGCGGCAGCATCTTTTTTCTTTATATATTCAATTATTCCATCTTGATTGAATAACCCTTCTAAATAATCAAAATCAACAAAGTCATAAACTCTTTGGATTTCCAAATATTCTCCTTCTTCTCCAACGCATTGATCATTATACTGTACCTTAATTGGTGTTATATACTCATAAGCGATATCAAAAGCGGCATCGTGGAGCGTTTTCTCAGCTATGTCCTTTGTTGATAGTTTTGATCCTTTATCTCGTTGAAATTGTTGTGAATACTCAACTTTTCCTCCTGCCTGCACTATCTTCCATATTTTTGCTTCTCCATTTCCAGAGGCGCTAATGTCAGAGATTCTTACTTTAGATTCTGTTTCTTCTTTTTCGTTTTCTTTGCTCATTTGAATAATATACCCTTTTTCTTCTTGCGCAATTATTGACGTAACAATATCAGTGTCCAGGTATATAAATTGTTTCAAGTTAGCACCCCCTATAGCTCTTCTCACAATTGTGTAATGAAAACCTCATTAAGACATCTCGTGTTATGATAGTTGCTTTTTTATAGTATAAGTGGTTATGCTTTAACCGTTCTCCTGCGTTATCGACGCTACCAAGGGTGTCGTCACGTTCGTCCTGTACGCAGACGCGCCCTGTACGTACCCGTACGCCGTATTGTATTCGACGCTGTTAGTTATCTTCCTGCCAATCAAACCTGTTTCATGTTTATGATTAGTTGTATTTCATATCTGTTTTGATTATAACTGAATCCCCATTATCTCCGACGATTTTGATTGTTCCGAGCAATGCGTTTACCATCATCCTGTAGCCTTTCGTCACATATTTCGCTTCTGACTCCGGTTTCGTAATGTATGGGTATAAAGAACTGATATGTGCCGGCGCGGCATAATACAGTTCACTCGTCCCGTCACGGGCTGTTTCAACTATGCAACTCAGCCTCAGATAGTAATAGTAGAACGTCCCATCCTTGAACCAAGCGTTGCTGGCACCAGCACCACCTCCGTCATCGACCACATAGGACACGATATAGGTGCCATCTGTTTCGTATATATCGTATTCATAAAGACCCCGTCTATCATTTCTTCTTTTTGTAATTACCTTTCCCT
>JAIKWZ010000024.1 GCA_024684375.1 Clostridiales bacterium
AGCAGTTGTATGATGCGCTCAAGAAAACCAAACGCGTCTTTCCAGCTCGGGAAACTGTCGATCAGAAGCATATGGTATATATCACCTTCGATGCTTATGCGTTCAAACAGTTTCTTGCTTATTATCCGGTCAAGCAAACAAAGCGCGACCTGTTCATATGCTATGATAATCGGATAATTAAGCTTGTTGTTTACCGATTCAGCAACCTTCTGCAATGGGCTCAGCAATTCAATGACTTTGTCATAATCGCCGTCACGTATCGCGATTAAAATGTTATTCACATCAGGTGCATAGCGGGTCTTCCAATCGAGCAGGTCTTTTTCTTTTTTGATTTTGATCTCATCCGCACTTGTGAACACCCTTCCGCTGCCACTCTCAAGCGAAGCGGCAAGGAACTGTTTCATATAATCGGTTTTCTCAAAGAGTTCATTGAACATGAACGATTGATCGGTAATTGCCGTAACCGCTTCAGACCCGTAAATATCCAGGACCGCCTCGGTTATACTGTCGAACGATTGCAGCAGGTTGTTTGAAAACGATGGCTCGCTCATACCCTCATGAGGCTGAAACACCAGTACCGCGAACATATTATCCGTGTACACCGCGTCCACGATAAACTTGTCGCTAAGCATGGCCTTAACTCGCAACATCAAAGCGTTCAGATGGGCCATATCCTCTTTTTGCATGTTTTCGGACGCATTGGGAGCTGTCACCAAAACCGCCGACGTCTGCTTGTGTGTGCCGATATAAGGATGCGCGGACATGCCGCTCATGTCTCCCGTGTTCAGAAACATCGCCAGCACTTTGTATCCTTCCGTTTGCTGCGCGGAGCTGTCTGCTTTCGCTTGTGCCGACAGAAGCCTGCGCGATCGTTCGATCTCGTTGATCGCAGTTTGGACAACACCGATTATTGCTTCCTCGCCTTCCGTCTTCAGTAGGAAGGACACGCTCTTATACTTCTGCGTTTTGTATATCAGATCGAATTCGCTGTATGCGGTCAGGAAAATGATCTTAGCCTCCGGCCACTGCTCAGTCACACGGTCGGCCAGATAAAACCCGTCCGCTCCCGGCATTTTTATATCGGTAAGAAGCACATCTATTTTTATCCTGTTCAGGATCGCTAACGCGTCGGAAGCGAGATAAGCCTTATGCACTTCCAGATCCATCATTGTCTGGGTAAGGAATATGGTTTCTATCTCATCCGCCACGTGGTGCTCATCATCGACGATAAGAAGTCTATACATTTTCCGCTCCATTCATGCAGATAAGGATCTCTGCCTTGAGTCCGCCCAAAGGCGAGCGCGTAAAATACAAACCGCTCGGTGCCGGATACAGCATTTTCAGGCGCCTGTCGATGTTGATACATCCCGTGACTTCGCTGTTTTCCGCCACATTCTGCAAGCGGTCGTTCATGTCTGCTATATCAGAGTCACTCAACACATTTGAGTTATCCTCAATTACGATATGGTGTCCCGCTTCATCTGAGGCGAACGACACTTTAAGCAAACCGTTTTCAGTTACGTCGGCCAGTGCGTGTTTGAATGTGTTCTCGATCAGCGGCTGCATTATAAGTCTCGGCACGGTAAGGCTTTCCATATCTATGGGAAGGTCGTCATATTGAATTGATATTCTGCCTTCGTATCTTTCCGCCTGAATATCGGCGTAGATGCGGGCATGGTTATTCTCCTCTTTGAGCGTGGCGTTTGGCGATGATGAGCGTGTGATGTACTGGAAATACTTACCCAGTTCAAGCGAAAGGTTCAGTGCCTTTTCGTTTTCAAACGACTTTATAAACGTATTGAGCATGAAGAAGGTGTTATACAGGAAATGCGGATTGATCTGCGCCTGCAGCTGTTTTAGTTCCGCCTTCTGAATAAGCAGTTTCTGCTCGTATGTCAGTCCTACCAGGACATGCAGTTTTTCATTCATGTCATTGAATGCTTTATATATATACGCCAGGTCACTGCTGCCCTTAAAGTCGAGTTTTACGGGGATCTCACCGTTTTCCATGCGTTTGAATCCGCCGATGAGTCCGTCAAGAGGGCGCCGGACAAGGCGCGAAGTGGTAAACGCGAACACAGCAAAACTTACGATAAACAGCGCCGCCATGGCGATCATCAGATAAATGAAAAGCCAGTAATCTCTTAATACCTCGGTTTTACGTACAAAAAGGTCTATCGAGATACCGGACTGCGGGCTAAATTTAGAAAACTGCAGATAGCCGCTTGAAAAAACGTCATCTTTCCCGATATTCGAAAACAGTACCGTCGCGTCATTAAGCCGAACAGTGTACGAACTGTCATAATTGGATACCGCGTAGACCAGTTCGTCTTCAAGTGCATCGACATCCAGGTAAATACACGCCAGAAAAACAAGCTTATCCGATACCTTAAACGGGTATGCGACTACGGACTGTGAGTCTTCGACTGAAAGTTTCCCAAAAGTGAAGGTAGATGCGTAATTAATGATATCCTCGGCGGGTTCCCTGTAAAAGTTGCCTATGCTTCCGTGGCTGTCACGGAACACAAATTGAAGAGAAGGAATGTACAGCTTGACCGAACTGACGAACATACTCATATTCTTCAGCGATGTCTTTTGCTCTTCAATTCTGTTCAGAGATGAAATAAGATTATAATCCAAGCCGTTACCGGAGTGTGCGGATATATATTCCATGTCCCGGCTTAAATAGAGGCTCCGCACAGAAGCATCTATACGGTTACGTTCGCCCTCAAAACGCAGACAAAAATCATCCATGCGTGAGACTACATCGACCCGCGCGTTATCCAGGGCACGTTGTGAACTGACTAATGCGAGAGAAAGACCGGCGCCCAAAAAGAGCAGGATTATCAGCACAAATATGAGATTCACTTTTGCCGATGTGGTTATGATCCTGCTCTTCATTGTCCGCTCCCCTACGTCATGAAAATCCAGTCGTTACCAGTCTGCCCGGTCCATTTGTAACTGTACTTTTTGCCGTCGATCAGGTACTCCTCCGGCAGCGCCGTGTCGAGCCAGTCAACGGGCTCAAGCTGCTGCGTCTGCTTTGACGCATGGACGAAGGCTGTTTTCAGCGAATACCGTATTTCATCATTCAACGCCTCCGGCTGTACAGAAACGAATAAAGGCGTTCCGGACATGGAATACAGTTCAAGTACCTGCCTGTTTTGCTCCCATGGTATCTTATCGGTTATACATACACAGTCCGCGTCGGTTGCGAAGAACACCTTATTCTGTGCAGCTCGGAACGCGAGCGTATTGATACCCATCTTGATGCTGCGTGTATATGATCTTCCGCTGGTATCATCCCCGCTCCTGTGCAGGTGAATGTGCCCGGCAGCTAAGTGTCCCGCTACATTGCAGCCGATCAGCGTAGCATTGCCGGCCGCTTCATGGATCACTCTGCTCAGATTCTTTAGAATCTCAGCCGAAGTCACGCCTCTGTTGGCAAAATGCCAGCCTTTGCTTCTCAGCACTGAAGGCGTTATAAACAGTTCACCCAGCACATCCTTAACTACATAATCATATTTTATCAGTTCATAGCCCCATTTGACAAGTCTGGATATATCATCAGAGACCAACTCCATTACTTCAGGTAAGGAGGCGTCCATCGTGAACGGCCTGCCCTCAAGCAGCAGAGATTTGCTTATATACTTCTCGGCAGTTTTAAGCGGCCTCATCCATAAGCCGGGTTTGACCCCCATGCTCTTCATTTCCGCCGCCAAACCCGGCATATCAGGGAACAGGATATTGCCTCGGTCATACGGTCTGCCTTCCGCATGCGCGTAAGCGGAGCGCGACAGTTCCTGCCATCCGTCATCAATGACCATATATGGCTTGTTTTCAAGCCCTTCAGAAGCTTCGCGAATTATCGATGCGTCTTTCAGGATCTGCTCTGCCGAACTGTCTCCGTACGCATAACACCAGTTGTTTCCCCCATACACAGGTTTTTCCGCGAGCAGCGGCGAAGCGCACATCATACCGCAGAAGCGCTTGTGGAAAAGGCAAGCATTTGTATCCGCAGCTGAAGCGCACACCATTTCCGCTGCCATTATGGTCCTGCCCGAAAGGACAACGCCCGTGCCGCCGTTTCTGACATCAAGCCACAAAGTCAGGCCATCGTTGTCCGGTACCCAGAAGCAGAGTGCGTCCGGGCGCACCTTTACGCCGTAACCTTCATTGTATGTGTCCGTATGCATCAGGAAATACCAGCTCATGATATTCTCGGTTTCCAGGCTGCGCCAACGTAGGTCTCCATAACTGCGTTCGAAGGTATCACCCATGAAGCGGGCACCACGCGGCCAGCAGCCGTTCCATCTCAGCGCGACAAAACGCAGTTCGCTGGCGATCGCGGATATTATTACCCGGTTCTGCGCATCGATCTCCACTTTGATGTCATTGTGCGTATACGTATTATGCTCCCTATGCA
>JAIKWZ010000040.1 GCA_024684375.1 Clostridiales bacterium
CAGTTTCTTGCCCTGCTGCACAACGGCTTCGAGCAGGGACAGGATCTCCTGAATGTTGGAGATCTTCTTGTCGGTGATCAGGATGTAGGGATCGTCCAGCACCGCTTCCATTTTGTCGGAATCGGTCACCATGTAGGCGGAGGCGTAGCCGCGATCAAACTGCATGCCCTCGACTATGTCCAGCTCGGTCTTCATGGTCTTGCTTTCCTCAACGGTGATGACGCCGTCTTTGCCGACCTTTTCCATCGCGTCCGCGATGAGTTCGCCGATGCTTTCGTCGCCTGAAGAGATGGCGGCTACCTGAGCGATGGCCTGGCGGGACTCAACGGGCTTGGAGATGGAGGACAGGTGCTCCGTTACGGTATCGGCGGCGGAGAGGATGCCCTTCTTAAGCACCATGGGGTTCGCGCCCGCGGCCACGTTCTTAAGGCCTTCACGCACGATGGCTTGAGCCAGCAGGGTGGCGGTGGTGGTGCCGTCGCCGGCGACATCGTTGGTCTTTGTGGCAACTTCCTTTACAAGCTGGGCGCCCATGTTCTCAAAGGGGTCTTCCAGCTCTATGTCCTTGGCGATGGTCACGCCGTCGTTGGTGATGAGGGGAGAACCGTATTTCTTGTCCAGGACAACGTTCCTGCCCTTGGGACCAAGGGTGATCTTTACGGTGTCAGCTAAGGTGTTTATGCCCTTTTCAAGAGCTCTGCGGGCTTCTTCGCCGTATTTAAGCTGCTTTGCCATGATTGTTTCCTCCTGATTATTCCACTATGGCCAGAATGTCGCTCTGGCGCACGATGATGTATTCTTCGCCTTCAAACTTTACTTCGGTGCCCGCGTACTTGCTGTAAAACACTTTCTGGCCGGCTTCCACGTACATTTTAACTTCCTTGCCGTCTACATTGCCGCCGGGACCTACCGCCAGCACCTCGGCCAGCTGGGGCTTTTCCTTGGCGGAACCGGCTAAAAGGATGCCGCCCTTGGAAACCTCTTCGGCCTCCATGTTCTTGATAACAACTCTGTCGCCCAAAGGCTTGATTTTCATGATGATGCCTCCTATTTGTCTTGTTAGCACTCAAAATGAATGAGTGCTAATTGATGTTTCATAGTTTACTCATTCGTGGAAAAAAAGCAAGACCCCGCGGGTCTAAAATGTGGTAATTTTGTGTTAAATCACACTAATCTCAAGCTTAAGTGATATAATTGAATACCGAGGTGAATGAAATGGACAAATGGGACGCCAGATTTATGGAATTAAGCGGTACTATCGCCACCTGGGCGAGCTGCTTTAAGCAGAACCGCAAAATAGGCTGCGTGATAGTCAAGAACAAGCGCATAATGACCACGGGTTACAACGGTGCCCCGGCGGGGGTAAAGACCTGCGTCGAAAGGGGAGAGTGCCTGCGTGAAAAGCTCGGCATAGCTTCGGGTACCCAGCAGGAGATCTGCTACGCGACCCACGCGGAGCAAAACGCGATCATACAGGCGGCACGGCTGGGTGTTTCCATAGACGGCGCGACTTTGTACTGCACCCATCAACCCTGCACTATCTGTTCCAAAATGATAGTCAACGCGGGCATTAAAAGGGTCGTATACAGGGAAGGCTATCCCGATGAATTCGCTGTAAAAATACTCAAAGAGGGCGGCATCAGCCTGGAAAAATACGAAAACGAGGATGCTCAAGCTTGAAGTTCTTTGAAGAACATGCTAAAATAAAACAATTCTGGCAGTAAGGAGACGGTAAATTGGCTAAGAGACAGGGAGCGCACGCGCATAAAGTCAAGAAGGCACAGGATAACTATTTTTTCAGCCCCTTCACCCGAAAGCACTGGCGCAGCATCGTGGCGATACTGGTCGCGGTGGTCGTGATCGCCGGTGTATGGCTCGTATCTGACTACATCGTTAGCAACAAGTACAGGATCAAAGTGAAGGACGGCGTGGCCGTAAACACGCAGCCGGGGGACATCATAATCAACCGAGGCACCACAAGCAAGCCCCGCTGCTTCAAGATCGCCACTTTTGACGTGCCCGATACTTATCCCATCGACGAGGATTATTCGATCACCTCCGATAAGACCGTTACGGACTGGGCGTTCAGGCCTTCCAACGGCGACAATGTCAGTCTGGTGTTCGTAAGGGGCATGAAGACCTCCGCAAAAGAAAGCCACGAGACCAACCTGGAAACGGTGGGTCAGCATGACGAGAACGGCAATTTCCTTGAGGAAGACCAGGTCACGATCGGGAAGGACGACAGGGGGCTCGAGTATTACGCGTACCTGTCCCGCGTTTCCTACGAGAATAACGGGGACGCCACATACTACCTGCGTATCTATCTGGAGAGCGGCAAGGACTCAGCTGTGCTCATATCTGTTAACAGCCGCGCCGCGAAGGAAGAGGACCTTGCGAGCTTCGACACGCTTATGGCTTACGCCAAGGAATTCATGGCGCGTATAACCCCCGTAAAGTGATTTCAAAACAGGAGATATAGATATGCTTGACCTGAATCTTATAAGAAACGACCCCGAGTACGTAAAGGCGCAGCTTGCGAAAAGGGAATATGAAGTCGACTTTACCGAGCTGCTCGCCTGGGACGCACGCCGCAGGGCGCTGCTCACCGAGAACGAGAACTGCAAGGCGGAGAGCAACAAAAAGTCCAAGCAGATCCCCGTGTACAAAAAGCAGGGGCAGGACATCGCGCCCCTTATGGAAGAGCTAAAGCAGCTCAAGGACAGGATCGCCGAGATGGACAAGGAGCAGACAGAGCTGGAGGACAAGATCCGCGCCTTCGTGCTGGCTCTGCCCAACCTGCCCGCTGAGGACGTACAGGCGGGCGGCAAGGAAAACAACCAGCCCGTCAAGTACTTTGGCGAAAAGCCCGAGTTCGATTATGAGCCCAAGAACCATGTGGACCTGTGCACTTCCCTGGGGCTTATAGACTATGAGCGCGGCGTGAAGATGGGCGGCAACGGCTTCTGGCTGTATACCGGCAAGGGCGCGCAGCTTGAATGGGCGCTGCTCAACTATTTTATTGCCGAGCACATCAAGGACGGTTACACCTTCATGCTGCCGCCCCACATGCTCACCTACGAGTGCGGGCTCACCGCGGGCCAGTTCCCCAAGTTTGAGGAGGACGTGTACCGCCTGACGGAAGAGGGCTTCCGCTTCATGCTGCCCACCGCCGAGACCGCGCTGATCAACCTTTACAGGGGCGAGATACTTAACGAGAGTGACCTTCCTAAGAAGCTGTTTGCTTACACCCCTTGCTACAGGCGCGAAGCGGGCACCTACCGCGCCAGCGAACGCGGCATGATCAGGGGCCATCAGTTCAATAAAGTCGAGATGTTCGGCTACACCCGTCCGGAGGACAGCACCGCCATGCTGCAGGAGCTTATCGGGAAGGCGTGCCGCCTGGTTGAAGGCTTGGGCCTGCACTACCGTTTAAGCAAGCTTGCGGCGGGGGACTGCTCCGCCTCTATGGCGACGACCTACGACATAGAACTGTGGATCCCCTCCATGAATGAGTACAAGGAGTGCTCTTCCGTGTCCAACGCCCGGGATTATCAGGCGAGGCGCGGCAACATCCGCTTCCGCAGGGCGGACACCAAGAAGATAGAGTACGTGCATACCCTGAACGGCTCCGGCCTGGCCACGAGCCGCCTGATCCCCGCCATAGTGGAGCAGTATCAGCAGCCTGACGGCAGCGTGATCGTGCCTGAGGCGCTGCGTCCGTTCCTGGGCTTCGACAGACTGACGAAATAAACAGAAATGCAACGCTCTGCCGCTGAGACGCGGCGATGCGGCATAACGGGTCGGAGGGGTTTGCCTCTCCGATTTTTTTTGCCCAGGTTCAGCCGCTCAAATAATGATAAAGCGCCTCCGAAGAGACGCTCAATGGACTATTTTACTCCGGGCAGCCCGAATTCAGCGATCCATCCATTCCTTTAGCCGGGAAAACAGAACTTCTTTATCTTTAACAGGTATTGCCCCGCTTTTATTCAGTGCATAATGATGTCCAAACTCGCTGTCAGTATATGCGCTTCCGTTAAGCATCACAGGTTTATCATATCTTGGCCTGACATGAATATGAAGATGAGGATCAGGATCTGTTTTTTTATAAAAACTGTTCATAAGGCAGCTCCAATTACACAGAGTCGCTCCCAAAACAGTCTTTAAGCAAGTCTCCACTTTGCGAATCAGCCCGTGAAGCTCTTCCCATTCATCATCTTTCAACTCAGACAGTGAACCGCAGTGACGTTTCAAAACCAAAATACATCGTCCGATATAATCCTGTTCATCTGAAAGGAAAACGGACCATAGTGTACTCTCGTACACCTGAAACTGTTTTTCTTCTTCGGACAGATTGCACCAACCGCAATTCTCCATTTTTCGCACCTGAAATATCCCGTTTTTATTAACGCCATTCTTTTTTCAGGATGGCATATTGCATCGTGTTGTCATATCGCGGAGTCCCGTCAGCATTGTTGACAAACGAGACGAACTCAATAAACAAACCCTCCCTGCGCATGCCGAGCTTTTCGCAGAGGCGCTGGCACGGTATGTTGTAATCTTCCGTATAAGCGTAGATCCGTCTCGCGCCTTTTTCCCTGAAGAGGTAGTCGAAAAAGGCGTATGCGGCCTCATAAGCGTATCCTTTTCCGTGATACGACTTGTTCAGCATCCAGCACGGGCTGAAGGTATCTTTCGGGGCGTTCTCGTCTGCATGCGGTTCGCCGGTCTCCGGGTAAGCGTCGATCTCGCCTATGACTTTGCCCGTTGATTTCAGAACGATGGCAAAGTAATACTCTTCTTCACCTGCCCGTTCCCGCATTTCCGCCCGCGCTTCTTCAAGCGTATCCAGCTTCATACAGGCGAAGCAGTCGACGGCCGGCTCCGCCAGGTATTCAAGCACATCCGCCGCGTCGCTTTCCAAAAATGGGCGCAAGATCAGCCTTTCTGTTTCGATGATCATATTTGATCCGCCTTTACTGAATCGGAGATGAGGCCATGACGGCCTTGATATATTAACCGGGGTCTTTCGTTTCCGAAATACAGCAGGCGTCCCTCCTGGAAATGCGAAGGGACGCCTGCGCTGGTGACAAAGCTTACCTGGCGGCCTGCTCGCCCTCGGCGATCTTTTTGCCGCTGGACGCGCCTATGCGGCTGGCGCCCGCGTTGATCAGCTCCATGGCGAAGGCGTAGTCGCGTACGCCGCCGGAGGCCTTGACGCCCATTTCGGGGCCGACAGTCTTGCGCATAAGGGCGATGTCGTGGGCGTTCGCGCCGGCGGTCGAAAAGCCGGTAGAGGTCTTGACAAAGTCCGCTCCCGCTTCCTTTGCCAGCTGGCAGGCGAGCACCTTTTCATCATCTGTGAGCAGGCAGGTCTCGATTATGACTTTGACGAGTTTGCCTTTGGAAGCACCTACCACGGCCTTGATGTCGTCTTTCACATAGGTGGCGTCTCCAGCCTTCAGCATACCCACGTTGATGACCATGTCCAGCTCATCTGCGCCGTCTTCCACGGCGGCGGCGGCCTCAAACGCCTTCACGCGGGTGGCGTTCATGCCGAGAGGGAAGCCTATCACGCAGCAGGTCTTAACGCCGCTGCCTTCAAGGCACTTTTTAACGAGGGGCACATACGCGGGATTCACGCACACGCTGGCGGTCTTGAGCTCAACGCTTTCCGCGCAGATGCGCTTGATCATTTCAGGGGTGGCGTCTGCCTTAAGCAGGGTATTGTCGATGTAGGCGGCTATGCTCATTTGGTTTCCTCCTGTCCGGTTTGGTCTTTATTGTCTGTGATATCAGTATCCTTTGCATCGTCTGAAGCTTTTGCTGAATCGGCAGTGCCTGAAGCGTCGGTGGCTTTTTCGTTAAGGTAGATCAGAATCTCTCCGCTGGCGTCCACGCAGTTTTCGGCCGGAGCCACCCTTAGAACGCCTTCGCTGACTACTGACAGCTGTATATCTTTAAGCTCACCGTAAGGCGCGATCTCAATAAATCCTTCTACCCGCGTGTTCATCTTGAGGATGAAACCGAAGAAGGTGGAGAGATAGCAGGTGTACAGCTTTTTTAGGCTGTCCTTGGACATGTTGTATACGGGCTGGTAGGTAGTGAAGTATCCTTCCTCCCTGAACAGACTGGCGGAGTGAGTGCCGGAGGCATTGGTCTGGCTGCTCACGGGTTTTTCGGCGGGATTGGCCTCTCCAAACTCAGCTTTATCGGGGAAGATGACGGTTATCTCCCCTGTACCGGTGCCCAGGGAATCCTGCGCGATATAATACCTGAGCGTGTTTTCGTTCACCCATTCGGGCTCGATCTTGAAAGTGGAGGTCTTGTCGACCGAGATGCTGCCGGTGACTTCGGCTTTTTCGCCTTCCGCTCCCTTGGCGGTGTATGTGTAGCAGTCGGTGCGGTAGGGGTACAGTTTCTGGGGCTCGCCGTTTTCAGTCACTGTGTCGCTGAGCTTGTACTCGTCTGGAACGGAGAACATGCGCAGCATGACGAGCTGTTCGCTGTAATCATCTGTCTTCAGGTTGAGCTTTCCGGTGGGGGATGGAGCGGATGAGCCGGATTGCTGGATCGTCAAAAGCGGCCAAAGACTCATGACCGAAGAGGCAAGGGAAATAATAAACATCATTATCATTGCGGACAGGACGCCAACGATTATTTTCTGTATGGGCGTTTTGAGACGCTTGAACAGAGCGAGCACTATCAAAGCGAAGATCAGGACGATGGGCACGATGTACACCAGCGGCTGGTAGTCCCAATACTTTGAAATGGTATAGCCTGTCCTGCCGGCAACAAATGTGGCGATGGCGCACAAAAGCATGAACGCGGTGAGCGCAATTCGCAGTATGGCGCCGATCTTGGTCCTGGGGTGTATGCTGAAAAACGGCAGCACGTTTTCGTCTTTTTTAAACAGATTGCTTTTGGCTTTGACGGGAGGCATAGGCGTCTTCCTTTTCTGCAAAATGATGACTTTATTCATTATAGCACATTTTCTGTATCTGGTTAATACCTTTGTCCCGTCAAAATGCGTTTTTAAGCCCGTTTTTATCAAGAAATAACACGCAACTGTATTTTAACGCGGCGAATGTGTTGACAAACAGGATTAGCACGTGTACAATAAACTCCGCATGAAAGTGCGCGGGTGTAGCTCAATGGCAGAGCGTCAGCTTCCCAAGCTGGTAACGTGGGTTCGATTCCCATCACCCGCTCCACTTAAGCGATTATCCACAATTCTGGGAGGACTGATTACCATGGGAAAGGCAAAATTTGAGCGCACGAAGCCGCATGTAAACATCGGCACGATCGGACACGTTGACCACGGCAAGACGACTTTAACTGCGGCGATAACCATCGCGCTGTCACAGCAGGGCCAGGCT
>JAIKWZ010000030.1 GCA_024684375.1 Clostridiales bacterium
ATTATCTACGATCATTTATAGACTCATCAATGAGATTGCTTGTTCGTGTGGTTATGAGGATGTACTATACTTTCGGAGAGTCTTTAAGCACCATTTCGGTGTTAAGGTTAGAAAACACGCTATAGATAGAGAAAAGAAAGAAGGGAAAAGTATGGGCAGTAAAGTGGCACGTGTTGGGGTAATAGGTGCTGGCGGAATAGCTAACAGCGTTCACCTTCCGAGCTTGAAGGAGATTGATAACGCTAATCTGGTAGCAGTATGCGATTTACGGTATGAAAAGGCCAAAACGGCAGCAGAGAAGTATTCCATCCCGTCAGCTTATTGGGATATGTACGAAATGTTCCAGAAAGAAGCATTGGATGGCGTTTTCGTTTTGGTTGAGCCAGATCGATTATTCAGAGTTGCACAAGATTGCATGCGTGCAGGGTTGCCTTGCATTATGGAAAAACCGGCAGGTACATCCGCCCATCAGACGAGCGCTTTGGCTAGAATCAGCAAAGAAACCAAGCAGCTCTGTGCTGTAGCGATGAATCGTCGGCATATCCCACTTGTACAGACGGTTATGAAGCATATGCGGGAAATCACGACTATCACACAGGTTGATGGCGTCTTTATAAAACACACGGATTTGTCTCATAAGTGGGAATACAATAATGCATTTGCAACAGATATTATTCATGCCATAGACCTTGTAAGGTATCTTGCCGGGGGAGAAATGACTTCATGCGCAACCGCAATTGGGCGATTTTCTGGTTGCCCCGTTGATAATGCTTGGTCATCAATAATGAAGTTTGATAATGGCATAACCGGCACTCTCAAGTCAAATTACCAGACAGGAGGCCGCGTGCACACATTCGAAATGCATGGTCCAGGGGCTAGTGCGTTTATTAACCTAGGCTTTGGAGGAGCAGATTGTGAAGCAACGATCCTATACCATTCAGGGAAAAGTATATATTCATTAGCGGCCGCAGGTGTTGGTGGTCAGAGCAGTGAAAAAATCGATGGGAAGGCTCTCGCAGGTTCAGATCAATACCATGCCTATTATGGCTACAAACAGGAAGATCAGGATTTCGTCAATGCAATCCTTACTGGCGAACGGCCGCTTTGCACTATCGATGACGCAGAAGGCTCCATGATTCTCGCTGAAAAGCTGTTGGCGAACGCTATATAGGATTTAGACAGTTGAACATCGTGAGTCGACAAGTGGAGGGAGGCAACTCTCTCCTATGTCGTTATTCTGTTGATTGAGGTAAAACTTATGATCAGAATTGGTTGCGTAGATATTGATACATCACATCCCCGCGCCTTCTCCGAGATACTCCGAAAGGATAATCGGGCCAAGTATTGCGCAGTGTATAATAATGGCTTCAGGAATGAAGCTGAAGTCCAAGGCTTCATGAGAATGAATGATATTGCTGAACGATCGTTGGTGCTGGACGAAATGGTTGAACAGGTTGATGTCGGTTTTATTCATACGCACGACGCTGTTCCTGAAAGGCTGTTCACTGAAATGTATCTGGTGTCATAATCCTGAAGGGATTTCCTTGGAACCGCAAATGGCATACTATCAGCATAAGTGTATCGGCTGTGGAGAATGCACACGAGTATGCAAAACAAGCGCACAGATCATGGTCATGGAAAAAGAGCATCTGTATGAACGACTGAAGTGTGTGCATTGCGGAGCCTGTGAGACAGTCTGTCTTGGTGAGGCCATGAAACTCTTCGGACACAGAATCACTGTAGAAGAAGCCATGAAAACTGTTCTTGAAGACAGTATCTTTTATTCGGCTTCCGGCGGCGGGGTCACTGTTTCAGGCGGAGAGCCCCTGCTACACGCTGACTTTATTCAAATCCTTTTTCAAGAGTTGAAAAAGAAAAACATACATACTGCTGTAGATACATGCGGAAACGTCCCCTGGGCGTACTTTGAAATGGTGCTGCCGTTTGTGGACCTGTTCCTGTATGATATAAAACATATTGATACGAAGGTGCACAAGACCTTGACCGGTGCAGGCAACGAGCTGATCTTAGACAACCTGAAGCGTCTGTCTGCCTCCGCTAATCATATTGAAATTCGCATGCCATTCGTGCCTGGCTGCAACGATGACGATGATACCATACACCGCATCGGTGAACTGTTGAAAACACTGTTCATTGATCGGATGAAATTACTGCCTTATCATTCGATGGCACGCACCAGGTATCAAGCATTGGGTATGGAAGATACCATGCCTCGGGTTGAATCGCCAACGGATGAGATGCTGTCTCGCGCCATAAACATTCTGAAATCTTATGGCATAAACGCCATTTCCGGGAGGGATTGATATGGATCAAACAGATATACAGTGGGCAAAAGAAACTCACCATGAAGAAGGGCAGATGGACGCGGTACTGCTTGTTGGACAATCCAATATGTGCGGACGGGGTATCATCGGCTCTGTACCACCCATTGATCCAAGGGGCAAGATGTTCATGCTGCGCAACGGCCGCTGGCAGCCAATGAGCGAACCTATCAATCCAGACAGGCGTATCTTTGTCGAACATGATACGGATTTTCGCAGCGGCATCAGCCTGGCAGCAAGTTTTGCTGAGGAATATGCTGAGACTTACAACCGACGTATTGGCTTGATTCCCTGTGCAGATGGCGGCACAAGCCTTTGCGAATGGCAGCCTGGTGGAATCCTTTTCGACCATGCCGTAATGATGAGTCGGCTGGCCCAGCGGACCGCCCGAATCGTCGGAATCCTCTGGCATCAGGGAGAAAGTGACAGCAAAGACGAGGCGAACGTTTCCGCATACGAGGAACGCTTCTTTGCCATGCTTGACCCTTTGATGGAACAGCTCGGGCTTGACGGAAAAACGCCGGTCATCCTGGGTGAATTGACCGAACGGCTCCCCAATCGCTGGCCCTATACGCCTCAAGTGAACGAAATACTTAGGCAAATCGCGAAGAGCCGGCTGAATTTCGGTATCGCGAAGGCTGTTGATCTGCCGCTTTCTGCAGATAATATTCATTTTTCCGGTCCAGCTTATCGTGTATTGGGACGAAGATACTTTGCAGCTTTTGATGCGGCGCACCGCCGTATAGAAGAAGCATCTATGTCAGGTCGGATTGGAATCGAAGTATGAGGATGCTTGCCTGTAAAGAGATTTTATGGTTCTAAGGAAACGCTGATCCCTGTGCGGATTCCATTAGCTTCATTACTCCAGCTGAACTTGTCACCCGCGGCAGCGGCTTCCAGCATCTCAACAGATTGATTTTTGAGGTGATTTCGTATGGATCAGGTGCTATTAAGTAAAGCCATTCCGTTTAATTACAAGACGGACGTCGCCGTTGTATGTGGAGGCCCAAGCGGATTCTGCGCAGCAGTGGCAGCAGCACGCTTCGGAGTCAGCACACCGCTGATTGAAGAAGCGGGTTTTCCGGCGGCATGGTGACGCGCGGGTTAGTCGGTCCTTTCATGACTTCCTATTGTTATGCCACCCCCAGCACCACCCGCCCGTCGCCTAGCTCTGGTGACGGCAAATCTGTGATTTTCGGCTTGATTCGGGGTAGGTAACAGGGCCGTGCGGAACCGGGGTCAGCATGCTTGCGGCTGCTACTTCAATTATATTTATCGGATATTCTCCAGCACGCCCGATTTTCTGGCAATCCGGATCACGTTGTCGTCAGTTATTCCATCCAGATACCTCTGAGTTATTGAGACACTCTCATGCCCCAACAGCCTTGACAGGGTGTAAAGATCAATGCCATTTTTCAGGTTGAGATGCGCGAAGGTGTGACGGCATGTATGGGGCGAAACACGAATGTCCTCACCCACACCCACTGCTTTTGCGGTCTTCTTCAGCATTTTCGCGACTGCTTCCGCTGTCAGTTTCTTCCCTGTACGGGACAGAAAGAATTCCTTATCATGCAGTATGCCCCGGAAATAAGACTCCCGTACCATGCTGTACCTAAGAAACGCTTTTGATAAAAACGGAGATACCGGGACTACTCTCTCTTTTGCCCCCTTGCCATAGATCATGATGCTGTCTTCATGGATCTGCGTTTCAACCAGCCCCATCAGTTCACTCAGTCTGACTCCGGTATCGAACAGCATCGCGATCATTGCCTGGTTGCGTATATCGATCGAAATGACGTTCAACAGGCCCGAAACATCGCGTAAATATAACTCAGCCCTGGCAGCAGGGCTGACACGACCCCTTCGACTAACGGGTCAGGTCACCGCCCTTTCACGGCGGCAATGCTCGGTTCGAATCCGGCAGGGGCCATTGTGGTATAGTTCCGTAGTGAAGTTGGCTATCACGCCTGCCTGTCACGCAGGAGATCGCGGGTTCAAGCCCCGTCGGAACTGGTATATGCGTCTTTAGCTCAGTTGGCAGAGCATCGCACTTTTAATGCGGGAGTCCGGAGTTCG
>JAIKWZ010000061.1 GCA_024684375.1 Clostridiales bacterium
ACGTGTCACTACGTCAGTAGTATCCACATCGTAGGATACGCTCCTCAGGTTCTTGCCTTCGCGGATCTCTATATCGGTGTCTTCGCCCACGCGTTCCACCACATACACGTCATACCAGTCACGGGCGAGCTCACCGCCGTATACGGATATGAGTCCCTCGTCGCCCAGTATGGCGTCGATGGGATTCTTATGCGTAACGGAGAAATCATCGGTCTGCTCCGTGAGGTCAGAATGGAATGAGAACTCGGTATCCGTCTGGCACGCCGCGCCTATCCCGTCCAGTGCTTCGGCCCCTCGGTCGTTCGCTCCCGGTTTATACGACTTTATGAAGTTGTCCAGCAGATCATAGAATATATGGCGAGCGTATACCGTTACCTTGTTGAGCTCGGGTATAACACGGTATATGCGGAACGGCTGGTCTCTCAGCTGCCTGCTTTCGACCACTTCGCCCACTATGGTCTTGACGGTTGTGGAGTGATATACGTTGGAAGCGCAATTGGAGGGGATGTACCCTGTCACGCCGTCATGCGTGGTGACCTTGTACCAGGTGGATACGGAGCGCGCAGTGCCCTGGGCGGGGGAGCCGGAGGGATATGTGGAAGTGGAGTATGAGTAGCTTTCTCCGGTAGCGGTAGTGGTGACGGTCACTACGTAAACAGAGCCCAGCACTGCGCAGCACTTTCCGGAATAGTATGTGCCTATGATCTTGTAATTATAGCCTGCCCTTATCCTCACATGAGCGGTCCGGGTAAGCCGCCACACGCCCCGGGAGACAGTGTCCAGCTTTATGCGTTGAGATGGGAGTTTTACATACGGCGTCATGGCCTCAGGTACGGGCACGCGGAGTATGCAGCCCGTTATCAGCTGTGTCCACTTGCCCGTCTCATCTATGGGGTGCTCCAGCACGACCTCGTACTCTCCGTTCAGGGTCTCGGTCACCGTGCAGGACGATGGGGTAAGCGTGCCGGCGCCGTTGGTGCTGAAGTCTGTGCAGTCGGCCGGGAATATGCAGATCAAGCGGGTAACCTCCTTTGCGGGCATAGTAAAAGCACCGCTTGATTGCGATGCTTGAGATCAGGTCCCTGAGCGGCGGCTTATCTTTGGACACTACATGCTTGTACATGGTGGAGGAGCGCCGGCTATCTCAGATTATGGTAGTAATTCATCGGTTCGACTCCGAACAGATCGAACAGAGTCTGGTTCGTATCATGTTTATCGTCACCGTGACTTGGGTCATAGTTGAAGAAGTAGCCGTTTATAAAGAACTGGCAGCAACTGTCAGTCGCGGGATAAAGCTCATACCGAACGCCTTCGGAATCATTAATGATCAGTTTCGCGTAACCAAATGGGCATCCGGACGGTTCGGATAATTTGGAGCGTCCAACGAGCTTCTGGAGTTTCTCCAGTTCGGCCTGATCGCTCAGCACGATGGGCTCATGGGCTTTACCGGAATAGTACGGGCCATCACACAATTCCGCACTCACAATAGGTTTTACCTCGGAAGGATCAAACAGTTCAAACCCGTATTCGGAGAGCAGTTCCATGACCAGATCAACAAGCTCCTTTTCCTGCGCGAACCAGATGCCGAGTCCGTCGAGCTCACAACGACGTATCCAGCCCCCGGTACGGAGGTCGGCGTTGAAACCGTTGTACGATATTGATATGCCTAATGAAACTTCTTTATAATCAGGGAATGCCCGATCATCATGCGACCAGTCGATGAAATCAATATTGGTAAGCAGATCCAGAAGCCGGTTCTGAGTATCTTCATCGGGAACAAATTCCGCGTATCTGCCGCACGACTCCGGCGGAAAGCAGCCAATTGTCAAGGCCGCACCCTGATCATTTTCGGCACAGGCATGGAGACTGAGAACGACCAGGAACAAAGCTGACAGCAAAACGAAAGTCTTTTTCATATGAAAGCACCTCGCGTCTTTTCTTAATTAGACGCAGAGTCAACGAATGTGTTCCGGCTTGTGAACGCATTGGCCGGATGGGGATTTTCGCGGCGGGCTAACACGCCTGAATTTTAAAGCTCTCTCGGGCGTTGTTTCGGGTCAGTTTTCATCAAATGTGATCGGCATTTTCCTTGCCTTGTCCAGCCGCTCCATTTCCTCTTCGGTAAAGGGTAATTCCTTCTTTATCGTCTCATGAAGCAGTCATATTTACCATAATACAGCCCCATTTAAATCATATGAAATGGGAGTGAGGACCGCCGCGCCGTTGGTGCTGAAGTTCGCACAGCCGGGCGGATAGATACAGATCAAGCGGGTTCACCTCCTCGTTGGCATAATAAAAGCGCCGCCGAAGCGACGCGTCGAATAAAACAGCTTGTAAAAACTTGATTCGTCTTGCTTATGATTCTTTTGCAGGATATACGCTCAATTGATCATCATTCTTACCATTAGTGTTTGTTGCCGTATAAGATTAAGATGATCAATCGCCGTTTTCGTTTATCTCCGCCTTGATCTCGTGATTTGTCCAGCTCAGGCTCCAGTCATACCAGACCGGATACCTGGAGGACAGGTCTTTCGAGACTGAACCGACAGCGTTCTTGCGAACGGTTTCATCGGATATTTGCGCCAGTTCCGGCAGAACATCGGGTGAAAGACTCGCAAAATAGGGTATATCCAATTGGGTGATTTCGCCGTTGTTGTACGCTCTTACCTGATAAGCCGTCACGACGCGATCCACATTCGAGATATTGAGCGCGATCCAGGTGCAAAGCGCTATGGCAGTCAGAACGGGACAGATCCGCACATCCGGTTTACAGCATTTGACGATGCATGCGATCAGCGCGCACAGGATCATCAGCATGCCCCAAAGCGTTATAAGCCGCAGAATGCTCATTCCGTAGGCCTGTATATAAAGCCTCATCCTGAAAAAAGCTGAATAATCGATCACGCCTGTGAGCGCGGATATAACGGAGCATAATGCGCGAACGGTTTTACTGCCTCTGCACAGGGACAGAAACGGGATTATCAGGCACAGCGTCAGCACTGCCAGAGTGACAAGCTGAAAGAAACCGCTTCTGGCGTATTCCGCATATCCTGACGACTGTATCTTTGACTGGGCTCCGAAAAACAGATACGAAAACTGTATATACGCGAATACAGCGTAGACCGTCCCGAGCATGAGGAGAACAGTGACCAGCGTGACGTTTTCTACCTTGAGACTCTTTCTTTCTGTTACTTCAAAAGGCTTGTCGACGGATGAGTAAATGAGCGAAAACAGGCACAGGGAAACGAAAACAGTGAGCAGGGCCCGCAAAACGAATCCGAAGTCCAAATGCCCGACAGATCTCAGGCTTTTCAAAACCACGGAATCAAATACCGCGTCCGCACTGGATAAAAGAAACAGTGCCAACAGTATTATGGGCAAGCCGATCAGCAAACCGATAAGGATATGCCTGAAGAATTGTCTGTTCTTTCCGGTGGCGGCGTATTTCACGGCTCTCGGCGGGAGCAAAAAGTGCCTGAAGCAGGAGGGGATCACATGCTTTAAACAGAGCGTAAGGCCACGGGCGGACAACGCGGGAAAAGGATCCGCCCCGGTCAGCGAAAACATGGCGCACAATGTCGTAAGCAGTAAGACGGGGAAATTCATCAGGCGAAGGGAGTCGTTTGCGAATATCCCGTAGCAGCAGCTTATGAGGGCCGAAGCCGCCAGCATAAACACCCCGCCATAGTTGCGTTTGATTTCAAGGCGCTTTTTCGCATGCGCCGCGAAAAGGAAAGCGAGGGTCAGAACGCAGTGCGAAAGAGTGATCCCGATGCCCGGAATATGGTGCCTTACGGTGAAAATGTAGCGAAAATGGGCAAAAAAATACAACCCTGCGGCCAGAACGGCCGCCGCAAGGATACACCACTCAGCATTGCGCCAGGAGGAACGGGGAACTGGGATACGATCTATATCTGCTCCCCATTCGGTCAGCGTCAGATCTGTTGACGTATTATTCTCCGTCATGCTGTTCACCTTCCTCATATACAAGGATGTCTCCGGGCTGACATGCCAGCGCTTTGCAGATCTCGTCAAGCGTTGAAAAGCGCACGGCTTTAGCCTTTCCGTTTTTAAGGATCGAAAGGTTCGCCATCGTTATGCCGACTTTTTGGCTGAGCTCGGTCACGCTCATCTTGCGGCGGGCAAGCATCACATCCAAATCTATACGGATCATTTATGCCACCTCACACAGTCAGATCATTTTCTTCCTTGAGCCTGACGGCTCTGGCAAGCAGCTTGCCAAGCGCCCATGCCAGGAGCCCCAGAGCGAAACTGGCCATGGCAGCCAATAGGAAAATAAGGTACGACGGGCCAAGGTGTATTGCGTAAACGACGGAAAACAGAATGGGAAGCAGGACCCACAGCGCACCCGCGACACATAGAAACAGCGCTATATGGCTGAGACCCAGCGCGTTCTCGGCACAGAAGGATCTGTCTTCGCGAATACGCAAACTGATGCGGAAGTACTCGTACATGGACGCACAGTAAAACAGACCGATGATCCAAAGGTAGATAAGCGTGGGCCAAAACAGAAAAGCCAGTTCGGGATACATGATACGGCACTCGTTCGCAGTTGCCGGAGCGTAAAACAGGAAAAGCCCGGCACCGCCGAGAGTGGCCAGCGCCCCTGCGGATATAAGCATGGAAGAAACCTTGCGATGTTCCATTATGATCGCCTCCTTGTAATACGCATTATAGTATGCGTTACGATGATTGTCAATAATAAATTATCGAAAAACGATAAAAATTTATTGCAATCATTCATGTTTGATCCGTATGCAGTCTTTGTTCCGCAGAAAGCTTATGACAATGAAACCAAATAAAACCAAAATGAAGAAATTGTATGCGCCGAACAACAGTCTTTGCTGACATAATGTTACGCATCGTCAGATGCGAATCTGTACGGCTATTCTATCAGAGTTTCCCGATCCAAAACAGTGTGCGGCTATTCCCGTTCGGTTTCATCCGGTCGTGGCTTCGCCGTTGCCCCTGATATCTATCTTCTCACCCCTGTAGGTGGGTTCCGGTTTGAATATGCACCAGAAGAGATCCTTGACTCTCGCCAGCGCTTCCCGGATCTCCCATTTTGTCTGACCGGCGAAGGTGTGCCCGGTCGCGACCGTCCCGACTGCCTCGATATTGAACGCTGAGGCGTCGTACAGAGCCCGGTACAGATGGTATTCCTGCGTTACTATTACCGCTTTCGTTACCCCGAAAATATCCTGCGCCCGGTACATCGTCTCATATGTCGAGAAACCGGCGTGATCCATAAAAATGTCTTCCGAGGGGACGCCACTGGCCAGAGCGTATTGGCGCATCACGTTCACTTCATCGTAATCCTCTCGCCCGTGGTCGCCGCTCATAAGCAGTTTGGGCGCGACGCCCGCCTTATACAGCGCGATCGCCGCTTCAAGCCTGTCTGCCAGAAGAGTCGTCGGCCGGTCTCCCCACACGCCGCAGCCCAGCACGATCACGCAGTCATAGCCTTTATCTTCCAGGCTGTCCGTGACAGTGCGCATCCTGCCTTTGGTGGACAGGCATACTGCCAGGTTAGCGGTCAGCAGAATGAGGAACACCATACATACAGCTGCTGCTGCAAGACGGAACATCCATTTTATTGCCGAACGCTTTTTTGATTTCTGACGCATTATCTATTCTCCAAGGCAGTGCATCTCACGAGAGAATACAGTTAAAAGTTTCGGAGTGGCCTTTTCATTTATGCGATATACTTGAAAAGAGGTACCGGCTCGCCGCGTGACTGAGGGATATGAACCGTCATTGACCGGACCGGATATATCCCTTCCCAGGGCCAGCCTGTTTACCGGTATTATACGTGGATGTCCTGCCGGCAGTCAATCAAGTCCGTCATACCGGAAAGTCAGCGTAGCCCATTGTGCGTCGCTGTCGAATTTCCTGTAGCTTAGGGTCTTCGACCCATGGTCAAAAGAGACGAATTCACCGCCCCATAAGGGACTGAACGTCCTGTCGTCGGCAGCGTAGTCCGGATGCGGATGATCCTGCGCGTAATTGGAGGTGATGACGAAGTTTTCCCTGAGGTAGCAGTCTGCCGCCTCGCGCTGCGCGTCATCCATCATGAAATAATCCAGTACATTGTCTCCGATCACGTACGTCGGATCAATGTGGTAGTTGTGCCCGTTCATCCTGACATAAGTCCACTGGTGGCCCTCGTGATCGTAGGACCTCAGTCCGCTCATGTTTGTGGCTTCAATGCCCACTTGCATCAGCAGATAAGCGTAGGCGACGGAAAACTCCTGGCAAATACCTGTCCCGGTAGTGAATACACGGTAACTGGAGAGCCATTCCGGGTATCCCTGATCATATGCAGCGGTCTCGTAATCGTATGTATAGTTATTCGCGAAATACTCATACAGCGCCAGCGCTTTTTCCAGGTCGGTGTAATCATCTTCCAGCGTTTCGTTCAGGATGCCCTCGATCAGTGCCGCAAATGCCGCGATTTTTGCCGCCGCCTCCTCGCGCGGCACAGTATAAACAAATTTTGCTTTCCCTTTCTTTACCGGCCTGTCACGGTCATATGAATAATCGATCAGCTCGACCAGCGGAGGAAAGAGTTTATCGCGGAACTGTCCCATTACCCAATCATAGGTATGGGTGTCGGGACAGGCGAAAGTATCCTCCCCGGCCATGACCGCGTCGACCAGGCTGAACCACGTATCGCACATCGTTTTGCCGAACAGTTCTTCCATGTATACCGAACAGACCTTGGGCCGGAAGGTATAGTGCCCGTGTTTCTCTGATGTCAGATCAGCGGCCGCTTCGGCAAACGCGCCTGTGAAAAGCGCCGTGAGCAGTATAAAGGCGATGAGCAGGGTAAGTTTTTTCGAGATAGTTTTCATTGATATGCTCCGTTTTGTTTGATCCGGACGCAGATGTCCGGGCTTGGGCCGGGATGCTGTGCCGGTATTCAAGCCGAGAAATAGACTGTCTTTCCCATGGATTTGTTCCGGATAAGGCTTATTAAGCCCGTGTTTTTTCGTAAAAGGGAGAACTGTATCGGTATAACAGACACCGATATGACGGTCCCGCTCATTTGGAGCGGAACAAAAAGCACCGCAAGTATAATTGAGATGCCTCGTATATCATATAGGAAAACGGTTTACGGTCGGTAGGTTCTGATGATCTCAAGGATATCCGTTTTGTGATCCATCGCGGGTATTGGGATCCCGATTCTTTCATTTCATCCGTTTCTCAAACCGAAACATACCGTCGGGAAACCGCTCATCCGCCTCGTTTCCGGCGTCGGGATCATTCGGATCGGGGTGGTGGCTGTTGTAGAACTCCACTATGTGGAAGCCACAGCGGTTCACGTAGAAATGGATATTCCGTTTCTCGAAATAAGGGGTAACGGTTTCCCAGACAGCCACCTCAGGATGAAGGCGTTCGACCGCGCGCCACGCCGCATACCCGATACCTTTGCTGTGTGCCCGGGGAGATACAAACAGCAGCTCAAGATCGCCACGGTCCCCGTCGACTTTTATGACAACTCCGCCTACCGGTCTGCCGCCAAGCATGATTCGGTACGCTTCGCCGTCGTCGATGGAGCGATCGATCGTCTCGCGGGATATGATCTGTCCGTCTTCTTCAAAGTGATCGTCCCGGCGGCCGAATTCCTCAAGCGCGCCGTAGTTGAACGCTTCCTGGTTATCCAGGATGAACTGTTCCCTGTCAGCCTGAGACAGCGGAATAAGCGTGACGTCTGTCATTTATCGCTCCTTGGTAATGATATGTAATACGCAGTATACTTCTCACGATAGAATAAAGTTTAAATTTTCGGGAGAGGTCTTTTCATTTTCGCGTTTATGCTGTATACTTGACATTGAGGTGCCAACTCGCCGCGTGACTGCGGGATATAAACCGTCAGCGAAACCGGCTTTGGACAGTCACCCAGCCGGTTTTGCTTTATAATGATACCCATCGCGGCGTGACTCTCACTGAAGTCACAGTTCCGCCTGTCCAGCTTATGGCGGTGTTCCCGGGGCCCAATACGGGGAATTCGCCGGTCATTTGGGTGTTTTTTAGCTCATTCCCATAATACGCCTCCTGCAGTTCGCTGTCAAGCGTGATGCCGTTCCCGATATCTGTCAGCTGTATTATCTTCGTGCCGACCAGCAGGGTAATGTCGCCACTGCCGGTTATCGTTATGAGGGGTCTGGCCTGTATGCCGGTGGGGTTCAACAGGAACGAACTGCTGGTCACTTCCTGTTTGGTCTCACCGCTGTACAGGCGGAGGAACGGCTTGCAGCGGAAGTTCACGCTGAATGAGCGCGGCGTGTTGCCCCTTAGTATCTTCGCGAACTGTATCTGGTTCACCACTCGCGCCTCATAGTACCCGTCAGGGCGGCTGGGCAGTTCCAGCTTCCCGCTGCCACGGAAATAACCGGCTATGGCTTGTACAGCCTGGGGCGTGGGGGAGGGACAATAGCATTTAACTGCCAGCGTGATGTCCTTGTACACGTCCGTGCCTTCCGTCTGCGCCAGCGAGCCGCTGAGCCCGGGGATATCCGTGAATGTGACCCGCTCCTCAGGCAGTATGATCTCCGGCAGTTCGGTCACAGTTATCCCTACCGTATGGCTGTTTATTCCCTTCCAGGTTATGTAGTCCCTCATTATCGATCTCCCATGATACCAGGTACCTTCCCGTCATCCGGTCCAGTACAGCCCTGAATGAACTCACGCCGTGGCTGAGAAGTTATCCGCCATAGACGCCACTGCGTGTATGTCGTCAACTATCATTATCATTATATGTTTCCCTTGCACTAAAACAGCAGCCCGCATACGCGAACTGCTTAACTGTTTGATCTCATGTGATAAGCATGGCACCCGCCGTGTTTTACCTAGACACTGTATCAAATACATTAAAGAAATGGCGTCATGTACACAGGACAGTAGCGCACTTCCTTGTCTTTCGCCAGGTCTTTTGTGTAAATAAGATATTTCCATAGAATACGCGAGGAATACTTCTCAGAAAAAGCATCCAGCGAGGCGTGTGTTTTATATCCGGATGATTTTACCTCTATCGGGCAGACATTGTTCCGGCGCGCAAGCAGAAAGTCTATCTCATAGTTGTGCTTCGTCGCCTCATTGGGGAACGTGTAATAGAACAGTTCATTTCCTTCAGATGTCAGACACTGCGCGACGATGTTTTCATACAGATATCCCAGGTTTGCCGGAAGTTTGTCGCTTAATAGCTTTTCATACACGATGTTTTCTGTGAATTCCCGGTCTTTGAACATCAGAGTGGTAAACAAGCCAGTATCACAGAGATATAGCTTGAAACGCGTAAGGTCCTTGTTTGATGCCATTCCCACTCCGGGATCGTTTGCGTGATAGGAAACAAGTACGGTTTTTGAGTCCTGCATCTGCGCGATAAGCTCAAGAATGTCCGCAGCGCGAGAGTTCCCTAAAATGCTGGAAACCTGGTACCTGGAGGAGTTTTTGTTCAGCTGGGCGGGAATCGCGTCAAACAGCATCGCGATCCTGCCGGTTGAATCGATCTTGCCGAAGTCTTCTTCATAAAGACGGAGTATGTCACGCTTGACAGCATCGACCATCCTGAAGTTGTTGGTTTCCAGGTATTCTTCTACTGCCTGCGGCATACCGCCAACCAGCATATACAGTCGGAAGGTCCGCATCAGTACTCTGTTTGATTCTTCTCCCAACGGCTTGCCGGTTTCAAAGCATTTCTTTATAAGGGGATAAGTTGTTGCGTCGCCTATGGCCCAGAGGAATTCCTCATAGTCCATTGGGTACATATTCATCTTTCGTTCTTCGCTGGGGATCAGGATATCCTTCACGTTTTTGCGTATGGATATGAGTGAACCGGTCTCGATATAGTCGTAGCGGTGATCTTTGACGAGATGCTTGATCGCCTGCCTGGCTAAAGGACAGAGCTGAACTTCATCGAATATGATTAGGGATCTTCTCTTGAAAAGATCGACGTGATAATGAAGCTGTAGCCGCAGGAAGAAATAATCCAGATCGGACATGTCCTCAAACAGGGCTCGCACGGCCTTTGGGGCTAGTGAAAAATCGATAAGTATATAACTGTCGTATTCGTTCTTGGCGAACTCCTCCACGACAGTAGATTTACCGATACGGCGC
>JAIKWZ010000002.1 GCA_024684375.1 Clostridiales bacterium
TCCTGGGCGCCAAGGATTGTATTCTCAAGTTCCTTGAGTTCCTGGGTAGTGAAGCGCTCGCAGTTGGCCAGAGTCTGCTTCCTGACATAGCGCATGGGCACCAGGTCGTAAAAGCTTTTCGTGACTTCGATGTAATACCCAAACAGCCGATTGTAAGCGATTTTCAGGTTTTTGATGCCTGTTTCTTCCCTTTCACGCTGCTCGAGCCTGGCGATCCAGTTTTTTCCGTCCAGTGACGCTTCCCTGTACTCGTCCAGCCTGGGGTTAAACCCTTTTTTGAATATGCCGCCGTCCTTTATCTGCACCGGCGCGTCTTCGCTTATGGATGTCTGTATAAGCTGCGCGATATCCTCGATCGGGTCAAGGTTCTGCGCGGCTTCTCCCAGAAGGCCTGCCGCCGACAAAAGCAGGCTTTTTATTCCCGGCACGCTTTTGAGCGTAGAGGCCAGGCTTAAACAGTCTCTGGGGTTGACGTTTGAGATCGCGATGCGGCTTAACAGCCTCTCTATGTCGGTCACGCCTCTGAAAGCGTCCCTCAGATCCTCCAGCAGCATTGGTTCAAGCGCCAGCCGCTCGACCGAGTCGAGCCTTCGGCCTATCTCATTTTCATCCAAAAGCGGCTGCTCCGTCCAGCTTTTGAGCTGTCTGGCTCCCATGGCGCTGAGCGTTTTGTCTATCACGCCCAGAAGAGAGCCCTTGCGCGTGCCGCCGCGCGCAGTTTTGACCAGCTCAAGGTTTGTTATGGCGCCCTGATCGAGCACCATGAACTTGCTGATCCTGTATTCGCGTATCTCGTTTATATGGCAAAGCGCGGTCTTCTGGGTCTCGTTCAGGTACGAAAGCAGCATTCCCGCCGCTATCAGAACGGTTTTTGGCAGTCTGCCTGCCTGGTCAGCACCAAACTGCGCTTTTACGAGCCGCCCAAGACCCGCATAAGTGTCCTCGGGAGTTTCTTCTGGCGTAAAGGCTATTTCCTGCCTGCGGCAGATCTCCCTGATCGACTCGTCATCCCGCGCGATAAGCTCTTTGGGCGCGATCCGTGCCGTTTCGTCTGAGAGTGCAGTCTCCCATTGCTTAAGTTCACCCGCGTAAAACTCGCCCGTGGACACGTCGCAGTAAGCGATGCCCGCGTCCTTCCCCTTTACATGGACCGCCAGCAGGTAGTTGGGTTCCCTGTCCGTGAGCATGTCGGGAGATGTGAGCGTGCCGGCGGTGACGATTCGTGTAACGTCTCTTTCGACCAGCCCTTTTGATTCGGCCGGATCGGTGAGCTGATCGCATATGGCCACCCTATAGCCCTTTTCGATCAGCCTTGCCACGTACACGTCCACCGCGTGGTATGGGACCCCGCACATGGGCGCGCGCTCCTCAAGCCCGCAGTCCTTACCCGTGAGGGTAAGCTCCAGCTCCCGTGAGACCGTTATGGCGTCGTCAAAGAACATCTCATAAAAGTCTCCCACCCGGAACATGAGTATCTCGTTTTTGTGTTTTTCCTTTATGTCGAGGTACTGCCTCATCATGGAGCTGAGCGCCATATTCTCACCCTGAATCCTTTAGTTTACCTTGGCTGAACAGCCTCTGCAGCTTGAGCAAGAGCCGGAACACTCGCCCTCATCTTCATTTATCTCACCGGTTATAATAAGCTGCAGTACCTTGTTTATGTCGTTGATAAGCCCGGAAAACCTGTCTCTGGCAGCGTTAAGGTTCACCAGATCCTCAATCCCGGCCATCTCTCCTGTATATTTGTCTATTTCGTCAGTCAGGCGCTGTACCTCGCCCCAGTCCTTGCTGTTTTCCGACATGATCTCTTCCATGCGTCTTTTGGCTTCCAGGTATTTGCCCACGATCTCCGCAGCCTGTTTATTGCCAAACGCCTTGTCCTCGGCAGCCTTGACCGCCTTGTACTCTTCACTCTCCAAAAGCGCCTGAGCAAGCTCCCGCGTCTTTTTGAAAACCTCGTTCATTTTGCCTCCAGTTCACCCTTCAATGTGTTTTTGCCCGCGCCCGTTATCCTGACGCTCACGATCTGGCCTATTAAGTCCCTGCCTCCCGGGAAGTTCACCATAAGCCCCCTGGGAGTCTTTCCGCCCACTGTACTTTCGCTCCTTAACGATACGCTTTCCACCAGCACAGGGTAGGTCCTGCCCACCTGCCTCTTAAGCATTCCGGCAGTTATTCCCAGCTGGAGCGCGATCAGTTCCTCCAGCCACGCGGTTTTTTCTTCGATCGGAACCGGATCCGGGTACTCTGCCGCTTTAGTGCCGGCGCGCGGTGAATAAATGAAAGTGTATGCGGAGTCAAACTGTGCCTGCTCCACTGCCCTGAGCGTGCCCTCGAACTGGGTCCGCGTCTCTCCCGGGAATCCCGCGATGATGTCCGTGGTCAGCCCTATCTCTGGGCACACCTGCCTAACGCGCCGGACTTTGTCCATATAAGCTTCGATGGTATAGCGGCGGTTCATGCGCGCCAGCACCTCATCGTCTCCCGCCTGCATGGGCAAATGCAGCTGCGGGCACAAGTGTTTAAGGCTGCCGAAGCACGAGATCAGCTCGTCTGTGATGTCTTTTGGATGACTGGTCATGAAGCGTATGCGCTCAATGCCCAGCGCATCCACGCGCTTAAGCAGCTCGGCAAACGCGCCGCCTCCACCCATATAGCTGTTCACGTTCTGGCCCAGCAGCGTGATCTCCTTCACGCCCGCATCCCTGAGCCTCGCACACTCGTCAAGCACATCTTCCTGTCTGCGGGAGCGTTCATGCCCCCTTACATATGGCACTATGCAGTAGGTGCAGAAGTTGTTGCAGCCGTACATTATGTTCACAAACGCGCTGAAACGGCAGCTGCGTTTTGCCGGCTGTCCCTCCGTCACGCTTCCCTGGCTGTCCCACACCTCGAACACCCTTTCACCGTTCAGCAATACTCGGCTCAAGTATTCCGGGAAGCTGGATGCATTGTGGGTCCCGAACACCAGGTCGATAAACGGATATCTGCGCTTAAGCTCTTCCGCTACGCCTTTTTCCTGCATCATGCAGCCGCACACGCCGATAATGAGCTCAGGCTTGTCTTTCTTGAGCTCTTTGAGCCAGATAACGTTGCCCAGAGCCTTGTTTTCGGCGTTTTCCCTCACGCAGCAGGTGTTGTATATGATTATGTCCGCATCTTCACGCCTCGGCGCCTCAGTAAAGCCCATGAGCGACAGCCAGCCGCACAGGGTCTCGCTGTCTCTCACGTTCATCTGACAGCCCATAGTGACGATGCAGTATTTTTTATTCAGCCTCAGACGCGCGATCTCCTCCGCGAAAGCGTATTGCCGCGCCAGTTCAGCTGTTATAGTCTGTTTTTCCACGTTACTATTCTCCGCCTGTCTTTCCTGAGTATCGGCTGTATCTGCTCATTTCGCACAGTCCCAAAGCGGAGATCGGGGAGATGTCCGTCCGGCCCGTGTCGTGCTTAAATGCCTGTCTGAGGCATTCGATCACGTCATTTCTGTGCGTTTTATTGCGCATGTCCACAAAATCGATAACGATGATACCCGTAAGATTCCGAAGCCTTGTCTGAACGGCGATCTCTTCCGCCGCTTCCAGATTGAGCCTGAACGCGGTATCCTCCGCGTCCTTGCCCGCAAAGCTGCCGCTGTTCACGTCGATCACGCGCAAAGCCTCGGTGTCATCAAACACCAGGAACCCTCCGCTTTTCAGGTCGACCCGCCGTTTTTTCGCGTTTTCCAGCTGCGCCCGAACCCTGTAAACGGTTAAAATGTCGCAGCCGTCTATGTGCGAGGAGCAGGGCAAGGCGCCGTCGAAGCGCGCTGCAAGCTCGTCAAGAAGTTCCTGATCCTGCGCTGTTATCCGCGTGTCAGCGTCCAGGCGAATTTCCCTCGCCGCCACAGTGAGCGCGCCGGATTCGTCCCACAGAAGCACGGGCGCCTTTATCCCCTTCGCCTTTAAACTCAGCCTGCTCCAGGTCTCCGAGAGCGCCTCCACCTCGCCCGCAAGCTCCCGATCGGACGCTTCTTCCGCCTGCGTCCTGAGAATGAGACCTATTTCACCGTGAACGAGTTTTTCACCCAACGCTTTGAGCCGTTCCCGCTTTTCGTCGTCCGCAATGCGTCTGGACACTCCCACGTGCAGCGAGTTGGGCAAAAGCACCGAGTATCGTCCCGCCAGGCGTATGTTGGCGCTCAGCTGCGCACCCTTGTCCCCTCCGGGGTCTTTAATGACCTGCACGGGGAGCTCCTGGCCCTGCTTTATGCGGATCTTGCCGTTTTCGTCCTTCGGCAGGTCGCTTTCCCCGCTAATAAGCCCGTTTTTGGCGAAGCCTATGTCAACGAACGCGCCTCCAAGCCCTTCCAACACCCGCTGCACCCGGCCCAGGTAAACGCTGCCGGGAGCAGGTCCATCGCTGTCCTGAATAAACTGAACAAGCCTGCCTCCCTCTATCAAGGCGGCGCAGGCTTTGCCGTTATCGCGGGCGAGCAGCAGCGTTCTGTCCACCCTAAAGCTCCGCTATGGGGACCGCAGTCCCATCTTGGGCAGTACCCAGCAGCGCGTTTCTCATTACCCGGTATTCCGGCACATCGCAGCCGCCCAAGCGGCACAATGTCTCCACCAGCAGGTCGGGTTTCAGCGTCTCCGCTTCAGTAAGCATCAGTCTCGCCCTGACTCCGTTTTCAAGTATTTCAAGCCCCTTGCACAGGGCGCGTACGTCCACTTCCTTCTCTCCGGACTTGGTTTTGCGTATGCCCATTACGCTGGGCGCGGCAATAAACGCTTCTGCCCCGCGCCTTATGCCTTCCATGCCGCTTGAAAAGCTGACGGTGTAATCCGCCATCCTTACCAGTGACATCATGGAGGGGTGATTGTCAGGCCTGAGCTTCACGTCTTTTACATACATTTCCCCGGGGAGCGCTTGACGCATGGTTTCCAGCGCCGCGTCTACTTCGATATTGCCGTTTATCCTGACCTCAAACACCTCATATTCGCTCTCGTAGCCCATCGCCAGCGCTCCGGCGAGAGACAAAAGCGGGTGTGGATTGAATCCCTGCGAAAACGCAAGGTCAAGCTCTGTGCGATTGAGCGCTCTGAGCAGAAAACGCTGCAGATCCAGGTGGGACACGAACCTTAGACGCCCCGTTTTGGAGAACACATATACCAGTTTCACCTGCATGCCCCCTCGTAACGCAGCAGTCCGCAGTTATTGCAGCCTCCGCGGCAGTCGCGGGTAGTATCGCCCTTCATGGCCTTCTGGTACTCGCTCTTAAGATACGCAAGGCTCACGCCGCAGTCAAGATGGTTCCAGGGCAGGCACTCGTCCAGGCTCCTGTTTCGAAGATTGTACCACTCGGGAGACAGGTCGCATTCGCTGAACGCCTCTTCCCAGGCGTCCTTCCTGAACCACTCGCTCCATCCGTCAAACATACAGCCCTTCTGGACCGCCTTCTCCAATACGTCCGCAAGCCTGCGGTCGCCCCTTGAAAACACGGCTTCCAGACGGCTCACGTCCATTTCGTGGTACTTGTAATCCACTCCCTTGATCGTTCTGAGCGCGTCCCTGAGAAGCAGCTGGCGGTGCCTGACCGTCTCTTCGTCCGTCTGAGGACACCACTGGAAAGGAGTATGCGGCTTGGGAACGAACACGCTCACGCTCACCGTGATCCTCAGGCCCGGGGCGCGTTTGTCCTTTGGAACGGAAAAGTAGCACTTTCTGACCTTTTCCGCAAGATCCGCGATGCCAAGAACGTCCTCGTCGGTCTCGGTGGGCAGCCCCATCATGAAGTACAGCTTTACCGCGCTCCAGCCCTCCGAAAAGGCGTCTGTAACTGCACGCATAAGGTCTTCTTCGGTTACGCCCTTGTTTATCACGTCCCTGAGGCGCTGGGTGCCTGCCTCGGGAGCCAGCGTTAGCGCGGTTTTCCTGACCTTCTGCGTCTCCTTGAGCGTGTCCTTCAAAAACGCGTCTATGCGCTGCGATGGCAGGGAGATCTTAACTCGCTTTGCCGCGAACTCCTCCACCATCTGATGCGCCAGTTCCTTCAGGCAGGAATAGTCGCCGCTGGACAGGCTCATAAGCGAGATCTCGTCAAAACCGGTGGAAGCAACCAGCTTTTTTGCCAGGTCCATGAGCCTTGGAACGCTTCTTTCCCTTACGGGACGGTATGTCATCCCTGCCTGGCAGAAGCGGCAGCCCCGGGTGCAGCCCCGGAATATTTCCAGCATTATGCGGTCATGCACTACCTCGGAATAAGGCACGATCAGCTTTTCAGGATAATCAGCTTTATTCAGGTCGTTGACCAGGGCTTTAGTTACAAGTGCGGGCGCGTCGGTGCCCTCTTTGGGAGTGACCGAGGCGACCGTGCCGTCCGTGTCATAGCTCACGTCATAAAACGACGGCACATAAGCGCCGTCCACTTCCCTTACGGCGCGGCGAAGGAACTCGTCCCTGCCCTGCCCCTTGCTTTTCACGTCTTTTATCAGCTCCACGCACTGGTGCACGGTGTTTTCACCGTCCCCCAGGGTGAACAGGTCCACAAACGGCGCCAGCGGCTCGGGGTTGAACGCGCAGGTCCCCCCGCAGATCACTATCGGCCCATCCTTCCTGTCGCAGCTTCTGAGCGGTATGCCCGCAAGGCTTAAGCTCTGAAGCACGTTGGTGTAGCTCATCTCGTAAGACAGGGATATGCCCAGCAGATCAAATTCCTTTACGGGCGTGCGGCTTTCCATTGAAAACAGCGGGACGTCGTTTTGCCGCATAAGCTCCATCATGTCCGGCCAGGGGGTGAACACCCTTTCGCACCATGCGTCGTCCCTTCTATTAAGCGTGTGATAGAGTATCTTGATGCCCAGGTTGCTCATGCCAATTTCGTACACGTCCGGAAACATGAGCGCGTATCTTACCTGGACCGACGCAGGGTCCTTTATTATGGAGTTATACTCGTTGCCTATGTACCGGGAAGGCTTGAGCACCTTCGGCATAAGCAGGTCTATTCTGTCGCTTAAGGTCATATGATCCTTTCAAACGTCCGAAAACGCCTTGATGGCTTCCAGCAGATCCTCTCCAGTCCTGCCTACGGGGATTATGGGCTTGCCCAGCTTCTGCTCAGCTTCTGTTAACAGCATGTCATCAAGGAAGCGCATGTCCTCCTGACGCAGCATGGTGCCGGTAATGAGCACCGCTTCGCAGTCTTCTTCCCTGACCTGGTCGATAAGGTCACCGCCCGTTATCAGCCCGGAGACCGTGACCGTGTCCCCGAAGAAACGGTTTACTACCCCCTTGACCTTAATGTTCACACCGCTTACAGGGTGTTCAGCCAGCAGTTTTTCAAGTATCGGCTGAAAAGAAACCCCGCACGCCGCAAGCAGCTTCCTGCCACCCAAAGTAGTGCGTTTGTACTTCTTCGGAAGGTCAGCGTATGCGTACTCAAACTCGGTCATAAGGCTCCTGCACAGGCCCACGCCGTTGTCTATCTGGCTGTAATCCTCGTATTCGCTGTCCGCGGGCAGCTCCTCTCCCGCAAGGATGTACATTTCGTCGGATGGGAAAACAAAATTGGAGCCGAAATGCCCTTTGCAGAACGCGCGTATCGGGTTCACAAGGTCCAGCAGCGCTTTCGCGGATGCGCGGTCGAACAGTTTCAGATCGTCAAGCCCGCTTCTGAAACGTGTCAGCCCCACAGGCACCACAGCGAAGCTGAGGCACGCGGGGTACAGGCTCAGCAGGTCATCTATTGTCTTTTTGAGCACAGGCCCGTCGTTTATGCCAGGGCATACCACCGCCTGTGCGTGGAAGGATATCCCTCCCTGCTTAAGCGCCCGTAACCTTTCCATTATATCACACTTTGTCAAGGGGCGCACCAGGTCGTTCCTGACCCTGTTATCCGTGGCATGGACCGATATATATAACGGAGAAGCGCGGCGCCTGATTATTCTTTCAAGCTCCGCGTCGGAAACGTTTGTCAGAGTTATGAAATTGCCCATCATCAGGCTCAGCCGCCAGTCGTCATCCTTTTCCTTCATGGTAGGACGGGCATTGGGGGGCAGCTGATCCACAAAGCAGAAACGGCAGTGGTTAACACAGTCACGGGTCTTGCCCAGCATGTCCCCGAAGAACTCCAGGCCCAGCGGCTCATACGCGTCCTTCTGGAAGGAATAATCGGTTATCCCACCGGCGCTTTCCACCGAAAGCACCATGTCTTCCTCACTGGAAAGCGCCTGGTAGTCCACAAAGTCGATGACCTCTTCCCCGTTTATGCTTATCAGGGCGTCTCCCGGCTTTATGCCCAGCTGCCAGGCGATAGAGCCTTCCTCCACCGCCTTGATCTTATGCTTCATGCTTTATTCCACCGTCACGGGCGTGCCTGCGGAGCAGTTGTCGTAGATCCATTTGGCGTTTTCTACAGCCAGCCTGACGCAGCCGTGGGACGCTTTTTTGCCCAGCTGCCTGACTGTGCCGCTTCTTAAACTGTTGACGTTGTTGGAAGAGTAAATGACCGAGTGGAACAGCACTCCTCCGTCAATGACCCAGGCATAGCGCGCCCAGCAGTCAAAATCCTTGAAGTAGTACCACTCGCCGCCTATCCTGCCCGTATTCCAGAAAGTGCCCTTGGGGGTAGGCGTGTCGTTCATGCCCGTGGAGCATTTGAACGTCTTGACGGGCTTGCTGTCAAAGCCCTGTCCGTTCCACTTGTACACGTAAACCTTCTGTTTTGCGGTCGACACCGTGATCTTATACTCCGTCACTATGGTATCGGAACCCTTTGCGCGGGTCGAATACAGCGCCAGGAGGGTATTCCGGTTCCCTTTGCCCGTTTGCGGCAGCGCGTTTCGGGACTGGAAGTACTTAAGCGCCCTCTCCGTCTGGGCTCCGAACACGCCGTCCGCACTGCGCAGATAACCCAGCGTGACCAGCCGGTTCTGTATGCGCTTTACTTCCGTGCCCCTGTCGCCGTTTTTCACGTCAGTGTAGCAAGTCTCAAAGTTTTTGTCGTTGAGCGCTTCCAGCAGCTCGCCTGACACGGTCCCGTCCGCTTCCCACGGCGTGGCGCTGGGGCCGAAGCTCAGCGTAGGAGTGGGAGTCGGCATCACGGTAAAGTCAAGCTCAGTCATCCCCGTGCTGGGATTTACCTTTGTCGTAGGCGTCACCCTCGGGGTGGGAGACGGCGTGATCCATATCGAAGTGGGGGCGGGTGAAGGAGTAGGATAGGCCTTATAACGCCTTTCAAGCATATCCTTCACATATTCCTGCGCCAGCTTCACCGCCGCCTCGGTCTTCTGCCCAAAGTTTCCGTCCGCGTCACCGGTCAGGAAGCCGTAAAGGATCAGTTTTTCCTGCAGCGCCTTCACGTCATCCCCCTGGACGCCCTGCGCCATTGGAGTGGGCGTGGGCGCCGGATCCATTATCGCATCCTCGGAATAGATGTAGTCTATCGTACGGAAGTCCGCTACGCCAGTTACTTCAAGGCCGTTCACTTTCTGGAAATACTTTACCGCGTTGGCGGTTCCCGGCCCGAATTTGCCGTCGATAGCGCCGAAAAAGTAGCCCAGTTCATTAAGGCGGTTTTGCAGACGTTTGACGTCGTTTGAGTCTTTGCCGTCATTTACGCCCTCATACAGCGCACTGGTTTTGACCATGTACGGTGTGGGTGTAGGCTCGGGCGTGGGTGTCGGCACCGGCGTAGGCTCAGGCGTGGGCGTTGGCACCGGCGTAGCAGTGGGCACCGGCGTAAACTGAGGGGCAGACTTTTCCGCGTTTCCCTGCGCATATGTATGTTCCCGGCTGGGGTAGAGCACCACCGCTCCCGCCAGCGCTATGATTATCAATATCGCAAATAGTCTACGCATCATGTTCCTCCGTCTTCGCCTGTACAAAGGCGCAAATTCGTTTTTCCGTGAATGCGTACGCGGTCAGCGTACGCGTGACCTGCTGATTTGTTTCGTCCCTGAGTTTGACGAGCGTCTTGAAGTCCCGCCACGAGCCCGTATCGTTAACCGTCTTGGTCGGCGCGTCTTCCGTAAGGCGCAGTTTCGAAGCGTCTTCTCCCTGAGCGGGTTCAAGAGCCATCAGCACGGGGCCGTACATTATGCCCATAAGTCCGCCTGGCAGCGTCCTTGCGCGCGCTCTGGTATTCAGGACCAGCCTTACCAAACTGCGTTTGTCCCATTTCTGCCTTAAGCAGGTGGTTTCCCCCGCTTTTACAGCCATGATCTCGCCTCCGGGGAGGCAGATCACCGGGTTTTCCGCCCAAGGAGGCACACGCAGATACAGGGGGAATTCTGTCTCCTTTTCTGCGCTGATCCCGATAGTGACCTCGTCCGAAAACGGGTAGCCGCCATCCACGCGCACCCGGATCCTCACTCCATCCGTTACTGCCGCCAAAACGCAGGGGAAATAGCTTGCCGCCTTAAGCCCTCCGTCCGAAGTCTGATACCACAGTCCCCGCGCGGCATACGCCCACATGCGCGCGATGCCGTTCAGAGCGAACGGGTCGCTGTCAACGGACACAAAGCTGTTGCCGCTTTCCGGGCCGTTATAATAGTTCTCTTTCCCCGTCACGATACGGGTCTGATTTGAGGTCTGGAGCCTCTGCGCAGCTTTCCCATCCCCCGAAAACATGGCGGGCAGCAGATTGCAGGCGATCTTTTCGAATGCGGAAGGGATCTCCCTGTTGGTCTCGTCTATTTCCTCCAGCACGGCCAGCGACCAAAGCGTTTCCGCCGCAGCGTTTGTCAGTGTGCCAGCGTCCCTTGCGCCGTCCAGTAATTCGTCGCAGGAAAACACCCCGTTAGGAGTGCCGTGCAGGCGCAAAAGCTTGCTCCATCCCACACTGAACGCCTGTGTTTCCCTGAAGCCAGGCCGGATAAGACCCAGCAGAGAGGGTGTCTTAAGCGCCATCGCCACGTTTACGCCGTGGGTACGCATTAAAAGCTCGGTATATCTTCCCTTTCCCCGCTCCGTTTCCTGCTTTAGCCCCTTTTCCAAATCCTTCCAGGGCATGGCCTCCGACATGGACCGTATTTGGGGAAAAGTGTTGAATTCGCTCACCCAATCGAAGCTTTGCCCCCTGAGGAGCGCGCACAACTCAAGCAGGTATTTTTGTCCGCTCAGATCGTACATTTTCAGTGCGACGTATATGTTTTCACCGCTTCTGTAAGCGGAAAAGCCATTGAGCGGACGCTTTTTCAGGTTAAGATACTCCCACCTGAGAAAACCGTCTATCATTTCCAGAGCGGATCTGTCGGTCGTGCAGGCAAAGTATTCAAGCAGCAGATCCAGGCACTCAAACTGCGCCGACAGGTCACATCCGTCCTCCGGGCCGAAAAAACCATTTTCTTTACGGGTCGCTTTCAGCCTTTCGATAAACTCCGCGGTGCAGCTTAAGCCGTCTTCGTCACCCAGCGTGGCGCTCAGCAGGCCGAGATCCCGGTAAAACTCACAGGTTTTTAAGTCGATCGCGCTTTCACGGACTGCTCTCTCTGCGCTTCTCAGGGCGCTCAGAGCGTTTTTGGCGCCATCGCCCAGCCATCCCTCCGGGCGGATCCTGCCCGGGCTCAGCATCGCCGTATCGTTTGCGGTCAGGGGCGGGCGGTTAAAGACCGGTTTCACCTGCCTCCACGCTTTCCGGCGTTTCCGGCAGGCTCGAACATGTGGAGCTCGCATTCGATCTTGCCGTTGTACAGCCGCCGTCTGCGCGCTGCGCGCTGGCCATATTCTCTCTCAAAACCCATATCCGCAGAAAAAGCAGTCAGCGACCAGTCGGGACAGCGCCTTGCCAGCTCACCCAGCTGCCTGGCGACCGCGTGAGCCACGCGTTTATCGCCTATGCGCTCGCCGTAGGGCGGATTGGCCACTATCATGCCCGGCTCGCCCTTTAGCGTAACATCACGCATGTCGGAAACGGATATATCTATCCTGTCCCCCAGTCCCGCCTGCCTTATGTGGCGTTTAGCCAGTTCTGCCGCGTCAGGGTCTATATCCGAGCCGGCGATATGTATCTCGCGATTATAGCATTCGTCGTATCTGCTCTGGGCTTCGCGCCTTACAGCGTCCAGCTCAGTTCTGTCTAAGAACGGCCAATCCTCCATCGCGAAAGCCCTTCTAAGCCCCGGCGCGCGGTTTAGCGCGACGAACGCCGCCTCGATAAGCAGCGTGCCCGTGCCGCAGCAGGGGTCATACAGCGGCTGCCATGGATGCCAACCGCTTTGCAGTATTATCGCCGCAGCCAACGTCTCCCTGAGCGGCGCTTCCCCGTTCCAGGTACGGTAGCCTCTTTTGGACAGAGGTTCCCCGCTGGCGTCCAGACACACGCTCACCAGATCGCTGCGTATGCTTACGTCTACCTGCATTTTGGGGCCTGTTTCAGGCATGACACGCAGGCCATAGCGCGCGCAAAGCTTGTCCGCCATCGCTTTTTTGGTGATTTTCTGAACGTCCGAGGGGCTCATCAGCGTGCTTTTCACGCAGTTTGCTCTTACCGGAAAAGCCGTGTCCCGCTGTATATAGTCCTGCCAGGGCAGCGCCTTCACACCCTCAAAAAGCTCATCGAAGGTAGTCGCCCTGAATTCACCCACTTCAAGATATATGTGGTCACACGTTCTCAGCCATAGGCTTGCCCGCATCGCGTCGGCAAAGCTGCCTTCAAAGCGGGCGCCGCCGACGTTCATGACCTGGACGTCGTTTATTCCCAAACGCTTTAGATCGCGTCCCGTAAGCCCTTCCATGCCAAACGCGGCCGAGGCAATGAACTTCATGCTATCAATGCTCATACTTTCCCAGAGTCCGTACGATTGTATCATATATTGCGAATGATTTCAATATTGTGACAAAAATATTACACAGGTATTCCCGTAGAGTCAGGTCACTGCCTTTCGATAGATTTAACATGTGATTTGAATAATAATTTACCTGAAATTCGATTTTCGCCGCTGTTCATGTGGTATAATTCAAAGTGCGGTTTTGTGCCGACACATCCTTATGCGCGGGCAGACGATTTCCCGACGTCCCCCTGCGTTTAAGGGAAATAGAAGTATGGGAGGAAAAACCATGACCATCGACAAGAGTTCCATTATCGCCGAGTACGGCCGTCACGAGGGTGACACCGGTTCCCCCGAGGTTCAGATCGCGCTGCTTACCGCGCGCATCAACCACCTGAATGAGCACCTCAAGCTCAACAAGAAAGATCACCATTCCCGCCGCGGTCTGCTGCTGATGGTCGGTCAGCGCAGGGGTCTGCTTGACTACCTCAAGAACACCGACATCGAAAGCTACCGCGCCCTGATCGCCAAGCTCGGTCTGCGCAAGTAATTGCGCTGTATTGCGCCGTCTCAGTCGTGGGACGGCGCAATGCCTGAGGAGAGACAGTTTCGCTGTAGGGATGAAGCGCGACAGAATTGCTTGCCGCGCTTCATCCCTGCGGGGACAAGGCTACGGCGCTGTTTTCTCCTGAAGATCTCATCTAATTTTGGAGGAAAAACATGTTCAAGAGCTATTCTATGGAGCTGGGCGGACGCACGCTCACTCTGGAGTTCGGCAAGTACGCCGAACAGGCCGCCGGCAGCACCTTCGTGCGCTACGGCGAAACCGCCGTGCTGGTCAACGCCGCCGTAAGCGAGACCATCCGTCCCGGCATCGACTTCTTCCCTCTGGGCGTGGACTATGAGGAAAAGCTGTATTCCGTGGGTCACATCCCCGGTTCCTGGAACAGGCGCGAAGGCCGTCCCGGTGAGAAAGCCATCCTCACCAGCCGTCTTATCGACCGTCCCCTGCGTCCCCTCTTCCCCAAGGGAATGAGGAACGACGTGGCGGTCACCGCCACCGTGATGAGCGTCGATTTTGACTGCTCTCCCGAGACCCCCGCCATGATCGGCGCATCTGCCGCCCTGTGCGTGAGCCAGATCCCCTTCGCCGGCCCCGTTGGCGCCGTTAACATCGGCCTGGTGGACGACGAGTTCGTGATCAATCCCACCCAGGCGCAGCGCGAGGTCAGCGCTCTGGATCTGACCGTTGCCGGCACCAAAGAAGCCGTGCTCATGGTCGAGGCAGGCGCCAACGAGGTGAGCGAGGAAGTCATGTTAAAGGCTATCCTCTTTGCCCAC
This sequence comes from Clostridiales bacterium, assembly GCA_024684375.1. GTDB lineage: Bacteria > Bacillota > Clostridia > Christensenellales > Aristaeellaceae > RUG14130. Next base: position 14,088 of record JAIKWZ010000002.1, read on the forward strand.
GAGCAGGTTAAGCGCATCGTTGAGTTCCAGGAGACCATTGTAAGCGAGATTGGCAAAACCAAGCAGGAATTCCCCCTGCAGCTCCCCGGCGACGACGTGAAAGCAGACGTGCGCGAATACGCATATGACAAAGTCAAGTGGATGTTCGAGACCTTCGACCGCTCCGAGCGTCAGGCGCGCGAAGAGCAGGTAAAAGCCGAAGTCAACGAGCACTTCGCCGAGAAGTACGCCGAGCGCATGGCTGAAGTCGGCGACGCGCTGTACGCCATCCAGAAGGAGATCATGCGCCGCCGTATAATCGACGAAGGCATCCGTCCCGACGCCAGAAAGCTCACCGAAGTCCGTCCCATCTGGTGCGAGACCGGCGTGCTGCCCCGTCCCCACGGTTCTGCCGTGTTCACCCGCGGGCAGACTCAGGTCATGACTATCTGCACCCTGGCGCCCATGAGCGAGGTCCAGATACTGGACGGCATCACCCCCGAGACCACCAAACGCTATATGCATCACTATAACTTCCCCGGCTATTCCACCGGTGAAGCCAAGCCCCTGCGCACACCCGGCCGCCGCGAGATCGGCCACGGCGCGCTCGCAGAAAGGGCGCTGCGCCCCATGATCCCCTCCGTTGAAGAGTTCCCATACTGCTTAAGGCTGGTCAGCGAGGTCATGTCTTCCAACGGTTCTACCTCCCAGGCCTCCGTGTGCGGCTCGACCCTCGCGCTTATGGACGCCGGCGTGCCCATCAAGCGACCCGTCGCGGGCGTTGCCATGGGGCTGATCAAGGACGTTGAAAACACCGGCAAGGTGGCCGTGCTCACCGATATCCAGGGTCTTGAAGACTTCCTGGGCGACATGGACTTCAAGGTAGCCGGTACTGCCAAGGGCATCACCGCTATTCAGATGGACATCAAGATCAAGGGCATAGACGAGGCTATCCTGCGTCAGGCGCTTGCTCAGGCTTACGACGGCCGCATGCACATACTGGGCAAAATGCTGGAGACCCTGCCCGCTCCCAGACCCGAGCTGTCCAAGTATGCCCCCAAGATCATCCAGTTCACGATCAACCCTGAAAAGATTGGCGAAGTCGTCGGACCCAAGGGCAAGATGATCAACTCCATCATCGCGGAGACAGGCGTCAAGATCGACATCGAGGACGACGGCAATGTGTATATCGCCACCGAGAACGCCGAAATGGCTCAGCGCGCCAAGAGCATGATCGAAGGTATCGTGCGCGAGCTCAAGGTCGGCGACGTGTTTACCGGCAAGGTAGCGCGCATAATGTCCTTCGGCGCGTTCGTTGAATACGCTCCCGGCAAGGACGGCATGATCCACATCTCCAAGCTGGCCAACAAGCGTGTCGAGAAAGTCGAAGACGTAGTGAACATCGGCGACACGCTGGAGTGCCGCGTGGCGGAGATCGACTCTCAGGGCCGTATAAATCTGGTCAGGAACGATATCGTTTACGACAACGACGCCATGCCTGTGCGCCGTCCCGCTCCCCGCAGGGATTCCAGAAACGGCGGCCGCAGAGACTAAGCTTTCTTGCTGAAAAGGCAGCCGTTCACGCGGCTGTCTTTAGTATTATGGAGGCAAAATGGAATTTCAGCTCTTTACACTCGACAACGGCTTACGGATAATCGGCGTGCCAATGCCCGGCATACGCACGGCTTCTTTGGGGCTGTGGGTCGACAGCGGCAGCATCTACGAGACCGCTAAACAAAACGGCATAAGCCATTTCATTGAGCATATGCTGTTTAAGGGCACCTACAAGCGCAGCGCGAAGCAGATCGCTCAGGAAATGGACGCTGTAGGCGGCCTGCTAAACGCCTTTACTGACGTGGAGAACACCTGCTTCTACACCCGCGTGCTTACTGAGCACGTGCCTCTGGCGATGGACATGATCTCCGATCTGGTGCTCAATTCTCGCCTTGATCCCGAGGACATCGAAAAGGAAAAAGGCGTTGTGCTGGAAGAGATCTCCATGGCTGAAGACACTCCCGACGATCTGGTATTCGAGCTGCTCAACCAGGCACAGTTCCCCTCCTCCCGCTTAAGCCGCCCCGTGCTGGGCTCAGCCCGTAACGTGAAAAGCTTTCAAAGAGAGGATATCACGGATTATATGTCTCTGCGCTACCGTCCTGAGGGCGCGGTGCTGGCTATCGCCGGAAACTACAACTGGGACGCGTTCCTTTCCCAGGCTTGCAGCCTGTACGGCACCTGGCAGCCTCTTGGTAAAAAGCGCCCCGTATTCGGCACGCCCAAAGCCGCCCCTAAGATACTTCGAAAAGCCAAGGATATAGAACAGATCCACATCTGTGTAGGCTTCCCCGGTCCTAAAACCGGCGAAAAGAACAATTACGCATGGAGCATACTGTCCTCTATACTTGGCGGGAGCCAGTCCAGCCGCCTGTTCCAGAGCATCCGCGAGGAGCGCGGTCTTGCATACAGCGTATACTCTTCTATAGGGTCCACACGGCCTGCTGGCATGTTCTTCCTCTACGCGGCGGCCAGCCCGAACAACGCCGTCGAGGTCGTGAAGCTGCTCAATTCCCAGATCGAGCTCATCGCTTCAAAAGGCGTTACAGCTCAGGAGTTCGAGATGGCCAAGCAGCAGACTCTGGCACAGCTTATAATGGGCATGGAGCAATCTTCCGCCAGAATGAAGCTGGCCGGACGCAGATTGCTGCTGCTTAACCAAACCCTTTCATTGGAAGAAATGAGCGCCGGGTTCAAAAACGTGACATCGGAAGAAGTCAATCTTCTCACGGCAGGTCTCGCTTCCGCTCCCCGCAGCGCTGCGCTGGTAGGCGCAGGAGTGGATAAAGTGAGCGACTGTCTGCTAAAGGGTGAAGCGTGCTGATCCGCAGGTTCAGAGCCGGCGATGAAAGCGCGGTCAGCCGCATGATCGCCAAGACGCTGAGTATCTCCAACGCCAAAGATTATCCCGCCGACCAGATCGAAGAACTTATACAGCGCATGAATCCCCAATTCATCAGTGCCTGCGCGTCGCAGAGGCACTTCTATGTGGCCGAGGAAGACGGCGCAGTTATAGGTTGCGCATCCATAGGCCCTTTCTGGGGCAAAACTGACGAGAGCGGCATTTTCACCGTATTCGTCGACCCGGAGCACCAGAAGCTCGGTGTCGGAAAAAGGCTTATTTCTATCCTCGAGAAAGATGAGTATTTCCTCCGCGCGGACAGGGTGGAGATCCCCGCTTCCATCACCGCTGTCGGCTTTTACATGAAGCTTGGCTATGAACCCAAGAGCGGGGATCTCGTTCCCGATGAGGAACGGCTTATCCCCCTGGAAAAACGCAGAAAGCAATAGCTGAGCGGCTAACACATTACACTTTTGAACTCAAAGCCCGGGGCAGCGCCTCCGGGCTTTGGCGCAGATGCGAAAAATGTACCGTTGACCGAAGAAGCTCCGATCCAAAACCGCTTGTCACATGCGGGTTGAAACAATATAAGAAACGTGATATAATAAAAATGGTGTTTTATGACCGCGCCGCTTTCGGCGCAGAATAACGGAGTATTATCATGGCACTTGCCGCAGAACATTTCAGAGCCTTAAGGGAAAGCGGTCGCTTCCCGGAGAGCCTTCCGCCGTATGAAGCCGCGCGGACGCTCAACGATATCATAAGTGAGACCCAGTCTCTCACTCTTTCACAGTTGCCTTCGTCCAACGCAAAACAGTTAGGCAGCATACTCTTTTCACACGAAGGCGGGCTTATCTCCGCCTTCGATACAATGAATCCTCCCCAGATCAAGCGGACGAAAGGCAAGTTTTTCAACACCAACCTGCTTCTGACCGGTTTGGGCGCGCTTATCGCCCTTGCAGCCGTATACATGCTCTGGCAGGAAAGCAAAATCGTTTTGGCGTTATTTGTTGTGGTTGCCGCGGCGCTGGCTTTGGTGGGTTACTTCCTTCCCCGTAATGACAGTCAAGTCTCCGCATCAGAATCCGTGGACATGGACGCGCTGCTGTCGCTTGCCGAGCGACGGATGCAGGCTATCGACAGGGACCTTGACGCGTTTTTGTCCATCCCTCCTGAGGGCAGCGAAGGTGATGACTCAATGCTGCGCATTATCACGCTGGCCGCCGGTCTCAAAAGGGAAGACCCTTCCAGCGTGCCTGACGAGCTTATGACCGCCATAACCGCGCTTTCCATCAGCAAGGGGTACGATTTCCTTGAGTACTCTGCAGACTGCAAAGCGCTGTTTGACGTGATGCCAACCAAACGCCAGAGCCGCACTATAGTGCCGGCTGTCGTCAAGGAAGGACAGTTGGTCGCCAAGGGGATGGCTATACTCAATATCGCCGAGGATGGAGAGGCATAATGCGCTATATAGGCATAGACATAGGCGACGGTGAAAGCTGCGTCGCGCTGCTTGAGGAAAACAGTGTAATAGAACCCGTTATACTGCCTGTAAACGGGCAGGGCAGCATTATATCTGTTGTCGGAATGAGTTCAAACACAGTCAAGGTCGGCGAAGAAGCGCTGCTCGATCCCAAGGTAGTTCATCTGAGAAGCCGCTTCAAAAGCCGCTACCTCACCTCGCTGGACTCAGAAATGGATATCGAGCGCTTCGCTTACGGCTTAAAGGCTGCTCTTGAAAAGGAAGACCCTGAGCTGTTTGCTCCGGACAGCTATGTGGCCGTGGGCTGCCCCGCCGGCTGGAAGCAAAACGACCGCGAACGCTACTCTGAAATAATGCGCAAGGCAGGCTTTCAAAACGTGCACATCGTTTCGGAAAGCCGCGCGGCATTTTTCTATGCGCGTTATTCACACTCCCTTGCCGTGGCGCCGGAAATGCTGGGCAAGACCACGCTTATAATCGACATCGGCTCCTCCACCACCGACTTTGCTTACATAATCAACGGCAGGGAGTCCGATATAGGCACCTTTGGAGACGTATCCCTGGGTGGAGGGCTTATCGAAGCGTGCATGCTCGAAAAAGCCGTAAGCAAAAGCCCAAACAAAGAAGACATCCTCTCTGTATTCAGCGAATCCGCGTCCTGGAAAAACCGCTGTGAGATCTGCGCCAGACGCCTTAAAGAACAGTATTTTCTGGACGAAACGCGCTGGCAGACTGCCCCCTGCGTAGCTTCCGAAACGATTTATTACGATGAGCCCATCAAACTCAGGTTTGAATTGAACGAGGAAACGATGGCCGCCATCATCTCCACTCCCATGAAAGAGCTCCGCGGAGCCACGTTCCAGGAATGCTTAAGTGACCTGATGCGCCACGCTAAGCTCGCCACAGCAGATAATCCGCCTGAGCTGCTGATACTGACCGGCGGCGCGTCCCGTATGGCCTTTTTCAGGGACGCCTGCGTCCAGGAATTCCCGGACGCCCGAGTGGTCATCTGCCCCGAGCCGGAGTATTCCATTGCCAAAGGTCTTGCCTACGCGGGCCGTGTGGACAAGCGGCTGAGCGATTTTTATCAGGACATTGACGCTTTCTTCAAAAGCGGAGATATAAAAAAGCTGGTCGAAGAGTCTCTTCCCTGGCTTACGGTCCCCATGGCCAGCGCCCTGTCCGGCAGGATAATAAACGATGTGGTAATGAGCGCGCTCGACAAGTGGAAAAAAGGCGAGATCCGCACGATAGACGAGCTGGACAGGCCTATCATCGAAGGTACCGAGCAGCTGCTCAAAGCTCTGGACAGGATCGATGAGCTTAAGCCGGTGGTCAACGACTGGTGCAGGCAGCTGTTCCGCCGTCTGCAGCCAAGGCTTGACGAGATATGCCGCGCCCACAGCGTAGACAGGTCATCCATGTCTTTAAGCGCTGTGCATTACCTGGCCGGTCCCGAAAAAATGGATATCATGCTTGAAAATCGATTTTTCTCGACTCTTACCTATATCGTATCCGCCGCCGTTACCGCGGCGCTGTGCGGAGGCGGCTCCGTGGCGCTGCTCGCTGAGGGCCCGATCGGGCTGATAGCCGGCGCGGCGATAGGGCTTGTGGTAGGCTTTTTGGGCAAGCAGGCAGTGGACAGCGCCGTCAGAAAAGCCGACCTGCCGCGCCTTATGCGCAAACTGGTCGGCTCATCCCTCAAAAGCAGCCTTTCCTCTTCAAAACAGCGCAAATGCATCGAGGACGAACTGGTACGTACCATGCAAAAGCCTGAGTTCGTCACACAGCTTGTAAACGACGTGACGATCTCTCTGGAATCTCAGATCGTTACTATGGCCCGAAGCGTGGAGATGCCTATCGTTCAGTAGGCCCTGCGGCGGGAATACATATTCCTCACCAGCCTGAAGATCATAGTTGCAACGAATATGCCCATGGCTAATGCTACCGAAACGCCCAGGGCATATTTTCCTTTTTGGACAAATACATCCATATCGTTTTCCAGCAGTCCCAGCAGGCTGTAGAACAGCGAACCGCCCGGTATCATCGGTATATTGACGGCAATAACGAATGTTGTGACGGGTGTTTTGAGCGCACGGGCCATTATTTCTGAATACAGTGTGCCTACGCCCGCGGCTATGGCGTAGCACAAGCTTTCGTTCAGCTTCATCTCCATGGCAAACAGATACACCAGCCATGTCATAGCGCCTCCCAGAGCGTTAAACCAGAGCTTCTTGCCGCGCATATGGTAAATGAACGCAAAACCGATCGAACCTGAGGCCGCCCAAAGCAGGGGTAATATCCAGTCTTTCAGCATATTTTTCCCCCTATAGTCCGAGCCTGCTCGTAGCAATCAATACTCCCGCCGCGCCGACCGCCAGGATTATTCCTAAAAACAAAGCTTCCGAGATGTGCATGACTCCCGCCTGTATATCGCCGGAGATGAAATCCCTGAAGCCGGTCAGCAGCTCCACTCCCGGCACCAGCAGCATGACTACGCCGATGATGATCTTGTCTGCGTCCCTTCCAAGCCCAAGCCTCACGCACACAGCCGCCATAAACGCAGCAAACGCACCGCCAAGCAGGTCTATAAACACCTTGTTGCCGCCTTGTGCGCTTATCCCGCGCTTGACCCAGTACAGCATTGTGCCGATCAGCAGGCTCGCCAGCGCGTCCAGCCACATTCCCTTAAAAAACATGGTAAATGCCGCACTGGTAAAGCCGTACACCAGGCACAGCTGCAGCGGCGTATACTCTTTTTTGCGGACTGCGGTCTCAAACATGGTTTTCGCCTCAGGCAGCTCCGGCTTCCGGGAGCACAGCTCCCTGGACAGGTTATTGAGCCTGTCCAACAGCTCCATGTCAGTCTCGCTGTCGGTCACGCGGCGTAAAGAGGAATGCTCCACTCCCTCAAACTCACATGTCACGATTATGCTTGACGGCACGGCGTTGACCTGCGGTTTGTTTCCGCCGTACGCGCATACAAGGCGTGAAACCGTGTCTTCCACCCGGTAAACTTCAGCCCCCGATACCAGCATGAGTTTGGCTATGTCCATTATCATGCCCAGGAGCGCGTTGCGATCTGCGTACGTCATTTTTTCTGCTCCAGCGCTTTTTTAAGCACAGGATATATCACAGTAGCCATGCGGTAGAAGCCCAAGTCGTTGGGGTGTGTGCCGTCTACCGTGCAGTCTTCTCTGTCTTTTTTGGCAAACAGCCGGTGCCCATCTATGAAATAAACGTTATTATCCCCCGCTTTTACAGCGTTAAGGTATGTCCTGCGGCAAATGACCCTTCTTTCCCTTGCTGACTGCTCGTCGTGCCTCCAGTCCGGGCGGGAGACGATCACTATGGGAAGCTCCTTGTTTGCGGAGCGAACGGTCTTATAAAAAGATTCGTGCGTAGCGATCAGATGCGGCTGGGTCGGAGCGTTATGGTCATAATCCAGCACGAACGCGCTCATGCGCAGCGACGCGATATACTCCGCCATCTCCGGTTCGCCCTTCCCGTTGCCGGAAAAACCCAGGTTGATGTGATCCGAGTCAAGCCAGCGCGATATGAATCCCTGATAGCTGTTCCCCGGGCGCGACGCGCAGCCGCCCTGCGTTATTGAAGAACCGTAATACACGACGGGCGCATCTATGCTGTACGGCTTCGGCGCGAACACGCTCTTCCCTTTTGAGACGCCGACATACATGTTGGTGATGCCGTTGTACAAAGGCAGGTTCACTTCGACCAGATGCCTTCCGTCACCAAGGCTCACGCTGCCTTCAAAGTACCCGCCTCTGTCGTTGGCAGGACGCACGGACCCCGTAAAGATACCGTCCGAATACACGTCTATTCCCGCGCTGCCGGTCAGGGGCATATGGCTCATCATGCCGGTATTCAGGCTCCTTACCCTGAAGGCAAGCATGGGAGAATCCGTTTCAAACCGAACGCGTCCCCCGGCCGTATGCCATGCCAGGCTGTTCACGCCTTCTGAAAGCTTAGGCAGGAGCTTAAGAGGCAGGCGGCAAAACTTTTCCCCCTCATGGACCGCGAGACCTCTGATCTCAAATGGCTTTTCAAGAATATCGCGCCACTCAAAATCCCCGGCCTCGAACACGCTGCCCTTCAGAAAATTCATGTCTATTTTGGTGATATCCATCGTTTTCCTCCCATTACAATAGGCGAGGGAATGCTCCCCCGCCATATAATGTCAGGTATTATTATTCGTCGTCCAGACTGAAGTTTACGCTGTCCGCCTCGAAGCCCCTGCGGTTTTCACGCTTGGGTGCGCTGGTCTGCGGCCTGGCCACCTTTCTTTCCGGAACACGGGTGCTCTGCACAGGACGTGTACGCGGCTGCGGCACCGTGGAAGCGCCCGCGGGTCTTGCGGGATTGGGGCGCTGGACAGGACGGCCCTCCTGAGCGGGAACGGGACGGGGCACCTTCCTTACACGGCGCGCCTCTTCGTTGCCCATAAGGGGCTGCTGCAGACCCGTGCGGGGCCTTTCCTCTCCATCTACGCTGCGGGGACGTCTCAGGGCGGTAAAGCCTTCTTCCCTCTGCGGGGCGGCGGGCTTCTCAAAGCCGGTAGCGATAACGGTTATGCGCACCTCGTCCGAAAGGCTGTCGTCAATACCCGCGCCGAAGATGATATTCGCCTCTGGATCGGCGGACTGCTGTATGCGCTGGGCAGCCTTGTTGACCTCAAACAGCGTCATATCCTGCGAACCGGTGATGTTGATAAGCACGCTCCTGGCACCGTCAATGGAAGTCTCAAGCATGGGAGACTGTATAGCATCCTCTGCCGCCTCTATCATGCGGTTCTCTCCTCTGGCGGTCCCGATGCCCATGTGCGCCAGACCCTTTCCTTCCATCACGGTGCGTACATCCGCGAAGTCAAGGTTGATCATGGCAGGCAGCGCGATAAGGTCGCTTATGCCCTGGATGCCCTGGCGAAGTATATCGTCAGCGTCGCGGAAGGCGTCTTCCATAGTGGTCGCCTCGGATACGAAGCCGAGCAACTTCTCATTAGGCACGACTACCAGCGTGTCCACGTTGGTCTTGAGCTCTGCAATGCCCTTTTCGGCGTTCTTCATGCGCTGGCGGCCTTCAAAAGCAAAGGGCTTGGACACAACGCCTATGGTCAGGATGCCCTGATTGCGGGCGATCTCAGCAATTATTGGGGTCGCTCCGGTGCCAGTGCCGCCGCCCATGCCGCAGGTCACGAACACGAGGTCCGCACCCTGAATGACGTTCAGCAGCTCCTCACGGCTCTCTTCCGCAGCTCGCTTGCCAATGTCAGGATTTGCACCTGCGCCCAGGCCCTTGGTCAGCTTCTCGCCTATCTGGACCTTTACCGGCGCTTTGCTCAACTCAAGAGCCTGCTTGTCGGTATTTACCGCAATGAACTCTACGCCCTTGAGGCCTCTGTCCAGCATGCGGTTCACCGCGTTGGTTCCCGCGCCTCCTACTCCAACCACCTTTATCGAGGCAAAATTGGTTGTGTCAAAATCATACTGCAGCACAAGGCATCCCCCTATACTATAATTTCTTACTATTCTTCTTCGTCAGGACGGTTTTTGGAAAACAGCCCCTTAAATGTATCCAGAGCTCTCATGGGCAGAGTCTGCTGTTCGTCATACCTCTGCTCAATGGAGTCGAATATCAGGTCTACCAATCCCAGCGCGCTGGCATACTCCGGGCTTTTGAGTTTATTGGTGGGCAGGTCATCAACCAGCTTGACCTTTCTGCCCAAATAGTTTTCCAGGTAGTCAGCGGCTCCTCTCAGGCACGCGAGCCCGCCTCCCGTGACATACACCACGCTCTTGAGCGCAAGCTCGCCTTTAGCTCCTTCGATGACCTTCCGGATGAGGTTCGCTGTTTTTTCCAGCGCCACCTCCACCAGACCGCACACGACCTCCGGTTTGAATTGGGAAAGGCCGCTGTTCCTGGCCTGGGCGGGCAGGAGCATGGTCTTGGTTTTCTCCCCCACTACGACCGCGCGCTTAAGCTCTTCCGCTTCGTCGTATCGGATCTCAAGCTCGTCCGCCAGGTAGCCGGTAATATCGTTTCCGCCTACGGGGAGCACCGCATGCTGAACCATCGCGTCCCCGCGCAGGACCGATATTTCCGTATTATACATGCCTGAGTCGATAAAAACGCACCCGTTGTCCCGGTCGCCGGGATCTGTAGACAAAAGCTGCTCTCCCAGAGCCGGAGACAAAAATCCGTTTATTGTTATGCCCACGTGACCCATTATATCACGCATATCGTCCACGAAGTCCGCGCTGGCCACTATAAACGACACTTTGGCGGAGAGGAATGAACCCTTCATCCCCTGCGGCTCCATCGTCTTTGCGTTTCTGTCAACACTGTACCAGGCAGGTGAACGGTGGATAACGTAATCGTCTGAGTCCTTGAAGTTCATGACGTCCGCCGCCATGTCCTCAACAGCCTGAATATCCTCTATGCTCACCCGGCCGTTCTCGCCCTTTATAGGCACTTCAGCCTCGGAGCATCTAACATGCATAAATTCGCAGGGAACGCCTATGTAAATGTCCTTTATCGGCGTACCTGCGTCGCTTTGCGCCGCTATTATGGAATTATATATCGCCTTATTTAAACTATCCCAGTCTGTCCAGTCACCCGAGCCGTACCCGGCGTAGTTCACCTTGCTGCAGCTCACTATCTGACAATGATTGCTTCTGGCGCTGCTTTGGGCAATTACCGTAACTATCTTCGAGGTGCCGAACTCGATAGCCGCTACCCTCGTTTTCATTCAATCCGATTCTCCCGCCAAATCTGCCTGTGCCCCTGATTCACTATAGGTGTATTATACTCACCCTTTGCAAAATTGTAAATATGTTTTATGGAAATATTTCAAAAGTATTACAATAACTTTTTACATGCCATTTATGGATTGGAACGTGTCCTGAACAGGTTTATAGTACCCGTTCTCACCCGCTACCTCTATGCTGCCCTCGTCCACTCCTTTGTCCAGCATGCTTTTGGCTATATCAAGGGATGTCGCCACGTCGAAGCGCAGGTTTATCTTGACCGGCACTCCCCTGTAGGTGCCCAGCCTCACTTCACGGTTTTCCAGCATGGAGATCTCCGTGAACACTCCTGTCAGCCCGTTGTCCCTTATGACCTTGGCGATCTCCAGCGCCTCGTCCAGTCTTTGATTTACGCCCATCGTCACTTCCCCAAGCGTCGGGTATCTGAGCTCTGCCCCATATACCCTGATCGGTTCCTTGCCGGTCAGTTTATCGGTAATGCTCAGCACATATTTGTCTTCGTCCAGCGTAACGTACCTGCCTGCAGTGGAGATGGTGGCGAGCGGTGTCCTGGCGCTGATGATCAGATTCGCGCTGCTACCGTCCAACCTTACCTCGTCAAGCCTGAAGTAGCCCATTGAGGCTATACGGCGCTTTGCCTGCACCTCCCATTCTGCTTTGGCTCCGACCTTCTGCCCGGTCACCTCGCTCCGGCGCACGAAATCCGCATCTGCCAGGCCCATGCTCGCCGCCTTTTCCCTCGCCGCGCCCAGGTAACTCACTTGCACCTGGCTGACCCTGGTCTCGGGCAGAAGGTATATCACCAGCAGGACCAACAGGAACACAATACATACTGTGATAATGAGCGTTACCGTACGCCCGTTTTTTTCTGCGGTTTTAGCCATGTTGTCCTCCCACGTATTCAGACACAAAATCGACAACCCATTCCCGGTCGTCGATATTGCTTTGTTTCAGCGGTCTGTTGTTGTTTATCACAGAGTGCGTACGATGCGCTTGAATTCCTCTCCCCTGTGTTCAAAATCCCTGAACATATCGAAGCTGGCGCATGCGGGGGACAATAGTACGTTCCAGCCCTGTTCCGCATGGTTTTTCGCAGTCTGGATAGCCCTTTCAAAGTCGTGGCCCACATATTCATATTCGTCAAAGCCCGCCTGGCTGAGCGCCTGGCCTATCTTTTCCCCGGTGTCTCCCAAAAGCACTGCATATTTGACAGGAGAGTTTTTTATGACACGGCACATCTGACTGTAGTCTGAATTCTTTTCGCTGCCCCCCAGCAGCAAGACCGTAGGCCTTGTCATGGCCTCGACGGCCTTTATAGTGCTGTCCGGATTGGTGCCTTTTGAATCGTTTATATATCTGATCCCTTCCAGCTCCGCGACCGTTTCTATCCTGTGCTCCACGCCCGCAAAGCGCCTGAGCACCTCCCGAACGTTTTCAGCGGGAACGCCTCCGGCCATGGCTGCGCTGACCGCAGCAAGCACGTTTTCAAGGTTATGGGCGCCCGGAAGGAGAATCTGCTGAGTGCTTATGACCTGTTCTTCGCCTCCTGCGTGAGCGAACACCACGTTTCCGTCCTTTATATATGAGCCTTCTTTAACGCTCTCTTTCCTGGAGAAAAACAGCACACGGCATTTAGCGCGCCCGGCCATTGCCTTGGTGACCGGATCGTCATAATTGAGCACAAGCACGTCCCCGGCCCTTTGATTCATGAAGACCCGTTCCTTTATGCGGGCATAGTTTTCCATGGTTTTGTGGCGGTTCAGATGATCCTCGGTCAGGTTGAGTATCAGCGAGATATCCGGTTTGAAACTCGAAACCGTTTCCAGCTGGAAGCTGGACAGCTCACAGACAGTAACGCTGTCTTTGTCGGTCTCAAGCGCATGCGCGGCGTAGGGTTCCCCGATATTGCCCACCACAAACGTTTTTTTGCCCCAGGATCGGAAGATCTCTCCCAGCAGGGTTGTCGTCGTGGTTTTGCCGTTGGTGCCGGTAACTCCAACCAGCAGTCCCTGAGAGAAACGGTATGCCAGTTCTATCTCGCTTATGACCTCTGCTCCCATCGCCCGCGCTTTTTCCGCCGCAGGATGATCGGCGGGGATACCGGGGGAAATGACAAGTGTGTCCACTCCCTGAAGCAGATCCTCGACATTTTCGCCCAGTCGGTTTTCGAACGGCAGTCCACGCAGCGGCTCAAGCCCCTCTCCAAGCTGCTGAGCGGTCTTCAGGTCGTTGATGATCACATGTTTGCCTTTTTTTGCCAGCAGGCATGCCGCTGCGACCCCGCTTTTGGCCATGCCCCATACAAGTACTCTTTCCATCCGTTCAAACCCTTAAAAACAAGATCAAAGCCAGTGCGCAGCCCGCGAGCGTAAGAACGTTGTACACGGCTACGATCCGCGTTTCAGGCATACCGCCCAATTCCAGATGATGGTGGTACGGTGACATCCTGAACAGTTTTCTGCCCCTGTTCTTTCTCATGTATATAAGCTGAAGTATATCGCTGAGGCTGGAAATGACCATTGTCACCAGCATAAACGGCAGCATGAGCGCGCAGCCGCTGGCTACCGCCATGCCCGCGATCGCCCCGCCTATCCCCAGTGAGCCAACGTCCCCCATGAACATGCGAGCCGGATGCGTATTGTAAACCAGAAAGCCCATCAGGGTAAAGGCCATTATAACAGCAAATAGAGCAAGTGAAGTCAGTGCGTCGTTTCCCTCTTTAACCCCCGTCGCGCCAAGGAAAACCGCCATTGATAGAAACACGATCACGCTGTTGGAGCTTAGCAGCCCGTCCAGCCCGTCCAGCAGATTCGCTGAATTGTCGACGGCAACGAACAGAAACAGAATGAGCGGCAGGTATACGGCCGTGCTGTTCAGCCTGGTATCTGTAAACGGCAGGCTCAGCCTGACTCCGTAAATGTTTGTAGCAAGACCCACCAGCGTCATGATCAGCGCCGCAGCCAGCTGCAGCGCAAGTTTCTGACGCACCGAGAGGCCTATGCTCCTTCGGCGCACGACCTTAAGATAGTCGTCCAGAAAGCCGATCGCGCCAAAGATCAGCATGCACAGCACAGAATACAGCAAAGGAAGAGGTATGCATCCCTTACCTATAAGCGAAAGCACTGGAGTCAGCACCGCGCCTACGCACAAAAAGCCCAGACCACCCATGGTCAGGGCTCCCTGTTTTGAAATGTGGTTTTGCGGCCCAAGCTCGTTTATGGTCTGCCTTGCGGACAGCCGTTTCAGTATCGGCTCAAGCACATAAAACGCCCCTAATGCGCAAAGCAGCGCCAAAAGCGCCGCAATAATCAAAAGCTTCATCTTTATATTTCCTTCAGCAGTTCTCTTACGATCTCTTTTTCGTCAAATGGGTGCTTTACGCCCCTGATCTCCTGATATGTCTCGTGCCCCTTACCGGCCAGCACCACCGTATCTCCGCTCTGCGCTATGGATAGCGCGCGCTTGATCGCGTCTCTGCGGTTTTCGATCACTTCATAGGCCTCTGTAACCCCTTTGATGCCGGCCTCGATCTCTCTTATGATCTCCATGGGCTCTTCGTCGCGGGGATTATCGCTGGTGATGATGCTCAGATCCGCCAGACGCCCACCGATCTCACCCATGATGGGACGCTTTGTTTTATCCCGGCCGCCTCCGCAGCCAAACACCGCTATCAGCCTTCTGCGTGTGGACTGTCTCAGTGATCTGAGCACGTTCTCCAGCGCGTCGGGTGAATGCGCATAGTCCAGTATGACTCTGTAAGGCGTATGGGTGTCCAGCAGTTCCACCCTGCCCGGCACGTTTGAGATCGCTTCCAATCCCGCTTTTATATGCTCCGGGGCCACACCGCACTCGTCAGCAAGTGCAGCGGCGGTCAAAGCGTTATACACGTTGAAGATGCCGCTCAGCCGCAGGTTTATTTCCTCCCGGAAACGCTTGTGGAAGGTGAGCAGGAAGCGTACTCCCGTTTCCATGACATCGATTCGGTTTGCGTAAACGTTCGCTTTTTCCCTGATGCCCACCGGCGTGTATTCGGCGCCCCGCGCGTCCACCGCCTGTCTCACCGTGGCATCGTCTACGTTTACCACCAGTCTGGCCGCCATCGGTATTATCTTGAGCTTGGCTTCAAGATAGTTTTCCATAGTGCCGAAATAATCCAGGTGATCCTGAGAAAGATTGGTAAATGCCGCCGCCTCAAAACGTGTGCCGTCTATGCGGTGCATGTCCAGTGCGTGGGCAGATACCTCCATTATCACGTATTCGATGCCCGCTTCCTTCATCCGGTAAAGGATCTTCTGAAACTCTATCGGATCCGGCGTAGTCAGCCCTGCCTCGTATTCCCTGTCCCCTATCAGCACGCATACTGTGCCAATGAGTCCCGTCTTGTGGCCAGCCGCTTCCAATATGCTCTTAAGCAGGAATGAGGTCGTGGTCTTGCCCTTGGTGCCTGTTATGCCGATAAGCTTAAGCGCCTCCGCGGGGTTACCGTAAAACCTGGCAGCAAGGAAGCTGAGCGCTTCCCGCGTAGAGCTGACCAGCAGTTGCGGAAGAGCCGTATCGAGTCTTTTTTCCGTCACTAAGGCAGAAGCGCCCAGCTGCTCAGCCTGTGGCGCAAGCAGATGCGAATCTGTCTTCAGTCCCCTGATACACACATACAGGCCGCCCTTCTTAAGCCGCCTGGTGTCTGTGCATATGTCATTTATCTCGGTGTTTTCGTCGCCTGCTATTTCATACGGAAAGGGCAGACCCGCCGCCAGTTCTCTGAGTGTCATAGTCTCCCTCCCTTATCTTCCGGCAGTCTGACTGCCGGAGCGCGGGGGCAGATACACGTTCACGGTCTTTACCGTGTCAGGCAGCTGCATATACAGCTTCTCTTCCGCCACCTGGCAGATGACTCTGCTGGATATCTCATTTTCCAGCAAAAGCGTCCTGCGTTCTATCGTTTCACTGAGCTGCTGACGTTTTTCCGAAGCTGCCGCCAGTTGCCTGTCCGCCCTTGCGCTGCCCGACCATACCAGCGCGAACCATACTGCCATAGCGCAGCACATGACCGCCGTCAGGCAGAACGCCAGCATCCTTTTCTGCCGTTCCTTTCTGAGTCTGGCCGCCTTTGCGGACCTGGCAGGCGCCGACATTCTTCCGCTCCGGGTACGGGCTTGCCTGTCATTGTCATTCCAGACGTACGGTCTTGATCCACCGCCGCTTATCCTTTTCTGACTCATGCTTCCCCGTCCCCTTTGCCGGCGTCAATGCCTGTTGAAAAATATGTGTCGTAAATGTAGTCCAGCGCTTCGCCCGCACTCTCGCCCTCAAGAGCGTTCATGCTGGCTTCAAACGCCGCGGCGTTCCATATCTCAAGCGTGCTTCCCACGCCCGCCAGTACCGCTTCGCTGCCCTCATTAAGCCCGTAAAGCTGACGCAGCGCCAGCGGTATAAGCACACGGCCCTGAGCATCGGTGTTGTACTCCGGGAAGGTCGCTGAGAAGATCATCCTGAGCAGCCCGTGCGCGCGCCTGTCCGTCTGTGGGATGCGCCTGAGCAAGGCGCTCTTTTTATCCCAGTCCTCTTTGGTATAAAACGCCGGTGTTTTCAGATCTTCAGAAAGGGAAATAACGAAGTTTTCCCCAAGCAGATCACGGTACCCCTGTGGAAGAAAAAGCCTGCCCTTGGAGTCCACCGTCAAAAAGCTCCTGCCGTTGAATTCCTTCACCAAGCTTCCCTCCCTTCTGTGTGTGGACAATTATACCACATTTTTCCACAATAATGGAATAATCTACCATTTACTTCCATCTCAAAAATGTGTTAATTATTTGTTAATTCTCATGAAATCTTTTTTTCCACAAGCAACGTTCTGTGGATAATATGCTTTTTCTGTGGAAAAACTCCGTGGGCTCGTCTCATCCGTCCTCCGGCTTCCGTCTCCGCTCGATCTTGCCGCCTGTGGAAAACTTGTGCATAAAAAATGAACCGCCGAGGCGGTTCATTAGGTCAGTGTTTCTACGTGTTCTGTTTTGATCTATATATCTCCGCAAGTCCTCCGTGAGAGGTCTCCCGGTATTTCTCGTTCATGTCCTTGCCCGTGCGGTACATGGTCGAGATCACTTCGTCAAAGGAGATCTTGCGGGTCTGGAACAGAAACCTGGAGAGGTTCACCGCGCTCATTGCCCTCATGGCGGCGACGGCGTTGCGCTCTATGCATGGTATCTGCACCAGACCGCAGATAGGATCGCATGTCAGGCCCAGGTTGTGCTCCATAGCGATCTCAGCCGCGTACTCGATCTGGTCCGTGGACAGCTTGTAAAGCACGGCAAGTCCCCCAGCCGCCATCGAGCAGGCAGACCCGATCTCAGCCTGGCAGCCGCATTCGGCGCCGGAGATGGAAGCGTTGGTGCGGATAAGATTTCCCAGCAGCCCTGCCACTGCCAGCGCGTCCAGTATCTCCTCCTCCGGGAAGCCTCTGTCATTCTGCATGTAATAAAACACCGCCGGGATCACTCCGCACGCGCCGCAGGTCGGCGCAGTGACCACGATCTCCTCGGAAGCGTTCTGCTCGCTTGCCGCGAAAGCGTAAGCGGCGACCAAACGGTTCATCGTCACGTCAGCGCTCTCATTGTAGCAGCGTTTTTCGTAAAGCAGTTTAGCCTTCCTTCTGATGTGCAGTTCTCCAGGCAGCTCGCCTTCGCATTTCAGACCTGCCTCGACTTCTCTGCGCATCGCCTGCCAGATCAAGTGCAGATGATCTTTCAGCTCCGGCTCTTTTGCGGCGATATACTGATTGAGCGTAATACCGTGTTCCCTGCAGTATCCGGATATCCCGCTAAAACTTTCCAGCTCGTAGATCTCTTCTTCGTCCCGGGAGCTTTCACCCTCCAGCTTGACCTGTCCGCCGCCTACCGACAACACTCTCTGGCTTTTTATCAGCTGCCCGTCCTTTATCACCTCAAACAGCATGGTGTTGGGGTGAGGCAGCTTCTTCGCGCGCCTGTCGCTTCTGACTACGGCGTTTGGCAGTGCGGACATGATCGCCTTGGCAGTGGAGTGTCCTTCTCCTGTCAGTGCCAGCGAACCGTACAGCGTGACCCGGAACTCGTCCGCGTCCGGATAACTCTGTTTGAACTGCATGGCTGCCCTGTACGGACCTACGGTATGAGATGACGACGGGCCGTGGCCGATCTTATATACGCTGGCTATATTTTTCACACTTGCCTCCGTTTATACTTCTGTATGAACGAACTTGAGCCTGTCTCCGTCCGGGAGCATCCTTACTCTCTCACCCAGTTTGATATTCCCTGAAAGGATCTCCTCGCTCAGCGCATCCTCTACCAGCCTCTGGATCGCTCTGCGCAGCGGCCTGGCGCCGTACTGCAAATCGTAGCCTGCCCTGGCGGCCACCTGCGCGGCCTCGCTCGTGACCTCAAGTTCTATGCCGCGCTCCTTTATCCGCTTGGCCACTTCGTTCATCATGTGCAGCGCGATCTTGTCTATGTCCTCTTTTTCAAGGGGGTGGAACACTATTATCTCGTCCACACGGTTCACGAATTCCGGTCTGAACAGCTTCTTGACTTCGCCCATCAGCATTTCCTTCATGTCTTCGTACGTCTTTTCTCCGTCAGAACTGCTGTCAAAGCCCAGAGAGCGCCGCGTGGCGATTTTATGCGCTCCGGCGTTGGAAGTCATTACTATTATGCAGTTTTTGAAGTCAACCACACGGCCCTGGCCATCGGTAAGCCTGCCATCTTCCAGCACCTGCAAAAGTATGTTGAATACATCCGGATGCGCCTTTTCCACCTCGTCGAACAAAAGCACGCTGTATGGCTTGCGCCTGACCCGTTCGGTGAGCTGGCCGCCCTCGTCATAGCCCACATAGCCCGGCGGGGAACCTATCATTCGGGACACGGAATACTTTTCCATGTACTCGCTCATATCCACCCGTATCAGCGCGTCCTCGTCCCCGAAGAGCGCTTCGCCCAGCGCCTTGCACAGCTCGGTCTTGCCTACGCCCGTCGGGCCCAGGAATATAAACGAGCCTATGGGACGTCTGGGGTCTTTGAGCCCTGCGCGCGCCCGGCGCACCGCCTTGCTCACCGCCTTGATCGCCTCGTCCTGCCCTACCACGCGCCGATGGAGTATCTCCTCCATATTTAGCAGCCTCTCGGCCTCGTCCTGCGTCATGCGGGACACAGGTATGCCAGTCCACTGGCTGACCACCTGCGTTATCTCGTCTTCGTTCACGGTCTCAATCTTCTGTGTACGGCGGGCTTCCCAGTCCTTCTTAAGCTCCTCCATCTCATTGGTCAGGTGCTTCTTGCTGTCTCGCAGATCCGCCGCCCGCTCGAAGTTCTCGTCAAAGACCGCCCTGCGGATCTCCTCGTCCAGCTCCTCCAGCTTTTTTTGCTGTTCCAGCATGTCGGGCGGGGCAAGGAAAGTCCTTACCCTGACTCTGGACGCCGCTTCGTCCACCAGATCTATGGCCTTGTCCGGCAGGAAGCGGTCTGAGATATACCGGTCGCTCAGCTTTACCGCCGCCTCGAGCGCGCCGTCGGTGATCTTCACGTGATGGTGGTTTTCGTACCTTTCTCTAAGCCCCTTAAGTATCTCTATGCTTTCGTCAAGTCCGGGCTCGCCCACATTCACCGGCTGAAAGCGCCTCTCAAGCGCCGCGTCCTTTTCAATATACTTATGGTATTCCCTGAGCGTCGTAGCTCCTATGCAGCGGATGTCACCGTTGGACAGGGCCGGCTTCATTATCGCCGCCGCGTCGATGGAGCTTTCTCCAGCGCCCGCGCCCACCATGGTGTGCATTTCATCTATGAACAGGATAATGTTTCCCGCTTCCTTGACCTCGCTGAGCATGCTCTTAACGCGTTCCTCGAACTCACCGCGGTACTTCGCCCCCGCCAGCATGCCGGGGATATCGAGGGACATTATCCGTGTGCCGTTAAGTATCTCGGGTATGCGGCCTTCAGCGATCCTCTGAGCCAGCCCTTCAGCTATCGAGCTTTTGCCTACTCCGGGTTCGCCGATGAGCACCGGGTTGTTTTTGGTCCTGCGGGAGAGTATCTGTATGATGCGCTCCATCTCTCTGTCTCTCCCGATGACAGGATCCAGCTTGCCGTTTTGCGCCTCCTGCACAAGATCCCTGGCGTACTTGTCAAGCATTGGCGTTTTGCCGCCGCCCTGAGTGCGACTGTCGTCTATCCCTGCGTACTGGCGCGGCTTTTTGCCTCCCAGCGCGTTTATCAGTTCTTCGCGCGCCTTGTTAAGGTCGATCCCCAGGCGTACCAGCGTATGCGCGGCGACACCTGCCCTTTCACGCATAAGCGCAAGCAGCATATGCTCAGTATCTATATAGTCCTGTCCCAGCTCCCGAGCCTCCCGCGCGCTGGCCTCCATCACAGTCTTGGAACGGATAGTGTAAGACAGATTGCCCGGCTCGACCTTGTCGTCGCCTTTCCCAACCAGCTGTATTATCTCGCTTCTCGCGTCCTCGAGCGATATACCTTCCAGCACTATCGAGGCTTTTCCGGGATCGTTCAGCACGCCCAGGAGCAGGTGCTCTGTACCAATGTACGCCCTGCCCATCATCGCGGCCTCACGCTGCGCGTACTCCAGCGCCCGGTTGCCGTGTTCATTGCACCTTGCTATCATTATTTATCTTCTCCGTCAGAAAGTATTGGTCTTTATCTCACTGGAAATATGGTCCCTGACTTTTTCAGCCCTTGTCAGCTCCTCTTCCCTTTCGTCCTGCGCCCCCAGCTTTTCCCGTACCGCGCGGGGGCTCATGCTCACGATAAACTCGTCCAGCTCTGCGCAGTCGCCCTCCATAAAGCCAGTCAGAAGGCCCGCGCGCAGCACAGAATACAGATTGAGCAATTCCCTGTAATTCATAAGCCTCGCGTTGAGCATCACGCCCAGAGCTCTGGCTACCTCGTCGGCAAAGCTGTCCACATCGTCGTAGATAAGCTCCTCCAGAGAGTCCGTTTCCATCTCTGAAAGCTCGGATGCCTTGCTTTCCAGCTCCGCTATAATATCCTGGGGCGTTTCGCCCAGCTGGTGCTTATTGGAGAGCACATGCAGATTGCAACTTTCTCTCTGAAACAGCGGTCTGAGGCTGAAGCCCTGCCCCATAAGCGTTTTTATCAGATCTTTATTCCGTTCCAGCTGCCATATCCCCTTGAGGTTCATAAGGCAGCAGCCGAAGAACGCATTGCCGCAATACCCGCTTCTGGCGGTAAGGTAGCCCCAATTGCTGTCAAAAGCAGGCTCTCCGCCTCCGGCAAAGGCCTTTTCCAGCGGTTTTATCAAGGAATATGCCCTGTAGATATCCCCTCCCGGCGCCGCGGAGGTCAGCAGGAGGTGCTCTCTCCGGTTGACCGTGGCCAGGATCGGATGGCGTGTGTCCAGCATAAGCCGGGTGCCATACGCTTTGTTATGCTCCGCAAAAAACACCGTGTCCAGCGCCATCTCGCTCAGATATCTGGGTTCATCTTTAGTATCCGGTGTTTTGCCCGTGACTATCCCGGGAAAAGCGGCGCACAGCGCGGAAGAGACCCTGTCTTCCATATCTGCCTTCTGCGCCTGACTCATTTTCACGGGGAACGGGGTATCGGCGTAGTTGCGCATTATCGCTGCGCCGCTCAAAAGCGCCGCTCCCGGCCTGCGTCCCGAAAGATCAGCCCTCACTCGGTTCTCCCTCCAGCGCTTTTTCCAGCGTTCTTATTTCATCTCTGAGCCGCGCTGCCTGTTCGTAATCCTCGGCGCCTATGGCCGCCTTGAGGCTCTCCTTCAGTTTAATGAGCCGGTACACGTCCCTGTTTTCCGTTCTCCTGTCTGAAGGGGCTTCTCCTGCGTATATCGCGCTGCCGTTCAGCTTGACCAGATACTCTTCAATAGGTTCCCTGAACGCCCTGTAGCAGCCCGGGCAGCCCAGATTGAAATCCTTCCTGACCTCTGCCCAGCTCATTCCGCACTCTGGGCATACGCCGTCAAACTCTTCTTCTTTTTCCTCGGTCCTGAAATGGTGTATCTTTGCGAGTATCGCTCCGAGAAAGTCGGAAATGTCCACCGCGTGCATCTGCGGCAGACTGCCCTTCAGCTTTTCGGCGCAGTCCTGGCACAGGTGCCTTACGACAGCCTCACCGTCTGCGCCAAACATCCTTATTTCAACGTTGGCCTCGTTGAGCCCGCAGTCCTCACACAGCATTCAGTCTTCCTCCCTGAGATTTTTGAACACCTGTACCAGCGCGTTTTTTAGTATGGACGCTCTGAGCGCGTCCTTGGCGTTGGTGGGGAGACTGAGCGCCTGCCGGCACACGCAGGCGTCCAGCAGCCGGGCCTCCCTGAGACTTATGAGCTTGAGCTCATAAAGCCTGTGGACGATCGCCTCAGCGCTCTCTTCGTCGATTGACGCGCCTACTCTCTCCAGCAGAGTCTCCAGCAGGTCGGCGTCCGTGGCGCTGATCCTTATCACCCGCACATAGCCGCTGCCTCCCCTGCGGGACTCCACCAGATAGCCCCTGTCCATGGAAAAACGCGTGGCCAGGACATAGTTTATCTGGCTGTTCGCGCAGCCGAAATACTGGGCAAGCTCATTGCGTTTGAGTTCTATGCGGGTGTCCTCCTGCAGTAATTCTTTGATAAATCTTTCTATATTGTCGCTGAGCGCTGCCATATCGCGCCTCCATATAACTTTGACTATTTTTGACTATTATAACTTACACCCATATAAAAAACAAGGCCCCCGTATAAATTTACGAGGCCTTAACTGAATATGTCCGGGTTATGCTTGTTTCAGGTACTCTTTCAGCGCTTTTACCGAGTTGTCCGCGGCCAACTGAACGAATTCCGAATAGTTCATGGTCGCGTCTTCATCCGCACCGTCTGATATGGAGCGCAGGATCGCGCATTTGACTCCGTTTAAATAGCACACCTGGGCGATGGAAGCGCCCTCCATATCGCATACGGCGCAATCAAAGTCATCGACTATTGCGTTTTTTACTTCTGCGGAGCAGACAAACCGGTCTCCCGTGGCGACGCCGCCTCTGACTGCTCTTCCTCCCGCAGCAGTGATTCCCTTTATCAGCTTTTCGTTCAGTGTGCAGTCCGTGGGGAAGCGCACCAGGTTTACCGTGGAGACAAGCCCCTTGGGGTCACCCAGCGCAGTGGTATCAACATCGTGCTGGACCGCGAAGGACGCCACTACCGTGTCCAGCAGCCTCACATCCTTCTTGAGCGCGCCGCCCACACCGGTATTGATTATCACCTCGGGATGATATTTCAGTATCATGGCTTCCGCGCACACGGCAGCGTTAACTTTGCCTATGCCGCACACAGTCATGACTACGTCTTTCCCAGCCAGCCTGCCTGAGTAAAACGTGCGCCCGGAGATCGTTTCGGTCCCGCTCAGTTCAAGACATGAGAGCAGCCCCTTCAGTTCAGCTTCCATGGCGGCTATTATCCCGGTCATGCGTCCCCCTCCGGATATGCAAGCTTTTCCACCGACCAGCCGCTTAAAGCATCAAGGTATCTTTTTGCCTCTGCCTTTGCCTTGTCAAGGGAAAGATTGATATAGTTTCCGCACTCTTTGCGGGAAGCTCCGAATACCTCGCCCTCATACTCAAGAATCTGCTTAAGCACTGATTTTATCAGTTCAAGCACTTCCGCGTGATCGGCATCCCTGACCAGCAGGTAAAAGCCTGTCTGGCAGCCCATGGGACCGAAATACACGATTTTGTCACCCATTTGAGAATTGCGGGCAAATGTTGCGAACATATGCTCCACTGAATGCATGGAGGCGTTATCCATAAGATCGCCCGTGTTGGGTCTGCGGGTACGCAGATCATAGGTCGTCACGTCCCCGTCCACGCGGGAAACGTACACGCCCGGAACTATATGATCGTGATCTACCGAGAAGCTGGCTATCCTGTTCATTTATATCCTCTCACAAGCGCGACAGCCTGGGCGGAAATGCCCTCCCCCGCGCCTTCAAACCCCATGCCTTCGGTGGTGGTGGCCTTTACTGATACCCTGGCAACGTCCAGGCCCAACGCAGAAGCTATGTTCTGCCGCATCGCCATTATATAAGGGGCGAGCTTTGGCCTCTGGCAGACGATCGTTACATCGGCGTTTTCGACGCTGAACACTTCGTCTGCAAGCAGCTTTGAGACCTTTTTGAGCAGCTCCAGCGATGATATCCCCCTGTAGCACTCATCCGAATCCGGGAAATGCTTGCCTATGTCCCCCAGCGCCGCAGCGCCAAGCAGCGCGTCAATAAGCGCGTGCAGTGCGGCGTCCGCGTCCGAATGGCCCTGCAGCCCTTTCTCAAAAGGTATCTCAACTCCGCCAAGGATAAGCTTTCTGCCCTCCGTCAGCCGGTGGGCGTCGTAGCCCGTGCCGACTCGCGGCGTGCCGGAAAAACGCATTTCGGCCATTTCCAGATCCTCCAGGGTGGTAAGCTTGAAGTTGACTCTCGCGCTTTGCGCATCTGACAGGTGCACAGAGCCGTATCTGGCCTCATACACCGCCGCGTCGTCAGTAAACCCTCCCGACGCGCCTGCAGAGTCGTAAGCCTCGATAAGCTTTTTTGTCAGAAACGCCTGCGGGGTCTGCACGGCGAACAGGCGGGAGCGTTCAGGAGTCGTTACGTTTTCACCCACGACCAGCTTGATCGTGTCGGTAACCGGACAGGAAATGACGCCGGAACCGTATTTTTCGGCGTCTGAGATCACGTTTTCGATTATCTCCCGGGTAACAAAAGGTCTGGCTGCATCATGCACCAGCACAAGCTCCGCTGCTTCCGGCAGCGCTTTTAAACCGTTAAGCACGCTGTGGAATCTGGTCGCGCCGCCATAAACCACGCTGCGAACAAGAGGGCTTGCGCCCTCATGCTCAACAAGCCTTTTATATCTATCTTCATCTGACGGGTTGATGACGAGCACTGCCCCGTCGATCTTTCCGCTGCTGCCCAGAGCGTCAAGCGTGCGCGAAAGCACGCTTCTGCCGCCCAGGGGATAGAACACCTTGTTATATCCCAGGCCCGCTCTTTCCCCGCTGCCCGCAGCGACCAGCACGCAGTAAACCATCTAATCCTGACCGATCACCCGGTACATGTTCTGGGCGTCCTGCTTAAGGGCGTGCTCGCTTAGCGAGAGCACTTCCACGTCGGTAAGTTTCTCACCGAAGCGCAGAGTGATTATGTCACCTACTTTGAGTTTGGCTCCGGGCTTGGCAGGCTTTCCGTTCAGCAGCACGTGATCCGTATCGCATGCGTCGTTGGCGACGCTTCTGCGCTTTATCAGGCGAGAGACCTTTAGGAACTTGTCAAGGCGCAGCCCTTCGCTCACAGGAGTCTTCTGCGTATTGCCGCTCATTTTTTTACCTTATATGACTTGGCAAACTTGAAATAAGGCTTGGTCTGGGCGGGCACGGTGATCATCTCTCCGTTTGAGGGGTTGCGGCTCACTCTTTCCTTGCTCTGCTTGGTCCCGAACGTGCCAAACCCCATAAGCCTGACTTCATCTCCGGCTTCAAGCGCCTGCTTGATTATATCTTCAAAAGCGGCGACTAATTCACCGGCCGCCTTTTTGCTGACGGATGCCTTCTGGCTCAATGCTTCAACAAGTTGTGTTCTGTTCATTTTATGTTCTCCTTTTTAATAATTTCCGCTGCGCGGTCAAATATGTCCCAAGCGGGATCGTATCCGTGCCTTCGGCACGCAAGATAGTATTTTATCACATCGGCAAGGGATTTGGCAAGCGGTAAAGTGTTTTCGCACGGCATTTCTTCTCCGGGACCACACATATTTTCCGCAAGCTTCTCAAGGCTCTCCATGTCGTGCCTGAACGGTTCCGCGGGGGGATTTACCAGGCAGGCGCAGCGGTGGTCATAGTGTTTCAGCCTGTCCAGGTTTTCACAGGCCAAATGTATGACCTGTCCCTCCGGATCCATAAAAAACACTTCAGCCTCGTCCCCGTATGCATCCAGCAGAGCGAGCTTGACCTCCCCCGCGATCTCACGGCTGTCTATTTCCGAAACGAGCACGCTGGAAAGCGCAGGCAGCGCTGCGCCGCGGATATCCTGTGCGCTCGAGCTGCAAATGCGCCCGGCAGAGCGTACCTCAAGGGGTGCAAAACTTCCCCCTCCCAGCACCTTGACCGCAGGATGCCTCCTGGCGTAGGCTCTCGCGGCCTCATCCCAGACGCTCATCACGCAAAAAAGGCCCAATACATGTTTTTCCAGCTCACCGAGCACCAGCTTTATGTGGGTGTCGAAATCCTCAGCTTCGTCGTAGAGCCTGTCAAGACTTCGGAAAGCCTTTCCTTTTTCCTGCAGCCAGGCAGCAAGAGGGCACCTGGCAGTATGCAGGATGATGTTTTCGCAGTTTTCAAGCGCCTGTGCCGCACCGGCAGTCAGCTCCGAGCTTCTGAAGCCGCTTATGAGTATGTCCGGCATATGCCCTCCGTGATCCAGAGTATAAAAAAAGCCGGAAAGCTTCCGGCTCAAAGGTGCCACCCGGATTCGGACCGGGGAATAAAGGTTTTGCAGACCTTTGCCTTACCACTTGGCTATGGCACCAATAAAAACAGCGGT
The DNA here is from genome assembly GCA_024684375.1 of Clostridiales bacterium. Lineage (GTDB taxonomy): Bacteria > Bacillota > Clostridia > Christensenellales > Aristaeellaceae > RUG14130. Next base: position 40,816 of record JAIKWZ010000002.1, read on the forward strand.
AGACGAGACTCGGACTCGCGACCTCCACCTTGGCAAGGTGGCGCTCTACCAACT
>JAIKWZ010000046.1 GCA_024684375.1 Clostridiales bacterium
TCATGGACATAAGGAAAGCGGAATGGGATCAAGGCCTGCTTGATCTTTGTGAAACACCTCGTTCCATCCTGCCTGAGATACATGACACGAGCGAGGTGTATGCAAACACGGATCCGGATGAGTTTCTGGGCATTAGCATACCTATAGGGGCGTCGCAGGTTGACGCACACAGCGCTTTGGTGGCGCAGGGCTGCGTACATCCCGGTGACATAAAGACCGCTTATGGAACAGGCTGTTTCATGAACATGATCCTGGGGGATACGTTTGTTGAATCCAAGAGCGGGCTCGGCATTTCCTATCCCTGGAGGGTGAAAGATGAAAAATGCTATGCATTTGGCAGTTCGGCATTTACGGCGGGATCAGCCCTCCAGTGGCTGAGGGACGGACTGAAGATCATCGACAGTTCGCCTCAGTCCCAGGAGCTTGCCCTTTCTGTTCCGGATTCTTGCGGCGTTGTATTTGTTCCCGCGTTTTCAGGTCTTGGGACACCTTACTGGGATCAGAGGGCGAGAGGTCTGTTTATCGGTCTTACCGGAGGCGTTACAAGAGCACATATCGCCAGGGCGGTGCTAGAGAGCATAGCGTTCCAGAACTATGACATCGCCATGGCGATGGCCAAAGATTCCCAGCTTCCCATTAATGTCATGAAAGCCGAGGGCGGGCCGTCGGACAACGAATTTCTCATGCAGTTCCAGGCGGACATCCTGAACATCCCGCTTGAAATACCCGATGAGAAGGAGACAGCTGCTTACGGAGCCGGTTTTATGGGTGCTCTCGGGATTGGAGCTTTCGATAAGGTCAGTGATGCGAGCGGCCTGATAAAGCTGAAAAAACGCTATGAGCCGAAAATGAGTCAGGATGAACGGGAAAGCCGGATCTTTGAATGGCACAGAGCGGTGGAACGCAGCAAGGAATGGCTTATCAAATAGTCGAGTGTTATAGAGTGTAATTGTATATTATCGAGCAGCCGTTGACTGCTGCATGATAATTCAACTAGTATTGTTAAATTATGAATAATAATTCAAGTCGGAAGAATATTATTCAATTATTATGAGGTGATACAAATGAATCTATTAGAGTACGATGTAGCAGTAATCGGAGCAGGTCCCGCAGGGTTGGCAGCAGCGATTTCTGCCAAACGGAACGGTGCGAAAAAGGTTGTTGTGATTGAACGTGACAGCAACCCCGGAGGAATCCTGCAGCAGTGTATCCATCCCGGGTTCGGGCTTGAGTACTTCAAGGAGGAGTTAAGCGGACCCGAGTATGCGTGGCGATTTATTCAGATTGCGAAGGATGAAGGCGTTGAGATGCTCATGGATACCATGGTGCTTTCGATCAATGGCACAACGGTAAGCTGTGTGAGCTCAATAACAGGCGTTACAAAGATCAAGGCTGGCGCGGTTGTGCTGGCAATGGGATGCCGTGAACGTACGCGTTCAGCCATCAAGATCCCCGGTTCTCGGCCGGCCGGTGTGTATACCGCTGGTGCGGCACAGAGAATGCTGAATATTCAAGGCGAACTTGTTGGCAAAAAAATCGTCATTCTTGGTTCCGGGGATATCGGCATGATCATGGCACGCCGCATGACTCTGGAAGGCGCAAAGGTAGAGGCAGTTGTTGAGCTTTTACCGTATCTTGCCGGACTGACTCGCAACAAGGTGCAATGCTTAGACGATTACGGAATACCCCTGATGCTCAAACATACTATTACGAAAATCAAGGGAATCGATAGAGTCGAATCAGTAGTTGTAAGCGCTGTTGACGACAGCAATCAGCCTGTACCGGGTTCCGAGACGGAGATTGAATGCGATACAGTGCTTCTTTCTGTCGGCTTGATTCCTGAGAATGAGCTCAGCAGAGGGGGCGGCATCGAACTCTCTAATATCACAAAGGGCGCAGTAGTTGATCAGTTCATGCAGACCATGACCCCTGGTGTCTTTGCCTGTGGGAATGTTTTGCATGTCAATGATCTTGTCGACAACGTGAGTGTAGAAGGAGAAAAAGCAGGACGGAGTGCAGCACTTTATGCACAGGGGAAACTGCAGAAGGCCGAATCCTATGAAACCATCCCGGGCAACAATGTGCGTTATGTATGCCCGCAGCGTATTTCTGTTTCTGAAAATACGGATGATGTCAAGCTGTTTTTCCGAGTACGCCAGCCTGATAATGCTGTAACGGTGGAAGCTGTTTCCGGAGATAAAAAACTGGCTTCCATGAAGTGCCGCCGTGTTAATCCGGGAGAAATGGTCAAGATAAAAATCAAAAAAGAAGATGTCAAGAGTCTTACAGGGCCCGTGACCGTACAGGTTAAGGAGGATTGAACTGTGATTAAACAGATAACTTGTGTTGTATGCCCGATGGGGTGTGTGATTACTGTTGATGGCGAAGGAGATCAGATTAATAGCGTTACGGGTGCTTCCTGTAAGAGGGGAGAAGAATATGCTCGCAACGAGTTTGTCCTCCCGGTACGCACGTTAACTTCCAGCGTTGGTGTAATTGATAGCGACCGGTGTCTTCTTCCCGTTCGCTCCGAAAAACCGGTGCCCCGTGACAGGATTTTTGACTGTATGGATATTTTGAAAAACGTAAAGGTCGAAGCTCCCGTAAAAATGCATCAGGTGATAGTTCCAAATATTGCCAACACAGGGGTTGATATCGTTGCGTGTGCAGAAGCAGAAAGGATGGATGTGTGATGTATAATGCAGATCTTGTGATTATAGGCTGCGGTGCCGTAGGCTCCGCGATTGCCCGCGAGTTTTCCCGCTTCAATATTAAGGTAATGGTGGTCGAAAAGAACAATGACCTCTATGGAGACGCGAGCCGCGCGAACGGATCGATCTCCAGCCCTGGCTACGGCAACCCTCCGGGAAGTCTCGTGAGCAGGCTTTCGCATGCTTCACGCAACAAGTATGAAATCATTTCAAGGGATCTCGAGATACCTTACGTGCGTCGGGGCACAGTTCAGCCTGCTTTCAATGAGGACATGATGACACGCTTGAACACCAGGCTTGAGTATGCATGGAAAAATGGTGACTATGAGGTTGAGCGTATCTCCCGTGAGCAGCTTCTCGATATGGAGCCGACGATCAATCCGAAAGTTCTGGGCGGTCTTTACAGTCCGAGAGATTCCGCGGTAGATGATTTCCAGCTCGTCATTGCTCAGGCGGAGAATGCGGCGGAGAACGGCGTGGAATTCCTGCTGGGTGCCAAAGTGACGGATATCGAGGTATCGAACGGGAAGATCGATACGGTCAAAACGACGAAGGGCGACATCAAAACGCGGTACGTGATCAATGCTGCCGGTCTTCATAATGACGATATCAGCAAGGTGGTTGGGGGTGAGATTGGTTATGTCGTCAAGCCCTGTAAAGGCCAGTAC
>JAIKWZ010000028.1 GCA_024684375.1 Clostridiales bacterium
GCCCTGCCGTAAATATGAGGAGGTTTTTACACGCATGAACGACATCGAGAACAACGTTCCTGTTCAGCAGGAAGCCAACGCGCCTCAGGCCGCGCCTGAAGCGGACTTCGCATCCCAGGTGGATGAGTCCTTACAGAAGTACCGTCCCGGTCAGGTAGTGACCGTGAAGGTGCTGCAGATCACCGATGAGGGTGTGAATGTAGAGCTGCCCGGCTACAAGATGGACGGCCAGATCAAGACTGAAGATCTGAGTGATACCGATGTCAAGGTGGGCGACGAGATAGAGGCCGAGGTTGTGAAGCTCAACGACGGCAACGGCAACTATGTGCTGCTCAGCCAGAAGAACATCATCAACCGCAAGCTGTGGGACGAGATCGTAGCCAAATTCGAGAACGGCGAATACGTCGAAGCCGAGGGCAAGGAAGCCGTAAAGGGCGGCCTGCTGTGCGACATCGGCGGCGTACGCACCTTCGTTCCCGCCAGCCAGCTGGCCAATCACTTTGTGGACAAGATCGAGCAGTTCGTGGGCAAGCCCATGAAGCTCAAGATCATAGAGCTGGACAAGAGCAAGAAGCGCATCGTGGCTTCCCGCAAAGCTGTGCTCAAGGAAGAAGCCGCTGCCCGCAAGCAGGAGATCTGGAGCAAGCTGGAGAAGGACGCCGTGGTAAAGGGCATCGTGCGCAGACTCACCGATTTTGGCGCGTTTGTGGACGTTGGCGGCGTAGACGGTCTGGTACATGTGACCAACCTGTCCTGGGGCCGTGTGGCGCATCCCTCCGACGCGGTGAGCGTGGGTGAGGAGATCGAGGTCAAGATCCTGGATTTGGATCCCGAGAAGGAAAGAGTGTCCCTGTCCCGCAAAGCCACCATGCCCAAGCCTTGGGCGGTAGCCGAGGAAAAGTATCCTGTCGGCAGCATCGTTGAAGGCAAAGTGGTCAGGATCCAGCCCTTCGGCGCCTTTGTGGAGCTGGAGAGCGGCCTGGACGGTCTGGTACACATTTCCCAGTGCTCTACCCAGAGGGTGAACAAGGTCGAAGACGCTCTGAACGTGGGCGATATCGTGCGCGTTAAGGTGCTGGACGTGGATCCCGAGCGCAAGCGCATCAGCCTGTCTGTGCGCGCGGCGCTGGAAGACGAAGCCATGGCTGAGACCGAGGACATCAGCGACGAGTACGCCATCGACGAAGAAGCCCCGGAAGCTGAGGCTCCCGCTGAGGAATAAGCCGAAACAATAAAATGACCGCCCGTTCGGGCGGTCATTTTATACATTGACATTACAGGCAGTCAGGATGTATAATATGCCTACCAATATAGTAGGGAGGATGTTATGAATTCCAAGCAAAGGCTGAAGGCGTATTTATCGGGCGAGGCGACGGATAGAAGGCCCAATCTCACCGTGATAGGCAGCGCGATCTGCAGGTACGCGAACGACGGCAAGGGGATGGACGTTGAGACCTATTGCAAGGACTGGAAACTCATGGCGGATGCAGCCAGAGCCGCGGCGCGGGCGTATAAGCTGGATTTTATCCAGATAGCCTCTGACCTGTTGAGGGAAGCGGAAGGCTACGGCACAAAGATAGAGTTTTACCCCAACAAGCTGCCCTCCGCAATAAAGCCCGCTCTGGACGATATAAGCGGCGCGGAGAAGCTGCGTCCTCTGAAGGCGGCAGATATACCCAGGCTGTACGACCTGGTAAAGGCCGCCGAATACGCGCTGGAGGATACGGAAGTCGACCCAATGGTGCTTGCGGTCGGCCCCATGACTGTAGCCGGCAACGTGCGCGGCGTCGAGAATATAATGGTGGACATGCTGGACGAGCCGGAAGACTGCGAAACGCTGCTGGACACAGTGACTTACACTACGCTGGACTTCATCTCCTGTCTTGCGGAGGCAGGCGTCAAATACGCTTATGTGGCAGACCCTGTAGCGTCGCTGGTGTCTCCCAAAGTGTACGGAAAGCTGGTCTTCCCCAGACATAAACAGATATTCGATCACATGAATGCGCTGGGCATCACAGGACGGCTGCACGTGTGCGGCAACACCTCCGGCATACTGCCCCTCACCAGTACGCTGGGAGCGAAGGTGGTGGATGTAGACCACCTGGTGGACTTCGATCAGGCGCTGAACATCGCGCAGGCCAGGTGCCTGTTAAACGGGAACATCGACCCCGTAGCGGATGTGTATACCTGCGACGCTGCGCATACGAAGCAGGCGATGCTTGACGTGGCGAAAAAGGCCAACGGCCGCCGCGCGCTGTTCATGCCAGGCTGCGAGCTTCCCACAGACACAAAGCTGGAAAACATTCTGGCCATACACGAGGCGCTGGCGGAGATCGGCTGAGCCGCTGTGCATTGCGGGCACGGAGATATTGGCTCTTCGCGCCCCTTTTTTTGCCCAACAAATTCAAATGCTGTTTGAGTTTGGCCGCACAAATGCGGTTTTAGCGATTTCAAAGGCCATTTGATTGCTTTTTTGCCCCTTCCGCCGTAAAATCAGCCCAGAATCCGGCGAGGGAGGCACAGACGAATGGCAAACGACAGTTGGGAAAAATGGGACGAATTATCGCTTGAAACATACTGGAGGCTGGACAGGCTCAAAGAGCTGTCCGCGCGGACAGAAAAAGAGTACAGCCTGATTCCTGCCCGGCAGCGGCGAAAAGGCGGACTGATAAAGAAGCTCAAGCTGGCGGCGCTGTACATCGCGAGTCTCTTTTCGGGCCGAAACTAAGGAGGAAAGATCATGGAAAACAACGTGGGCTTTGATATGGAAAAATGCGGCGCGCTGATCAGCCGCTTAAGGAAGCAGGCGGGTTACACCCAGGCGGGGCTGGCGCAAAGGCTGGGCATCAGCTACCAGGCGGTATCCTCCTGGGAGCGTGGGGCGAGCATGCCGGATATAGGCAAGCTCAGGGACCTGGCCAACGCCCTGAATACCACCGTGGACCACATCCTTTCGGGAGACGCGGAGCCTGCTCCGCGGCCGGTATCGGAATTACCCGTTTTGGAGGAACCGGTGTCGGAGTATATAGAAGAGACTGTCGTGTATACGCCAAACGCCGAACCCGAGCAGCCGCCAAAAAAAGAGGAGCCGGAACAGCTGTCTGAAGAGGAACAGGAACAACTGCCCGAAGAGGAACCGGCCCGGGAAAGCAAAAAACCGGGAATGGATCTTTCGACGCTGCTCAAGCTGGCGCCGTTCATGGACCAGGTGACCCTGGACGCCGCCGCGCGGGAACTGGCGTCCGCGTCGGGCATAAAGTCGCTGGTCGCGTTGGCGCCATTTGTGTCTTCCAAAGTGCTGGGCGAAATAGTGCGCGACAGCGCCGACGAGCTGCCCACAAATACGTTGGCCGCGTTGGCGCCTTTCCTGGACAGGGACGTGCTTGAAGAGCTCGCTTTCCGGTCAGAAAACGAAGGCAATGAAAGGCTGATGATCGCTTTGGCGCCCTTCCTGAGGGGCAAGCCGGCAGGAAGGCTGTTTGAACGCTTAAAGGCCAGGCTGGGCGGATTGGTGCGGGTGTTCGAGGAAGAAAAGCCGGCTTATTCGGGCAGCGGAGACCAGAACTTCACCGACGGCGACGTGGAAACACTTATACGCAATGCGGACGGGGAAGACATACCGCGGCTTGCGAAAATGTTCGCGGACCGCCTGGACGAAAGGCTGTGCGGCATGCTGATCGACGCCTGTGAAGAAGAAGAGATCCCACATCTGGCGCATGAAATAAAGCACCGTCTGCCCTCCAAACTCGTGACCAGGCTTATCGAGGCGTGCGATGAGGACGAGATACCCGCCCTGGCAATGGAGATAAAGGACATGGTGGACGGCGGGCAGATAAACCGCCTGATCGAAGCGTGCGACGAGGACGAGATACCCGGGCTTGCTTCGATACTCTGCGGCAGGCTTGACGGAAACAACGTGAACAGGCTGATAAACTGCTGCGACGAAGACGCGCTAAGTGAGCTTACTACGGCGATATATCCATTGCTGGATGAGGAAAAGATCGATCGTCTGATCGACGCGTGGGAGGACGACGAGCTTATGAACTTGTGGACGCTGGTCTCGGACAAGGCGAGCGACGCGAATATGAGACGTATGCTGGACGCCTGTGACGAGGACTGTCTGGCCGAGCTCGCGCAGGCGATGGGGGAACGTCTGAGCCCCGAGGACATAAGGAATGTGTTGAACAGGATAAGATGAAGTTTCGCGGCGGCAGCGTTCAAAGACGCTGATTTGTCGAAACGGCCTGCCGGCAGCGGCATAAAACTGCATTTCTAAGCTGAAAATCCGGGGAAACGCTGATCAAATCAGCGTTTCTTTAATACTATGTTCGCCAAAATATAATATCCAAGGTGTAAAATAACTCTCGCATATTTGCGATCTGGAGGCCGAAATGCAGAAGAATCCCGGCAAAGCACTGTCTCATGACGAAAAAATGGGCACCATGCCCATAGGTCCGCTGCTCATCTCCACGGCGTTGCCCATGATGCTGTCCATGTTGGTACAGGCGCTGTACAACGTGGTGGACAGCCTGTATGTGTCGCGCCTGGCGTCCAGCGAGGAGGCCATAAACGCCGTATCCCTGTCCTTTCCGCTGCAGACGCTTATGATAGGCATCGGCATAGGCACGGCAGTTGGCACCAACGCGATGTTAGGCCGCTACCTGGGTGCGAAAATGCCCCTTGAAGCGGAGCGAAGCGCCAACACGGGCCTGTTTTTGTCTATAATCACCTCGCTCGTTTTCACAGTGATAGGCCTGTCATTTTCAAACTTCTACTTCCGTTCCATAAACTCCCCGGCCATGAACAAGGCACTGGCGATAGCCGACGCTCTTGAGAGGGAGGCCGAGGTCGCCCGCATAAACAAGATAATCTCCTACGGCACCAGTTACTGCACCATTTGCCTGAGCTTGTCAATGGGCTTCTTTTTGCAGGCCACGTTTGAAAGGATGCTAACTGCCACGGGCCGCAGCCGCATAGCCATGCTGTGCCAGATGTCTGGCGCTGTAACGAATATACTGCTGGATCCGGTGTTCATATTCGGCGTGGACTGGATGGGCATACCTTCCCTGGAGGTCGCCGGCGCGGCAGTCGCCACGGTTATCGGCCAGTTCGTGGCGGGAATAATGGCCATGGTGTTCGTGTCCGCGAAGGTCAAGGAAGTGCGCATACATATTAAAAAGCTCAAGTGGCATACTCAGACCGTAAAGGAGATATATAAGATAGGCCTGCCCTCCATAATCATGCAGTGCGTGGGCTCGGTCATGAACTACCTTATGAACCTGATCCTTATCGGCTTTACCACCGCCGCTACCGCGTTCTTCGGCGTGTATTACAAGCTGCAGTCGTTCATATTCATGCCCGTATTTGGCCTTAACAACGGCATGGTGCCGATCATTTCCTACAATTACGGCGCCAGACAGAAGCAGAGGGTGTGGAGCACCGTAAGGCTGAGCGTCTATATTTCCATGGCTATAATGACTGTGGGAATGATAGTGTTCGAGACCATGCCCGGTACGCTGCTAAGGCTGTTCAACGCCGGAGAGGAAATGATGAAGCTGGGCACAAGGGGCTTAAGGATAATCGCCATACACTTCCCTGTGGCTGGCTTTTGCATAATAATGGGTTCCGTGTTCCAGGCGGTTGGGAATCCCACCCATTCCATGATAATATCCGTGTGCAGGCAACTTTTGGCGCTGCTGCCCGCCGCTTGGCTGCTGGGGCGGCTGTTCGGCCTGGATGCGCTGTGGTTCTCATTCCTGATCGCCGAGGCAGTATCCCTGGCACTGAGCGTGACGTTCCTTAAGAAGACAAGAGGGATCATCGACGTGGCGCTGGGATAGGACGAACGCGGCAGCGCGTCCACGTCATTTGGATGTATCTGTATCGGTGTTTTCAATCAAAACGGAGGGGCAGCAGCCCCTCCGTTTTAGTCATCCGCCGGCGTGATACGCATTACGCCTCGCCCAGCAAAATGGCCATGCACAGCCCAACCAGTTCCTCGTCAAGCATGCCTACCTGACCGGCAATGATGTTTCCTTCTGCGTCCACCAGCACGGTCACGGGGATGGAACCAATGCCGTATGTCATCAGGCTGTTGCTTTCCGTATCCAGATAAACGGGGAAGGTGAAGGCGTTTTCTTTCAGGTACTCCTCGACTTCCGTTTTCGCGTCTTCGCCGCTGTCTACGCTCACCATCGCGAAAGTGATCTGTTCACCGTACTTTTCAAACGCCTGTTGAAAATAGGGCAATTCGTTTCTGCAGGGAGGGCACCACGTGGCCCAGATGTTGAGCAGCAGAGGCTGTCCGGTGAGCTCGGAAAAGCTTATTTCCTGGCCTTCCATGGTCTGCATAACGAAGTCGGGTGCGGCAACAGGTTCCTCCTGCTGAGCGTCCTCGGCAAAAGCGCAGCTGCACAGAATAAGCGCGATAAGCGCGCACAACAGTTTCTTCATGATCTGATCCTCCATCTGTGATCAAACTCATTATAGCATCCGGATGGTTCCGCGGTCAAGCTTGTCAAATCACCGGGTTTGTGGTAGAATCTGCCCAGAAACTTTGGAGGTTAAGGCATGTACGATTTTCGTCTGGTCAGCTCCCTAACAAAAGTGTTCCCCAACACAGACCCCGTTCCGCTAAACTATATCCTGCAGGGGCTTATTGGCGAGGAGGTCTCCCTGCAGGCGGCGTTTAAGGCGACAGGGGAAGGGTTTGCCCGAAATTATGTGGCCTTGGAGACCGAAAGCCCTGTAAAGGATTTCATACGCATGTACCGTGTCAGATATATGCCGGTGGTGTACGCCTGCCCGCCCGACGCGGACGAAGACTACCTCCGCAAAAAGCCGGGCCTGTATCCGGATATGCTGGAACCGGCGGAAAACTGCTGCCTGAGGATCTACGCCGACCACTGGGAGAGCGTGTTTATCACCGTCGCGCCGCCTGACAGTCTGCCCGCCGGTGAATACCCTCTGCGTTTCACGCTCAAAAATGAGAAGGGGGAGGAGCTGGCCAGTGCCTGCACCGTGTATAAGCGTGTGAATGCCGCCCTGCCCAAGCAGAAGCTGATCCATACCCGCTGGTTCCACACGGATGGGCTGTGCCAGTATTATAATATCGAAATGTGGTCAGAGGAGTTCTGGCGCGTCTGCGAGGCGTTCGTGCGGGAAGCGGCGCATATGGGGATCAACTGCCTGCTCACCCCCGTGCATACCCCGCCCCTGGACACGCGGGAAGGGGGAGAACGTCTTACCAGCCAGCTGGTGGATGTGAGTACAGACGGAGGCGAATACCGTTTTGGTTTCGAAAAGCTGCGCCGCTGGGTCAGGATGGCGCTTTCATGCGGCATCGAATACTTCGAGATTGCCCATTTCTTTACCCAGTGGGGAGCCAAGCACGCGCCCAAGATCATGGCCACGGTGGACGGGGAATACAAGCGCATTTTTGGCTGGGAGACCGACGCGGTGGGGGAAGAGTATACCCGCTTCCTTAAAGCGTATATCCCCGCATTAAAGAAAGAACTGGCTATGCTGGGCGTGCTGGACAGGTGCCTGTTCCATATTTCCGACGAACCCAAAGAAACCAACATAGAAAACTACCGCGCCGCCGCCGAAAGCGTGAAGCAGGAACTTGACGGACTTAAGGTCATCGACGCGTTGAGCCACATAGATTTCTACACTCAGGGGCTTGTGAGGAACCCCGTGCCCGCTTCCAACCGCATAAAGCCTTTTCTGGAAGCAAACGTTCCGGACCTGTGGACGTATTACTGCTGCGGGCAGTATAAGGATGTGTCCAACGTGTTTATGGCTATGCCTGCCCAAAGAAGCCGTGTGATCGGCGTGCAGCTTTACAAGTTCCGTATCGCGGGCCTGCTGCAGTGGGGCTACAACTTCTACAACAACCAGTTTTCCGATGACCCTGTGAACCCGGTCATGTCCACCGACGGCGACGGTTTCACCCCCGCGGGAGACTGCTACATAGTCTACCCCGGCGCGAACGGGCAGGCCTGGCCCTCGCTGCGTTCTGAGGCAATCAAACAGGCCATGTATGACCTGCGCGCCCTGGAGCTGCTGGAAACGTATATCGGCAGGGATGAGGCCGTCAAACTGATCGAGGAAGGCATAGCGCCCATCGAGTTCGACGTATACCCCAGAGATCCCGACTGGCTGCCTCGTCTGAGGGCGAAAGTGAACGCGCTGATAGCACAGTACAGTTAATAGACTCCGAAAGAATAAAACACTGCCGCGGAAATGTAAGTTCCGCGGCAGTGTTTTATACAAATACGCTGTTTTATCCTTTTACCGCTCCGGCTATGAAGCTGTCCTGGATACGCTTGCTCAGGAAGATGTAAGCGATAAGGGTAGGCAGCGTGGCTATGGTGAGCGCCGCGCCGATCGGCCCCCAGCGGGTGGTGTACTGGCCGAAGAGCTGCTGTACGCCCACAGGCAGAGTGCGGTATTTGCCGGAAGACACGAATACCGTGGCGAACAAAAGCTCGTTCCAGCACTGCAGGAAGGTGTATATGCCCACGGTGGCGATGGCGGGCATCATGAGCGGGGCGATGACGCGTATGAATATGCCCCACACGCCGCAGCCGTCCAGGAACGCCGCCTCGTCAAGGTCATAGGGTATGTCCCCCATGAAGCCGGAAGAGATCAATATGCCCATTGCCAGCGCGAAGGCCGCGTACGGGAAGATCAGCGCGGAGTAGGTATTGAGCAGCCCCAGCCGTGAAAGCATCACGTACACGGGCACTATGGCGGCGTGGATAGGTATGGTGAGTCCCAGCATGAAGAACTTGTTCATGGTCTTGCGGCCTTTCCACACCAGCCGCGTCATGGCGTAGGTGGCCATAAACGAAGCGACCATGGTTATGGTTATAGCCAGCACAGTCACTACAAGGCTGTTTAGGAAGTACTGGCCCATGTTGCCGGTTTTCATCGCCTCGGCATAGTTGCTCCACTCCCATTTCTGGGGCAGACCCACGTGGTTGGGGAGCACCTGCACGCGCTTCTCCTTTTCAACCAGTGTCACTTCGCCGGTCTCCTCGTCAACGACCTCTTCGGTGACCTTGACCTTGGCGGAATAACCAAGTATCTCGTTGTTGTCCTTGAGCGAGAAGGTGACCATCCAGTACAGAGGGAAGATGTTGATGAACACCAGCACCAGCAGCAGCAGGTGGACAAGGAGCGTCCTGGGCTTAAAGGCAAAGCGTTTTTTGTCACCGGTCACCACGTCATACTGCTTGCGGGGAAGTATGTTATTCTTCATGATACTTTCTCCCCCCTGTCCCTGAACGCCAGGCTGATAAGCAGCGCAAATATGAAGCACAGCGCTATAAGTATCACGGCGATGGCGCTGCCAAGTCCGTAGCGGTTGTGCAGAAACAGCAGCTTGTACATCAGCGTGCTGGGCAGCTCAGCTTTGGTGGTGTCCTTCATAAGGGTATAGATGAGGTCGAAGGACTTGAGCGAGCCCGTCACAGCGAATATGACGCTTACCTTCAGTATGGGCTTTATATACGGGATGATGATGTAGCGGTTCACCTGCCCGTCCCGGCAGCCATCCAGCTTGGCGGCCTCCAGCAGTTCGGCTGGTACGCCTCTTATGCCCGCGTACATCAGCAGCATGTGATAGCCAACGTACTGCCACAGTATGGGAATGAACGCCGCGATCAGCGCGGTCTCCTTAAAGCCAGTCCACTGACCGGTGAACTGCAGCTTTGAAGACGTGATCTGTTTGCTGATCCAGGGGAACAGCCACTGGTCTATACCCAGCGCTTTGAGCCCCGCGTTCAAAATGCCCGCCTTGCCAGGATCGTAGATATTCATCCACAGCCGTCCGATGATGACTGTGGAGATCAGCACGGGCATAAAGAATATGGACAGGTAAAACCTTTCGCCCGTAATGTGCTTGCTGAGCTTGAGCGCAATGGCAAGTGACAGCGGCAGCTGTATGAATACGGAAAGCGTCGCCAGTATAAGCGCGTTTACCAGCGCGTCGCCCATGAACTTGTCGTTGACGAACGTTTTTCCTGTCTCTGCGTTTACCAATGTGCGGCTGAACAGCTCCTTATAATTGTCCAGCCATACGAAGTCCATGCTTTTGCTCGCGATGGAGTTAAAGTCGTGAAAACTGTAATACGCGCTCATCACGATAGGCGCGATCAGTATCCCCACGAACAGTATCAGCGCGGGCAGCAGGAACAGGAAAATGTTCAGTTTGTAGGAAAGAGTTCTTTTCATAGACCCCGGTTCCTTCCTGAAAATGGGGAAGGCGACCCCCGGTACAGCCCTGTGGGATCGCCTTCCCTGCTTGATCGTTCAGTTAAATCGCTAAACGTTTACTGCAGCGCGTTGGTCAGGCTGTCAACAAAGCCTGCGCCGTCGATCTCGCAGCCGTACACCTTGGACACGAAGTTCAGGTAGGTGTTGGCGGGGTCAGCGCTCATGGCGGTGTCGCCGAAGAGCACCATGCCGTCAGCGGCGGCTACCATCGCGGCAACGTCAGCCACAAGGGCCTTTACAGTGCTGGTGTCATAGTCGGGAGTCCAGGCAGGCAGACCGGAACCGGCCAGATAGCCGTAGTGGCAGATCTCTTTGCCCAGCTCGAACGCGGCCTTGGCGGCCAGCTCGGGATTCTTGGAGGTGGCGGCTACGGCCAGGGTGTCGGAAGGTCCGCCGATGACCTGGCTGTAAGTGGCCTTCTCAGCATCCAGCACGGGGAACAGAGCGACCTGGAAGTTGCCTTCCGCGTCATCCACTTCGCCGCAGTTCCAGGAGCCGTTCTGATAGAAGGCGTACTCACCGGCGATGAAGTTGGCCTTCACCTGGTCGTTGCCCAGGGACAGACCGTTGGGATCGAAGTAACCCTTGATGATCATATCCTGGAAGGTGTCCACCGCGGTGGCGATGGCGGGATCGTTCCAGGTGGCGCGGCCGGCGAAGATCTCGTTCAGAGCTTCGTAGCCGATGGTCTTCAGGATGATGGGCTCGAGGTACTCGGTCACGCACCAGGTCTCGGAACCGGCGCATCCGAAGGGAGTGATGCCCGCCGCTACCAGAGCGTCGCAGCACGCGATCAGGTCTTCGTAGGTGGTGGGAACGGCGTCATAGCCGGCCTCGGCCAGCAGATCCATGTTGGCGAACATTGCCACGATGTTCATGGTCAGCGGCACGCCGTAGTGCTTTCCGCCGTAGGAAGCGTTGCCCAGCATGACCTCGGGCAGAGAATCGGCGAACTGAGCGTAGGTCTCGTCCAGGCAGTACACGTTGCCCTGATCCACGAAGTCGCCCAGGAAGGCGCCCGCCCAGGTGAAGAAGATGTCAGGCAGAGTGTCGGGATCGGCCATGGCAGTCTTGATCTTGGTCTTGTAGGACTGGTTCTCGAAGGCTTCCCATTCGATCTTGATGTCGGGATTCGCGGCTTCGAAAGCGGCGATGGCGGCCTCATAAGCGGGGCGGTTCGCGTCGCTCTCGGTGGCGATGCACCACATCGTCAGGGTGGTCTTCTCTGTCTCCGCGAATACGGAGGTCATGGACAGCAGCATCATAGCCGCCAGCAGCAGAGCTACAAACTTTTTCATGGTTTTCCTCCTTCAAATAATATGCGCGTTTGGAGCCCGCAGTACACGGTGCCGTTAAACGGCCGGGACTGTCTCTCCGATTGTCTTGCATTCTATCATTTATTTTTGTATTTGTAAAGCAAATAATGCTCAATAATTGTTTTGTCTGTCTCAATTGTTGCTTTTTGAGCGTTTATAGCTCGCATTTGAAGCCGTGACCTTCTTCCGCGGACCTGAACAGCAGGTCGATTATCCTCATGACCCGCAGACTCTGCTCCGGCTTGACTATTAGCTCCGCATTGCCGTCAAGCACTTCGCAGATATTGTTGTAATAGTCTGACCAGTCGGTCATGACTTCCGGCAGGGGTATCTCGTTCATGGTGAACTTGGGCCGGGGCGCCATGGTGCGGGTGGGGCCGGCCTCGGTGTACACGATGTCCTCGTCACACTCCATCTGCGCGTTTTGCTTTAATTGCAAAAGCTCGCCCTCGCATTCCCAGTTCTTTATCATGAGCGTGCCACCTGTGCCCTCTACGTGCCAGCGATAGGCGGGGATCAGGCACATGGTGCTCATCTCAAGCACCGCGCTCATGCCGCTCTCAAACAGCAGCATAAGCTTGATATTGTCGTCCACCTCAGGGGTGTATACGCTCAGGAGGTGGCTGTCCACCTTCACTATCTTTGAAGTATCCAGCTGAGTGATCTGGTCGATCAGGTGCACGCCCCAGTCAAGCAGCATGCCGCCGCCGTTCTTTTTGTGGCCCCTCCAGCCGTACATGGAACCGCGGGAGCCCTGGACCTTGCTCTCGACGAATGTGAGCTCGCCCAGCAGGCCTTTGTCCTTCGCTTCTTTTACTATCCTGAAGTCCCTGTCCCAGCGCCGGTTCTGGTGTACGGAGAACATTTTGCCGGTCTCGTCCCTTACGGCGATTATTTCCTCCATCTCGGCGGCATTCAGCGTCACCGGCTTTTCGCACACAACGTTCTTTCCGGCCCTGAGCGCCTTTATGACGGTCTCTTTATGCATGTCATTGGGTATGGCGACGGTGACCAGGTCGATCTCCGGGTCGCTCAACACTTCGTCCAGTGAGGCATACGCTTTTATGCCCAGCGCTTTTGTCTTTTCCAGAGCCTCCTGCCTGATGTCAAAGGCGCCCTTCACCCTAAGCGCGGGCACTTTTTTCTGGATGTTCTGTACGTGCCAGGTGCCCATGCCGCCCAGACCGATCACAGCTATGTTATGTACCATGCTTTTTTCTCCTTGATCAATTAGAATAAGTACATTTTAGCAGAAATCCGCGCGCTTTTCAACCGGTGCAAAAAACAGCCTGCGACTGTTGTATTAAGCATTTGTTCCTTAAGAATTAATAAGATTGTGTAAATATTTCAGAATTATTGCGTCTTTGACCTTGAACAGGTTCGCATTTCGTCATATAATAGGTCTAACTTTTAATAAAGTTACGAAGGAGTTGTTACGGATGTCCTTAAAACGCATTCTTTCAATACTTCTGATAATAATTCTGGCTATGGCAGACATTGCCGTGGCTGAAAATTATTTCGCAAAAACTTCAGGGAGCGTGCCGGTTTACGCTTCGCCGAGCAAGTCCTCCAAAAAACTGGGCACCCTTTCCGGCGGAACATGGGTATATCTGGACGCCACGAAAAACGGCTGGGCGAAGATAGAGCTCAACGGCAAGGTCGGCTACGCTGAGGCTTCCCACATCAAAAAGGCCAGCCGGACCATGTACGTAAAAACTGACAAGGCCACCATCTACAAATCCGCCAGCTCAAGCAGCACCCGCATGGAGATAGTAGGCTATGGCACTAAGCTCAGCGCTGCATATATCAGCGGCTCATATATTTATGTAAACACCGGCAATAATTACGGTTTTGTGGCTGCCTCGTCAGTACAGCTTTCCGATCCGAATACATTAAAGAAAACCGTTTATATCCAGCAGCCCAGCGGGAAGATCTACTCTCTGCCCGATACCTCCTCATCCAGCTGGACGGTGAGCGGCTCCACCAAGCTTACCTGTACCGCCCTGTATAAAGACACTTGGGCGAGGGTCACAGCTGGGGGAAAGACCGGTTACGTCAAAAAATCGCAGCTGGGCACCAAAGCATATTCCGTGCCAAAGACCACTGTCTATGTGACGTCAGGCTCAGCAGTTGTGCATAGTGAACCCAATTCTTCATCCGCAAAGATTGCCACGATCGCTTACGGGACCAAACTCACAGCGGCGGAGACCTCAGGCAGCTATACCAAGATATCCAGCGGCTCTCACACGGGCTGGATAAAAACCGGTGATATCAGTACCAAAAACCCCAATACGCTCAATACCACAGTATACATTAACGCCGTGGACGTTAAGATATACACCCTTCCATCCACTACATCTTCATACGGCACAGTCCCCACTTCCGCGGCGCTCAAGTGCACCGCGCTGTACGATGGCACCTGGTTCCGCGTGACCTACAAAAGCAAGGTCGGTTTTGTCAAGAAAGACAAAGTGTCCACAAAGAAGCTGGGCTCTTCCACCTCAAGCCCCGCTTCCGTCAAGAGTGTATCGGCTGACTGGTACAAGAGCAATATCCAGTCGATCTTCGCCCGCGGCGATATAGCCACGGTGACCGACGTAGCTACCAGCATAAGCTGGCGTGTCAAGCGCAAGGGCGGCAACAACCACGCGGACGTGGAGCCGCTGACCGCGGCTGATACCGCGGCTATGAAAAAAGCCTGCGGGGGAGACTTCCTTACCTGGCACAGGCGCTCGGTATGGGTGTCGATAGACGGCAAAAAATACGCTGCCAGCATGAATTGCAAGAACCACGGAAAGTACAACATCAAGGATAACGGCTTTGACGGCCACTTCTGTATCCATTTCACCAACTCAAGGACACACTGCTCCAACAAGGTAGACGCGGACCATCAAAACCACATAAAGATGGCGCTTGCGAAAGGCTGAGGCGCTTTACAGCAGGGCGGGAGGTCAAACCTTCCGCCCTGCTTTTTTTGAGCCGGGGATTGAATAATCGTTTCAGGCGCAGCGGGTTTGATTCATGTTATAAGAAGAAACCGGTGCTTATTCCGCAGCGAACGATCTGATGCTTTTACTAGTGACGCCAAAGAAACAGCCAGATGATCAGTCCATCTCCATATCGACTGTTTGACTTGACCTATTGAATATACAGGCTGATATCTGCTCGAGTTCGCCAGGTGTGATCATGACAAAGAAAAAACAGGCAGGGCGCTTACGCGTCCTGCTTGTTCTCGGTTATGGCTTCGGGCTGCTTGCCGGAGTATTCAAGCAGCGGGGGAGCGATCTTGTCCACCGCGTCTTTGGTGATCACGCACTTGGTGACGCCTTTCTTTTCAGGCAGCTCGAACATGGTGTCGGTCATTATCTCTTCGATGATCGCCCTCAGGCCTCTCGCGCCGCTTTTGCGGGCCATGGCTTTGTTAGCGATCTCTTTAAGCGCGTCGTCGGTGAATTCCAACTGTACGCCGTCCATGGACAGCAGCTTCGCGTACTGGCGGCAAAGGGCGTTGCGGGGCTTGGTGAGTATGTTGACCAGCGCTTCCTCATTCAGGGGGCTCAGCGTGACGATCAGGGGCAGGCGCCCTATGAATTCGGGTATCAGACCAAAAGCCAGCAGATCCTGAGGCTCGATGAGCTTGAGAACGTCGTCGCGGGAACGCTCCTCCCGGGTCTTTACATCCGCGCCGAAGCCCATTGTCTTCTCGCCCACGCGGTTCATGACGATCTTTTCCATGCCCTCGAAGGCGCCTCCGCAGATGAACAGGATGTTGGTGGTATCGATCTTTATGAACTCCTGCTGGGGATGCTTGCGCCCGCCCTGCGGAGGCACGTTCACCACCGCGCCCTCCAGCATTTTGAGCAGCGCCTGCTGCACGCCCTCGCCGGACACATCGCGGGTGATGGAGCGGTTCTCGCTTTTGCGGGCGATCTTATCTATCTCATCGATGTAGATTATGCCCTTTTCGGCGCGGGTCACGTCATAGTCCGCGTTCTGGATCAGGCGAAGCAGCACGTTCTCCACGTCTTCGCCCACGTAGCCCGCCTCGGTTATGCTGGTGGCGTCGCCGATGGCGAAGGGCACGTTAAGTATCTTTGCCAGAGTCTGCGCAAGATATGTCTTGCCGCAGCCGGTGGGACCCAGCATCACTATGTTGCTTTTTTGAAGTTCAACGTCGTTCTTCGCGCCGCGGTAGCCGATGCGCTTGTAATGGTTGTACACAGCGACGCTCAGCGCTTTTTTGGCCGCGTCCTGGCCCACTACATACTGATCCAGCACGCTCTTTATCTGGTACGGAGTCATTATGCCTTCGTATTCGCGCGGGGTAACGAAGTCATTGGCCATCATGTCCTGGCACAGGAAGACACACTCGTCGCAGATGCACGCGCCTCCGTTGCCTCGGATAAGACGACGCACCTTGTAGCCGGGCTTGCCGCAGAAGGAGCATACAGTATCTTTGTTTACGTCCATTTTATCTCCTTGAAAAGAGAGGGCGGGCATTTTACCCGCCCTGTATACTTAGTGTGAGAGGAACTATCTTCTTGGGGCGATTATCTCGTCGATAATGCCGTATTCCAGTGCCTGAGCGGCGGTCATAAAGTTGTCCCGCTCCGTGTCTCGCGCGACGCTCTCCACATCCCTGCCGGTGTTTTTGGCAAGTTCCTCGGTCATGCGCTGCTTGATGAAGCGCATGTGCTCGGCGTGGATGAGCACGTCGGTAGCCTGGCCTTCGGCACCGCCCAGAGGCTGGTGGATCATCACTTCGCTGTTGGGCAGCGCCTTGCGCTTGCCCTTTGCGCCGGCAGCCAGCAGAAAAGCGCCCATGGACGCCGCCATCCCTATGCACAGGGTGCTGACCTCGCACTTTAAGTACTTCATGGTGTCGTAGATAGCCATGCCTGCCGAAATGGAACCGCCGGGAGAGTTGATGTAGAGCATTATGTCCCGGTCCGGGTCTTCCATCTCAAGGAAGAGCATCTGAGCTACCACGGTGTTGGCGGCCCCGTCATCTATCACGCCGGAAAGGAAAATGATCCTGTCCTTCAAAAGGCGGGAATAGATGTCGTAGGCGCGCTCGCCCATGTCGTTTTTTTCGATTACTGTGGGGATAAGGTAGTTTTTCATTTTTCCTCCGTGAGGTCAGCGGCGCTTATTCCGCGTCCGCTTTGGGGGCCACAGCGTTGTCCTTCAGGAAGGTGACGACCTTTTGCATGGTGGTCATGTTCTTGAAGTAGTTAAGCGTGCTGTCGCCCAGGGTTTTTTTGTAATCTTCCAGGCTCTTTTTGCGGCTCTCGGCGGCCTTGGCGATCTCCGCGTCCACTTCTTCGTCGGTGGCCTCGATGCCTTCGGCGTTCTTTATCGCCTCGAGCACCAGCTGGCCCTTTACCCGCTGGGTGGCCTGCTCTTTGTACATGTCTCGCAGCTGCTCCTCAGTCTGGCCGGTGTACATGAGATAGTCGGAGAACTTGAGACCCTGGTAGCTCAAACGCATCTCCATGTCCTTCATCATGCCGTCGATCTCGCTGTTGATCATTGCGTTGGGGATGTCCACCTGGCACGCCTCGACCGCCTTTTCGATGACGTCGTTTTCGAACTGGTTGTCGGCGCGGGTCTCGGCGTCTTTGACCAGCTTGGCCTTGACGTCGGCTTTATACTCGTCCAAAGTGTCGAAGCTCAGGTCGTTGGCGAAGTCGTCGTTGAGTTCGGGCAGCTCTTTTTCCTTGATGGAGTTGATCTTCACCTTGAACACTACGGGATGGCCCGCCAGGCTCTTCTCGTGATAATCCTCGGGGAATGTGACGTTCACGTCCACGTCTTCGCCAGCGCTGTGGCCGATGAGCTGCTCCTCAAAGCCGGGGATGAAGGTGCCGCTGCCCAGCACGAGGTTCTGCTTTTCTGCGGTGCCGCCGGCGAACTGGTTGTCGCCGTCAAAACCCGCGTAGTCGATGTTCACTTCGTCGTCCAGCTTGGCGGGGCGGTCGGTCACGTCTATAAAGCGGGCGTTGCGCTCCCTCTGGCGCTCGATCTCGGCGGAAACGTCGTCGTCGGTCACTTCGGCTACGTTCTTTTCGGCCTCAACGCCTTTGTATGCACCCAGGGTGACATCGGGCTTTACGAACACTTCCACGGAGAATTTGAGCTCCTTGCCCTGTTCCATCTGCTCCACGTCCAGTTCGGGTCTGTCCACGGGCTCCAGCTTGTTCTCGTCTATGGCGGCCTGATACAGGGCGGGGAAGAGCTCGTCCAGCGCGTCCTCGTAGAACACGCCCTTGCCGTAGTGCATCTCGATCACGTGACGGGGAGCCTTGCCGCGGCGGAAGCCGGGGATGTTGATGCGGGAAACGTTCTTTTTATAGGCGGCGGCGATGGCCGCGTCAAATTCTTCCGCGCTGACGGTGAAGGACAGCTTTGCCTTGTTTGAGGACAGTTTTTCGTAAGTTGCGGACATGATGATTTCTCCTTTTACATAACATATCAGCATGTATTATAACACAAGGGCCGGGAAGTTGTCATTATATATAGGTAAATTCCTGCGGAGGCTGAGAACAAACCCGATCCAGAGGACAGCGTCAGAAACCATTGACAGGGAAACACATGAGCGATAAGAACAGACACACAAAAGCGCCGCCCCCGCCGGGCGGCGCTTTTCGCGTCACGCTTCGATCAGACGATCTCAACGAACACGGGCTTTTCGTTCTTTACGGTGGCAGCCTTGACGATGGCGCGGATGGACTTGGCTATCCGGCCCTGTTTGCCTATCACCTTGCCCATGTCGTCAGCGTCTACGCGCAGCTCGATAACGACGTTCTCTTCGTTCTCGACCTCGCGCACGTCGACGGCGTCAGGCTTGTCTACGAGGCTTTTGGCCACAAACCTGACCAGTTCAACTGCGTTCATGATTTACAGCAGGCCGCTCTTCTTGAGCAGGGCGCGCACGGTATCGGTGGGCTGGGCGCCGGTGGAGAGCCACTGCTTGGCCTTCTCCTCGTCAAACTTGATTACGGCGGGATCGCTGACAGGGTTGTAGTAGCCGATCTCTTCGATGAAACGGCCGTCGCGGGGAGAGCGGCTGTCGCTGACGACTACGCGGTAGAAGGGCTCCTTTTTCATGCCCATTCTCTTAAGACGGATCTTGACCATGGTATTCCTCCTGAAAATGATTGCTGTATTATATGTGGAAAGCCGATTAAGGCGGTATCCCGGGGGAGTGGTTAGTGATTAGTGATTAGTAGCGGCGGCGAATACGCCGCAATGGGTGGTCAACGGTCAGCGGAGGCCCTTCATCAGGCCGCGCAGGTTCCTCCCCTTGGAGTTCATGACCTGCTTCATCATGTCCCGCGCCTGCTCATACTGCTTGATAAGCAGATTGACCTGCTGCACGGTCACGCCCGCGCCCTGAGCGATCCTTCTGCGGCGGGAAGCGTTGAGTATGTCGGGGTTACGGCGCTCGGCACGGGTCATGGACAGGATTATGGCCTCGTTGCGGGCCTGTTCCCTGGCGACCTTGTCCTCGTCGATCTCCACACTGTTGAGCTTGGAGCCCAGGCCGGGGATCATCTTGAGCAGGTCCCGGACCGAACCCATTTTTTTGAGCTGCTTGAGCTGGGCGAGGTAATCTTCCAGTGTGAACCGGCTGGCGCGCAGGCTTTTTTCCAGCTGCTGGGCGGCCTTTTCGTCCACCATGTCCTGCGCCTTTTCGATGAGGCTCAGCACGTCGCCCATGCCCAGTATGCGGCCCGCCATGCGGTCGGGGTGGAAGGGCTCGATATCAGTCAGCTTTTCGCCCGTGCCGGAGAACTTGATGGGCTTGCCGGTGACGGCCTTTACGGATATGGCCGCGCCGCCGCGTGTATCGCCGTCCAGCTTGGTGAGGATCACGCCGTCCACGCCCAGTTCCTTATTGAACGTGTCTGCCACGGTCACCGCGTCCTGTCCGGTCATGGCGTCGACCACCAGCAATATCTCGGTGGGGTTTACGGCGGACTTTATATTTTTCAGCTCATCCATGAGCTTTTCGTCTATGTGCAGGCGACCGGCGGTGTCGATGATCACGGTGTCAAAACCGTAATACCTTGCCCTGTCCACCGCTTCCTTCGCGATCTTAACAGGGTCGCCCTGGCCCTGCTCAAAGACCTCGACCCCGGCCTGGCCGCCCACGATCTGCAGCTGCCTTATGGCGGCGGGACGGTACACGTCGCACGCGGCAAGCAAGGGCTTTTTGCCTTCCTTGACCAGCATCTTGCCGATCTTGGCACACATGGTGGTCTTGCCTGCGCCCTGCAGGCCGCACATCATGTATATGGTTGGCACGCTGGAGGACCGGGAGAGCTTGACGTTCTGTCCGCCCATCAGCTGGGTGAGCTCTTCGTTGACGATCTTGATCACCTGCTGGGCGGGGGTCAGGGACTCGAGTATTTCGCCGCCCACAGCCCTTTCGGTGACCTTTTTGGTGAAATCCTTGACGATAGCGTAGTTGACGTCCGCTTCCAAAAGCGCCATGCGCACGTCGCGCATCGCTTCCTTTACGTCAGCCTCAGTGAGCTTGCCCCGTGAGGTCAGTTTTTTGAACGCTCCCTGTATTTTTTCCGCAAGGCCCTCAAACGCCATGTATGTCACCTCCCGTCAAGGTATTTGGCTTTATGCTTTAGTCTTCTTTGATCTGTTTAAGCGCTTCTTCCGCTTCGTCAAGCGCCTGCCGGGCGCTCTCGAGCCGGGATTCGCACAGGTTCAGGGCGGCTTTCATGCGCCTGAAGCGCTCCAGCAGGCCCAGTTTTTCTTCGTACTCGTTAAGCTGCCTTTCGCTGCGCAGGATCAGTTCGTGCACCGCCTGGCGGGAAACGCCCTGTTCCTGAGCGATCTCCATGAGGCTCATGTCCTCGTCCAGGTACATTTTAAGGGTGGAAAGCGCGTGGGGAGTCAGCAGATTCCCGTAAAAGTCCATCAAAAGCCCTGTGTTTACGCGACGATCCATGTTATCCACAGCTTTCTCCCTTCGCAGCCTGCGTATTATAACAAAGGAGAAGGATGGTGTCAAGTTAAATATATTGACATACCGAAAAGAAAAAGCGTGTTTTTTTTCGAGAGGCCCTTGACAAATAGATCGGAGCGCGATATACTAACACTATCGAAGCTCGATATAACGAACTTCGATATTTAAGGAGAGCGTATGGACGACAGGATAAAACGCATATACGTGCCCATGACAGAGTCCGGCTTTTACATCCTTTTCTGTCTGAAGACGCCGAATCATGGGTACGGAGTGAGCAGGCAGGTGAAAAGCCTGACGGGAGGTTCAGTGACGATAGGCGCGGGCACCATGTACGGCACGCTTTCGAAGATGGAGCAGGACGGACTGATACGTTTTGTGAGTGAGGAAGACAAGCGCAAGCTGTATCAGATAACGGAACTGGGCAGAGAAGTGCTCGATGCCGAGTGCGCGCGGATAGAACGCCTGTACAGAAACAGCAAAGGAGAGAAGTTTGATGCGTAAGACAGTCGCACGGTTTTTTACGGTAGCCGATTATGAAGAAGAGGAGATATGGCTGAGGGAGCAGCATAAAAGCGGATGGAAAGTGATGAAGGTCATCCCGCCCTGCTTTTACGTGTTCGAGTCCTGCGAGCCATCTGACACGGTGTACCGGCTGGATTTCAAAAACGCGCGAGCGACGGAGGATTACGTGCAGATGGCGCGGGATTTCGGCTGGGAGCACGTCGCGGACTGCCTGGGCTGGCTGTTCTTCAGAAAACCTGCGGACGGCGCCGCTGCAGAAGGTGAGGACGAACTGTTCTCCGACAACGCGTCCAGGGCGGAAATGGCGGGGAAAGTGGTGCGTACCCGGCTTGTGCCCGTCATGGTGATATTCCTGTGCTGCGTGATCCCCAATCTGCTTAACGCGGTGCGGGGGAGCCTGGGGGCGATGAGCGGATTTTTTGCCGCGTTTTTCGGGGTGATGTTCGTTGCCTACGTGTACCTGATCGTACACTGCGGGCTGAAGCTTAAACGGATAAGAGAAAAAAACCGGGGCTGATGCATGCGCCAAACGCCGCGGCGCAAAAACGAAAACGGGAGCTGTCACTTCAGCTCCCGTTTTTTTCGTATGCGGGTTTATTCGTATTTTTCCAGCCAGTCGCCGTGCGCCTCGATAAGGGCGTCGCACAGCGCCACCGTGTCGTCCATGTCCAATTCGCTGGAGGTGTGGGGATCCATAAGCGCGGCCTGATAGATATAGTCCTTTTTGTGAGTCACCGCCGCTTCGATCGTCAGCAGCTGCACGTTTATGTTGCTGCGGTTGAGCGCGGCGCACTGCTCGGGCAGGTCGCCCACAAAGGTGGGATTGACGCCGCTGGCGTCCACCATGCAGGGCACTTCGACGCAGGCATTGCGGGGCAGGTTTGTGATGAGACCTGTGTTAAGGACGTTGCCGCCGATCTTGTAGGGCTTGTTGGTGACAACAGCGTCCATTATATAGCTGGCGTATTCCTGGGTGCGGGTATGCTCCAGGGTGTCCTTGGTGACCAGCTCTTCCCTCTGCTGCTTCCAGCGGGCGATCTGGTTCACGCAGCGCCGGGGATATTCGTCCAGGGGGATGTTGAACCTGTCGATATTCTGGGGATACTTGTCCTTTATGAACCAGGGAGTGTACTCGCTGGAGTGTTCGGAAGACTCGGTCACGTAGTATCCGAAGCGGCGCATGATCTCCAGGCGCACCATATCCCAGTGCTTTTCCTTGTTCCTTTCCAGCGCGCGGCGTTTTATTTCGGGATACAGATCCACTCCGTCTTTCTCTATTTCGAGCAGCCAGGCCTGGTGGTTGATGCCGGCGATCTTGGTTTTGATGGTCTCGTCCCACTCCATGCCCAGCTGCCTGAGCAGAGTGGGCGCGCACACCTGCACGCTGTGGCACAGGCCGACGGTCTTGACACTCGTATAGCGCTGCATGTAGCCTGCCAGCATGGCCATGGGGTTGGTGTAGTTAAGGAACAGCACGTTGGGGGCGACTTCTTCCATGTCGCGGGCGAAGTCCCGCATCACGGGAATGGTCCTTAACGCCCTGAATATGCCGCCTATGCCCAGCGTGTCGGCGATGGTCTGCTTAAGGCCGAATTTCTTGGGTATCTCAAAGTCCGTGACCGTGCAGGGCTCGTAGCCGCCTACCTGTATGGCGTTGACGGCAAAGTCCGCGCCGCGCAGCGCTTCCTTGCGGTTTTCCACGCCCAGATACGTGTAGATCTTCGCGGGATTGCCCAGCCACTTGTTTATGGCCTTGAGCATGAGCTCGCTCTCTTCCAGGCGCTTGGCGTCTATGTCGTACAGCGCGATGTCCGAATGGGCGAGGGAGGGGGTCAGCAGGCTGTCGCCCAGCACGTTTTTGGCGAACACGGTGGAACCGGCGCCCATGAATGTGATTTTAGGCATAAGCTTCCTCCAATGAAATAATGAGGTTTCCGCACGGGTGTATTCTATCCCCCGCGGGGGTGGATTGTCAAGAAGTATCGCTTTGTTGACACGGAGCGACCAAGCCCGTAAAATAGTGGCATAAACGCTATCCGGGGGCAGAATCATGACCAAGGGCATAAGGGAACTGGAGATACACAACCGATACCTGCGCAAGCGGCCGGACCTGGTGCTGTTCGGACCTGCGGGGGAACGCCTGTGGGCGGACGCCCTGATGCGCGCGCCCGGGTTCATGGGCTGCGTCGACTTTATCCACAAAATGAACTTTCCGCTGCTGTTCACGGTGCGCATTCGCGGCAGCAGGGACTGGGATATGCCTTCCGCCGCCTGCCTGTGGCGGCCCTGGGAGGGTGAGCTTAAATACGAAGGCGCCGGCGTGCGCTTAAGCGAAAAAAAGACCATCTCCCGGGACGACGTCGCCCTGTCCCTGCAGACGTGGGAAAACACGTCCGACCGGCCTGTCACGCTGGAGCTTCTCTTTGCCGGAGGGGCGAAACAGGGGGAGATATACCGTTTTCCCGCCTGCACCCACGGGCTTAATGTGATAATGGCCGGCCGGGAGGACAAAGCGTTTTCCGGCGGGGAATACGCCCTGAAACCCGGGGAGAAGCGGCAGTTCCTTTTCGCCGCCGCCGTGGGCCTCTCGGGTGAAGAGGACGGTGTGCTGGCCCGGCTGGAGGGCGTGTTCGCCCTTCCGGCTCAGGAAGCGTACTCAAAGGCGGTGGCTTCCCAGACCAAGTGGTACGAAGGCCTGCCCGAGTTCGAATGTTCCGACCCATTCATACAGCGCTGCTTTTATTACAGGATGTACATACTGCGCTCGAACATGGCGAAGCCGGACGCGGGGCTCCTAAGGCATCAGACATTGTATGAGGGCCGGAGCCACCGGGCCGCCAAGACCCCCTGCGCGCCCAAAGGCTGGGAGTTTTCAAGGCTGATCCCCCTGTCGGTGCCCCACGCGATTAAAGACCTTATGTGGCTGGACAAGCAGGAGGACTGCCGTCAGACGTTTTGGTCGCTCACAGACAGCGTGAACGAGTACGGTGCGTTTTCCGTGTGCGCGGCGGACGAGAAGGGCAAGGAGTATACGAATTACGCTGCCTGGGCGCTGTACAACTATCACCTGGTATACGGGGACACAGAGTTCATAAGGAAGGTACTGCCCGCTTTCAAGCGGGACACTTTGAGCGTGTTCGGGCGTCACAAGGGGGAGAACGACAGCCTGCAGATCTGTTATGCCCACCAATTGACAGGCAAGGAATACCAGCCCGGGTACTGGTATTTCGGAGGTTTCCCGGACAGGGTGAAGGGGACAAAAGACGGCTACACGCCGCTTAAGCGTGTGGATTCCAGCGTGTATATGTACCTGAACTGTCTGGGCCTTACGCGCCTGTGCGAAAAGACGGGCGATGCGGACGCGCAGACATTTGCCCGGATGGCAGAGGATATAAAAACGCAGGTGCTGAGCAAAATGTGGGACGAAAAGGACGGCTGTTTTTACGACCTGCATTACCTGACTGAAGAGAAGGCGCGGGTCAAGCACATAGTATCCGTGTATCCGCTCTGGGCGGACATGACTGAGGAAAGGCACTTAAGCCAATTGTACCGGCTGTTCAGTCCTGACAACTTCCTGGCAGGCAGCGGCTTTGCCTCCACAGCCAAAGACTGCCCCGTGTATTCCCCCTGCGGCGGCTGGAAAGGGGACTATTTCAAGGGCCGGGACGGCTGCATGTGGAACGGTCCGTCCTGGCCGTATACCACCTGTATCGCGCTGGACGCGGCGGCATCCCAGAGCGAAAAGCACGGGCACAGCTTCGACCTGCTTTTCGGAGGGATATTCAAACAGTACACCATGCAGCATTTCCGGGGCGGGGATATCAACCAGCCTTATCTGGTGGAGTTTTATGACGCTGAAACCGGCGAACCGCTCAGCGATGAGACTGACTACAACCATTCCTTTTACATAGACCTGGTGATAAGACACATAGCGGGCATACAGCCACGGGAGGGCGGGTTCGTTTTCAGCCCTCTGGAGGCGGGCCTTGAGCATTTCAGCCTCAAGGGGATAAAGCTGCTGGGTCATACGCTGGAGGTGGAGTATTCCGCACGGACAGGCCATATCCTGCGGGTCGACGGGGAAGAGACGATCAGGCTCGGGCCGGGGGAAAGAGGAGGCTTCGTGCCGCTTGAGGCCTCCTAATCCGCCGGCGGCATGCTTGACTATTCCTGACGCTGTGTGGTACAATGTATACGGGAGAGGATGGTTTTCCTCTCAAATCATGCTCAAGGAGAACGATTCAGATGAAGCTTATGGGACTTAACGCGTCTCAGGTCGAGGAAAGCCGCGCAAAATACGGCGCCAACACCCTGACGCAGATACCCCCGGATCCGCTGTGGAAAAAAGTGTTAGAGGGTTTCAAGGACCCCATGATAATGATACTGCTGGTGGCGCTGGTCATCCAGTTCGTGCTGTTCCTGTTCGGACAGGCCGAGTGGTATGAGCCGGTAGGCATACTGATCGCCATAATGATCGCCAACGGCGTGGCTTCCGTGTCCGAAAGCCGCCAGGAGGGCAAGGCCTCCGCACTGAAGGCCGAGGAAGAAAGCAAGGAGATGGCCAAAGTCATCCGCGACGGCGCGCTGCACGAGATCCACGTGAGCGAAGTCGTGGTGGGAGACATCGTGTACCTGCAGGCGGGCGACAAGCTGCCAGCGGACGGTGAAGTGGTCGAGGGCGAATTGAAGCTCGACCAGGCCGCCCTGAACGGCGAGACAGAAGAGGCCAAAAAGACTCCAAACGACAGCGGTGAGGAATATAACATAAAAGACCTGCTCAACACCTGCTACTGCTACAGGGGCACCGTGGTGGTGGGCGGCGAAGGCTACGTGGAGATCAAAGTGGTGGGTGACAAGACCCTGTTCGGTCAGCTGGCGCTGGAAGTGCAGGAAGATACCCGCCAGACGCCTCTGCAGGTGAAACTTGCCAAGCTTGCCAAGCAGATTTCGACTTTCGGATATATCGGCGCCATCGCCATAATCGTGGGCATTTTCGCGAAGACCTTGATCTCCGGCAATCTGCCCGCCACGTTCGTGGATTGGCTCAAGCTCACGATCGAGGCCGTCACCGTGGCAGTCACCATCATCGTGTGCGCCGTGCCCGAGGGCCTGCCGATGCTGACCAGCATCCTTCTGTCCTACCAGTCCTTAAGGATGGCGAAGGACAACGTGCTCGTGCGCAAAATAAACGGCCTTGAGACCGCGGGCAGCCTGTCGCTTCTTTTCAGCGACAAGACCGGCACTATCACCGAGGGCCGCTTGAGCGTTGTAGAACTGGCGACGGGCAACGTGATGAAGTTCGACAAGCTCGCTGACATGAACGACGCGCTCAAGATGGACGTGGTAACGGGCATCGGCGTCAACAATTCCGCGTCCGCTTCCGACGGCCAGATAATCGGCGGCAACTCCACCGACCGCGCGCTCATGGGCTTCCTTGTGGACAGCAAGGTGTCCGAGGAAGTGGGCAAGGCGGACGTGAAGAGCTTTGACGCCTTCAACTCCACAAAGAAAATGTCCTCCGTCACGATCTCCAGAAACGGCCGGGCAATCACCTATTTCAAGGGCGCGCCAGAGCGCCTGCTGGAGAAGTGCGCGACTTTCGAGGACGAAAAAGGCGAGATCAGGCATTTTACCGAAAGGAATTACCTGAACCAGTACATAGATACCCAGGCGGGCCGCTGCATGAGACTGCTGGCGGTAGCCAAGGGTGAGGAAGGCGCGTTTGACGAAGGCAAGCTCACGCTGGTGTGTGTCCTCTCAATTCGCGACAACGTGCGCGCCGAGGCAAGGGACGCCATCGCCGAAGTGCAGGCGGCGGGCATCCAGGTAGTTATGGTCACCGGTGACCGCAAGGAGACCGCCGTGGCCATAGCCAAAGAAGCCGGGCTGCTCAAAGACATTTCCGACGTGGCGCTCACCAGCCAGGAGCTGGCCGAGAAAAGCGACGAGGAAGTCAAGGAACTCATGCCCCGTCTGCGCGTGGTCGCACGCGCGCTGCCTACCGACAAAAGCCGTTTGGTCCGCCTGGCGCAGGAACTGGACATGGTCGTGGGCATGACGGGCGACGGCGTGAACGATTCCCCCGCCCTGAAGAAGGCGGACGTGGGCTTCGCCATGGGTTCCGGCACCGAGGTCGCCAAGGAAGCGGGCGACATCACCATACTGGACGACAACTTCTCCTCCATCGAAAAGGCCATACTCTACGGCCGCACGATGTTCAAATCCATAAGGAAATTCCTTATCTTCCAGCTCACAGTTAACGTGGCCGCGGTGCTCACCTGCTTTATCGCGCCGCTGATCGGTGAAAACGAGATAATGACGGTCATCCAGCTGCTGCTGGTGAACCTCGCTATGGACACCCTGGCGGCGATTGCTTTCGGCAGCGAGCCCGCGCTCAAGGAATACATGCGCGACAAGCCCGTGCCCAGGCAGGAATCCATAGTGACGCGGCATATGCTTATCGAAGTCATAATCGCGGGTCTGTTCATCACCTGCGCGTGCCTGCTGGTCAGGTTCGTGCCTGAGATCGGCAGCTGGCTGGGCCAGACTCCCAGACTTGGCGCGGAAGGCAAGATACTTGATTCCGTTCGTACGTACCTTAACAGCGCCGTGTTCGCCACCTTCATGCTGGCGATCACCTTCAACGGCTTTAACGCCCGCACGAACAAGCTCAATGTGTTCGAGCACTTGGGCAGGAACAAAAACTTCCTGTTGGTCATGGGCGTTATAATACTGGCTACTTTCGTGTTTATCGAGATCGGCGGCGAAGTGCTCAGCGTGACGCCTCTGAGCTGGACCACCTGGCTGATCTGCGCGATACTCGCCTTCCTGATCATTCCCATCGATCTTATCAGGAAGAGCGTGCTTAAGAAAGAAAAGGGCGAATAGCCCTCATTGTCACGCCCGAAAGGAGAGAATCATGAGCGTAAATCTTGTAAAGGGGCAGAAAATCAGCCTTACCAAGGAAACAGGTCTGCGCAAAGTCATGGTTGGCCTGGGCTGGGACGAGGCGGAGCAGAAGAAGGGTGGCTTCTTCAAGTCTCTGTTCTCGGTAAAACCGCAGCCCATCGACTGCGACGCCTCATGCATACTGCTGGGAGCTGACGGAAAGGTGCTCAGCAACAACCTTAACGAGACTGTGGTGTATTTCAACAACCTGAAACACTCCTCGGGGGCGATCGTGCATCAGGGCGACAACCTGACGGGCGAGGGCGAGGGCGACGACGAGCAGATACTGGTGGACCTGAGCAAGGTGCCAGAAAACGTGGACAAGCTGGTGTTCGTCGTGAACATCTACGACGCCAACCAGCGCGGCCAGCACTTCGGTATGATTGAGAACGCGTTTATCCGCCTGGTGGACGTAAACAAAAACTCGGAGATCTGCCGCTACAGCCTCACGGACGACTATTCCGGCATGACGGGCATGATAGCGGGCGAGATCTACAGGCAGGACGGCGAGTGGAAATTCAACGCCATCGGCCAGGGCATCCGCCAGGCAAGCCGCCTGGGCAACATTGTGAATCTGTACAAGTAAATCGCGAGATCGGAGGGCAGAAAAATGGCAGTAAACTTAACCAAAGGTCAGAGAGTAAGTCTTGACAAGGGCATGAAACTGGCGCTGGTGGGCCTGGGCTGGGACACCAACCGCTACGACGGCAGCGCGGATTTCGACCTTGACGCCTCGGCGTTCCTGCTGGGCGCGAACGGCAAGGTGAGGAAGGACGAGGACTTCATCTTCTACGGCAACCTGGAAGGCCAGAACAAGTGCGTGGTGCACACCGGCGACAACCTGACGGGCGAGGGCGAAGGCGACGACGAGACCCTGTTCATTGATTTTTCCAAAGTACCTGAAGACGTGGTCAAGATCGCCATCACCGTAACGATCTACGAGGCCAACGAGAGGGGCCAGAACTTCGGGCAGGTGGACAACGCCTACGTGCGCCTGGCCAAGCGCTCGGGAGAGAACGATACCGTGGGCATCGAGCAGCTAAGGTACGACCTGGGCGAGGAATTCTCGATCGAGACCGCTTTGGTGGTATGCGAACTGTACAGGAACGGCTCCGACTGGAAGTTCAACGCAGTCGGCGCGGGTTATCAGGGCGGGCTGTACGCGCTGTGCAAGGCGTACGGAGTGAACGTCTGACAGACAAGTGAAACTGATCGTCGCCGGGGCATCTGCCCTGCGCTGAACGCCAAAAACTACAGTCCCGGGCTCTTTATGAGCGCGGGGCTGTAATTTTATTGTCTGTCCGGATAAAAACCGGCTGAGTGATGGAACGAAGCCTTGCTTTTATATGTCCACGGGGCGTATACTGTATCCGTCGGCGGTTTGTTCCCGCACTGGAGACACGCTGTAAGAGAGCGTTATCGCCGGGACGCAGACAGCGCACGGCTGAAGAGATACACCTGACGCCTGCAGAAATGCCTTGGGAGGCACACTCATGAAACGCAGACCTGCTTACACCGTTTTCCTGCTGCTGAGCATGACGCTTTTGTCCACGCTGTTCGCGCTGCAGGGGATCCTTCTGTCCAGCATCATAAATGAGTATGGGCTGACCGCTTCTGACCAGGGAGTCCCCAACCTCGCGGCTTTTGCCGGGGGCATAGCGGCGCTGCTTGTCACCTTTGTGTTCAGTCACAGGATACCCAAGTGGCCGGCGCTGATCGTTTCGCTCGCCCTGTGCGGCCTGGCCGTTTTATGCCTCAGGCTGTCAGAGGGCTGGGCGCTGTTTATAGCCGTATGGTGTGTGCTGGGTTTCGGCATGGGGCTTATGGATACGCTTTTGTCGGCGTGCATGGCCCAGCTGTATCCGGGCAGGCTTCAGGCGCGGATGATGTGCTTTCTGCACACTGCCTTCGGAATAGCCAGCGCGGGCACACCTGTGCTGTTTGGCGAGCTTTTAAAAAACGGTATGCCCTGGAAAGCGGTCTACCTGTTTCCGGCGGGTTTTGCGGTGGCGCTGGCCGTGGCGGCGTTGGCTGCCGGCGTTCACAGGCTGGACAGCGAAAAAACGCAGGTGCGCGCGGCGGCGTCGCTGACTGCGGTCAGGGACGCGAAACTCTGGTTTTTAATGGCCGGCGCGTGCTTCCACGGCGTATTCCTTTCGGGACTGAACACCTGGATAAACAGGTTTTCGGAAGTATACTGCTTGTCGGAACCTGTTTTACCGCCGATGACTTTCATGTTTGCGGGCCTGATGTGTTCGCGCGTGCTGATCCCATTTTTGCCGCTCAAAACTGACCGTTATGTACAGTATGCGGGTTTCTGCGCCGGCGCCGCCCTGTTTGGCGGCATACTGATACCGTCCATCCTGAGCCCGTGCATACTGGTTTCGGGGTTTTTGTTCGGGGCGATGCTGCCCTGCATGCTCAGTCTTGCCTGCGAACGCATTCCTTCTCAGACGCTTACGTGCACGACAGCGCTCATGCTGTCGCTTTACATCGGTCAGTCCGTGTCATCTCCCATCATAGGCGCGCTGGAGGCGGCGTTCAGCCTGCGCAGCGCGATGGCGTTGTGCTGCGTATGCATGGCGCTGACCAGCGTTGCGTGCCTGATGGACCGGCCTCGACGCAAACAGAGATAAGCCACGGTTCGAAGCCTTTTTCTCAATATAACACCCGCTTTTGCTTGTGAAAAAGCGGGATGTTTGTTATAATATAGATTTGAGATCAGGATCCTTATCCTGGCAGTTTATTTGAGCTTAAGGATGACAGTATGGCTAAACTCCGACTCAAGATCACCTTCAATTCCCCTGCGGTGCTGGGCTTCGCGGCGGTGTGCCTGGCGGCAATGGGCTTAAACCTGCTTACCGACTCAAGGAGCAACCAGCTCGTTTTCAGCGTGTACGGCGCAAGCCTGCTCGATCCTCTGACATGGGTCAGGTTCGTGACGCACGTGTTCGGCCACGCGGACTGGGAACACCTGTTGTCCAACATGATGTATTTTCTGATACTCGGCCCCATGCTGGAGGAAAAGTACGGCTCGTCCCGCCTGATGATCGTCATGCTGGTCACCGCGCTGGTGACGGGCGTGATGAGTTTCATACTGTTTCCGCGCATAATGCTGCTGGGAGCCAGCGGGATAGTGTTCGCATTCATCCTTCTGTCCTCCATCACGCAGATAAGCCGCGGGGAGATACCACTAACCTTCCTGCTTGTGGCGGTGCTGTATATCGGAAGGCAGCTGTACGAGGGAGTGTTTACCCATGATAACGTGTCCCAGATCACCCACATTATCGGAGGCGGAGTCGGCACAGTGCTGGGCTTTTACATGAACGCGAAAGAGAAAAAGGCGGGCAGATAAATGCTGGAATTGCTTAAAAAGGGGACGCTTGATGACGTATTAAGGCCGATCGGCTCCAGAGCAAGGCCGGGTGTATTCTTTCTGCGCCTTACCGGCGCGGACGATATGGCCGCGCTAAAAAACATTTACCGCCTGGCGGCAAAAGACGGGGCTCTGATAGAAGGCGGCATAGGCAAGCCTGACCAAAGGCAGATAAACGAGTATATCGCCCGGGTGGGCCAGGGTTATGACACTTCCCTGTCGTTTATACTGGACGCGCTCGGGCGCTGGATCCCGGAAACAAGCGAAGGGACGCAAAAAGACGCGGCCCGGCTCATACAGCAAAGCCTTATAGAGCTCAAAGCGAACGGCTCCAGTGACACAATGGTGCGCGGCTGGTTCATAAAGCTGCTGTGCTGGCTCAGGTTCAGGTTCTTGAACCTGCTTAAGTCGCTCAACGGTGCAGAAGTCCCCAAGCTTCTGTTCGCGTCTCACGACCTTCAGGCACATGAGCTCCTGGCGCTGAGGATAATCAACGCCATGGGCGCTGACGTGGTGCTGCTTTTGCCTGCGGGAGACGCTGCCTACGGAAAGCTTGACCCCGAAAGCAGGTATTCATGCCTTTTGACGGGGCGCCCGTTCCCGCCCGGGTTCACGCTCAAAACCCTTTACGAGCCGGAGCGTCAGACTATGTCCGGCTCAGCAGAGAAGAACTTGAAGCCTGCCGCGCACTTCGCGGGAGGAAGCGTTCCTCCACGTCAGGCGGCTGCGCCTTCACCGCGTCCCTCCGCTCCGGGGCAGGGAGGCCTGGACCTGGACGCGCAGTTCCCGCTGCCCGCCCGGAAGCTCAACGTGAACGCCTGGATGAAAAAGCCTGCGCTGGAAGAGGCGCTCACGCCCGTCCCCATGCGCAGCCGGGAAAAGGAGTATATCTGCACCGCGTTCATGCGCTTTTACGGCGCGTGGAACCGTTCCACATATGAGAGCGATCTGTACCGCTTCTATAAGACCGCACAGCAGTCAGGCAGGAAACTGCTGCTTATTGACGGAGAGATATCAAGACCCACAGTGGAAGAGATCTCCCGCATCCGGCGCAGAACGTACAAAAGCCCTCAGGAACTGATAATCGACCTGGCAGGCAACTTGCCCTACCATCCCCAGCCGCTTGTGCAAAGCTATATCAGAAGGGCGTTCATGCTTGCCATGCAGGAAGAGGCAAAACGGGAAACGAACCTGAACAAGCTGACGGTAGCGGGAGTATATCTTTTGTGCCTTATCCGCCGCTACCAGGAGGGACTGCTTTCGGGATGGAAGGAGACCGAATTGCCACTGCTGGTCAAATACAGGGGCTGCAGGGACAACACTGAATGCTTGTATCTGACGTTTGCGAGCTTTCTGCCTGTTGACACGGTGATAATAGAGCCGGACCTGTCCGAACCCTGCCTGCTTCAAAGCGAGAGGCTGCTGGAGGTGCCCGGGAGGGAAAGCTTAAGGATAGCCAGATTCCCTGCGGCGGGAGGAGAAAGCTTCATACACACGGTGGCGTCACACGCCAGGGAGCAGTTCTCCCGCATGATGGGCGGCGAAGCGGTCAAAAAAAGGCTCGAGACGGTGAACCTTGAGACCACCTACGACGAGATCTTCATCCTCTGGAAGCAGGAAGGGCGCGCGCGTCCGGGCTTCCTTGATACCGGCAGCGCGGTCACGGTACCCGTCATTTTTGCTGCGGTATCCGGGGTCGAAAAAGGGGATCAGGCCATGTACTGGCACAGGCTCAAGCAGCTTAAGGACGCCCCGGACACCACGCTTATAGATCACCTGCCGTACATCAAGCGGTCTTCGCCCTACATAGCTCTGGCGCAGCGGGCCTTGAGGAACGGACGCCTGGACCGGGATATCATAGCCCGTGACAGGGACTATCCTTTCGCGCTGCTAAAGCCTCAGGTGCAGGACATGATATTTGACGCCGTGGATGTGATGCTGGAAAAACGCGTGATAAAGGGCACGTTTACCCGCGGCGCGGAGTATCAGGTGGTCTCCTGCGCGCTCAATCTTTCCGCTGAGTATAAACGCATTCTGCAGGGGTACGAACCGGGAAGGGCGAACCCAAAGCTGCTGGTGATATCAACAGGCGAGACGGGCGCGTCCGCGGAGGACGCGATCACTATCTGCCTTTTGTCGCGGTTGGGCTTCGATGTGGCTATCTTCGCGCCAACTGGCTACAGGACCATTGAACAGCACCTGGACGCGGGCTTCCCTGTGACCCACGAAGTCGGGCGGCCGATGTACGACCTCAGCGTGCCGGATCTGGACAATCTGCCGCCTCTGGGGGCGCGGGCGTGGCTTAACAGCCTGTTTGGGAGGCATTGAATGTCTGAACTCGCGCTGGACTCCAAAAACGAATTAGAAAACCTTGACAGGCAAACTGCTGAGTGCATGTCTCCGGAGGAGATAGACCGTCTGACTTCGCTCATCTATCTTGACGACCCGGGCAGCATACTGCGTTTCGGCGATTCCGCCGCTAAAGGCGCCGCCGAGACTGCTGACAGCGCCCTGTCCGCCTCCCGCTTAAGCGCGTCCCGCGGCGCGAAGCGCTTAATGGAGCAGATGGGGGAGGTGATGGGCAGGTTCGACATGAACGAATTAACCAGGCCTGCCCGTTCACTGTTCAGGAACCAGGACAGGATGATCGATAAGCTTTGCGACAAGTACGCCGCTTTGGAGGCGGAGCTGGACAGGGTGTTCGCGGAGCTTGCCACGGTGGAGGAGGAGCTAAACGACTCGAACCGCCTGCTGGAAGAGCTATACGCTCAGGCGCTGGAACGCTACGGGGAGCTTGTCAGGTATATCGTGGCGGGAGAGGCTGCTGAAAAAGAGATCGAGGGATACATCTCCCAGTTTGAGGAAAAGCTGAAAGCTACCGGAGACAGAACGCTCGAATTTGAAATCATCTCGCTCAAGCAGGCGCTTGACAGCCTGAAAAGGCGGGTATTCGACCTGAAGACAGCCAAAACGGTGGCGATGCAGTCCATACCGATGCTCAAGCTCATGCAGCGCAACAACATGGCGCTGCAGGGCAAGCTGAATTCCGCTTTTACTCTGACGCTGCCCGTGTTCAAACAGGCGCTGGCGGAGACGATAGTCTTAAAGCGTCAGAGGGCGGAAGCGCAGGCGCTGGCAGCGCTGGACAAACGCGCCGCGGAGATGCTCAGATCCAACGCTCCGGGACTGAGCCTTGCCGGAGTCAGAAGTGACGGCGGCGGGGAACTGGCGCGCCTGTACGGGGACATAACGCGCTCCATAAGGGAAACGCGGGAGATGAACGCGGACAATACTGTGCAGCTTGACATGGCGCGGGAAGATCTGGCCAGGATAAAGCGGGAGTTTGAGGACAGCAAACGCTGAATAACACCCTTTTTCCCTTGCAATAAGGGAGAAAGGGTGTTATAATAATAATGGAGTATAATAGAAAAGGTATGCACATGCGGCTTGTTTCGTGGAATGTGAATGGGTTAAGGGCGTGCGCGGAGAAGGGTTTCGGTGAACAAATCGCTTCTCTTGACGCTGATTGCGTATGCCTGCAGGAGATAAAGCTTAAGCCGGAGCAGTTCGTAAATCCGCTGGAGGGCTATGAGGCGTACATAAACTCCGCCGACAAGCCCGGCTATTCCGGCACGGCGGTGCTGACCAGAACGCCGGTCTTAAGCGTCACAAACGGCATAGGCGAGGACGAGTTCGACCATGAGGGACGGGTCATCGCCTGTGAGTTCGAAAAATTCTTTCTGGTGTGTTGCTACACACCCAATTCCCAGGACGGTTTAAGGCGCCTGGACTACCGCATGAGGTGGGAGGACGCGTTCCTTAATTACCTGAAGCGGCTGGAAGCAACGAAGCCCGTGGTGCTGTGCGGGGATCTGAACGTTGCGCATAAGGAGATCGACCTTAAAAACCCACAGTCCAACCACGAAAATCCGGGCTTTACCGACCAGGAACGCGAAAAGATGTCACGCCTGCTGGACAGTGGCTTTACTGACAGTTTTAGGCACTTCTATCCCGAAGCGGAAGGTGCATACAGCTGGTGGAGCTACCGTATGAGAGCTCGTGAGAGGAACGCGGGCTGGCGCATAGACTACTTTATAGTGTCGAACAGCCTCAAACCCTGCCTTGCGGGGGCGAAAATACACACTGACATATTCGGCAGCGACCATTGCCCCGTGTCGCTGGACATAAACATTTGACGGAGGAAGCATGAGACAGATTCAGACGGTTCACAAAGACAGTTCGATCCCGATTTTCGGCGCAGCCATAGTCGTGGTGCTTTTCAGCCTCATTCTTCCCATCTACCGCCTGTGGGCGTTCCTGCTTACGGCCGCGCTGGCAGTGGGAGCGTATTTCGCTCTCAGAGTGGCTTTCCCCGGCCGGGACGAGCAGACTGAAATAGAGGTGTTCACCGGCGATAAGGAGCTGGACGAGCAGATCAAGGCTGCCCGCGCCACTTTCAAAAAGTTCCGCGCCGCCGCTGAAGGAGCCAAAGACGAAAAAGTGGCTTCCTCCATCCGCCGCATAGCTGACGCGGGCGAAAGCGTGATCGAAGAGGTCATAACGGACAAGGGCGACCGCAGCGACGCGTACACCTTTTTCAGTTACTACACGCCTACCCTGGACACGCTCCTCAACCACTATACCGGCTTTGCCCTGGCCGGCAAAGGCGAAAACGCGCAGGAGAGCCGCCGCCGCATAGAGGACTGCCTTGACATGGTCGCGGGCTCCTTCGAGAAGTTCCAGGATAAGCTGTACCGCAACGAGGCGGTAGAGATCAAGGCAAGCGTCGACACCATGAAGCTCATGCTTTCGACCGACGGCCTGAGGACAAATATATCGCCCACCGCGGATCCCATAAAGCAGCTGGAGCAGATAGCGACCGGCCTTAAAACCGAGAGCGAGATGGAATCGCAAGCGCAGGGCGGCCATTGACCCACGCCCCTCAAAACAGTTTGGACAGCTTAAGGCTATAAGCCCGGCTTTCAAATAATCAAACAGTAGAACATATTATTAAAGGAGAGATCGTTATGAGCGAAGCAAGTTACTCCGGCGCCACCGCCATCGTGCCCGAATTTGAGGCCGCGCTTAAGTCAATCGACGTGGAGATCGACACCACCCAGAACGCCGAAAAGCAGGAGAAGGAGCGCCGCGCCGTATACAACGCCATCCGCGATGTTGAGAAGACCGACATCAAGGAGACCGCGGACGTGTTCGCTTTCGGCAGCGAGATCCAGGGCGATCTGAGCCGTTTCTCCGACACTGCGCTGTCCCGCGTCAAGGCGAAGGACCTGGGCGAGGTCGGCGACATGATCTCAAAGCTGGTGGTCGAGCTCAAAGGCTTCACCGTTGACGAGCCCGCGAAGAAGGGCCTGTTCTCCTGGTTCAAGAAAAAGGCCACCAAGATAGAGATCCTCAAGACCCGCTACGAGAGCGCCACCGGCAACGTGGACGAGATCGTCAAGGCGCTCAATTCCCACAAGATCACCCTGCTCAACGATATCGTGCTGCTGGACGAGCTGTATGACGAGAACCAGGCTTACTTCAAGACCCTGACCGTGTACATCGCCATGGGCAAGAAGAAGCTTGAGGAGTTCAGAAACGGTGAGATCGCCGAGGCGGTAGCGCTGGCGCAGCGTACCAACCTGCCCGAGGACGCGCAGGCGGCCAAGGATCTGAACGACAAGGCCGACCGTTTTGAGAAGAAGCTGTACGACCTTGAGCTGACCCGCAACATCTCCATCCAGATGGCGCCCCAGATCAGGCTGATCCAGTCCTCCGACACTGTTATGGTGGAGAAGATCCAGTCCACCATCGTGAACACCATCCCCGTATGGAAGAGCCAGATGGTGATGGCGCTGGGCATCGAGCACAGTCAGCAGGCCATGGAGGCCCAGCAGGCGGTCACCAACCTGACCAACGAGCTGCTCAAGAAGAACGGCGACGCCCTGCACATGGCCACCGTGGAGACCGCAAAGGCCGCCGAGAGGGGCATCATCGACATCGAGACCCTGAACTACACCAACCAGCAGTTGATCGACACCATGGACGAGGTGCTGAAGATCCAGAACGAAGGCAAGGAAAAGCGCCGCGCCGCCGAAGAGCAGCTTAAGACCATCGAGACCGAGCTCAAGGCGAAGCTGCTTGAGTTCAAAGGCTGAGATGATCAGGTCGGGACAATTCCCGCGGATTAACGGAAAGCCATTGGTCATCTTTGG
The DNA here is from genome assembly GCA_024684375.1 of Clostridiales bacterium. GTDB lineage: Bacteria > Bacillota > Clostridia > Christensenellales > Aristaeellaceae > RUG14130. The sequence goes on from JAIKWZ010000028.1 coordinate 37,648, forward strand.
AGGGGCGGGTCATGCGCCCGCCCCTTTTCAATGTTCATCATCACTAACCACTTATCGTTCCTGACAGGAAGGAAAAGATATGAGCCAGACCGCATATCAGACTGCTCCTCAGCAGGAGGAGACCGCAAAAAAAACTCCGATCAGCGAAAACACTACCCTTGCCCGCCGGGTGCTTGCGGGCGCTATCGCGCTGGCGCTGCTGGTGATAGGGCCGTTAAAGCTCAAGTCACTTAGAAACAGCGCGGTCAAGGATCTGAAATACAATTCTTCTGTCACAACCGAGTACCGTGACGACTCCGTAGGCTATTACGTGGAACGCTCCGTTGATTCCGCTCAGCAGATACTGAACCTTGTGAAGGCGGGCGGTGAGAGCGCCAAAGCGGACGAGCTGGAAAAACTTATAAAGCAGGTGCGTGACGCGGATGAGACCGAACTGGTGACGCTCTACGAAGAGCTTTACGCCAAAGCTACGGAACTTTATACAGCGTATCTTAAGGATGATTCTTCCGCGAAACGATATAAAGACAATCTCGAAAGCTATAAAAAGACCATAGCCACCAACGCTTATTGGGAGAAGGCGGATTCCTTCAATTCCGCCCGCAACGGCATTCCGGGCCGGCTGATGGCGCTGATCTACGGAATAAAAGAAGTGCCTTCCAAGTAAAACGCTGATATTTGCCGAGTATGCCTGAAAAAACGCCTTTTGAAGACTCCGAACTCCGGGAAGACGTCAAGGCTGCCGAGGCTTTGACCGATTCTGCGATCGCCTTTCGGCAGGAACCAGAAGAGATACCGGAGGGGCTCACGGTTTCAGAGATAGAGACCGCGCCCGCACCCCAAAAAGACAAGCTGCGCAAGGCGATTTTCATTGTCGGCGCGCTTGCGGTCGCGTGCCTGCTGGTTGGGTTGCTTGACCCCGCCGTAACGGCGCTCATGATCGCCCTGTGCATGCTGCTGGGCGTTGCCGCGGCGCTGATGGCGATCGCCCGGAGCGGACACTGGGAAGTGTTCTGGTACGGCTTCGGCAGGGTGCTCGTTCTGATCTTACGCTTCGTTTTCGAGGTCCTGCTGGATGTGCTAATCCATTCGGGCAGCAGATCTTCAGGCGGTTCGTCCCGCGGTTCCGGGCATTCGGGCGGGTTTGGCGGCGCGCGCGGCGGAGGCGGCCGCACCAGCGGCGGCGGAGCGGGCCGCAGAAACTAAGCGTATATACTGAAAACCTACAGTAATAACCGACAGTCGTTATGTACGGTACCGACGGAGGTATGAAATGAAAAAACTGCTGAGCGTATGTATTGCCCTGGCGCTTGCACTGTGTTCCTGGGCGTTTGCCGCGTCCCTGCTTGAGAAGAGCAAGGATTTTTACTATAACGACGCGGCTGATGTGCTTGAATACGAAGCCAAGGCGGAGATATATTTCAACAACAAAAACCTTGAAAAGGCTACGGGCAGCCAGATAGTGGTCACCACGGTCAAGTCCACCGGGAGCCTGACCAGGGACATATACGCGGACAGGCTGTTCAATTCCTGGGGCGTGGGCGACAAGAAGAAAGACAACGGCTTTCTGCTGCTGATGGTAATCGCAAGAAACCCGGACGACGGCGATTACTGGGTCAGCCAGGGCAGCGGCACCAACGCGATAATCGATCCCGGCGAGATTGGGGATTATCTTGATATATACCTTGAGCCGGACTTTGCCAAAGGCAGGTATTCCGACGGCGCGCGGGAGATCTTCCGGGTGCTGTTCGAGCACGTAAGGGACTATTACGGGCTGAACCTGGCGTATTTGAATTACGCTGCCATCGAAGAATCGGGCCTGCTGGGAAGCGAGGACAGCGGCTTTACCGCAGAACGCGGGGCCAAAAAAGAGAGCAAATCCGGCACAAGCCTTATATGGATCGCGATCATTGCCATAGTCATAATCGTCATCGTTTCCCGCTCTCGCAGGAAAAGGCAGTCAGAAACTGTGATCAGCCCGACCACTGTGGTCACTCCGCCGGTGACGCCGATAGTGGTGGCTCCGCAGCCGCCGCGTCCGCGTACGTTCAGAACCGGGTATTACCATGCCCCCGGTCAGATTTTCAGCAGGACGCCTTCACGTCCCTCTTCTTCGGGGTTTGGCGGTTTTCTGAACAGTCTTGGCAGGAGCATGTCATCCGCGTCCAGAAGCTCATCGTCGGGTTATTCTTCACATTCATCATCCTCCAGAAGCTATTCGTCCCCTTCGAGGAGCTCTTCTTCGCGCCCCTCTTCGTTCGGAGGAGGCAGCGGCGGCGGGGGACGCACCAGCGGCGGCGGAGCGGGCCGCAGAAAGTAGGTTATTATGAAACGGGAAAGCGCGTTTTTGAGATTAAAGCCCGAGCAGAAAAAGACGTTCGAGAACGTCATCTGGGCGGCGGCTCCGTATCTGGACGAGACTTGCGAAAGGCTGGGGCTTACCAACTGTTCCGTTTGGAGCGTAGAGGACAGGGTGTATTTCTACGCTCAGAGCGAGGGCAACAAAGGGCTTAAGGACATAATGGACGTTTACGCCCGGGAGATCGGCCTTTATCTGGAAGTGGTGGCATATCCGGAAGATACCCGGCTCATGTATCACGATATAGGCGAGGAAAGGCAGGACAAAAGCCTTATCCGCCGCCGCGTATTCGCGACTGTGCTCAAGGATGGATGCGCGGATGAGTACTTCCGCCGCCACGAGGCGCTGATCAGCGCCAGGGGAGGGGACACGTTCGGAAAGGAAAGCAACTTCACCATCCGCTGCGCCCGGAACAAATACATTTTCGGGTACTGCGAGATAATTAAGGCGCTGGATACGCCTCCCACGCCCGAAGAGCAGGCGGCGAGCGACGCGTGGGAGACCAGGCAGCTTGAGATAATGGACTGGCTCACCGACGACGTGGATTATTTAACGGGCGAGAGCCATGAAAAGATGAAGTGCCTGTTCCTGCAAAGGGGATATTGAGCGAAAGAAGGAGAACAGCATGTCTCAGGTACTGGACTTGTTCAGAAAATACATACACATTCCCTCCGCTTCAGGGGAAGACCGGGAGAGCAAGCCTTCCACGCCGGCGCAGCTGGAAATGGCGAAGGCGCTGGAGCAGGATCTGGCAGCCTTCGGCTTTTCGGACGTGTATCACGACGGCCACGCCTACGTATACGCCCGTGTGCCCGCTAACTGTGAAGGCCAGCCGAATATCGGCCTGATCGCCCACCTGGACGTGGTGAGCAACGAGCCCTGCGCGCCGATGAACGAGAAGATCTTCGAGAATTACGACGGCGGCGTGCTGGACATAGGCAACGGCGTAACGCTGGACCCTGAAGTGTACCCGACGCTTAAGAAGTGGGCAGGCAAGACCGTCATCACAACCGACGGCACAACAATTCTGGGCGCGGACGACAAGGCGGGCGTGGCGGAGATAATGGCCGCCGGCATCCGCCTGCTGAACGATCCCTCGATAAAACACGGCGAGGTTGAGATCTGCTTTACTCCCGACGAGGAAGTGGGCGGCGGCGCTGACGATCTGGATCTTGAGCGTTTCGGCGCTGAATTCGCCTATACCGTGGACGGAGGCGAACTGGGCGAGATAGAGTTTGAGAACTTTAACGCCTCTTCCGCCAAGGTCACGTTCACGGGCTTTGCCATCCACCCGGGCAGCGCGAAAAACCGCATGAAGAACGCCTGCCGCATGGCGGCGGATTTCGCTTCGCTAATACCGGAATACGAAGCTCCCGAACATACAGAGGGGCGGGAAGGCTTCTTCCACCTGGTGAGCATGCAGGGCAGCGCGGAAAAGTGCTCGCTGTTTTACATCCTGCGCGACCACGACGCCGGAAAGCTCGCTCGGAAAGAAGAGTACCTGCGCAAGACCGCGGATATGATCAACTTCAAATACGGCGGAGATGTGTGCGAGGTCGGGATACGGGAAGGCTACCGCAACATGATAGAGGTTTTGCGGGAGCGTCCCGATATAATCGTGCGGGCTCAGAACGCGTTCAGAAACGCGGGCGTGGAGCCGGTGAGCCTGCCCATCCGGGGCGGCACAGACGGAGCGAGGCTGTCCTTCAGGGGGCTGCCCTGCCCCAATCTGTCCACGGGCGGGATCAACGCTCACGGCAGGCTGGAATGCGCGTGTGTCACCGACATGGAAAAGATGGTGGACGTGCTTATCGAGATAGTAAAGGCCTGATGAAAAAGCTGTTTTCTTTACTGCTTTGCCTTGTAAGCCTTTCAGCGTTCGCGAAGGCACGCTTGCTGCCTGGGGCGCGCACGCGCTGTTCGCGACACAAAAAGGCGATCTGTGGGCGTGGGGCTCAAACCACATGGGGGAAAGCGACCCCGCGTCAGAGGCAACTGCGGTCCCGGTCCCCGTAAAGCTTATGGAAAACGCCGCAAGCGTGGCGTGCGGGCGGCAGTTTTCATTGTGCCTGGACGCTGACGGCAGGGTCCGGATATGGGGAAATATGCCTGAGGGGCTGCTGAACGGCGAAAACGGACGCGCGGGCGAAATAAAGCTGCTGGCGGAAAACGTGTCCCGGATAAGCGCCTGCGATGAAAGCCTGACGCTGATATACTTAAACGGGCAGGGCAGGTACTTTGTTTCGGGCAGCTGGCTCGAGCTGGGAGACTGCGTTGACGCTGCCTGCGGGGCGGACTTCGTGCTGTATCTGACTTCCCACGGGGAAGCCATGTTCATCGGCGACCCGGATTACCTGCCTTCCGGAGCCGGTATGCCGTATAAACTCATGGACGGAGCGGTGAAAGTTTACGCGGGCGGACAGACGGGCATGATCGTTTCGGGCGACGGGCGTCTGTACGTGTTCGGAGCTTCCGGAACTGAAGGCCGTTTGGGGCTGGACACGGATGAATGGATTGCTTCCCCGACGCCAAACGGCGCCGAAAACGTGCTTGCCGCCGCCTGCGGGCCAACTGCCGGGGGCGCGGTGACGGAATCAGGCGAGCTCTTCGTATGGGGCGCACTGTACAGTTACTTTACCGGCTTTGACGAAACCGGTACGCCCGCCGTTTCTGTTGCGGATGATATGCTGATCAGTTACGGCAGGACGCCCATTACCCTTATGCAAAACGTGCAGGATATCGCTTTCGGTGACGCGTTTTGGCTGGCATACGGTGAAGATAACACGATACTCTGCTGCGGGTCCAACGACTGGGGGCAGATGGGCGACGGCACGGTCACACGCTTTACGATATACGAAGAAGACGACGAGGACGGCGGCACGGATTACGCCGTGGAAGTATACGATAACAACCAGCACGTCTTTTCGGGACAAGTGCCGATAGGAGAATAGACCAGTATAACAATAATCTGCCAAGGAGGCAAGCGATGTCTGAACAAAACTGCACGCATGACTGCTCCACCTGCGGAGCGAACTGCTCCTCACGCGAGGGCGGCATCCCCAAGGAACAGCTTAAGGATGGCTCTTCCGTAAAAAAAGTGATCGCCGTGGTGAGCGGCAAAGGCGGCGTAGGCAAAAGCCTGGTGACCGGGCTTCTGGCCACGCTGGCACGCCGCATGGACTATAAGACCGCCATACTGGACGCGGACGTGACCGGCCCGTCCATACCCAAAATGTTCAAGTTCTCCAAAGCCGCCGACAGCGATGAGGAGTCTTTGTATCCCGCCGTCACTGCCACGGGCATCCGCGTCATGAGCGTGAACCTTCTGCTGGAAAATGAAACCGATCCTGTCATTTGGCGCGGGCCGGTGATCGCGGGCACGCTTAAGCAGTTCTGGACGGACGTGGTGTGGGGAGACAACGACATCATGTTCATCGATATGCCTCCCGGCACGGGCGACGTGCCCCTGACCGTGTTCCAGAGCCTGCCCGTGGACGGCATAGTAGTCGTCACGTCACCGCAGGAGCTGGTGGGCATGGTGGTGCAGAAGGCCGTGAACATGGCTGAAATGATGAACGTGCCGATACTGGGCGTGGTGGAAAACATGAGCTACATCACCTGCCCGGATTGCGGCAAACAGCTGTACCCTTACGGGGAAAGCCGCCTAAAAGAAGCGGCCGCAGCGGCGAACACCGACAACACCGCCGCGCTGCCGATCAATCCCAAACTGGCCGCCGCCTGCGACAAGGGCATGATCGAGATGTTCGAGGGCGACTGGCTGGACAAATTCATTGCCAGACTATTAGGATAAAATACATAAATCGGAGGAACAGTTATGGCCAAGATCATAGGCGCTTCTCTTCCCAACATCCCCTGGCAGGACAAGCCTCAGGGCTGCAGCGATGTGCTGTGGAGGTATTCCAATAACCCCATAGTGCCCAGAAACGCCATCCCCTGCTCAAACTCCATCTTCAATTCCGCCGTGGTGCCCTATAAGGGCGAGTTCGCGGGCGTGTTCCGCGTGGACGACAAGCGCAGGGAAATGCGCATCCACTCCGCCTTCTCCAAGGACGGCTTCAACTGGAATATCGACCACGAGCCCTGGGTGCTGCTCAACGAGCGCGCGAAGGAAGTCGGACCCTTCATTTACGGCTATGACCCCCGCTGTTGCCAGATCGACGGCGAGTACATCGTAACCTGGTGCAACTGCTATCACGGCCCCACCATCGGCGTTGCCAAGACCGAGGATTTCAGGACGTATTATCAGCTGGAAAACGCGTTTTTGCCCTTTAACCGCAACGGCGTGATGTTCCCCGAGAAGATCAACGGCAACTATGCCATGCTCTCGCGTCCTTCAGACAACGGGCACACTCCCTTCGGCGATATATTCTACTCCGAGTCTCCCGACCTGGTCTATTGGGGCAAGCACCGCCATGTGATGGGCACAAGGGGTTCCTGGCAGTCAACCAAAGTTGGCGCGGGCCCGATCCCGATAAAGACGGACGAAGGCTGGCTGCTCTTCTACCACGGCGTGCTTACCAGCTGCAACGGCTTCGTGTACCACTTCGGAGCCGCACTGCTGGATCTGGACCAGCCCTGGAAGGTGATCTACCGTACCGAGCCTTACCTGCTGTCCCCCCAGATGCCCTATGAGCAGATCGGAGACGTGCCCAACGTCACCTTCCCCTGCGCGGCGCTGGCGGACGCGGACACGGGCAGGATCGCCATTTACTACGGCGGCGCGGACACGGTCATCTGTATGTGCTTCGGTCTTGTGGACGAGATCGTGGACTTCGTAAAGCATAACAGCAAGTTATAAAACAGGTTTGGGCGGGGATGTTCCCCGCCCAAGTCGGATGCTTTCAAATGTTCTACGACCGACCTGAAAAACGCAGGGGCGCAGGAAATGCGTCTGGATCAAAACCGAAAAAACAGGCCAAGGCAAGACCCTCTCTGCAAGCGCCTTCACGGCCCGCTGAGCGTAAAAATCAGAAGGAAGGGTCCCGCAAAAGACATCTTCTGCTTAAATTCCTCGCGCTGGTATTGGTTTTGGCGCTTTTGGCGGGAGGCGGGCTGTATATCCTGCCTGTAGGGACCTTTGGGAGCCATACCGCCTACGGCGCGCTTCAAACGCTTCCGGGGGGATATACCCATATTTTGCTTATCGGGCTGGATCTGGATGGAAACGGCACTTCCCGTTCCGATACCATGATGATACTCTCGATAGGCAGCGGCGGCATAAAGCTCACCTCTCTGCAAAGAGACACGGGTGTGGCTATAGAGGGTCGAAAGGGGCTTAACCGCCTGAACGCCGCCTACGCTTACGGCGGCGAGGAGGGGCTGTTAAGAACGATAAACCAGAATTTCGGCTTCGACCTGTCTCGCTGGGCGGAAGTGGATTACGAAAGCTTCCCGGTCATCATTGACGCGCTGGGAGGCGTGAGGATAGACGGCGTCTCCGACGCGGAAGCGGAGCAGATCAACTCCAATATGCTCAGCTGGCTGTGGATGCAGTATAAGGCGGGACGTATCGGCGAAGATGAGGCGCGGAAACGGTATTTCCAAAACGAGCTTAAACAGGGCGGAGACTATACTCTCAGCGGCATGCAGGCGCTGGCGTACGCCCGCATAAGAAAGACCGACAGCGATTACGGCCGCACGAACCGCCAAAGAAAGCTTATAAGCGCCTGCGTGAGCAAACTCAAGGCGTTTGACCCTGTTACGCTTATTCGTTTTATAAAGGCGGTGCTGGGCAGCGCGAAGACTAATATGACCACGCTGGAAATGCTCTCGCTGGGCGAAAAGGCGCTGTTCGCGTCAGGCGTCTCCCAGACGCGTTTGCCGGTAAACGGCAGCTACAGGGATGACGGCGGCATGTTCTACGACGTGGACTACAAAATGAACCGCGACTATTTCATTTCTTTCGTATACAGTAAAAGCTGAGGTGCTCATATGGTCAGAAACCTATGGAAGACGCTGCTTGCGTTCCTGCTCGTCATAGCACTGCTGCCTGCCAGTGCGCTGGCCGGCGGGCTGTTTGGCAGTCTGTTCGGAGGCAAGGGTGACAAACTGAAGTTTGTGTCCGTGAAGGACAGGGCGTTCAGCACGGACAGCGCCCGCGTCATCGCCGCGACGGGCGACGGCAGGAACGTGCTGATAACAAACCAGTTCGACCTGTATATCTGGGACACCAAGGCGGGCAAGCGCATACCCGTGTGGTTCAGCAGCGAAAAGGACATAGAGCAGCTCGGTCTCATGGTTCAGACGTCCTATGTGCTACGCTCCAATGTAAAGAAAGACCAGATAGAAGCGCGCAAAAAGCAGTATGAGGAGATAACGGGCAAATTCTTTGAGCGCAATGGGATAACCCGTTTTACCACTCTGGACGAAATAAGCGGCTGTTTCCCAATGCAGATCCAGATCGGCGCGAGGGTCCGCGAGATCGGTCCGCGCTGGGCCCTGGTCGATGCTGTGTATTTAGGCGCGGCGGTGCTTATCGACCTGGAGACCGGTGAGGCCCGCTTCATAGAAGACGCATACGCTTCGCTTAGCGGGGACAGGCTGCTTGACACGGATGCCCGCAGCGTGACAGACCTTAAAACGGGCGAAACGCGTTATCCGGAATACATAAAGGCGGAAACGGAATACTCTGGCGCGATAAAAACGCTCAAGCTGCTTAAGGACGACAGCGTGCTGGCGCTGCTTCCGGGTTCCGCGATCAGGGACGATAAGACACGGGAGCTGCTCCTGGCGTATGTGTCCGCGGCGGGCACGAAAACGGTGAACATTGGTGCGTTTGAGTTCATGCACGAGCCATCCGTGCTGCTGGTGACCGGCAGCGGCAGGTACGCGGCGGTTACTTCTCAATATGCCCACTACGCCAAACAGACGGTGATAGTTGACCTGGCAAGCGGGGAAGCAAAGACGCCGGGCATAGATGATCTGCTGTATGTCTCGTCCGCTGACGACGCGTTTTTATGCTACGACGTTGGCAAAGCCGAGCTGCTGACATTGGACCCGGAAACGCTGGAAACGGCCAAACTGACTGTGTCTGGCCTGGGCAAGAGCGTAACTTACAACATGATAAGCAGCGTGGTGACAAACGGAGAGGGGCTGTATTTCTCGCAGGGCGACGTACTGCGCGGATATTTTAAACTGGAAAAATAAAAGAGCGGAGGAAAGCAAATGAAGCACGCAAGCCTTATTCTGGACAGGGATTTTGCGATCTCCAAGGTGGACGAAAGGATCTACGGCTCGTTCATCGAGCATCTGGGCCGAGCAGTGTACACGGGCATATTTGAGCCCGGGCATCCGCAGGCGGACGAGAACGGTTTCAGGAAAGACGTGATCGATCTGATCAAAAAGCTGGGGATAAGCTGCGTAAGGTATCCCGGCGGCAATTTCGTGAGCGGCTTCAACTGGGAGGACTCGGTGGGCGAAAACCGTCCTGCGAGGCTGGACCTGGCATGGAAGACCACCGAAAGCAATGCCTTCGGACTGCATGAATTCGTGCGCTGGTGCGAAAAGGCGGCCACGAAACCTATGTACGCGGTGAACCTGGGCACCCGCGGCCCCAAGGAAGCCAAGGAAGTGGTGGAGTACTGCAACCATCCCATCGGGACTCAGCTCAGCGACCTGAGGATAAAGAACGGCGCGAAAGACCCGCTGGGCATCAAGCTGTGGTGCCTCGGCAACGAGATGGACGGTCCCTGGCAGATGGGAGCGAAGACCGCTCAGGAGTATGCACGCGCGGCCTGTGAGGCGTCCAAGCTCATGAAGTGGGTAGATCCTTCCATCGAGACCGTTGCCTGCGGCTCCTCCCACAGCCATATGCCCACCTTCGGTGACTGGGAATACAGGGTGCTGGACGAGTGCTACGACACCGTGGACTACATGAGCCTGCATCGCTATTACGGCAATCCTACCGGCGATACCAACGACTTTCTGGCCTCCACGCTGGATCTGGACGGTTTTATAAAGACCGTGGCCGGCATCTCCAGAGCGGTAAAGGGCAAAAAGCACTCCAAGCGCACGGTGAACCTGTCACTGGACGAGTGGAATGTGTGGTACCATTCCAATCAGGACGACCAGAAGCTGTACAAAGAGCAGCCCTGGGGCAGCGCGCTGCCGCTTCTGCAGGACGTGTACAACTTTGAGGATGCGCTGCTGGTCGGCCTGATACTGATAACCATACTCAAAAACGCCGATACGGTAAAGATCGCCTGCATGGCGCAGCTGGTGAACGTCATTGCCCCGATAATGACCAGGGCGGGCGGCGGCGCGTGGGCGCAGACGATATTCTATCCCCTCATGCATGCCTCTGAATACGGCAGGGGCACAAGCCTTATGCCAATCATTTCCAGTCCCGTGTTTTCCACAAAGAGTTTCAGCGATGTGCCCACGGTGGACGCGGCGGCGGTGGCGGACGATGAAGGCGGCCTGACCGTGTTCGCAGTCAACCGGGACCTGGAAGAAGACGCTCTGCTTAAACTGGACCTGCGGGCGTACGACACGGCTACGTTCGTGGGGCATACGGCGCTGACAAACGGCGACCTCAAGGCGGTGAACACCGAGGACAAGCCATTCAACGTGGCTCCCGAAGAGCTTGCGCCCGAGACCGAGGACGGCTGCGTCAGGCTGCCCAAGGCCAGCTGGAACGTACTACGGTTCAGGGTAAAAGATTAGCTGAAGGTTTTCCGGGTCAGCACCGCAGCTGAAAACGGCACAAAAGAAAAAGCACTGTGAAAACAGTGCTTTTTAAAGCGGTAGACGAGACTCGGACTCGCGACCTCCACCTTGGCAAGGTGGCGCTCTACCAACTGAGCTACTACCGCGAAGAGCGGGTGATGGGAATCGAACCCACGTATCCAGCTTGGAAGGCTGGCGCTCTGCCATTGAGTTACACCCGCAGAAGCGGTAGACGAGACTCGGACTCGCGACCTCCACCTTGGCAAGGTGGCGCTCTACCAACTGAGCTACTACCGCACAATCGCGTACACATTATAATAGCACAGACGGCGTGCAGTGTCAAGCGCAGCGGCGGAATTTTTACAAAAAAGAGGGCAGGATTGACATTTCAGGCGCGTTAATGCTATAATAAAAAATAGTGTTTTTCGGAGGAGAGGACTTTGGGCAGGCTTAAAAGCTTCAGGCGGCTGCCGCTTTGGCAGGTGTTGATCGCGGACGTTCTGATCGCGGGAGCGGCGCTTTTGGTGTTCGCTTACTTTCATCATGTGCGGCCTTCCGCGCTTGACAGCGAGGACGTGGAGATAGCGAGGCCGACGCAGATCGCGGCTGCGGCCTGGAACTCAACGCCCACACCGTTTGCAGACATTACGCCCTCGGCGACGCCAGCGGCAACGCGGGAAGCGGTCTCCGCGCCGACAGCCACGCCGTCAGCCCAAGCCACGGCAACGCCGATACCGACCCCTGACCCCGTAGGCGTGTTTTCACAGCGTTACCCGGATAAGTTTACGGACGGAGAGGTGGAGACTTCTTCCGAGGACGGCGTTTATACTTATAAAAGCAAATACCTGAACATACGCGTGACCCAGCAGCGTGTACCGGACGGCAGCAGTTCCGGCACGAAGGAAAGCACTGTGTATGTGACTGATTTTTACGTACGCGATATCACCTGCCTGCAGAACGTGTTCGCTTCGGAAAGCTTCAGCCAGGGCCATTACGATTGGCTGGCGAATATGGCCGAGCGCGCGGACGCGGTGGCGGCCGTGAACGGGGACTTCTGCACCATGCGAAAATACGGCGTGGTGATCAGGAACGGCAGGCTCTACCGTTCCAGCCATTCTTCATTTGACGCCTGCGCGATATACTGGGACGGCACCATGGAGACCTATCTGTCAAAGGAATGGGACGGCAATGCCATAGCGAATAAAGGCGCGTACATGGCTTTCTCCTTCGGCCCCAAACTGCTGGACAACAACGGGCAGCCGCTAAAAAAGTTCAACCAGACCAACGCGGTGAACAGCCGTAACCCCCGCACCGCTATCGGCTATTTCGAGCCTGGGCATTACTGCTTCGTTACGGTGGACGGACGCACGACCTATTCCCGTGGGATGACTATGAGCGGTCTGGCGGAGTTTATGGCGAGCCTGGGCTGCAGGGAGGCGTACAACCTGGACGGAGGGGAATCCTCAAGCCTGTGGTACAGAGGCAGCATTATCTCCAAGCCTTACAATGACGGGCGCAAGATCCCCGACGCGCTGATACTTAAGGACCTTGCGGAGGACTGACATGAAAAAACGCAGGGCGATAAAACTGGTAAACACTTTGACGCTGAACGCGGCGATAATCATATCGCTTATGTACCTGGTGTTCTTTGGCATCGACCGGGTCAACACTGCTATGGAGTTTATCAACAACGATATCACCAAATGGCTGCTGGTGATACTGGCCGTTATAACCATATACAATTCGGTGGCGCGAATGTGCCTTGACAGAAAGCTTGACCGGAAAAGAAAAATGAAGGAGCAAAAACGATGAATAAGCCCAAATTTTATATAACCACCCCTATATATTACCCTTCCGGCAATATGCACATCGGTCACACCTACACCACCGTGGCGGCCGACACCATGACCCGCTACAAAAAGCTCAGGGGCTATGAAACGTACTTCCTTACCGGTACGGACGAGCACGGCCAGAAGATAGAGCGCAAAGCCGCCGAAAAAGGGGTCACTCCCCAGCAATACGTGGACAAGATCGTCGCCGAGACCAAAGAGCTGTGGAAGCTGATGGACATCGAGTATGATGACTTTATAAGGACCACAGACGAACGGCACATTAAAGCCGTACAGAAGATATTCCGCCGCTTTTACGAGCAGGGCGACATATACAAAAGCGCATATGAGGGCTATTACTGCACTCCCTGCGAAAGCTTCTGGACACAGACCCAGCTGAAGGAAAAGGATGGGCAGAAAGTATGCCCCGACTGCGGCCGTCCCGTAGAATTGACGAAGGAAGAAAGCTACTTCTTCCGCATGAGCAAGTATCAGGACTGGCTTATCGACTACATCGAGACACATCCCGACTTCATACAGCCCCCGTCCCGCGCCAACGAGATGCTCAACAACTTTTTGCGTCCCGGGCTTCAGGACCTGTGCGTTAGCCGCACCGCATTCAAGTGGGGCGTGCCTGTGGATTTTGATCCCGGCCACGTGGTGTATGTGTGGATCGACGCGCTCAGCAACTACATTTCCGCCCTGGGCTATACGAGCGACGACGACAGCCTGTACCGGAAGTTCTGGCCGGCGGACATACATCTGGTGGGCAAGGAGATCGTGCGTTTCCATACCATCTATTGGCCTATCATGCTCCACGCGCTGGGACTGCCTCTGCCCAAGCAGGTGTTCGGCCACGGCTGGCTGCTGTTCGGCGGAGACAAGATGAGCAAAAGCAAGGGCAACGTGGAGTACCCCGAGCCCATCGTGCGCCGATACGGCACGGACGCGCTCAGGTACTACCTGATGAGAGAGATGCCCTTCGGCTCCGACGGCAACTACACCAACGAAGCCATGCTCCAGCGCATGAACTCCGACCTGTGCAATGACCTGGGCAACCTGGTCAGCCGCACGGTGGCCATGGTGGAAAAATACTTTGGCGCGGCGGTGCCCGCGCCCGGAGAGTACGACGAAAACGATAAACACATTATCGAAATGTTCGAGGCCCTGCCGGAGCTTGTGGACGCGCAGATGAATTCGCTGCAGTTCTCACTGGCGCTCGGCGAGATCTGGAAATTCATTGGCGAGCTCAACCGCTATATCGACATCACACAGCCCTGGGTACTCGGCAAGAGCGAAGAGGGCAGGGAGCGCTTGAAGACCGTCATGTACGTGCTGTGCGAAGGCGTCCGCGCCGTTGCGGTGCATATCAGTCCCGTAATGACCCGCACGCCGCAGCGCATTTACGGGCAGCTGGGCGTGACTGACGATTCCCTCAAAACCTGGGAGAGCGTACAGAGATTCGGTCAGCTCGTACCGGGCACGGTGGTCAAAAAGGGAGAGGCGCTGTTCCCCCGCGTGGATATAAAGAAAGAGCTCGAAGCCATGGAAGCGGAAAAAGCCGCTCAAAAGGCCGCGAGCCAGCCCGAGGCGCCCAAAGAGGATACGATCACCATAGACGATTTCGCGAAGGTGAAGCTTATCGCCGTGAAGGTGGAGGCCTGCGAAAAGGTGGAGGGCAGCGACAAACTGCTCAAGTTCACACTGAACACGGGCAGCGGCACTCGTACGGTGCTCAGCGGTATAGCCAAGTGGTATAGACCCGAAGACACGGTGGGCAAGACGCTGATACTGGTGAGCAACCTTGCCCCGCGCAAAATGAAGGGTATCATGTCTGAAGGCATGCTCTTGAGCGCCGAGGACGACAAGGGCAACCTTAAACTCCTGACCGTGGACGGCGACACCGCTCCGGGGAGCAGGGTAGGATAAAAATCAATATACAATTGGCGGCAGGACAGACCCTGCCGCTTTTTTGGTATTCTGAGACACCGGTGCGGGCTTACCTTGTCATCGCAAGAATGTAGCCTGTAAGCTTGCGCAGGTCTTCCACGCAAAAGAAGCCAGCGTAAACCATGTGGAACTCAAACTTTTTGGCGTGATACGCGGCGGTAAAGCCCGGCTTTGTTTTTCCGAATTCGGAAGCAGTCAATTCCAGACCCTGTGATATGGTTTTCCCCGGAATGATCATTTCTTGAGACAATTATTTCAACATTTTTGACGCTTTTCCAAAAGGAAAGGCGATATTGGTTTGACAATCAGCGCTCAAAAATGATAAAATAAAAAATAAGATGTTTGTGTATTCTGTCGCGTGAGGGAGTATCCGTGAAGAAGCTTATCGCCGCGTTTATCGCGTTTTTCGCGCTGCTGGGGCTGATTGCCCTGGCAGACGGGCTCAGTTTGCCCGAAGGCGCGGTAAGGATCGAGTCGGAGGCGTTCAGTGACGTCGCCGCGACGTGGGCGTACATACCTCAGAGCGTATCATTCATAGCCTCGGACGCGTTTTCTCCGAACGTAGCCACTATCTACGGCTTCCGCGACACTAAGGCGCAGGCGTACGCTTCCGCGAGCGGGCGCGAGTTTTTTGATGTAGGGATATATGATTTAAATATCGTCTGTCCGCCCCATGTGCCCGCCGGCAAGGCCTTCAGCGTGAGCGCTGAGTGTGACAGCAACCTTGAGGTCAGTGCCGCCTGGGAACTGTTGAGCGCGGGGCAGACGATTTCTTCCTCTTCCGACGGCGTGCTTAAGATGGGGCAGGAGGGCGAGTTCGACATTCGGCTGACGCTCACCAATGCGTATACGCAGGTCACGAAACTGTTCCCTTCGGCGGTGAGCATCATGCAGCCTGCGCTGCCGATCAGCTCCAGCCCGGACGTGGCGCTTGGAGGACTGGCGGACGTCGTCAGCACCGAGGAGACACGGCAGTTCACTCTGACATCAGGTAATACGTCGGCTATCTCCATCGTCGGAACGCAGGTCAAAGGACTGAAGGAAGGCACATACAACGTAAACGTCACAGTATACGAAGGAGAGTTTTCTGTCACTTCGCGCATTTCCGTTGAGGTCTATCCTCCCGCAACATCCATAAGCTGTGTTCTGCCGGATTTCGCTTACCCGGGCGAGAGCGTAACGCTTTTGCCCGAAGCGCTCCCGGAAGGGGCGAAGTACAGGGAGGTCCAGGTCAGCCTGGAAAGCGGCCCTGCGGAGCTTCACAGCGACTCAGAGGCGGAATTCACGGGCGTTGGCACAGTTGTGTTCCGCTTTACCACGCGGGATCTGAGCTTGACGCGGGAGGTGCCTGTGGTTCCGCGCCCCACGGCGCTCGCGTTCGATTCAGACAGCTATAAGGTCGCGGTCCACGGCAGCATCAGTCCTTCTCCGACGGTATATCCGGAGGGGAGCCGCCTCAGACTCACCTGGCACAGCGAGCGTACCTCCGTAGCCACTGTTAACACGGCAGGAAAAGTCTCGGGAGTGAACGTGGGGGACAGCGTCATAACCTGCTCCGGAGAGGGACTTAGCGCGTCTTACACCGCGCAGGCCCGCAAAGGTTACGAACACCTCACTTTGTCCGGCGCGTTTACTCACATGTATCCCGGAGAAAGCAATTCTCTCGATCTTGTATGTCTTCCTGCAGACGCAGAAATCAAGGGCGTGACCTGGTCAAGCAAAAACACTTCTGTGGCCACGGTAGATCAGACGGGCCGTGTCACCGCCAAGAACGAAGGGACGGTGCAGATCGTCGCGAAGGCGGATTCAGGCGTGAGTGCGTCTTATACCGTGCGGGTATTCGGTTACGGTACAGCCAAAGGCATAAGCCTGGGACGGGACCGGATCTATGTGCAAGTGGGTCAGACGAAAAAACTTGATGTGGCTGTGTTCCCAGGGGGAACTATATCTCTGGTGTGGTCGTCGTCCGCGCCGGGGACGGTGAGCGTGGACGCAAACGGCAATATCAAGGGCGTGAAGAGCGGCACGGCGACGATCACGGCCAAGATGCAGGGCAATTCTTCGGTCTCTGCCAGCGTGGCAGTCAACGTGCTGAGCTCGAACGTGGTATTGACAATGCCTAAGATGAAGACAGGCTTAAGCGGAATAGAAGCTAACCTGTCAAAGATCAACGCGGTCAGAAACTGTGCTATAAACGAGACGAATCGGCTGGTCGCGGCTGGGAAGATCTCTCAGACACAGGCTAACAATCGAATCAAGGTGATCAGAAACGCATTTGATTGCCTGTCTTTCCCGTGGATGACCAACTCAACTCAGGCGTACTGGAAGAAGGAAAACGACGAAAACGGCCTTAAGATCTTCCGCCCGGGGGTGGTTTACTACGGCATGCCATATATCAGCCAGAGCTATTACAACCAGAGGCAGTACAACCCATCCAAAGCGATAAGCGAGAAACGCTACACCCTCTCATCAGACGGCAGATACTATATCCTAAACCAGAACAACCTGTATAACGGCAAGTACGTGGGCTGCGATTGCTCCAGCTTTGTAGCCATGTGCTATTACGGCACCGAGCGCAAAGGTCTGAACACGCACTGGTTCGCCACAGACAGCAGCTTCAAGACCCTGAAAAAGACTGACGAGCTGCGGCCGGGGGACATAATCGTTAAGGACTACAAACACGTTGTGATGTTCCTGTACTACGCCAACGACGAGCACACCCAGATCGTCATAATCGAAAACGGAGGCGACGCCTGGGCCACCAACACCGTGAGCGTGAACACATACCCGGTAAGCTACTACTACAACAAGGGCTTCATACCCAGAAGATTGAATAAGTGGTAGACAATTCGGCAACACAAAAAAGGCGGCCTCGAGCCGCCTTTTTTGTGTGCCGTTATCAGTACAGCATTATTTCCCGCGCTTTTTCGTACCAGGCGTCAAGCCTGGGAGCGTGTTCGGCGATAAGCTGCGCGGGGGAGACGCTCAGCTTCGCAAAATCATTTATCCCGGTCAGGCGGTCGATGCTGCCGGTCCAGGCAAAGCGCTCACCCGCCTGTTTTCTTATCTCGTCCAGCAATATGAACCCCATAAGTGGAGCGTCGATCAGGGACGGGGAGGCAACATAGATCTGCACGCCGGCGCACAGCTCTCCCGCGAATTTGCTGCATGCTGGCGTAAAGTATGCGCTGCGGAAGTAAAACCCCGGGAGTTTTTTGGCGTTCATAGCCTGGGCGAGCGCATCCGGGTCGATGAACGGGGCGCCAATAAGTTCGAAGGGCAGTGAGGTGCCGCGCCCCTCGGAAATGTTGGTGCCTTCGAATATGCAGGTGCCGGGATACACGTTCAGCGCGTGCAGGGTGGCCAGGTTAGGGGAGGGCGGTACGAACAGAAGCCCCGTGTCCTGGTAATACATATCCCTTTTCCAGCCCTGCATGGGAACGACGCTCAGGTCGAGATCCAGCTTCAGCCTGCGCCTGACCCACCTGGCGTACTCGCCTGCGGTCAGCGCGTAGCGGGTGGGCATGGGGAAGCGGCCCACAAAGGAAGAGACGCTTTCATCCAGCAGCGTGCCCTGCACGATACTGCCGCCCAGTGGGTTTGGCCTGTCCAGGACCACGACTTTTTTGCCTGCTTTGGCGCAGTCTTCCATGGCGTCTGAGAGGGAATAGATGAAGGTGTAAAAGCGCGCGCCCGCGTCCTGAATGTCGTACACCAGCGTGTCAAATGCGCCCAGTGCCTCATCAGGCAGGTGTGTGCTGCCGCCGTAGCAGGAATAAACGGTCACGCCGGTATTCGCGTCAGTAAAGCTTTCCACCTTTTCACCGGCGGGCACGCAGCCGCGCACACCGTGCTCGCAGGCCAGAAGCGCGGTCAGGCGCCCTTTTTGGGCGATGAGATCTATGGTGGATACGCCCCGGGTGTCTACTCCCGTCGGGTTGGTCATTAGTCCGATCCGCCCCCAGGAGGCGACAGGCGCACAAGAGAGCCGGTCTGCTCCGCACAGCACCATTAAACTTCACCCCTCATGCGCTTCATATACCCGTCTATATCAAAGGCGGTCGCGTATTCGCACTTGTTAAGCGCTCCGCGCATGCGCGCAAGCCCTTCGTAGAACTGCAGATACTTGAAGTCGCGGCTGTGCTCGGTGAGATAAAGCAGTTTGACCGCCTGCTTCCAGTCCTCGAATACATCGCTTACGTCAAAATACATATAGGGAACAAAGCCCTCCGAATCCTCCCAGTTTTCGGCGTACATCCATCTTTTGATGGGCGCGGGGGGAAGGGGACGGTTGAACGTGGGCAGCGAAGCAAAGAAAACCGCGTCCTGCGTGAGGTGGCTGGCAACTATATGATCCTTGTGCATGGAGTTTTTCCAGTGGCACAGAACTGTATCCACCTTATAGGAGCGCATTATGTCGCCGATCTTCACGGCCAGCTCCTGTGAGTAGTTGAGTTCCCCGTCCGGCGTGTCCAGAACTATGCTGTCTCCGGAAAACGCTTTTGCGAAGGCGGCAGCGCTTTCCGTGTTCATCTGCCGGAACTCATCCATGGGGATGTGCGGAGGGCAGCCCCTTTCTCCAGCTGTCAGATCTAGCGTAACGATCTTGTTGCCCTTTGCGGCTGCCTTGGCCAGGTACAGACCCATAGTAAGCTGCGCGTCACCCGTGTGCGCGCCAACTGCCATTACAGTGCCCATTTAAAGCTCCTTTCTGAGCATGTCGAACCTGCGAACAGGCCTGAATCCCGTTTTGAGATAGAGGCGCTGGGCATGGTTCTCCGTTCCGGTAAACAGTGAAGTATATTTTGCTCCGATTTTGATAAACTCGCCCATAAGGTCATTGAACAGCACCGTGGCAATCCCGCGCTGCTCATAGAGGGGATCGGTGCAGATGCCTGTGAACCAGCCCCTGCCGTTTGGCTGCACGTCGACAGGGCCGGTAAAGCCTACGATCTGCCCGTTCGTCCTGGCTGCCAGAATGGGCCGCGGCGAGGGGGAGGAGGTCTCGTCTTTAAGCACCTTGCGCCAGTACTCGCTGCCTACCCGGTCGCACATTCCGTCCCAGCTGCAATGCTCGTTTACGTCGTACAGGCCTGCGACGATGCCTTCGCCTTTGAGCCTGGCGCGCGCTTCCTCCACAAGCGGCTTTTTTTCGTACCGGCTCAGGTCGATATACATGGCGACCTCGCCTACATAGGAACAGTAACCCCGCTTTGTGAGGAATGGGTAAGCGGGGGACAGGGTGTCCAGCCCCGGCATGTTGTTGTGGCCGTGTCCGGGTGTGCCCGGGATCAGCCAATCCATGTTGATGGGACTGAGGCTGGAGATCTCTGTCCGGGATTTTCCAAGCGCCTTTGCGCGGGTCTCAAACGCGGACAAAAGCGCGGAGCCTATGCCCTCATGCCGTCTGTCCTTCCGGACCAGAAGCATATTGAGGTATGCGGGTGTGTTTAAGGCGTTCTCGCCACGCAAAAACTCGGTCTTTACGCTGGCAAGGCAGAAACCAAGCGTTTCTCCGTTTTCCTCCGCGGTAAAATAAAGGCGGGAGGAGCCCAGAGGCAGAAACTTTTCCGCGAAATACTTTTCATCCAGGGGCACACACAGTATTTCTCCCGACGCAAGGCAGTCGTTCCACACGCGGATAAGTCCGGGAAGGTCGGATAAACAAAAATCACGGATCGTCATTCTATTTCACCCCGATATTAAACTGGAAGTATTATATACCATTCCGGTCTTTTTGAAAAGGGGAGAGGCTGCAATATAAGTATATGTGTAGATTCTATACGAAGCTGTTTGGAAAGGCTTGAAACGGAAAACATGCAGCGTTAAAAATCGCCCTGCCTTGCGGCAGGGCGATGTGCGTCAGCTAAGATTACTGATTGGCGAGATACTCGTCAAGCTGCTTCTGAGCGTCGGCGATGAACTCCTGCAGACCGGCAGCGTTCATCTTGGCCAGGAACTCGTCCTTGACTTCGTCGATGGGAGTGGTGCCGGAAGCGAATCCCTTGTAGTAGGAATCCTTGATGGCGCTGAACTGAGCCAGGGCTTCCTTCCACTCGGAAGTATCCATCTTGAAGCCGCCCATTGCGGAGACCTTGCCTTCGGCAGCGATGGTGGCCAGGTACTGGTCATACTGCGCGAAGTTGGGCACCTGGGTCTTGGGATCCTCGGGATCGCCTACAGCGATGGAGGTGAAGAAGTAAGCGGGCTGAGCGAAGGCCCAGGGGCAGCCGCCGTTGTCTTTGCCTTCCTGAGTGCGGAGCACGCCGCCGGCAAAGTCGGGATACTTCTCAGCGTCAACATAGTTCCAGTGATATCCGGGCACGCCGTAGCGGAGGCAGTCGGCGAAGAGCTTGTCGGTGTGGATGAGCTCGAAGAGCTGCAGGCACTTGGCGAGCTTGTCGGGATCATTGGCCAGATGGGCGCCGAAAGCGTTCATGGAGCCCTGGATGGTGTCCACGGACAGCTGCGGGCCGGCGTAGCGGGTCATGTAGGTGAGGTAGCCGTTGGATACGGTGTATCCATCGTAGCCGTCCCAAGCCTGGGCGAAGCCGATGTGGGGCTTGGAGGAGTCGATGGCGTTCTCGGTCAGCTGAGCGGCGTCAGGATTGATCAGGCCCAGCTTCATCCACTCAGCCATGGTCTCGTAGCGCTCCATGACTTCGGGATCGTCAAACACGAACTTCACTTCGGTGGTGCCGAAGACGCAGCCTACCATGGCAGTCCTGTCGATGAAGTCGAAAGAGGACTCCATACCGGCGGGGTTGCCGCCAACCAGCACGGGATATTCGCCGTCGGCCAGAGTGGCTTTCCAGTCTACCAGGAAGTCAGTCAGCTCGCCCCAAGCGGAGATCTTCTCGGGGATCTCATAGCCGAGCTCTTTGGCGATGTCGGCGGGGTAGGTGATGAAGTTCTCAGCAGCGTAGTCCTTCCAGTTCGGGATGGCGTAGATCTTGCCGTCCGCGCTGGCAGCGGTATCCCAAACGCTCTCAGGCAGAGCCGCCCACAGGCCGGGGGCTTCTTCCTTGATCACTTCTGGATCCAGACCCACAAACAGACCGTCAGAGATCGCCTGGTTGGTATTGTTATACCAGGAGCAGGTGAAGTAGATGTCGAACACGGTACCGTTGTTGATGTCGGTCCTCAGAGTGGCATCGCTGTCGTAGTACTGGATGTCCAGCTCGATGCCCATCGCATTCAGGAAATGCTCATTCAGGTAGTCGAGTATCATCTGGTTGTCTTTCACGGCGCTGGAGCCGGAGACCCAGGTGATCTTGGTGATCTCATCTTCGGCGCTTACAAAGCTGAAGCAGGTAAACACCAGAGCGAGAGCCATGACCAGAGTCAAGAGTTTCTTCATTTGGTCTTCCTCCTGTAAAATAATATCTGAGCCCACAGGGCTGAGATTCAATGGAAATGGGTCATCCTTTAACAGCGCCGATGGTCAGGCCGCTGATAAAGTACTTCTGGAAGAAAGGATAGGAGCAGGCGATGGGCACCACGCTTATGACGACCATGGTCATACGTACGGTTTCGCTAGGCAGGTTGGTGTTCTCGCCGGGGGTCATGAACTGGCTGTTGCGGGTCAGGAAGTCGATGTTGTTCTCCAGGTTGATCAGCACGTATTGCATGGGGAACAGGTCCTGACGGTTGGTATTCAGGTAGTACATGGCCAGCATCCAGTCGTTCCAGTAAGCGAAGGTGTAGAACAGGCCAATGGTAGCGATGGCGGGCAGGGATATCGGCAGCACTATCTGGGCGAATATCCTGATCTGCCGCGCGCCGTCTATCTTCGCGGACTCGATTATCGCGTCCGGCACGGAAGTCTGGAAGAAGGTGCGCATTATGATTATATAGAAGCTGGAGCAGCACATGGGAAATACCAGCGCCGCGTATGTGTTTTTCATTCCCAGTATCTGGGTGTTGATCATGTAGCTGGCCACAAGGCCGCCGCTGAACAGCATGGGGATGAATATGAACCAGGTAAAGAAGTTCCTGAGCCGGTAGTTCGGGCGGCTCAGCGCGTAGCCCATGGTGGAGCACAGCACCAGGCCTATCACGGTACCTACCAGGGTGATACCAATGGAGTTGATGAAGGAGTGGGTTATATAACCGCTCTGGTGCAGCAGGTACGCGTAGCTCTCCACGCTCCACTGCAGCGGGATGTAGCTGTAGCCCTTGTTCAGCACGCTGTTCTCTGACGAGAACGACACGATAAGCACAAGCAGCGCGGGCATCAGGCACAGCAGCGCGAGGATAATAAACAGGCCAGAGATGAATATGTTGGTCACCGGGGAGACACGAGTGTACTTGAGAACGGCGTCGCCCACTTTTTTGACTTTTTTGGTTTCGGCAGTAGTCATGGCTATATCTCCTTTCCCCGGATTTAGAACAGTCCCGCTTCGGGATCGATCTTCTTGACCGCCAGGTTGGCCACGATGACCATTATGCAGCCGCAGACGGATTGCAGGAAGGAGGACGAAGAGGAGATGTTGATGTTGCTGTTGACCAGCAGCGCTTTGTAAACGAACACGTCGATGGTGTTGGTTATGGACACCAGTCGGCCGTCGTTGCGGGTGGCCTGATAGAACAGACCAAAGTCGCTTCTAAATACGCTGCCTACGGCGAGAATCAGCATTATGGACATTATGGGACGCAGCAATGGAATGGTTATATACTTGGTCTGTTTCCACTTGCTGGCGCCGTCTATCAGCGCGGCTTCATACAGTTCTCCGTCTATGCCGCTTATGGAAGCCAGGTACACTACCATGCCGTAGCCCATGCCCTTCCACTGGCTTAAGAACACCAGGAACCAGCGCCAGAACGGTACGTCGCCGTACCATTGATGCTTTGGTTCACCGATGCCCAGCGAAGTAAACACGCGGTTGAACAGGCCCTTGTCCGTGGCCAGGAAGGCGTACACGAAGTAGCCTATGACGACCCAGCTCAGGAAGTGGGGCAGGAACATCATGGTCTGGCACACCTTGGCCAGTTTTTTGGAATACATCTGGCTGATGAGGATCGCCAACGTAACGGGGATGACAACGCCCAGCACGATGAAGATCAGGTTGTAAACAATCGTGTTCCTGAGCATTATTGAAAAGTCCGGGTTATTGAACAGGAAGCGGAAGTTGCCCAGACCGCTGAAACGGCTGTTTATGAACAGACTGTACAGGAAGCTGTGACCGGGAGCCAGCTTGTAGTTCATGAACGCGATCACCACGCCGAACATGGGGGCGTAGCAGAAGATCAAAAACCAGATGGTAGTGGGAAGGTGCAGCAGGAAAAGCTCAACGTCGTCAAAGGAAGAGCCCGTGCTGCCGCCGTTGTCGCCTTTTTTGGGCTTTACCACCTTTCGAGGGGTCTGCGTTAAGGCTTTGTTCACAAAATCCCTTCCTTCCTTGCTTTACTGCCGCAGGCATGTCGGTTTTTACTCTGAGGACAGCGGCAAACTCTTTGTCTGCGGAGCGAAATCCATTTTACGGAACGTTTTTTATGCGGTTTGACGTGTATGTTACGTTTATGTAGCACAAGTTATTATATTGCTATTTTTATCATCTGTCAATAATATTTTTAAGATTTGACGCATAAAGCAGTATTTCATGCCGCTTTCCTATGGGGATATCGGGCACTGACCTAGTGCCTCTTTTTTTCTTTTTATTGTTTTCATATAGAAAGAATCATACACCGGTAAGCGGCGGATAAAGCGATGCGGATGATCGCAAATAGGCAAAAAGTTATGCTGTGAAAAATGCTTCGGAGATAACGGCGTTTATCCTTTCAGCGCTGCGTACAGATCATTGACGTTCGTGCCGGTGGGGCCGGTGATTATCAGACCACCGACTGCCTTCAGCGCGTTGTAGGAGTCGTGAAGTTTCAGCGCGTCTGAATAATCTACACCCGCCCGCGCAAGCTCGCTCAGCGTGTCTCCGTTCGCGTAGCCGCCCGCCGCGTCGGTAGGTCCGTCGGTGCCGTCGGAGCCCACAGCGAATACCGCAGTATCTGAGCATCCGGACAAGAGCGCCGCCGCGGCAAGCGCCGCTTCCTGATTGCGCCCGCCTTTGCCGTGGGTGTCGCCCAAACGCACCACAGTCTCGCCTCCCGCTATAAAGGCTGTTTTCCCTCTGGGCGCGCTTAAGGCGGCCTCGGCCAGATGCCGGCCGGCATCTCCTGCCTCACAGCAAAGCGCGCGGCTGAGTATCACGGGCGCGTAGCCCAGATGTTCGCTCGCCCGGGCCGCCGCGTCTATCAATGAGTTCACGTCGCCTATGATCCTGCAGGCGGCGTTGGGGATGCTTTTTGGCGTTTCCGCTTCCAGCAGCCTGCGGGTCGCTGTGTTTATGGGGATACTGTATTTATCTATGACATTAAGCGCGTCCGCGCTTGCGGAGGAATCGGCGGCGCAGGGGCCGGACGCGATCATGTCGAGCCGGTTGCCGATCACGTCCGAAAGCGCCAGACACTCCACGAACGCAGGACGGCACCAAAGGGCGAACCTGCCGCCCTTTACACGGGACAGGCGCTTGCGCACGGCGTTTATTTCTTCTATGCCGCAGCCGCAGGCCAGCAGCCTGTCCGTGAGCTGCTTAAGCTCGTCAAGGGGTATGAGCGGGTCTTCAAACAGGCTGCTGCCTCCGCCGGAAAGCAGCATGAGCACCGTGTCGTCGCTTTTAAGCCCCCGTGTCATTTCCAGGGCGGCCCGGGTCGCTATAAGCGTGTTTTCGTCAGGCACGGGGTGTCCGGCCTCAAAGCACTCCATGCGCGGCAGGGGATGGGGGATGTGGCCGTATTTACTGATCACTATCCCTTTCAGAACCTTATCGCCGAGCGCTTTAAGAGCGGCGTCCGCCATGGGAAACGCGGCTTTGCCTACGCTGAGCAAAAAAACCCTGCCGGAGAATGCAATTCCGGATAAAGCGGACTTCACTGCTTTTTCCGGATTATTCGTTTTTATCGCTTCGCGGATGATGTATTCCGCGTCTTCGCGCAGCTGTGTGTTCATGAGCCCATGTTCCTGTATGCAGATTTATCACCAGAATATTGTAATCGACCGCCTCAGGTTTTTCAAGTGTAAAAAAACTGTTGAGAGCTTGACAAGCCCCAAGGAGAGTGATACCATTTCGTTAGCCTAAGCTAACAAATAGCTGCGGGATTCAGGACTTAGTCATGTATACACCGCGGCATTTATTAAATACATCTGTTAGCTAAGACTAATATATTATGCAAGGAGATGGATGATAACGGCAGAAAAAGAGATAAATCGGCACTATCAAACCGTATAAAATCAATTAAATGAGATCATTACCAATAAGCTGCTGTCTGTCTTTATGGTTTGGGTCAGCTCTGCTTTTGACAAAAAAACCGAAGGTCATCGCTGCGATCTTTGCGGCTATCCGCGCTCTATGAACCAGCGGCCTATATGGTTGCCCTCCATTTCGCTTATGCGCTCGTAAAACAGGTATTTTTCCTGTCCGCACACCCGTATGGTAAAGCGGTCGCCCATTCCGCCTGCCTTGGATGAGTGCAAAAAGCGCACATCCAGCACCCGGTCGATGTCGTACACCTGGCCGTCTGTCCAGACGATGGCGCGCGGGTGAACGAAGCCGTCTTTGTCGAACTCCGCTCTCACGCGCACGTAGACCTTGTGCGGATTCGAATAAGCCATGTTATTCCCCCATAAATGCGTTGGGCGGCAGGTAGGGCAAAGCATAGCGCCTGCCCCTGCGGTTCATTTCCGCCAGTTCGATTATAAGCAGGTTTACGTTTACGCCGAGCGTGCCCGCGCAGGCGTACAGATCCATGCCCTGGCTCAGGCAGTCTTCCAGCTCGTTCGGGTCGATGAGCAGGTGGGCCGCGAACACATTGGCCTCGTATTCCACGCTGGTTTTAAGGTTGAACAGGTCGTACTCGCACATTATGCCTTTTTTCGCCAGCTCGATGTGCAAGCGTGCGTGCCCCAGTTCGTGCGCCGCGACGGTGACGGAATCGTGCTCGTCCAGCCGGCTGCTCAGAAATATGAATGGCTGGCCCAGTATCACGCTGAACGCGCCCTTCTGAGCCTCAAAATCCCTGTACATTACGGTAACGCCTGTCTCTTCAGCCAGACGGAAGGGATCACGCGTGCCAAACTCCCTGACCAGCCTGTCAGCGTCCTGCCGGGCCAGCTCAGTCGTTTTCACTTTGGGAAGCCTCCGGAGCGTTGTTCAGGCGCTTTTTAGCTATCCAGTAGGCGTCCTGTATGGCCAGCATCATTTCGTCCATATCCCTGGAACTTAAGCTGCCGCCCGCGTACAGGCTCCTGATCTGGCTTATAAGGCGCGCGGCTTCTCTTTTGCCGTCTTCACCGTAGGTCTCCTCGGCCTTGCAGAGGAAGTCGCAGTTTTCGTCCATGAGCTCCGTGCTGTCCACCCGGAGCGCGCGGGAGAGCGCGTCTATGGTGGAGCGATGGCTGGGCAGCCTTTCCCCGCTTTCATAGTAAGCCAGTGCCCGTCGGCTCAGCCCCGACAGGCGGCATAAGTCCTGCTGGCTCAGTCCGCGGCTTTTGCGAATGGTGATGAGCTTGTCCGCGAATCGCATACGCATACTCCTTTTTGCACATTTCTTTGCTCTTTTGCACATATATTCTACTGCAAATATTCAGGCGCGTCAAGTGTATTTTTGCACATTTTCCAAAAATATTTTTATTTAAGCGCATTTTTGCCCATAGTCGGCACGCGCCAAGAGGCTGCTAACATTCTTAATACTATCGTGCTTGCTTTTAACCTTGTGTATGATACAATGTACGCTGAACAAAAAGGAAGGTGCAAAAAATGACTGACGTAACTATCATATCAGGGTTTCTGGGCGCGGGTAAAACCACGCTGATTAAAAAACTGCTTTCTGAGGTGTTCCAGGGCCAGAAGGTCGTGCTGCTGGAGAACGAGTACGGAGAAGTGGGCATAGACGGCGGCTTTATGAAGGACAGCGGCATACAGATCACCGAGCTGAACAGCGGCTGTATTTGCTGCACGCTGGCGGGAGATTTTCAGGACGCCATAAACGAGATAGTTGATAAATTCGCTCCCGACAGGCTTATCATAGAGCCCAGCGGCGTGGGCAAGCTCAGCGATATCCGCCGCGCGGTGGAGACGGTCGCCAAGGGAGGCAGGATCTGCCTTGGCGGCAGCGCCACGGTGGTGGATGCCAACAAGTGCAAAATGTACCTTAAAAACTTCGGCGAGTTCTTTATTGACCAGGTGAAGTGCGCCGAAACGGTCATCTTCTCCCGCTCTCAGCTGGTGAGCGAGGATAAGCTAAAAACAGCGTTCGACATGATACGCGAGCTCAATCCCGATGCCCGCATAATCACCACTCCCTGGAGCGAGATCTCAGGCCAGATCATATTCGACGCAATAGAGCATCCCTCATCCCTTATAGACGTGAACAGCGTCGTGCCGCCGCATGAGCATCATCACGATGATGACGACGAGGACGAAGAAGAGGGCCATGAGCATCACCATCATCATGACGACGATGACGAGCATGAGGAACATGAACATCATCATCACCACGATGACGACGATGACGGCGACGAGGATGAGCACGAGCATCATCACCATCATGACGACGAAGATGACGATGAGCATGAGGAGCATCATCACCATCACGAACACGGCCACCATCATCACCACCATCACCATCATCACGACGGCGAGCACGACGCGGACGAAATATTCGACGACATCGGGCTGGAGACCGCCTCGAAGCTGGACGTGGAGGTGCTTAAGGCGGCGTTTGAAGCGCTGGAGGACGAGGAGAAGTACGGTACCGTACTGCGCATGAAGGGGATCATGCCCACCACCGACGGCAGGTGGATCCACTTTGACTACACTCCCGGCGAAAGCGAGATACGCGAGGGCGGCGCGGACTACACCGGCCGGCTGTGCGTGATAGGCGTAGGCCTCAAGCGCGAAAACATACTGGAGCTTTTGAAGATTTAGAGGTAGATGATGTCACAGGGCGCGAACGAGTACAAGACTCCGGTATATCTGATCACCGGTTTTCTTGAGAGCGGAAAGACCAGCCTGATAAAGAGCATGCTGGAGGACGAGAACTTTTCTTCCGGAGAGCGCACGCTTATAATCATGTGCGAAGAGGGCGTTGAGGAGCTGGACAAGCAGCTGCTCAGAAAGTCCAACGCGGTAGTTGAAGTAATAGAGGAGAAGGAAGATCTGACTTCCAACAACCTGAATTCAATGAACCGCAAGTACCTGCCCGAGCGGGTGATAATCGAGTACAACAGCGTGTGGGGGATAGAGGATCTGTTCAAGGTCAAAAAGCCTTCTGACTGGGAACTGGCGCAGATGGTGACGCTGATCGATGCTGCTACCTTCGACAGCTACATGACCAACATGCGCGTGCTCATGAGCGAAGCGCCCAAGCTGGCGGATCTGGTGATATTCAACCGCTGCGATGAAAACACGGAGAAAAGCCGTTTCCGCCGCATGATAAAAGCCATGAACAACAGCTGCAACCTGTTGTTTGAGAACGTGGACGGTTCCGCGGACGACGGCGTGGGGGAGGAAGATCTGCCCTACGACATGAAGAGCGACGTCATCGAGATAAAGGACGAGGACTTCGGCATCTGGTATATCGACTGCATGGAGCACGCGGACAGGTACAACGGGCGCACCGTTAAGGTGAAAGCGCAGGCCTTCACCGTGGATGACCTTCCGCCCAGGACCTACCTGCTGGGCAGGTACGCCATGACCTGCTGCGCGGCGGACGTGGGCGGCATAGGCTTTATCTGCCGCTACGCGAAAAAGCGCCCCAAAGAGGCGGACTGGATAACGGTCACCGCCAGATGCGAGGCGGGGTACAGCGCGGTGCACGGGCGTGACTGCCTTACGCTCACCGAGCTCACCCAGGAGCCGGCGCAGAAACCCGAAGACGAACTGGTATATTTCAACAGATAGGAAAAAGGCGGGGAGGTTTCCCCGTCTTTTTTTACAAATATAGAATAGAGCGTGCTCACCCCTGCCGGTGTCCGCCGTGGATCGGCCGGGGTGAGCGCATTTCTCAGGGCTTATTCAAACGCTCTTGCCAGCGTGCCGTATGAACCGGTCACCGTCCCGCCAGCCAGCAGGAAGCGCTTGAGCGCCTTTTGCAGGCGCGTGGTCTCGGGCGCTTCAGCAACGAACTCCTTCGTGCGTTTCTCCCTTGGCATGTCGAACACCCAGCCCATCACGCCTTCAAGGCAGTCGTCATCCGTGTCGGTCACGTCGAACGCCTGCCTGAAGCGGCGTATGCGGCTGTTTTCCGGCAGCAGTTTTTCTATCTGCGCGGAGAGCAGCCAACTGTGCAGCGTGAATGGGCAGTCCTGCAGTTCGGGATAATACTCCTTCAGGAATTCCCGTGCCTGCGAGATGGAAGCGTTCAGCCTGTCTGGTTCCAGCGCGGCGTCCGAAGGTATATGCAGGGCGACGCAGCTGCTTGCGTCCGCTCCTTCGGTCAGCTCGTATTCCAACTCGCCTATCCTGAACAATTTGGCGCTCGCCTGTCTTGTGGTCCAGAAGCCCCTGTCGAAGCCGTAATACCCGTACTGTTTAAAGTGTTCGTTTACGAAACGGGTGAAGCTCTTCATCGTGTCCAGCCAGATATTTTCCGGTTTGCCTCTCCATGCGCCCGAATCCCTTTCTTTCAGAGCCAGGCACAGCTGGGCATTCATTTCTTCCGCACCGTTTGAAGGATCGGCAATTACGCCGCCGCAATAATCTGGAAGCTTGCTGAAACTGACGTCCCAGACCTGACGGGCGAATGAACGTGGCAGGTCTATCTGATATGTCAGTTTTTCCAGCGCCTCAAGCTCTATTATGCGGTCGCATATCTCCATTACGCGGGGCATGCCGGGCAGCCGGCGTTTGTTTTCCTCCTGCGCCAGCGCGGCAGCCTTTTGCTCTTCGGACGGGTTCCACACGTCCTCAGGCGCCCAATTTAACTCGCCCAGCGCAGTTCGGTATTCCCTGAGCGCCGGCAGCGCGGTCTCAGGGTCATTGGCGCGGGGATCGCGCTGCGCCTTCATGGCGAACAGCGCCAGTTTCGGAAACAGCATGTATTCCAGGCGGGAGGGATTGGTGATCCTTTCGCCCCAAAGCGGGCATTCCAAGCCGATAAGGCCGTCCTCGTGCCCTGCGGCGTAGGAAGGCACAGCCGGAGCAGAGATTATACTGTTTATGGGAGCCATCTGATAGGGACGCAGGTAGTAGGTCTCCACATCGGAAACGAGGACCTGGCCTCCCTCGCTCAAGAACTGTCTGGTCTCCCTGTCGTTGCCCCACCAGTGCTGTACTATGAACCAGTGCGGCAGCATTCCGCCTGAAAGGGACTCGTTCCACACAATGGACTTTTTGCCGCGGGCATGCAAAAACGCGCCGATGCGCATCACCAGCCACCTTTGCAGCTGGTTTTCGTCCTTCAGTCCCAGCTCCCTCATCCGTCTTTGGCAGTCGGGACAGCGGCGCCAGTGCATTTTGACTGCCTCGTCGCCGCCTATATGGACTTCAGGCCCCGGAAACAGCTGCGTCACCTCGTCCAATATGTTTTCCAGGAAACCTACCGCGTCGTCACGCCCCGCGCAGATAAGGGAGGGGAACACGCCCGCGATGGTCTGCACCTCGTAAGGGTAGGGATTTTCGATCATCGTGTCTCCGTCCTGACGCCGGCAGCCGTATTGGGGATACGCCGCAAGCATCGCGCTGGCGTGGCCGGGAACCTCGATCTCAGGCACGATCTCAACGCCGCGTTCCCGCGCGAAGCTTACCGCGCGGCGCACGTCGTCCTGGGTATAGAAACCGCAGTTGTTTTCAGTCTCGCTTTCTCCCCAGAAGCAGGACTTTCCCCTGACGCTGCCGACCTGCGTAAGCAGGGGATAGCGCTTGATCTCCAGCCGCCAGCCCTGATCGTCTGTAAGGTGCCAGTGGAAGCGGTTCATACCCAGCTTCGCGGCCGCGTCGATGAGTTTGAGCACCTCTTCGAGAGGTATGAAGTGTCGGGCGGGATCCAGCATGAATCCACGATATGAGTAAGAGGAATCTGCCATAAGCACGCTCCTTTGTTTTTTCTCATGTTCTATCATAACCGCAAACGGGGAAAAAAGCAAGAAAAAACGACGGGCGGCAGTATGCCGCCCATCTGATAACTCATGGATCGATACTGGAAGCTTATTCCACGATCGCCTGCTCGGTCTCGGAGATGGCGAATATGGTGAGGAAGAGGGCGTCGAGGTCGTCGGACGCCGTCCACACGCGGTAGTACATATTGCCGCTGGGGATGTTGAGCTTGTGCTGGGCTGCCTCGTCCTCGTGCACGTACTTGCCGCTGGTCTCGGCAAGGGCAAAGGCCACGCCGTTGCGCGCGATGTCGTAGACCACGTTGGGGAACTTGCTCATCAGGCCGGTGTTGATGCGGATGCCGAGCTCATGCACCGCGTCCCAGACGTTCTTGCCGTCGAACTTGAACCAGGATTTGGCGGTAAAGAAACCGTCGTTGTAAGTCTGCTGCACGGTGTGGCCCACTTCGTGGGTCTCTGTGGTGTTGGTGACGTGGTTGATGAAGGTGAAAGTGCGCGCGCCGACCAGCGCCTGCTTGGTCATCTGCCCTTCGAACAGCACGTTCCTGTCCGCGTCTTCCACGATGTAACCGGGCTTCAGGGCCTTGCCGTCAAAGCGCACATAGATCTCCCTGACGCCCGCCTTGTCCTTGAAGCCTTCGAAAGCCGCTTCGTCGAACTTGCCGCCGGCGCTGCTGTCCAGGGCCTTGCTCTTTTTGAAGGCGGTCACGGTCTTGTAGATGCCGAATACCACAGCGGCCGCGCCTACTACAAGGAGGATCGGAGGAATAAAGCCGGCCATCTTGGAGTTGGTGATCTTTTCCGGGTCATCGGGATCGTAGTATACCTTGATGTCGCCACCCACGGTATAGGAACCGCCCAGGTTGTTGAAGGTGTTCTCGTAGTCCTTGCCGTCGACGGTATACTTGACCTGCACGTCATACTGCTGGTTCTCGTTTTCGGCCAGAGGCAGAGCGGTCACCGCGGTGACGGTGCCGGTGGTCAGCTCATAGTTGTCGTGGTTGAAGCCCATCAGTATTAGGGCGAATACGATGAGTATAAGCCCTACGGGCACAAAAAACCGGGCGGGGCCGGTGTTGCGTGAGAGTCGGGCGATCTTGTTCTCAATACCCATATGTTCTCCTCCTGTTTTCATATGATGATAATACATCTATTTTATTGTACATATCGGCGCCTGGCATGTCAAGAAAAAGAAAAGAGAAACGATCAGGACAGGCGGAAAAAAAGAGACTGCCCTTCTGCGACGGTCTGTGGCAGTCTCTTTCGTTCCAGATGTATTATTATCCCTTTACCGAACCGGCGGTAACGCCGTCCATGAGGTAACGGTTGAAGAAGAGGAACAGCAAAAACACGGGGATCAGGGACAGGGAGCTCATGGCGAACATGGGGCCGAAGTTGGTGCCCTGCGCGTCCGCGAAACCTTTTATCGCCAGGGACACAGTGTACAGCTTGGGCTTGCTCAGGTAGAGCAGCGGGCCCATGTAGTCGTCCCAGATCCAGTAAAATGAGATGACTATGGTGGTTATGATGCTGGGCCCCAGCAGGGGCAGCACGATGCGCGAAAAGATGGAATACTTGTTGCAGCCGTCTATCATGGCCGCCTCGTCCAGCTCCTTGGGCAGGCCCCTTATGAACTGCATCATCATATATATGAAGAACGGCCAGCCAAGGAATTTGGGCAGCACCAGGGGGATGAACGTGCCCACGGCGCCCAGCCTGTTCCAGATGATGTACTGGGGAATCATAAGCACCTGGCCGGGCAGGAGCATGGTCATTATCATGGCGGTGAACCAGAACTTACGGCCTTTGAAGTTTATGCGCGCCAGGGCGTAGGACACCATCGCGGATGAGAACACCGTTCCCAGCGTGCCCAGCACGGACACGATGGCGGAGTTCTTGAAGAAGGTGGCGAAGGAGACGCTGCCGCTGCCTTTCCAGCCGTCAGGGTAGTTCTGCCAAACCCAGGTGGTGGGGAACAGGGGCGCGTCACTGCCCAGTATCTCGCTTTTGAGCTTGAAGGAGGACAGTATCATCCAGATAACGGGATAGATCATCAGAAGCCCGAACAGAATGACGAATACGTGATATACGGAGGTGCGCAAAAGGCGTTTATCTCTCATTTCTCAGGCGCCTCCTCAATTCTCGTAATAGGTCCAGTGGGAGGACGTTTTGAAGATCAGTCCGGTTATGGCGGCCATCAGCAGCAGCATGACCCAGCTCTGCGCGCAGGCGTAGGCCATATGCTGGTAACCGAAGCCTTCCTTGAAGATGTTCAGGGCGATGTAGTTGGTGGCGTAGTTGGGACCACCGTCAGTGATGACCTGCGCCTGGGTGAATGTCATAAACCCGCTTATAAGCTGCATTATCAGGTTGAACAGAATGATGGGTGACAGGCAGGGCAGCGTGATGGAGAAAAAGCGTTTTACCACGTTGGCGCCGTCTATCTCTGAGGCTTCGTAATAGTCCCGCGGTATCTGCTTTAAGCCAGAGGCGAATATCAGCATGGAGGAGCCGAACTGCCAGGCGTTGCACAGCACCAGCGGCAGGAACGCCCAGGAGGTGGAGCCGAAGAAATTGAAGTTCTTGGCTCCCAGACCCTGTATGATGGAAACTATCGGTCCCTGGCTGCCGAAGAGCTGCTTCCACACCAGCGCCACTGCCACGGAGCCTCCGATAAGGGAGGGGATATAGTACACCGCCCTGTAGAAGCCCTGCGCCCTGGTGGGCTTGGTGAGCAGCATGGCTATAAACAGAGCGAAAACGAGTTTAAGCGGTACGCCTATCACAACATACTGTATGGTCACCAGTATGGAATTTCCGAAAGTAGCGTCGCGGGAGAGCTCAAAGAAGTTGTTTATGCCTGACCAGAGGGGCTTTGAGCCGATCGAGTAATCGGTGAACGAATAGTAAAGGGACAGCGACATGGGTATAAGGGTCAGCAAAAGCAGGCTGAGTATAAACGGAAGCGCGAACACATAGCCCACCACGTTGTCGTTGTTCAGAAAACCGCCGGAGGAGCTGCGCTTTTTGCGTGCGGAGAGTACCATCTTATTTTCCTCCCGTAATAATACCTGAAAGGGCACCCCAAAACGCCGTTTCAGGGTGCCCCGTGATCATATGGGCAAATCGCGTTTACTTCTGGAACTTGGCCCAGATCTCCTGAGCTTCGGCCCAGAATTTGTCGGCCGCGTCCTGATAGGACTCGAACTTGCCTTCGGACAGGCCCTGGAAGTAGGTCTTCTTGAGCACGTCGGAGATCTCCTCGTTGGCGGCGGGCTCGGCGGGGCTGGTGTTGGCGGCGTCGGCGAAGGAGCCGATCAGGTCGATCATGGTGTAGATCTTGCCGGTCACTTCGTCAGCGTTCTCCTTGAGGGCGGCCAGCACGTCGCTGTTGATGGAAACGCCGCGCTCGCAGTTCAGGATCTTGTTGGCTTCAACGCTGTTGATGAAGTAGTTGATGAAGTTGGCAGCCATTTCCTTTTTCTCGGAACCGGCGTAAATGCTGACCTGCTGGCTGGAGCGCACTACCATGCCGCTCTGGCCGTCTTCGAACATACGCGGGATGGTGGCCAGCTCGAGGGTGATGTTGTTCTCGGCAGCGACCTTGCTCAGGGCGTTGAACTGGTTGGAGGAAAGCATGATGATGGCGGACTTGCCGTAGGCGATCCAGTCGGCTTCGATGTTGGAGCCTATCTCGTTCTGGATGCCGTAGTCGGCGATGGCGCCTTCCTTCTGCAGCTCGGTGAGCACCTCAAACAGCTTGGCAAGAGGCTCGGTGTCGCCCTCAAAAGCGAAGTCGGTGCCGTCCATGGCGTAGAAATTGTAGCCTTCCTTCCACTGAGTGAAAGCAGAGAAAGCCAGGGAGTTGTACTCCAGGGTGGTCACGGCGGGGTTGCCGGTCACAGCGTAAATAGTGCGGCAGGCATCGGCGAAATCGTCCCAGGTCCAGTTGGAGGTGGGATAGTCTACGGCGGCCAGATCGAAGATGGCGGGGTTGTAGGCAAAGCAGCGGGCGTTGGTGCCGTTGGACATGCCGGTCACGTCGCCGTTGGCCTGGTTCACGGTGGTGGCGATCATCGCGGGACCGATGGCGGTGGTGTCGATGGTGCCGTCCTCGATGAACTCGTTAAGGGGCTGGATGGTCTTGTAGTAGGTCAGCCAGTTGTTGCCCATCTGGAACACGTCGGGCAGGGTGCCGGCTTCCATCTTGGCCTGGAACTGGGTCCAGTAG
>JAIKWZ010000009.1 GCA_024684375.1 Clostridiales bacterium
CAACGAGGGCGTATTGAACGCCCTGGACTGGCCGAGGCAGGTGCAGCTGCTTATCAATAACGATGAAAAGATGCTGGTGCTGCGCGCGTGCACGGTGGAAGACCGGCAGGCGGTGGTCGTTCCGGATGAGCACGTTGCCCCTTTTGAGATCAGCGAACGCACGCTGTTCAAAAAAATTAAACGCCTGCTGGGCTGGGAGGATGAGTGCCCCAGGATGTGCTACGGAGAGTATCTGCCCGCGCACCAAGCTATCCGCT
The DNA here is from genome assembly GCA_024684375.1 of Clostridiales bacterium. Classification (GTDB taxonomy): domain Bacteria; phylum Bacillota; class Clostridia; order Christensenellales; family Aristaeellaceae; genus RUG14130. The sequence continues at coordinate 258 of JAIKWZ010000009.1, forward strand.
TTGACTTAAAGCAGGCGCAGACAGTCAGCCTGCAATAAGCGAGGAGGCGACGTATGGACCGGGAAACGCTCTTCAGACAGCTGGATAGGCGCTATGCATCAAAACGGGACATGCTTTCCCGCATACCCCTGGGCGTTGATCCGGACGCGCTGTGGGCGGAACTTCTGGACAGGCGGAAGTCGCGGGCGACGCTGCTTCCGCTTTTCAACAGCAGAGGCTCACCCTACTGGTATGTTACCACCGACAGGATGATCGCGGCCAGTGAGAAAATCGTAGGCGCGCTGCTGGAAAACGAAACGGAGTTCGACCCGTATACCGACGCGCCGGCCGTGTCTAACCTCGAAGAGGTGTATTTCACCAGTTACGTGGAAGGCTCGCAGATCAGCATGCAGGACGCCATGTATTTTCTGACCGGTGAAAGCGCTCCCAGGGATATAGAGGAGCAGATGATCGCCAACAACCGCGCAGCCGGGAGCTACGCCAAAGACAACCTGTTCGTGCGGGTCGACGCGGAACTGCTTCGTGAACTCGCTGGGATACTCACCGAAGGCATGGACGGCGGCGGCAGCGATTACAGGATGGGCGGGGTATCGGATCACTCCCTGCCTCACGGTGAACAGTATACATTTCCGGCCCCGCAGTCCATACCGCAGCATATGGACGAAATGACACAATTGCTTGAGACGCCGCAGATCCACCCGCTTATAAAGGCGGCGGCTGCCCAGGCGTACATCATGATCCTGCGGCCGTTCCAGGAAGGCAATGAGCGGCTGGGACGGCTGATCTCCGGCATGGTACTGCTCAGGGCCGGGTATACATTTTTAAGCGAGGTGAGCCCTTCCGCGCTCATAGCCCGTAAAAGCTACGGGTACTACGAGGCCATGGCCAATATACTGCGCGAGGAGAACGGCGGTGACCTTACATACTTTTTCGAGTATTACCTGGAACTGCTCGCCCGGGCTGTGGATGAGCGCGCGCTGCGCTCCGAACGCCGGACAGAAGAAAACCGCCGGGCGGAGATCAGCATGGCACGTACCGCTCTTGGAGCGTCACCGCAACACCCGGACAAGCCTCCGTCCCCGCCAACAGACTATTCGGGAGGCGGCAACAAGCGCAAGACTGAAGCTGGTTGGACTGGAAATAGTGCTACGGGATCTGTTTCGAAGGAGCAAAAGGCGCAGCCGGGCACGGCTGATCTAAGCGAATACAAGACGGTACAAATAGCTGAAACCACGAACGGTGTTTCACCGGAAAAGATAAGGCATGATCAAATGGAAGCGCTTATGTCTTACGCGTCAGATCAGTCACGTCCCCTCGGCAGGGCTGCCGCGTATGTCTTGAGGCTGATAGATGAGGGGCAACCTGAGTTTTCCACTAACGAAATGTGTACCGGTGCCGGGATCGGAGTTCATATAGTCGGCGGCGCCATTAACGCGCTCCTGAAAAACGGAATAATCAGATTTGTCAGATTTGATCACGGACGCAGGCGATACATGATTTTACCGGGCGATGAGTCTTCAACGCGCGCGAAGTCTGAACCGCCGCATCAGGAGGGTTTTAAACAGAATGCGCCATCGATCGAAGAGAGTCCTGAGCCTGCTGCGGCTGCCGTCGAGGAGACCATCGAGCAGAAACTGGACGAACTGGACCGTTCCAATTCACCCAAGGATAAGCGCATAGCGATGATGATCCGCAAACATATACCTGACGGCGAAGTGGTCCTGGAAAACTACGACGCCATTAGCGAGCATTCCAGATTCGTACCGGATATGGAATTCGCAGCGCAACTGGGCCTGGTGGAAAAAGAGAGTTACCGCGCATACAGGATCCTCGATACGCCCAGCACCTCTCCCCCATTGCTGAACTACAGGCAGCGCAGGATATTTACCCAGATATACGAGCTGTTCGGCGACACGGCGTTCTCTGTCGACATGGTGATCGCCCGTCTGGATTATTCCGGCCCCAATGTCAGCGCGTAC
>JAIKWZ010000019.1 GCA_024684375.1 Clostridiales bacterium
AGACGGCCCGCATCCTGCGGCATGAATAACCGTATGGGGAATATTCAGCATAGAACAAGCCTCAATGGAACGTTTTGTGGCAAGGATCAATGCATCTCGCGCTTCACCTTCCTTAAAATGCTCTCCGTCAGGTGAGTGAGCCTGGCAAAAATCATAGTTAAACTGGTCCGCTGCTTTAAGGCAATCATCAACTTCCTTTTTCCATTTGTCACCGGACGAAATCCAAGGCGAATCTTTATATATTACTGAATAAAAAGACATGTCAAGATGTTTGAACCCCGTCTTGCTCATGGCTTCGAGTGGAGCTGCAATGCTGCGATCTTCAAAATAAGCAGTTAAGTCACAAGTTGTTGTTACTAATTTCATGGAAGTATCTCCTTGATTTCAACTCAGATGTCCTACGGCGCTAACCATTTCATTTACCAATTATTGATTGTGTTTCAATCAGTAAGGCCCTTTACATTTCTCAGTTTCATGGTCTGTCTTCCAGATACTTCATTATTAATCGTGGTATGTGATTTATGCAGTGACCAGTATCGACGCATATATGGTAATCATTTAACCGATATGCTTTCTTTTACAAGAATTTAAAGGGAATAGAAATGCTAAAAACTCTATCGATTTTTCTTAAAACCTGCAAAGCCAAGAGCTTCAATACTTCTCATTCATTTTTTTCAATCATTTATGGATGTATTGTATTATTTGCAATTACTTGTATACAGAGGGTGCATTCTTCAAGGAGAAATACTATAGATTCTGCAACTGTATTTGATAAAAAAAGAGACTATTGCCACTACGTATTGGGGCTCAACAGATTGCGTTCATCGAGCATACCAGCATGAATTCACTCGGGTAGGTGCTCTGGGCCGACACGCGCGTGACGGTAACGAAGCCGTCCTCCATGGGCTGCCTTAGCGCCTCCAACACATCCCTGCGGTATTCCGGCAGCTCGTCCAAAAACAGTACGCCGTTGTGCGCCTTGCTGATCTCTCCCGGCATGGCGTGCGTGCCGCCGCCCACCATGGACACGTGAGACGCGGTGTGGTGAGGAGAGCGGAACGGCCGCTGGGTAAGCAGTCCCTTCTCCGGCACGCTGCCCGCCACGGAATGGATGCGGGTGGTAATAAGGGCCTCTTCAAACGTCATGTCAGGGAGGATCGACGGCACACAGCGGGCCATCAGCGTCTTGCCCGAGCCCGGAGCACCCACCATCAGCACGTTGTGCCCTCCCGCAGCCGCTATAGCCAGCGCGCGTTTTGCGCCCGCCTGACCCTTCACGTTCTTAAAATCGTCCTGGTACACCCTTTCGCTGAGCATCTGGCTGTAGCTCATGGTCTTTACGGGCTGAATGGGCGCTTTGCCGGACAGATGTTCCGCCGCTTCACGCAGCGTACGTACGGGGATAACGCTTATTCCCTCCACGCACACGACCTCATTGGCGTTCTGGGCCGGCAAAATGACTGTCTTTATCCCTTCGTTCCTCGCGGAGATCACCAGAGGCAGCGCGCCTCTTATCGGCCTTAAGCTTCCGTCCAGCGCCAGCTCTCCCATCGCGGCGATGTGCTCAATGCTGTCGAGCCCTATCATGCGCATGCATGCCAGTATGGACAAGGCGATCGGCAGGTCGAATGACGCGCTTTCTTTCTTGATGTCCGCGGGCGCGAGGTTGATTATCAGCCGGTCGCCCGGAAAATCGTAACCCATATTGCGCATAGCGCTTTTGATGCGTTCGCGGCTCTCTTTTACCGCGGTATCGGCCAGGCCCACCACCTCAAAAACAGGCAGTCCGCCGGACAGGTTGCATTCCACGGTTATGCAGATGCCTTCTATGCCGCTCAGGGCGTAACACAGTGTCCTGCTGAGCATTACCAGCCTCCGTAATACTGCGGTTCAAAGTTGTACCAATTGAACCACCTTAAGTTGAGCGCGTATGAATATGCGCAGGGCAGCCCCGACTCCAGGGGATAGAACATAATGAACAGCACCGCCGCGGCGACCAGAAGCGTCAGGCCCGTTATCTTCGCCGTTATCCGGCTGAGTTTTACCAGACGCCCCAGCACCAGCGCAATACAGATGATGATGAAGATCACGCTGGCAAAATAGTGGTAGATATATGTGCTTCTGGGCACCAGCACCCAGGGCAGGAACTGGCTCATAAAGCCGATGACCGTCAGCATGACCGCCTCGTTCCTCTTTTTATCGAACGCGAGTATAAGTATGCAGACGATCAGCGCGACAAGTCCCGTCCACCACACGGCGGGATTGCCCATGGCGGAAATGGATGAGACCGTGCCGTAACCCAGATACTGTATATCCGACGAGTAATACCACATCGGCTTTACTATCAGCGGCCATTCATACCAGGGAGAGCGGAAAAAGTGGGTGTCCACCAGGTTGGTATGGTAGCCGTACATCTGCTGCTGCAGTTCCCATACCTTTGCCACGGAAAGGCCTCCGCTGGTCCTGAAATGCCAGTAATAGCTGAAATAGTATATAAGAAGCGGCACAATTATGAAGAACACCACGCAGAAGGCCAGCGTAAAGGCCAGCTTCCACCAGAAATAGCGCACCTGCTGAGGGCTGTCTTTCCTGAAGATCAGGTATTCATTTATGCGCTTTCCCACGCTCATAAAGAAGATCACAGCCAGCCCCGCGCCTGCGTATATGCCTGTCCACTTGCTCGCGCAGGCGAAGCCGAACATGACCCCGCTCAGGCCCAGCGGAATAAGTGTCTTCCACAGCCTGTCCGCGTGCATGTTCATCCTGTAATACATGAACATGAACAGGTACATGAGCATTATGAAGAATACGGGATAAGTGTCTATGGTAGCTATGCGCGTCTGGGTAAAGTGCAGGCTGTCCAGCGCCAGCAGCAGCGAGGCCACCGCGGCCAGGGGCGTTTTTTTGGTGAGCAGCTTGACCAGCAGATACATAAGCGGCAGCATCATTACGCCGAACAGCGCACCGGAAAAGCGCCAACCAAACGGCGTCATGCCGAACAGCTTTATGCCCAGCGCGATGATCAGCTTGCCCAGATGCGGGTGCGACCATTCCAGTATCTCGTCGGATCTGCAGCCGTTGATAAGCTCAAAGGCGGTGCGGGCATGGTAGATCTCGTCAAAGTACATGCCGTTGTAATAGCTGGGGATCAGTTTGACCGTGTCCTGCTCGTCGATAAGTGCCTGCGCCGTGGGGTTGTCCGTGCTGCCGGTCAAGCTTACGACAGGATACAGCGTCTCATTGTCCACGTCTATGAACGCGGCCTCGTTAAGTACCAGTTTGCTGCCCATTACGGTAATGCGAAGGTAGCGGGAGGTCTGAAGGGGATCGAACTCCCCGGATTTGTATGTCACCCGCGCGCCGCCGTCACCGGTGTCCTCACGGCGGTTTGAGGCGATCGCGTCCGCGAAAGTGCCGCCTTCATGACTCTTGGGAGCGTACCACAGCCATCGGTACATCGCGCCCTCTTCGTAGTAGGCGTAGTTCTCCTCTGTCCAGTGCTCTGCATCGTTGGACAGCGCCACGGTGAAGGTGGAACCGCTTATCCCACCGAAGTATGTAAAGCGGTAGGTTTTTATCTCGCCCAGATCGAATGTGACCTGCTCTTTGTACTTTTCGCTCACGTAGGCGCTTTGGGGAGATGACGTGGTCCCCAGATTGATGAACGCCAGGAAAGAATAGGCTACCGTTACCGCCGCCATGATGATGCAGTCGGTTCTGGTCAGGCGGAGCACCCTGACCGTAGGCTTCAGCACATACTGCCTGGTCGCCGGTTCTCCTTCCGGTTCCAGCGTTTTAACGTGTTTAAGCACGATCACGTCAAACGCAGTATAAGCGATAAACAGCGCTCCGAGCACATTAGCCGCGCCCAAAATGGCGTTCAGCGCGTGTTCCGAGCCCACCAGATGCCCGTACACCTCAAAGCCCGGCGTAGTGCCCCACTGCAGCACCAGAATGATGTTGAGCATCTGTGTGCAGGTAAAAAGCATAAAGCTCCATAAAACACGCCTGTCACGGGAATAAACATAGCCAATGAGCAACAGCGGAAGGGCGCAGAACAGATATCTTTCGTGCATCATCGGCGCGAAGGCGTATATCAGGCACATGAGCACCGCGCCTGCGAGCGGCAGGTGCTTAACGCTCTTGCCCGCCCATGCAAGATATGCCGCGTACAGATAGGACGCTCCCAGCATTATCCAGCTGAAGGTCTCCCATCCTCCGCTCTGGCTTAATTCCATCCAGTTGAAGCCAAAGATCTGGTACAGGTTGCAGGCGTTCACCGTCATGTGTCTGTATCCGCCCGTCGCGCCCATCAGCTGTCCAAACAGCCAGGACACCGGCGTGAACAGCGTGGACGTTTCTCCCGCATATTCAGCGGAGTGCAGCGCAAATGGCAGGCTGCCCAGATACATGATAAGCAGCGCGCATAACAATCCCGTGCCCGCTTTAATACGTTTTTTGCCGTCCCTGAGTCCCGGCAGCATGAACACCAGCCCTATCGGCCCGAACAGCAGCGCCTGCGGCTTTGTCATTGCCGCCAGCGCGAACACAGGCAGCGCCGCGAACCACCTGTCGCTTACCGCAAGGTATACGGTCAGACAGATGAGCAGCGCCAGCAGGCTGTCCGCCTGTCCCCACGCGGCGCTGTCAGCAAGGTATGCGGGATTGAACAGTACCGCTGCGGCAATGAGCAGTCCCCTGCCCCAGCCCCGCCGCTTTGAAAACAGGCTGTAGACCAGCCAGGCGGTGGCTGCATCCGAAAGGATCGGAAACAGCTTTATCAGCGCTATATGACCTGCGGACAGATACTCCAGCCCCAGCAGCCTCCTCAGCGCGCTGACCAGCCCCAAGAGCGCCATGTACACCGGCGGATAGTCGCAAAAGCCGTCCGTGGCGTAAAATCTGAATCCCCGCTCGTAAAACAGCTCGCCCCAGTAGGCAAAGCAGTTAATGTCCGTGGAGTAACCCCTTACCGTGAAAGCGTAATAGCCTCTCACGAAAAGCCCCAGTATCAGCAGCACGCAGAACCACGCGCAGCCCTTTATCATGCCTGTACCGTCGCTGCCCGCCGGCCGTCTTTTCACGGAGTTATACAGGTATATCATGACCGCGGCGCACAGGCAGGCGTACAGCGTCCACTTTTCGGTCTGCCTTTCGGGAAGCTCGTCAACGTCTGTGTCTTCATTTGTGTAGGAGCTGGGCTCGAAGGTGGCAAAGCTTACCGCGCCGCTGCCGCCGCTTTTGACTACGCTTATGTCCTTGAACCACGCTTCTCCCGCGCAGTCGCCTCCATAGCCGCCCAGGCGCAGGGCGAGAGAGATCTCGTACTGGTCCTTCCCCGTTTTGCCGTTCAGGCGCACCTCCTGCCACTCGCCCTCCGTGTCGTACACCGAAGAGGATGTCGCACCGGAATTGAGTATGGAGATATTCGCTCCCCTGCCTGAACCGTCTGTGGCCGCCTTTACCAGACAGCTGATCTGATACACTGTGTTCGGCTCGACAGAGATGTCCTGTACCCAGCGGGCATCGTTTGATTCGAAGGAAAAAATATGCAGCACATTTCCCCCATCTTCCTCAAGCGGCTCAAATATGCTGGACGAGCGTTTCCATGCGTCTGTGTACCAGCACTGGGGTTCCGATTCCCCGGGTTCAAGCTCAAATCCCGGATTCAGGACAAGATTTTCCGCCACTGCGGTAAAACACGCAAGCAGTACGCACAGCAGCGCAAGCATTTTCCTTTTCATGTCAATATCCCATTCCCGTCGCGTCGAACGCGTTTCTGAAGTAGCTTATCTGCGTTTTGTATATCGCGCACACATCGAACCTCACGCGGCTGTCAAGCAAACCATGCTGCTTCATATATCCAAGCGCCGCGCGCACTATGCTTTTTTGTTTCGTGCGGGTGACCGCTTCCTGAGGCAGCCCATGAGAGTCGTCCAGGCGGTACTTGACCTCTATGAAGGCGACCGTATCCACGTCACGTGCGATTATATCTATCTCCTCATGTCCGCAATGCCAGTTGCGTTCCATAACTTCCATGCCCAGGTGTTTTATGTACGTGCAGGCCATATCCTCTCCCGCGTTGCCTGTCTGACGGTTGTTCATCCTTCGCAGTTCCCCGTAAAATGTCCTATAAAGCTCAGGCGGTGGATCTCGCACGGACCCTGTTTCTTTATCGCGTCCGTATGTTCTTTCGTGCCATAGCCCTTGTTGCGCGCAAAGCCATAGCCGGGATAGAGCTGATCCATCCGTTCCATGTACCTGTCCCTCTCGACTTTGGCGATTATGGATGCGGCCGCGATCATGTAGCTGAGGGCATCCCCATGGATAATGCTTTTATGGGGGCAGGGCAGGCGGATGCCGTCCACCGCATCGATGAATATCATGTCACCGTCAAAGCCCTCTGCGGCCTGCTCCATTGCGCGTTTGGTGGCGTTAAGTATATTTATCATGTCTATCTCCCGCGGCCACACCCACGCCGTCTTTGCGTACAGCGCCTTCTCGAGTATCAGCGGGTACAGTTTTTCCCTTTTTGCCTGAGTCAGCTTTTTGGAGTCGTCGATCCCCTCTATCAGGTCGTCAAGCGGCAGACACACGCAGGCAGTCACCACCGGCCCTGCCAGCGGCCCGCGGCCCACCTCGTCCATTCCCGCGATACGCGCGCCGCGGCCAAGCTCCGAAAGCGCCTCTTTCTCATACTGCGTCATGCGAACAAGCTTGTCTTGCGCGCTTTCTCTCGGCATTAAAGGCTCACCCTCTCCAGCGTTATTTTGCCAAGTTTGCCGCCCCTGAACTCGTCCAGCGCCAGGGCGGCGCAGCGCAGTGTGTCGAACCTGCCTCCCGTCAGAAGCAGGCCCCTGCCCCTGCAGCAGGCATCAAGCAGTTCCTCCCCCTTAAGGGCCTCGTCCCCGGGCTTAAGCTTATATCGCTCCATGACTGCTTCGGGTTTGATCTGCAGCAATTCCTTAAGCATTGCCGCCGCCAACTGTTCCGTGTCCATTATGTCGTCCTTGATGGAGCCCAGATATGCCAGCCTCCGTGCGCCCGCCTCGTCCGAAAGCTTGGGCCACAGAAGGCCTGGAGTATCCATCAGCTCCAGGAACGGCGTGATCCTGATCCATTGGGCGGAGCGGGTGACGCCCGGCCTGTCCTGCGCCTTGGCTACCGCCTGACCCTTGATGCGGTTGATAAATGTCGACTTGCCCACGTTTGGTATACCGACGATCATGACCCTGAGCGTCTTGTTCACGCCCTTGGCCTTCATGCGCGCGACCTTGTCTTCCAGCGCAGTCTCTACGTGCTTTATTATCGTCTGCGGTCTGTCCCCAGTTGAACGGAACTTAAGCGCCTGTACGCCCTGACGCTTAAAGTACTCAAGCCAGCCCTGCGTGGCGGCATCGTCAGCAAGGTCCGCCTTGTTGAGCACCAATATCCGCGCCTTGTGTCCCGTCAGCCGGGCCAGGTCGGGATTGCGGGTGGAATAGGGCGCGCGGGCGTCTATGAGCTCTATAACGCAGTCAGTCAATGACAGCTGCTTTTCCAGCTCGCGCCGTGTCTTGGCCATATGGCCGGGATACCAGTTTATCTCACTCATTAACACAAAAACAGGCTGCCCGCGCAGCCCCATCGCCTTTCAGGGGGCTTCCGCTCCCCCGCCGTTCATGCAGACGGCGTATTACTGTTTATCTGTCTCTCGGCAGAATGATCGATCCTTCAAATGCGGGAAAGGCGGGGGAATATCCCCCGCCCTTGTTGCTTAGGCTTCCTTTACCTTGGCCGCCTTGCCGCTGCGCTCACGCAGATAGTACAGCTTCGCGCGGCGCACCTTACCTCTGCGGGTAACGGTGATAGAATCCACGCGGGGACTGTGCAGCGGGAAGGTACGCTCTACGCCTACGCCATAGGAGGTGCGGCGTACAGTGAAGGTTTCGCGGCAGGAGCCGTTGCGGCGGGCAATGACCACGCCTTCATAAGCCTGCAGACGCTCTCTGGTGCCTTCCACGACCTTGACCTCCACCTTTACGGTGTCGCCTACGCGGAAAGCAGGAACGTTCTTTTTAAGCTGGGCTTCTTCGATGGAGCGGATAATCTCATTCATGGGGATCATCCTCCTTTCCTCACAAGGGCGTTCATTAACGTAAATTTGTCGCCAGCGGACCGCCCGAAATAAGACAGCGTATATTATAGCACAGCTTTCCCGCAAGAGTATTGAGTTGAGGTAAATTTATTTGTTAAATTATGCTTTTCAAATGCTCCGGCCCGTTTTTCATTGCCCGGCTCTTCGTCTTGACCAATACCGGGATGAGGGCCCCGTCATATAACGGACTAATTGGATCAAAGAGCTAATTCTCAATAATAAGACGGCTAAGGGCGGCGCTTAGGCACCGCCCTTTGTTCCGAAAAACAATATCTCAAATATTGGAAAAACAACTGTGCCGACGGCGTCTGTGCCGTTTAAGGCAGCATCTTCTCCGTCACCTTCCCCAGTACCCGGCCGAAGCAGCGCAAGGTACTGTTCTCGTCCGGTCTGATCACCTCGTATTCTGGGTTCAGGGGGTACAACCCGTCTTTGCGATACTCCTTCATTATGCCTTCCCCGTCCAGCACGAACACGCCGATCTCGCCTTCGCCAAGCGTGTCGGTGTGCTGCACTAATGCGATGTCCCCGTCGAAATACTCCGGCTCCATGCTGCGTCCGGACACTCTGACCAGTTCGTCGCAGTCATCCAGGATGGGGCTGTAAACCAGCTGCATGGTCTCGCTCTCGCCTCCGTCGTCCAGAAACAGACCGTCGCCCGCGCACATGCTCAGGGGGTTTAACGGCAGTGAAACCAGCCTGACCTGTTTCCTCGCTTCATTTATATCCATAACATTTGCCTGAGCATTCTGCGCGCTTAGCATGGTCTGCGCCAGGGAAAGCAGGTAAGCGCACTCCCTTTCAGGCAATTTTACCATTATGTCCATCAGTTCCTTCTGCTGAGCAGACAGCGTTTCCCGCCCTGTACGTATCCCCAGCAGCTCGTCCGCCGAGACGTTCAGCGCACAGCACAGTCTGCGGATGTTTTCTATATCCGGCCGGGTGCGCCCATACTCCCACGCGCTCACGCCGCCCAGAGTGAGGTCCAGCCTCGCAGCCAGCTGGGAACGGGATACGCGGCTGTCCCTGCGCGCTTTCTCTATGCTTTCGTTCAGCTTCCAGTCTCTGATGAGCCGATATGTCGAATGCTTGTCCATATGCCCGTCCTTTTGATGTTTGTGTTTATTATACTGTATATTTCAGTGCTTGTAAACCGATTTTACAGGAATTTAATACTAATCGTATCGATATCAGCCATTGACAAATACTATTTGTATCGATATAATGGTCACGTACTGGAAAGAGGGGGGCAGCATGGACATAGACAGCTTCGGGAGCTACCTGGCCTTTATGCGTCAAAGAAAGGGCTTGAGTCAGAGAGCGACGGCGCAGAAGCTTGGCATTTCCCCCATGTACCTGTCAGACGTTGAAAATGGCAAGCGCAGCGCGTTCGCGCTGGAAAAGCTGCGCAGGTTCGCGTCTGTTGCGGAGCTGTCCGCGGAAGAGACGTGCCGCCTGTTCGATCTGGCAGGAAAAAACCGGGGCGAAGTCTCGCCTGATGTGAATGAGTATTTATGCTCGAACACTTACGTGTACAGCGCGCTGCGCACTGCTAAGAGCCTGAATGCCGACCGGGATGACTGGGCGAAGATGCTGGAAGAATTGAGACAGAGGAAGGGAAAATAAGATGTACATCAACTTTGAGACTGATCCCGCGTGCGTACCATACTTAAGCAGCGGCTTTATAGACGAGTTCTGCGACGACCTGGTCGCCCGTTTCGACAAAGGAGTCGCCCTCGACCTGCACCCCCTGGATATAGACGAATTCGCCGTGCGCCATATGGGTCTGAGGCCTGTGTACAAGCATATGTCCTGCAATTTCAGCGTGCTGGGCGCCATGCTGTTTGAGGACACAGACAGCTTCCCTGTCTACGATCCTAAGCGCAACCGCGCCGAATATTCCAGTGCGAAAGAGGGCGACATCGTGCTGGAAAAAAGGCTGCTCGAGGCCAATCAGAATGACCGTCTTCGCTTTACCATGGCTCATGAAGTGGGTCACGCGCTGTGGCACGGACTGTACTATAATTCTCTCAAAAAACGCGGGCGCGGAGTCAGCGGATATATGCTCTGCGGACGAAGGAACCTGCTGAGCACGGACGAGAGCGTTGCGCGCCTTTCCCGCAGCGGACTGATCGAATACCAAGCCAACCGTTCCGCCTCCGCCCTGCTCATGCCCAAAAGCGCGGTAAAACGGCTGTACGGCAGGCTTGGCGTCCCCGAAACGCCCGATGAAAAGGACGACCTCGTCATTTACACAGCCGCAGCCTTTCGCGTGAGCGATTTTGCCGCAAAGGTGCGGCTCAGGGATCTTGGAATGCTCTAAGCCTCTTTTTGAGTACGGGGCTTGAACGGAGACTCCGTGTGTGGTATATTATGCTTATAAGGAGGTTTGCTTATGGAGTTAAAGATCGGTTCCCCGGCGCCGGAGTTTTGTCTTGCCGACGATTCCGGGAATGAGCGTTCCCTTGCTGACTTCGCCGGCAAAAAGCTGGTCATCTTCTTTTACGCAAAAGACAACACTGCCGGCTGCACCTGTCAGGTACAGGGCTATGGGGAGCTTTACGGTGGATTCAGGCAGCTGGGTTACGAAGTCGTTGGCGTCAGCCGTGACAGCGCGGCTTCTCACTTACGCTTTAAAGAAAAGCTTTCCCTCCCCTATGCCCTGCTTTCCGACCCGGAAAAGACGGCCCATGAAGCTTACGGCGTGTGGAAGGAAAAGACCATGTACGGCAAAAAGAGCATGGGCACTGAACGTTCGTCCTTCGTGATAGACGAAAACGGCAGATTATTGGGTATTTTCAGGAAAGTAAACGCCAAAGCAAATCCCGGCGAAATGCTCGCATTCTGTGCACAGCAGCAAAAAGGACTGTAGCTCATTTCCTCAAATTGTTATGGCCCCCGCTGAAAAACACAGCGGGGGCCATTTTAATCTCATCACGAACGCCTGTAAGGCCGACCGTTTGAAACAGCGCGTTATTCGCCCTTTCAGCGGACAGCCTCCGAATTTGGCACAATGCTTTTTTTACGGTTTTATTCCCGCTTCCGCCAGAGCGGTCAGCGCGCGCAGCCGGATGCCGCGCTCCAGCTCCCAGCATTTGTCCACCGAGCAGAAGCACTCTATCCGGCAGGTGGCCGCGCCCCTGTCCATGGATATATAGCCCTTCACCACAGGGTCTTCGGAAATGTAGTCAAACTCCTCGTTGGCCCGGCGCATGGCCTGCCTTAACACGTCCAGCGCCTTTTCGTAGTCCTGACCGTGGGCCACCGTAACGTCCACTACCGCGCAACGGTAATCGCTGGTCATGTTCATGACCGTGCGTATCTCACCGTTGGGGATCACGTACACGGAGCCGTTTACCGCCCTCAAGGTAGTCGTGCGCAGCGCTACGTTCTCTATCCTGCCCGTCTGACCCGCCACGGTGACTATATCCCCCACGTTGCAGCTGCCCTCAAACCACAGGAACATTCCGCTGATGATATCTTTGATCAGCGTCTGGCAGCCGAACGCCAGCGCAAAACCGCTGAATCCGGCAAGGGCGATCAGGCTCGCAACATCCACGCCCAGCGTACTGAGCGCGGTAAGCACTATTGCAAAGTACATCACCACGTTGAACAGGCTCGTGGTAAGGTACTGTACCGTATCGCCCCGTGTGTTGGAACCGTGCTTCTGTCTGTATCTGATAAAGATCCGCTTAAGCAGACGCCTGCCCAGGCGCAGAAGCACGTAGCCCACCGCCAGCACCAGCAGTGCCGCGCCGACGCGGGTCAACGTTTTGGGGAGCTTATCCACGAACTCGTTTGCCGCGCTCGTCATTTTTTCCAGCATTATAGCCTCCGAACAGCGAATTGACCGCTTATGCTTCAAACAACACGGGGTGGGACCGAGGGGTCATTCCCTCTACGATCCCACCCGCGCTCAGCTTGTTTTCTGCGTGATCAGGAACGGATCTCCATCCAATACTTGTTGTACACGTCCATGTAGTCCATTATGTCGTGGAAGAAGTCGCAGCGGGCGATGATCTCCTGACTGGGGTTGACGGCGGGATTGGCCGCCTCTTCCTCGTCCAGGCCTTCCACCACCTGGCGGATGGGAGAGCAATAGTGGATGTAGTCGTAGTTGCGCTGGGCGATGTCCTCGCGGCACAGGAAGTCGATGAACTTCATGGCAGCCTCAGCGTTCTCGCTGGTCTTGGGTATGCACAGCGCGTCGATCCACACGTTGGAGCCTTCCTCGGGCACCACGTAGACCAGGGAGTCGTTGTCCTCGATGGCGTACATGGCATCGCCGGACCACATCACGGCCATGGCAGCCTCGCCGCCCACCATCTTGTCTTTAACTTCGTCTACCAGATAGCCCTGCACGATGCCGTCCTGCTTCTGCTTGATGAGCAGGTCGCGCACCTTGCCAAGCGCTTCCTCGCTGCGCTCGTTCAGGTTGTAGCCCAGGAACTTCAGGGTAACGCCCATGGTGTCGCGGATGGAATCCAGCATGAACACGTCCCTTTTGTACTGGGGATCGAACAGGCTGGACCATGAAGTTATCTCCTCGTCCACGTACTCGGTGTTGTAAAGTATGCCCACGGTGCCCCACATATACGGCACGGAGTAGAGGTTGCCCACGTCGTAATCCGCCGTCCACATGTTGTCCAGCAGGTTGGCTTTTGCGTTGGGCATTTTTTCAAAGTCCATGGGAGTCAGCATGTCGTCCTTGATGAGGCGCTCGATGATGTAGTCGCTGGGCACGATGATATCGTACTTGCCGCCGCCAGTGGTCATCTTGACGTACATTTCCTCCACGGTGGTGAACATCACGTAATCCACCTTGATGCCGGTCTCTGCGGTAAAGTCATCCAGCACGGATTCGTCGATGTAGTCGTACCAGTTGTACACGGTCAGAGTGCCTTCGGCGCGGGCCGCTATGGGCAGGGCGCACAGCGCGAGCGCGATGACCAGAACGAGAGAAAGCTTCTTCATGGGGTTACCTCCTTTTATCAGCCGATGTTCTCAAGGGTGGTGCGCTTGTTTATAACTATGAGCAATGCGAGCACTGTGATAAACATTATTGTGGACAGGGCGTACATGTCGGGTTTTACACCCCGCTTGGCCGCGGAGTAGATCAGCGTGGACAGGTTCTGCGCCTTGTCTGTGGTAAAGTAGCTGATCACGAAGTCGTCAAGTGACATGGTAAGCGCCAGCAGGCCGCCGGTTATGATGCCGGGGCTGATCTCCGGGATTATCACCTTCGTGATAGCCTTCATGGGCTTGCAGCCCAGGTCCAGCGCGGCCTCGTAAGTGTTGGGATCCATCTGTTTCAGCTTAGGCAGCACCGAGAACAGCACGTATGGCGTATCGAAGGTGATGTGCGCCAGTATCATCGTGAACATGCCCCTGTCCAGTTTGATGAACACGAACATCATCATGAGGCTTATGCCGGTGACTATGTCGGGCATGGTCATGGGCAGGTAGCTCAGGTTCAGCAAAGTAGTCGCCCAGCCTTTTTTGCAGGCGTGGATGCCTATGGCGCCCAAAGTGCCCAGTATCACGCTCACCACGGTGGCGATCACGGCCACAGTCAGGGTCACCCGCAGCGCTTCCATTATGGCCTCGTTTTTGAACAGCTCCTGGTACCACTTAAAGGAGAAACCCTCCCACTTAGAGCGGCTTTTGCCCGCGTTGAACGAAAAGGCGATCATTATCGCGATCGGCGAATACAAAAACAGCAGTATCAGCGCCAGGTAGGAGCCTTTCAGGCCTTTGAAAAACTTCTTCACCAGTTGTCGCTCCTTTCGCTCTTATTCGTGTCCAGACGGTTGAGCAGGCCTATAGAGATGAGTATCAGCACCGTCATGAACAGGCTCAGGGAGCTGCCAAACGACCAGTCGTTGGCCACCATGTACTGGTTTTCGATCACGTCACCCATGAGCATGAAGTTGCCGCTGCCCAGGAGCTTGCTTATGGCAAAGGTGGTGACCGAAGGCATGAATACCATGGTTATGCCGCTGATCACGCCGCTCATGGACAGCGGGAGCGTGACCTTCAAAAACACACGGGCGGGGTTCGCGCCAAGGTCCTGCGCCGCCTCTATCACCCGCTGGTCCATCTTTTTTAGCGAAGTGTGTATGGGGAGCACCATGAATGGCAGATAGTTGTACACCATGCCGTAGAGCACCGCGCCCTCCGTGCCGATCATGTTCCACCTGTCAAAGCCCAGGGCGGTCACGATAGCGTTTATGATGCCGTTCCTCTCCAGCAGGGACATCGACGCGTAAGTCCTCAGCAGGAAGTTCATCCACATAGGCAGCAGGATCAGCACGAACAGGGTCTTGTACTTGGAAAAATCCTTGCTGGCCAGGAAGTACGCGCAGGGATAGCCCAACAGCACACACAGCACCGTGCACTCCAGAGCCAGCTTCACGCTGCGCCACAGCACCTTCATGTAAGTGCCCTCGAAGCAGCGTGTGATATTGTCTATGGTGAAGGCCCCCGTATTGTCCTGAAACGCGTACAGCGCCACGAACACTATTGGAAAGATCGTGAACATGATCATCCACAGCGCGTAGGGCCCGGAAAAGAAGCTTCGCTTCATGCCTGCGCCTCCGCTGTTTTGTCTTCCAAAGCCATTTTGCGCATGATGTGTATGTTGCTCGGGATTATGCTCATGCCCACTTCGGAGCCGACCGGGAACATGGTGGTCGAGTGCACCTTCCACCTGAAGCCGCCCGATGAGATCATCATTTCGTAATGCACGCCTTTGAAAAGGACGCTTTCGACCATTCCTGTCAGCATGCCCACGTCCGCGCCCACCAGCATGACGTCCTCAGGGCGCACCACCATGTCTACTGGCACGTTTTCGCCGAAGCCCTCGTCCACGCACTCGAACACTCTGCCCGCCGCCTGCACCTCGAAATCCTTCAGCATCACCGCGTCAAGTATGTTGCTTTCACCGATAAAGTTTGCAACGAAAGCGTTTTTGGGCTCGTCGTATATGCTTTTGCCGTCCCCTATCTGCTGTATGGAGCCGTGGTTCATGACCACGATCGTGTCGCTCATGGTGAGCGCTTCCTCCTGGTCATGGGTAACGTAGATGAAGGTGATGCCCAGCTGCTGCTGCATGCTCTTGAGCTCCAGCTGCATTTCTCGCCTGAGCTTCAGATCCAGCGCGCCAAGAGGTTCGTCAAGCAGGAGCACCTCAGGCTCGTTCACCAGCGCGCGGGCGATGGCGATACGCTGCTGCTGACCGCCGCTTAACGCGTCCACGGATCGATTGGCATACTGCTCCATTTTGACGAGTTTGAGCATCTTCTCGACCCGACGGGCGATCTCGCGCTTGACCTGGCGGCGGGTGGGCTTTTCCACTCCCGGCAGCAGTTCGGCAGGCGATTTCAGCTTGAGCCCGAAGGCGATGTTGTTGAACACGTTCATGTGGGTGAACAAGGCGTATTTCTGAAACACCGTGTTGACCCTGCGCTTGTAGGGCGGGATGCCGCTCAAGTCCGTGCCGTCAAAGATCAGTTCACCAGAATCCGCGTTCTCAAACCCGCCGATAATCCTCAGCATCGTGGTTTTGCCGCAGCCGCTGGGCCCAAGCAGGGTGACGAATTCCTTTCTGCGGATGTACAGGTTTATGTCCTTGAGTACCTGGGTATCTCCGAAGGACTTGCAAATATGTTTCAGTTCAATAAGTTTTACGTCGTCCGGCATGGTGTTTTCCTCCCGGCTCAGAATGTAGGCGGAGTGCTGACCCAGATAAAACGGCTGGCCGTTTTCCCGGTGTTGACTATCCTGTGAGGCAGATCGGGCTTGAAGCAGAAGCTTTCGCCTTTTTTGGCCTTCTCTCTGCGTTCGCCCAGCTCTATCACTATCTGGCCGCTGAGCACATAGCCCACCTCCTCGCCCTCGTGGGGATCCTGGAGCGAGGTAGCGCCCCCTGGACCCAGCTCCACCAGTATAGGTTCCATCTCGTTTTTCTGGGCGTCCGGCACCAGCCAGCTTATATGACCCCTGATGCCCTCATCGTCCTGCTTGACAGAGATGTCCTCTTCGCCGAAAACGATCTTCTCGCTGCCTGAGCGGGCGAAAAACCTGCCCAGGTCGCTGCCCAGAGCCACAAGCATGTCTTCCAGAGTAGCGATGGACGGAGAGGTCAGATCTCTTTCCACAAGCGAAATGAAGCCCTTGGACAGCTCGCACCTGTCAGCAAGCTCCTCCTGCGTGAGCCCTCTTTGCAGCCTTAAAAGCCGTATTCTCTCGCCGATAAGTTCCACTTCAGCGCCTCCGGAAACCGACCGCGGTTTAGTTTCGTTAAACTTCAAAATCAATTACATTAAACAACAGCGCATGCCCGTTTGTCAACTGTCTGCGCCTTTATCCCGTGTTAAATTTTATTGCACTCAAAGTTTAGTATGCTTAAATCCCCGCAGCGGGTTTTTGTTGTCTGATACTTGAACGTCTTATGTTTTTCTGTTATAATGTTAGAATAAAGAGTTAACATGAACGGGGAGGCGCGCAGCAATGAAAAACATCGCCCTGATTTTTGCCGGAGGTACCGGTTCCCGCTTAAGCGGTGCCACTACTCCAAAGCAGTTCCTGGTGCTGTCGGGAAAGCCGATAATCATCCATACTCTGGAGTATTTCCAGCTCGCGCCCGGCATCGATTCCATCTGTGTGGTGTGTCTGGAGAACCGTATACCCCAGCTCAAACAGCTGATCAAGCGTTTCGACATCAGCAAGGTGAACATCGTCGTACCCGGCGGCGCCACCGGCATGGACAGCATTTTCAACGGTCTCAAGGCCATAAGGGAAAGCGAGCGTGACACGAAGGACGTACTGGTGCTGCTGCATGACGGGGTCAGGCCCCTCATCGACACGGACATAATCGAAAACGTGATCACCTGTGCCCGGGAAAACGGGAACGCCGTAACGGTTTCAGGCGTAGTCGAGACCATAATGACGCTTGGCCCTGACGGACACATCGCCGACGTGGTGGACCGTTCCTCCGCCCGGAGGGTCAGGGCGCCCCAGGCGTTTTTCCTCGAGGATCTGTATTCCGCTCACGTCCGCGCCCGCGAGGAGGGCTATCTGACGGCGATAGACTCCGCCACCTTAATGAACCACTATGGGGCTACCCTTCATCCTGTGGAAGGGCCTATCGAAAACATCAAGATCACCACCGCTTCGGATTTTTACATGGCCAGAGCCATACTGGACGCGCGGGAGAATTCCCAGATCTTCGGATTGTAATACGGGAGGCAGCGCATGAATTTCCATACAAGGCCGGAATGGCAGAACATAGAGGTGCAGTCCATAAACCGTCTGGCGGCACATTCGCCATATGGAAATTCCTACGCCCTGTCGCTGGACGGGGCATGGCGTTTTAAGCTGTGCGAGCATCCCAGCCTTCTGCCCGCGGGATTTTACCTGCCGGACTTTAACGACGACGCCTGGCGGCTGATAAACGTACCCGGAAACTGGGAACTGCAGGGCGAGGGCGAGCCAATCTATACCAACTACGCCTATCCGTTTACGGATGAGCCCGGCGCGCACAAGATCACTCCGGGTTTTATCGCCGAGGGCGACTACGCCTCGGGCTGCAACCCGCCCGGTCTGCCCGACAAGATCCCCACCGGGCTTTACCGGCGCAGATTCGAGCTTCCGGAGCATTTCGTGGGCAAAAAGCTGATACTCAGCTTTGGCGGCGTGGAAAGCGGCTTTTACGTGTGGGTGAACGGCAAGCCCGTGGGCTACAGCCAGGACAGCAAGCTCATGGCGGAGTTCGACATCACCCGCATGACATACCTGGGCGTCAATCAGATCACCATTCAGGTGATGCGCTTCACCGATGCCACCTGGCTGGAAGATCAGGATTACTGGCACCTGTCGGGCATTTTCCGTCCGGTGACGCTGTTTGCCAAGCCCCGCATGCACATAGAGGACGTAAAGATCTGCGCCGACATGCACGGTGACGCTACCTTCGACGTGTCCGTCACGCGGGTGAGCGGCTATGCGGACACGCTGGTCAGGCTGCACATTTACGACCCCGAAGGAAACATCATTTACAAGGAAAAACGTGCTCCCTCCGCTGTGTGCCCTCCCCTCCATGACAACGCCTCTCCCCAGCCCGGTCACGCGCTGTTCAAGGTGCATATAAACGACCCCCTGCTGTGGTCGCCGGAAAAGCCGGATCTGTACCGGGTCCATCTGGCGCTGCTCGACCCCTCCGGTCCGGACGCCGCCGACAGAGAGCGGGTGAATTTTGGGTTCAGGAGCGTTTATGTTGAGGACGGGATACTCAAGCTCAACGGCAAAAGACTCATCGTACGTGGCGTGAACCGCCACGAGCACAATGTATCCACAGGCAGATTCCTCACACACGAGCAGATGAAGCAGGAAGTGCTCCTGCTAAAACAGCTCAATGTGAACGCCGTTAGGAGCTGCCATTATCCCGATGATCCCTACTTTTACGACCTGTGCGACGAATACGGGCTGATGGCGATCTGCGAAACGAATCTTGAGACCCACGGCACCGGTTCCATGCTCGCCAACAGTCCCGAATGGGCGGAGGCGTTTTTGCAGCGGGCGCGCAGGATGGCTCAGATACACAAAAACCATCCCTCAATCATCATCTGGTCGCTTGGCAACGAAAGCGGCCTTGGTCCAAACCACGCAGCAATGGCCGGCTGGCTAAAGTACTACGACCCCACCCGCCCCGTGCAGTACGAATCCGGAGCGCCTGGCAAAAACATAAGCGACATACGCTGCCCCATGTATCCCACTGTGGAGCAGATAGAAAAACTGCTTGCCGACAACCGTGACGACAGTCCCGTTATACTGTGCGAGTACGCCTATCAGATCCTGTCCTCCGGCGGCGGTTTCGAGTATTTCAGGAAGCTGACCGAGACCTGTCCCCGCTTTCAGGGCGGCTTCGTATGGGATTTTCAGGACAAAGCGCTGTGGCAGACAGGCGAAGACGATGTCCGCTTCCCCGGCTATGGCGGAGACTTCTACGAAAGCGTTACCGATCCATTCTGCCCCCGTTTCATGTGTCTGAACGGCATAGTGAACCACGACCTGACCGTAAAGCCCGCCGGCGCGGAAATGGCGTTTGTATACCGTCCGGTTTTCATAGAAAAAACCGACATGGGCTATATGGTCAAAAACCGGCTTCTTTTTACCCCAACCCCCGCCCTGCGCCTCACCTGGACGGCCTATTCGGACGGAGAAGCGCAGAGTACCGGCGAATTGCTTTTGCCGCCTCTCGTGCCCATGACGGAATATCGCTTTGAGGCAGGGCCCGCCAGGCTGCCCGGCCAGAAATGCTGGATTGACATGGAGTTGGACCTGGGCGGAGACACTCCCCTCGCTTTCCAGTTCCCGATCGACGCGCTGCCCGTGCCCGTAAGGCGCGGCAGATATTCCCCCGCTCGCTTTGACGAGGGACGCGGCGAGATCACAGTGTCTGGCGACGGCTTTACACTGCAGCTGCTTAGATCCTCCGGCAATATCGTTTCTATAGCGGTAAACGGCAAAGAGTATATGCTCAGCGGTCTGAGCGAATGCCTGATCAGGGGTTTAAGCGGCTTGAACGCCTGTCCGGGCTGGGGCGAGTGGGACAATTTCTCCGCCTTCGCTCCGGAAAACTGCGTACGCCGGATCATTTCCGTCTCCGCTTCCGCGCTGTCTGACGGCCGCGTAATGATAGAGCGCGTCAGCCGTCTGACCTCCACCATGATCGACGAAGCCTGCGCGGACGTGAGCACACGCCTGCTCATAAGCGGCGACGGACGCATAAGTCTCGAAGCGTGCTTCCGCCTGAGCGGAATAAAGTGTGTGGAAAGGCTCGGGCTTACGTTCACCCTGCCGGCCGATTTCTCAAGGCTGGAATGGTTGGGCATGGGGCCGGGAGAAAGCTACCCCGACCGCCGTCTGGCCTCCCGCATGGGCGTGTACTCCTGCCAGGTGGCCGAGACCCATTTCCCCTACAATCCCCCTTCCGAAAACGGCGGACACGAAGATACGCTGCGCGTGACGCTTGAAGCGCAGGACGGGCGGGCGATACGCTTTTCTTCCCCTTCTCCCTTCCACTTCGACGTCCACAACTATACTCCCGTGGATCTCAGGGACGCCATGCACGATCATGAGATCGCCACAAGGCATGAAACTACCCTGCATATAGACGCCGCACATGCGGGCATAGGCGGACAAATGGCCTGGAGCACCCGCCAGGACGAAAAGTACACCGTCGGTCCGGGCACCTACAGGCTCGAGCTGGAGATAGAATTGAGGTAACCAAATGGCAAAAGCGATACTCCGCCCCACCCGCGAAGCGCGCGTGCGCAGCGGGCATCCCTGGGTGTTCGCAAGCGATATAGAAAAGATCGCCGGGGAGTTTGAGCCCGGCGACGTTGTGAACGTGGAAAGCTCCAAGGGCACGTTCCTGGGGCAGGCGTTTTACAACCCCAATTCGCAGATAGCGTTGAGGATGCTCACCTATCGGGACGAAAAAATCGACGCTGAGTTTTTTAAGCAGCGAGTAAGGACCGCCTGGGAATACCGCCGGCGCTTCTGCGATATAAACAGCTGCCGCCTCGTGTTTTCCGAAAGCGACTTTTTGCCGGGGCTGATAGTGGACAAGTTCGCCGATACGCTCGTCGTGCAGAGTCTTTCCCTGGGCATCGAAAAATGGAAGGACGCCATAGTCGAGGGGCTGGTGGAGACTTGCTCACCAAGCGGTATATACGAGCGCAGCGACGTGCCCGTAAGACGGCTGGAAGGCATGGAACAGACTACGGGTCTGCTGTACGGAGAAGTTCACGAGAAGGTGGAGATGCTTGAAAACGGCATCAAATTCCTGGTGGACGTGATCCACGGCCAGAAGACGGGCTTCTTCCTTGACCAGAAGGAGAACCGACGGGAGGTCATGCGTCTGTGCGATGGCGCGCGAGTGCTGGACTGTTTTACCCACAACGGTTCTTTCGCCCTGCACGCCGCAAAAGCGGGCGCGAAGAGCGTGCTGGGCGTGGACATCTCGGAAGAAGCGGTCGAGGTCGCAAGGGAAAACGCCCGAATCAACGGGCTTACGAATGCGAAATTCGAAACGCACAACTGCTTCGACCACCTGCGCGAGCTGACCGACGCCCGGGAAAAGTTCGACGTGGTGATACTGGATCCCCCTGCCTTCACCAAGACACGCTCTCAGGTGGAGAGCGCCTTAAGGGGTTACAAGGAGATCAACCTTCGCGGCCTCAAACTCGTGAAAAACGGCGGCTTCCTCGTTTCCTGCTCCTGCAGTCAGCACGTTAGCGAGGATAAGTTCGTGGAGGTCATCAATACCGCCGCGCGGGACTCAAAAAAGCGTCTGCGTTTCGTTGAGCTGCGCTCACAGGGTCACGACCACCCGGTGCTGCCCGCCAGTCCCGAAACACGCTACTTAAAGTGCGCCATAATCCAGGTCTACGACTGATGACATACAGCGTAAACGTTCGCACTATCGCAGAGACCTATTATGAAGGCGGGGATCTTATCCCCGCCTCTGCTGCTTTATCGCGCATGCAGGACGGCGTGAAAGGTCACCTGATGGTGCAAAGCGGCTACACGGACGGATTTGAAGCTGAGGTCCCGGTAAAACTCCGCCTGGAATACCGCGGTCTTGACCTGCTGATCCAGGGCAGGATAGACGGGCTTGCGCTCACACGGACGCGCTGCTGTGTGGAAGAGATCAAGATCCCTGCCGTGCCGCCCTCGCTCGTATCCGAAAATGATTGGCCCGTGCACTGGGCGCAGGCGGAGATCTACGCCTACATGGCCTTAAAAAGCTCAGCTTTGGCCGAGGCTGAGGTGCGGCTCAAATACTCCTCCCTCACAGGAGAAAGCCGTGTGTTCTCACGGAAGTACAGTTTTGCCCGGCTGGAAGAGCTGTTTTTTACCTACCTTGATGAGTATGTCTCCCGCCTGCAGCGCTCCGACGACTATCTGAAGACCGCCCTGCCTTCAGCAAAAGAGGTCGTTTTCCCATTCGATGATTTCCGGGACGGTCAAATGTCCTTTGCCGAGCACGCTTATAACGCAATAAAAGGCAGGACCTGCCTGCTCGCTCAGGCGCCCACCGGCATAGGCAAGACCGCCGCGGCGCTGTTCCCCGCGGTGCAGGCGCTGGGCGAAGGGCTGACCGATGTGGTATTTTACCTGACCGCCCGCTCTACCGGGCGTATCGCCGCCGAAAACTGCCTGCGCCTGATGCGTGAAAAGGGATTGGTACTGCGCAGCGTGTCCCTGTACGCCAAGCGCAAACTGTGTCCCACGCCGGCGCTCAACTGCGATCCCTCTGAGTGTCCCCTTGCAAAAGGCTACTTTGACAGGCAGAAGTATGCGGTAAAGGAAAGCTGGAGCGCGAGCTCCTTTGGGCAGGAGGAGATCATGGCCCTGGCGGACAGGTTCGATCTGTGCCCGTTCGAGCTTTCTCTCGCGCTGTGCGAGACCGCGCAGGTGATAATCTGCGACTACAACTACGTGTTCGATCCCGCCGTGAGGCTTCGCCGCTTTTTTGACAGGGCATGCCGCTTTACGCTGCTGGTAGACGAGGCGCACAACCTGCCTTCCCGTGTAACGGAGATGCACTCCGCCGCGCTGAGCGAAAGGCAGCTGAGTTCGTTCCTGAAAAAACTCGATCCCTCTGTACCCGTTTTTTTGCCGGTCATCAGCGCCGTGAACGCGGTTTTGGCGCTTTTGCCTGTGCCTGTGCCGCCTGAAATGAGCCTTGAGAAGCCTGAAAGCCTGATATTCGCCCTTAAAGCCCTGGGGGACGAGCTGCGTTCCCTTCTGGGCACCGGTTTATCAATAGCAGAGGATGTCAGGCAGCTGTACTTCGATTGTCTCGCTTTCATACGCGCCTCGGACAGCTTCGACCCTGCCACCCATCGCCTGCTCAGCCTTTCGGAAGGCGGTGCCCAGCAGAAGATCTGGCTGTGGCAGCCCACTGACGCCATAAGCCGCGTACTTAAAAAAGCGCGCGGAGCGCTCTTGTTTTCCGCGACCCTGTCACCTGTTGAGCACTACTCCTACCTTATGGGGCTGGACATGAACAGAGGCGACGAAACTCTGTCGCTCCCATCTCCGTTTCCCAGGGAAAACCTGAAGAGCCTGTGTCTTGACATACCCGCGGTGTACTCGAAGCGCAGCGAAAGCGTTCCCAGAGTGGCTCAAGCGCTCAAGACCCTCGCGGAAAGCAAAGTCGGGAACTACATCGCCTGCTTCCCCAGCCACGCGTACCTGGAGGCGGTGTACAGGGAGTTCAAATTCGCTTCCCCTGATATCCGCGCCATAAAACAGTCCAGGGACATGAATGAGGCCGCCAGAAAAGCGTTTCTGGACTGCTTCGAGACCGCGCCGGAAACGTCGCTCATTGGCTTTATCGTGCTGGGCGGAGTTTTCTCCGAAGGCATAGACCTGAGCGGAGACCGCCTGATAGGCGCGGCAATAGTCGGAGTGGGCATGCCCCAGATATGCTTTGAAAGAGACTGCCTGAAATACCTTTACGACGAAAAGGACGAAAACGGCTTCGTTACCGCCTACGTCTATCCCGGTATAGGCAAATGCTTGCAGGCTGCCGGGCGGGTGATCCGTTCCGACACCGACAAAGGCGTGCTGCTGTTCATAGATGAGCGCTACAGCCTGCCATTTTTCCGCCGCCTGCTGCCAGGCCACCTGCGCCCCAAACGCACAAAAGAAAGCGCGCTCAAAGGCGCGCTCAGCGAGTTCTGGACCGAAGAATAGCTCCCGCACCTCACAATGCAGAGCGCGGGAGCTTGGTTTTATGTTGCCTCTACGAGCTTTATCTCGCTGTCACTGGTGAAGCGCCGCCACCAAAGCACGCACATCAGTCCCATTATCAGCAGGCAGAAAACGTGGACGAGCATAGTCAGCTGCACTGTGTATATCTCGAAGCCCATGAACATGAACGGTGCGTCGTTTCGGAGATTGACGATATATACCCCTGTGATCATGCCCAAGAACGCGCACAGGTTCGCGCCGACCGAGTAAAACGCTATGTAGCTGGTGGAATTGCCTTCAGGCAGGTTCATGTACAGTATGTTGGCGTAGCTGAGGTTGTACCCCACGTTTATCACGTTTTGCCACAGTGACAAAGGCACGTACAGCGCTCTCGTCTGCCGGCTCATCATAAACAGCATAAGGTCGATGGGGATCGACAAAAGACAGCACAATCCGAAAGTCTTCACCCAGCTTAAGCGCCTTAGAAGCTTCCTCCAGAGTTTGCTGAACACCAGCAGGAGCACCGTATAGCTCACGCTCATAAGATTGATAACGGTGTAGCCGAACTCCATATGGTTCAGCAGGTGATAATTCCAGGTGCCGTTGTTCAGGTTGCAGATGAAATTCCAGAAGAACATCAGCAGCATGCACATCATGAACTTACTGTTCTTTATGGGAATAGTGAATACGTCCTTAAGCCTGAGTTTATTCGTATCCTGATAGGGATACTCCTTCGCCCTTGCCTGCGCGCTCACGTCAATGATCACAAGGAAAAAGGCGAAGTACCTGAGCGTCAGAATGATGGTGCTCTGATGGCTGGAGCCGCTCACCGCGTCGGTTATGACGCCGCTCACCAGCAGCACCAGGCTGCTCATGACGGAAGAAAACAGCTGGTTGAAGTATATATATCTCGTGCGCCGCTCGTTTTCTTTTGGATAGAAATTGTAGAACCACACCGTGATGCCCGGTGAAAACAGCGCGTACTGGGCGTAAGCCACGAAGAGAATGCCTATCAGCCAGTAGAGCCGCGCCTGAGTGTCTTTCACGAATGTGGGCATCAGAGTGGTAGCAACAATAAACAGAAAATAAAAGAACAGCTTGCTTAACAGCATCGCCGTCTTTCTTTTTTCAAACTTTTTGAGCACGAAAGGGCTGAACAGGGAAAACAGGCTGCCGATGTACGGTATAAACGACACTATGCCCACGCCCGTAATGGAAATGCCGTACATGGACAAAAAGCCCGTGTAAAATATGCCCGTGATAAATACGTTGTAAAACGAGGCCATAAGGCTGGAGATCAGGGAGATCAGCCTCCCCCGGGAGTGCTCCTCGCCGGGAGAGTAGATATCCTTGAGCTGAGGCAGCAGGTTCAGAATAAATCTGCGCATAAGCTTGCTCCTGTGACTGTTGGAATACGCCGCTCACACGGCTGGTCAAACCGTTCAGGAAAAACTATCTTTTCGAGCCCTTCGCTCCGCCGGAGCCTTTAAGTATGTTTGAGGAATATGAAAACACATTCTCGCTCTTCTCCGCTTTGGCACGGAAGGCGTATTCGACCAGCTTGTCAATGAGCTTATCGAATTTCAGCCCCTTTTCTTCCCACAGGTAGTATGACAGAGAGCCGGGGATGGTGTTTATTTCGCCCACATACAGTTCTCCCGTGGCCTTGTCCAGCAAAAAGTCTACGCGCGCCACGCCCTTGCAGTCCAGCGAGTTAAAGGCGCATATGGCCATCTCTTCCACGCGTTTGGTCATTTCGTCGGATATGGGCGCGGGCATTTTGCGGTTCAGGCTCGCCATGCCGCCCTTGGCACCGCCGGACTTTGAGCCCTTGGAGCCGCCTTTGCCGCCCCGCAGGTACTTATCGTCAAAAGACAGAAACTCCGTCCAGCTCACGGGCATCTCGGTCACCGACGCTTCCGCCTCCCCGTCAAAGCCCAGCACAGAGCAGTTGATCTCCATCAGATCCTTCACGGCTTCCTCTATAAGGATCCTGCGGTCATAACCCGCCGCCACGTCCAGCGCTTCGGACAAGGCGTCCATGTCCTCCGCCCGGGAAATGCCTATGGACGAACCCAGATTGGCGGGCTTTACATAGACCGGGAACTCAAGCGCCGCGCTTATGCGTTCCAGAACCGCCTTTTTATCCTTCTTTATAGCGTTCCGGTCCGTCCATACATCCCTGACTACCGGCAGACCGTTGGCTCTGAATACCTGCTTCATCACTATCTTATCCATGCCAAGGGCGCTGCCCATCACGCCGGAGGAGGTGTACGGGACCTGCCACATTTCCAGCATGCCCTGGATGGTGCCGTCCTCGCCGTTCATGCCGTGCAGCACCAGCAGGCACACGTCCGCCTCAGCCACGCGCTTAAGATAACCGAATGGCAAAAGCTTGTCCGACGGGTGCTGCAAAAGCACCAGTTTGCCTTTCTCGCCCATGGGTATCACCCTGGTGGCCGCCTTGGGGTCAAAATCCCGGTAGAGGGTTATGTCGTTCAGTCTCCAGCCGGTAAACCAGTCTCCGTTTTTATCGATGTATACGTAGATGACATCGTAATCCTCAGGGTTCGCCTTGCCCGCCGCCTGCAGTGCGGAAATGACCGATACGTCGTGCTCACATGAGCGGCTGCCATAGATCACCGCCAGTTTAAGCTTCATTTTGATATCCTTCCTGTGCTGAATTATTATTCTGCGTAGTTGTCGGGCAGGTCGTTTTCAAACAGCACCGCGTCGCCGGAGGAGACAAAGTCCCTTATCCTGCGTGTGGCCTCGTCAAGGCTGTCCACCTGTATGACGCCGGCGCGGTCGAAACCGGCCTTTATCAGCCCCTGAAGGATGGGCGAAGAGTGTTTCTTGCCCACCAGTATAGCCGCGTCGCAGTACTGCGCTATCTGCCCGCCCAGCTCAAAGTTGTATTTTTCCTCGTCCGCGCCCATCTCCACAAATCCGGGAGTGACCACCAGGTGCTTCCCCGGGAAGCAGGACAGTATCCTCAGCGCCTCTTTCGCGCCGACCGGGTTAGAGTTGAACGCGTCATCCAGCACGTTTATCTCGCCCTTTATCAGCTGCAAACGGTGTTCCACCGGCTTAATGCGGGCAATACCCCCGGCTATTTCCTCAAGCGACAGTCCCATTTCCTTTGCCGCCAGCGCGGACAGGACCACATTTGACAGATTGTGGCGCCCAAGTATCTGGGTCTCGCACGCCTGGCGCTCGCCCTGTTTTGTCACCAGGTCAAAACGTGAACCGAAAGCGCCCGTTTCGATATTCTCCGCCCACATATCGCAGGCAGGATTCTCAAGCCCGCTCAAAAACTTTTTGCAGGGGGCTTTTTTGTACATTTTATCTACCCATGCCCCGTCGGATGCGAAAAACGCGCTGCCGTTTTTGCCCAGAGCCTCGATGAGCTCGTACTTGGCTTTTGCCACCGTCTCCACGTTTCCGAATGTCTCAAGGTGCTGCGCGCCCACTGAGGTTATAAGCGCGATTTCAGGCGCGACGATCTGGGTAAGCTCCCTTATATCACCGACATGCCGCGAGCCCATCTCCGCAAGGAACACCTGCGCGTCCTGGGGCAGGCGGTTGTTTATGACCGTGCACAGCCCCATGGGCGTGTTGGTGGAACCGGGGCTGATGTAGGTCTTATACTTGCCTTCGAGTATGGTGCCCAGGGCGTACTTGGTGCCGGTCTTGCCGAAGCTGCCAGTTATGGCTACCTTGATGAGTTTCGGGTTCTGAGCCAGTTTCTCCCTTGCTGAACGCTTGAATCCCTCGTTTATCCGGTTTTCAACAGGCAAAGAGGCGCGAGAGCTCAGATATACGATAAACGGCAGCGCGGCCATGAGCGTCATGGGCGACACCCACATGAGCATGCTGCTGCAGTCTTCAACATATCTGGCGATGATGAGCGCCAGAAGCGCCGTGCACAGCAGCGTCACGCAGGCGTTCGCGGCGATCAGCCGGCGGCATCTTTTGGTATACACCAGCGGTTTTTTCTGTTTGGCAGTGAAAAACCTGTACGCCTCGCGTCCGCACATAACCGCGTAAAACGCTATTATAAGCACACGCGCTATCCGCATGGCGTTGGCTCTTTCCCCGGTAAACACCGGGATAACGATCGTGGGCAGTATGATCTGCGCCGCCAGACATACAAGCCCGGTTATCATCGTCACGCCCTGCCACTCGTGTTTATAGCGCATAAGGTGGCGCATATATCCGTCGGGCTGGTAGCTTTCCAGCTGCAGCATGTGGATGTAATGCAGCGAGACTAAGTTAAGCCCCAGCCAGGTCAGAGCCAGCTCCGCAATAAGTAAGCCCCACATATCTATGCCCCCAGAAAGCTGTCTGCTATCGCCATAAATCGGGCGAACTGCTCTATATACGCAAAGTGCGTGCCGCCCTCAAAAACGATAAGCGCGGCATCCTTTATTTCCTGCTCCATTTTTCTGCCCATCCACAGCGGCGTGGCGGTATCGTACTCGCCCCACACCAGAAGCGTCGGGCATGTTATTTTCTCCAGGCAGTATGACAGATCCTCGTCTATTACCTTTTTGAATATCTCCCTCATGCGGGGAGAGGCGTTTTTGTAATCCTCCGAGCCGAAACGGCTGCGCACGGCGTTGTTTATCTTCTCCACGCCTCCGTCGCCCAGCACGCGCCGCGTCAGGGGATTGTCGTACACTTTTTTAAGCCTTGACGCGAGCGAAGGCCGGCAGACGGCCTGCTGGTCTTTGAGCCCGGCGCAGCCCGTAAGCAACTGTTTGGAAACGATGCCAGGTCGCAGGTCCGCTATCTTGAGCGCTACCCTGCCCCCGAAAGAGTGCGCTATCAGGGCAGTGCTGGCTATGCCCAGCTCGTCCATAAGCGCCAGCACGCAGCGGGCGTACTCACTGACGCCCCAGTCTGCGTTGGGCTCCTCGCTGGCCCCGAAACCCGGAAAATCGAGGTTCAGCACCCTGAAGCGGGTGCAGAGGCGTTTCTGGACGCCCAGGAAGCTCTGCACCGAGCCGCCCCAGCCATGCAGCAGAGTGACCCACTCGCCTTCTCCGCTCACCTCGTAATGAAGCTTTATGCCTGAATATGTAAACTCCAACAGCTTCCTCCGTCAGTCTTTGATAATAAACGGGTCGTTTTCCGGATGTCCTTCGGGCAAGGAGGGTGCGCAGAAAACAAACGCGTCTTCCCCCGTGTCGGCATAGTAGCCCTTTGACACCCCTACCTTTATGAATCCATGCGTTTTGTACAGTTGCTGCGCAGGCAGATTGCTCCTTCTGCATTCCAGCTCCATGTACCCGCAGCCTGCGTCCGCCGCCGCCTGCATAAGCGCCCGAAGAAGCATACTGCCCCGGCCTTTACGGCGAAAATCCGGCTTGATCGCTATCGTGAGCAGGCGCGCCTCCGGAGGATTCACACCCGCGCAGCCCCAGCCCGCCAGCGTGTCGCCCTCAAATATCCCCATACATCTGAGCCAGGGGGCTGAAAGCGCGCTTTGTATGTCATCCCGGCTCCAGGGAGAGGCGAAGCTGCTTTGTTCGACTTCGAGCATTTCGTCCAGACGTGCTTCGTCCGTCAGGCAGCATACCGTCATTCGGTCTTCAGCCTTTCCTGCCGTTCCCGCTCCGCCTGAGACATCCTCAGGTACATCGGCGTCAGCTCCTGAGCATCCACCACGCTTTCCGGACGGGACAGCACGATCTCACCCGCCGCGGACGCGCGTATCACCCTCTGGGAAGACGGAGCGATAAGCGCCCTGTCCTTAAGCGTATTCCTGATCGCTTCCTCATGAACGTTCAGCCCGTCCCCGGTGAACAGAGCTCTTTCACCGGCAGGGAGCTCGGCTAATGCCTGTGCCAGCGGGACTGCCATGTCCTCCGTCAGCCTCTCCAGCGTTCCGCCCGCCTTCCTGAAAAAGGCAGTATACACCTGCTGTCTCCTGGCGTCAAGTATGGGTACGATCAGCCCCTCATACTGGACGGCCCATGCCAGCGTTTCGAGCGCGTCCACAGCCGCAGCCTTCGCGCCTGTGCCCTCGCACAGCCCCTTCGCGGCGCAGACGCCTATACGCACGCCCGTAAAAGAGCCCGGCCCTGTAACGGCTGCGAACACGTCTATATCTTTGGGGCGCAGCCCTTCGCTCCTTAACAGCTCCTCCAGCATTGGCATGAGCGTCTGGGAATGCGTAAGACCGTTGTTGGCCAGCCGTTCTCCCCTGAGCTTCCCGTCCGTTATCAGCGCAGCGGAGCAGGCCAGTGACGCGGTATCAAGCGCACATATATTCAAGCGGATGCCTCCGAAAATGGAATAAGCGTTTCAAATACCTTCCCTGACCGGGCGTCCATGCCGAAGCAGCTGACTTCCAGCCTGCGCGTTTCGGACTCATCTCCTCGCGAGATATCTATCTCACAGCGTATGAGCGGCTTTTCTTCAAGTATCTCCGGCCACTCTATCATTGCCACACCGTCCGTGCCGATATGCTCATCCAGGCCGGTAAAGTATATCTCGTCCGCGCTGCTTAAACGGTACAGGTCAAAGTGGTACACCGGGCACACGCCCTCGTAGGGCTGCATTATGGTGAAGGACGGGCTTGCCATGGGTCGGTCCACTCCAAGCGATGAAGCAATCCCTCGAGCCAGCACGCTTTTGCCCGTGCCCAAATCGCCTCTGAGCAGCACCGTGTCCCCCGCCTTCAGGCAGCTTCCCAGCGTTTTGCCTATAAGGAAGGTCTCTTTTTCGCTTTTGCTTAAAAGTCTCACAGCCTGACTGCGCCCAACGGTCTCAGATACAGGGGCTTGACAGCGCCCTGTCCGAACACCGACTCCATATAAGCGGTGTAGCCGGACAGGTCAGAGAGCCTGACGAACGCCAGGATCGTGCCCGCGAATCCGCCTCCGTGGACTCTCCAGGCCCCCCTGCCCTTCAGAAAACGCCTGCTCATCTCCAGAGCCAGGGGCATCTCCTGATTCTGTGAACATGCCACGTACAGGTTCTGCAGCAGCTTCCAGCTGCTTTCGCCGCTTTCGATTATACCATCGAGAAAACCGCAGAGGTCATCCTGTTTCAGGCAGGCGACCAGTTTTTCCACCCGCCTGTTCTCATCCGCGAAATGCAGCGCGCGGAGTATCGCCCTGTCGGGGACTTTGTTTTTGAGCATGGGAATGGAGGTCTCTATCCTGTCCTCCACATCCCTTAAAGTCTCCCCGCCCAGCAGCCGGGCCACCTGCTTCATCTCGGTTGGGATAGAAGCGTATTCGCCTGTAAGGTTGGTGTGCTCGCCTCCGCAGCTCACTACACACGCGCAGAAACCCTTTTCGGCGAAATCGTACTCTATCTTTTCAACCAAAGCCGGCGTTTCGCCGAAATCGATGGTTACCATGCCGCCCACGGAAGACGCCATCTGGTCCATCAGCCCGCAGGGCTTCATGAAATAGTTGTTCTCCGCCCACTGAGCTACAGAAGCGTTGCTCTGGGCAGGCAGGGCATCAGCGTTGAACAGCACGCTGAACGTCTTGCCCAGCATGACCTCGAACGCCGCGGAAGAGCTTAAGCCGCAGCCGCTGGCGACGTTGCTGGTGACGTACGCGTCAAATCCGCCCGCCT
This sequence comes from Clostridiales bacterium, assembly GCA_024684375.1. Lineage (GTDB taxonomy): Bacteria > Bacillota > Clostridia > Christensenellales > Aristaeellaceae > RUG14130. The sequence continues at coordinate 31,502 of JAIKWZ010000019.1, forward strand.
TATAGCCCAGGTTTTTCAGCCCCGCGGCCATGCCCCGTATCAGCGCCGCGCTGGTTCCCGCCTCAGCCTGAACGGGTCCAGACACTGTCAGGTCGCAGTGAACAGGCGCATCCAGCGCGTCAGAGATCAGGTTCACCGTGTCGGTGCCGTTCAGCCTTGCCAGCGCCACCGTATCCAGATCCACGCTGGCGGCCAGCACCCGGCCCCGGTTGTGATCCGTATGGTTGCCCGCTATCTCTGTTCTGCCGGGGGCAGATATAAAGCAAGCGCCTTCAGCGTCCCCAAAAAAACCGGCGAACGCGCCCTTCATCATGTCAAGGCGTTTTTGCTGTGTTTCAGCGTTCTGCTGTGTTCCGTAAAGCTTCAATAGATCCATACTGTCTCCCATTATTCTCAGTTCTGTCTGGTTTCAAGAAACTCGATGTATTCGAAGCCCTCGAACACGTCGCCCTCTATGATCGCGCCCAGACCGCTCACCTGAGAAGTCGTCATGAGCGTGCCCTTTCTGAAAAACAAGCCTAAAAACGGCAGATCCTCCGCGATTTTCAGCTGTATCTGGCTCATTATGCTCTTGAACTCCGTTTCGTCCGTGGTGTTGTACAGTCGCCTTAACAGCGCGTTCATGTCCGCAGACGAATAGCCGGAATAGTTCATCCTTCCGCTGGAATTGAGCAAAAAAGTGAGGTCAGGCATGACTGACAGGTTGATCCCGCAAAGTGCCATATCAAAATCGCCGCTTTTGAGCCGTTTTTGCAGAGTGGACTTGCTCACCGTTTTGACCGTCACGCTTATCCCCAGCAGCTTGAGTTGGTCCCTTATAAGCTCCGCCGCATGAGTGCGGGTATTGGCGGCGTCGTCCACGCAGGTGGTTATCGTGAACTCCAGCTGGTTAAGCACGCCGTTTTCCACCTGGTCAAGTATGCCGTCGCCGTTATAGTCTCCCCAGCCCGCCTCCTTAAGCAGCATCAGCGCCCTTTCGGGAGATTTGTAATACACCGCGCTCTGGGGTTCGTACAGCCAGGAACCCGTGATTATGGGCACCTCACTCTCCATGACCATATCCATGTAGATATTTTTGGCAATGACGGAGGTATCGATTGCGTACATAAGCGCCTGGCGCGTGCGCACGTCCCTGAATATCTGCTTTTTTGAGTTGGGGATGAGCATTTCGTAAGTCAGTGTCGAATAGTCAACGCTCATCCTGTCGTTGAGCAGCCTGCCGAGCGCGGCCGTCTGGCTGCGGGTAGGCACGGCGTTCACTTCTCCGCTGGTCAGCGCCCTTAAGGCGTCAGCCGTTTCGTCATAGCGGTATATGTACACCGTGTCTATGACAGGCGCCTTTTTCCACCAGTAGGGATTCGCGTCCATCTGTATCCAGTCCCCGTCTGAATAGTTGTACATGTAGGGGCCCGTACCGGTTGGCAGCGTCTCGTCCAGTGTGTTTCTGTGCAGGATCGGGTAGGTCATGGCGTAAAGGGTCAGCAGGCTTTCGTATTCTCCCGTCACCTTGACCGTATAAAGATCAATGACCTCCATCTTGCTTATGTAGGAACAGCGGGTGTAGTAAGGGGAATTCTCGCCTATGCTTTTTATGCGGCGGTAGCTTTCGTACACGTCGTTGGCGCTCAAGTACGTGCCGTCATGAAAGCGCACGTTCTGTCTGAGCTCGAAGGTGACCGTCTTGCCACTTACCGAATAGGATAAACACAGTTCCGGCGTCGGGCGCATCTCGTCGCTCAGCGCCATCACGCCCTCGAACACCAGGTTGTTTACGCTGACCAGATCCCTTTGAGTGCAGTACAGCGGATTGATCGCCGCGCCCCTCTGGTACACCGTGCCGATGATAAAGCGCGTCATCCCTGAAGCGCAGGCAAAGCCCGAAAGCAGCAGCGCCAACACCAAAAACGCGCAGATTAAACGTTTTGTCATTCGTCCTCTTCCCTGTCCAGACGGCTGACCTTTCTGACCAGCGCCTGATACTGGCTGGACAGCTGGGCGTAGAGCCTGTCCAGTTGTCCACGGTTGTCTATCACCACATTTGCCCTGCGGGTCTTCTCCTCCAGGGTCATCTGGGACGCTATACGCGCCAGTGCGTGCTCCTTATCCATGCCGTCACGCTGCATGAGGCGCTCAAGCTGCAAGTCCTCGTCGCAGCTTATCAGCCAGGTCTCGTCGCACAGAGCGTCCATTCCCGTTTCGAACAGAAGAGGCACGTTCAGGAAGACCAGTTTCTCCCCCGCTTTGTCCGCCTGCTCGACCTCGTCCAGCATCGTCTTCTGTATCGCGGGATGGGTGATCGCGTCCAGCGCCTTGCGCTTGACAGGATCGTTGAACACTATGTCAGCCAGACGGGCCCGGTTGAGCGCTCCGCTTTCGTCGAATACCTCGTCGCCGAACTCGGCGCGGATCATGTCCAGCGTCTCTCCGGGCTCCCCGGTCAGCCGGCGCGATATCGCGTCCGCGTCCACGCAGCGGGCGCCCATGTCACCCAGCATCCGGGCCGCCTCGCTCTTGCCTGAGGCGATCCCTCCTGTGAGCCCGACTATATAGATGTTACGGTTTGCACTCATCCCAGTTTCCTCCCGTGTGTACCTCGCTTATCAGAGGTACCTTAAGCGCGGCGGCGTTTTCCATTGCCTGTTTGAGAATGTCTCCCGCCTCCTGCGCTTCATCTTTGGGACATTCCAGTATCAGCTCGTCATGGACCTGCAGTATCAGGCGGGACTTAAGTCCCCTTTCCCTTAACAGCCGATCCGTGTTTATCATGGCGATCTTTATTATATCCGCCGCGGAACCCTGTATGGGGCTGTTCATCGCGGCACGCTCCCCGAAAGCCCTGGTCTGGAAGTTCGAAGAGGCAAGCTCGGGCAGATACCTGCGCCGGCCCAGCAGTGTGGTCACGTAGCCCCGCTCCCTGCCCTCTTGTTTTTTCTCCTCCAGATATTCCTTTATGCGGGGATACCGGGCGAAATAGCTGTCGATAAAGCGTTTGGCTTCCGCGGGCGTCACACCGGTATTTTTGGCCAGCCCGAACCCGCTTATGCCGTACACAGTGCCGAAATTGACCGCCTTTGCCCGTGAACGCATCTCCCCTGTCACCAGCTCCGGTGGCACGCCGAACACCCTTGCGGCCGTCGCGGCGTGAATGTCCTGCCCCTGCAGAAACGCGCCTATCATGTTTTCGTCGCCGCTGAGCGCCGCCAGCACCCTCAGTTCGATCTGGCTGTAGTCCGCGTCCGCCAGCACCCATCCCTCTCGCGGAATGAACGCCCGCCTCAGTTCACGTCCTACCGGCGTCCGTACGGGAATGTTCTGCAGGTTCGGTTCCCGCGAGCTTATCCTGCCGGTACCTGTCGCCGCCTGCTCGAAGCGCGTGTGTATCCGTCCGTCCGTGGAGATCTGACCCAGCAAGCCTTCGATGTATGTGGACAGCAGCTTCTGGTACTTCCGGTATTCCAGTATCACGCCGCAGATAGGATATTCGTCCTTAAGTTCCTCAAGCACTTCCGCAGAAGTGGATACTGCTGTTTTTTTGCCACCGGGCACGGGAAGCTTGAGCTCAGTGAACAGCAGTTCCTTCAGCTGCTTGGGAGAGTTGATGTTGACCTCCCTGCCGGCCAGAAGGTAGACCTCTTTTGCCGCCGAGTCCAGCCTCTGGCGGAACGTCTCTCCCAGTCTTATGATATACTCTTTGTCCACCAGGAAGCCCGCTTCCTCCATGCGCCTTAGCACGAAACACAGGGGCAGTTCGACCTCCCTATACAGTTTTGAAAGCCCGTCCCTGTTGAGCGAAGCTTCCGCCTTCAGCCACAGGCGCATTATGCCGGCGGCAGGATACGTTTCGTCGTACTCGACCTCCATGGCGGAACAGGCGCTTTTGAGCGAGATGACGTCCCATGAGGGATTGATGGAATAGAGGGCCAGCATGGTGTCCTCGCATCTGCCTTCAAGGAAGGAAATGTCCCCCTCCAGCGCCTTAACGTCGTGAAATATCAGGATATGTCCTTCACTTGCCAGCGTTTTTAAGCAGTTAAGCGCGTCTTCACGTTCCAGCCCCGGGTTGAGCAGATCGCCCTGCATGCCGACCTTGACGCAGGCGCCGTTCTCATGGGCAAGCGTGAACACATTTCCTATGCTCACGGCGATACGGCCGGGTGCGCCAAGCAGCGGTCTCAAAGCCGCTTCCAGTTCCCCGGGGACGGTTTCGGTAAGCGAGACGGGAACGTACTCTTTCTCCCTGATCGTTTCGGACGGCCTGAGCTCCAGCCGCTCTATCACCTGGCTGAGGTTCAGGCGTTTCAGCGTCTCGTATCCGCCCTGAAGCGAGTCGGTCTTCCAGCTGTCAAAGTCCAGTTCCATTGGGACCGTTCTGACGATCTCCGCCAAGAACCGGCTGGTGAGCGCGTCCTGTCGTCCGGCCAACAGTCTGTCCCGCAATGCGCCCTTTTCGCCCGCGTCCGCGCCGTCCAGCGTTTTTTCTACGCTGCCGTATTTTTGTATCAGCTTTATAGCTGTCTTTTCGCCTATGCCCGAAACACCGGGGATATTATCCGACTGGTCGCCCATAAGGCTCTTGACGTCAATGAGCTGGACGGGGTCCAGACCGTAATTCTCTTTTATCCAGTCCGGGGTTATCCTGACTGTGTCGCTTATGCCGCGCTTGGTGTACAGGATAGTGGTGTATTCTCCCGCCAGCTGGTAGCTGTCCCGGTCGCCCGTGACCAGCAGGCAGGGGATCTTCTGCCTTTCGCATTCCATGCTCACCGTGCCAAGTATGTCGTCAGCCTCGTAACCCTGCTTTTCCAGTACTTTTATGCCCATCTCGGCCAGCAGGGCCTTAATCAGCGCCGCCTGAGGCTTGAATTCCTCAGGAGCCGGGGCACGGTTGGCTTTGTAAAAAGCGCACTTTTCGTGCCGGAAGGTGTGCTTGTCCACGTCGAAGGCCACAGCCACCGCGGATGGTTTTTCGGTTTTAAGCACTTTGTGGAGCATGAGCAGGAAACCGTGGATGGCATTGGTGTACTCGCCCTGGCCGTTGTCCATGAGCGGCAGTGCATGAAACGCCCTGAACAGCAGACTGTAGCCGTCCAGCACCACTACGCTTCGCCGCATAACTTCTCCCCCATTATGTACATACACATTCTATTTTATTATACAACAAAATGGCTGATCTTGCAAGCGGGAGTTTGACCGCGCGGTTTTTTGCGCCTTTTGGCTCGAACTCGCTTGCGTCCGGGCTCCTTTTGTGTTATAATACAAGCTGGTTTATTTTGGAACTGGAGTTTTTATGGCAAAACGCAGATACAGGCCCGGCAGCCTGTTCACAAATCCCATATTCGCGCTGTGCGTGGTGGTGCTTGCGGTGTTCCTGGGGATTAAGCTGTTTGGAGGATCCACCGCCTCAGGCTCTTCTTTCTACGCGCAGGGTGTGTATATAAACGGTGTTGACATGTCTCCCTACACTCGTTCGCAGGGTGAAAGCCGTCTGAACGCATGGGCGGACAGGCTCGTCAACGCCTCCTATACCTTCACCTTTGAGGATAAGATCTGGGCCTTTTCTCCCAGGCAGGTGGACGCCGGCTTCAACACCTCCGAGGTGCTGCGCGCGGCGTGGAGCCTGGGGCACGTTGGCTCCAGCACAGACATATCCAATCAGCTTCAGTCGCTTCGGGTCAGCCCTCAGATGTTCGTGACGGAGCTGAGCTTCAACCAGGCCAAGCTGGACAGATTCGTGGACGAGATATACGACGCGGTGTTCATCCAGCCCGTGGACGCGGACATAGTGCTGGGGCCCACGCGGCCCATGATCGTCTCCCCCTCCGTGGACGGCCGTGAGCTGGACAGAGAGGCGTTCGTTTCCACCCTTTTGGGGCTTATGCGCGCAGGTTCGGACACCACGCTGTACGACCTGCCTGTAGAGACCAAGCTGCCAAGCGTATCCTCCGACACTGCCGAAAACGGCCTCCAGCTCATAGTGACGTATTCCACCTCGCTTACCACTTCATCCACCTCCCGCTGCAGCAACGTTAAGACGGCGCTCAACAACTTCAACGGCTTTAAGGTCGCTCCGGGGGAAACGGTGTCATTTAACGAGGTGGTCGGAGAGCGCAGCATAATCCGCGGCTACTCGGAAGGCACTGTGTACTACGGCGCCTCCGTTACCACGGGCGTGGGCGGCGGCGTATGTCAGGCCTCCTCCACGCTCTACGGCGCGCTTATGTACGCGGGCATGACGACGGTGGAAAGGCATCACCACTCGCTGGTCGTGGACTACTGCGAAGCCTCCATGGACGCTGCGGTCAGTGAGGACGCGATGGACGACTTCGTGTTCATGAACGACACCGACAACGCGATCTACATCTACACAAGCGTGATCAACAAGGAGTCCGCAACGGTGTACATCTATTCGAACCGTCCGGAATACCGCATTGACCTGATCTCGACCATCACCCAGAACAATATCAAAAACCCGAACATAGAGATCAAGGTGGATACCAGCGGCAAGATCGCCGTGTATTCCTCCCAGCGCGTTCTCTACAAAGAAGGCAAGCTGGGGCGCCGCAGCAAGCTCGAGAGGGTCTACTACGACTGGGACACCGGGCGTGAGGTCAAGCGCGAACTGCTCAGCGAGGACTATTATTCCGGAGAGCGCGACGTGTACATGACCGGCATGCTTACTCCGTAAACCATCAAAAAATAAGGGAGCGTTTTATGAGCAAAATCACCGTTGTCGCCGATTCGACCTGCGACCTGGACAAAGGTTCCATAGACAAATACGGCATAATCATCTGCCCTCTCTACGTGCGTACTGAGGAAGGCGAATACCGTGACGGAGTGGATATAACCGCTCCCAAACTTTTCGAATACGTGTCCCGTACGGGCAAGCTGCCCAAAACCGCCGCCTGCTCCGCTGAGGACTATATTAACCTGTGGAAGCCTTTCGTGGACGCGGGAAACGAGGTAGTACACATCAACATTTCCAGTGAGTTCTCCAGCTGCTACCAAAACGCGTGCCTGGCCGCGCAGGAGTTGGGGCACGTTTACACCGTGGACTCCCGCAACCTGTCCAGCGGCTCCGGCCAACTGGCTATAGAGGCTGCCATCCTCGCGCAGGAAGGCAAGACAAGCAGTGAGATACAGGCGATACTGGACGAAAAGAAGCAGCGGCTGAACGTGTCCTTCGTTATAGACACGATGGAATACCTGGCCAAGGGCGGCCGCTGCTCGTCGGTAGTCTCCCTGGCGGCGGGCCTGCTCAAGATCAAGCCCATGATAGAAGTCAAAAACGGCAAGATGGGCGTAGGCAAAAAATACCGCGGCAAGCTGTCCGCTGTGCTTAAGCAGTACGTACATGAACGGCTCCAGGCGGCGGGGCCTCTGGAGCTCAAGCGCATATTCATCACCGACAGCGGCGTTGACCTGGACATCGTGGAAGAGTGCCGCAAGGCGATACTGGAAGAGGCGCCCTTTGAGGAGATCATCCACTCTCTAGCGGGCTGCACAGTGTGTAGCCACTGCGGCCCCGGCACACTGGGCATCCTCTTCTTCCAGGCTGAAAAATAGCGTTTTGAACACGATTGGGCGGATACTCTTCGCCCGTTTTGATTGATAAAACCGTCTATATAAGGGGGCAGCTATGAAGACAGGCTTCGACAACGACAAGTACATCCTCATCCAATCCGAGCGCATCAAAAAGCGTATATCTGAGTTCGGCGGCAAGCTCTACCTGGAGTTCGGAGGCAAACTCTACGACGATTTCCATGCTTCCCGCGTGCTGCCGGGTTTCGAGCCTGACAGCAAGCTGCGCATGCTCAAGGCGATAGGCAGCGACGTTGAGATACTCATCGCCATCTGCGCCGACGATATAGAGAAAAACAAACAGCGCGGCGACCTGGGGATCTCTTACGCAGAAGACGCGCTCCGGCTTATGGACGTGTTCCGTTCCATGGGCTTTTACGTGGGCGGCGTGGTCATAACCCAGTACTGCGCTCAGCAGGGCGCCGACAATTTCAGGAAAAAGCTCACGGGCCTGGGAATCAAAAGCTACATCCACTACCCCATAAAGGATTACCCCCACAACGTAGATGACATAGTTTCCGAGGAAGGCTACGGCCGCAACGAGTATGTGCCCACCACCCGCCCCCTGGTGGTGGTGACCGCTCCCGGCCCCGGCAGCGGCAAAATGGCCACCTGCCTGAGCCAACTGTATCACGACCTTAAACGGGGCATCTCCTCCGGCTACGCCAAGTTCGAGACCTTCCCCGTATGGGATCTGCCCCTGACACATCCCGTGAACCAGGCTTACGAGGCCGCTACCGCAGACTTGAACGACGTGAACATGATAGACCCTTACCATCTTGAGGCCTACGGCGTGACAGCGGTGAACTACAACAGGGACGTGGAAATATTCCCTGTGATGCGGGCACTTTTTGAGCGGCTGCTGGGCAAAAGCCCCTATATGTCCCCCACCGACATGGGCGTGAACATGATCGCCAGCTGCATAACCGACGACGAAGTGTGCCGCGAAGCCTCAAAGCGTGAGATACTGCGCCGTTTCTACAGCGCGCAGGTGGAGGCCAAGCGCAAGGGCGAGGTCACCGGCACCCTGCGCAAGATGGAAATAATCATCAAAAAGGCGGGCATCACGCCGGAGATCTGCCCTGCCGTAGGCGCAGCGCTGTTAAGGGAAAAGACCACCGGTCTGGCTTCAGCCGCATTGGAATTGCCTGACGGCCGCGTCGTCACCGGCAAGACTTCCTCTCTTCTGGGCTGCGCCGCCGCGCTGCTGCTCAACTGCTTAAAGGAGCTGGCAGGCATCCCCAAGGAGATAAAGCTGATCCCTTCCAATGTGGTCGAACCAATTACCGACCTTAAGATAAACAACCTGGGCCACCACAACCCCCGCCTGCACACGGACGAGATCCTCGTGGCGCTGTGCGTCTCCGCCACCACCAACCCCGTGGCCGCGCTGGCGCAGCAGCAACTGTCCAAGCTGAAGGGCTGCGACGCCCACTTCTCGGTCATCCCCTCTCAGGTGGATGAAAAGATATACAAGCGCCTGGGCATAAACTTGAGCTGCGAGCCCAAGTACGAGCTGAGCAAGCTGTACCACAAATAAACGTCAATTCGATTCACTTCTTAAAGAATAAAAAAGACGGGGCAGTCCCCGTCTTTTTTATTCTTTGCCGTTCGTATATTGTAGTTCTTTATTGCGTCAGTGTCTGACTCTGTTATTCCATCATCAAAACGCCATCCTCACGTGCTCGTGCGGTTTCGCCGGAGGCAGGCCCAGCAGTTCCCTTCCATACTTCACGTAAAACCTGTAGTTCTCTATGGGCACGCCGTTGGGGATACGGTGATCCAGTGCGAAGACCGTTCCGCCGCCCGTAAGCGGCGCAGACATTTTTCGGTCAAGTTCCCTTCTGACATCCTCTATGCTGCCTCTTAATGCGAATTTGTCTATGCCGCCCTTGAACGCCAGCCGCTTGCCGTACTTTTCCCTGAGTTGAAGCATATCCATGCCCGCCTTGGGTTCCAGCGGGTACACACAGTTGATACCCGCGTTTACGATCTCATCAAGTATCGCGTTTATGTTCCCGTCCGAATCCATGGAGAATAGCTTTGCGCCGGCTTTTCGCGCCGAGTCCCAGACCTTGCGGTAATAAGAGGCAATAAACTGTTTGAATAAGCCGGGGCCTATCATGGGGCCGGACGCGCCCGCCATGTCTTCGTGAACGCACAGAACGTCAATTTCAACTTCGTTCGCGATCATCTCTACGCCCTTTATAACCATCTCCCCGAACGTGTCCAGCATGTCTGTTAACATCTCCGGTTCGTCGTAATACGCGCAGCACAGGTTTTCCTCACCCATCAGGTTGCGGGGCTCGTCGAAGCCGCCCGGCATCCACACGCACACCAGCGTCCCTTCCTGCCGCGCCTGCTTAAGCCGCCTGAGCTTAGCCGTATCCACTCGGGAAACGTCAAAGCGATACCAGCGCCGTATCCTTTCCCAGTCCTCAGCTGTCACAACGGGGTATGAAAAAGGCAGCGGTATGGTGGCGCACTTTTTGCTCAGCCGCATTTTCCTGCCCATTGCGTCCACTGAAAGCTGTTCAGACTCCGTCTCGGAGATCACCCGCGGCTTGATGCCGCTTCTCGGGGAGATATCCAGCGGAGCTCCCGTCCACGGGACCCAATCCCAGCCAAAGGCCTCCAGCGTCCTTTCCGAGCTGTCCGCACCCTGGCTTTTCCACTCCTCATCCAGTCCGATAAGCAGCCCGAACAGCTCTGTGAACATCTCGCGGGGGCTTTCGCCAAATGTCATGTGGCTTAAGTATTCTTCCCTTGTCCAGCGCATCTTTTCCTCCATTAAAATGGAACAATCCTTTATGGGCCTCCGTCTAAAAGACAACCGAACCAAAGGGGGTCGCAAAATGAAAAGGCTAATATCCCTTATGATCGCTCTGATACTGATAATGCTGGTCGCCGCGCCTGCCTTCGCGGAGACCTACGCCTACGTAAAAACGCCCACCAAGGACGGCACCGTGTATGTGCGCAAGGTGGCGGGCGCGGGTCAGCCCATAATGGGCGTGGCCAACAACGGCGACGCTCTCATCATTCTCAAAAAGGGCAACACCTGGCACCGGGTCAGGGTCATCAGGACGGGTGTGGAAGGCTATATGTACGGCGCGTACATACAGTTCATCAATTCTTCCTCTTCTTCGTCCTCGTCGTCCTCTTCTTCCGGAGGCCAGCAGGGCAGCAGCTACTACAATCCTTCCACTTACGTTACCGACCCATCCGTGACAGATACAGACACGGTCATCAACAGGTACGTCACAGTCTCATCTTCTGACGGCTACGCGAACCTGCGCTGGGGTCCCTCCACCAGCTGGGGCATAATCTGCAGGGAATACAACGGCGACAGGCTCTGGGCTTTGGATCAGAACGGGACCTGGTACAGAGTGGTCGACGGCGCAGGGCGCGTGGGCTATGTTTCCAGCAAGCTCACCACGCTGGGCAACACGGTCAGCAACTCCTCCGGAAAAACGGGCATCATACGCTCTTCCGACGGATTCGCCTCCGTAAGGAGCGGCCCGGGCACCTCTTACAGCCAATTATACACGCTCAGCGTAGGTCAGTCAATCACGGCCTACACCTCCAACGGCGCCTGGCTGCGCGTGAGCCTGCCCGAGATCTGGAGCGACGCCTACGTATACAGGACGCTCATCCGCTTCTACTCCAAGGCACGCACCACCGGCAATGTGAACATGAGGAGCGGCCCCTCCACATCCTACTCGCGTATCACCGTGCTTTCCAACGGCACTGACGTGCGCCTGCTGGCTACCGACGGGTCCTTCTGCCGGGTAGACACGGGTTACTCCTCCGGCTACGTGAGCAAAAAATATTTGAGCTATTAAAGCAGTCCCGGGGCTTGAAACGCGCCCGTGGGATGTGGTAAAATCTTGACCGTGGAAAGCTGCCGCTTTGCGCGGTCATTTTTTTCAGGGAGGACGCATTTATGCCCGATACCGTATTAAGCCAGTTTACCCAAAGTTTTACCGAAGAAAAAAAAGCTTCCGAGCGGAAGCTTAAGATCGGCATCATCGGCTGCGGCTGGATCGCCGAAGCGCACATCGAGAGCTATCTGGAGATGGACGACGTGGAGATCGTCGCCGCCGCCGACCTTATCCCCGGCAAAGCCGAAGCGTTCATGAAGCGCTACGGGGTCGAGGGCGTACGCTTCTACCCCAGCCATAAGGAGCTCATCGACAACGAGCAGCTGGACGGTGTGAGCATCTGCACATACAACACCCAGCATGCTGCCCCCGCCATTTACGCCCTAAAGCACGGCGTTAACGTGCTGCTTGAAAAACCCTTTACCGTCACCCTTGACGAGGCGATCGAGGTCATGAAGGCCGAAAAAGAAAGCGGCAAGATACTTTCCATCGGCTTCCAGCCCAGGGGCGACCTGAACATGCAGATGATAAAGAAAATAGTGGAAAGCGGCGCGCTGGGCAAGGTCTACTACATCCAGACCGGCGGCGGCAGGCGCAGGGGCATCCCCAACTCCACTTTCATCGAAAAGGAGACCGCCGGCATCGGCGCGCTGGGCGACATCGGCTGCTATTCCCTGGACATGGTGCTCAACGCCATCGGCTATCCCAAGCCCCTCACCGTGAGCGGCTACAAAAGCTCCTACTTCGGCCAGAGCCCCGAGTACGCCACCGCGGACCGCTTCCATACCGCCGAAGAGAACGCCGCCCGCTTCTCCGTTGACGACTTCGCCGCCGCGTTCGTGCGCCTGGAAGGCGATATCATCCTGGATTTCCGCATCTCCTGGGCCATGCACATGAACACCCCCGGCGACACGCTCATCCTCGGCACCAAGGCCGGCCTCAGGATCCCCTCCACCGACTGCTGGAACGGCAGCGTGGGCGGCGAGATGACCCTGTACCACGACCTGGCGGGCGTGCGCATGGAAGAGAAGATCCCGATCCTCAAGGACAACAGCGGTCACGGCCTGTTCTATAAGAAGATCCGCGGCTTCTTGGACGCGATACTCAACGGCACTCCCGCGCCCGTGCCTTCCAGCCAGATCGTCATCAACCAGGCTATCATCGACGGCATCTGCAAGAGCGCCGAGCTGGGACGCGAGATCGAGATCAACATCCCCGAAGTCTGATAAGACCATTTTTGATGTTGGGGAGGAGGCGCTCCATAAGCAAGCTGCCTCCTTCCGTTTTTGTATCCAGGAGACCCGGCGTATAACGCAGGGGTTCCAAGATACAAAAACGGCGGGGATATGCTCCCCGCCGCATTTTTTTGTTTGATTCAGTTTTCGGGTTCAAGCAGGCCGTAGTCGCCGTCTTTCCTTACGTACAGCACGCACACTTTGCCTGTGTCCGCGTTATCGAACAGATAGAAGGAATGGCCCAGCTGCTCCAGCTGCATTATGGCGTCTTCCACGCTCATTGGTTTTACCTGGAAGCGCTTGACCTTGACCACCTTGCGCTCGGGTTCCTCCTCCAAGATGGGCTCTTCGGGAGGCAGGAACGCCTCGGTGGGCAGCGGCGCGGGAGAGCGGAACTTCTTGTCCAGCTTGGTGCGGTGGCGGCGTATCTGCCCCTGCAGCTTATCCACGGCCTTGTCAACGGAGGCGTACATGTCGGTAGTGGTCTCCTCGGCGCGGAACAGCATGCCCCTGTGGTTGATGGTTATTTCAGCTATATTCTTTCCCGCTCTTTCGAGAGTGAACTTCACTTGCGCTTCAGCGTCGGAGCCAAAAAACCATTCCAGCTTCTTGATTTTCTTTTCAGCGTAATCCTGAAGGCTGTCGGTAACGTCCATAAAGCGTCCGTAGTATTTGATATCCATATATAGTACCGTCCTTTCCGAAACATCGGTTGGGAAACTTCCCTGTCTTTTTATTTCCACGCGTTGTGTTAATTTTCCTGCATGTATAATAAATATTTTTTCAGCCCGACAAACTTAACCTTCCGGTAGTAAAATGTCCATGAGGTGATCGAATGAAACCGCGTCTTGTGATATTCGATATGGACGGCACCGTGCTTGACACATTAAGCGACCTTCTAGGCGCGCTCAACCACGCCCTTGAACTGCACGGGCTCCCCAAGCATACTCTGGAACAGATGCGTTCCTATGTCGGCAGCGGCCTGTACGCCATGGTGACCCGCTCCCAGGGCCCGAACCCCGACAAGGCGCTGTGCGACAGCATCGCAAGGGATTTCAAAGCTTACTATCTGCAAAACTACAACATCTGCACCCGTCCATATCCCGGCATAGTCGATCTGCTGAAGACGCTGAGGACGAAGGGCATAAACTGCGCCATCTCGTCCAACAAGGTCGATTCCGCCGCCAAAGAGCTCTCCCGGGCGCATTTCGGCGATCTGGTCAGCCTGTGCGTCGGAGAAAGCCCCGAAACGCCGCGGAAACCTGACCCCACAGGTACGCGTTGGCTTATGAAAGCTCTGGGCGCGACAGAAGCGGACACTGTATACGTGGGTGACAGCGACGTGGACTGCGAGACCGCAAAAAACGCCGGGCTTCCATTTATCGCCGTCACATGGGGTTTCCGTACACGGGAGCAGCTGGAAGCGGCCGGGGCCACGGTGTTCGCCAACGATTGCGGCGAATTGCTGGATCTGCTTGTAAGTTGACTTGTACGCCTTTATGTCGTATAATAAAGTATATTTTATTTTTTTCACGAAGGTGTGATGCGAATGAGTGAGAGCAACTCCCGGCGGAAGCTTCCGGCGTATCTGGTGCTTACGATAATCACTCTTGTCGCGGGGCTGATCCTGGGGGGCGTGTACTCCCTTACCAAGGACCCCATCACGGCAAGGGAAAAGGCAGACGCAGACAGCGCCCGCAAAAAAGTGCTGCCTGCCGCGCAAAGTTTTGTGGATATGAGCGACGCCATGCCTGAAGGGCTCAAAAGCCTGTTTGCCGGGCTGGACGAGCAGGGCAATACCGTGGGTTACGCCGCTCAAATGCTCACCAAGGGATATGGCGGCGAGATAGAGGTCACCCTCGGGGCGGACATAAGCGGACAGATCACCGGCCTGATGGTAGGAGGCAGCAATTTCTCCGAGACGGCCGGGTTAGGCGCCCGGAGCAAGGACGAAGCGTTCACTTCCCAGTTCGCGGGCCGGACGGCTCCGCTGCGCGTGGTCAAGGGCAGCGAGGAGAAGGCCGCCGATACCATTGACGCCATCACCTCCGCCACCATCACCAGCAAGGCGGTAACGAAAGCGGCCAACGATATCATGGACGCGCTTGATGCCCTGCTGACGCCCGATACGGAAGGAGGCACGAAGTAAATGAAGCTTACCTTCAGACGGGGCGTGCATTTGTCCTACGCCAACAAAAATGCCACCAAGACCAGCCCCATCAGGGATTTTGTCAGCGACGAGGTGCGTCTTATCACCTCCATGCATATCGGCGCCCCATCCAAGCCTATAGTCAAAAAAGGCGATAAGGTGCTTTTGGGGCAGGTCATTGCTGAGCCCGTGGGCTTTCTGGGTATTCCCGTGCACGCCAGCGTATCCGGCGAAGTGACCGACGTGAGCATGATCCCTTACCTCGGCGAAGGCAACGTGGAGTGCATAACCATCGCCAACGACTACGAGGACAAGTGGACTGAGCTCAGCCCCCTGGGCGACGTGGAGACAGTCGATCCCGCCCTGATCGTGCCCGCTATCAAAAACGCCGGTATCTGCGGCATGGGCGGCGCCAGCTTCCCCACCCACGTAAAGCTGTCCATCAAACCCGAGCAGAAGTGCGAGGCGGTGCTGGTCAACGGCGCGGAGTGTGAGACCCACCTGACCTGCGACCATCGCCTCATGCTGGAGCAGGGTGAAAAGATAATCGGCGGCTTACGGGCGGTCATGCGTGCCCTGAACAGCGACAAAGGCATTATCTGCATAGAAGACAACAAGCCTGACGCTATAGAGAACCTTAAGCGTCTGGCTTTGAACGCGCAGGGCGTGAGCGTGCAGGTGCTCAAGACCAAATACCCCCAGGGCGGTGAAAAACAGCTTATCAACGCTGTATTGAAGCGCCAGGTGCCTTTCGGAAAGCTGCCTATAGACGTGGGCGCCGTGGTCGTCAACGTGGGCACCTGCGCCGCGATATACGACGCGGTGGTGTACGGCCGTCCCCTTATCAGCCGCGTGACCACCGTCACGGGCTGCGTGAACCGTCCCTCCAACCTGCGCGTCAGGATCGGCACGGTCGTGGAGGACATGATCGGTGCGTGTGAGGGCTTCAGCACGGAGCCGGGCAAGATCGCTTTCGGCGGCGGCATGACGGGCCTGTGCCTGCCCGGTACTGACCTGCCCATGGCCAAAAGCACCAACGGCATAGTTGTTTACAGCGTAAAGGATTCCAAGTCCATAGATGAAGGCCCCTGTATCCGCTGCGGCAAATGCGTTGCCGCCTGCCCCATAGGGCTCAACCCATACCTTATCAAGCGCGCCGCAGACGCGGACAAACTGGAGGAAGCCAAAAAGCTTTATGTAAACGACTGCATTTTGTGCGGCTGCTGCTCCTATGAGTGTCCCTCCCGCCGCTGGCTCACCGCTTCATTCAAGATCGTCAAGCAAAAACTGGCCATTCAGGCCAAACAGAACGGAGGTAAAGGCTGATGTCGCTGAGACTTTCCACTTCCCCCCATCTGCGCTCGCCCCACTCCTCCACCCGGCTGATGCTCAACGTGATCATCGCTTTGACGCCTGCCGCTGCTTTCGGCGTGTATAACTACGGTTTCAAGGCGCTCATGCTCATACTCGTGTCCATGGTGAGCGCGGTGGTGAGCGAGTACCTGTGGCAGCGGCTGACCAACCGTCCCGTGCGGATAAAGGACTGCTCCGCGCTGGTCACAGGCATGATACTCGCCCTGTGCGTCACACCCGAAGCGCCATGGTGGATGCTGGTGGTAGGCAGCGCCTTCGCCATCATCGTGGTCAAGGAGCTGTTCGGCGGCATTGGCGACAATTTCATCAATCCCGCGCTGGCGGCAAGAGCCATGCTGCTCGCCTCCTGGCCCATGGTTATGACACGGCATATTGATATTGACGGAGTGTCAAGCGCCACTCCTCTGGCGGAAGGCGCGCAAAGCCAGTTTTCTTACCTTGACCTGCTCATCGGAAGGATACCGGGCGTCATAGGCGAGACCTGCAAGCTGGCGATAATAGTCGGCCTGGTGTATCTTATCGTGAGCCGCACCGTCACCTGGCGGATACCCGCGTTCACTATCCTTTCCGCTTTCGTGATGGCCTGGATAGTGGGGCTCGACCCCATTTACCACGTGCTCAGCGGCGGCATAATCTTCGCCGCGGCGTTCATGGCCAACGACTACACCACCTCCCCCATGACCCGTGGTGCGCAGATAGTATATGCCTCAGGCATAGGTGTGATAACCATCATAATCCGCAAGTGGGGCGCGTATCCCGAAGGCGCCACCTATGCGGTGCTGTTCATGAACCTGCTTACGCCCCTGCTGGACAGATACATTCCCCACAGGGTGTACGGCCACTCCAAAAGGGAGGCGAAAAACTGATGAGCAAGGACAATAAGCTTTCAAAGATCTTCCTGAACGGCGTGATCACCGAGAATCCCACTTTCCGCCTGGTACTGGGCACATGCCCCACGATGGCGGTGACCACCAGCGCACTCAACGGTCTGGGCATGGGAGCCGCGGCCACTTTCGTGCTGATCGGTTCCAACACCGTGATCTCCCTGCTCAGGAAATTCATTCCCGACCGGGTCAGGATCCCCGCGTTCATAGTGGTCATCTGCACGTTCGTGACCATGATACAGCTTATAATGCAGGCCTACCTGCCCTCATTGTACGCGGCGCTTGGCATATTCATCCCCCTTATCGTGGTCAACTGCATAATCCTCGCCCGCGCGGAAGCTTTCGCCAGCAAAAATCCGGTGCTTGACAGCGCGGTGGACGGACTGGGCATGGGCGTAGGCTTCACCCTCGCTCTCACGCTCATAGGCGCGGTCAGGGAACTGCTGGGCAACGGTTCCTTGTTTGGAGTGAACATACTCGGCGAATCCTACCAGCCCATGCTGCTGGCGGTGCTGGCCAGCGGTGGCTTCCTGACTTTCGGCCTCATGCTCGGCGTTTTCAACGCCATAATGAACAAGATCCGCTTAAAGCGCATAAGGGAGGAGGCCAGATAAATGCTTAACCTGCTTTTGTTCATGGTGAGCTGCGTTATCACCAACAACTTTATCTTCTCCCGCTTTCTGGGCTGCTGCCCCTTCCTGGGCGTTTCGAATAAGGTGGAAACCGCTGTATCAATGGGCATCGCTGTCACCTTCGTAATGACTCTGGCGTCGCTCATAACCTACATAGTGTACCACTTTGTGCTGCTGCCGCTCAGCCTGAGCTTTATGCAGACCATCGCCTTCATACTGGTCATAGCGGCGCTGGTCCAGTTCGTGGAAATGTTCCTGAAAAAGGCGTCACCTTCCCTGTACAGCGCGCTGGGCATTTACCTGCCCCTTATAACCACCAACTGCGCGGTGCTGGGCGTGGCGACCCTGAACGTGAACAACGATTACAACCTGCTTTACTCCGTGCTGAATGGCTGTTTCGGAGGCATAGGCTTCCTGCTGGCCATAACCCTTATGGCAGGCGTCAGGGAAAGGCTGGAATCCTCCAAGATACCCGAGTGCATGAAAGGTTTCCCCATCAGCCTGGTGACCGCAGGGCTTATGGCCATGGCGTTCATGGGCTTTAACGGCCTGGTCAAGTAGGAGGGCGTGAGTATGACAGTGATACTTGTTTCCGCGCTGACACTGGGGCTGCTGGGGCTGATATTCGGGCTGGTACTGAGCTACGCGGGAAAGAAATTCAGCGTACCGGTAGACGAGCGCATCGAAAAGGTCCGCGCGTGCCTGGGCGGCGCGAACTGCGGCGCGTGCGGTTTCCCGGGCTGCGACGGCTTCGCTGCCGCCGTGGTAAAGGGCGAGGCGCCCGTAAACGGCTGCGCTCCGGCGGGAGAAAGCGGTGCGAAAAAGATCGCCGAGATAATGGGCGTTACCGCCGAAACGGGCGAGCGCATGGTGGCGCGGGTGCTGTGCCAGGGTTCCGCCGGCATCGCGAAGGAACGCTATCTGTACGATGGCTATAAAAGCTGCATGGTGGCCTCCGGCATAGCCGGCGGTCCCAAGCAGTGCCGTTTCAGCTGCATAGGCCTGGGCGACTGCATGGCGCACTGCGCTTTCGGCGCCATACAGATGAAAAACGGCCTGTGCGTTATAGATGAAGATCTGTGCCGCGCCTGCGGCGAGTGCGTCAAGGCGTGTCCCAGGGGCGTTATCAAGCTGCTGCCTCAGAGACAGAAGCACATTGTGCGCTGCCGGAACTCTGACGTGGCAAGGGAGGCCCGCAAGGTCTGCATGCATGCCTGCATGGGCTGCGGCCTGTGCAAGAAAAACTGCTCCGCCGAAGCCATCACCGTGGAAAACGGCTTTGCCCGCATTGATCCCGAAAAGTGCATCGGCTGCGGCAAGTGCGCTTCCGTATGTCCCTCCAAGGCCATTACCGACAGCCTGACACATGACCAGATCTCCTGACACTGTGATCGCCCTTGGCATGTTCGACGGCCTTCACGCGGGTCATCTGGCAGTAATAAACGCCGCGATCGGCCTGGCGAAGGCCAAAGGCGCCCGCAGCATCGTTTATACCTTCATTGAAAACCCGAAATCCGTGCTGGGTCCCTCTCCCGTTCCCCTTATGAGCTTTGAGGAAAAGCTCGCCGCGCTCAAGCAGACGGGCGTTGACGAGATCAAGGCCGTGCACTTCACCAAAGCACTGGCCTCCACCTCTCCCGAAGCGTTCGTGGAAGGGCTTATAAGCGACTGTTCCCCCGCGGCGTTCGTGTGCGGAGAGGATTATACCTTCGGTGCCGGAGGGCGAGGCACCGCCGCCGTTCTCAGCCGGCTCGCCGCTAAGCACGGCATCGAGACTGTGATCGTGCCGCTGGTCAAGATCCGGCTGTCCTCCGACAGTGAACCCGTAAAGCTCTCTTCAACGCTTTTGAGAGAGCTCAAGCAGTCAGGCAGAAAGAGGCGAACATGAGTTCTCCATATATAACCCCCCGCCGCATCGCGCGGGTGGCAGTGCTGGCCGCGCTCAGCGCGGTATTGTACTTTATTCCCGGCATTCCTATCTTTCCTCCAATTTACAAGCTGGATTTCTCCACCGTGCCCGTAATGGTAGGCGCGCTTATCGGAGGACCTATCGACGCGCTTATCGTGCTGCTGATAAAAGACCTTACCGGGCTTTTGCACTCCAGCAGCATGGGCGTGGGTGAACTGGCGGACTTTCTGACATCAGCGGCGCTGGTCGTGAGCCTGTGGGGCATCTGCGCAGCCCTCGCCCGGAAAGACGGCGCGCAGGCTTCCGCCCATTCCATATTCATTCTCCAGCACGAAAGCCTCGACATCTGGAAGCTGATCTGCGCGTTTATACTGTCCGTCATAGCCATGGCGGCTGTGGGAGCCATAGTGAATTACTACATAATGATCCCCTTCTATGTGAACGTTATGCATCTTTCCGATGATACGATAATCGCCATGATGGCGAAGCTTGTGCCTTCCATAACCTCAATAGGCAAGCTCATCGCCTACGCCACTGTGCCGTTTAACCTTATCAAAGGCGCGATCATCTGCGTTATAACCTACCCGCTTTACAAAGCAGTCTCACCCATAATCAAAAAGTTCGAATAATGCCTTCCGAAGTCAACAACGGCATATATACCGACCGCCTCATGCGGCGCGACGCGCTGTCCATAGCGTGGCCCGCAGCGCTGGAAGGTGCGCTTTTGTCCATTATCGGAACTGTTGACACCATAATGGTCAAGCAGGTACACGAATATGCCATTGCATCCGTGAACCTGACGTCCCAGCCCCGCATGATACTGCTCATACTTGCTCAGGCGCTGTGCGTGGGCACCACCGCGCTGGTCAGCCGCCGGCGGGGAGAGAACGACCGGCAGGGCGCCAACGACGCTTTGTCCCTGTCAATGCTGCTGATAACGCTGGTGGGCATTCTTATCGCCCTGACCGGGTTTTTTCTCGCCCGTCCCATTATCGCTCTGGCAGGCGGAGACAGTGACACCACCGTGATGGCAGTGCAGTATCTGCAGGTGGTGGCGCTGGGGCTGCCCTTCAACTGCTGGAACCTGTGCCTGTGCGCGGCGCTGAGGGCCACAGGGAACACCCGGGTGACCATGGTCACCAACATGAGCGCCAACATCGTCAACGTGATAATGAACTACTGCCTTATCGGAGGCCACTTCGGTTTCCCCGCGTTGGGCGTCAGAGGCGCGGCGCTGGCCACCGACATCGGCAGCGCGGTGGCGTGCCTGATCTCCCTGTACGTGATCACGCGGCCGACCGGATACCTTAAGCTGCGGCCCCGCTTCAGGGGGTTCGACAGGCGTACCGTGGCAGGGCTGATCAAGGTCGGCGCGTCATCTATCGCCGAAAGCGCCGCGCTCAGGATCGGCTTCTTCATGAACAACCGCCTTATAGCCGGCATCAACGCCGACGCGCTCACCTCCAACACCATCATAGGGCAGGTCACTTCCCTGAGTTTCTGCTTGGGCGACGGAGTAGCTACCGCCGGTGCCACGCTTACGGGTGTGTCGCTGGGCGAAAAGCGGAAGGACAGGGCTCGCGGATACGCGAAGATCTGCTCGCAGATGGGGCTTATAATATCATGTGTGCTGATCGTCCTGTTCTTCTTCCTGAGAAAAGACCTGGCAAAGCTGTTTACCGACAAGGAAGTCGTGATAACCGGCGCGTCCATGGCGTTTATAGTTGTGCTTACAGGCATAATCCCCCAAAACGCACGCGTCATTTACTCCGGCTGCCTGCGAGGAGCGGGAGACGTAAAGTTCGTGGCGCTGTGCTCGCTTATATCCGTAGCAATGATGCGGCCTCTGCTCACGTGGCTGCTGTGCTATCCGCTCAACAAAGCCTTCCCCCAGTTCTATTTTGCCTACACTGGTCCCTGGATCGCCTTCGTCATCGACGCATATGTGCGCACACTGCTTATGTACCGCCGTATCAGAGCGGGCAAATACCTGGACATCAAGCTTTAAGAGGTCAGTATGCCTATTATTTCCGTAGATAACCTGCGCAAGAGTTTTCGTCCCGAAGCGACCTGGCGTGACAGGCTGTTCAAAAAACAGACCAAAGTCGCTAATGAGACCGAGGTGTTGCGGGGCATATATTTAAGTGTTGACAAAAGCGAAGTCGTTGCTATAATAGGCCCATCCGGTTCCGGCAAGACCACGCTGCTGCGCTGCCTCAACTTCCTTGAAAAAGCGGACTCGGGGACCCTGACGTTTGATGGAGAGAGTTTCGAGCTGGACCGCATACGCCGCAGGGACATGAATCGTTTAAGGAAGAAAACAGGTTTCGTTTTCCAGTCCTACAACCTGTTTGCCAATCGCACGGCGCTTGGAAATGTCATCGAAGGCCTGGTCACCGCCAGGAAAACAAACAAAACCGACGCGCTCAAACTTGGCCGGGAGGCGCTGGACAAAGTCGGGCTGAATGACAGGTACGACTACTATCCTTCCCAGCTTTCCGGAGGTCAGCAGCAGCGCGTCGCCATTGCACGCAGCCTGGTGTACAAACCCGAGATAATCTATTTCGACGAACCTACCAGCGCGCTGGACCCCGAACTTATAGGCGAAGTGCTGTCCGTAATGCAGGATCTGGCTCAGGACGGAATGACCATGCTGGTCGTCACGCACGAGATGAACTTCGCCCGCAACGTAGCGGACCGCGTCATATTCATGGACGATGGAATCATCGCCGAACAAGGGGAATCAAAAGAGTTTTTTGCTTCTCCCAGGTCGCCTCGGGCACAGGCATTTTTAAGGACATTAAGCGAGCGCTGAACTTGCTTAAAATATACATTTCGGAGGTAACCCTTAATGAAGAGAGTATTCGCACTCACGCTGGCGCTTGTCATGGTGCTGGGGCTGATGCATATTCCATCACTTGCCGATGAGAAGGACATGCTCGCCCGCATACAGGAAAGCGGCAAGATGGTGATAGCCATGGAAGGCGTATGGAAGCCCTGGACGTACCACGACGATGACGACGAGCTGGTAGGATTCGACGTGGAAGTCGCCAAAGCCGTGGCCGAAAAGCTGGGCGTCGAGGCCGTATTCGAAGAGTGCCCCTGGGACAGCATCTTCGCCGGTGTGGACGCCGGCCGCTACGACATCGTGTTCAACGGCGTAGATTACACCGAGGAGCGCGCCGAGAAATTCGCTTTCTCGGCTCCCTATGCCTACAATTACGCGGTGCTGATCGTGCGCGCCGACGAAGAGGACATCAAGTCCTTTGAGGATCTGGACGGCAAGTACAGCGCCAACACAATGTCCTCCACCTACGCGGAGCTCGCCGAGAGTTTCGGCGCCACCAACGTGGGCATAGACGACTTTGACATGACCATTGAGCTGCTTACCACCAAGCGCGTGGACGCGACCATCAACGCCGAGGTCTCATATATCGATTACATGACCTCCCGACCTGACGCGCCCATCAAGATCGCCGCAAAGTACAATTCCGCCACCAGCGTGTGCGCGGTGATGCCCAAGGGCGACGACAGCGCGAGCTTCGTTTCCGCGGTCAACGCCGCGCTTGAGGAGCTCAACTCCGAGGGCGTGATAAGCGCCCTGTCCGTCAGGTACTTCTTCGGCAGCGACCTTACCGTCGCCCCAGACACCGGAGAATGATCTGCACATACGACGCAAAACGGAGAGGAAAATCCCTCTCCGTTTTTTCTCTGTCAAATAACAGCGCATGGCTTATTCTGTTTTCAGCAGGTCCTTAAGCTTTATCCCGTCCAGGTACTCGCTGATGCGGGCATTGAGTCCTTCCCACAGAGGACGGGTACGGCAGTCCGGGGCGCGGTCGCAGCATGGCGCGTCCTCGCACAGGCAGGCTACCGGAGCCAGGTCGCCTTCCGCAGCCCTCAGTATCTCCCCCACCGTATAGTCTTCCGGGCTCCTGGTCAGCCTATAGCCGCCGTTTCTGCCGTGCAGACCTTCCACAAGGCCAGCGTCAACCAGATCAGGCAGTATCTTTTCAAGATATTTTAAGCTGATCTCCTGTCGGGCTGCGATCTCCTTCATAGCCACATAGCACCGGGACATGTTTTCGGCCATGTCTATCATCACCCTCAGGGCGTATCTGCCCCGCGTCGAAACCATCATACCGGCTAAACCTCGCGGCAGTGTTCGCAGGAATCGCAGGACGCAGGGAAGTCTTTGGGGTCGTACGCGATGCCGTTTTTGTCGTAATAGTCCTTTACCGCGGCCTTTATCGCTTCCTCCGCCAGCACGGAGCAGTGCAGCTTGTGGGCAGGCAGCCCGTCAAGAGCCTCCGTGACTGCCTTGTTGGTCAGGGTAAGCGCCTCGGAAAGCGGTTTGCCCTTTATCAGCTCGGTGGCCATTGAGGAAGACGCGATCGCGCTGCCGCAGCCGAAGGTCTCGAATTTCACGTCAGTGATAATGCCGTCGTCTATCTTCAGGTATATCTTCATTATGTCACCGCACACGGGGTTTCCCACTTCGCCTACCCCGTCGGCGTTCTCGATCTGACCCACGTTGCGGGGGTTCCGGAAATGATCCATCACTTTTTCAGAATACAGTGCCATTTTATGCCTCAAACTCTTTGAATATGTGAGCGCGTTTGCCCTTTTCAAGGTCATGCCACAGGGGTGACATAGAGCGCAGGCGCTCGACGACGCTCTTTACGCTGTCAACGGTATACTGAAGCTCCTCATCGGTGAGCGGCCTGTCCATGGTGAGCCTTAACGAGCCGTGCGCCACCTCATGCACCCGCCCGATAGCAAGCAGCACATGGCTTGGATCCAGCGAACCGCTGGTGCACGCGGAGCCGCTGGAGGCTGAGATGCCCATATCGTCCAGCATGAGCAGCAGGCTCTCCCCCTCTATGCCTTCAAAGCAGAAGGACACGTTGCCGGGGAGCCGGTTCTTTTCGTCTCCGTTCAGGCTGGAATATGGTATCTTCCTCAAGCCTGCGATGAGCCTGTCGCGGCTCTCCGCGATCGACTTCCCTACGGTATCTATCTCGCTGACCGCGTCCTCGAGCGCCACGGTCATGCCCATTATGCCTGCCAGGTTCTCGGTGCCCGCACGCTTGCCCCGTTCCTGGGCGCCGCCCTCGATAAGGCTGTTCAGCGCTATGCCTTGCCTTACGTACAGCGCGCCTGTTCCTCGGGGTCCGTGGAACTTGTGGGCGGATATGGAGAGCATGTCGATATTGTCCTTTACCACGTCTATCGGTATATGCCCCGCCGCCTGCACCGCGTCGGTGTGGAATACTGCGCCTTTCGCGCGGCAGATCTCACCGATCTCACGTATGGGCTGAATAGTGCCGATCTCATTGTTGGCGTACATTATCGTGACCAGGCAGGTGTCGTCCCGTATGGCGTTTTCCACGTCCGAGACTTTCACTATGCCATTCGAGCCTACGGGCAGCAGCGTTACCTCGTAGCCCTGTTTTTCCAGCTTTTTCAGTGTGTGAAGCACCGCGTGATGTTCAAACGCCGTGGACACGATATGCTTTTTGCCCTTTTTGGCACCGTTTATCGCCGCGGAAACGATCGCCTGGTTGTCCGATTCGCTGCCGCCGGAGGTAAAGTAAATCTCCCGCGCCTTGGCTCCGATACACGCAGCTACACGTTCCCGCGCCTTTTCAAGCGCTTCTTTCGCCCTCTGACCAATGGAATACAGGCTGGAAGGGTTGCCGTAGATCTCATCCATGTAAGGCAGCATGGCGTCGATAGCGCGGCGGCTCATCTTCGTAGTCGCCGCGCAGTCAAGATAAAGCTCCATTTTACTCCTCAAACAGTGCAGTTGACAGGTATCTGTCGCCTGTGTCCGGCAGCAGCGCCACGATCGTCTTGCCTGCGCTTTCAGGGCGCTTCGCCACCTCTATGGCTGCCCACAGCGCCGCGCCGGAGGATATGCCGCACAGCACGCCTTCGCTCCTGCCCAGCAGCCTGCCCGTTTCAAACGCGTCCTCGTTGGTCACGGTGATTATCTCGTCGTAGATACCGGTGTTGAGCACCTCCGGCACGAAACCGGCGCCGATGCCCTGTATCTTGTGCGCTCCGCCTCTTCCGGTGGACAGCAGGGGGGACGCGGCCGGTTCCACAGCCACGATCTGTACGCTGTCCTTGCGGGACTTAAGATACTCGCCCACGCCTGTAACGGTGCCGCCGGTACCTACGCCCGCCACGAACACGTCTACTTCGCCGTCCGTGTCGTTGTAGATCTCAGGTCCAGTGGTCTCAAAATGCGTTTTGGGATTCGCCGGATTCACGAATTGCCCCGCGATTATGCTGCCTGGGGTATTCGCCCTGATCTCCTCCGCCTTTGCCACAGCGCCCTTCATTCCCTGCGCCCCTTCGGTCAGCACCAGTTCCGCTCCGTAGGCCTTTATCAGCTTCCTGCGTTCCACGGACATGGTTTCCGGCATGACAACTATCAGCCTGTAACCTCTCGCTGCCGCTACCGCCGCCAGACCTATGCCAGTGTTGCCGCTGGTCGGCTCGATTATGGTGCCTCCCGGAAGCAGCCTTCCTGACTGTTCCGCATCGTCTATGATCGCCTTGGCGACCCTGTCCTTTACCGAACCGGCTGGGTTGAAGTATTCCAGTTTAACAAGCAGACGTGCCTTGAGCCCCAGCTGCCGTTCTATTTTGGTCAACCTGAGCAGCGGAGTAGAGCCTATAAGTTCGTCGACCCCGTTATATATCTTTGCCATGATATCCTCCTAAAATCATATGGCCGCCAAGCCCTGTTCCAGATCCTCGATGATATCGTCGATATGTTCGGTACCGATGGAAAGGCGTACTGTGGTGGGACGTATGCCTGCCGCTTTCAGACCTTCTTCGTCCAGCTGGGAGTGGGTAGTCGAAGCGGGATGGATGACCAGGCTCTTTACGTCCGCCACGTTGGCCAGAAGGCTGAACAGCTTAAGGCTCTCGGTAAACTTCTGCGCGTCTGCCTGGGTGCCCTTGATATCAACCGTGAATATGGACGCCGCGCCATTGGGGAAGTACTCGTCGTACAGTTCCTTCGCCCTGCCTGTGGCCAGCGAAGGATGGTTCACCCTCTCTACCTTGGGATGGTTCTTAAGGAAGTCCACTACCTTGAGCGCGTTCTCCACATGCCTTTCCACCCTCAGTGACAGGGTCTCAAGACCCTGGAGAAGCAGGAAGCTGTTGAAGGGACTGATGGTCGCGCCCTGGTCCCTCATGATAGTGGTACGCATTTTGACTATATAGGCCGCATTGCCGGCCGCCTGCGTGAACACCACGCCGTGATAGCTGGGGTTGGGCTTGGAAAGGCCTGGGAACTTGTCGTTCTGCGCCCAGTCGAACTTGCCGGAATCCACCACTATGCCGCCCATCACGGTGCCGTGGCCGCCCATAAACTTGGTTGCGGAATGCACCACTATATCCGCGCCGTACTCGATGGGTCTTAGAAGATAAGGCGTGGCAAAAGTGTTGTCCACTATGAAAGGAATGCCGTGTTTGTGGGCGATGTCCGCGATGGCCTTAAGGTCGATCACGTCGCTGTTGGGGTTGCCCAGCGTCTCGGCGTAGAGCATTTTCGTATTGGGCTGAATGGCTTTTTCGAAGTTCTCCGGGTCATTGGGGTCCACGAAAGTGGTAGTAAGTCCCTGCTCCGGCAGCGTATTGGCGAACAGGTTCGCCGTGCCGCCGTACAGGTTGGCCGAGGACACTATGTGATCCCCCGCCACGGCGATGTTCTGCACCGCGTAGGTTATCGCGGCTGAGCCGCTGGCAGTGGCAAGCGCTCCTACGCCGCCCTCCAGCGCCGCGACGCGCTTTTCGAACACGTCGCTGGTGGGGTTCATGAGGCGGGTGTAAATGTTGCCGCCCTCAGTCAGTGCAAATCTGCCCGCCGCCTGTGCGGAGTCCTTGAACACGTAGCTGGTGGTAGCGTAGATCGGCACCGCGCGGGCGTCGGTCGCGGGATCGGCGTATTCCTGTCCCACATGCAGCTGCTTGGTCTCAAAACGATATTCCTTCATGGCTTTCTCCTGTGATTCATATTTGCTTTGGATTTTGGAATTATAGCATTATTTACCTACCTCGTCAAGGGGTAAATATATTTATTTACGGTAAACATCTTGCTTTAACCGCCTGAAATGGACAAAATGGATCGCGCGGAGTAATGTCTCGAGTCATCTAATTCTTCGTGAACAGAATAATGCGGGCATTGCGCTTTCATCAATTCCATGGGCTAGGCCCCAGGGAACCCAAGCCGACACGCCGGAAAGCCTCCGATTGCATGAAAACAGCGGAGCCCTCCCGCAAGAAGGCTCCGCTGTTTTTCATCACTGGCCGACTACTCAGGCTTCTTGGTTCCGTCGTTGGGGCAGAAAGCTGATTCGACTTCCTTGCCGCAGCTGGGGCAGACCCAGGTGCTCGAAGCAGTGACAGGTTTCGGAGTACCATCTTCCGGGCAGAAGGCCGTGCTGCGTTCCTGCCCGCACGCGGAACAGATCCAGTGACCTTCTGGCAGAGCCGCGGCCACGCCCTCAGGGATCTCATAGTTTATGGTGTAGAGCGTGTACTCATAGCCGTTGTCTCCGCGGTTGCCCTCATATGCGAATGAGCCGTCGCGTGAGATGGAGATCGAAGAGGTGTAGCGCCAGTTGTCACGTGATAGGATGACCTCGCCGTTCATACCGTAGACGGCGACCTTGCCATCAGCAGTCTTTCCGACGAAGAGCGGGCAGCCGTTGCCGAGGAAAGAGACATCCTCAAAATGTTGTTCCAGTTCACCCGCGGTAGCTGTGATCACGATATACTTGCCGTCCATGCCCTTGGCATAGAGGAAAGGCGTCTTTTCACTCACCACTTCTTTGGAATAGCGGAAAGTGTTCGAGGTGTCCATTCCCTTCAGGCTGGCAAGTCCGGACAGACCATCCTTGGAAACGGCGACGTAACCTGTGTCTATGGCATCGTAAAAGCTGTAATCTATCGAGTCGTAAATGCCGGGCAGCAGTTCGTTTCCCTGCAGATCCACCAGTCCGAAGCCACCCTGGTTGGTCTTGAAGTAGGCAATGCCGTTGTTGAATGTACCGATATAGGAATAGTTATATGCGAAAAGTTTATTGCCCTGCAGGTCGATGACGAAGCCGTGGTCATCGTCATAGGCATCTGCGACCTCGTCGGCGGTCAGCGTGCAGTCAGCGGACCAGACGGTCTGGCCGGTGCCGGTGTGGATGTACTTTCGGTTACTGTACACATACTCACCTGACTCGTTGATGCCGGAATCGACAAACTCCTTGCTGTAATGGTGATATGCGCCGTCTCGGTCACGGAGCTGGAGATAGTCGCCGCGGCCATATGCGTAATTGTTCTGCGCGAAGCCGGAGCGCGGCAGTGTGCCTACCTTTTCGCCGCGATAGTAGAAGTCATAATGATCCACGTTAAAGTAGACCTTCTTGCCGCTGTTGTCGGTAGAATAGTAGTCGCCCTGGTCATTCCCGGACGGAGTAAGGACCACGCCGTAAGCCCACCTGTACGACACCACTTCCACATCGTCGTACTCGGTGGGGACGATCACCTTGCCATCGGCGTCGATGACGCCGTCAAGACCTTTATTTGAGACTGTATAATATGGAGCATCGTAAACACGTTTAACATTATCGTAGGCCGTTCCGGTCACTTTGGTGCCGTCGGCACTAAACAGGTACCATCCGTCAGGCATCTGGATTGCGATCGTATTTGTCAGGCTGTTTGAGACAGAGTTGTAGCTGGCACCCTTCACCGTGACAGTGGAAACTGTGGTCTCAGCGAAAGCCGTCGCGGTCAGGCAGATCGCCAGCGCAAGCAGGATCAGAAGCATGCGTTTCATGGAAAAACCTCCTTCAGTCATATGGTCTGTTCGGTAATATTTTATTATAATCTGTTAAGGAAAACTTGTCAATTGCATTGATGATGAGGTTCCTGGTTTGCTTCGCAATCTGATAATATTCTTTTAATCAATCACTTCGCAGTGCTACGACCGGGTCTCTTCTTGCGGCGAAGCCGGAAGGTATCAGTCCTGCGACAAGGGTCAAAAACATGCTTATAAGCACCAGCACCGTGCAGCTGGACGCCGGCAGGTATGCCATATTGTGCATCTCCGCCAGATTGTATATTATCTGGTTTATAGGTATTATGAGCAGCAGGCTCACCAGTATCCCCAGCATACCCGCCATGAATCCTATAATCAGGGTCTCGGCGTTGAACACCCGGCCTATGTCCCGCTTGGACGCGCCCAGCGCCCTGAGTATACCTATCTCCTTAGTGCGCTCCAGCACGCTTATGTATGTGATCACGCCTATCATAATACTGGACACGAACAGGCTCACCGCCACGAACGCCACCAGCACATATGTGACCGCCTGCACGATCTCCGTGACTCCGCTCAGCAGCAGGCCCACGTAATCGGTATATGTTATCGATTTGCCTCCGGAGCCGTTTTGCTGGTTATAGTTGTCGATATACTCGGCGATAAGCTCCTTGCTCTCAAAACTAAGGGGATATATGTTTATAGAGTCCGGCACGGACAGATCCGCTGCGCCGAAGGAGATCAGGTTCTCCTGAAGCGTTTTGCCGGAACCCACTGTAGGCGCCACGGAGCGGATTATTTCGTTGAGCTTTTCGTCGCCCAGCAGCATGCGAACGCCTGAGACAAAGCTTTCGTAGCCTGTCAGGTCCACCTTGTTTATGTCAAATTCGGTTTTCTCAAAGGGCATGGAGCGGATGATGTCGGTTTCGGGATTCGCCAGCTGCTCTTTGACTATCTCGCTTTCGTTCGCCAGAGTTATCGCATAGGTCTGAAGCTCGGGCAAATAGCCTATCCTGCCTGTTGAAGCGCCCACGATGGAGCCTTCGGCCGGCATCGCTATGCCTACCACTTTCAGTTCCAGCCCTTCGTCGACCACTTTGGCAAGTTTTTCTGGGTCGTCCTTTATATCGACCCAGCGGCCTCCGCTTTTTTCGTAATAGTTCCCGGGTATGACCACGCGGAATGTAAGGTCCAATATCTCATCGTAACTGTAACTGTCAGTGTCGTGCTTTTCTTCCGCGCCGCTGAGCAAATCGCTCACCAGGTTTTTAAGCTCGCTACGGCTTTTGATGCCCAAGGTGTAAAGCGTATAATCGCTTATGACTCCGGAGCGGTTGAGCAGCAGCACGACCTCCGATTTGTCCTGGGGCCACCTGCCCGCCACTACGTCGTACTGGCTGTCGAGCAGTTCCCGGTTGTCAAGCAGCTGGGTAAACACGCTCTGGGCGTTGGAAGAATAGGAAGACGCCATCGAGCCCATCGCGTACATCTGTGCAAAGCTCTCCGGCACTTCCTCGCCCTGGGTGTTCTGCATAAGGTCTTCGTATGTGGTCGAGGGATTTACCTGCAGCGGGCCTTCCGGAGTCTGCCGCCAGATGTTCAGCTGGCTCGAATACTCGTAGCTTACTCCGCTTACCAGCTTCGAGAATTCCGGATCGTTCTCAATATGCTGCTTGAACGCCGCCAAGTCGTTCTGTTTGACCTCGTTGAGCATAAGGCCCAGCATGCCCCTGAGTATCCTGCCGGAATAGATACGGTCTTCTTCCCTTTGCTCCGCGTCCACGTCAGTCGACATGTTTTCGCTTAAGCTGTTAAGATCCATGCTTTCGCTTTCCAGCATCAGCGGATAGGATGTCAGGGTCTCCCTCTCTATCTTGTTTATATATCTTTGCACGCCCGTGGACATGGCAAGTATCAGCGCTATGCCTATAATACCTATGCTGCCGGCAAAGGCCACAAGTATCGTGCGGGTCTTCTTGGTAAGCAGGTTATTCAGCGACAGCCCCAGCGCGGTAAGAAAGCTCATCCCCGTGCGCTTCGTGGACAGGCTGCTTTCGGTCTCGTCTGCGCCGTCGTAGGGGTTCGTATCCCCCACTATACGGCCGTCGGACAGCCGCACGATGCGGGTGGAGTACTTTTCGGCCAGTTCAGGGTTGTGCGTGACCATGATGACCAGCCGATCCTTTGCGATCTCGCTCAAAAGCTCCATCACCTGAATGCCCGTCTCACTGTCCAGAGCTCCGGTAGGTTCGTCCGCCAGCAGGATCTTGGGGTCGTTCACCAGCGCCCTTGCGATGGCCACCCTCTGCATCTGGCCTCCGGAAAGCTCCCTGGGCCGCTTGGTCAGCTGGTCCCCCAGTCCTACCCTTTCAAGCGCCTGCTTCGCCCGCTCTTTGCGCTCCTTCTTGCTTACGCCGGACAGCGTAAGCGCCATTTCCACGTTTGAAAGCACGCTCTGATGCCCGATAAGGTTATAGCTCTGGAACACGAAACCTATGGCGTGGTTGCGATAGCTGTCCCAGTCCCTGTCCTTATAGCTGCGGGTGGAACGTCCGGAAATAATAAGCTCCCCCGCGGTAGCCCGGTCAAGCCCGCCGATTATGTTGAGCAGCGTGGTTTTGCCGCAGCCGCTGGGCCCAAGCACGCTCACAAACTCGTTCTGCCGGAAGCGCACGCTGACGCCCCTGAGCGCTTCGACCTTCTGGCTGCCTGTATCGTAGACCCTGCTTATGCCCTGAAGCTCAAGCATATTATCCTCCTATCGATAGTCACCGTCAAACAGCGCGTACTCATCTATGGTATAAAGGTATGATATGAGCGCGCTGCCCGCGCCCCGTGGATATTCCATGTTCAGCGCGGAAACAAAGTCTTCTATGGTGTTCAGCCGGCCTTTGCCGGACTGATAAAAGCTTTTAAGCGCCCGTATGAAAGCGTCCCTGCCCAAAAGCGTACGCATTTCGTGCATTACCGCCGCGCCCCTTAAACGCACGACCGCCTCAAATTCGCTCACGCTCTGAAAGCGTGTCAGAAAACTGTCCGGAGTAAGTCCGCCCGGGATTGTGTACCTGAGCGCCGGGAGCACTGTTTTGTTCAGCAGCGCCGTAAAGGCAGCCTCGCCTTCAGCCTGTTCCACAACCAGCAGGCCGGCGTAGAAGCTGACACCCTCCCGCAAGAACGGGTCTGTGTACGGATCCGTGCAGACAGACAGGCCGAAAAACTGTTTTGCCGTAAGGCGATACACAGTCTGCTTCAGCTCATCCGAGTCCTGACCCAGCTGTATGAGCCCCGGGGAAGCGGATGACAGCACGTCCGACGAAAACGCTAAAGCAATGTTCCAGGGAGCCTTGCCAAACCAATTTTCGTATATGTTGAGCGCGTCCACTGTATAGTTGAGCGCGCGTCTGCATTTTGAACGGCTGTTCCCGTAAACGCTGACAAGCGTCCCCTGATCGCTTTGTCCGGTATACTCGTAGAAACGCTTGCTGAGCACCAGACTGCACCCGCCCGCGTCTTCCAGCGTAAAAAAGTAAACCGCCGTATCTGCAGTTTCCATTCTTGTGTACGTCCCCCCGCATGCCGCCGAATACACCACCGGCAAACGCAGGGAAACGGAGAAGCGCGACGGTTCCGCAAACACATCGTGCACGCACACACTCTGCGGATAAGTGACGAACTCTCCCTCCTGCCACGCACATACAACAGGATAGAACAGGCGCAGCCTTACGTCATCTCCGCAGCCCAGGAACGCCCTGTTCTCGCCCAGAAGCAGGGTGTACTCAAAGCGGAAAACCCCCGTTTCTCCGGGCGCGAGAGCCGCGTTCACGCTAAAATAAACGTCCCCGCCCTGCAAAAAAGAGTACCTGGCAGGAGACGAATCGAACTCGACCTTTTCCAGCTGTATACCTGAGGGCGCATATCCCCAGGGAAACGCGTCCTCCAGCGTGTCAGCGTCGTATGGCAGCGCGGAAGCACGCCTGAAGCAGTTGGCGGGCAGTGCGAAGGTGACCTGCGACAGGCTTTCGCCCGTCACGTTCGTGTACCTGACTTCCATCTCAGCCTTGAGCGCGCAACTCTCAGGCAGGTACACCGCCTTGATCGAATAAGCATCACTCTCCGCTAGGGCGCACCCCAGCGCCAGCACTATCACAGCGAAGAACAACAGGCGCACAGGCTTCATCAACATTTAATGGACGTGTACGCCCGCTATCTCTATTATAATGGCCACCGCGGAACCAAGTCCCAGCAGACACGCAAGGACTATGCACAGTATCCTGGCCCAGGGGTTTGTTTTTGACTCTCTCTTTTTCATACTATCTAATTCTTATGATCCTCATACAGATACGTTGGATCGTTTTCGACCACCCTGCCATTTTTAAATGGCAGCAGCACACGCCGCACACGTCCGGATATCATGGACTTATCTATCGGCCCTACGTCTCCGCTCACGTCGTTGGTGTAGAGTATTGGCAGGTCAGGGCCGTTCCACTCGCGGGAATCGTGTGAGTTGTAGCGGTTGTCGCCTATCACAAAGTATTCGCCCTTGCCTAGAGTGTACTCATAGTCGAAGTAGACCTCTCTCGTTTCCTCATCTGTCAGGTTTACTTCATTGCCCTTGTAGTAATAAGTCAGATTGCCTTCCACGTCCTTCGTGTAGGTAAACCCGACTCTCGCCAAGGTTCCGCCAATCCTTATACCACTGCGACTTCCTAAACCGCGACCGTTTTCATGCTGCGGGTCCAGCGCGAAATCGTTTACGTAAGTCACGCCGTTAACCCGCTTTACCGTGTCGCCTTCGACAGCCATTACGCGCTTCACGAAATCTGTCTTAACGGTAAAGATGCCCAGCCATTTGGTCGTTCTGCCAGGGTAGTGGCAGATCACCGCGTCTCCCTTCTTGGGGCTTGAACCGAACCTCACGTCATAGCTGGTCACCAGCAGGCGCTCTTTGTCTGCCAGAGTAGGATTCATGCTGTTGCCCGACACGGCGATGGGCCACACGAGGAAAGTCTTAATTATATACACCGCTATCAGCGCGAAAATGATGGACGATACCCAGTCCTTTATCTCAAAAAGCACCTTGTGCTGCTTGTAGATGGGCAGCGTTTTGAGCACTTTCTTTTTGATAAACATCGCCTGCAAGAGGCCTATCTGTGCCTGCCCCGCCTGAGAAGCGGCCTGCTGAGTTTCCTTAGCCGGAACCTCTTCGATCTGAATCCCTTCAGGCTGGACATCAACGGTCTGTTTGGTTTCTTCACCCTGTTCGGGCTTTACGTCGTTGATATTGTTGTCTTTCATTTTATGTACTCCTTGAGTTTTATGTACTCCTTTAATGCTTGAACATTCTGGCAGGCGGCCACAGTACGCTCCCCGGGACTGCGATTATGTCAGAGCGTTTTATAAGGCCCAGCCCCCTGCTGTCCGGGGCGTCTTCATCCAGCTGCAGGCTGAGCAGGAAGTACGCGCCGTGGGGTATCGTGCCGTAGTTTAGGTTGAGACCGTCCCCAAGGCGTATTTCTTCCCCTGTTTCAGCGTTGACCAGATAGCGAACGCCGTCCCTTACGTCGATCAGGTCGCCCTCGATGCCCGCAACCTGCCGGATGAGCCTGAAGCCCCCCACGGATGCGTACACTACGTCGCCCCGTTTGATCTCTGTCACGTCCACCAGCTTGTTGACCGCCACTATATCCCCGCTGATATATCTGGGACTCATCGCGTCGCTGGCCACGTGAACGGTCTCTATCCAAAACAGTCTGACCAGCACCGCCGCGAGCAGCGCCGTCAGCAGACAGATAAAGAATATCTTAAGGCTCCGTCTTCTCTGCCTCTTTTTATTCTTCTTGCTTTTCTTCGTCATTTGTTCCCTCTTGCGCAGTTTTTACTATTTTTTTGACTCGTTTCTCGAACACCTGCCTGTCCAGCATAACCACGTGTCCGCAGGTATCGCATTTCAGTTTTATGTCGGCGCCGACCCTTGTCAGCGTCCACTCGTATCCCCCGCAGGGGTGAGGCTTTTTAAGCCTTACCACGTCCCCCACATTAAGCAGCATATACCGCGCTCCCTACCTTATCATGAAGAAATATCGACGTCCCAGCGCGTCGGTGAGCCTGACAGCCGGAGTTTCTATCTCCATCGGCAGGCTCAGGCACAGCTTTAAACGCGGCCCGGAAAACTGGCGTGTCTCGCTGTCGCAGGCGATAAACTCTTCGCCCTCAACATAACCCGCCGCCCAGCCGTCCAGCCCGTCAAAGCCTTCCGGCAGAGGGCCGGTATCAGTCCCGTCTATCATAAAGCGCGTCAGGTAGACTTTCTGCTCGGTAATGCCCTGGACTATCTCCACATCGAACTCAGGCGCGCCCTGAGACGGCTCAGCGTCCAGCGTAAGTCCGGCTCCGCTCCTGCGCTTCTCCGCGCAGGTGAGCGCAATAGGGCACTGGTCGATGCCCAGAAAGCGCCTGCCATTGCTGACTGCGGCTTCCAGCGCCGTGGCGGCGCCGCAGAAGGGGTCAAGCACCAGATCTCCCGCGCGCGAAGCCGCCCGGACTATCCTGTCAAGCAGCTTTAATGGCTTCTGGTTGTCGTAACCCAGGCGCTGGGGATCCCTCTGCTGCAGGTGGCTGATGTCCGTCCACACATCGGAGGGCGGCACCGGCTCGTCCTCATAATACCTGTATGTCTTGCCTCCGCTCACGATGTAGCGGTAGGCGCGCCCATCTTCGTCCACCCCGCGGCTCAGGTGGTTCTTTTTGTCCTGTCTTAAAAGCGCAGCCGCGTCATCTATGTGCAGGTCGTAGTCCTGCGTCTTGGCGTAAAGCAGTATCACGTCGTGTTTGCGGGCAAAAAAGCGCCGGCTGCGGCCTCCGCTTTCATACGCCCAGATGATCTCGTTCACGAAATTGTTCTCGCCGAATATCTCGTCCCCCAGCACTCGTACCCGCGCGGCGGCGCGAAAGTCCAGGTGGATGAAGATCAGCCCGTCATCCGCAAGCATTTCCCGGCAGAGCGTGAGCGTCTCCCGCATAAAAGCGAGGTATTCATCCCTGGGCAGAGTATCAGCGTAGGATGGCAGCTGGATCTCACCTTTGCCGCTCTTCCAGCCTCCTTCGCCCACCCTCATGTGGGCGTAAAACTGCTGTCCGGTCATAAAAGGAGGATCCATGTATATAAGCGACGCGCTGCCGGGGCATTCCTCAGTCAGCCGTTTGAGCTGAACACGGGCGTCACCAATGATCACCCGGGCACTGCCTTCGCCCCCAAGCTTCTCCCGCTTTATGGCATCGAGCTTAACGTACACGCTTTGATCTCCTTTCCTCCGGCTGTTCCCTCAGCCGTCAGCTGTTCGCCCAGCTATAGTAAGCGTCCGGATCGTTGACTACCACCGTGTTTCCTCCGAACATCCCGCTTACGAGGCTGGGATCTGCGCAAAATACCACGGCCGGCTGAGACTGTGCGAACGCCCCAGCCCCGATCTGGTCCACACTCGGCGGGATCACCAGCGTCAGGAAAGCACCCGAGTTTTCAAAAGCGCCGCTTTCGATCACTTTGAGTCCCGCGGGGAG
Source organism: Clostridiales bacterium (assembly GCA_024684375.1). Lineage (GTDB taxonomy): Bacteria > Bacillota > Clostridia > Christensenellales > Aristaeellaceae > RUG14130. Next base: position 68,533 of record JAIKWZ010000019.1, read on the forward strand.
AACGAGGGTGCTGGCGGGGCTGACGACTGCCAGCGTAAGGTTATATCTCGCGACCTCGTCTCCATTCTTGTCCAGCAGCTTAACGGTTATCACCCTCGCACCCACGTAAGAGGTGTCCTGATCGCTCAGCACGAACTTCGCCCCTGCGGGAAGAGTGCCGCTCAGAAGGCGGGGCTTGGGTTTCTCGCCCACTCCCGCCACCAGCGTACCGGACGTGTCCGTCTGGACACAGCAGACGTTTACGGTACAGCTGTTCCTCAGCGCGTCTATCTCACCGCAGGTGACTTTAGCGGTACCCGGTCCGACATATGTCACAAGGCCCGTCGACGATACGGTGCACACGTTCACGTTGGACGAGGTATATGCGATGGTCTCTTCAGAGTTTGTGATGACTATCTGCGCGCTGCTCCCCTGTGTGAGCAGGAGCTCGTCCTTCTGGGGGATCAGCCTGTAGGCGGGCATGCTTCCCGCCACAAACGCCGCCCGGAATTCCGCCTTTATGGAAGTGTTGGTTTTGGTGAATTCCGAGTATGGCAGGTAGTACTCGAATACCTTGCCGGAATAATCCACCACGTTGCTGACGGTATACGTGGTCGAGAAGTCCAGACTGTAAGCTTTTTGCAGCCTGCCCTTCGCGATCGTGCCCGTTATCGCCGAGTCCACAATATGTATGTACCTTGTGCCGTTATATACCGTGCAGCCTATCGCGCACACGAAATGGTTGGGCACGTGCACTATGGCTACGCTTTTTCCTCCCGTAAAAAACGACGCTACCGCGCTTGCCGTGTTCATGTTGCCGCTGTAGAGCGAGACGCCTGGCAGGGACGCCAGGTAGTTTTTGTAAATACTTTCCGAATTGGGCGGGCTCATGGAAGAACCAGTGTTGCTCCATTTGGGCTTGATCTTCAGGAATTTATAAAGAATGTCCGCCCTTTGCTCGTTTGTGGCCGCTTTGCCCAGCAGGAACTGATATGCGTGGGCATGGGCGAACAGGCAGCAGCCGCGCCCCGTAAGGTACTTTGACGTGCTGGAGCTCATATAGATCGTGCTGTGCCCGTACAGAGAATATAAACGGGAAGCCAACAGCGTATCGTATGTTCCCTTCTGATCTTTGCCACCGCCAGCGTACTGGTAATAAAACCCGATGCGGCTTGAACCTATCAGGTCTGTGGCTGCTTCCGCTGCCCTCGGAACAATGGAACAGGCAAGGCAGAAAAGGCAGATCAGCGCTAAAAACTTCTTCATTCAAATTTTTCCCTTATAACAATCCAATTATATTCTATCACACTCAGGTGATTTTTGCAAGGGGCTGTGCGTTCCGGGAAGCTTGCTTTATTGCCGCGCGGATGATATACTTTAATTAAGATTCTTCTTCGGAGGCGGCCTGTGCGGATCGTGGTGGGCTTGAGCGGAGGGGTGGATTCCTCCGTGTGCGCGTACCTGCTCAAGCAGCAGGGGCATGAAGTGATAGGCGTATTTATGAACAACTGGGAGGACGACGGGGTGTGCACCGCCGCCGCTGATTTTGCCGACGCCCGTAGCGTCGCCCAGCTGCTGGACATTCCTTATTACTCCGTATCTTACCATCAGCAGTACCTTGACAGAGTCTTCAGCCGCTTTCTGAGCGAATACAGAAAAGGGCGCACCCCTAATCCGGACGTGCTGTGCAACCGTGAGATCAAGTTTGCGCCTCTGCTCGAACTTGCGGAATCACTTGACGCGCAAAAGCTGGCTACAGGCCATTTTGCGGGAGTTGAAAAGCGGGATGACGGGCTTTATCATCTGCTCACCGCGGCAGACGGCAACAAGGATCAGACCTACTTTTTATGCATGCTCACACAGGCTCAGCTGTCCAAAGCCATGTTCCCCCTGAAGGATATAACAAAGTCCCGTGTAAGGGAGATCGCCAGGGCGGCCGGTCTGCCGGTTGCAGAAAAAAAAGACTCCACGGGAGTCTGCTTTATCGGCGAACGCAACTTCAGGCAGTTTTTAAGCAATTATCTGCCTGCCCAGCCCGGAGAGATCGTTTCCCCTGAAGGTGAAGTACTGGGCCGGCACGACGGACTTATGTACTATACTCTTGGCCAGCGCAAGGGCTTGGGGATAGGCGGCAGAGGCACGGGTGAAGCCTGGTTCGTAGTGGGAAAAGACCTGCCCGGCAACCGGCTGATCGTGTCCCAGGGGCAGGACAGTCCCCTTTTGTACACCCGACAGGGTACAGCAGAAGAGGTCAGCTGGATAAGCGGCCTCTCGCCCGTTCCCTGCGGACAGGAATTTGCGTGCAAGGCCCGTTTCCGCCACCGCCAGCCTTTGCAGGATGTGCTGATAATGCCCCGTGATGACCGGGTGGATATGGAGTACCTCGTCCCTCAGCGCGCGGTCACCCCCGGCCAGACCGTTGCTTTCTACAAGAACGACGAGTGTCTGGGCGGCGGCGTGATATCATAGCCGCGTCCATCCAGATATCCGGTTCGAAATATACTGCGCTTAACGCCGTGAGATACGCGGAAGGCATGGTGAACAGCCAGCCCTTTGGTCCCGAAACAAGCCGCGCAGGTGGACTCAATCGCTGTGCAGTATGAACTCTTTGAGCGCTTTAAAGTCCCCGTTTGGATACTTGCTTATGTCATCGCCCGCCTTGTTTATCAGGCATTTCGTAAGCAGGAACACCTTCATGCCCAGCTGTGACGCGACCATGTCCTCCCCCACGTCGTTTCCTACCATAAGGCAGTCTTCCGGCATCAGGCCGGCACGCCTGAGCACTTCCCTATAGTAGTCCAGGTTGGGCTTGCAATAGCCTATATTTTCATATGTCGTATAAAACTCGAACTCTTCCGGTTCAAGGCCGGTCCAGCGTATACGGATCTCGGTAGCGGCTTTGGGGAAAAGCGGGTTTGTCGCCAGCGCGACCCGATACCCCGCCTCACGGATCCAGCGGACAGCATCAGCCGCCCCGGGATCGAAACCGCAGAACTGTTTCGCCTGTCTGAACTCATTGGCGTAAAACTCTTCGAACAGTTCCCTGTCGTTAAGCGCCTGTTCTCCGTAAGACGAGGCAAAGTCTTTCCAGAACGCCTCCTCGTTAAGGCAGCTGCCGTCGTTTTTCACCATTGCAGCCGTTCCGTGCCAGATCGCTTTGACTAGCGCCCGGGGCTCATATCCCCGCGGCGCCGCCTTTTTTGCCAGCAGCTTAAAATAGCCGCTCGTAAATTCATCCATATCCATTGGAAGCAATGTCCCGTCCAGATCGAACAGCACCATGCTGATCTTCATTTTTGTTCTCCTTTACATGCGCGCTTTTAGTTTTGCCCCGTCTGTTCCGCCAGCTTCTTCAGACTGTCCCCTGTTACGCGGTATGTCGTCCATTCGTCCATCGCGGTCGCGCCCATTGAAAGATAAAAACCTATGCTGGGAGCGTTCCAGTCCAGGCATGACCATTCCAGCCGTCCGCAGCCGCGCATGACTGCGATATGAGCCAGTTCCTTAAGCAAGCCCCTGCCCAGTCCCCGGCCTCTGTACTCCGGCAGCACGAAGAGATCCTCAAGATAGATCCCCGCGCGCCCAAGAAAAGTGGAGAAATTGTGAAAAAACAGGGCAAAGCCCACCTCCTTGCCTTCCTCCAGCACAAAAAGCACCTCAGCAATCTGTTTGTCGAAGATCCATTCCTTAAGCATTTCCTCCGTGGCCACCAGCTGGTCGGACAGCTTTTCATAATCCGCCAGCCGGCTGATGAACTGAAGTATGAGCGCGCAGTCCCCTTCCCGGGCAAAACGAAATTCCATACCTTTTTCCTTTATCTGCCTAATTCATTTGACGTCCCGTCGGGAGGTCATTTCCATTCCTCTGTCCTGACGATCTCGCCCATGCCGTCCTTCAAGGTGGTATCCGCGGAACAGTACTTAAGCTTCGCACCCTGTTTTACGTAGATGGGCAGCGTGGCCAAATCCACTTCCCTGCTTATCCACTGCCCGTTGGAATCGATGCGCTGCTTTGTGAAATAATCAAACCATGTGCCCTTGGGTAGATATATGTCCCGCGTCCTGCTTTTGCTCAGAGGTTTGAGTACCGGAGCGATGAGCAGTTCGTCTCCGAAAAGGTATTCGTCGTCTATGTACCTGACATTCCTGTCTTCGGGATACTCCAGATACAGCGCCCTCATCATGGGAAGCCCCGTCTCGACGCTTTTCCCGGCCTGCTCATAAATGTACGGCATGAGCGAATAGCGCAGCTTGTCGTAGAAACGGAATATGTCGCAGGCTTCTTTTGAAAAATACCAGGGCTCTCTATGGGTCTCGTTGCCCACTCCGTGGCAGCGCGAATGGGATGAAAACAGCCCCATCTGCGCCCAGCGCACGTACAATTCGTCGTCCGGATTGCCAATAAAGCCGCCTATGTCGTGAGAAAAGAACGGGATCCCGCTCATTCCGGCGGAAAGCGCTCCCCTGAGCGTACCTGCCAGCGCTTCAAAGCTGCACTGGCTGTCCCCGCCCCAGTGGAGAGGATAACGCTGGGAGCCCGCCGTGCCGCTGCGCGCCCAGACGATATTATCCGTCGAAGCGCCGAATACCGTGGCGTTGTATACAAGTGAATACAGGTTGTGGAAGTATTCGCCTTCTATGCCCTCGTAAACAGCTTCCTCTGGGATGCCCTCGCCGAAGTCGGTCTTTATCACGCCTGCGCCCAGATCCATCAGCGCCTTTATCTTGGCGGCGTACCAGCGTCTCGCATCCGGATTGGAGAAGTCTATTATCACATCGTCCGTCCAACTGCCTTTGCACGACTTGGGCAGCTGGTACGGTCTGCCATCCTTATCCTTGGCCAGATATCCGTACCTGACCGCTTCAAGGTAGTTCGAGTTGTCTTCACGCGGCGGTATGAAGTTGTACTGCCACAGCGATATCCTGAAGCCCTGCTCCTTCAGCTTCGCCATATGCGCCTCGGGGTCGGCGAACCTCTCCGGTGAGAACTTAAGGTCACAGTTCCAGTCCTGCTTGAACCACGCCGTGTCCAGGCACAGCACATCGCAGGGGATGTCTTTTTCTCTGACCTCTTTTGCGATCCTGTCGACTATATCCCAGGAGGTGTAACTGTTTCGGCTCATCCACAGCCCGAACGACCACAGCGGAGGAAGTTTTGAAAAGCCGGTCAGACGGCAGTATCCCTTTATTATCTCCCGCGGCGTTTTACCCGCGATGACAAAATAGTCCAGCTGCCCGTCCTTTACGGCGAACTGCACGGCGCTCAAGTCACCGGTAGCTACCTGCCAGTCCGTTTGGGCGGAGGAATTCAGAAACAGTCCGTAGCCCTTGGTGGAAAGATAAAACGGTATGTTGATGTACGTGCGCGGGCTTGTGGTGCCCACGGCGTCCTTGTTGCGGAAATCCACGCGCCTGCCGTTGCGCACGATGCTGTCGAAGCGCTCGCCCAGACCGTATATTATTTCGTCATTGTCCAGCTCTGCCGCTTCAAAGCACGCCTTTTTGCCTTCAAGTACACTAAGCGAAAGATCGTATATATCCGCCGCCTGGAAATCGGTCTTGAGCTGTGAAAAAAACACGTTGCCGTCAGTATAGGCGGCCGTGACGCGCGCCGATCCAGGATCGATGCTCAAGCGTATACTGTCGGTAGTTAGCGTATTGTCCGCAAAGCTGAATCTCACATTTTCTGGCTCGCCCACAAGCATGCGCATATCCGAGGGCAAGCCGGAATAGATATCCTTGATCTCCCTTTCACCTGAAAAAACCACGCGAAAGATGCTGTCTGTCCACAGCTCGATGCGCAAAAACAGATCTTTTAGTACCGGTTCGGCGGGTTTGTACAGGTCCAGCGCCGTTTCATGGGTATAGGACAGCACGCTTTGCCTCGCCTTTACCCCATATCTCAAAATTACTCCGCGCTGCGTCACCTCCGCGCTTTTGAGCGCGCCTGGCCGATTGTGCACCGCAGGGCTGACCCTGAAATCATCAAGCCCGCCTTTTGCGACGTTCGCCTTCGTTTCCTCCGAGCTTTGGGTAAACTGCGGATAAGCGTTCCTGTCCGATGTGCCGTTCATGATAAACCCCCGTTTTCTGATCGTTGCTTCGCTTTTGTTTTCTTAATCAAACTGGCTGGCGTACAGCCTGTAGTAAAAACCTTTCAGCGTCATAAGCTCTTCGTGCCTGCCCATCTCCACCACGTCCCCGTGGTCCACGACCAGTATGTTGTCCGCATGCTGGATGGTGGACAGGCGATGGGCGATCACGAAGCAGGTGCGCCCCTTCATAAGCTCGGCCATGGCCTTCTGCACCTGCCGCTCCGTGCCCGTGTCCACGTTGCTCGTAGCCTCATCCAGTATAAGCATATTAGTGTCGTACAGCATGGCCCTGGCGATGGTAAGAAGCTGCTTCTGCCCTTTGCTTATGTTGCCGCCGTCCTCGGTGATGACCGTGTTATAGCCCTGGGGCAGGCCCATTATGTAGGAGTGGATCCTGGCAGCCTTGGCCGCCGTGACCACCTCTTCCATGGTGGCATTCTCCTTTCCGTAGGCTATGTTGTCGAATATGGTGCCGCTGAAGACCCAGGTGTCCTGAAGTACCATGGCGTAGCTGCGCCGCAGGCTTTCCATTGTGTATTCCCTGTGTTCCCTGCCGTCCACATGTATCTCGCCGCCGAGCGGATCGTAAAAGCGCATGAGCAGGTTGATTATTGTGGTCTTGCCCGCCCCGGTCGGGCCGACTATGGCTATCGTCTGGCCCGGCTTCGCAACGAAGCTTAAATCCTTAAGAACAGTTTTGCCGGGGATGTAGCCGAAGGCCACGTGCCTGGTCTCCACTTCGCCCTGGCAGTCCGCAAGCTCTTTCGCGCCATAGATGTCCTTGACTTCCTCGGTCTCGTCCAGCAGGGCGAACACGCGCTCCGACGCCGCCAGTGCGGAAAAGATCTCGTTTATGATGTTGGCGATCTCGTTTATCGGCCCGGAAAACTTGCGGCTGTACAGAACGAAGCTGGATATCTGCCCCAGCGTCACCCACTTGAACATATACATTATCGCGCCGCCAAGGCCTATGGCCGCAAGACCCATGTTGCTTATCATGCCGATCGTGGGACCCATCGTCATGCCCAGTCCGTCGGCGTTTTTGTAGGCCTCTGCCGCGTCACTGTTTATCCGGGAAAAGTTGCCGCACACCCTTTCCTCGCCTGCGTACGCAAGTATCGTCTTCTGGCCAGAGAACATCTCCTCCGTAAAACCGTTCATCCTGCCGTAGGACGCGGAACGTTTGGAGTAAAGCGGGCGCGTCTTTTTGCCCATGTGCCTGGTGAACAGAATCGACACCGGTATCGTGAACACCATGCACACCACCAGCGGAGGAGAGATAATCAGCATCATGGTAAAGCTGCCCAGCACCGTGACCAGGCTGGTGACTATCTGCACCACGTCGGTGGAAAGGCTCACCGTGACCACGTCTATGTCGTAGGAAACGCGTGAAATAATGTCACCCGCCTGATGCCTGTCAAAGTATCCCACCGGCAGTTTCATCAGCTTGTTGAACACGTCCCTGCGCATGTTGCGGGATATCATGCGCCCCACACGCATCATGCCGATGCTGACCGTAAAGCTTATCAGGCTTCCGCCCACATAAAACAGCAGCATAAGCAGCGCGTAACGGGTGACCGTCTTCATGTCTATGGGGCCGTCCTCCACGCTTATGGCGTCTATGGCCCTGCCTGCCAGGCGCGGACCGATCAGGTTGCCCAGATTGCTCACGAAAGTGAGGATTATGAACGCCAGCACAAGATATTTGTACTTCATCAGGTAACTGATGATGCGCTTGAGCGCGCCGGCTGTGTTTTTCGGCTTCTCTTTTACGCCGCCTCTGTCTCCCTTGCCCGGCATGTTTACACCTCCGCGCCCATCTGCACGTCGTAGATCTTTTTGTACGCCGGGCAGGTCTTCAGCAGCTCCGCGTGCGTACCCAAACCGATTATCCTTCCGCCGTCCATGACCATCACCTTGGTCATGCCCATTATGCTGGACACCCGCTGCGCGATCATTATGAGCGTGGAATCGGAGTGGTGCTGTTCTATCGCCCTGCGCATGGCAGCGTCCGTTTTATAGTCAAGAGCGCTGGAAGAGTCGTCCAGCACGAGTATCTCCGGCCGGCCTGCCAGGGCCCTGGCAACAAGCAGCCTCTGCTTCTGCCCCCCGGACAGGTTGGCGCCCTTTATGCTGGCTTCGTAGTCCAGCCCGTTCTCAAGACCGCGTATATACTCGCCCGCCTGGGCGTCTGAGGCGGCGTTTTCTATGTCCTCGGCGGAAAGCTTCCTGCCGAAGTCTATGTTTTCCCTGAGCGTGTCCTGGAACACCATGTCGTTTTGCAGCGCCACGCCAAACTTGCGCCTCAGCTCGTCCTTTTCGTAGCTCCTCACATCACGGCCGTCCACGAATACGCCTCCGTCCTCCACGTCATAAAACCGCATCAGCAGGTTGATTATGGTCGTCTTGCCGCAGCCCGTAGGACCGATTATCCCCAGGCTTTCACCTCTGCTTAGGGAAAAGCTTATGTCTGTGAGCGCGCTTGCCTGCTTTTCTCCCGCGAAGCCCTCTGAGCCCTCTTCCGCGGCGTTGTAGCGGAATGTGACATTCTCGAAGCGGATGAAGCCCTCGCCTTCCGGTTTTTTCGCCTCAGCTTCCTCAAGCCTGGGCTGGACGGGAGGCGTTTTGAGCACCTCGTCTATGCGGTTGGCGCTGGCGGAAGCTTTGCTCATGGTCATGAATATGCGGTTTATGCCCATAACGCCCATGGTTATCATGTTGAAATACGTAAGGAACGCCAGTATCACGCCGGGACGGGTCAACCCCGCGTCCACGCGTCTCGCGCCCAGTATTATCACCAGCGCCAGTCCCGCGTTGAGGCTCAGCTGCATCAGCGGGGAGGGTATCGCCATCACGGTGCTGGCCCTGATGTCGCCCCTTGTCATGTCCTGATTCGCGTCCTCGAAGCGGCGGATCTCGTAATCCTCCTTGCTCAGCGCCTTTACCACCCTTATACCGGTAATGTCCTCTCGCATGATACGAACGACCCTGTCCAGCCGCTTTTGCACACCAGTGAACAGAGGGATGCCCCTTGAAGACACGAACAGCACGATCGCCAGCAAAAACGGCAGCATCACGACCAGTATCAGCGCCAGGTGCCTGTCCATCGAGAGGGTCATCACCAGTCCGCCAATGAGCATTATGGGCGCCCTCACGCACAGGCTCTGCAGCTGCTGGGTGGCGCTTTGTACGTTATAGCTGTCGCTGGTCATTCGGCTGATAAGGCTGGGCAGGCCAAAGGAGTCGAACTGCTTTCCGGAAAGGTTTATCGTCTTCTCGAACAGCGCCTGCCTGACATCATAGCTCACCCGGTGGGCGTTGAACACCGCCCGCCTGTTCGCGAACACGTTGAACGTTCTGCACAGAAACGCCGCCAGGAACATGGAGATCCCCCATAAGATCACTTCCGTCAGCACTCCCCGGGGCACCACATGATCTACCATGTGTTCAAGGATATAAGGCAGAAGCAGGTCGCACATGGTGGCTATAAGCTTGATGAAAACAGCCAGCGCAACCTCCCATTTGTATTTCGAGATGGCCCTGAATATCAGCTTCATTGTTTTTCCTTCTCCCGCCCGGTCATGGCTCTGGCATTCTCGCACAGCTTTTCGCCCAGCCGCACGACCAGCTGCCTGTCCTCTTCCGACAGCCCGCACATGAGCCCCTCGTAATACTCCTCGTAGGTCTGGCTGAGCAGCGGGAACAGCTTAAGCGCTTTTTCTGTGGGGTACACCAGACGGCACCTGCCGTCCTCGGATGACATGCGCCTTTCCACGTATCCTTTCTCCTCCAGCCGGCACAGGTGATGGGCGGCGGTGGTCTTGTCCACGCACACCTCGTCAGCCAGCTCTTCCTGATTGAGGCCCGGTCGCATGCACACGTGGCTCACGAACAGGTACAGCGCGGGATAGATGTCCGCGTCCTTGAGCCTCTGCCTGCGGTAAGAATCGAAGCAGCGGCTGATCCTGAGCAAATTCCCCAGTTCCCTGTGTCCCATAGCTCACCTCTAAAGTAATACTAAGTGGGATTATATCACAATTAGTTGGTATTTACAACCAAATTCAGGTTTTTTCCGCACATCAAAAGACCGGCGTATTTCACGCCAGTCTTTTATTATCCGTTCCGTCAGGCAGGCAGGCTCGCCGCGGCCACGCTCTGGCCCACGCGGCGGCTGTTCTCGTCAGGTATGTGCAGGCAGATATGCTTAGCCAACTCGGGATACTCGCTGTCCAGCACCTGCTGCGCGGTGGCGAGCAGCGTCTTGCCGCCCTCGCCGCTGGTCACGCGGCCCATGATGAGCACATGATTGATGTTGTAGAAGCGCGCGTAATACGCGATCTGGTAGCCGAAGTAGGCGCCTATGGTCTGGTAGATGCCCTCCGTGCGGGGGTCTCCCTGCGCATGAAGATTCTGCACATACTTTAGCTTCTGGGCGAGCGTCAGGCTGTTGTCCAGCTCGATGCCGGCCTTGGGGCAGAGCTTGATCACCGCGTCCTGCGAAAAGTATTTGACGCCGCAGCCCACGTCGCCGCTCCACTCGTCAACCAGCGCGTCAGGGTTCATGTCCACCGGCACGAAGGCAAGCTCATTCAGCCAGCCGGTGATGTAGCCGTTGTCGTCCACGTAGCCGCCCGCTTCGCTGGTGCCCATCGCGATGCCCAGCACGTTGCCGGCGTTCAGTTCCATGGCGCCTGCCAGCGCGGTAACGTCGCCGTCATTGGCGACCTCTATCGGGACATTGCCCAGATCCTTAGCCACGTCCGTGTAGATGGTCCTGCACTTTTTCTTGTCCTCGGGGGACAGGCTCATGAACAGGGAAGCCACCATGGCGCGGTTGTCGATATACACGCCTGCTGAGGAAACGCCGATCTTGTCCACGCGGGGCATATGCTCCGCGGCCTTCAGCATGGCGTTCTTTATGCCGTTATAGTGGTAAGCGGGGTCTGTCTGCTGCTTGGGCAGCCACACGATCTCCTCGCTGTAGACGCTCTGGCCGTCGATCACGGCGGACACTTTCACGTCGCTTCCGCCCGCGTCGAAGCCTATGCGGCAGCCGTCCAGGTGCTTGCCGACAGGAGCGGAGGACTCGTTGGTGGCAGGCACGTCTTTTACGTCCGGCACGTACTCCACAGCGAACTCAGTCTCGTACACGCCGCTCATAAAGTCGTTGTCGAACGCCCTGGCGCCGTCCTTCGCGTATGCTTTGGCAATATGCCCGTACACGGGTCTGGAGCCCGATATCGTTATCTTCCAGCCGCCGTACACCCACAAAAGCGTCTTAACAAGCCGTTCCACCACGCGGAAGTTATCCTCATCCCGGGTGCCGTCCTTAAATATATCCATTTTTACCGTGTGCACATAGCCCTTGTTTCTTTCAACACTCACGGCGATGGGCTGCTTTTCTGCCGCCGCCACCGCCTGCTCGTATTCCTCCACATATTTTATCATGGGAGTAAACTCTGGATCGTATACGGGAACCACCTTAAGCTGCATAATCATTTATCCTCCCCGCTGTAGATCGTTCGGCCGCGCAGTATGGTGCGGCTGATTTTGAAATCGTCGTCCGCGAAGCAGAAATCCGCGTCCTTGCCGGGCTTGATGGAGCCCTTGGCACCGTCTATGCCCAGCGCTTTGGCCGGGTTCAGGCTGGCCATCCTGACCACCTTGTGTATGGGCAGACGTTTTGCGTTCAGGTGCATGTTGCGTACCGCTTCGTTGAGCTTTAACACGCTGCCGGCGATGGTTCCGTCAGCCAGGCGGCACTCTATGCCCTTTACGTATATCGGCTGTCCGCCCAGGGAATACTCGCCGTCGGGCATGCCGCCCGCGCGGGTGCAGTCGGTGATCAGCACCAGCTTGTCGCCCTTTAGCTCGCTCACCAGCTTGAACAGGTTTTTATTTACATGGAAGGTATCGGCGATGAGCTCGGTGGAAAGCCGGTTGTCACTCAGGGCGCAGCCCACCACGCCGGGGTCACGGTGCATAAGGGGCGTCATGGCGTTGAACAGGTGGGTCACGTGCCTTACGCCCGCCCTGACGCCCTTCTGGGCCTGCTCAAAAGTCGCGGAGGTGTGGCCCATGGAGATGAGCAGTTTGGGGAATTCCTTATGGATGCGCCTGAGCGCCGCCAGGTTGCCCTTCATTTCGGGAGCAACGGTGAACACTTTTATGATGTCCGCGTATTTGGCGATGAATTCCGGGTCGCAGGGGCGGATATGCTCCCCGGCCTGAGCGCCCTTCTTGGAGGGATTGATGAACGGGCCTTCGGCGTTTATGCCCATGATCTGCGCGCCGTCGAACTTGTTGCCTTCGGTCTCTTTTTTGACGGTGCGGATCGCTTCGAACGCGGCCTCGAGCTCAGCGTAGCTCACGGTCATTGTGGTAGGCAGCCAGCTGGTCACGCCGTTTTTGGCAATGCCCCGCGCCATGGTGCGTATGCCTTCCGCCTTGCCATCGGACGCGTCCTCGCCCAGGTATCCGTGGATATGCATGTCCACCAGCCCGGGCAGCACGTATCTGCCTTTGGCATCGATGATCTCACAGTCCCTGACCTCGTTTTCCGGCACGATGCCTACGATCTTCTCGTCAAAGAGCACCGCCTGACCCGTAACGGTCGCGTTTTCAAGCACAACGCGGCCGTTTATGATCGCTTTCATTTGTCCCACTCCTTTATTTGATATATTATTTGACTTCCACAAGGATTTCCCGTTTTACGCCGTTGTAAGTTTCCACTTTTACCCTTGCGACTCCGGCCTTCACACCCACTATGCATCCGCCTTCGGCTTTTGCCACGCCGGGATCGAACGAAGAAACCGTATAAGTCACATGGGTGTACGGCTGGCTGAATCCGGGCGTTACGTTAATGCTCTCCCCCGCATTCAAACTCACATAGTCGGTAAACAGCCCGCCCTGATCCACCTTAACAAAGCCCAGATCAAACTCTGTCGGCGCGGGCAGGGCGTTGATCGCGATCCTCGCCTTCACTCCTTGCGCGGTCGACACTTCCGCATAGCTGCTGCCTTCTGACGCGAGGACGGTCAAATGTCCTTCAGACACTTTCGCAAGCTTCTCGTCGGCACTGAGCCAGGACAGCACGGAATACTCGCCGCTCTCGAAGCTCACGGGTATCTCCAGCGTATCTCCTTCGCCTATCGACGCTTCCGCGAACGCGGGCGTCAGGCGCGAAGCCGCGGGACAGACCGTGAGCTTCATCTCCGCGCCGGAACCGCTTATCAGACGTGCAGACACACTGTACTCTCCCGGGGAAAGGGCCGTGAGGCAGTCGCCCTCGATCTTTACTCCGGCATCCGGGCAGGAATATGTTATCTCTCCCGCGCCGTCGATGTGCCGGGCAGACAAAATGATGCTGTCGCCCGCGCCTAACACGGTTTCTTTTTCCCCGAACTCCAGTCCGGCCGCCAGTTTTCCGACCTTTATCTGATACCTGAACGTAAGTCCGCCGACTTCAGCGACCAGTTCGCCGTCGCCCTTTGACAGCGCCGCGACGCGGCCTCTTTTGTCTACGCTGAACACCCCTGGGGCAGTGGAATAAACGGAGATCTCCGCTCCCGGGAAAGCGTCACCTTCCAGGCTCAGCATCTGGGTCTCGCCTACGGCCATTTCGTCGCTTTTCAGCTTCAGCGCCGTATTTTCGGGCTTGTCCCGCACGATCAGCAGGCTTTCCGCGTAAGCGCCGCCCGGCGCGTCAAAACGCACCGAGGATATGCCCTGTTTCAGGGCATAAAGCGTTTCCCCCTCGACCCGGGCTGTCTCTTCGTCCTGGCACGAGGCTGTAAACGCGCCGCTTCCTCCCTGCGTCCGGACGTTCAGCTTGACGCTGCCCCCCGTGTACAGAAAGTATATCCCTTTTTCCGGAATGACCTGAGAAGCCGCCGGCAGCACCGTAAAGTATACCTGAGCCTGTCCGCCACGGGAGGCTGCGAGCGTTACGACGGCTTCTCCCTGCTTAAGGCAGGCCACGCGCCCGCTTTCGTCCACCGTGAGGATGCTTTCGTCGGAGGATGCCAAGGCCACCGTTTCCTGCCAGCCGCCCCTAAGCTCGTACTCAAGGAGGGTGCTTTCAAACGCGTACCCCTCGGCGTATTTCTCAGTTATCACCTGAGCAGGCGCCGGCAGCGGCACTGTCACGTCACACTTTACTTCAAGGCCGTTTTCGGTCTCCAGATACACCTGGCATTCCCCGGGAGCTACTCCCGTGACCTTGCCGTGGCGGTCTACCAGCGCGACCTGTTCGTCAGTCGAGTACCACCTTAATGAAGAATAGGTATTCTTGGTCATCCGGTAGCGGAGCTGGTAGCTTTCGCCGACCTGGAGCTCCATGGCGGTTTTGTCTATCTCCAGCTTGGAAGGGTTCTTCAGGACTTTTACGGCAAGGTCAGCGTGTTTTTTGTCGTCATAGTACACGCTTATTCGGGCGTCTCCCGTCTGTTCAGTGGTCAGCACTCCGCCTTCATCGACCCGGGCGATATAGTAGCGGTTGGTATGGAACTCAGGTCTGTATACCCCTTCCACTTCTATCAGGCGCGTCTCACCCTTGCCCAGGCTTAAGGCTGTGATCACCTCGCCTCCCTCTACGCTGCGGGAGCTGAGCACGATCGTCCCGTCGGCCTTTTCCCAGAACTGCCAGTTATCGGCCAGTGCCGCGCCCAGGCACATCAGCGCCAGGCACGCCAGCAGGCAGCACAGTTTTTTCATCACTAAAGCGCCTTAAAACTCCATTTTCGCTTCGATCCACGCGGGCAGGGCGTCAATCTCAACCAGCTCCTGCTGCATGCTGTCCCTGTCCCTTACGGTGACTTTATTCGTCTCCAGAGTGTCGAAGTCAACCGTCACACAGAAGGGCGTGCCCGCCTCGTCCTGCCTGCGGTAACGCTTGCCTATCGAGCCGGTCTCGTCGTATTCGCACATGAAGCGCTTGCTCAGCAGGGAGTAGACCTCCTTCGCCTTGTCTCCCAGCTTGTTCTTCTGCAGGGGCAGTACCGCGCACTTGACAGGCGCCAGCGCGGGATGCAGGTGCAGCACGGTCCTAACGTCGCCGCCCTCGAGCTCCTGCTCCTCGTAGGCGTTGCACAGGAAGGCCAGCACTGCCCTGTCCACGCCCAGAGAGGGCTCCACGCAATAAGGTATGAACTTTTCGTTGGTCACGGGGTCCAGATACTCCATGGACTTGCCGGAATGCTCCTGATGCTGCTTAAGGTCGTAATCCGTCCTGTCGGCCACGCCCCAGAGTTCGCCCCAGCCGAAGGGGAACAAGAACTCAAAGTCCGTGGTGGCTTTGGAATAGAAGGCCAGTTTATCCTTCTCATGGTCCCTCAGGCGCAGGTTTTCCTCCTTGATGCCCAGAGAAAGCAGCCAGTCGCGGCAGAAGGAGCGCCAGTAGTTGAACCATTCCAGGTCAGTGCCGGGCACGCAGAAGAACTCCAGTTCCATCTGCTCGAATTCTCTCACGCGGAAAATGAAGTTGCCGGGAGTTATCTCGTTGCGGAACGACTTGCCTATCTGGGCGATGCCCGCGGGCAGTTTTTTGCGGGTGGTGCGCATGACGTTCTGGAAGTTCACGAATATGCCCTGGGCCGTCTCCGGGCGCAGGTATATCTCCGCCGCGGAATCCTCGTTCACGCCCTGATGGGTCTTGAACATGAGGTTGAACTGGCGGATGCCAGTAAAGTCGCTTTTGCCGCACACGGGGCAGGGTATCGCGTGCTCTTTTATGTAATCCTCAAGTTCCTTGTTGGACCAGCCATCGCCCGTCTCCTTGCCTTCGGTAAAATCCTCGATGAGCTTGTCCGCCCGGAAGCGGGCCTTGCACGCCTTGCAGTCCATCAGCGGATCGTTGAAGCCGCCCACGTGGCCGGACGCCACCCACACTTCACGGTTCATGAGTATCGCGCAGTCCACGCCCGTGTTGTAAGGGCTTTCCTGCACGAATTTCTTCCACCAGGCTTTTTTTACGTTGTTTTTGAACTCCACGCCCAGAGGACCGTAGTCCCAGGTGTTGCTGAGTCCTCCGTAGATCTCGCTTCCCGCGAATATATAGCCCTTGTTTTTGCACAGTGCGACCAGTTTGTCCATGGTTAAAGCCGCCATGAGAATCCTCCTCCAAACCTCGTTTATGTCAAATGATTATATTATTCCCCGCTTTTCTTCGCTAAAAGCGCGGGAAGGTTAATTGTTTTCCTGCCGCCTTAGGTATTTAAAGCACTCGCGCGCCTCGCTGATCCCATCCGGCTTCAGGCTCTCGCTCTCCACAACCATGAGCATGCCATGTTTTCTGGCAGTGTCGTAGGCGTCGCGCACCGGCGCGTCTCCGCAGCCCAGCGGCATGCCTTCCCCGCGGCGGAAACCATCTTTTATATGTATGAAGTCTATCCTGTCCTTCAGCCTTTCCAGTATGCCGGCCGCGGACAGTCCCGTCTGGTCGTAGTACCAGAAGGTGTCAATCTCAAAGCGCATATCGGTGCGGTACACCAGCTGTTCGTGGATCATGCTGCCGTCACTGTTCGCCCGGAACTCATGGCCGTGGTTGTGATAGCCCAGAGTTATGCCCTCGTCCTTGAGCCTGGGCACGAGCATGTTGACATTTTTTACGAACGCGTCCAGTTTTTTCTGGCAGGACAGATCCGCCCCTGGAATGATTATCGCGCGGCAGCCTAAGGTTTTATGGTACTTTACCGTGCCCTCGTAATCATCCAGCAGCGCGTTTATGCCCGTGTGCGTGCCGCTGGCTTCAAGGCCGTATTCATCCAGCCAGCTCTTTACTTCCCCGGCTTCATTTCCGAAAAAGCCCGCGAACTCCACGTACCTGTAGCCGATATCAGCGACCTGTTTGAGCGCGCCCTTCAGATCCTTTCCCGTAATGTCCCGTACGGAGTACATCTGCAGTCCGTATTCCATAACTTACCCCCTGTATACTTCTTCTACCGTATCTCCCAGTACGCACATGGCGTACATGCTGCCCTTGCTTTCCCGTCGCTCGATCTTCACGTGGTCGGTGTTGAATATCTGGGTCTGGTCGCCCGTGAGGCGGCATATAAAGTTGAACGGTTCCTTTACCTCCATCGCCGCGACGATATACGTGCCGTTGGAAGCGTTCTTAAGCAGGTTAAAGCACCTGACTCCTTTGCCGCCCCGCGCCTGCAGGTCAAAGTCGATCAGCAGCACGCGTTTCATAAAGCCCTTTTCCGTCACCAGCAGCACTTCGCCCTCTGATGAGTTGGGCATGCAGGCAAGCAGCTCGTCGCCTTCGCCCATCGTCATGCCCTTAACGCCCGCGGCAGTACGGCCCGTGACAGACACATCCGAGAGGCTGAAGTGTATGCTCATGCCGTCCCGGCTGATGAGCAGCAGCGTCTCTTCTCCATTCAGTCGCTTTGCGAAAGCGAGCCTGTCGTCAGCTTTCAGCCCGGTGCCCTGGAACTTGGCGCGGTTGATATCGTATTCCTTAAACTCCGAGCGCTTGACTATGCCGCCTTTGGTGACAAAGAGTATCTCGCCCGAGAAGTCCCCGTTTTCAACCAATACCGCGCTGACGGGCTTCTCGCCGTGCTCAAGCCCCGCAAGCAGCGCCCCGGGAGGCGTTCCCCTGTCTTTTACCCTGCATTCGGGGATCTTTTCCGCTGGCAGCATAAAACAGGAGCCCAGATCCGTAAAGCACAGAAGCTTCGCGTTGGTATCCGTGCGGAACAGCTGTTCCCCGGCATCGGTGGTCTCGCCCGCCGCGACCGCCTTGTCGAAGAGGCGGGGACTTACCCGCTTTATGAAGCCCTGGCGGCTTATGTAGATAAGCGTCTCTTCCGCCTCTTTGGCTATGGGTTTGAGCTCGCTTTCCTCGAACGCTTCCACAAGCTGCGTCCTTCGCGGGGTGGCGTATTTTTGCTTTATCTCAAGCAGTTCGTCCTTTATCACCTGATCCAGCTTCTTTTCGCTTTTGAGTATCGCTTCAAGCTTTGAGATGAGTTTGAGTATATCGGCGTACTCCTGCCTGAGTGTGACTATTTCCAGGTTGGTCAGCCTTTGCAGGCGCATGTCAAGTATCGCCTGCGCCTGCTCCTCGGACAGACTGAAGCGCTCCATCAGGCGCACTTTGGCTTCCTTGGGCGTCTTGCTGGAACGGATGAGCGCTATCACCTCGTCCAGGTTGTCTACGGCGATTATCAGGCCTTCCAGTATGTGGGCACGGGCTTTCGCCTTGTCCAGCTCGTATCTTGTACGGCGGGTGACCACGTTCCTGCGGTGCTTAAGGTAGTAGGAAAGTATGCTTTTGAGCCCGAGCTGCATGGGCTTGCCCTCGGCGATGACCACCATGTTTATGCCTACGGTGTCCTGAAGCTCGGAATACCTGTAAAGTCCCGCCAGCACCCGTTCCGGATCGCAGTCCTTTTTTAGCTCTATCACCGCCCGCATGCCCGTGCGGTCAGACTCGTCGCGAATATCGTAAATGTCGCTGAACAGCTCTTTCTTTTCTTCGGAGAGCTTAAGTATCTTTTCCAGCAGGGCGGATTTGTTCTTGGCATAGGTCATCTGACTGATGACCAGAAGCGTCCTGCCCGCGTTGCCCTTTTCGATGTCGACCTTCGCGCGCAGCTGCACCTTGCCGCGGCCGGTCTCGTATGCCTCGTACAGCTCCTCTCCCGCAGCCATCACGCCCCCTGTGGGGAAGTCCGGGCCGGGGATATACTTCATCAGTTCCCTGGTGCTTATGCCGGGATCGTTCATCAGCGCCACCGCGCCGTCAATGGTCTCACCCAGATTGTGGGGCGGTATGTTGGTGGCAAGGCCTACGGCGATGCCGTCGGCGCCGTTTACCAGAATGTTTGGGAAGGAGCCGGGCAAAAGGTCGGGCTCCATCTGGGTATCGTCAAAATTCAGGTGGAAATCCACCGTGTTTTTATCGATGTCCTTAAGCATCTCCACAGCCAGTGGAGTCATGCGGGCTTCGGTGTACCTCATGGCCGCGGGAGAGTCCCCGTCTATGGAGCCAAAGTTGCCGTGGCCGTCCACCAGCGTTTCCCTGAGCGCGAAATCCTGCGCCATGCGGGCCAGCGCGCCGTACACGGAGGAGTCACCGTGGGGATGATATTTTCCGAGGCAGTCGCCCACTATGCGGGCGCACTTCCTGTGAGGCTTGTCTGGAGTAAGTCCCAGCTCCTGCATGGTGTAGAGTATGCGTCTCTGCACGGGCTTTAAGCCGTCTTCGACACGCGGCAGCGCACGGTCGAGGATGACGTGCTCCGAATATGGCATCATGGAAGCGTGCATCACGCTTTCCATGGTCTTCTGGGTTATGACCTCGGTCTTAACGCCTTCCATGGGCTCGTTTTTGGGCCTTCTTGCCATTTACGCGCGGCCTCCTTCCTCGCCCACGGGCACGAAATCGTCTTTTTTGTTGAAGTCGGCGTAGGCGAAAATGTAGTCCTTGCGGGGCTCGACCTTGTCGCCCATAAGCACGGTGACCATGCGCTCAGCTTCCGCGTCGTCCTCTATGGACACCTGCGTGAGCTTGCGCCCGGCGGGGTTCATCGTGGTCTCCCACAATTGCTCCGGATTCATTTCGCCCAGTCCCTTGTACCTTTGCAGCGTGTAGCCCTTGCCCACGCTTTTCATGACCTCATTAAGCTCTTTGTCGTCATAGCAGTAAGTGGCCTTGTCGCCCTTCTGCACCTTGTACAGCGGCGGCATGCCCATGTACACGTGCCCCTCGGTAATGAGCGGCTTCATGTAGCGGTAGAAGAACGTGAGCAGTATCGCCCTTATGTGCGCGCCGTCCTGGTCGGCGTCGGAGAGGATGATGACCTTGTCGTACTTTAAGCGGTTTATGTCGAAGTCCTCGCCTATGCCCGTGCCCAGCGCGGTTATCATGGAGCGGATCTCCTCGTTGGCCAGCACCTGCTCAAGGCGCTTTTTCTCGCTGTTCAAGGGCTTGCCCCTTAAAGGCAGTATCGCCTGGAAGCGGCGGTCACGCCCCTGCTTGGCGCTGCCTCCGGCGGAATCGCCCTCCACTATGAACAGCTCGTTCAGCTTCGCGTCCCTGCCCGTGCAGGCGGACAGCTTGCCCACCAGCGGCGCGGCCTCCAGCTCGTTTTTCGCTCTGGCCACGTCGCGCGCCTTGCGTGCCGCTTCCCTTACGCGCGCGGCCTTCATGGCTTTTTCCAGTATCAGTTTCGCGGTGGCCTGGTTTTTAAGGTCTTCCAGGTACAGACTCAATTTCTCTGACAGCCAGCCCTCGACCACCGGTCTGACCTCTGTATTGCCCAAGCGTCCCTTGGTCTGCCCCTCGAACTGGGGGTTTTTCACGTTCACGGCAAGTATCGCGGTCATGCCCTCGCGGAAGTCCTCGCCGGACAGGTTATTGTCTTTTTCTTTAAGAGCGCCCATCTTTCTGGCGTAATCGTTGAACACCTTGGTCACGGCGGCCTTGAAGCCGGTCTCGTGGGTGCCGCCCTCCGGGGTGGGGATGTTGTTCACGAACGAGAACAGGCTCTCGGTATAGCTGTCGGTGTACTGGCAGCAGGCGCGGATGCGCACGCCCCCGCTCTCCCCCTCAAACAGCATGGGCTCGGTTATGGTGGTCTTGCCTTCGTTCAGGTAGGCCACGAAGTCCGTAAGCCCGCCTTCGTACATAAACTCGCTCTTTCTGAGCGTCTCGTCCTTTATCCTCTCGTCGGTGAATACGAAGCGGATGCCCCGGTTAAGGTACGCCAGCTCCTTTATCCTGCGCCGTACGGTATCGGAATTGAAATCCGTGTCCTCAAAGACGCGGTCGTCGGGTTTAAAGCAGATGGTGGTGCCCCTTTTCCGGGT
This sequence comes from Clostridiales bacterium, assembly GCA_024684375.1. Lineage (GTDB taxonomy): Bacteria > Bacillota > Clostridia > Christensenellales > Aristaeellaceae > RUG14130. Next base: position 89,426 of record JAIKWZ010000019.1, read on the forward strand.
GTTGCCGACTTTCTCAAGCGGCGCTACCGGGTGGCCGGACATGATCTTGTGGGTCTTTGGATCCTCCACGCTCTCAAAGCGCATGAAGTAGTGGGTGTAGTCCCGGTACACGTCCACCGTGCACCATTCGCTCAGCGCGTTGACCACGCTGGCGCCCACGCCGTGCAGGCCGCCAGAGTAGGCGTAATTCTTGTCGTCGAACTTGCCGCCCGCGTGCAGCTGGGTGTATATCACCTCCACCGCGCTCACGCCCAGCTTGGGATGGATGTCCACCGGCAGGCCCCGCCCGTTGTCCGTGACCTCGCATGAGCCGTCCTTCTTGAGCGTCACGCTTATCTCGCTGGCGAAGCCGTTGGCGGCCTCATCTATGGCGTTGTCCACTATCTCCCACACCAGGTGATGCAGCCCTCTGGGCCCAGTGGAACCGATGTACATGCCCGGGCGCATGCGCACCGCATCCAGCCCTTCAAGTACGGTTATGTCTTTTGCTGTATAGCTCTGTGCCATTTACTGAATCCTTTTCATGAATCCTTTTCAAATGATCGCTGTTTCCCATTGTCCGCTTTGACAGGACAGTCTCGCCGCCTCCATGATCCCCTGCAGCCTGAGCGCCTCGTCCAGTCCGCAGGGCGGGACGGTGTCGTTGTATACCGCGTCCAGAAAACTGTAGTAACAGTGTATATGCCCTCTTTCCCAGCCTACGGCGTTCTTGGGAGGCGGGAATTCCCCGGCAGGGGGCGGATAGCGCCCCACTGTCTCTATTCTTGTGAAACCGCGCCGTCCGCCAAGTGGTAGTTCCGGCAGAGTGTTATCGTAATACTCCAGATGCGAGGGATCCATAAGGTCGAATCTCACTGCGCCCCTTGTACCTCTGACTTCCACGGTCAGTTCATCGTCCGCGCCGGTGGATATCTTGCTCGCCTCGCAGCTGCCCAGCGCCCCGGAAGGCATTTTCAGCAGCATGAGCGCGTAATCCTCTCCCAGGTCATCCGTCACTCCGCCTCCCTTTGCGGGGCGGGATTGGTACAGAAGACGGCTCGCGCACATCACCTTTTCGGGATAGCCCGCGATATGGCAGATCAGGTCCAGCGCGTGGGATGCCAGATCCAGTATCACGCCGCCCTCGCTTCGCATTTTCCAGCCTGCCGTTTTGTCGGGGTTTATGCTGCCGGAATGCAGGTAGCGGGCAGAAAACGCAAGTATCTCACCTATCCTGCCCTCGTCAGCCAGCCGCTTCGCGCTCATCACGGCGGGAAGGAAGCGATTGTTCATGACCGCCTGCGCCTTCACTCCGCTTTGTTTCCAGGCTTCGTAAATCCGTTTGGCGCTCTCATATGAAGTGGAAACGGGCTTGTCGATATAGATGTGCTTGCCCGCTTCCATCAGCCTGACCGCCATTTCCTCGTGCAGGGAATTGGGCGTACAGATGCTGACGGCGTCTATGTCATCCCTGGAGAGTATCTGCGTCCAGTCGTCCGTGTACTCATCAAAACCGGCGTCCTGCGCGCCCCTTTTGGCATTTTCGATATGTCCGCTGGCCAGCAGCTTAAGTACCGGCCGCCAGGGCAGGTTTTTGTACATCAGCGGGATGCTCCTTAAGGCATGTGCGTGCATCCTGCCCATGAAGCCCCAGCCTATCACCGCCACGTTGATTCCACGCATACCGCACCCTCCCCCTATTATATGATATTTTATCACTTTCCGGCGTTTTTGGCAAGTCCAATTATATCTTGCCAAATCCCCGCTGATGGAGTATAATCATTGTGAGATTTTATGTAAGGGAGTATATGATATGGGTCAGGTACATGTTATTGATCATCCCCTCGTTCAGCACAAGCTCACGCTCATGCGCCAGATCGAAACCGGGCCAAAGGACTTCAGGGAGCTGCTAAGCGAGATCGCCACGCTCATGTGCTATGAGGTCACGCGCGATTTGCCCATGGAAGAGATCGAGATCGAGACCCCCATCTGCAAATGCAAAAGCAAGATCATAAGCGGCAAAAAGCTGGGCATCGTTCCCATTTTAAGAGCGGGGCTTGGCATGGTCGACGGTTTTGTGAGCCTGATACCCACCTGCCGCGTGGGGCACATCGGCCTGTACCGTGACCCTGAGACCCATCTGCCCGTGGAATACTACTGCAAGCTGCCCCCGGACGCTTCCGAACGTGAGCTCATCGTGGTCGACCCAATGCTCGCCACCGGCGGCTCCTCCACCGACGCCATCACCATGCTCAAAAAGCGCGGCTGCCACAACATCAGGCTGGTGTGCCTGGTAGGCTGCCCCGAAGGCATCGCCAAGGTGCAGCAGACCCATCCCGATGTGGACATCTTTATCGCCGCCATAGACGATCACCTGAACGAGAACAAGTACATCGTACCCGGCCTGGGCGATGCGGGCGACCGTATCTTCGGGACCAAATAATCCAGGGAGTATATTATTATGACCGCATATGAAAGCTGGCTGAACAGCCCTTCCCTGAGCAAAGCGCAGAAGGCGGAGCTGGAGGGCATCAAAAACGACCCCAAGCAGATAGAGGACAGGTTCTACAAGGATCTTGAGTTCGGCACCGGCGGCCTAAGGGGCATACTCGGCCTTGGCACCAACCGCATGAACGTGTTCACCGTACGCCGCGCCGCAAAAGCGCTGGGCCAGCGCCTCAAGGAAGAAAACCTGCCCGGCAAAAAGGGTGTTGCCATCGCCCACGACAGCCGCAATTTTTCCAGGGAGTTCGCCTGCGATTCCGCGCGCGTGCTGGCGAACATGGGCATCCCCGTGTTCCTGTTCGACTCCCTGCGCCCCACGCCGGAGCTTTCCTTTACCATCAAGCACCTGAACTGCGCGGCCGGCATAGTTATAACCGCGAGCCACAACCCCAAGGAATACAATGGCTTTAAGGCCTACGGCGCGGACGGAGGACAGATAACCCCCGTGACCGCTTCCGCCGTGTTCAGGCTGATGAGCGAAATGGATCCTCTCACCGTGGAAATGGCGCCCGCGGACGACCCGCTCATCACCATTATCGGCAAAGACGTGGACGAAGCGTATCTGGAGCACGTGCTTTCGCTCCGTCCCGACAAAGAGCTGCTCTCCCGCACGGGAGTCAAGCTGAAGATCGTATACACTCCCCTGCACGGCGCCGGCAACCTGCTGGTAAGGGAAGCGCTCAGGCGCGCCGGTTACACTGACGTGACCGTAGTAAAGGAACAGGAGCTGCCTGACGGAGAGTTCCCCACCGTGGTGAGTCCCAACCCAGAGAACCCGGAAGCCTTCACCATCGCCATCGGCTACGCGGACAGGATAGGCGCCGACGTGATCATCGGCACCGACCCGGACAGCGACCGCATGGGCATGATGATAAAGATCAACGGCGTTTGGACGCCCGTCACCGGTAACCAGGCGGGCTGCCTGATGCTGGAGTACATCCTGCGCGCCAAGCAGCCGCCCGAGGGCGCTTACGCGGTCACGACCATAGTTTCAACCCGCATGGTGGACTTCATCGCCAAAGCCTACGGTATCACCATCGAGCGCGTGCTCACGGGCTTCAAGTACATAGGCGAGACTATCGACAAAAAAGAAAAGCAGGGCAATCACGGCTTTTTGCTGGGCTTTGAGGAGAGCTACGGCTACCTGACCGGCGGCTACATCCGTGACAAGGACGCGGTGATCGCTTCCCTGCTGGCAGCGGAGTTGGCTGCTTACTACAAATCCAAAGGCTTGAGCCTCATGGACGCGCTAAACGACATGTACGCCCGCTACGGTTTCTTCGCGGAAAAGACCGTGTCCGTGACCATGCCAGGCCTGGACGGCATCAAAAAGCGCGAGGAGGCCACCCGCCTGCTCAGGGCTACTCCCCCCCAAGAGGTCGCAGGCCGAAAGGTCATACAGGCTCTGGACTTCGCCGGGGGCGGCGTCATGGGGCTGCCCGCCAGCGACGTGCTTTTGTACACACTTGAAGGCGACGCCTGGGTGTGCGTGCGTCCCAGCGGCACAGAGCCCAAGCTCAAGATCTACGCGGGCGTAAGGGAATCAAGCCGCGAAAAGGCTTCCGAGGCGCTCAAAGCCGTCAGCGAAGGCTTCGCCTCCCAGATAAACGTATAGCGAACTCAGTGCGGCGGGGTCATGCTCCGCCGCGCATTATACGCGATTTATAGAACAAACGCGCGAATCGTCCCGTCCAATTGAAAAAGCCGCAGGAGAATGATATGGGCAGCAAAAAAAAGCAAAAGCAGAATAAACTCAGGCGCAGACGCATCGTCGTTTTTGTCTCGTGCGTTCTGGTGATCCTGCTGGCGTTTGCGGTCACGCTGCCCATACTCAAGGGCAGCTCCGACATCAGCGCCCGCAGCAGCGACATCGTGGACGACGGTATCATCCGCGTATACCTGCGTTCTCTGGGCAGCCCCAAAGCGCTGGGGCTGACGCTTGACGGCGTGTACACCGTGGACGGGGACGCTGGCTTCCGCTTTGCCCGGGGCACCGAAGTCACCGTTGCTGAGGACAGCGGCACTCTGTATCTGAGCGCGGGCGGACTCACCATAGACATGGGCGGCGCTTTTACCCTGAAGCGCCACGCGCCGGAAGACAATTCCGATCCGGGCGGCATCTACATCCACGAAAGCGAAAAAGACAATCTATTTAAGGGTGACCTGCGCCTGAGCTCCGACGGCAGGGGCATAAGCAGCGTGCTCTCCATACAGGTGGAAGACTACCTGTGCGGAGTGGTGGCCTACGAGATGAGCAATTCCTTCCCTCTGGAAGCGCTGAAAGCTCAGGCGGTCGCCGCGCGCACCTACGCTTTAAGAGCAAAGCAGAACGCGGGCAAAAGCGCCTATGACCTTGTTGACACCACTCAGGATCAGGTCTACAAGGGGTTTGACTCTTCTCTCACCACCGTCATCCGAGCCGTGGAACAGACCCGCGGCGTAGTGGGCATGGCGGGCGGCAAGTACGCCCAGTGCTACTACACCGCCTCCAACGGCGGACAGATCGCTTCCACAAAGCAGATCTGGGGCGGCACGGTCAGCTATATTCAGATGAAGGACGACCCCTATGACATCGAAAACCCCTACAGCCAGCAGAAGACCGTTTCCATTCCCAAACAGCTTACCGATTCCAACCCGCTCTATCCCCTGATTATGGACGCGCTCAAGCTGAAACTGCCCTCCGCCAAAGAGATACGTCTTGACTCTGTCGCCTCCCTTAAACTGACCGACCCCGACACCGAGGGCAGCCTGATGTACAAAACGCTGGAGGTCTACGTAAACGTAAGCACCCGGGAGATGGAAAAGCTCACTCCCTCCCCCGAACCTGAGGTTTCCCAAAGCCCCTCGCCCTCCGACTCTCCGTCGCCCACGGCGGCTGCGGAAAAGTGGGTGCTGGGCGAGTTCAAGCCTCTGGAGGCACCGGTAAAAGTCACCTTCGGCACTTATTCCCAACTTAAGGAACTGCTCAAGCTCAAGATCAACTCCTCCAACTACGAGGTGTTCGCCGTTGAAGAGGACGAGGATGCCTTTACGCTTATCTCCCGACGCTTCGGCCACGGCGTAGGCATGAGCCAGCGCGGCGCCCAGACCATGGCAGGCAAGCACCACAAAGAGGCGGAAGAGATCCTTTCCTTCTACTACCCCGGGCTGGAGTGGTACAAGATCGACTGGAAGCAGAGTTCCCTCGTGCCCCTGTCCGCCCTGCCGGATTCCCTGGGCTACGCCCGCGCCAAGCCTACTCCCCGGCCCACACAGGCGCCTCTGCCTCCGCTTGAGGACGGCGAGTATTACGCCACCGTCACCGCCACCACGCTGAACGTGAGGACGGCGCCCACGACCCAGAGCCAGATCGCCGCGCTGCTGTACAGCGGCGAAAAGGTGATCGTCACCGGCCAGTTCGAGGATAACTGGGTGAGCTTCAGGACCGTGGAGCTTACCGGCTACGTCAAGGCGGACTACCTCAAAAAGGATTAACCCGCCTTACGGCATATGAAGCGCCTGTTTATTGCCATCTTAATACTGTGTTTTATGCTGCCCGCGCTGGCAGACGCCCCCAGATACCGGGCGCTGTGCGCGGGCATGACCGTTTATGAGGACGGGCGTGTGCGCCTGGGCGGGCTGAATTCGATCGCCGGCGTGGCGGACGCTCTTACCTTCTCCATGGACGGGGAGATCTGTTTTTCCAGCGAGATCATTTTCGACATGACACAGGCGGAATTGTTTGACGCCATCCGCCGGCGCTTTGCCTACGCTGGAGAAGACGACGTGAGCCTTATCTACCTTACCGCCCACGGCGGTAAGGACAATGACACGGTGTATATCGAACTGGCGGGCGGCGACAGGCTGACTCCCGCGGCACTGGAGAGCGTCACGCGGGACATACCCGGGCGTGTGATACTGTTTATAGACTGCTGCTTTTCCGGCGGCTTCGCGGAAGGCCCGGACGCCTCAGGCTGGTTCATGCCCTCCTGTTTTAACTCCACCAAATACCTGCTGCTCACTTCCAGCTCCTGGGACGAGGAGAGTTACCGCGTAACTGAAGGCGTGCTCAGCGAAGATACCGTGTCCACCGCTTTCGCCCGCAGCGTGTGCGAGGGGATGGGCTGGGATATGATGCAGGACCGCGCCTGCGACCTGCTGGCGGACTTCAACCGGGACGGGCGGGTGACACTGTTTGAGCTGTACGCCTACGCCCGCACGAGAGTGGGATTTTACCTCTACGCCAACCCCGCCCATATGCAGACGGTGAGCCTGTACCCGAATCCTGCGCATTTCATTCTGGCCCGCCGCGCTCGGGCGGAGGAACTGGTCATCAGTCAATAGGCGTTTGACATTGGGCGTTCGGCTTCGCCGAACAAAGTTTCTCAGCTTATGCGATGAGAAAAAAACGCCGAAAAGGCGTTTTTTTATTGGAATGAAAGACAGCAGCCCCGCGTCATTGCGAGAAAACGTCAGCGAGCGCGGCGATCCGTCCGCTCTCCTTTTTGGCTGCAGTCTGGACCGGTATTCCGGATATGGCGGCACTTTCCCGCGCTATTCCGTCTTGTTTTCTTTCTCTTTCTTTTCCGCCTCTAACTTCTCTATATACTTCGCCGCGTACGCGCTTTTTTCCGCAGCTTCGCCTATGGCGTACAGACCTATTGAACCCAGGTAAGACGCGAATGAACCCACGAAAGCCACTGCTAATCCGGCAATGATCAGGCTTTCGCCATCACGAATTTTTGATCCCCGGGCGGTAAGGATAATGCCGCAGATAATGCAGCCAATAATGCCCAGCGCGCACAAAGCCGATGCCAGCGTCTTACATTTTGAGCCAATGTTAGCCCACATGCCGTTCTCCTCAGTACAGGCTGTAATGGGTTCAATATCGGCCTGATTTGACGCTTCTTTTTTAGGGTGTTTTTTGTCGTAACCACGAGCTAAGGCAAAAGTCGCAATCACTAAAACAATAACCACAATAACCACGATAAAAATGGTAGCACTATCCATTTGTGTTGCCTCCCAATCGTTCACTCAGCTTATTCTACCACCCCCCTAAAAAATACAAGCCTTCTCTGCCTTACCCTTGACTTTTCCCCTTTTTCGCGATAATGTATACAAAAACCCGGAGGTGATCAAAATGGCCTCGAAGAAGCCTTCCCAGTCTAAGATCGAGAAAAGCATACAGCGGATAAACGAGATGGAGCCCCTGCTTAACGAGTGCCAGGAGGCACTTGCGGGACTTGAAGAGGCGCTTGACCGCATGGACGACGCACGTAAGGGCATGATAAAGCTCTTCTCCTACTACGGCAGCAGCGCCTGGAGAAGCGACCTTGAGCTTGACGAGCAGGGTCAGCTGCCCGAAGGCCTCCAGCGCGGGGTGCTCAGCGAGGACCTGGTGTACGACCAGATAATCTCCGCCCGCGACGCCGCCTTCCGGATGCTCGAATTGGCTGAGGACATACTCAAAAACCGCATCTGAAACCGCGCAGGAACACCCGCCCGCGGGCGGGTGTTCTTTATCGCATCTCGATCTCCCGGCAGCCGTTGAATCCGGCGAAGCGGCGCAGGGTGCCATCAAACTTGGTCATAAGTTTTTTTGTCTGCTTTACGCCCGGCTCCCACCACACAGCGTTCACCCGAAGCACGCTTCGCTTTCGGTCAACGGCGCTATCCACGCGGCCCGCAAAGCTTTCTCCGAAAAGTATGGGCAGCGTATAATAGCCGTATTTGCGCCTGTCCGCCGGGGTATATATCTCCCAGGAATACTGATAATCCCACAGCACTTTGATAAGTGCCTTGTCCCACATCAAGGGGTCCAGCGGCGCGATGAATTCCATGCGGGGTTTTAAGTCCGCCTGTCCGCCGATAACGTCCTTTAGCAGGTTTTCGTCTTCGGCGCGGCAGTAAAATACTGGCTTGATCCCCTCGACCTGCACCGGCATGATGCGCCCGTCCGACTCAAGTTTTTCCAGCGCGCGCCGCCGCGTTTCGGCGTTCAGGCCGATGCCCAAAAACGCCGCGCTGTTTTTGTCCCAGAGCAGCCCCGCAGCGCCTATCCGCCGCAAGACGCGCCACGCCGTAAACGTCTCTTCGTCCTCACAGGGGTTTCGTGACGAAAGCAGCGCTCCCGGCAGCTGTCTTTCCGCAAGGTCGTAAAACTTGCGGCTGCCCTGCTTATGGTGGATCACAAGCTCCCCTTCCGTGTAAAGCTGTTCCAGCACCGCTCTGGCCGCACGGGAGTTTTCATGCCAGTTACCGCTCCAGTGCATGGACGAATGCCAGAATATCTCCCCTTCTACCGGCAGCGTGTCGCCGGATACGGGCCCGTGCTCGCGTATATAGTCCAGCGCCAGCTCCTTAAGCCGGCTGAGCCCCGGAAAAGCCTTCCCCGTCTCGCGGGCACGTTCCCTGTACGACGAAAAATACGGCCAATCCTCCGCGGGCCAGATGGAAAGCTCCTTGTCGGAATAGTCTACAAGCAGCCGGTCCTTGTACAAAAGCTCCCAGAGCATCTGCTTTGTGAAGCCCCTGACCCGGGACTGCAGCGTGAGCTCCGCGTTTTTGCCGGACACGTCCACCGGGTCGAACTGTATGCAGCCCGCCTGCTTTACGAAGGCGAACGCGCCTGCCTTCCCCTCAAAGCGGTGTTCTCCGATAAGCCCCTGCTTTGCCAGTATGAACTGCCTTGCCTGCCGATTGGATAATGTGGTCACGTTCCTGTTCCCCTCATGCGTTCTCTTATGCTTTATTATACCACAAAACCTTGCTGCCGCCCACCGGCGCAATAAAACGGGCGCTCACTTAAGTGAGCGCCCGCAAAACGTCCGCGCCGTGTTTATTCCACAGGCAGTTCGGCTTCCTCCGCCATCGCGCGCACGAATTCGGCGGCAGCCAGGCAGTCGTTTAGATCGGCGGTCTCGATTGGAGAATGGATGTAGCGGGTGGCTACGGACACGCAGCACGCCGCCTTGCCGCCCTTGGTGGTCTGCACTGCGCTGGCATCGGTGCCGCCGTAGGGCAGCACTTCGTTTTGCACCTTGATACGGTGCTTGTCAGCGACTTTATGCATGAAATCGATCACAGGCTTTGTGATAACGGCGGAACGGTCTATGTACTTTACGGTCGGTCCCTCACCCAGCTTCATGGGCATGGGGTCGCACTCGGGAGTATCCGCGGAGCCGGTCACGTCCAGATTGATGCCGAAATCGGGGTCTATGGAATATGCCGCCGCCTTCGCTCCGCGGCAGCCAACCTCCTCCTGAGATGTGAACACGCAGTAGATGTCGTGGGAAGACTTGATCGTTTTCATCGCCTCCACCAGTATAGCGCAGCAGATGCGGTCGTCCAGCGCGCAGCAGGCTACCCGCTCGCCCATGTCCACGAAATGGGGCGCGTACACGCATATGTCCCCCACCGCGATCTTCTTTTCAGCCTCTTCGCGGCCTGAGCAGCCTATGTCTATAAACATCTGCTTAAGCTTGACAGGGGGCTTAACGTCCTTCTCCTCGCAGCTGATCACTCCCCTGGTCCCATTCTCGAACACCACGTCGTGCCCCAGCGTCATTTCGGGGTCTATGCCCCCCACAGGCGCGAAGCGCGCGAAGCCCTTGTCATCTATGTCCAACACTATCAGCCCTATCTGGTCCATGTGGGCGGAGAGCATCACCTTTTTGCCGCTCGTGCCCTTCTTTACGCCGATAACGCTGCCCAGCGCGTCGCGCCTGATCTCGTCCACGTACGGACGGATCATATCCGCCAGCAGCTGCGCAGCTCTGTCTTCCCTGCCTGAGGGACCGTAGCACTCTGTGACCTTCCTTACAGTCTCTTTGAATTCGCTCAGCATATTTCCAGCACCTCTCTGTACTTTCTGTCACTTAAAAACGCGTCTGCCAGCAGTATCATGTTCCGCAGATCCTGCCATGATGCCACGCTCTGCGCGGAGTGGATGTAACGGCAGGGCAGCGATATGCCGCCCGCGCGGCAGCCGCCCAGATCCGTGTAAACTCTGCCCATGTCCGTCCGGCCGTTTGTGCCCTTCCTGAGCTGGAAGGGTATCCCGTGCTCTTTGGCGGTCTGACGCAGGGCGTCAAACAGTTTTACGTCCGCAATGGTGCCCCCGTCCATGAAAGTCAGGGCGGGGCCGCAGCCCACCGTGGTCACGGTCTCGTGAGATTTCGCCCCGGGCATGTCGTTGGCGGTAGTGCCCTCAAAGTTCAGCACGATGGCCGGCTTAACGTGATCAGCCACCAGGTTTGCTCCCCTGAGCCCCGCCTCCTCCTGAACGGTGAAAGCGGCGTAGAGGTCGCAGTCATAGTCCTGCGTGAGCAGCGCCATCAGCACGGCGCATCCCACCCGGTCGTCCAGCGCCTTCCCGGTGAAGAGGCCCTCGCCCAGCTCCTCAAAGCAGGTGGTAAAGCAGGCGTAGTCGCCTATGCTCACATACTTTTCGGCATCTTCTTTATTCTTTGCGCCGATATCTATGGTGAGCTCCTTATGCGGGATGCTGGCTTCATATTCACTGTCCGACTGCAGGTGTATGGGTTTGGCGCCTATCACGCCCGGTACCGCGTCCCTGCCCACATACACCCTTCGACCTGGCATAACTCTGGGGTCGAGCCCTGCCGGGTCGTACTCCAGTTCGCCGTCGTCACGGATCTTTTTTATCAGCATGCCCACCTCGTCCATATGGGCGGTGAGGGCTATCACGGGCGCGCCCTCTTTCTTTTTGCGCGCGTACAGGTTGCCCATGGTGTCGGTGAAAACACAGTCGCACAGGGGCGTCACTTTCTCTTTTATGAACCTGCGCACCGCGCCTTCGTCGCCGCATACGCCTCGCAGCTGGGAAAGCTCCTTAAGGAAGGTATCCTTCAGCGTGATCTCGTTTAGTCCAGGCACAGCTTATCCCTCCAATCCCCGCCCAGCGCGGTAATGAACTCGGCGCACACCCTGCCGCAGGAAAGCAGCGTTTCCGTCTTAATGGTTTCGGCGGTGGTGTGCATGTATTTGAGCGGCGGCGAGACCAGACCGCACGGCACGCCCGCGCCGCTGACCTGCACGTCCGTGGCGTCCGTGCCCGTTGCGCCCATCACGGGCTCGTACTCCCAGCCTATCCGCGCGCTGTCCGCGGCGTCCCTGAGCATCTGGAACATCTTCGGATGGATGTTGGGGCCGACTCCCAGGGCGATCTTGTCCATGTCGAAGCAGTCGGGACAGCAGGCCGACTTGCCGAAGGTAACGTCCATAACTATCGCCATATCGGGTTTCACGCTCCACGCGCCCGTGGTGGCGCCCAGACCCGAGTGTTCCTCGTCCACCGAGGCGACCATGACCACCCTGCAGTCGAACCTGCGCTTTTTGAGCAGCTCCAGGCAATACAGTTCCGCCGCCACCAGCGCCCTGTCGTCCAGCGTCTTGGAAGACACGAAACCGTTTTTAAGCTCGAGCACCCTCTCCGGCCAGAAGGTGACCCTGTCCCCTATCGAGACCAGTTCGCCTGCGCGCTCTTTGCTCAGGCCCAGGTCCACGCTAAGTTCATCCCACTTGTAAGCCTTGTCCTTTGAAGCGGTCAGGTGCGGCGGCACGGCGCCCACCACGCCCATAAGCTCCTGTTTTCCGCACACGCGCACGCGGCTGCCTGGCAGGACCCGGGGATCCACGCCCGCCACGGAGTCGATGCGAAGCATGCCGTTGTCTTCGATCTTCGTTACCGTCATGCCCACTTCGTCCATGTGGGCCATTATCATCACTGTGGGTCCGCTTTCGCCCACAGAAGCGAAAGCGTTGCCGTTCACGTCCGTCCAGACTTTTGCTCCCGCAAAGTCACGGGTGAACTCCCTGAAGAGCTCCTCCACCGTCTGAGTGATCCCCGTTCGCTCAAAGCCGGTGACGCCCTTAGCCTGTACCAGCCGGTCAAGTATCTTAACTGTGTCCATTTACGCTCCTCCCCTGAAAAATGACGGGTATGCGGTCATTATAGCACATTCGTTCCGGAAATGGAACTGTATAGCCACAAAACAGCGCTGCGCCCGCCTGAGCCATTTGTCGTGCCCGCGGTGCGCCTGAGCGCGCGATGATAAAAGCTTTCGGAACTGCTCCTTATTCCCTGCACTGACCATTGTTCGCAAACTCACTATGATATTACATTATGTTCCGGACGATTGCAATAAACATTTGGGATTTTTACGCCGGGTGACCCGTTTGCCCGACCCTGTCTGTTACGGAGACTGAAACGCTCTGCTGAAGATGGTATATTATTATGCCGGTCATAATAAAGTCGAGCCCTTTGATAAGTATGCCACATCTGTTGTTGTATTCAGCAAAATGCGCCGATCCTGTCCAACCCGTACGCCGGCTCTTCCAACGCCTGATCAGCGGTATAAGCGTCAAAGCGAATCCTCAAACTGTTTTTGGTATAAAAAAATCCTGAAACGACAGCCGTTCCAGGATTTTTGAACTTTGCAGCTCCGATCAGCGCTTGGAGAACTGGGGAGCCTTACGGGCCTTCTTGAGACCGTACTTTTTGCGCTCCTTCATTCTGGGATCGCGGGTGAGGTAGCCGGCCTTTTTGATGGCGGGCTTGAGCTCTTCGTCAGCCTTTACCAGAGCCCTGGCGATGCCGTGGCGGATAGCGCCGGCCTGGCCGGTGAAGCCGCCGCCGCGCACGGATACGACCACGTCGAACCTGCCGGCAGTCTCGGTGAGGGTCAGGGGCTGACGCACCACGGTCTTGAGGGTCTCAAGGCCGAAATACTCGTCCAGATCACGCTTGTTTATGCTGATTTTGCCTTCGCCGGGAATAAGACGCACGCGGGCGACGGCCTTTTTCCTTCTGCCTACCGCGCTGAAGTTGATTTCTGACATTTTTTACGTCCTCCTCCCAAATTACTTGATCACGAAGGTCTCGGGCTGCTGGGCGGCATGGGGATGCTCGCTGCCCGCGTAAACCTTGAGCTTTTTCAGCATTTTGCGGCCGAGGGGTCCCTTGGGGAGCATGCCCGCCACAGCCTTCCTGAGGGCAAATTCGCTCTTCTTGGCCATGAGATCACGGTACTTGGTCTCCTTGAGTCCGCCCGGATAACCGGAATGATGATAGTAGATCTTCTGATCCAGCTTGTTGCCGGTCAGAGCGATTTTATCGGTATTTACGACGATGATGAAGTCGCCGGTGTCTACGTGGGGGGTAAAGGTGGGCTTATGCTTGCCGCGCAGCATAAGGGCGACCTGGCTGGCCAGCCTGCCCAGCACCACGCCGTCCGCATCGATCAAGTACCACTTGCGCTCGACGGTTGCGGGCTTTGCCATGAAACTGCTCATTATGTTTCCTCCAAAATCAATATCAATACTGATGTCTCCGGCATGAGGTCAAGCATGCCCGACAATTCATCAAACGCCCGGGGCCGTGAGCGGATTGACACGAAGGATATTATATCTCGCGCCATATGGCAATGTCAACCGTTCAAGAAAATTTAACCTTTTTTAGAATTGTATTACTGCAGTGAGCGACACAGCTGCCGTCATTTTCGATTCCTCCTTTATTTTTCAACACTGTATACATGATGTGTTATGAGCACAGGAATTCTGTTTTCACCGAACGGATTCTCACAAACGCCGCGCAATAAACAGACTTTAGTCTGTATTTTGCAATAAGATTTATCCTATAAACAGACTATAGTCTGTATTTATCCCGTGCTAAATGCCGCCGCAGCATGTCGACAACCCTCCCGCAAAGCGTTAAGCCGCCTTGACAGTCAGACTTTCATCATGCTACAATCTGTCCGATAATATGCTTTGGAGGTTCATCATGTTCGAAAACTCCGGAAACAAATTGAAAGCCCTGTCGAAGCTTCTTTTTGTGTTAGGTCTTATCGCTACAATAATTGCCGCCATTGCGTACAGCATCACCTATGACAGGTACGGAGATGCAGACGGCTTCAGATTTTGGCAGTTCCTTATCATTCTCATCAGCGGATCTTTTTCAAGCTATATTACATCCCTGTTGCTTTACGCTTTCGGCAATCTGGTTGATGACGCCTCCGCATTACGGTCTGATGTAAAAGAAATCAATTACAGACTTTGTCAGGTCTATATCTCAGCTCGGACTGAGTCACACGATGGTGAAAATCCGCTGCAGGAAAACAAGGCGGGCGGTTTTTTCAGCGTATATCAAAAAGCTGACGATAGGCGCTGCCCCCAATGCGGGTTAACGATCCACAGCCCGCAAATAGTCGTATGCCCCAGGTGCGGCACGCACGTATAATTATTTCTAACGGGTCTAGAGACAAGAGCGGCGCTTCTTTACACAGAAGCGCCATCATTATTATTATACAAAGGTGACGTATCGCCGCGCCGCCTTCTGAGGCTCGCGATGACGCGGGGCATTTCATGTCTTCGTTAGATACTGACTCTACCTCATCAGTCAGCATTCGGCTGCCTCCTTCCCCTTCAGGGAAGGCTTTCCGAAAGCGGCAAACATGCCGTCTCTTCGGATAGAGCGCTTACAGCTGATTCCTGATTATCTTACCGCTTATGGTCTTGGGCAGTTCCGTGCGGAACTCCACTATACGGGGGTATTTGTACGGCGCGGTACGGGACTTGACGTAGTCCTGTATCTCTTTTTTCAGCGCGTCGGAAGGCTGCTTGCCGCGTGTGAGCACCACGCACGCCTTGACCACCTGGCCGCGTATCTCGTCCGGGGCAGCGCACACGCCGCACTCGAGCACGTAAGGCAGCTCCATTATGACGCTCTCGATCTCAAACGGCCCGATACGGTAGCCGGAGGACTTGATAAGGTCATCCACCCTGCCCACGTACCAGAAGTAGCCGTCCTCGTCCCGCCAGGCGGTGTCGCCGGTGTGGAAGTAACCGTCTTCGCTCTCCATCTCCGGTTTGCCCGTATCGTTGTTCCAGTAGCCCAGCATCAGCCCGCAGGGGCGCCCTTTGTCCAGCTTAAGCACTATCTCGCCCGTTTCGCCGTAACCCACGCTCTTGCCGTCGTGGTCGATTATGTCCACGTCGTAGCCAGGCACGGGTTTGCCCATGGAGCCGACTTTGGGGCGCATACCTGAAAGGTTGCCTATCACCAGCGTGGTCTCCGTCTGGCCGAAGCCTTCCATAAGGCTTATGCCGGTGGCTTCGCGGAAACGGTGGAACACCTCCGGGTTCAGCGCTTCGCCCGCGATGGTCCCGTGCTCTATGGAGGACAGATCGAACTTGCTCAGGTCCTCCTTTATCATGAAGCGGTACATGGTGGGCGGCGCGCAAAAGCTGGTGATGTGGTACTTTGCGAACAGGGGCAGTATGTCGCCCGCGTTGAAGCGGTCAAAGTCGTACACGAAGGTGGCGGTCTCGTTCATCCAGGGACCGAACAGCTTGCCCCACAGCGCCTTGCCCCAGCCTGTGTCCGAGATGGTGAAGTGCAGCCCGTCCGGTGAGGAGCAGTGCCAGTACTTACCCGTCATAAAGTGGCCCAGAGGGTACTTGCAGCTGTGCACCGCGATCTTGGGATAGCCGGTAGTGCCGCTGGTGAACAGCATCAGCATAGGCTCGTCGCCCTTTATGCACTCCTCCGTGCGCTCGAAAGTGCTGGAATACATCTTGTACTCCGTGTCGAAGCTGTGCCAGCCTTCCCTCTCACCCTCCACCAGTATCTTGGTTTTCAGTGTGGGAGACAGTTTTTCCGCCAGCTCCACCTGCTCTTTCACCCCGCCCAGCGCCGTGCACACGATGGCGCTCACGCCCGCGGCGTTAAAGCGGTAGGTCAGGTCGTGCTCCACCAGCTGGTTGGTGGCCGGGATGAATATCGCGCCCAGCTTCATAAGCGCCAGCGCGCTGATCCAGAACTGGTAGTGCCGCCTCAGTATAAGCATCACGCGGTCGCCCTTTTTGATGCCCAGCGCCTTAAAATAGTTGGCCGCGCGGCCGGATTCCCGCGCCATCTGCTTGAATGTGAACAGCGTCTCGCGCTTTTCCCTGTCCAGGTGCATAAGCGCCAGCTTGCCCGGCTTGCTCTCACCCAGCGCGTCCACGATATCGAAAGCAAAATTGAAGCTTTCGGTGTTTTTGTACGCCAGCTCCGTGGGCAGGCCTTCGGGTGTCTCTTTCGTGCTGACATAATTGTCGTATATCAGCTTTTCCGCGCTCCTCGCGGCTGCTATGGTCTGGCTGATCTCCTCCTGCACGGTCTCTTCGCCCGGCAGCACCACCGCGAGGAACAGGCAGTCTTTTCCCTCAACCGCGATCATGCCGTGAGGCTTGGAGGAATCGTAGTAAATGCTGTCGCCTTCCCGCAGCACTTCCGTGTGCTCACCTACCTGCACCTTCAGCGCGCCGGAAAGTATCAGGTCGAACTCCTGGCCGCTGTGGCGTGTCAGGTGGATTGGGCGTGACTGCTGCTTTTCGTCAAACTCGTACCTGACGTAGTAGGGCTCGGCGATCTTGTTTTTGAACATGGGCGCCAGCTGGCGGATCTCAAGGCCCGTCTCCTTGGCGGTCATCATGCCCTGACCCGCTCTTGTAACGGTGTAGCCGCTTAAGTGCGCGGAGCGGCCCTCCATTATGTCGGTGATCTCCACGCCCATTTCAAGCGCGCATTTATGTATGAATGTGAAGGGGAAATCCAGTTCGCCCAGCTCGTATCTGCGGTAGAGCTCCACGGTGACCTCGGTCTTTTTCGCCATCTCCTCCTGAGTGTAGCCCGCGATCTCCCTTAGCTCCTTTATTCTCGACGCGATCTCCTTAAGTTGCTGGTCAACGCCTGTGTTCATAAGACTCTCCTTAAACAAAAACCGCCCCAAGGAAACCCTTGAGGCGGGAATATGTTCCCGTGGTACCACTCAAATTGCGCGTGTGCGCCTCTTTAACAGGCTCAGTCAAGCCCTGCGCCCCTAACGCCGCGCCCGCGGGACGGGCTAATAAGGTTCACCCGTCCGGCTCGGAAGTGATAGGCTGTGCCCGCTCCCCCGCGCCCGCTCTCACCTTACGCGGGCTCTCTTGGGCGGAACAGCGGACGCCGTCTCCGTCATTGCCGTTATCGGTAATGATAGCACTCGCGGGCGGATTTGTCAACGTTTTGTTTTTGTGAAATATGTGTTCATGTTTTGTACAAATGATAGATTTTTACATTGATGGCATGCTATAATACGCCATCTTTTTTGAAAGGCGGCAGGTTTATGGCAAGAAGCATGATAGCCATCGTGGATCTGGGCAGCAATCAGAACGCTTTCATCGCGCGGGAACTGCGCAAGCTGGGAGTGTACAGCGAGATATTCAATTACGATGTCTCCCCCGCCGAGCTCAAAAACGCGCCCGGCATACAGGGCATAATCGTTAACGGCGGCCCCAACCACGTGCTGGACGGCAAATGCATCGACGTTGACCACGGCATCTACGCCCTGGGTCTTCCCGTTCTGAAGGCGGGCTATTCCGGCAGCGAAAAAGCGGACATCGCCGCCTGGGACGAAGACCCTTCCGCGCAGCTTGACGCGTTCATAGCCAGGACCGGCGCAGAGAGGAACTGGAGCACACAGAGCTTCATAGACGCCGAAGTGGAAGCGCTCAAAAAGCAGATCGGTTCCCGCAAAGTGCTGCTTGCCCTGTCCGGCGGAGTGGACTCTTCCGTTGTTGCGGCGCTGCTTATAAAAGCCATTGGCGACCAACTCACCTGCGTGCACGTGAACCACGGCCTGCTGCGCAAGAACGAGCCCGAGCAGGTCATCAAAGTGTTCAAGGAGCAGCTTGGCGCGAACCTTGTGTACGTTGACGCTGTAGACAGGTTTTTAAACCGCCTGGCTGGCGTGAGCGACCCCGAGCAGAAGCGCAAGATCATCGGCGACGAGTTCATCGAGGTGTTCCGTGAGGAAGCGGGCAAGCTGGACGGCATAGAGCTGCTGGGCCAGGGCACCATCTATCCCGATATAGTAGAGAGCGGGACCAAGACCGCCAAGATAGTCAAGTCACACCACAACGCGGGCGGTCTGCCCAAGGACATCGCCGAGAAGTTTGAGCTGGTCGAGCCCCTCAAAATGCTGTTCAAGGACGAGGTGCGCGCCGTGGGCCGCGCTCTGGGTCTGCCCGAAAGCATGGTGGAGCGCCAGCCTTTCCCCGGCCCCGGCCTGGGAGTAAGGTGTCTTGGCGCCATCACCCGCGAGCGGCTTGAAAAAGTGCGCGAAAGCGACGCCATACTGCGCGACGAGTTCGAAAAGGCGGGCTTAAAGGGCAAGGTGTGGCAGTACTTCACTCTGATACCCGACGTGACCTCCACCGGCGTGCGCGACGACGGGCGCGTGGACGAGTATCCAGTGGTCATCCGCGCGGTCAACACCGTGGACGCCATGACCGCTTCCGTGCCCCGCCTGCCCTGGGAAGTGCTGGAGACCATCACCCGCCGCGTAACGAGCGAAGTCCCCGGCGTGAACCGCGTACTTTACGACTTAAGTCCCAAGCCTGTCGCGACGATAGAGTGGGAGTAACGGATGTAGTAGTTTCGAGTGGCTTGCAAGTGCACAGAAAACCAGTAATATCAAGGGCTGAGAGCATTTGTTCTCGGCCCTTTTTGGCAACGATTCTGGGATTGATTCTAAAATGATTCAAAAAAGTAAGACTTTAAAATGACACTTTTTGTGAGCCTGCGTGGTATTAAAGAAAGAGGTGGCTATTTTGAGAGAAATGAAACAAGACAGTTCTACCATAGCTTGGAATGCAATTGGGGATGAATGGTTTGAATTAGCGCAGACAGGCGAAGCGAGGAACTGCTTTATTATGCCACAAATGCTTGGATATATGGGTGATGTAAAGGAGAAAAGAATCCTTGACCTTGCTTGCGGAGAAGGCGGTTATTCGCGAGAATTGACAAAAAGAGGTGCCAAACTTGTCGCGGTTGACTGTTCGAAGAAAGCTATAGAGTATGCTGTAAAATTGGCGGAAAAGGAAAATCTTTCAATCGAACATTTCGTCAGAAATAGCAACGATCTCTTTGGTATAGAATCAGAGACTTTCGATATTGTGCTTTGCTCGATGATGCTGATGGATTGCGAAGATTTTGAGGGTACATTAAAAGAGGTCGTACGAGTACTGAAACCAGGTGGTAGTGTTTATGCAAGTGTTATTCATCCGTGCTTTGATGGAAATCATGATACGGGTATCGGTAGACAAGGTACAGGGATAGATCGTGAGGTTGTTGTAAAAAATTATTTTGAACCAAGAGAGTGGGAAGCACCTCTATATCAAGGGACAATTCCTGTAATATGGAGACATCGCACAATGGAGGACTATGTCAAAACATTTGTTAAAGCAGGGTTGGCAATAGTCGATCTCAATGAGCCTAGAGCATCAGATGAACAGGCTAAGATTTCCGTTCCGATGGCTTGGTTGCAGAAGATTCCTTTATATTTATATTGGGAGTTGAAAAAGCTATAAAGGAGATCTTATGTTTGCCATCTGAAAAACAATAGTTCCCATCGGTGATTACAGTATGTGACGCGGATTGCGCGTACCCCGGCGTTGCCGTGCTGCCTGACGGTACTTTGGTCACTACCACTTACGGAGCATGGACTCCCGGCGAAAAACAGTATATCGCGACCGTGCGTTTCAAACCCTCCGGTATTAAAACAGACGCTCTATACAGATAATTTGCTTTAGCAAAAAAAGCCCGGATCAATAACTCTCCTATCGAAGAAAATTGATCCGGGCGCTGTTATGCTCTGGGTCTAACTGTGCAGCAGGAACATCTTAAGCCTCCGGAATCTGGCTCTCTGTTTGCGCTTCAGGTTCTGCTTTCATTGTCTCATCTTCCTTTGGCGTCTCAGCCGCCTTTGGTGCCTCTTCAGCAGACTTATCAGATTTAGACTGAACAGCAGCACCTTCTGACTTTGACTTAGACTCAGGCTCCTCGTCCTTAGGTTTGTCCGCTGCCGGTTTTGAGGTTGGTTCTTTAGGCACATCAGCGGCCGGCTTTGCTGCTGATTCGGTAACTGCTTCTTTAGACTTCTGTCCGGATTCCTCAGTCTTTGGTTTTTCACCCGAAGGCGCCTCAGCCGCCTTTGATGGTTCTTCAGCAGTCTTATCAGGTTTAGACTGAACAGCAGCCCCTTCTGACTTTGGCTTAGACTCAGGCTCCTCGTCCTTGGGTTTGTCCGCCGGTTTTGAGGTTGGTTCTTTAGGCACATCAGCGGCTGGCTTTGCCGTTGATTCGGCAGCTGCTTCTTTAGACTTCTGTCCAGATTCCTCCGATTTTGATGCATCAGCCGCCGGGGCCTCAGCCGACTTTGGCGGTTCTTCAGCAGTCTTATCAGGTATAGACTGAACAGCAGACCCTTCTGACTTTGGCTTAGACTCAGACTCCTCGTCCTTGGGTTTGTCCGTTGGTTTTTCAACTACTTCAGCGGCCGGCTTTGACGTTGACTCGGCAGCTGCCTCTTTAGGCTTCTGTTCGGATTCCTCAGTCTTTGGTTTTTCACCCGAAGACGCCTCAGCCGCATTTGGCGGTTCTTCAGCAGTCTTATCAGGTATAGACTGAACAGCAGCACCTTCTGACTTTGACTTAGACTCAGGCTCCTCGTCCTTAGGTTTGTCCGCCGGTTTTTCAATTACTTCAGCGACCGGTTCTGCCGCTGACTCGGCAGCTGCTTCTTTAGGCTTCTGTCCGGATTCCTCCGATTTTGATGCATCAGCCACAGGTTGCACAGTTTCTTCTTTGTGTTCCTCTTGTACCTGTATTGCCTTTGATTCAGTTTCAGACGTCTCAGCTTCCGTAACAGAATCCTTTTCAGATCCAGATGCAGGGCTCTTAGCCGGCGATTCGGATACAGCCTCGCCAGTCGTATTTGCTTTTGCCGGCGCTTCATCTTCATCATCGGTCTGTTTAGTCGCAGAGCGATCGACTGTTCCGGCAGGCTCCGCCTCAGTCTTCTCAGCCTTGGGTTCGTCAGTCACAGTCTTTTCGGCCGGTTCTTCGGTTTTTTCCATGATCGGCTGTTGCGCAGGTTCGATTCCGGAAGTCTCTGCTTCCACAGACCGATCTTTTTCAACTCCAGCAGCGGATGTTTCGGCTTGGCGTCCGGATTCGTCTGCCTTAGACTCGTCAACCGACGGTTTTTCTGCTGATTTTCCTGCTTCTTCAGGAATCGGATCCGACGCTCTGCTCCCTGCAGCTTCTTCAGGCTTCGGCTCAGTCTCCTCATCCACGTGTCCGTCGTTCGCCGGTCCCTTGGCCGGTTCTTCTTGTGCTACGGCAATCGGTTCCGCCGATTCGGCAACAGATTCTTTATCTTTCTGCCCGTGTTCCTCTGCCTTTGTTTTGTCAGCCGCCGGTACCTCGTCCGTTTCTTGGTGTTCTTTGGCAGTCAGATCCGAAATGGCGTGGCCAGTCTCTTCGTCAGGCTTTGTTTCAGGCTCTGCATCCCTTAATTCGTCAGCTTCCGGTCCCTCAGCCGGTTCTTCGGCCGCGTCAGCGATCGGTTCCGCCGAGTCCGCAGCAGTTTCTTCAGAATTCTGTCTGTATTCCTCCGCCTTTGTTTCATCAGCTGTCAATGCGTCATCCGCTTTTTCAGCCTCTTCAGCGCCAGGCTCTGCTGCGGGTTCAGGTTCAGACGTTTCTGCTTCCGCTTTCAAATCCGCTTCTGATTCAGCGCTGGAATCCTCGGCCTGTGAACCGGTTCCTTCTGTCCCCGGCTCGTCAGCCACCTGTATTTCAGCCGGTTCCTCAGTTGCATCATCAGCCGGCTCCGCCGGATCGGCAGGCATTTCTACAGCTTTCTGCACGTTTTCCTCAGCTTTGGTTTCGTCAACAGCTTTTTCAGCCTCTTCAGCGTCCGGCTCTGCTGCGGGTTCAGGTTCAGACGATTCTGTTTCCGCTTTCAAATCCGCTTCTGATTCAGCGCTGGAGTCCTCAGCCTGTGAACCGGTTCCTTCTGCCCCCGGCTCGTCAGCCGCCTGTATCTCAGCCGGTTCCTCAGTTGCATCATCAGCCGGCTCCGCCGGATCGGCAGGCATTTGCGCAGCTTTCTGCCCGTTATCCTCAGCTTTGGTTTCGTCAACAGCTTCTTCGGCCTTCTCTGTATCCGGCTCTAATGCGGGTTCAGGTTCAGACGTTTCTGTTTCCGCTTTCAAATCCTCTTCGGACTCAGCCGCAGTTCCCGCGTATTCGTCAATAATCGTTTCCGGTAGGGAATTGACTTCATTCCCATCAGAGTTTGGCTCAGAGCCATCCTGTCTGGATTCGTCTTCCTCCGGTTCTTCAGTCGTTTCTTCAGTCTCTTCAGCATCCGGCTGCGTCGCCAGTACAGTTCCTTCCTCCGTTTCCGATGTTTCTGGGACATCCTCCGCGTTTAGATCCTCAGGATCGTCTTTAGTATCCGAAACCTCTCCTTCGATGTTTTCGGTTTGGTCTTCCTTCTTGCCGTCGTCGGCATCTCCTTGATCCAAAATATCGGGAATGCTTCTGGACTTCGGAAAAGCCATTCCAAAAGTAATGTTTGTTACATTCAGAGTGCCGAGTTCCTCTGTCTCTATAACATAATTGCTCTCTTTAGCCGTGCCGTCCCAGGTAAGAGTGTAAGTATTGCTGCTGCTTCCTATTTCGGTCTGGGAACCGGTCGCGACTGCCGTTAGCGTCTCCCCTTCCACGAGCCCGATCACTTCGATCTCGTCGCTTATCAGCTCCGTACCGTCATATACCTTTTCGCCCGAACCTGTTCTTATAGTCAGCGGCGCAGGCTCTATGGTGTTAAAGCCGAAGGTAATATCGAGGACGTATTTATCCTCCAGATCCGGCCTCAGGCTTGCCGTGAACGTCAGTTCAACGGATCCGGCATCCCTTATATACGATGAGCCCGTAAGGGTGTAATTAAACGCAGTCGAGTAATCATCAAGTCCGGCTACGCCTCCATATCTGATTATGCAGCCTGACAGAGGTTTTCCGTCATACGTCTTCGTCTCGCCGATAGTCCTGATCGTGGCATGCGCTTTCGTGACAGTCAGCGTGCCGTTGACGCATTCAACATTTCCAAAGCAGTCCGTTACGTCATCGCCGTTGCCGTCTTTGATGACGTAGGCAGTGATAACGTTGTCACTTGTGCCGGCCACATACTGCATACCTTCGACCGTGGCTTCGACTGAATATCCTTCAGGCAGGCCGTCGACGGTATACGAGTTTAGCTTTCCGCTATACATGACCGAATATTCATGATCGAATGAATCTGCGGTGATAGTGATCTTCGTTTCATTCGCGGTGACTGTCAGCGTGCCGGAAACCTCCGTGATATTCGTGAATAGACTTGTCACGTCTTTTCCGGTAATATCTGTAATGGTATATTCACCGACTGCGTTCTCGCTTGTGCCAAACTTGGTCTGACTGCCCGAAGCAGAGCCGGAACATGCAAACCCATCGGGCAAACCTTCGATACTGATCTCGTCACATGTGAGCGCGGTCCCGTCATATGCCTTGCTTGCCGTGCCGGCAGTGATCGTGATCGGGATATCCGGGCTGATCACTTCCAATTCTCCCAGATCTTCCTCCAGGTAATAGCCGTCTTCGTCAGTGTCGCCCCAGTCAATATCATAGGTATTGTCGCTCTTGCCGACCTCGGTTTGCGAACCGGTGGCGGTAACCGTGACGCTGTCCCTGTGGCGCAAGCCTTCGACGTTTACTTCCGGGTTGGTCAAAGGCGTACCGTCATACAGTTTGCTGGCGGATCCTGTGCTTATATGCAGCGGCACAGGGCTCGGAGTCGGCTCAAGCGCAACGGTCAATTGATCATATACGCAGCTGATGTTGAAGTTGTCCTTGCTGCCTGCAGTAAATGTATATTCACATTCAAGCGTATATACACCCGGATCCGTTCCCCCGCCGGTAATAGTCACTTCGGCTACGTCGCCTGACGCAAAGGTGACGATCCAGACAGTGTCGCTCTGCTTTTCGACCGTGCTGCCGAGCCCGTCACAGTATACGTAGAGGTCGCCGCCGCGGTATGTGCCTTCTTCATAGGCCACAGTCCTGCCGCCAAGGTCGAATTCCACATCCCTCGGCGTGACAGTAAGCACGCCCACGTCTTGCCACAGCGAATAGTTATTCTCATTGGTCGTGCCCCAGTCTATAGTGAAATCGTTGTCCACCTCGTCCGCGTCAGTTATGGAGATCGTTGCGACCGTGATCGTATCCCCGTTTACGAGCCCTTCGATCTCTACGTCACCGTTGGACAGCGGAGTCCCGTCATAGACTTTGCTTGCCGAGCCGGTAGTTATGTAAAGCGAAGCGGGATAAATATACAGTTCATCATTGTACACGTGGATATCAAAATTCTCTTCGCCGACATTGGGATAAGAAAGTACGTATCCGAGCGTATATGGAAGCAGCTCATCGTCCGACGTGTATGCGCACGCGTCCGTGCCACCGCCCGTGATCTTTACCCGGAACATGACTTCATTTTTGATCGAGCCGAAGACATCCCAGGTATTCGCCTGTGTTTCCGACGGAGTCATCCAGTAATAACCGCCTATGTACGGTTCCGCTCCGTGAAACTCTCCGTCATAAGACACTTCGGGCTCTTCGGTCAAATACAGGTTGACATCCAAAGGAGTAACAGTCATTTCGCTGTCAGTGTATTTGATGTCATAGTTGTTTTTGTTGCCGCTGACAAACGTGACCTCTTTTATGAAATCCGCCAGGTCGTACGTGCCCACTGTGATCGGACCTTCGAACTTCAGTTCTACCTTGTCCGTGTCGACCAGGTGGAACCTGGTGTAGTAATACAGGGGCTCCTGGGTCCCTTCCTTGTATACTCGCTGGTTGCGGGTACGCAGGCAGTTCTTTATAAGGACATCCCCGTGGCTGAGGGTGGCCGTGGCGCTGCGCGGCAGGTGCATCAGGTTTGTAAACGTCGATTCATGGCCGTTCAGGGTGATTGTCAGCGTAACCGGATCAACGACCAGAGTGGTGTCTGTCCAGGAGAAGTCGTAATTCGCCGCCTTACCGGCTGTGACAGTGATTTTGGGGATCACTTTATGCGTTCCTGCGTCTACAGGACTAACCACCTTTACCGTAGCCCCTCCATTGCCCGGGAGCGAGTATGTGGCTGTCTCGCTGTACTCATGCTCATTATCTTCCTCATAGTCAACGGAAGAAGGCCCCAATATGTCTCCGCTGTAGTACCCGTTCGTGCAAATGGCGTAAATGCCTTCGTCTTCTTCATCTTCGCTGAACCAGAAATACCAAGGATAGCTGTCGTATACGGGACCGCCTGATGAAACACCATCTCCCAAGCCTCTTCCGTTTTCCTGCCAGTACGCCGCGCAGGAATCCAAGTCAACACGAATCTTCAGCGGGTCAATGACCATGGTATTGTTTACATACGCAATCTTATAATTTGCTGCTTTCCCTGATACAAAGCCTATTTGGGGTGTCACGGTGTAGGTGCCTGCGTCCGTGTTCGCGAAAAATGTGAGGTATACTTCGGCGCCGCCTTTCAGATTGAAACACCCGGAGATGCAAGGGATCGGGGTATCGACGCCAAAGGTCGAATCTATCAACTCTACGGCATCCCCATTCTCATAGTATCCTCTTGCCGGGATTGGCATCATTGCAATCTCTTCGTCAAAAGTGTCCTCAAAAATCGGGCCGATCGGTTCGCCGTCAAAAACGTAATGGTATTCCTCCGTGCCGAATATATCAAACGTCACAGGCATGGGCTTGACTTCCAGCATGCCGAGACTGGCTTTGACTTTGTAGTTGTTCCTGTTCGTATCGCCCCAGTCTATGCTATAAGTATTCTGGGCTTTGCCGGCATCGGTGATGGTCCCGGTCGCGGTCACGGTCACTGTATCGCCATACGCAAGACCTTCGACGGATACTTCGTCGCAGGTCAGCGCCATACCGTCATAGTATTTGTTTGCAGAGCCTGTGGTGATCGTGAGCACAGCGGGATTCACTGTCATTGTTGTGCCCTTGACAGATGCCGTATACCGTTTTTTCCCTTCTTCCGAAAAGGCAGCTTTTGCCTCCAGTTCATATGTGCCGGGCGCGGCTCCCATGCCTTTGACGGTCAGCTCCACGCTGTCGCCTGTGAACAGCTCGAAACGGTACACCACGCCCGCCGACCTCAGGCGTATGCCCGCAACAGTCTCGCCTGCGTGTGAACCGTTTGCATATGTCATGACCGGTTCGGGTGTGGCGGCTGAACCGGTGTAATCTGTCTTCATGCTGCCCAGATCGAAGACCAGTTTCAGCTTTTCGACCGTTAATGTGCCAAGCTTTTCGGTAAGGCTGTAGTTTTTTGGATTGGCGTTGCCCCACTTAATGGTATAACCGTTCTGACTGCTGCCGACTTCCGTACGGCTGCCGACGGCGCTCACCTTGATCGTTTCATCGATGTATACGGGAGAATAATGCGCTTCCTGATGGCCCAGCGCCCGGTCGGTGTAGTCAGTGATATCCGTGTCGATAGTGATACGCACGTTAGTAAAATCGGTCATCAGGCGTTCAGCCTCACTCTCAGGCACTTTAAGCCCGGCCTGACTGACCATCTTTTTATCATTCTTGAGTTTGGGAAGCGCGTTTATCAGCTTCGTCAGCTCAGCCTGATCCCAGGCGGCGTCGGCGCACGCCTGTTTGATCAGTCCCGGGTTATCGGCAAACAGGCGAAGTATCTCTTCCGGGAGTTCCTTCTCTGAAGCATCCTCAAGCTTGAACTCAATGGTCTGCCTGTCTTTATCGTCATGCAGGTAAACCAGCAGCTTCTGCCCGGCGTGCAGCTCGATCTCACGCGTCTCTTGTGTGATGGGATTGGTGCCGTGTACCCATACGATTCCGCATATCCCGTACAGCACCTGGCAGTCACCGGCAGTATTTAAACCCGATGTCCCCTCGGAAAACACATATGATAAGTTGCGCCAACGCGGCATGCCGTTTTCATAGTTGGGTGAGTTGGCGACTCCGGCGCTTCTGTTGTACAGCGGTGTGCCGTCGTATACTTTACGCGCGCTGCCGGTCCATACGGTCAGCGGAGCGGGATCGACAACCAGCTTTCCTGATATGGTTTGGATATTCGTAAAGCACTCCGTAACCTCCTCGCCCTCGCTGTTAAAAATAGTATAGCTGCTTACCGGGTTCGGGCTGCTGCCGACGTCAGTTTGGGTGCCGCTAGCGAACACTTTAATGGAATACCCAGTCGGCAGACCGTTCACCAGCACATCAGTAGTGCGGCGCAGCGGTTCTCCGTTGTACATCTTGCTGGCACTTTGGGCGATCAGCGTGACAGGTTCGTCCCAGGTGACGGTCAGTAAGCCGCTTTCAAGCCTCACGTTACTGAAGCGTCCTGTTACGTCCATACCAAATTCGTCGTATATTGCATATTCGGTCACAGCGTTCTCGCTTTTGCCGACCTCTGCCAGCTCGCCCGAACATGCGGCCGTGTATGCAAAGCCTTCAGGCAGACCTCTGGCCTTGACAGGCAGATCGCTGTTGTTAAAATCGCCGCCGTTTAAAGATCTCTTGGCTGACCCGGCAGTAAACACGACCTCGCTGCTGTAGACTGGGTTCCTGTTATTAAGCACGTCTGAAGCATTCTCAACTCGTGCCTTAAGCGTGGTATCGCTTTCCAGCTGATTGATGACCAGGCCATTTAAGTCCTCTCGGTAGAGTGTCTCGGCTTTAGGTATTTCATCAGTCAGGCCGTCACCCAGTCTGTCAGTGAGAACTGCCTTTTCTCCGGCTCTTACCTGGATCGATTGCATGACGCCGTTGGTGTCCCTGTATGTTACTCTTGCTACGCCTTCCAGCACGCACAGTACGCTTACGCGGCCGTGGACGCTGCCTATGACATCTGTATTCAGGATCTCGTCCAGACCGCTTGGTGAGGGTGATGCCGCAGAGCCCTGTATTCCTCCCGCATCGTGAGATTCGGCCGCAGGTCGGGTCACAGCTTGTCCGGCTTCCACGCCTGCAGATGCCGGATCAGAAGCTCCGTTTGCCTGAGCTCCTGCGAAAGCCCGGCCATTCGGCTGCGCGCCGCCTCCAACCGGGAAATCCGACACGGCCACTACTGTTCCTCTGATGCCGACCGTCATTGTGGAGGTCACTATATCCAGCGTTTCATTCTCGTCCAGCTTTTCACGCACGTCAAGCAAAAGCGTTCCTTCCCTGAGTGTCAGGCGCATGCTGGAATTCTCTTTTGTGAACTCAACAAGGCTCAGCGCGTCCAGTGTCACGATTTTTTCATCGTCCAGCAGCACTGAGGCCATGCCGTCCTCGCCCGTACGCATAGCTTCGCCGCTTTTAAACCGCACATTCTCCATTACAAAGCGCGGCGTGCCTCCCGCGTCGAGTATCTCTACGTTTCCTTCGTAGCGTACCAACCGCATCGCGGATGCGTCGTAGCTCTCATCCGCCAACGCACCCAGAGTCAGGGATAAAATCAGCGTCAGAAGCGCTAATATACGCACTGTCAAAACAGATCTGCGACTCATATAAAGCTCTCCTTCCAATGCACGGTCGATATGCTGACCAAAAACGAGATGTGAAACCTATTTCTGTCTTTTATACATTATTATATAAAAACAAACTACCACTTTTTATTATACATATGCGTCCGTTCCGCGTCAACGTTTTTCCGCGATTGAATTATGCCTCATACCCACAGCGCTTCACAAAATTTACCCGACCGGCTTTGCTCCCGGCAAATAAACACACTCGAGAGCTGTTTTGACTGTTCGATTGTGCTCTCTGTTATATATTTACGCTGTAACAAACAGAAAAAGCAGTAACATGAAAAAACTTAACGGAAACGCTCTTCCGGCGCCAAGCGTTTTTTCAACGCTATCGCACAGCCTGAAAACCTCACAAATCAGAATTATGTGCGCGGCCACGGTAACGTGCAAAAGAGAAAACGCTGGGATCTTCCCGCGTTTTCGGTACTTCGTATGCTTTCACCCGCTGATCGTACAGCTTGAAATCCGCTTTTTACCGCAGGCGATTTATCCGTAAGCAGTGTAGACGGACGCCTGTACGGCTCCTCTGCCACCTCCCATTTTATTATCTCACGCAGAATCATAACCCCGCCCGCCGTGTCAACGAGCTATGCAGTCACGTCTGCCGCGTGAAGGCAGTCCTAAACCGGCAGAACCGCGCATATTTGCCCTGTGCCCGTGAACGTCGCCGCATAAATAACCATCTTAAATGGTTTATGATATTCCGTGTCAGCAACCTGTATCCAGCATTTTGCACATCGTTTTGACGTTTCGGCTATTGACAAAACCATCTTGCGTGGTCTACAATACTCCCACAGGGTGAAACAGGCGGACACGTACGCACATTACGTTTCCCCTGCCTGCGAACATGCCGCGAGACTTCGCCGCATTTCGGAAAAGGAGGACGCCAGTGAAATCCAAGGGATACAGCACCATAGCCTGGCTCGAAAGCCTGCCGCCTGAGAAGATCAAGCAGCGCAACCTTGAGTTGTACGGTTCCAAGATCAAGCATTTCCGGGTCCGCGCCGGCCTCAGCGCTGAGCAGCTTGCCTCTGCGCTGCAGATCTCCAAAAGCTCGGTCCGAAACTGGGAGTGCGGCCTGACCCGGCCGGATCCGGAGTTTCTGTACCGCATGTTCACGATACTGAACGTGGAACCGAACGAGTTTTTCGGCCTCAGCGGCATCGGCGCGCTGCTGAACGCGCGTGAACAAACGCTCATCGACCACTACCGCACGCTTGACGACGCCGGCAAAGAGGACATTGAAACCTTTGCCGAGGCGCTCGGCGCCAAAGTCCGCACGCGTATACTGCGCTCGGCGCTAAGCAGAATGACCTGCGTCGCCGACTGGGGACGCTTTGCCGCCGCGGGAGACGGCGCCGAATGGCCCGACCATCCCGAAAAAGAAGAGGTGATACTGTTTGATTCCTATGCCGTCTCACGCGCCGACGAGATATTCACCGTCTCCGGAAAAAGCATGGAACCCCAGTTTCACGACAGCGACAAGGTGCTGGTCGAATACTGCTCCGCTCTCAGGAACGGTGACATCGGCATATTCTATGTTCCCGGATTCGGCGGCGTTATAAAGCAAAAAGCCTACGACCGCCTGCATTCCCTGAATCCGGACTTCGACGATATTTTCCCTTATGAGGACGGCGCGCAGATAGTCGGCCGCGTCGTTGGAAAGATCGAAGGCAGCATGATCCCCGGCGCCGAAGAACAGGCTCTGTACCTCGAGGCCGCAGAAACGCTGGGCGAATGATCTGGTCATGCCGGAAAGGCCGCGCTCATGCCGGAACGTGCTTACATAGCAATAGACATGAAAAGTTTCTATGCCTCGGTAGAGTGTGTCGCCCGCGGCTATGACCCTCTGACGACCAACCTGCTGGTGGCTGACGAGTCGCGTTCGGACCAGACTATCTGCCTTGCGGTTTCGCCATCACTTAAAGCGCTTGGAGTTCCTCCGCGTCCCAGGCTTTTCGAGGCGAAACAGGCGATACGCCGCTATGAACAGAGTCGCGGCACAAAGGTAAAGTACATTACCGCCGTACCGCGGATGCAGGAGTATGAACGCGTAAGCGCTTTGATACACTCCGTCATTCTCCGGTACGCCGCACCATGTGACGTGCACGTATACAGCATCGATGAATCCTTCATAGACGCCGCGCCCTATCTCCGTTTCTATGAAAAAGAGGCTGCCGCGGCCGGTGTCCATCCCGCGCGCGTTATGGCGATGACCGTCATACGCGACATACTTAAAACCACCGGCATCACCGCCACAGTCGGAGTCGGCACCAACCTTTATCTCGCGAAAGTTGCCATGGATATCGTAGCCAAAAAGGCGCCGCCGGATAAAAACGGCGTTCGGATAGCGGAGCTGAACGAGGACAGTTACAAATATCTGCTGTGGGATCACCGGCCCCTGACAGCGTTCTGGATGATCGGTCCCGGCAAAGCCGCGAGGCTGGAAAAGTCCAGTCTTATGACCATGGGTGCGATAGCAGCCAGGAGCTTATTGGACGAAGAGTGGTTTTACAGGCATTTTGGCATTGACGGCGAGATACTTATCGCGCACGCCTGGGGTTACGATCCCGTCACGCTCGACGACATAAAAAACTACAGTTCCGACTGCCACAGCCTCTCCAGCGGTCAGGTGCTGCCGCGTCCCTATAAATTCGGCGAAGCGCGCCTCGTGCTTTCCGAGATGATCGATGGGCTGTGCGCGGACATGTTCTGCAAGACAATAGTGGCCCCCAAGTTCACTTGGTGGGTCAGTTATGACCACAAAAGCCTTGAGTTCTGTCCCAACTACGAAGGGCCGAAAGAACTCGATTTTTACGGAAGGCTCCATCCCCGGCACAGTAACGGCACCGTAAAAATGCCTATGGACACGAACAGCGTATCCGTCGCGGCTCCGCTTATACTTGGATCCTTCTGCAAAAAGGCGGATCACCGGCTTTTGTACAGAAAGCTCGGAGTCTGCGCTGAAGACGCCCACGAAGATATCGGTTTCAGCCAGCTGAACCTGTTTGTCGATCATGACGCGCTCGAACGCGAAAAGCGCCTACAGGGAGCCATCAGGCAAGTGCATGCAAAATATGGCGCAAACGCGCTTTTTATTGGAAAGAGTTTACTCGAAGGCGCGACTCAGCTCGAAAGAAACGGCCAGATAGGCGGACACCGCCGCTGATGCGCTTCTTGCTTCCGGAGGCGCGGCAAAAAGGAGATAAGACAAATGACGCTTGGATATATGCCCATGCCGGACGGTTTCAGATACAGGCAGATCGCACTTAAGGGGCGTCCCGTGCACGCGAAGTGGGACTCCTTTTCCCTCAGGCATCCTCCCATGTCGGTTTCCAGATGGGCCAAGATCTTCAGCCCCTTCGACGCGCTCAGGGGTTTCAGCGAGGCTATCTCATCACGGGAAACAGAGTATACGGCGCGAATCGAACCCGATGACGACCGGGCAAACGAGCTTTCAAGACGGCTCGGCATCCTAAGAGAGCTTTCCCTTAACAGGCGGAATGCCGGCCTTGACCGTATCTCCGTCACCGTCAGATACTTTGTTCCCTGCGCGGATAAAGAACACCCCGCTTTCGGAAACGCCGGCACGTATGAGACCGTCACAGGCGCAGTGCTGCGGACGGATACCGAAAGCGAACGTACCCTGTCGCTTCAGACCCCGCGCGGGACAGCGGTCATAAACCTCGACGGCATTCTTTCAATCACCGCGAAACCGGACATTTTCTCATCCTGCCTGATAAATCGCCCCTGATCGGAGAAATCATCATGTGCTGCCGCTATTTTGTTGAACTGTCCCCTGAGCTCAGGCCTATCATAGAGGAAGCAAACCGCTCTCCCCTGACCGAAAAGCTCGTGAACAAACTCGGCCGCCCGCTGGTCACGCATGGCGAAGTCTGCCCCGCCGACCTCGCGCCCGTCATAGCGCCCGACAGAACCGGCGCGCGCGCGGTCTTTCCTATGGTTTGGGGTTTCTCCCTTCCCCGCTCCTCCTCCCCTCTTGTAAACGCCAGGGCAGAGACCGCCTCCGATAAGCCCTCGTTCCGGGAAAGCTGGAGACGCCGCCGCTGTATTGTCCCCGCGTCGTATTACTTCGAGTGGGAGCACATTATTAACCGTGCTACGGGCAAAACCGAAACCGGAGACAGGTATATCATCCAGCCTAAAGGTTCACGCGTGGCATGGCTGGCCGGGCTTTACCGCATTGAAGAAAGAGCCGGGATCCAGGTCCCCGTATTTACGGTCCTCACGCGTGAACCCGGGAGCGGGATACGCTTCATACATGACCGCATGCCTGTCATTCTTCCGAACGAGCAGATAGATCCGTGGATCGATCCGGACGGAAACCCGGAGGAAACCGTAAAGTCCGCGCTGACCGAAATGGTTTATGAAATGGACTTGTCAGTATAAAAAACGCGAGCTTTTTCTTCGCAGCGGAGTCTGTCGCTTTGCCATGTAAGCGCATATTTCCTTTTCGTCCGACCATGCCCTGAGCAGATCGGCGGCAAACGGAAGGTGCAGGCGCGTTCTTTCTCCCGGAAGCATCGATATTTCGATTTGCGCTTTTTTAGGTGATACAGCCCCTTTTCAGGGTGGGATGCTCAGTAATGCATCCCGCGCGGACGTGAACCATGCATGCAGCCTGATCTCCCTCGCATGCGCCGCCCCGACAGTTTCCGAAAGCAGGCCGCGCCTGTCCGTGCAGTGTTTGTTTATCTAAAAAACGTTTAGTATTAACGTATTTTTATACGCAACTCTTAATATGTTGAAACGCAGGGTTTGAAATTGCCTGTTATCTGTGATATTATATAATAAAGCTCTTAAAAGGAGTATAGTTTCATGCGCATCGTAGTCAAAGTCGGAACCTCTACGCTCACCCACGCCACGGGACGCATCCGCATTCGTCACGTGGAGGGGCTGTGCAAGGTCCTGAGCGATATAAGGAACGCCGGTCACGAGCTTGTTATGGTCTCATCGGGAGCCATAGGCATGGGCGTAGGCAAAATGAACCTGCAGCAGCGGCCGGATGACATGCCGTCCAAGCAAGCCATGGCCGCCATCGGTCAGTGTGAACTCATGTACTTTTACGACCGGCTTTTTTCTGAATACAGCCACGTGGTCGCCCAGCTCCTGCTTACCGGCGAAGACCTTCGTGAGGAAAAACGGCGCACGAACTTCATAAACACCATTTTCCGTCTGCTGGAGCTCGACGCCATCCCGATCATCAACGAAAACGATACCGTCGCCACAGAGGAAGTCTTCGTAGGCGACAACGATACGCTCGGCGCGTTGGTCGCCGAGAGTATTCAGGCTGATTTGCTTGTAATTCTTTCGGATATCGACGGCCTTTATTCCGCGGATCCGCGTATTGATCCCACCGCGGAACTCATCCCCGTCGTCCGTGAGCTGAATCCGGATATCCTCGCTTTTGCAGGCGGAAAAGGCTCTTCTCTTGCTACCGGCGGCATGGCTACCAAGCTTAACGCCGCCTCGATCTGCATGAAGGCGGGCACTGACATGATCATAGTAAACGGCGCACATCCGGAGATACTCTACAGGGTCATTGACGGCGAGCCCGTAGGAACTCGTTTTATAGGCAGGAAACCAGAATGAGACAGACTTCCGACATAATTCGAGCCGCAAAAGCTGCCGCGCCCGTGCTCGCCGCCGCGTCTTCCGGGCAGAAAAACCTTGCCCTTGAGAAGATCGCCCTGCGTCTGCTGAGTGAGCAGGAGAACATTCTCCGCGCAAACAAAGCGGATATTGAAGCGTCCCGCGACCGGCTCGGCCAGGTAATGATCGATCGATTGAGCCTTAACCCCCAACGCATCGCGTCAATGGCTCAGGGCATCCGGGAAGTAGCAGGCCTGCCTGACCCGGTGGGAAAGGTCCTCGCGCGCGTAGAGCGGCCAAACGGCCTTATAATCGAAAAGATCTCCTTCCCTTTGGGCGTCATCGCCATCATCTATGAAAGCCGCTCGAACGTCACCTCAGACGCGGCCGCTCTCGCGCTAAAGTCCGGCAATGCCTCTGTCCTGCGCGGCGGCAAGGAAGCTTTCCGCTCCAATTCCGCTATCGCGGATGCCATTCATCTGGGTCTGGCAGACGCGGGTCTCCCTCCAGAGCTTGTCGGTTTCGTAGAGGACACCGACCGCGCCGGCGCGCGCGAGCTCATGACTGCCTCCGGTCTTATAGACTTGCTGATTCCCCGCGGCGGAGCGGGTCTCATCCGCAGCTGTCTGGAGAACGCTACCGTTCCCTGCATCGAGACCGGCACCGGCATCTGCCATATCTATGTCGACGCCTCCGCCGATCAGGCTAAGGCTCTTAACATCATAGAAAACGCCAAGACCAGCCGTCCCTCAGTCTGCAACGCCGAGGAAGTCCTGCTGGTAAACCGTTTGATAGCTTCCGAGTTCCTGCCCCTTTTGCGCCTGCGTCTTTGCGAAGACCGCGTTAAGCGCGGCCTCACGCCCGTGGAGCTCCGTCTCGACGCTGAAGCCGCGACGATTATTCCCGGCACGGCGGCGGGCGAAAAGGACTTTGACACCGAATTCCTCGATTATATCCTTGCGGTAAAAATCGTCGGCGACGTGGATGAAGCCATCTCCCACATTGCCCTCCACTCCACCGGTCACAGCGACGCAATTGTCACGCGGGATCCTTCCGCGGCCGAACGTTTCACACGTCTGATAGACTCCGCTGCGGTTTATGTCAATGCCTCAACCCGTTTTACAGACGGCGGGGAGTTCGGCCTGGGCTGCGAGATGGGCATTTCCACCCAGAAACTGCACGCCCGCGGCCCCATGGGCCTTCAGGAGCTCAATACCTATAAGTACGTCATCCGCGGCGACGGCCAGATACGCTGACCGCCTGCGTCCTAAAGCTGACGCCGTCCCCGGCCGATCGAAAATACCGTCTCACACAATATACGAAAGGTTTAAGTGCCATGCAGAACAGTGCGGAAAACACTTTAAAAAATAATAATGCTGCCTCCCCTAAAGGCATCCGAAAAACAAACAGGATGCTTTTATGGGTTTACGATATACTGGTGCTGATCGTTGTCTGGCTTTTTGTGCTTGTGCTTCACCCGTCATCATCGGAACCTTTCCCGACAGGCAGCCTGTTTCTGTGCCTGATAGTTGCGTCTGTCCTGTACAGTGCGTCAAGGTTCTTCTTCAACGTTTATAAACAGATTTTGAGATACGGCTCCGTCAGCGCTTACGCGAGGGAAATCGCTGCCACCGTATCGGCGAGCGCCGTATATGTTCTTATCAGCAGGCTGTTTAGCGGGATCCCTTTTATATCCACGCTGTCGTTCTGCGGGTTTTATGTCGGCTTATGCCTGTTGTTCCGCATAGCGTATTTTTACATTTACCGTTTTGCCCAGCAGGACACGCCCTTCTGCCGTAAGCTAAAGCTGTTCATCACGTACTTCGGAATGGTGGATTTTGATTCCGGCAACGAAGGCGGCGTAATGCGGCTGGTGCTGGAGCCGAGTATAATCAACCAATCCCCTATCAACGATATCCAGAACGTTGTGGAGAAATTCGCGATACGCGGCGATGTAACGGCTATCACGCAGATAAACACCGGCTATATAAACCGCACGTACCGTGTCGAAACGATATCGGAAACCGGGCACGTTCATAAATACACGCTGCAGCGTATTAACACAAACGTTTTCCCCGACGTGGACGCGTTAATGGATAATTTCAGGCTTACGACCACTCACCTGCAGGGCAGGCTGTCGCTGCCCGGTTCCCGAAAAGACGGTTCGGTGCAAACGCTACGTCCCACAAAAGACGGCCGCGCTTTTCTGAAGGATGACTCCGGATGCTGGCGCATTATGACATATTTTGACGACGTGTATTCGCTTGATATTCCCGACAGTCCGCAGACGTTCTACAACGCGGGCAAAGCGTTCGGTAAGTTTGTGAAGGAAATGGCGGACGTTGACATTGACGATGTCAAAACCGTGATCCCGAACTTCCACAATACC
The DNA here is from genome assembly GCA_024684375.1 of Clostridiales bacterium. Lineage (GTDB taxonomy): Bacteria > Bacillota > Clostridia > Christensenellales > Aristaeellaceae > RUG14130. Next base: position 126,369 of record JAIKWZ010000019.1, read on the forward strand.
GTCAGCAGGTATCGGGATCTGGAAAAAGTGATCGCGAAAGATCCCAAAGGCAGAGCGAAGGACGTTCAAAACGAGATCGCTTTCGTGAGAACCCGTGCCCGGAACTTTGGCATCATTACTGACGCCCTTGAAAAAGGAACCATTCCCACGCGTATCTGCCATAACGACTGCAACCTGAACAATATCCTGTTCGATAATGACTCCCATCTTCCTGTAGCTATAATAGACCTGGACACGGTAATGCCGTCTTCCCCGCTCTATGACTACGGCGACAGTATGCGCATCGGTACCAACACCGCGAAAGACGACGAGAAAGACTTGAGCAAAGTGTCCTGTGACCTGAATCTGTACGAGCACTACGCGCGGGGCTATCTTGAATCGTGCGGCAGCATGCTTACGGAAAACGAGCTGAAACTGCTGCCGTTCGCTTCCCTGATAATCACGTCTGAGGACGGCATCCGCTTCCTTATGGACCATATTGACGGGGATACTTATTACAACATATACTATCCCGGCCAGAACCTGGACCGCTCGCGTACTCAGCTGGCTCTTTTGCGGGATATGGAGAAAAAGCTCCCGCAGATAGTTGATATACTGCAAAAGATCTACCGTGAGTTGGGTCTGACCGTCAGGCTTGACAAGGAAGCTATAATAAGCAAGTGGGCAGTCGGCTGAAACCTGCTGCCCACGCAATAAATATTTGACGGACGGTTTTTTAATGATTAGGGCTATCGTACCCGCCGCGGGCCAAGGAAAACGCCTGAATACGCAGGAACCCGGCATGCCCAAAGTAATGCAGAAAGCGTGCGGGCGTCCCCTGCTTGAAACAGTTCTCGGGCAGCTGGATTTCATAGACAAAAAAGACATATATATCGTTGTAGGCTATCGCAAGGAAAAGGTCACCGAGTACTTTGGCAGCTGTTATAATTACGTAGTCCAAAGCGAGCAGCTCGGGACCGGCCACGCCGTAATGGTCTGCGAGCCCCGGTTCAGGGATTTTTCCGGCACCGTGCTAGTCACGTTTGGCGACATGCCACTGTTCAGGCGTGAAGTAATGAAAGCCATGTGCAAGTTCCATGAGGAGAATAAAGCTGATTGCACGCTTTTGACGGCTGAGAATCCGGAACTTCACATGTGGGCAAGAATAATCAGGGACAGTCAGGGCAATTTCCAAAGAATAGTTGAGGGCAAGGATTGCACGCCGGAGCAGGCAGCTATTAAGGAACTCTTTTCCGGAGTATTGGTGTTTGACAGCAAAAAACTGTTCGAAGTGCTGCCCCATGTTGACAAGAACAACGTCCAGCATGAATACTACCTTACTGAAGTCCCCGAATTGATGGCTAAAAAAGGCTACAAAGTTCTTACATACATGACCGACGACGGTGACGACCTGCGCGGCGTAAATACCGCTGAAGATCTCGTCATATGCGAAGAGGTTATGCGACGCAGGAAAATGGAGCAATAAAAAAAAGGGAGCGGTAAGCTCCATTTTTTACATAAGATATAGAAACAGTTTTCTAAAACCGAAGTATGCTATGGTCAGTCAGCTATCAGCTTTTTCTCCTCCATCCTCCTGCGCTACGGGTTTCAACAACCGTTTTAACTTGCGGAGCACGGCATAGGCCAGCCTCTTAAGGTACAGGATCGCCACCCGCACATGGTAAAAGTCGCACCAAAGGTGGACGTAGAGTCTGTATTGTTTGTTCGTGCTGACATCTATCGATTTGCCGTCTCGGATCACCCGTGTCATAACGCCCAGGATCATGTCGTCTGTGATCCCATATTCGCACCAAATGCAATTATCTCCTACGATCACATAGTCATTTGGCCGGACTTTAAGAATACGATGGAGAATGTATTTACCGCCGCGTTTGTAGAGCACAGCATCATACTTTTTACAGCGCGTGAATGGTTGCAGTTTACGGATTTCAATAATGTCCCGTCGCTGTCGAAGGAGGGGCAGCATGCTTGTGCCGACGTTGGTGTAAATCAAATAGCCATCTTTCTCAAGCAGCTCCTCAAAAGTAACATATTTTGCAGAGGGCTTGACAGGTTTCACTTCTGATCCCTCACCAATGCGTTATATGCCACATCAAAGCAGTCGGCCTTGAAATTGTTACACTCAAATCGCCAAAAAGACAAAGTTGAGTTCATCCGCTGCAAAAGGCACAGGGTTTGGCGCATTTTGTTTTCGTCGTCCGGGCGGTGTGTCTGCTGTAGCAGGGTAGGCAGCGCTTGAATAAACGGGATCTGCTCCATGCGGTTTTCCTTGGCGCGTTCCAACAGGATGATGGATTTTAATGGTACCGCGACGTTGGTGTGCAGGTTTTCCTTGCCTGCCCAAGGGGAGCCGCATGCCAGTACTTCGTCTTTCCCGACGATGATAAAAGGTTTATCCCCGTTCACCACATACGCGCCGCCGATATTCTCCAGCCAACTTTGAACGTGTGTAGACTTTCCGGTGCCGCTTTTGGCGGTGAACATGTAAGCCGCTCCGTCCAGGGCCACTACAGCGCCGTGCATAAGCAGGGTATCGAAAGAAAGCAGCGCTTCCGATATCAGGCGATGCACAAGCAGCTTTTCCGCGCTCCTTGCGTTATGCCTTTGACCCTCCGTCCGCATGATCCATTCTATCTCTGCATGTATCATGCCTTCGTCGATATGAATCTCTATATCCGGCGCTGGGTTTCCTTCCGCCCAGTATGGCCTGCACATATTGTATAATCCCGGATAAACACCGCGAACAAGGATATTCCGGTTGGCGATGCGCATAACAAATTCCATTATCCTGACAGCTTCCCTGATTCGTCAATTACAAAAAACGAAAAGGAGTGTATGCTCAATTCTTTCCGCCGAGCGCTCATTCTTCCAGCAGGCCTTCCTGGCGCAGCTGATCGATATACGCACTTACTAAGCCAGCGATTTCTTCCTTTTCTCCCGCGTATTCCTTCAGCAATTGGGCTACGATGCCGTCTTCTGTTGTCTCCTCCCGAAGCAGCTCCAGGATGCGCATAGCTTCTTCATTCACATTTAGCACTGCGTGCAGCTCCGCCGCGCTTTCACCCACGGGAACCGCCACGATCTCTCCATCCAATTCCATTTTTTCGAAAATGTATTTGCATTTCATTGTTCTGCTCCTATACAACAATATTCGGGTAGGTCTGGTGATCTACCCGAATAAGTATCCACAATTTCGTTATTAGTTATTAGCAGTGATATAGCCCAGCTCTAGCATATGAATCATCATCTGCTTTTCCGGCATCTTGCTGCGGTTTGCTTTAACGTACTCCAGAATTGCATCGAAGTTGAGAACTTTGTACTCAGCATTATTCTTGCGCCCGCAGGTAGTGCAATCTCCATTGAAGATAATCGAACCACCAGTTACCAGTTCCAGAGTCTCATCATTGATCATTTTACGTTCCATTGTTTTCCTCCTCTTATACAATTCGATTTTTATGTGTCAGTCTCATGCTTTGTCTCTTGATTCATGCCAGAGGGCAGTGAAGGCATACCCCCTGATCCATTGCCTAAGAAAGGGCGAACCAGTTTACAGAGTTCCTATTAATCCTCCTTTCATAATCCGGAAGCCTTCGACCGCCCTCGTTATCTGCAAGTCTCCGTTGTGGCCTTCCACTTGTTTATACGGAGATCATTATCATGTGGCAGTTGCACTTGAAACTTTTTTCTCGGATTAGACAGAAGGTCAAAATCGGCAGTGAACCAGTATTCATCCTTTCGGTTAGACAAGAAGTTCTAGTCGTCAGTCGTAATCACTCAGCGTATTGCATCTCAGGCCCGTACATTCGTATGTGCCTCCACACTGAACCAATTCACAATAGCACTCAGTACAAGCGAATGTTTCAAAGCAGTTACCAGATGTGCGTATGATATTCTCCGAATCAAGCTTCTGAATGCTCATCATCGGAACTTCAAACTTTTTCATTCTTTACCCTCCTCTCAAATTCCATTGTGATACTTATCGTAGCATGCAAACGCGAAACAAGTATATGTCCCCTCACATTCCGCACAATCGTCACACTGGAAAGGATCACTACAAATATTGTGGCTAAGGCAAGGACTTGCACAAATGATGTTCTCATTTGATAGGAGTATAACGCTCATTTTTGGTGGCTCGAAACTTTTCATAATTTCATCTCCTTTTCATGATTCGCATTCGTTTGGTTGATCCTCACTAGAGTCTGTCCCATCCTTTAAAAACCTTAAGTAATTCTCTTTCATTATTGAAACATAACGTTTTTGTTTCCAGTCAAATTTACTTTTGGAACACGTACCAGCTTCGGGGCAAGGTTCTAGGTCGAAGCAATGGGGAAACAAACAACAATCATCACAGTTAGCATTTGGTACTACAGTTTTATACCAGGCATCCTTCTGTGGATCTGTAATATCATGATAGATATCGCCGATGGCATCGACTGAAGAACGATTTTCGCACTTTCCAATCCGTCCATCAGGATAAATCAATCTACATGCATCATTGTCTGCCATGCAGTTGATAACCCGTAAATACGGCAATCGCCTCAGGCTTCCCAACAGCTTTTTCTCCTGCAGCTTGGCATCAAGATAAGCTGTCTGACGGTCGATCATGTCTCTGGTACAGTCATCATACTGAAGCGGTTCAAAACCCACTCCATCGTAAACAGCATGTGAGTAACAAGAAAACCCGTCTTTATCCGAGAATCGTTCTGACAATTCATCAATCAACACACAAAGATCCGAGAGATTCTTGTCAGTAACGTTAAGTCTTACATTGACCGCGATTCCGTTGTCAAGAAGCCATTCGATGTTTCTTAGCACTCGTCTGTAAGGATTATCGCATGGATTGACATAAGCTTTTGTCTCGTTATAAATCTCCTCCGTTCCATCCAAGGTAATCTGTATATTTCTGAGTTTCCATTCATCTTTCGCTATCTGGATGAGACCTTCTTCGAACAAGAAAGCGTTGCTTACCATTGACGACTTGTACTTAATACCCTTTGCCTTGAGTCCTGCACAAATCTGAGAAATACGCTTGCTGCCGACCAAAGGTTCTCCGCCAAACCATCCGATATCAACTGGTTCGCCCTTGCATTTTTCTGCAATGTAGTCCACAGTGTCGGCGGCGATCTGATCCGTCATAGTGCAGCGTGGATGATCGCTCTCAAAACAGTAGTAGCACCGGGCGTTGCATTCCGTGGTTGGCAGGATAGTAAAGCCGTTCACACGTTTGGATGGCTCCAGCTTTTTGAGCAGCGCCCGCAGCTGCTGAACAGATCTGTTCTCATCAAAGCCTTCCGGCACCAAGAAATGTCGGGCGATCAGCTCGTCCATAGCCGGATTGTACTCCGCAGCATGACCGACAAAATACTTTGCTTCACCGTTGTCAGCTAAGACCATCTCAGATGTGACTACATTGTAAAGAAGCAAACCGTCTTCCACTCTCGTCTTGAGAAGGAACTTCATCGGACGATACATTGCCTGAGTTGGCTTTGGTCTCTTCCACAGAAGCGCTATATTTTTTCGGGCTTCTTTTATTGTTCTCATTTCATCACATGCCCTGTTGCCTTGGCGGTTATATATGCACCATCGGAAATCATGGTAATTCGCTGTAAAACGGCAACTATTCAATCATCGATTATATTATACACCCCAAATAATTAAAACACAATAGCATATTTCGTTCTTTTTATATTTTTTTTTGCAAATCTAAACGCTACTTTCTTGTTGCAATAACTATGACAAATTAAGAGGTAGCCATAACTCAGGCAAAAGTAGTATCTTATGGTTGCTGTGTCTCAGGACTAGGAAGTACCGAGATGGATCAAGGAAAACACCTGACCCTGCAGGAGCGGCAGAACATAGAACTGATGCTTAACATCGGTAAAAGCTTCACCGAAACAGTCCGGGTTATCGAGGTTTTATTTTACGAACCCCTTATAAGTATCTCTGATATACTGGTAGCTTTTCATGTCACCAACATCGTATCGGTCGCCTGGCATGCGCCAGGCGTACATGGGTGTTTTCATGCTCAGCCAAGCTGCGAAGCTCCCGGGCGCATCATAGCCACATCCGTCTTCCAATGCTTCGCCGATACGCTTGATATCCTGGCTGCGGTAATAGTAAAACGGTGGTACAGCCAGATTGCCCTTTGGTGTTTTCGGTTTTTCCTCATAAGAAGTGATCCTGTTGTCCTTATAGACTGTGATTATGGCAGTGCGCTGTTGTTTCTCAAGCCGGTTCTCTTCGTGGCACATCACACAGGATGTACCTTTTTGTCTCGCGAATTCCAGGAAAGGGACCATGGAAAAAGTCAGCACATTGTCACCTGCTATCACAAAAACATCCCCTGTCACGCCTTCCATGGCAAGCTGTATATCCTTAACCGCGCCGAGGCGGGTTTCATTGGTTTCCGTGCCGTCGTCGACTATACTGACATGCGGCCTTTTCTCCGCCCAGGCGAAAAAATGGTGTGCAAATTTGTGATTGGTCACCACGATGAATTCATCAACGTATTCTGAGATATCTTCTGTCAGCCAGTTCAGTATCGGCTTGCCGCCTACGGGCAGCAGCGGTTTGGGAAAGTTCTCCGTGAGCGGATACAGTCTTGTGGCGTATCCTGCCGCGAGAATGATGCACTTCATAACTTCACTCCGTCCGCCGTATGGCAAATATGTGCGCTGTACTTGCCTTCAAGATTTGGGTATGCGCATAGATACGCCCTGCTGACCTTTTCCATAATTTCTTCTTCTTTGGCAGGATCCACCAGCGCCATGCAGCAGCCCTTGAACCCTGCCCCGGAGAAGCGCCCGCCATATATGCCGTCCGTCTCTGTCATGATATTGTACAGCGTGATCAGTTCCGGGCTGCCGCATTCGTAATTTTCTATGCTGCTCTTTCCGCTTTCAAACACCAGTTTTCCATAAGAAGTTAGGTCGCCCTTTTTCCATGCCTCTACGCCTCTTTCCGCACGATCAAGCTCGCCGAAGAAATGGTTGGCGCGGCGGCGGAAAGCCTCCGGTAGCCGGTTTTTATAGGCTTCAAAAACCTCCCGCGGAACATCCCTCAAACGTGTATCCGCAAGCTTTCCGTATGGAAGTCCCGCGTAAGCCAGCATATTATAAGCTGCCGCCTTGCATTCGTCCTGACGCAGGTTATATGCAGAGTTTACTAAAGAACGTTCCAGGCCGGAAAAGAAAATCGCTATGGAGAATTCCGGTCCCATCCTTGGAATTAGTGAATAGCTGTCGTCCCGGCAGTCCAGATACAGCATATGATCCTTGCGGCACAGCACTTCGCAGCACTGATCCATTTTGCCGCAATTTACCCGCACGTACTTGTTTTCGGCCGCCTTAGCCATCATGATGGTTTCCCATTCTTCAAGCTGAATTCCGTTTACCTTGGCAAGCGCTGTCAAAAAAGCGATGATCACAGCCGCGGAAGACGATAATCCGCCGATTGGAAGCGACCCTTCTATCACTCCGGAAAGGCCCATGCGCAGCGGATACTTTTCCGCCAGTTCCTTTGCCGCTCCGCGCAAGTGATCCGCCCAGTCGCCCACCTTTTCTTCCTCTATCTGCGCCACATGAAACTGCGCCTGCCTGGGAAAGTTGAGGGACTGCAGCTCCACCACACCGTTGTGTTTGGTACCGTATGCGATATGGATCCCCTTATCGATCGCAAAACCGTTTATCTTCCCATTTTGGTGGTCGATGTGAGCGCCTAAGGGCGATACGCGGTATGGGCAAAAGGATACTGCTTCCGGTGGACAGTAATATAATTGTTCGTAAGTATTGATGCATTTAATGCTTTCCATAGTATTCTTTATACCATGCCGCAAATGATTTAGAATATATTTAATTGTTTCAGTATATCAGCTCTGGTTTTACTCTGAACTATTCCCTTGTTTAAATCCTTCATCCGTTTTGTTTTTATCCCTAAACAACCGTATCTGCAAATTTGATATGCCCAACAAAATGGTTTCAGCCAGGAATGCCGCTTATAGGCATTCCAATTCTTCTCTCCTGCCGTTTGTAAGTAATGAAATAATCCTTCTTTTCTGATCACAGTAAAAATACTCTCTACCAAGCGCTCATTTACTTGCCTTCTTCCAAAGTTCCCACTTGAAAGCAGAATGCCCATCAACTCTTTGCACAAATCTTCGTCTGCGTATTGGCACCAGGTTATTCTATCGTTAAGGCCTAAATAGATTTGGCACATGCGAGTTGCCGTAATGGCGAGTATATCGATACCAAGTTCCTGTGCTGCCGTTTTAAACTCCTTCTCCCAAAAATCATCATCCAGGACTTTATCTACATATAACATCCAGTCGATGAACTGCCGGATACCCAGCCCACCGTGAAGATGTGCCCACAAATGAGCCAGTAAAACGAGGCCGTTCGCAAGTGGCGGAAGCATCGGGAATGTGTAGCCCATGATCTCTGCGTTTTCAGTATGTTTTAAACCTTCAATAACATATTTCTCAATATCCAGATTTTATGTATTGACCAATCCAGTTATGGCTTGTTCATTTGCCTCACAATAAACTTCGCCCAATTAACACCACTTGGGATTTCAGAGGGAATATGGAATATAGACTGTTTGATAAGATCCAGCAGAACCTTTTCTGAAGCTGTCATTTCATTATATTCTCATTTATCTTACTAAACCTCATCCAGGATGCATCTCACGTTTCATCTGATCCATCCTATATTGGTCATATGCCAGAAATGAACTCAAAACAGAGTGGGATATCTCTCATGATAATCGTTATCTGTATTGTGCAGTACCACTGACCTGGCCCTCCAAAAACTGTCCATCCGAAATGTTAGTCTTAAAGCTTCTAAACCAATGAACTCTTCCTCTGCTTCTCCGTAAAGCGTTGAATTCCGGGGGTTCTGAGGCTACCCCCCCGGATAATTTAAATCGTATACACGTTCCATTTGTTTAAAAGCAATGCTCTATCGCGTTCTAAATGCCTTACTTATGATGCAAGGCAAGTTGTTTCTGTTAGATCGGCTCTTGTTACATGTATGAACTCTAGATCCGTGCAGTTAATGCTCTCACGGTAGAATGTGCAGTGTATGCATTGAACTGTCGTATCTCCTTTCAGAAGAAGTACCAGCGAGTTCATTGTATTTGATTAGATTCTTTAGCGTTTCTGCCACTTTGCATCAGTTTTTCCTAATGAACATAAATTGGTATTAGAAACAGCATCTGCAAAAATAATTTCGGCAAGAAAAAAATAGTAAATCAAAATCCTTGTCAGCGATATGAACTCCTTGTCAGTATTTTTCTTCACTATGGTCTTTTATATGTCTTGACATATTTGCCGTTTTCATACACTGCCAACCCTTTTGACGTCCGCTTTACGCCTAACTCATCAAACAGCCTATTTCTTGCTTTGGCAGCCTTTATTTCCGTTTTCAGTTTAGTGATGGCATTCTCCCGACGAAGCCCTTTCTTGAGATACCGACCCAACTGATATACCCCTGCCAAGCGCTTAAGAATCGGGGACTTATTAGCTGCTTCCCAGTTTACCTGACCCTGTTCATGCAGAAGTCGAAAAAACGCAGCCGGTGTACGCACGGAAGTCAGAATACTAACTCCAGGTTCGTTCTCTTTTGCTCTTTTTCTTCCGAAGTTTCCACATGATAACACATAATCCATCAAGGCGCTACAAGATGTCTCATCAGCATCCTTACTCCAACGCCTCTTTGGTAATCCAAGATACATTTCACACATACGTGTCGTGAAAATCGCTAGTTTTTCCAAACCTACATTTCGTGCCATTTCACAGAATTCAGGCCAATTTTCATCAGGAAGGCACTTATTAACAAACATCATCCAGTCTATGATTTGTCGTAAACCAAGGCCTCCTTCCATATGCTGATTAATGTGTTCAAGAAGAGTAAGTCCATTGACTAAATCCGGCAGTACATGCGAAGGAGATATGTGTTTTATAATCAAGTCATCCAAATACTGGGCTTTTTGGGGGTCGTTCAGCAACGCGAAAAAAGAATGTACTTCAATTTCTATTCCATTCTTCGAAAACCCTCTATGTCTACCAAACTCATCTTCAGCTTCTGAAGTATTCTCTTTGAATCCATTCCCAAGCAATGACTCACAAGCCAACTCATAATCATCATGGCTTGTCATGATATCGATGTCGCCCATAGTGCGATATTCCGGGTACGGGTAATACTGCGCAGCAGAAGTGCCTTTCAGGATCACATAAGGGACAGAAATTGGCAGTCTTTTTTCCGTATAAGAATAATTCGCAAAATATGCCACTTTTTGAATAATGTCCTTTTTCCACGTTGCTTGTAAATCCAAGGACATTTTTAATATAGGCAAAATCCCTGCTGGAATTGCAGAAACAGCATGCAGTTGCATCTCCTCATAGACTTCATGCGTCACCTCTTCACATGACGTCCCCCATAGTGAAGCCTTTATAAGGCATAGCATATTCATTAATCGATTATCGGCATTAAATAACATCTTTTGATTACAATCTCCAAAATCTCATGCCAGATGATTTCAACTCATCCATGCGATACAAAGACTTTACATCAATAAGGACTTTTTCGTTATCCGGCAATTCATTTCTGAACAATTCTTTCAGCTTTATCATGGACATGGCTCTGAATTCGCTATGACCAACTGCGACTATGATACAATCTGCCTTAGGTAATTCTTCAAACGGAATCAAATCCACGCCGTACTCTCTTTTTGCCACCTCGACATCCGCCCATCGGTCTGACACAATTGGATTAATGTCATATTCTTTCAGCCGATTGATGATATCTACGACTTTGCTGTTTCTCGTGTCCGGGCAGTTTTCTTTGAATGTGATGCCGAGAACAATGACCTTTGCTTTCTTCGGTGCCATCCCTGCTTCGATCATTTCTTTGATGGCAGCGTCAGCCACATACGCCCCCATGCTGTCGTTCACCTTCCGTCCATTCAGGATGATCTGGCTGTGATAGCCAAGTTTTTCCGCGACGTTCGTCAGGTAATAGGGATCGACGCCGATGCAGTGGCCTCCGACGAGGCCGGGACGGAAACCAAGCGCGTTCCACTTTGTATTCATTCCGGCCAGGACTTCATCCGTATCAATGTGCAATTTATCGCAGATGATGGCAACTTCGTTCATAAACGCGATATTTATATCACGCTGACTGTTTTCAACCACCTTTACGGCCTCCGCAGTCTTGATGTTTGAAACCGGGAATGTCCCCGCTTTGATCACAATGTCGTAAACCTTCTTGATTTCCCTGGCTGATTCTTCATCCATACCGGAAACGATTTTGCAGATCGTAGTCAACGTATGCACACGGTCGCCTGGATTGATGCGTTCCGGACTGTAGCCGATCTTCCAGTCCACGCCGCACTTAAGTCCTGATTCTTTCTCAATGATCGGAACACAAATATCTTCCGTAACCCCCGGGTAAACCGTAGACTCAAACACCACGATAGTTCCGGGCGTCAGGTTTTGCCCGACTGTTTTCGATGCTCCTTTCACCGGTCTCAGATCAGGGGTCGTGTCGTCGTTCACAGGCGTTGGCACTGCAACGATAATAAACTTCGCTTCTTTCAGTCTTGATGGATCAGCAGTGAAATTCACCGTAGTATTCTTGATGGCTTCGCCCACTTCATTTGTTGCGTCGATACCGCTGCGGTATTCATTGACGCGCTTCTCATTGATGTCAAAGCCGATTACCTGAACGTGTTTGGCAAACTCAACGGCGATCGGCATACCTACATATCCAAGGCCTACCAAAGCCAGCTTTTCGTTTCCCGAGATGAGTCCGTTATAAATATTATCGAATTTCATTTTTACGCCCCCAACATGGTTGACACAACAAGATCCACCATCTCTTCTGACATATACGGATGCATGGGCAAACTCAAAACACGCTTCGTCGCTTCTATTGTATTCGGGTACCATTCATCTGGCAAATTCATCCATTTGTAGGCTTCCTGCTGATGCAACCCGCGCGGATAGTATACCATAGAAGGAATCCCTTTTCCCTTAAGTCGTTTCTGCATCGCATCCCTGGTCTCTTTATCTTCCAGCAAAACTGTGTACTGCGCCCAGGATGAATAAAATCCGTCCGGAACTACCGGCGTAACATACTTTTCCTTTAATCGTTCCGTATACCATATAGCCACTTTGTTTACAGCATCCAGTTCATAATCCACAAACGCTTTGAACTTTGGCAGAAGAATTGCTGCCTGCAGGGTGTCCAAGCGACTGTTCATGCCGATTTCGCGATTATCATATTTATCCACCGGGCTTTTGCCCTGTGCCCGGAGGGAACGCAGCCGCGCGTCCACTTCATCATCATCCGTGAACACAGCGCCGCCGTCCCCATAGCACCCGAGCGGTTTCGCAGGAAAAAATGATGTTGTGGAAATATCTCCAAAAGAGCAGGTCTTCTTTCCGCGAATATTTCCGCCAAACCCCTGCGCGCCATCCTCCAGCACTTTCAGCCCATACTTTTCCGCGATTGGAAGGATCCTGTCATAGTCGGCAGGCAGGCCGAACAAATCTACGGGAAGAATGACTTTGGGTGTAAGCTTTCCTTCGTCTATTACACGTTTGATCTGATTTTCCAGCGCTGCGGGAGAAATATTGAATGTCTCAAGATCAATATCTACAAGGACTGGCGTCGCGCCAAGGATAGAAGATGTCCCGGCCGACGCGAAATACGTAAAGTCTGATGTAAATATGGCGTCCCCGGGTCCGATACCCCAGATCATAAGTGCCAGTTGAAGTGCGTCCGTCCCGTTTCCGCATCCTATGCAGTGCTTTCTTCCTACATATTCGGCAAGCTTGTTCTCCAGCTCTGTCACAGGTTTTCCGAGAATAAACGCAGAGCTGTCGATCACGGCAGCGATACCTGCATCTATCTCATGCTTCAGCGCCAGATACTGCGCTTTTAGGTCTCTGAACTGCATTACGTTACCTCCTCAAGTCCTTCCCGTATTTCTCTATATGTCCGCTTACATTCTTTGCACACAAGACCATCAGATAATACTTTGCCGCATTCGCAGACCCAGCCGCGGATCCGCGCGGGAACTCCCATCATTAACGCGTGATTTGGCACATCGGAGGTAACCACTGCCCCTGCGGCGATCATGGCCCATTTCCCGATTGTATGCCCGCAGACGATCGTTGCGTTTGCGCCGATCGACGCGCCTTGTTTCACCAGCGTCTTCTTATATGCCGCTCGTCCTTTGGGATACTTGGCTCTGGGCGTCAGATCGTTTGTGAATACACAGGACGGTCCGCAAAAAACATAGTTCTCCAGTTCTACGCCTTCATAAAGAGACACGTTGTTCTGCACCTTGCAGCCGTTTCCTATTCTGACATTATTGGATACATTTACGTTCTGTCCAAATGAACAGTTTTCTCCTATAATAGCATCAGATTGAATATGGCAGAAATGCCAAATCTTCGTCCCCTTTCCAATCGACACACGCTCGTCGATCACGCTTGTTGGATGAACAAAATAATCACTCATATATGCAGCCGCCTTATCTGCCAAAACGTCCGGCAAAATCCATAGTGGAACAGTCCTTCAGTGGAAGCTTTATCGGCCGATGTTCAGCCGCGGATTTGTATATGGCCAGCACCAGTTCCAACGCCCTTTTGCCCGCTTCCGCGTCAACCAGAGGGGCTCTCCCATTCTTAATGGCATCTATTACATCTGCATATAATGGCGTATGGCCAAAGCCGTAGACATTGGGCGGATTTTCACTAAAGTGCTTTTTTACTTCTTCCGAATCATCTAAACCGTCAGCAAATCGCCATTCTTCTATAATGTTGTCGGAAGTTCCTCCGGCTTTTACTGTGCCTTTTTCACCAAAGATATACAGTGTTTCCTCAAGGTTCTTTGGGTACACATTCGTGGTTCCTTCTATTAATCCGTAAGAACCGTTTGAGAACTTAACAAGCGCCATACCAATGTCCTCAGCCTCAAGATAAGGATGCTGCAATTGATCGGTATAGGCTATGACCTCATCGATCCCGTCCCCCATCATCCAGCGGAGCAGATCAATGTTGTGAATGCACTGGTTCATCAGGCATCCGCCGTCCTGGGCCCATGTGCCACGCCAGGGGGCCTGTTCATAGTACGCTTTGCCCCGATTCCAGCGGACATGAGCCGCGCTGTGGGAAAGCTTTCCGAAGCGTCCCGCTTCCAGGGCTTTGCGGATGTACTGTACAGATTTATTGAAACGATTTTGATGGTTTGCACAGACGACCACGCCTGCTTTCTTCCCAGCGTCAATGATCGCCTCCGCGTCTGCGATGGATAGCGCAATAGGCTTCTCTATAATCACATTGCAGCCCGTTGCGATGCAGTCCAACGCGATTGCAGCATGGTTGCCTGATTCGGTAGCGATGGCTACCAAATCAGGTTTTTCTTTCTCAAGCATTTCTTTGTAGTTTGCATACTTTCTGACAGCCTCCAACCCAAAACGCTCGGATTTCTCATGCATCGCTTCCGGGATAATATCACACATGGCGACGAATTCCAGATGGTTATTCTTTGCCGCCTCGATGTGATTTGGTGAAATTCGGCCGCAGCCAATCAGGGCGTATTTCATTTGTTTTTCCTTTCCCATTCAGTGATGATCTTACATATTCGTTCTGCCGCATGTCCGTCCCCAAATGGCTTATAAGAAGGATCTATGATTTGAGTTGCTGACAGCTTATTCAATATATCATATCGGTTTGCTTTTGCAAGTTGATTCCTGTTCCCAACCATCGTTTCAGGCCATACAACATAGTCCAAAACAAAAATGCATTGCACTCCGGCATAAAAAGCCTCGCATTGTAATCCGCCGGAATCTGTTACGATTTTCTTTGCGTTCTTGGTTAAGTGAACCGAATCGGAATATCCAACAGGTTGAGTCAGTATGATATTCTTGAACTTCTCCTTCTCGCATACCCTGCATGCCCGTTCACGATTTCTCGGATGCACTGCATAGATCGTCGGAGCATCCAGACTGTTCATGGCAGCAAGTATTTCCGTCAAAGGTTCATCACTGTAAGTGTTTTCCTGCCGATGACAGGTCAAATAATAGTATTCAGAAGGAACTGTTATTGCATTTCCGTCGAAGTCAATTATATTTTGATATTTCCAAGGCAGATTGACAAAATGCAAGAACGAATCGTACATAATGTTGCCCACACAGTAGGACCGATCACCAAGGCCCTCTCTTTGTAGTTTCTCCAGAGAGTCTTCCGTTGCGCAAAAATCAAGCGTCGCTAAATGATCGGTCGTGATCCGGTTTACTTCTTCCGGATTATTGAGTGTTCCTAAGCGATTCCCGGCTTCCACATGAAAAACAGGGATCTGTAATTTTACCGCGGCTAGTGCAGCAGCGATTGTTGAATTTGTATCGCCATATACTAACAGAGCATCCGGTTTTTCCTTGACTAATATTTCTTCAATTCCAACCAGCATTTTCGCTGTCATCTGCGCATGGGAACCCCCTGAAATTCCCAAGTTATAATCTGGCTCAGGTATCTCCATTTCTCTGAAAAACACCGCGGACATATTATCGTCGAAATGCTGGCCTGTGTGGATAAGGATTTCCTGATGCTCTTTTCTGATCTGTCGTGAGCCTGCTGCTGCCTTAATAAATTGAGGACGTGCACCAATAACAGTAACAATTCTCATTTTTTTCAGGCCTTCTTTCTATTATCTCCTGATTCTTATATCCGTCCGAATATGATGAAATATAACTCTCTATCAAGATCCAGCTTCCTTTGCATTCCCTGAATTTAATCGATTCCATAGTGAATGTATTCTTTTCTTTTCAACAAGAAAATAGAGCACCATCACGAGTATGCCGCTTATAACACAATATATAATCTCGTTATTGGAAACTCCGACATTTGCAACCTTCATAATAAAAAAAACTGGAAGTCCCCAAGCCAGATTAATTAAGATATGGAAAAACATTTGTTTCCATGGAAAAATGCAGGAAAAAGAGTTTTTTATCAATTTGCTTGTTGCCATCAGTTGCGCGACATTTGCTGTTATTATACTTATAAAAGTAGCTATAGCAGGCCCAATAATTCCAAAGATATAAAATAGAGCTATATCTAACAAAACGTTCACAAATAATGTAATGATTGAGGAATACATAATAAACTTTGTTTTTCCGGATGCATTGAGGAGCATTCCCCAATATGTTATCCTCAACAATAATATGGCAGAATAAATTCGAAAGACACTTACACCGGGTAAGTATTTATCTGAATATAGGATCGTTATGATTTGTGGAGAATAGACGATCAGCGCTGTCACAATGAATGACATAACAATATAACTTAGCTCCGCTGTAGTTTTCCATAATTCTACCGCTTCTTTAACTTTGTTTTCTTTGAGTTTTCTGGCCATTTGCGGAAGCAAAACAGCTGTCAATGAAGTAGCAATGATCGTGAACGGCAGTTCCTTCGCTGAATTAGTATAAATAGCCAACGTTTCCGTGTCAAACAGTTTGCCAATGACAAGTTTATCGCATTCAAGTGTAAGTGTTCCTACAAGAGAGGCAAGCCCTATCGGAACAGAAAACATGAAAATGCTTTTTATGAGTTTGTAATCAAGCGCAGGAGTAATCCCTTTTTCCAACTTTGATACTATGAAATAAGCCCATAGCATCATGATAGATTCTCCGAGTAAATAAAGCAGCATGTATACCTGGAATGACCAATTAAACACCTGTACGATCAATATGGCTATAACAACCACAGATGCGTTCAATACATTAAAAAGAGTCAGTTTCTTTGTTTTTCCATACACGACCAGCACATTACTTATACTGCTTATTATCACTTTAGTCGAAGGCAATACAGCAAATATGTAAGTAAAATCTCTAATGTACTCGTTATCGAAATACGCTACAAACAGTGGAACAGCAGCAGTAAGAACAATACCTATTATTATACACAGGCATGTGTTTAACGTATAATATACAGATAAAAAATGTCTTTTTTCTTCCCTAGAGTCACTTCTCCCCAAAAAATAATTCGTGCTGTTTGGTAAGCCAAGCATGAAAAATGCATTTGCCAAACCGATAACAAGCAAGATTTGTGAATATGTCCCATATTCCTCAAGCGTTCTGAAACGAGATAACAGCATACTTGATGCAAGCCCTATCAGTAAAGTAATTGTTTTAGCTGCTGTAAGTGTGGCGGCATCTTTTCCAATTCTCTGATTCCCCATTAGGTGTTTCGAGGCCTCCATATGCTACTTGATTAGTTTTGAATTTATAATTTAAGGTCCGTTTTCAAAAAAGCTATCCCACCAGATTCTTCATAATTTGTTCAAGCCGTTTCGCAATTTCACTGTATTGAAATCGTGTAAAAACTGATTCATCAGGTTTATATTCCATATTTTCTCCGCGCTGTTTTCGCGCTATTTGTTTTTTGAGATAATCAACGAGTAATTGCTCTGATTGTTCCTTGGTTGCTTCTTCATAGCAGATTCCCAAATTATAGCGATCGATCAACATCTTTAGCTCGCTGTTTGGCGTATTTCCGTTCACTAAGGCGATTATTGGTTTTCTCTGCTGTAATGCCTCATAAAACTTGCCTGTCAGTACACCTTTTTCCGAATGTGTATTCCAGGTTAACACAATAAACAAATCACACGCTTTTTGCAATTCAATCACTTCATTTTTGGAAAGATATCCATGATTTTCCAATACCTCTTCTATTTCGTGACTTCGTAAGAGCATCCGTAATTCATCGCTACCAGAACCTGCATAGACAATGCGAATCTTGTTTTTCTTTATTACACCGTTATTAATCAGAATGCTAATTGCCTTAATTAGTGCGGATGCTGCAGCAGCTCGCTGCCCATATATTTGCCCAGTATAGCACAATGTCAATATATCATTCGTAACATTCTCATATAAACCGTCTTTTGATGCAAATGTATCATATCCATTATAGACTGTTTTTATTTTGGCATCGCGAACGAGTGTTTTCTTATTAACTAAAAGGTTATCCGAAACAGCAGTACATATGTCTGCACCTTGTATTATTCTATCTTGAATAGTCTTATATCTTTTATATTCCCAATGAGTCTGGCTCTCTTCTTGGGCAATTGGATCACGAAAATCCATGATCCATTTACAGCCAAGCACTTTCTTTGCATATTCTCCGGCATAAGCATTTTCCAAATCGCTGAATGTAGAAAACACAATGTCAATTCGATCACTCTTTAAACTATCTATTATTCGTTTTTGAAGTTCCAGGCGCTGGGCGGTCCGCCTCATTCTTCTACTATACTGCCTTGGTGTATCAGCCCAATGATATATTGATGATAATATCTTTCTAACAGGTAGCGGAAGAAAAGCAATCCGACTCTTTGTATCGCTTGCAGTATTGCAGATAAGCTCGCCCCTCTCAAATCTCTCAGCAGGGCAGTCCTTACCAAGAAAGGAAATGACGCGGACATTTTCTAATGCAGGATAAAAGTGATCTGCAATTTTATCGATCATTCCTGAACGTAGTACGGTAACATGATGGCCACGCTTTGCAAGATACTTGGCTATCATATATGGGCGTCCAGCTGATATGGCTGTATCTGGAGGAAAGAACGTGCAAATAATCAATATATTCACATTCATTATTTCCTTTCGTTTTCCATCTGTAATCATTCTTTGCAGTAGTATTGTTGATAATTAACAACACGATCAAGTTCTAAGAGTTTTTTAGCATAGGAATATAAGAATACATTTCCGCGAATATCTAAAAAAACAAGCTTCGTTCTCCCTAAATCTCCCATCCGCGAGGAATTAACTGCTGTTGTTGCACAATGCGATGATCAACAATGATGTTACGCAGCTGTTCGCCAATAAAGGTCATGAGCATGTATCAAATTCTCATTTTTTGTAAACGACCTAGCAGCATTGTTGAAGCCATATCAATGCATAATACAAAAGAATATGAGGCTTTCATATGAACGTTCTCGCCTTCATGGGGCTTATTACATTTGATACATCTCTTATTCTTTTTAATAGTATAAGTATTATGTGTTTGGTTCATCAAAAGCTATAAGATTTACTTTATTATTGATGAGATCAATAACTGAATTAATTGCTGTGAGTACATAGAGCTTTTTTAGCCAATTCTGCTTCCATCCATTTCTAATAACAGTCATTATATTTTCAGGTACTCTTTTATGTAGAAGGTAGTTTATCCCTATTGTGTATTTATCGCAAAGAAGCTTCTCAAGCTCAGGTTGTTTTTTTACCCAGTATTCGAAAGGGTTCATTTCTCTGTCGTTTGTCCCTACTATTCCTTTTTTTATCAGTGCAACACTTTTCTTAACAAGTTCTTTATACGGTGAAATAGTTATTGGTCCGTAGAAAAAAGTGGTCTCATAGTCATTTGGAAGGTATTTCTGCATCCAGTTTCGATAAAATGATCGCCAGAAAAGAAGCTTAGGATCAATATTAAGCACTAATGTCACAACATCTTCATCTAAAAAAGGCGATATTGTTTCTCCAAATTCTCGAAACATAGATGAGAAATTATTGCATGATCGAACATTGTCAAAGTATTTCCATCTGTCAAATATGCAATCTCCGTTTTTACTCAGTGATAATCTTCTCAAAAGAGCAGCTGTTTTTTGCGTTCTTGTCCCGATTTGTATTAAATCGCCCATTAATTCCCCACCACATAAGCCAGTATGAATTATCCCTATTTTTTCATCTTGCAATAATTCCGCCATTGTTCTTGCAGCAGTTGCCCCGGCTCCTGATTGCTGGCATTCGTTGCAATTCTCAGATTCCTCCAGCCTTTTTAAAAAGACGGCGGCGTCCATTGGGTAGTGCAAATAATCTAATTTGTGATCTATCGAGATCTGCATTGAAACCCGATGGTCAAGCGACCATGATTGGGAATAATTGAAACAGATAATATCTCTTGAATCCCCATTTTTTAATGCCTGTAATAGACATGCACGAGAATCCATTCCTCCAGACAGCGCAATGTATTGATGATAACCATATTCTTTATTCTTTTTGAACTGCAATTCGACAGCTTTAGAGAATGCTTTGTCAAATGAATCAATCAAAGTATCAGGCGTTTTCTCTATACAAGTATCTTCAGGGTAAAAACTGATTATATCCGCTCGCCATTCATTCAAATAAACTATCAAGCTTTCAAACGCACCTAAGTATTTTATTTGTCTAACATATGTTTGAGTTCCATCAATCGCTCCGCACGAAACCATTGCTTGTAATGCATCAACATTAACGTTCATTTGATTCTTGCCAGTTGAAAGCAAAGATAATAAATCCAAATAGCTTTCTGCATAAGCAATCATATTGTCCGATATATAATAATAGAGTGATCGTTTACACATTCGATCATTTGAAATTAGCAAATTCTTTTTTTCTTTATCATAAAAGGCAAAAACAAAGGCTCCTTTTATGCTTCTTAATATTCTTTCACCTTCTGTCTTATATAAATCAACAAATTGACTCAGTCGTTCTTCCGGTTTTTGTGGCTTTTCCCAATTCAAAAGGACTCCATCAAGTTGAAAAACAAAGCTACTGCTTTCACTGTTTATTTTCTCTTCTTTGAATTTTCCATTTCTATTAAAAAAGAACATATGTGGAATATCTCCCCTTTTTATGTACCCACAAATTCCCTTCATGAATTCTTTCCTCCTTTTACATTAATACCCTAATCCATAATTTAAGAACCTTTAAATGCTGGAGAAAGTCGCATATTCTCTCTTGATGGATTTTCGCTCACTTCTAATGTACCTATCAATGTCTGAATCCTCACTGATTCAGCATTTCAAACGTCATCAGAGAAGCATCTGGTTTTTCACCAAGCACTCTTTAGATCAGTGCTGGAATCGAATTAATTGCATTACTCAGGTATTTTGCATGCATCAATTTTTGAAACAGATGGGAATGGACGATATTATTAAATCATCTTATTATCTAATTCTTCACATAGCTGCTTACATTGCATTTTCTCTACATGCCACCACAGATTCGTTGATTAGCAGCAGCATAACCACATTCCAAAAAAACTTTTTTGCGTAGGAATCCAAGAAGAAAATGATACTGCAAATACTGATCAGAAGCGCAGCTTCGAGATACCGTTTGTTCTTATATTCATCTCTTAATAATGAGAAAAGCATCCAAAAGAATATCGGAAGACCTAATATGCCAAATTCTAATAACATATTCAAATATGTATTGTGGACTCCCTTAAGCTTTCCGTAAATAGATTTCAGTGCTACAGGGCCGCAACCCGCCCCGATCCCCCAGGGTGGTGTATTGGGTATTAAATCATAAAATACATGCTTCCAGATTGCACCTCTTTGGCCTTCCTTTTCTACCATGTCTGCAACTGTCTTTTCATAATCCAGACGCGCAAGAAGATCTGTAGAAAGCTGTGGAAGAATATACCAGGCAAAAAAGAGAATTAGAATACCGCACACAACTATATAACCAATGTTTTTATATGCTTTAATCCACAGAAGATAAGCGAACGCTGCAACAGCTAACGATACAAGCGCCCCTCGCGAACCTGTATATAAGATGGTGATCATTAACGCGACAGCAAGACCTGTCCTATATAGCAAAATGATTAATCTCTTGCTTTTCTTTCTGCGGAAACAAAGTGCAAGTGGCAACATCAAAAGTGCGGCAAAGTTGTTAGGGTCATTATTCTCGGTCAGCTGAAGTCGGTAGTAAGAATTACTCATTAGATTAAAGCGCCCGGTAGCAAGCAAAAACAAAATTGTAATAGCTCCTCCAAGAGTGGCTGCTTTTACAATTAGTTCGTAATCTTTCTTTTCAAATGGCAGTAAGCCAACAAAGAGTGTAATTCCAGGAACAAGGATATAAGCCATATTTCGTGAAAGTGCTGTTCTTTTGTCTACTGCCCAAAGGATACTTAACACGCTTAGCATCATCATCCATATGATACAGCGATTTACCATTGACGATTTATAATAAATTTTGCCTCTGGATTCTATCAGTGCCGCAAACACGATTAGCAATGCTAAATACCGTGCAACTGTTCCGGCAGAACCCGTTAAGAAATCCTCTAAAGGTGCGAACATATAATACAGCGCAATCACATAAGAATAGACATGTATGCCTGTTTGTTTAACCATTGTTTTATTTCAACCCCATTTGAATCTTGAATAAGTAACCATAATTATCAGCCGCTGAATACCGTGTGCGAACTCGCTTACCTGCGTTTTCCCGCAGTTTCTTCATGTCTGCTTCATTCTTAGAAAGCTGAACCACAATGGCGTCAGCAAGTTGTTCAGCTGACGTCTTCGCGTCCAACAGCTTTCCGCAATTATCATCAATAAGTTCTGAAATTCCGCCTATATTGCGTCCAATCGCAGGAATACCATATGCCATAGCCTCCATCATGGAAACAGGAATTCCTTCCACATCGCTGCAGTTGACAAACAAATCTACAGACTCTTCTTCGTAGAAACCCATAATTATATCATTCTGAACGTAACCTTCAAATTGGTAAGATATATTTCCTCTATCAGACAGTTTCTCGCATGCCATTTTCTTAATAGATGCCATTTCACTGCCGTCACCAAAATGTATCCATTTAATCTGCATTTCTTCAATTTCAGAAAGCGCAGCAATCATTAAATCAAGGCGCTTCAGAGGAATCACATTTGAGCAGGTAACGATTGTCTTTACCTCCTGCTTTTTCCACGGATTATGCATCCCGTCATATATCTTGATTCCAAGCCTTGCCGTTCGTATCTTTTCTCCTACCCCTCTGCATTCTGCACTGTAGTGCTCTAACAGATCGTTACGGCCAGCCTCACTGATTGGGAATATGGCATCCAACTTGCACAGTTGCTCTCTCCTATATGGATGATAGCCTCTGTTAAAAAAGCAGTCACCTCCATGCGCGCGGGAAACTCGTAAAAAGCAATCGTTGTCCAAGCGGCTGATATAGGTTGCGGCCCCAGAAAGCCAATAGGAATAAAATATCGTATTCTTGGGATCGATTTTTCCTTTCCACAATTTCTCCGAACGTTTCAGATAAGAAATCTCACTTTCGTCGATCAAAATTTGAAGAACGATCGAGGACAAAGAATATTTTGTCGTTTTTTTCGCATAAACCAGTTCTCGCCAAAAGCGCAAGGAAATGAAAACAGGCAAAACCCGCAACGCTCTTTCGAGCATATTCATGTGCTCTCGATAGCAAACAATTCTGGCATTCTTTGGTATGTAATAGCAACTTTGGCTGTTATTTGTTTCCGCTGTTAGAATAATAATTCTGTCAAAAAAGTCCTGTGCAATTTTCACTTCGGCTTCTAAAAATGTTTCTCCCTTAAAGGGGTAATGGCTTGTAGCCAGAACCAAATCCAACTTCTAACCTCCAAATGCGTTGAACAAATACATTCTATACTTTTTAGCTCAATAATAGTCTTTTTCTAAGCATGAATAGTATCAGTGGTTAACATCTCATATAGATTATATAGTTTTTTTCTTCGCTATTCCAGCTATACCGATTCTCTACAATAGCCCTTCCGGTCTTCCCCATATTCTGAGCTAATTCCGGATTATTCAGTAACTTTTCACATGCCGCTTTGACCTCAGCAGAGTTACATGGATCAACGCATATTCCACAATTATTATCTTCCACAATCTTCTTCCAGAGGGGAAAATTCGATGCGACTATAGGTAAGCCAGCTGCCATAAACTCAAAAAGTTTGATTGGCTGAGCCTCCATATGATTTTCCGCAGGTTGATAAATGAGGATTCCAATACGCGCGGAACCATATAATTCGTTTACCTGCTTGCGATCGATTCTTACAATATAATGAACCTTTTTTCCTCCATTTTACATAGTGCCATAAAGAAAAAGGAGTTTGCTTTCCTCTATTGTCCACGAGCAGTTGCTGACAACATAATCGTGTCCTCTTCGTCCCATTTCCTGCGCGTGTCCCCGATTTGAAAGCAGTTTTCGAACCACGGATGCTATACGCTCAGGCTCATCGAAGCCGACGCAAATTCCGGCGCCGCTATCTTCGGCAAGTTTTCTCCATCCAGGAAAATCCGAACAAATAAAAGGTATACCGGCAGCCATGTATTCGTATATTTTGATTGGCTGGGAGTAAAAGTAATTACATATTGGCTTTAAAATACACAGCCCTACCACTGCTTGCCCATAAAGCGCGTTAACGCCGGCTCGTTCAAGTTGCCCGAGATAGCGAATTACCCCCGTTTGACCTGTTATTTCCATCTTTTCGTGTTCTCCTGCAAGAATCAGCATGCCGTCCACGTCTTTCATCGCTTCAACCATAACTTTTTCACCGCGAATCTCGCTGATCCCTCCCGCGTAGCAAACGATCGGCTCGCGTTCAGAAAACGGAGTGGTATGAAACTCAATATCGTCCAACTTCGGATAATTATTTATTATGACGACCCGCTTTGCCCTACCCTCGAACTGCTCTGCGATATGAGGAGTTGCAGCCACAACTGCATCTAGCTGCTTCACAGCATGGGTTTCATATGCTTTATATACCTTAGCTACTGCTTTTCGAAGAATGCGCGGTATCCACTCTTTATCCATAATTTGGGCTGGTACGTCCTCGTGACTGTCAAATATTACTTTTTTCCCTTTTCTTTTCAGCTTTAGACCGTATGGAAGCAACTCCGGATCATGAAAATGATATATATTGCAGTCCAGCGCCAATGCTTTTTTATATACACACCTTGCGCCTTCTATCATGCGTTTAAGACGACTTCCAGGCATTTCCCCAACGCCTACGATATGAACGCCATTCTTATCGTAGGTTTTCATTCTTCCTACAAGATACACCTCATGTCCTTCCTGTGCTAATGACATACACTCCTTATGGAAAATTCGAACATCCTCAGTTCCGTGTGCGCTTGTCATGTGACAAATCCTCATACAATATCCTTTCAAAGACATACAGACAGCTCATTTTTCGCATTGACATTTCAATTCACAAAACCGCAATTTGCATATTATGCAGAAAACAGCTAGGAAAATGTAAAAATCAATCAATGATATGCTGCGACATACTAGAGTGTATACTCTATTCTTTTACCATTCAATTGGCCGATTCTCTTCGTCAAAGAACTCTTCTTGGTATCGCCGTGCCATACGTATCCCATACCTGACCTTTGGCATTATAAACGTTTCGCCAATCGTGTGTTTTATCCCAAGGTAAGGGAAATTGATTCCCGCAGCAGCATAGGCAACAATTGTCGCAGACAAACGTGGATTGATTTCTAAGAGTTTTGCTTCACCCGACGAATTATACTTGAAATCGAAATTTGCATGCCCATCTATTTGAAACTTCTGACATATACGGCTTGCCAGTTCAAATGGTTCTTCTCTTTTTTCAATTATGCATCCCTGTGGTATGCTACTGTTTACAAATTGATTATACCTTCCGGCCTGGGCAATGATCCGCCCATTATCGCAGAGCACATCCACTCCGTATTCATCTCCGGGTAAGTACTCCATAACCAGCATTTCTGGAATGAATTCATTTTCACTAAGTGTTCTGATTGCTTCTTCATAGCTAATAAACATGGAATTTGGTTTTTCTTCAAAAAAAAGATTGAACCTCGATTTACTTGGGTCAATAATCCGAACTCCTCTGCTTCCGTTTCCAACTGCACCTTTTATACATATTGCTTTTTGAGGATATCCAATTTCTTTACAGGCTTGGATCAATTCATCCAACGTATGCACAACAACAAAATCAGGGGTAGGTAGCCCATTCTCATGCATTGCTGTAAGGAGTCTTGCTTTGTTATTAATGATCTGTAAAACTTCGGGCTTTGCGCTTATTACTGCAACGCCACGATCAGAAAACTCTTCTTTCGCAATAGCAAATTTCATTAACTCACGTGTTACTATCGGTTCAACAACATTAACGGATTCTTGTTCACAAATCCTCAAAATGGTTGAGATAAATGCGTCATCGTTGGCAGATGGAACAGTATAAAATGTGTCTACCATTCCACGAGAACCGGCATTCTCATTCATGTCTACGCCAACGATACGAATACTGCGTTCTCCATTCTTTCGCAGACATTTTATTATCCCTGGCGCGCCAGGGGCACCTGTCCCCGTAAGTAAAATAGTAATTGGATTCAGCATATTCTTTACCACCTTACTAGATAAAGTATGAAGATAAGATGTCATTAACTGTCTCTTGCCGTTTATCTATTCTAATCAAGCCATCTTTTCCAAATGATACTATTCCACAACCAACTTGAATAAACGGTGGTTTCATCACATTCGTATATGCGCCAGCATTCTCAAAAATCAAACAATCTCCAACAAGAGCATTTGATTTAAGATTTCGGAATAATATATCATCTTCTAAACAGGTATATCCAGTTACCTCTGCGTATGATTCTTTCGCATCTTGTGTTGTTTCTTTTATTACATGTACTGGTAATTGCTTTTTCTTCCCTAATTCGCCTAATTGATGAACACTTCCGTCCACGATGAGTATTTTCCTATTACGAATCGTCTTTTCGGCAATTATTCTTGTCGCATATATCATTGTATTTGCTATAACTGTACTGCCTGGCTCGACAATCAGCTTTGGTCTCTCTTCAATAGGTAGATGAGAGAAATGGCGGTTGAATTCACCAGCAACAACTTCAGCATATTCATCAAACGTGAACAACTCTTGATTGAACTGGGCCGCCAGTTTTGGATTCATGTGTCCAAACATTCCACTGCCAAGATCTAGTATTTTCTTCTCATTATCTTTTAACAAGGCATCAGCATATTTGATTATTTTAACTGCTCTCTGCCGCCATGCATCAAGTCCTCTCGACCCTCCTAGATGAAAATGTAGACCTACAATCCTAATTTTTTCACAGTTTCTCATATAATTAATCAGATTCACTGTAGCTCTGTCGTCTACGTCAAAACCAAATCTTGATTCTTTTCCAGTACCAATAGGAAAATTCAGTCGAAATCCGACATTCACTTTATGGTCTAGTGTATTTGCTATTTCCAATGCCGCTCTTGCCTCGTAAGCATTATCTAGCATTACAATAGAACCATCATCTAGCATCTCTCTTAAACCATTCCATTTACCTGGTCCATTCACAATAATATGGTCGGGAGAAAACCCATATTCTTTTGCCATATTATATTCAAGATCAGATACGACCTCTGCGTATTCGTTCAATCCCAAGGCGATTTTACATGCAGCTGGCATATAGTTAGTTTTGAACGAATATGCAATTTGGAATGTGGGATATATTTTTTTATAGGAAGCCTCCAATTCTAACAGATTTCTTTTGAATTCTTCCTCAAAAAAAACATATAGTGGTGTGCCATATCTTTCGACTATTTCTTTAACTATATTTATATTCATACTCTTTTCCTTAGTCATTAAGTATGCTGTCTAAATCTGTTATGTTTTCTCTAAGCCCAGATAAACGTTCGCTTGATGCTGTATTGATAAACTCGTTCAAACTATCGTGCAAGTTTTGCTCATGTTCATGATACCAAAATGCATGTGTAAGAATGTGTAGTCGCTCATACTTATTACTCTTAATAATGTCTTCTATCGGCTCTCTCCATCTCCTTCTGCTATCAGAAAGATATTTGAACCCCATAAAGAACTCCTCTCCATAGGCATTTGTCAAACCCGGAATCCTTAAGCCTGTCTCTAGTGTGATTCTATTGGGCCGATGTAAGGAAAAGCAATTGATGTTAACATCCAATAAATCAGAGAGAATTCTTGCTTCTTTTCTAATATAGTATTCTAAAGGAATCACATCATATATATATGCTGTTTCATCAAAATGAAGACCGATATTGTGGCCTAATTCAATTATTCTATGCAGAGCTTGATATGATGCAGACGAGGCAGGATTGTAGAAATCAGATGTCAACAGTACAAAGTACGTTGAACTAATACCTTGTGAACTCTCAGTTTCAGCAAGTTTAATTGCCTGTTCAAGCGAATAATCTATGTCGTGCCGAAGTATGACACAGCGACTATTACGCGGGTAATTATCATATGCGCAAAAATGGTAGTTATTCTTTCTTAGTAAATCCAACAAACTGATATACGCTTTATACGTGAATTGCATACTGTTTTACCCTTTATGCAAAATATCTATTATTTTTTGTGTTAAAGTACTATATGCGTATTCCGTTGCTGCTAAACCCGCCCGTGAACAAATAGACTGATAAGTCTTCTCATCAAAACTGTAGACTTTCTTGATTGCTTTAGCAATTGAATCCGCAGACATATCGTAAACAATATCGCAACCATATTTAGCAGCTGGATTATACTTTGGAATCTGATTCATCAGAACTGGTTTCCCCGCTGCCAAGTACTCAAACAATTTATTAGAACTTATTCCGTATTTTGAAACACTTTCGTCAAAAGGATCGAGGAATAATGTGTTGCTTTTACTTAATATATATGGTATGCAATCTTTTTGTACGCTGCCCTTGAATACAATATTATCAATTCTCTCTTTTGATTTAATATCTTCTAGCTGCTCCAATTGGTCTCCACTACCCCACACAAGAATACGAATAGGTTCTCCTCGTAGCTTTTTTGCTGCCTCTACTAAAAGATCAATCTTATTTGCTTTTCTTATTGAACCTGTATAGATAACCTTAAATAAGAATGGGTTATCTAAATCTGCATCTAAAATCCTATGATTCTTGAGATTGTATTCATATGTCTCCAAGTCAACACCATTGTTGATTAAAAATACCTTTTCACGCGGTATATTCTTCTCCCACCCCTTATTCTTAATGTAGTCATAGGCACCTTCCATTGTGAAAACAATAGAGTCAGCATGCTTATAAATCCATTTTTCGAGTTTTCTCAGGAGAAGAACCGCTGGATTTTTTGGGCCTACTATTTCATAGGCGACAAGACTTTCTGGCCAAAGATCGCGGATCTCACAGATGCACTTCACGTTATAGTGCTTTGCAAGCTGAATTCCGGCCACTAGCGTAAGTGGATGAACAGAAGACGCATAAATCACATCTGGTTTTCCATGGAGTTCCGCATATTCTTTGGCAGCCTTTTTTACGTTAAGATAAAAATCCACCATGTTTAGGACCCGTTGTTTTCCGTTTCCCTTATACACACGGCTTTTAACAAAAACAAAAGGCACTTGAATCTCTTCTATAATCTGTTCTTGCCAGAGTTTATCGAATTCTATATAGCGCTCTCTGTCACTGTTATGTTTAGCATTACATCCAAAGATAACCGGCTCGTACCCAGCACATTTGAGATATTTAGCAAATACATAATGCCGACCGCCCCGCTTGAATAGCATCTCGGTTGCATAGTGATTAATAATCCAGATTTTTTTCACGCTACTACTCTCTTTGCTGGTACTCCTATATACTTTCCTGCTTCTTCAATACTCTTTACTACCACAGCTCCAGCACCAATCATACACCCACTACAGATATTGATGTTATTGCTTACAGTCGCACCCGCGCCGATCCATGTGAGCTCACCAACATGCACTGTCCCACTCAGATGTGCACCAACGGATACATGAACATAGTCTTCAAGGAAGCAGTCGTGATCTACAGAAGAACTAGTATTAATAATGCATCCTTTCCCAATTATCACACCTGGATTAATAACTGCGCCAGGCATAACCACAGTACCAGCGTCAATTGAGACGTCTTCTGCAATGACTGCAGCAGGATGAATAATAGTTACAATGTGTTTATTTGAATACAGTTCAAAAAACCTTTTTCTTGTTTTTGCATCACCGATGGCAATAAACAAATCATTATCTACTTCTGCTGCTTTATTGGTTTTTCCGACAACAGGCCATTTGCCGCATTTTAATGAGGTTTCATCATCGTCTAAGAAAACTATATTGTCATAACCACAATAGGTAGCAGCATCAGCTACGACCTTTCCATGTCCTGAAGCACCAATAATCGTTAATGTCATTCCTTACTCCCCATGAATTCATCCATAGTTACTGAATCTCCACTGCTAATCCCTTCTCGTTTCAAAACGGTTTTTACTGTTTTAAACACTATTTTCCAGTCACCCAAGAAAGTGATATGATCCACATATTTTATATCCCATTCAAATTTGTTATCCCATGATATGCTATTTCGACCATTTACCTGAGCAAGACCTGTGAACCCTGGACGAACTTCGTGTCGTCGTGCTTGAATAGAGTTGTAGCGAGATAAGTAACGAGTAAAGAGTGGTCTCGGCCCAACTACAGCCATTTCTCCCTTTAATATGTTAAATAGCTCAGGCAACTCGTCAAGCGATGTGTTCCGCAATTTACGCCCGAAAGGCGTCAAACGTTCTGCGTCCTTTGCCGGGTCAATCACACCATCCTCAGAAGGCAGCATCGACCTAAATTTGTAGAGTCTGAAGATCTTTCCATCCTTTCCGGGTCTATCCTGGGTGAAGAAAATTGGAGAGCCGAGCTTGATGTGCACGAGTATAGCAATTAGCAGCAGCACTGGTGAGAGAATTATAGTTGCAAGCAGCGCGCATACAAAATCCTGTGGTCGTTTTATGAATCTTTCGTATGGACCATATGGTTTATGCTTCATCTTCCTATTTCCTTTTCAACCATTTCCCAACTCGCTGCAAATACTCTTTCCGGCCGCGAGTCTGACAATCGCTGAACCAGTAATGAACTAAATATCCGGCTTCTCACCAACCTGTTTGCCGATGATAAAACCTATAATGATTAGTCCAGCAATAACGGCTCAGTTCATTATCATTGGCTTTCTCTCTTTGACTGTTGCGAAAATCTTTAATTACTGCATCGCCATAGTGATCAGTTCTCCGTCAATGCTTAATGTTATTTCTGCATAACGCTTTCTTCTATATGGAGCATCCCGTTCTGCCTTGATAGCATTATCCCTCGATTGATATATATACAAATCCTCATTTCAACCCGATTTGCCGTATGCAACTATCATCAGTTCACACTAGTCTGTCAAAAGGATATCCCAGCATCTAACGGGATCCTGCTGCCAAAATAAATCATTTTTCTCGTCGTCTGTAATATCCTCTCACCCAACAGCAGCTCTTCGCATGGTTATTACTGTGTTTTAATCCCGAATTAACTATAATTACTATGTTAATTCCGTGTTTGTTCCGTGTTAATGCATCGTCTGGACAGGTATATCAAGCTTTCTACTGTTATATGAATAATTATAGAAAACTGTATAATATATCATCGTTTTTCAGTGTAATCCGCGTGACAAACTGGCGTTTTTATGCTGTTATATCGGTGTCTATCATGCCTTTTCTCGGCCTGTAAGCGGCAAAGCTTCAGCAGTCACTTCCAACCGAACCATTGCTTCTCCTTAGCGCATTGCATAGCTCCGCCCGTGAGCGGCCATCGCCTCTCACCCAATCAGAGCCTGTAACAAAAGGATCTTTCAGCCCGGCAAGACACACGGTGCTTGGAAATCCTCTATTTTTAGTCAGCTTCTCCCGTCACAGGAGACTGTCGGCAGCTATCGAAACTCTCTTATCGGCCGAAATTCTCTTTGGCAGTCCCTGTCCTCCCGGTACCGTACCATTTCCCGTCCGTTTTCAGGCGTCTGGCAAGAACCGCAAAGCACAGCCGGTCAGCGTCACGTTCTTCCCGCATCATGGATATTCAGACCGCTGGCGTCCGCTCATGATGCGCCTTCTGTCACGACTGCCGGAAATTAAACCGCCTGCCTATTACAGCGAGCAAACACTCCTCCGTATATAGTTTACGATATTCCCGAAAAAAAGTCAATTGCGTTTTGAACCCTTTCCCTTTTAACGTCAGCCGGAATGCGGAACCCTGTGCCGTTCCGCTGGTTGGTGCCTCCATTTTTTTATACGTCGTCATTCCACCCCTGGCACTCTTGAAAAAACTCTCTGAACGAAATTTAAAAATCAGGCTAGCATTCATTGATCATATATGATATTATATAATAGTATAGAAAGATTTTCGTTTCAGTTCATTACAGGCGTTTTATTCAGATACTTGCTTCAATATCGGGTCACTGTTATCGGCTACTGCTCTTTAGCAGCCCCGGAAGTTACCGTTACGTCCACACGAGAGGAGATACATACCATGTCAGAGCAAACAAAGACCAAACTGTTCCGTGAAAAAAGCCTTGAAGCCGTTGAATCTCCGGAATCGCTTAATGATTATCTGCGCGTGACTTCACCCGGAGTCTGGATAATAATGGCCTCAGTTATCACTCTGTTGGTCGGACTGATACTCTGGAGCATCTTCGGTCACATTCGCTCGACCGCTCAGGTAGTGGTGCAGATCAGCCCCGAGAAGAGTATCTGCTACGTCTCGTTGGATATAGCCGATAAGGTCGCAAGCCGCGGTGTCGTGAACGTGGAAGGCGAAGACTTCCCGATCATGGGAGAAGAATTCTCTTATTCTTTTATATCAGACGAAACGCCCGCCCGTGTTTTACTTCTCGGAAAGCTGAGTAAAGGCGATCTGGTGGCAGAGATCCCTGTGATGACCGACCTGCCGGATGGTTTTTATTCAGGAGAAGTGATAACGGAAGATCTACAGCCGATTTCCCTTCTGTTCCAGTGAGAGAGGAGGAAAAAGCTTGTTTGGCAAATCTAAAGTCCCACAGCCTATAACCAAGGGCACGGTGCGGGTCCCCGTAGTGATGCAGATGGAAGCGCTGGAATGCGGCGCGGCATCGCTCGCCATGATCATGCACTATTATCGCAAATGGATACCGCTGGAACAGACGAGAGTGGATTGCGGCGTATCTATGAACGGCGCGAACGCCAAAAACATCATGCTCGCCGCGCGCAGCTACGGCATGGACGCCAAAGCGTGGCGCATCGAACCTGAAGATCTGCAGAATCAGGGCCCATTTCCGTGCATAATCCACTGGGGGTTCAATCACTTTGTCGTTTTGTGCGGTTTCAAAGGCAAGCGCGCCTTGATCAATGACCCCGCGCGCGGACGTGTGCTTGTGGACTGGGAAGAGTTTGACCGTGAGTTTACCGGCGTTTGTCTGACTTTCGAACCCGGTGACGGTTTTGTACCGTCCGGAAAACCAAGGTCAGTGTTTTCATATGCCAAGGAACGTCTCAAGGGCGCCAAAACGGCCGCGATATTCGTGGTGATCACCACAACGATAGCATCCCTGCTCAACATCATAAAACCGGCTTTCGCCCGCACGTTCCTCGATCGGCTCCTGACCGGCGCAAATCCGGAATGGCTGACACCTTTTATTCTCCTTTTCTGTCTGTTGATCGTCGTCAGCATAATCGTAAGCTGGATCTCCGCAATTTATTCTCTGCGTATCCAAGGCAAAATGGCCTCTTACGGCAGCGCTTCTTATCTCTGGAAAGTATTGCGCTTACCCATGCAGTTCTTCAATCAGCGTATGTCGGCCGATATTGTCGACCGCCAGTCCACGAATGCCAGTATCGCGTCTGCGCTTGTGCAGTTATTCGCACCTCTGGCTATCCAGGCTATAATGATGCTGTTTTACCTTATAGTGATGATTCGCTACAGCTGGCTGTTGTCACTTATTGGCGTCGGCGCGATACTCCTGAACGTGCTTGTATCCTCTGTTGTCACCTCAAAACGCGTAAACATCACCCGTGTACAGCAGCGCGATGCCGCAAAGCTGTCTTCCGCGACCATGTCCGGCATCAGCATGATCGAGACCATCAAATCCAGCGGCGCGGAAAACGGCTTTTTCGGACGCTGGGCCGGTTATCAGGCCAGTGTGAATACGCAGTCCGTACAGTTTACACGACTTAACCTTTTGCTCGGTTCTTTGCCCACTGTCATTTCTTCCATAGCGAATCTGGCCGTATTGGGGCTTGGCGTCATGCTCGTTATTCGCGGACAGTTCACTATCGGTATGGTCATGGCTTTCCAGAGCTTCCTGTCATCCTTCATGCAGCCCGCCACGTCCCTGATAAACGCAGGCCAGTCCATGCAGGAAATGATAACTCAGATGGAACGTGTGGACGACGTTATGAGTTACAAAGAAGACCAGGCCTTTTCCCCGCGTGAGAAAAAAGACGAATACCAGAAACTCACCGGCGCCATCGAGCTCAAAAACGTAACCTTCGGGTACTCTCGGCTCGGCGAGCCGCTGATCTCCGATTTTTCCATGACAGTAAAACCTGGCCAAAAAATCGCATTCGTTGGCAGGACAGGCTGCGGAAAATCCACTCTGGCAAAACTGATCTCCGGCCTCAACCATCCGTGGAGCGGTTCCATCACATTTGACGGCATACTGTTGGAGGAAATCGACCGCAACGTGTTCACCGGTTCTGTCAGTGTCATAGATCAGGACATTACTTTGTTTGAAGATACCATCTCACAGAACATAAAAATGTGGGACGATTCGATCGAGGACTTTGAAGTAACTCTCGCAGCGCGGGATGCCGGCATATACGATGACATCGTCACACGCGATGGCGGGTTCTCTCACAAACTGCTTGAAGGCGGACGGGATCTTTCCGGTGGACAGCGCCAGCGTCTGGAGATTGCGCGCGCCTTATCTCAGGACCCTACCATTTGCATAATGGACGAAG
The DNA here is from genome assembly GCA_024684375.1 of Clostridiales bacterium. Classification (GTDB taxonomy): domain Bacteria; phylum Bacillota; class Clostridia; order Christensenellales; family Aristaeellaceae; genus RUG14130. The sequence goes on from JAIKWZ010000019.1 coordinate 160,967, forward strand.
CCACATCGGCACTTGACGCCAGAACTGAACATGAAGTCATCAAGTCCATAAACGACCGCGGAATCACTTGTATCATCATCGCCCATCGCCTGTCGACGATACGCAGCTGCGATGAAATAATCGTAATGGACAAAGGAAAGATCGTAGAACACGGCACGCATGAAGAGCTTTACGCCAAGGGCGGTGCATATACGGCCCTGGTCACCAGCGAATAACACCAACTGACCGGCAAAACGAGGTATGAGTTATGGGTTGGTTTGACGAGCAAATAGAATTCAGAAAAAAACACGAGCAGGAGCTTCTCAGGAACTCTATAGAAGGCATCGCTCGTTCTGTCACAGGCCGTAAAATACGCAGCGGCCTGCAGGATCAGGAAGATGTCAGCGATGCGATCTCCGGGCTTTTAAAGTATTTCGGTCTGAAAGAAAAGGAAGTTCCCGCCAACATACGCGGATTGCAGGACAGATTGGATTATCTGCTTTCCCCCACCGGCATACTGTATCGCGAGGTAATCCTCAACAAAGGCTGGCACAGTGACGCCATGGGGCCCATGATAACCTCCCTTCGCGAGGAAGGCACCGTAATAACCGTACTGCCTTCCGATATGGGCGGTTACGAGTTCATAGACCCGCGAACCGGCAATGTCGTACGCGTCAACAGCCTCGAAGAAAAGAAAATCAGCAATGAAGCACTGTGCTTCTACCGTCCGCTGCCGATGCGCGAGCTGAAGCTGAAAGACCTGCTGCGCTACATGGTCAGCTGCCTTACCATGCGCGATCTGGTCAGTTTCGCTATAGCATCCCTTGCGATCACACTTGTCGGCATGCTCATGCCCAAGCTTAACCAGATCCTGATGAGCACTGTCGTTGGGAATTCCAGCATGCAGCTGCTCTATGCGGTTATGTCGTTTATGCTGTTTGCGACAGTCGGCAGCACGCTGCTGATGATCATACGTTCCATGCTGCTCTCACGCATTCGCCTTAAGCTGAACGTGAACGTAAGCGCCGCCACGATGATGCGTATCCTGTCACTCCCTGCGTCCTTCTTTAAAGAGTATTCAACAGGTGAGCTCAACCAATATATCAACTATATGGATTCCCTATGCTCAACTATCGTCGACTCATTGTTTTCTACGGCCATCACCGGTGTATTCTCGCTTGTATACCTTACGCAGATATTCGCCTTCGCGCCAAGTCTTGTATGGCCCAGCTTGATCGTAACACTGCTCACTCTGGGAATCAGTATGCTTTCTGCCCTTGTGCAAATGCGGATCGACGCGGAAAAGATGGTCCATACAGCTAAGGAACGCGGTCTTGTCTTTTCAATGATAACAGGCATCCAGAAGATCCGCTTGAGCGGTTCGGAAAACCGTGCGTTCGCCAAATGGTCACAGCTCTTTTCCAAAAGCGCCGAGTTGGAGTTCAATCCCCCAAATATTATCCGTCTGTCTTCAGTGTTCGTTACCTCGATATCTCTGATCGGCACAGCCGTAATGTACTATGTCGCGGTAAAAAACAAAGTCAGCGTCGCTGACTATTACGCTTTCAATACCGCATACGCATATATATCGACCGCTTTTTCATCGCTCACCACCATGGCGCTCTCAGCCGCGTCCATTAAGCCTGTAATAGAGCTGATCAAGCCTTTACTTGCCGCATGTCCCGAAGCGTCCGAAACCAAAGAGACTGTCTCCCGCCTTTCCGGCGGAATAGAGATCTCCCACGTGACCTTTGGCTACGACCCGGAAAGCAAGCCTCTGTTTGATGATTTCAACCTCACCATAGCTCCGCGCCAGTATGTCGCGATCGTCGGCAAGAGCGGCTGCGGAAAATCCACGCTCGTCCGCCTGCTACTGGGTTTTGAAAAGCCTTTGCGCGGCGTTATAAACTATGACAAAAAAGATCTTCAGCAGTTGGACGTGCGTTCACTCAGGCGCCAGATAGGCGTTGTCATGCAGGACGGCCGACTGTTTTCGGGCAGCATATTTGACAACATAGTCATCTCAGCGCCTACGCTTAAGCTTCAGGACGCCTGGGATGCCGCTGAGATAGCCGGCATAGCGGACGATATCCGTGATATGCCCATGGGTATGAACACCCTGCTGCAGGACGGCGGCGGCACGATTTCTGGCGGCCAGCGGCAGCGTCTTATGATCGCCCGCGCTATTGCCCCCAAGCCCCGCATCCTGATATTTGATGAGGCGACATCAGCGCTTGATAACATCACCCAGAAAAAGGTTTCTGAAGCTCTTGACAAGATGAAGTGTACGAGGATCGTCATCGCTCACCGCCTCTCCACAATACGGCACTGCGACCGCATACTGGTTATAGACGGCGGCAAGATCGCCGAAGACGGCACTTATGAGGATCTTATCGCCCGCAACGGCATCTTTGCCGAACTTGTCGCGCGTCAACGGCTCGACATCCAGGATGCAAAACCGGGCAGCGCGAACTAAAACGCAATTGCCTGCGATAGTTTACCCTTTTGATTAATCCGCATCGAACAGACTGCTCACAAAAAATTAACATTTCCAAGGTTTTGCAAATGGTTCATTTATGATAGCATATTAACGTAATATAGTTGATAATGAATTATTGTATCTACAAAAGTGAAGGAGATATCGGATATGACTATAACAAAGACTCAGAACGGCGACAGCCTCACAATTGCGATTGAAGGACGTTTGGATACCATCACCGCGCCTCAGTTGGAAAGCGAGCTCCGCCCGGTTATGGACAACATAAAAGAGCTTATATTTGACCTCAAAGACTTGGTCTACATTTCTTCAGCCGGCCTGAGAGTGCTGCTCGCTTCCCAAAAAAACATGAATAAACGCGGCGACATGTGCATCCGTAATGTGAGTGCCGACGTGATGGAAGTCTTTGAGCTCACCGGGTTTGTTGATATCCTGAACATCGAGGAATAAGTATAACTTAGGCTTTCAAAACAGCGAGAATCAGTTTGTTTTGCCCGCTGTTTTGCTGCTATCATAGCTTTATTACTCCTCAATCCATGTTGCGACATGACTGCAGTGCTTTACCTTTACTAGTTACGAGGGGGTACTTCCAGTGAGCGAACTGACTCTTGAAGCCAAAGTAGAAAACCTGGACGATGTGATCGCATTTGTCGATAAAGCTTTGGAAGAAATCGATTGTCCTCCAAAGGCGCAGATGCAGATAGACATTTCAGTCGAGGAACTCTTCGTGAATATAGCCAATTATGCGTACGCTCCAAATGTCGGTATGGCGACAGTCAGGGTAGAAACCCAAAGCGATCCCAGAGAAGTTGCCATCACCTTTATAGACAGCGGCGTACCTTATAACCCATTGGCAAAGCCTGACCCGGATATCACTCTTTCCTCAGAGGAAAGGCAGATCGGCGGCCTTGGCATTTTCATGGCCAAAAAGAGCATGGATAAAATCGAGTACGAGTATACAGAAGGCCAGAACAGGCTGACGATCAGAAAGGCAATTTAATAAAAAATCATCTCCCCTACTTAAAAACCCTTGCCATTTGGCAAGGGTTTTGTTTTTTCAGTTCAAATATCTTCAATCGTTTTGTACCTGCGGTCCGTGATACCTTAGGCAAAGCATCGTCATGTCGTCAAACTGGGGTGCTTTTCCCACGAACCGGTCTACTTCGCTTCGGACCGCTTCGATTACCTCTTCGGGCGCGCCGTTATCCGCTTTACGCAGCGCGTCTATCATTCGCGCCGTGGTGAACAGCTGTTCATTGCTGTCGGTAGCTTCCGCTATGCCGTCTGTGTAGACAAACAGCTTGTCGCCGGGTTCCAACTGTATCTGGTACTCCCTGTACCTCACTCCGTCCATCGCGCCTATCGCCACGCTGTGCTTGTCTTTCAGCAGTTCGAAGCTTCCGCTCCCCTGCTTGAGCGCCGGGTATTCATGTCCCGCATTAGTCGCCATAAGCTTGCCGGTCGATATTTCCAGCACGCCCATCCACACAGTCACAAACATTTCTTCCGGATTGCGTGAGCAGATCTGCCGGTTCACCAGCGTAAGCACCTTTGCCGGACTTGTTTCATTTATCGCCGCGTTGTGTATAAGGGCCGTAGCCACCATCATAAACAGCGCCGCGGGAATGCCTTTGCCTGAAACGTCTCCAATGACCATCGCCAGATGATCGTCGTCTATAAGGAAGAAGTCATACAGGTCTCCGCCCACCTCTTTGGCGGGGTTCATGGACGCGTATATATCAAATTCATTCCTGTCCGGAAAAGGCGGGAATTCTTTGGGCAGAGAGCTGGTTTGAATGCGCGTCGCCAAAGACAGCTCCGCGGCATAACGCTCGTTTTCAAGCGCAAGGCGGTGTCTCTCCCTGGACGCCAGTATATAGTGGTACGCCAGTGCCAGCAAATACAGCACCAGCGTTCCCACCGGCAGCCACAGTACATGTACTATGAGACCGGCCATATAAAGCAGGTACGAGGCGGCAAAGCTGAGCAGTAGCACCCCGGCACAAACGATGCCGCCCAGGCCTACCCGCTTCAAAATAAACACTGATGCCGCGGCGGCGAGCAGTATAAGAATAGCAGCGAGCTGAACGCTGTCTTTTACATCTCTTTTCAGGTTTCCATCCAGCAGGGTTTGTATGACGTTGGCCTGGTATTCCACGCCGAACATCTTTAGGCCTTTGTTGGCAGCGGTAAAATAATCGTCTGACAGCGAAGTGGCGTAAGGCCCGATAAGCACGATCTTCCCTGCCCAGGCAGCGCTGGGGATCTCTCCCATAATAAGCCTGTATACTGAATATCCGTCGTTATAGGCGCCCGGTTTGCCAGCAAACGGCACATAATAGTTGCCGCCCGCGTCAACGGAAGGAAGGCTTAATTCAAGTTTTTTCGAGTCCGCGTACATAAGCGCCGTACGTACCGCCATCGAATATACCTGTTTCCCATCTGGCGTGTCCACAGAAAGCAGCGCATGACGGAGTATGCCGTCCTTATCCGTCATAGCATTGATATGGCCTTGAACGGTCACATCGCGCAGCGCTTTATACGGTTCCACATATTTGACCACCGCGGACCTCCGGCTCACCGCGTGCCCGTTTTCCCAGGTTATAACATCGCCGTATTCCGCCAGGGACGCAGTGACCACACAGCCCAGCTTCTCCGCGGCGCGGGCCAGTTTTTCGTCCGCCGAGGTGCCGCTCTCACCTTCATACAGCACATCTATCGCCACTGCAGCGGGCAGGTTCTCAGGGTCGGAAGCCAGCATTTCCAGCGCGTACGCCATCACGTTCCGGTAACTCGGTCCGTATGGGCCCAGTTCTTCCAGCGTTTCCTCGTCAATGCCTATCAGCACGATCTCACCCGAGGGAACGCCGCCCCTTTGATAGAGCAGGTCCTGCACCCATTTATCTACGCGGTTCAGCACGCCCGTAAACAGCACGGCTGTCACCGCCAGCGCTGCAGCCAAGGCTATAAGGATCTTTCGTATGTTTTTCATAAAAATCCCCGCAATCCGTGATTACTAAAAACCAGCCATCGTGATAGAGAGATCGGTAAATGATCCCGCAGAGATTTTAACACCTCGCCACGCGAATTGTCAACGCCGCTTTACAGAACAGGGCTCCCGCCAAATAAGCGGAAGCCCCAAGACTGTATGCGTTGATGTTACGATGTGCGGACTCTTTCCACAGCGTTATTCCTGTACCCTTTGCGCGCCGTCCAGCAAGGGCGTTTTCAGGCCTTCCCCTGCCGCCAGCGCCTCCATTAACTGACCCACGATCTCAGTTTTAAGGTATAAATACCTGTCGCCGATCACCATCGCGGGCACATACTGCCTTTCCGCCGGCACTTCGTATGTTTCATAGTAATCAGTGATGATCTTGAAGATATCCTCTTCCACTTTATTCAAGCAGATGAGCTTTACGTTGCTGGCCGTACCGTCCGGCAAAGTGATCTGCTTTGGCAAACCCGCAGTAAGCGGTTCAAGCTCGCGGCAGTACGGACAGTAATCCTTGTAGAAGTAGTATATCACGCTGTCAGAGGTTGAAACGGTTTCGCCAAACACACTGTCGCTCTTAGGATGATAAGGCTCCGGCGTGACAGCTGGCGTAACTTCAGGCTTAAGCTGCGGAAGTATCGGATACACTATATTCTGCTTTATCGACGGCCATACCTTGGGCATCACGCGCCAGCCCAGCATAAACACCGCGAGCAGCGCGAGTATCAGGCATAATACTTTGATACTTTTTTTCATATATTGCCTCTATAATGCAACATAAGCCTGGCGAAAAATCCGCCAGGCGATGCATGTCAGTAGGGATCTGTTAATTACTTGAAGGGATTCCCGGGGCACTTGGTAGCATGCTTAGCGCCATCCTCGAACTGATACAAAATGATTGTTGCGCCGCAGCCAGGGCAAACCCACGGAATGCCTTCCTTATTCTTTTTTTTCTTGGGTTTGTCATCATTACCACCGACAACCGCGTCCAGGTCGTCATCGTTGATCTCGCTGCGAAGCATCTTCTTCATCGCATCGTACTCTTCCTGGGTAGTGGGGAACTTAAAATCGAAATCTGCCATTGTTTTTTCCTCCTTATGTTTTTGATGATATCTTATCATCTAATAGTATATACGTATCATTCTGCAAGTTGGCAGGGGTTCTCAAAAGCTTTTGGTGAAATAATTGGCACTAGCAGCTTTCTTCTTCCCAGAGATTCCTTCGGATGATCCAAACATATCATTCTGAATAAAATGAAGTATCTTCTTTCACCTTCTTCAAAAACACTTCTGCTGCTTCCTGCATAGGAGCAAAGTCGAATTCGTTTACCTTAAGCATGGAAATACACTTTATAATGTTCTCCTGCACTGTTTGCATCATGCATTTATCCCAATCTGGGACAAATGCATTGCTTAAGAACCGTATCACAGCTTCCCGGCCATCCAGCTCACGCCACTGATTTTCCTTTGCCTGTCCCAGGAAAACCACCCGGTTTACCCGGAATCGGTGATTCAAGCTTCTGCCCGACGATCCGCAAAAGGGCGTTGGTTCGAAGATTACACCATCTTCCGAAGGTGTCACCAGGGCGAAATCTCCGTTGATTATGATTGCATCACAATGCTTTTCAAGCAGTTTTGCCAGCGTCGTTTTACCTGTTCCGCTTGGTGCGGAACAAATAATGACCTCATTCCCGCACACTAATGTTACACCATGCAGACCAAAGCACTTTTGATAAAGTGCTGTCATCAGACCATATTGGATCCCAAGGCGTATTTTTTTTTCAGAATAGTTATCGACGTTAACCTTTATTTCATCCTTAGACAAAGATTCTATGGCAAATAGAACCCTTTCATGTTGAGAATACACTGCTTGCCATCGTTCATGACTCCTTCTGAGAAACCATCCATTTTGTGTCCTTTCGTAGTCCCCGAAAGCACTTTTTTCAAGATTAATGGTGATCGTTTCAGAAGGTGACTGGAGCGTCTGGGCCTTGCCTATCCATTGTCCAGGAAAAAACTTGGAAATATCGCTGTCAGCAATAATTCGGCAAGTGTATTTTCCGCAAGAAAACCAATAGATTATGGGCACCATCCTGCGTCATTAACACCATGTATCATAAGCAGCAGTACCAGGCAGATAATTGCACCAATTATCTGTGTCTTCTGGATCTCGTGCACCGTAAGTTTCGCGGCAGCCGGCACAGTTCTGGTTGTTGTCAGGGTTGCCATTCTTGGTGGTATACCCCAATGATGCAATCATGGTGTCCGGAGCGAAGGAATCAACAATCAGTTCCGGGGCTTCGTACTTCTTCATAAGTTATATCTCCTTTCGATATTCCGTGTCCGGGCTTACTGCCTCAGGCACATGTAGGATCAGTTGGGATATCAGTCACTTCATGCCGGGCTCGGTACAGCCGCAGCAGGTAGGTGTACTGACAAGTGTATGGGTCAGGCTCGTGGGGCGAGCCCGTGCCTTCGTACCTACGCGCAGTGCAGTTTTGCAGGCAATCATTTTTCATGCTGCAAGCCTGACACACCGCAGGACGGCGAAAGGTCTCCTGAAATTGGTCTTTCAGCTGTGCCCATGCAGCTTCAAAACCGATTTCAAAAGGTTTTGCACAACAATAACCATTCATCGAAATGCATGATTCCATATCTCCATTCCAATAGATGGCGCTGCTTACCATAGAACCAATACATACATCTGTTTCAGAGGGGAGCGCCTCTGCTGGCGCTTTGGGCATTTGGAAGTGTTTCAGTTCTTGTTCCAGTTCTTTGGCATTTTCCAAGGCCAGCGTTGCTTCCTCCGGCGGATGACAGGCGATGCAGGCCCGTTCAGCCGGGGTTAAGCGGCATTGCAGCGCGTCCGAAAAAGACGGATTATGCCGATGCCTGGTAATGTCTGTTATCAGCGTGTATGGAATACCCAGCCCCTGACATAGCTTCCCTACTTTGAGATAATCCAGCGCGTTCTGTCGGATCATCGTAAAGTTCAATCCCACATTCACACGGATGGACTGCAAGAAGCGTATGTTCTCCATCACCTTATCTAAACCCCGCGGATCGCCGGTAACAGCAGCGTATGTCTCATTGCTGCCTCCGTATAGGGTTATGTCTACATTCGCGGGCGGATACCGCCGGAAAACTTCACGGATAGAGTCCGTATACGCTCCGGCGTTGCTCATAATCGTAATGCGGAAACCCATCAGCGCCAGCTGCTCATACAGCTGCTCGAACCCCGGATACTGGGTGCATTCGCCGCCGGTCAGCGTCAGATACAGCACGCCGGCGTCCCGCATCTGCCTGGCCATATCCAGCCATTCTTCTACCGTGCGCAGCCTGCCGTACGGCGCTGCCTGCGAATCCGTCATACGGACGTAGCACATCCGGCAGCGGAAATTGCAGCGGTATGTAAGTTCCATCGTGCAGCTCAGCGGCCTGCGCTGTTTTATTGCCTGCAGTTGGATCCGGTCAGTGACCTTTGTAAGGTCCCAGCGTTTTTCGATCATTCGGTTATCAACGATCTTTCACGTAAGCTTGTGAGGAAAGCGTCCACATCTTTTTCGGCAGTCTCCGCGTCTACCTCGTACTCCTTCATCAGGCTGTCAAGCAGCTCGCTCTTCTCCGCGCCCGTCTCAAGCAGTTTCCACAAAAACGCGCCGGTTTCATTAAGGCTCATTATCTGGTTCGGAACATAGTTCTCGCTGCCTATCCCGATTACTAGGTATGTATCCATAACCTGGCGGACCACATAGCCGGTCTTTATTTTCATCAGGTCGTTCCTTTCTGCCCGGAAGGCTGTCTGTTACGGAAAGGTCTGCAGAGTATCCGAACCAGCTTCCATAAGTATATACGAGGAAATGTCAGCGCTGTCACCGTCAAAGCATAACCTTTTATAAAAACGTTTTTGCACGATAGCCTGCGGCCGTTACGGTCGATCGAAACGACTGTACCGAGTATCTGATCGTACGGCAAATCCTTTTCAAAATGCCATTGGTGATCGCCGGCCATGACAAACCCGTGCCTTCGTTTCCATATCACGCGGTGCAGCGCGTAACGCCTGTCACGTCTGTCGAAAAGCACGATGTCTCCCACCCGGACCTTTTCTGGCGGTATGATCACCACACCGTCCCTGAGATGATGCAGCAGCGGCCACATGCTCATGCCAGTTACCCGAACATACGCATGCCCGGTCTCGGAAAGGGTCTGGCGAATCAACGAAAAGTACTTTTCCGTAGGAAGAATCTGTACTTTATTTGATTTATTCAAGTTCGTCTCTTCACCCATCTATTCATACTGATTCTATCATTAGAAAAAAGCCATGTCAAGTACCCTCTTTCCTTTTTTTGCGCAAATTGCTTTTTTGTATAGCAGGCAAGCCTTAAAATACAAATCGCTCAGGTATACACATTGTTGGCTGTTGCGAAACGGGCTTTTTTCTTTTCCTTTGCGCGTTTGCGCCTCTTATAAAACCATATAAGCTGAAATACGGCGCCTGCAAAAAACAGGGCGATCGCAACGATATAAGTTAATGTCATCGCTACCGAATCGGTCGACGCGATCACGAAGCCGACTCCCGCCGCTCCTGCCGCCGCGGAAAACAGTATAAACAGATGATTATAAAACAGACAAAGCACCGCAAAGCTTACTGCCGCTATACATATTGAATAAAGCAAGACATGTTCCGACCGGAACATGAAAATGCTGGCAAAAGTATATATAAGTACACTCAGGCAGATCGGCACTGTGAACCTGTACAACAATGCGCCCAGGCATGCGCATGCCAAGCCCCCGATTATGTACAGTATCCACGTTTTGATGCCGCTGCCAGCTATAATAGACTTAAGATAGCCGCCGCCCAGTTCTTTTATCCTGTTAACGAGTTTTGTTATCTCGCTGTTCACTCTGTCAAGCGTTATTTTTCCTCCGCCTGCCACCAGATTTTTGACTATACAGCTGACCGCAAAACCGAAGGCAAGCCCTATAAAGAAAGGCAGCACACGCCTTAAATAGTGACCGAAGAAGCAAATAGTAAGGCCAATTATCACGATGGCAATAAGCCAGCATGCCTCTGTCTGTCTCAGCGCCTCAAGTATCATGTTGATTCGCCTCGTTGCTTTTGAGACAAACATATAGCGGATCATCTCAATATCAGACATGTCAAACTCTCCCCTGTTTTAGGCAAATTCCAGACAGAACTGGCCGTCCTTAGCGATCAATGCTGTCAGTTTGCCGCCCTTTCCGCTTCCCGTGTCGATACAGATTATGCCGTTTTTAGGCAAATCACGCCAAGCACTGTAAAAAAGCTTCTCTGTCGTCTTGCCATCACCGGCAAAGTATGTGGGCTCTTCAATGGCAATGTGTCCTACTACGGTCAACGGGCCTTTGTACTTGTTTCTGAGAACCACTTCATGGTCATGGATAAGTGTATTCATATCGTTGACTTCTATGGGATCGACCATGATACCCGCGTGAACGCACTGTATATCCTCTCCGCGCCAGGAGAGTTGGCAGTGATCTTTAAACCACGGGATTGCTTCTTCCATCCGGTTTCCGTGCGCTTTGAAACTCTTTACGGTCGCTCCCCTGCCTACTCTCTCCCACATCACGCGCTGGAAAAAAGTCAGCTTAGGCTGGAGCAGATAGTCCTCATGGTTGCCGCGAAGCAGAACAAAGCGCTCGCCCATATCGGCGGCAAGCTTTTGCGCTGTTTGAAAGACTTCCCACGATTCCGGTCCTCTGTCAAACAGATCACCCAGCAGTATCAGCGTATCCTCCTGCGCCAACTGGATCTTATCCAATAAACCGCGAAGCGCCCGGTCGCATCCATGGACATCGCCAATTATGATCGTCTTCACTGCGCCGTTCCCTCTATACGCGTCATTCTGCCATTCTCGATATGCAGCTGATAATCACAGATAGCCAGCGCGGCGCGGCGGTGTGTAACGATTATTACTGTTTTGTCCCGCATTCCGGCTATATTTTTAAGCAGTCTTGCCTCAGTTTGTTCATCTAACGCGCTGGTTGCTTCGTCCAACAGCAAAATCGGCGAGTCAGAAAGCAAAGCACGTGCAATCGCCACACGCTGAGCCTGCCCCTCTGAAAGACCGATACCGCGCTCGCCAAGCCTTGCGTCCAACCCTACCTCGGCCACCACGTCGTCAAGACAAGCTGCCTGAATGGCTTTTACCATCATTTCTTCAGACGGATTGTCTGTAAAAGACTCAATGTTTTCCCTGAGCGTCCCGCTCATAAGCGTATTGCCCTGTGGAACGTATGAGAATAAACGCCTTGTACCTTTGGATGCAGGCACCGCGTGCCCGCCTGAGATAAATGAAACGTTTCCGGACGTCGGCCTGTATATCCCCAGCAGCAGTTGGAACAAAGATGTCTTTCCGCCGCCGCTGATGCCTGTCAGCGCGACAAAGTCGCCCCGTTTGATGCAGTCATCGATGTCAGAGAGCACGTCATCCGAGCTTTCATCGTACTGAAAGAACACATGCTCCAGGTTTATCTCGTCAAAAGTCTCCAGTTCAACCCCCGTAGCCTCATCCGGAAGGTCAATTATCTCCTGCAGGCGTTCTGCTGACGCAACGACCCCGTATGCCTGGCTCACAAGGTTCACAGCGTTAGCGATTGGCGCCTGTATACGCCCGACAAGCTGTATCAGCGCGGCAAGGCTGCCGTAAGTGAAGGTTCCCCTATATATTTTCACACAGCCCCATATTTGACACACAAGCCATGAAATATCGAAGATTGAACCCATGCCTTGGTTCATCAGTATCGACAGCCTGCCGTTTCTGAGCTGCTCGTTCACCAGCCTGGTTCTGTCTCCCTCTATCTGCCGCATCGCACGTTCTTCGGAAACGCTGGCTTTAACGATACGTATATTCTCGAATGTCTCCTGCGTTGACGAGCGCAGCGCGCCCTGGGCTTCCTGCACCCGTTTATGCCTCCGCTTCATCGGATCCCGGAACAATACGGCTATAAGCATTCCAACGCAGCTTGCTATGATTATTACCGGCACAAACCGCCAGTCCATGGTGATCAGGATAATCGCCGCGCCGACAAACGAGACCAGCATCTTCAGCAGTGACGGCAACAGTCCCATTATGCCGTTTTTTACAACACCCACGTCGGAGCTGACACGATTCAGCAGTTCCCCACTATGAAACGGTTTCAGGTAAGCATACTCTTTTCCTATCACCGAGGCCGTGACCATCCGCTGCATCTCTGCCTGGAAACGCGCTGAAGCACGCACATTGATAGCGGAATTGGCAACAGACAGCAAACGCTCTGTCACTATCAGAGCCACCAGAGCTATGCCCCAGCGCCACAGCGCGGATTCGTTTGCGCTGGTCGCTCCGTCAACCAGATTCTTTGTCACCAGCGTTACGCCTAAAGAAAGCAAAGAACCGGTCACACCGATCAGGCTGATAAGCAGCACAGACCCGCGAACCGGCTTGCTCCAGCGCAAAACCGCCTTTAATGCCGTGCCGGAAAAAACATGTTTAATTTTACTCAGTTTGTCCATTTGCTTCCTTTTTTATAAAAGCATTTCCTTACTCTGCGCCAAACTTCGCAACCTGCTTCCCACAGCAAGATTTATCGGACGGATCGAAAACAGATCGCGGTTCAGACACGCATACTGCTTTTAAATCCACTTAGTCGAACAGGCACTCTGCTATTACTTATAATACCCGCCGTAAAACGCGTACCTTTTTATACACGATGCGGTACTTGCATCAGCTCCAGTAAGTACTCTCTGAAAAGTTATTAAGTGCTGTCAGCGGCCAAATCAACTCAACGCCCGGAGTTTGAAAAGTATCCAAGCTCCGGGCATAAGCTGAATCGTTATAGAGAATCCTGATGTTCCGCTAAACTACTGGAACAAATAAATCTTATTTAAGATTTGTTCAGTTGTCCTCCTTGAATAAGAATTCCGCAATCGCGGCAGAATTCGCTTCTTTATCCACAATATGGCCTTTCGCGCCTGCTATAATATCGTATTCCTGCGTGGCCTCCAGAGGAAGAACCATGTAATCCAGAGACTGCGAATCGAAAATGTTGACACCCTGCTTGGAAGCTTCGTATGCAACGCGCGCCAAAGCAAGGGATATCGAACGTATATCCTCCTCAGGCAAATTGTTGTACGACTTCCTGAAGATCGGGTCTATCTGTTCACGGATAAACGCATAGTCTTCTTCTGTAACGTCATCCAGATTTATCAGCCGCTGACCGTTCAGATCGCCTTCCGGAACGCCGGTCTCGTTTGTATAGAAAGCAATCTTCTTGGAAATCGTCGCGCCGCAGCTTTTGAAAAGCCCGGCAATAACTTCCACTTCACGCTCACAGCAATTGTATACCGAGTCATACTGAAGCCAGCCAAACCCGACAGCCTGCAGTCCGTTCAGATGAGTGTCCGGGCCAAACTCCGTCAGGTAGTACTCCTCAGCCAGCATATCGATGACTGCCTGAGCCAGCAAACCGCTTCCTACGTTCGCTATAAGCTGGTTCTTTTTGGAACCCACCATCCCGTTAAGGGCATTGCGTTCGGCGCGGGAAACATCAACGTCGATCCCACCGTAATCATCGATCATTTCGGCGAGATTCAGATAGTTGAGCGACAGAAAATACTTGATGTTCGTACCAAAGTTGTAATTGAACACCTTCATAGCCTCTTCCGGCCCATTATTGCGGTAAGGCATGTCCAGCATCTGAGGAACATCGTATCCTTCATAATCTATGAAAGTATCCCAGGTGAACATAAGCAGCCTGATTTTGCCGCTCTCAGGGTTCATCGATACAACCATCAGAGTATTTCCTGCATTACCCTTGTCGTTGTTCATGCCTTCATTGCAAATCAGCAGGAAATCCACCCAGCTATCGGACACAGCACTCTCTTCTGCAACTGCAAATGACGGCAGGAAGCAGAGCACAAGCGCTATGGCGATGAGTTTTATCAGTCCTCGAATCGAATGGAGATTATGAATACTGGTTCTATTCATAGTCAAAGCCCTCCTTTACTGCTTTTCTGCAGATACGGCATTGCGATCCTTGTCGTATTTGTTAGTAATGACGAGGATCCCGTCCGCTGTGTAGTAGCCGTTCCAACCCGCCACGCCTTCTGTGTTGTTGGTCAGCTTGTTGTATCTGTCGAGATAACGCTCGGAGATCAGCCTGCCTTCGCTGTCATAGCCGCGTTCAACGCTGGAATAGCCTTCAGCGCAATTTACGCGAGCTTTGACGCTGTCATAGTAGCCTTCCCAGGTAATGTTACCGTTTTCGTCAAGTTCATATTCGAATATGGCGTAGCCATCAGTCGTTACGACCGGTTTGCCCGATTCGTCCAGGAAGGTCACTTCATGCACGCGTGTCACAGGGTAGTAGATCTGACTGATACCCCATGCGCCGTTAACGGCAGCACAGCGCTCACCACTCTCATCCAAGTAGCAGCAGAAGTACTTCTCAACTGTACTGGAGTTGCTAAGATCATATTCATATACAACACTTGCGTAACCGTTTACAGTCTTTGCAGGATTACCGTCCGCATCAAGCCATGTCTCCTTTACAAGCTTGGCAAACGACGAGTATTCATAGCGTATACCGCAGACGCCGTTCACAGCGAATGGAACATCGTTTTCATCATAATAGAGTTCCTTGGTGACCTGACCGCGACTGTTGTATTCCCTGGTTACGGTATTGCATCCCTCTGCCCCTATTGCCGCATTGTCCTGCGCGTCCACGTATTTGGCCTTTATCGGATTGCCATATCGGTCATAAGTCTGCACAGAAGCAATGTAAGCGTCCTTATCCACTGTCTCGTCCATGAGCCGCATCACATAAGTATGATCCTCTTCATTCTCAGAGACGATCACGCGTCTGCTGTAACCGTTTACTGCCATTGGCTTAAGGCTGCTGTCCAGATAGCTTTCTTCAGCTATATGGCCGCTTTCCGTATAGGATATGTAATGGGCAGCATAGCCGTCTTTGCAGGGAGCATATTCGTTAATCTCATCAAAGAACTCCTCGCTGATAAGGCGACCTTCTTTGTCATAATCCATGACGGCATAAGCATAAGGCAGGCTCTGCGGCTTCACTCCCAGGGATTCGGCATCGAGATATTTCTCCGAAGTCATATTCCCCAATTCGTCATACGTGTACACTGCTTTGGCATAGCCCAAAATGGTGTCGGTCAGTTCTCCGTCAGTATCGAAGTAAGCTTCTTCAGTCACATCGCCTAAAGCGTTGTACGCAGTCGTTTTCCTGGCGTATCCCTGAAGATTCGACTTCGGTTTACCTGCCTTATCAAAGAAGCTGACAGACGTTTCGCGTCCGGCCAAATCATATGTATACCTGAGTTCAGAGTAGTCGTTTGCATAAGCCGTTGGATTTCCGGCTATGTCATAGTACTTGACTGAAAGGATGCGTCCATCCGCATCTACCTTCCGGCTAAGAGAGGAGTAACGGCCGGAAGTGTGGATCGCCGGCTGTCCCTTGGTGTTGAGCAGTCTTTCTTCTACGCAGTAATTACGCCCGTCGTACTTGAGCACGACCTCGCTGTAACCGTATTGGCACCAGGTAAGGGCGCCTTTAGCGTTGTAATAAGACTGTCTCGTTACATTGTTGCTGTTGTCGTACTCATAAACAATAGTAGAGTATCCGCTGCTGAGTATCGCGGGCTGGCCGTCTTCCTTAAGGAACTCGCGTTTCACCAGGCGCTGACGGGCATCCCATGTATTGCGCAAAACAGCATAGCCGCCGGAACACAGCACAGGGTTATTCTCCCCGTCCAGATATGTCTCGGTCAGGATATCGCCATTCTTATCCACCGTACGCAGTATGGCAGCATAGCCGGCGCTTATATAAGTACTCTCATACTTGTCATCCAGATAAGTTATGCTTATCAGATTCAAGTTCTCATCGTACAGGTTTTCTTCCGCAGCGTAGCCATCCTTGAACAGTGTTGGCTGTCCAAAAGTGTTAACGTAAGTGGTACGCCATACCTTACCCTGATCGCTGTACTCAAAACGTTTTCCGGAATAACCGGCAGAGATCATGGTGTTAAGTCCGCTCGTGTTCAGGTAATCCTCGCTGACCCTGCGGTCCTGCGCGTCGTAAGCGTAAATGATCGAGGCATACCCAAACTGGGTCTCAACAGGCTGCATTCCGGCGTTCAGATAGTCGATACGCAGCAGATTGCCGCGCGCGTCGTAAAGCCTGTGAGTCGAAGGAGCTCTCTCAGTCAGCGAGGCAATGCGCTCGTGCTCGTCGAGATACTGTTCAAGTATCACATGCCCATACTGATCATATTCTCTTTGCCATACGCTGAAGCCTTCAGGCAGACGGACAAGTTTGTCACCTTCGTCCAGATAACGGACCTGCAGCTTACGCCCGGCATTGTCGTAGAGATACTCGATAGCGGAATATCCAAGTTTGACCGTCACGCGGTTCATGGCTTCGTCAAGGTATATCTCCTTGGTGCAGCGGCCACGGCCATCATATTCGTATTCCGCGGCGGCATAACCGCCCTCCGTCATTGTGACGCTGCCGTTTGCGTACCAGGCAGAACGGATAATGTTGCCGGCTGTGTCACGTTCATAGGTAACTCGGTCATATCCGTCCGGCAAGACAGCCGGGATCCCGTCTGCGCTGAACCAGGCTTTTTCCGTGCAACGTCCGTTGACATCCAACTGATAGGTTATATAACTGTATCCGCCGTCCTGGAGAATGTACTCCCCGTCGGCCCCATAATACGCTTCGCCGGTCATGAAGCCATGGGAATTCCAGGTCTGAACCTTTCGGGCATACCCGGAGGTCTGCACGATCAGTTTGCCGGAGGCGTCAAAGTATTCTTCAGAAAGCATATGGGCAACGTCGTCATAAACGCAGACTTTCTGTGCGAAACCCTTGGAGGAAACGACCTGAGAACCGTCTGTTCCGTAATAGGTTTCTGTCAGAATGTCGCCGCGCCCGTCGTATGTGAATTCCACAGCCGCATAATCACCGCGAAGCATGTATAGATCGCCGTTTTCGTCGAAATAACGCTCACTCAGAAGCTGATCTTTTTCATCATATTCACGAACGATCTCAGCAGCGCCGGCGTTTACGCTGGTTATCTGCCCGTCTGAACCATAGTACACTTCACGTATCAGATTTCCTCTTAGATCATACTCACATTCGAAAGACGCATACCCATCCGGACACTCGGTTGGCATGCCGTTCGCATCAAAGTATGATTCTGTCAGCATCTGTCCTTCCGTGTCCCAGGTATACACAACGCTGTGGTAGCCATCATGGACCATGGCAGGCTGCCCAGTTGCATCAAAATAACTCTCGCTCAAGACATAGCCCGCATGATTTTTGACCGTTTTGCTGATCGCATAGCCAAATGAAGTATCTACCGGCTGACGGTCGGCTCCGAGATAAGTCAAAGTCTCTGTATCGTTCTCGTCATCGTATACCGTGCTCTTGACGGCATATTTGTCACGGTTGACCTTAAGACTGCCATCCGCTTCGTAATACGCTTCTTCACACACGCGGTTATGCTCATCCAGCTTTCTTTCAAACCACGCATATCCGGCAGAAGCCGGCACGACTGGTTTGCCTGTTTCGTCATAATACGCGCGTCTTAATAGATTTCCGGAAATATCATACGCCGATTCGTAAGACGCATAGCCGGCTGCCAGCAGCACGGGATTCCCTTCCGTATCCAGATATTCGACCTTTGTATTAATGCCGGTGACAGGGTCATACTCCATCCTGCGTGCGGAATATCCCTGGCTAATCAGCGTAGGTTCAAGATCGGCGCCGAAGTTTGCCTCATATACCATATGATGCTTAGCGTCATATTCTCTCTCTACCCTGGCACTGCCGGACACAAGAGCGGGCTTATCTTCCGCATTCATATAGTTGATAACTATGATGTTGCCGTGTGAATCATATTCGTATGTGACAGACGCGTAACCGGCGGCCTGAGCTAAAGCCGTGCCGTCGGCACCGAAGAACTTTTCACCGGTATGATGGTTAGCGTAGTCATAGGAATGCACCTGAACCGCGCCCTGACCGCCGTTTGAGACAAGCTTGCCCTCAGCGTCGAACGTAGCCTGCCACAGCAGTCTGCCGTTACGGTCATACTCCCTTTGCATAGCGGAAACGCCGAGCCTGTCATCACAAGGGTTCCCGTTTACATCATAGTAGCGCACTGATGTCTGCAGCAGTTTCCCATCAAAGCCATAAACAACGCGATGCGCGCCGTTGGAAGTATTTGTGTCTTTAGCTCCTTCTGCGGTAAAAAACGCTTCCTCAAACAGCAGATCCTGCTTCGGACCGCCGTAAACCATGCTCCTGGCATAAGACCCGCTCAGGGATTCGCAGGGAATGCCGTTTTCATCGAAGTACGCCTCATATACTGCAGGTTCTGCCGGATCCGTCCCCTTATATTCATATTTTACGCTTGCCAGCTGGCGTTCATTGTTTCTTACAGGCAGCCATTTATCGCTCATGTATACCGTGCTCGACACCTGATGGTTTTCGTTATATTCGTTGACGATACCCGCATATCCGGCTTTGATCTGTATGAGCTCCATATCGGTACCGAAGAAACGCTCACGTTCTACAGCTGTAGGATTAATTACCCACAGTTCCTGCCCGTCATCGTCGATTGACCTCTCTCTATGGTACCTGTATTCATGGCGGGCAAATCCGCCGTTGGACATGGTATACTCGTCAACGACGTCGTAGTACGTTTCACGGTAATCGAAGTCTTCGCCGTCATATTCCCTTTCTTCCATGGAAACATGCGTTGTGGTCATCGTACGGTTGCCGTCGGCGCCGAAATAGCGCAGATAATGCACTCGATCGGAATCGCCATAGTATTCATAGGTCAGCTTGGCGTACCCGTTGATCATTTTTATAAGCTGGCCTTCTCTTCCCAAATAATCGGTTTCAATCACTCGATCCAGCTCATCGTAAACATTGATGATGGAGGCGTAACCTTTATCGGAAATAATCGGCTCGTCATCCACGTCAAAATAGTCTACCCTGATAAGGTTGTCCCTTTCATCATAGGTATTGACCATGGTATGCCAACGGCCGGAGCCAAGGGATTTACTGCCGTCCTGAGCATAGATCTTTGTGGATTGGAGTTTCCATTTTTTAACTGTGTCGTCCCTGCGTGTTCCGGGATCCTCCTGCATGCCTTCCATGCTCTGTTCGATCTCTTCGTCAATGGGTTTGGCAGTATTTGTCGTATATACCGATACAACAACAGCGCCCCCCTCCGTTCCGATCAGAGGAGTCCCGTCAGCGTCAAGATAACGCTTGGTGACAGTTTTAGTGTCCCCATTTATATCGACATCGCATATGATTTGAGCGAATCCTCCGACCGGCCGTACCAGGTTGCCCTTTGCATCAAAGTATTCACTTGAAAGGATCTGGTCTCCGTCCCAGGCATCCCGGCGGAAACTGTAGCTCCCGGGGATCTCAGCGCGGCTGCCGTCAACGGCGTATCGGTCTTCTGTCAGCGTATAGCTTCTGCCGTTAGACTGCTTTCCGTAAGTATATTCCGCATAAGCATATCCGCCATCCGAAATGACAGGTTCGCCGCTCAGGCCAAAGAACGCTTCTGTCAGCAGATTGCCATAGGCATCCCACGTATATTCCGCCCTGGCAAACCCTCTGCTGTTCAGAGCAGGCGCTCCGTTCAGGTTATGAGCCGTTTCGCTTATCAGGTTTCCCTGCGCATCCCAGACACAATCCGTTTGCGTAAACTCCGGCATGGACAGCGTCTTTGCGCTTTCGGCCTGTGCTGCAGTTAATGCCACCGACAAAGCTATGGCAAACAACAATACAACCCATTTATTCACTTGTCTCACAGCGCGCTCCTCCCTATTTCTTCTTGCTCTTCCGGCGATTGGATCCCTCTGTCTTCCTGGTGTCATAATTGCGATAGTACTTATTATAATACCTGTAATAACCGTAACGGCCGGAATGTTCTATTTTTTCACCATAGAATACAAAGCCCAGAACATCGAGGCCAGCCATCTCCGCCTGATTCAGCGCCTTCTGTATCTCGCGATGATCTGAAAAGTTCTGGCGAACCACGAAAAGCCCGCCCGCGACCTCGGCGGATAAGGCCAATGCGTCCGCGACTATGTTTATCGGCGGCACATCCAGGATGATTATATCGTATGCTTTCTCAAGCTGGAGGAATAATTCATGCATCGCATTCGAACCCAGCATTTCCGTCGGATTCGGCGGTGTTCGTCCGGCCGGCAATATATCTAAAGTACTGTAATCAGTCGTCAGCACAGTGCTTTCCCATTTATTGAATCCGGCCAATACTTCAGAAAGGCCGCTGGATTTAGCCTTATAATTGAATATGCTGTTCTGGCAGGACCTTCGCACGTCGGCATCGATCAGCAAAACATGCTTATCGCTTAAGGCAAGGGATATTGCCAGGTTAGCAGCGATTGTCGATTTTCCTTCGCCTGATACCGCGCTGGTAACAACAACAGAATGTTTATCCTTGCCTGCCAGCACATAAAGCAGGTTCATTCGCAGTTTCGCATATTCCTCAACCTGATCTATCGGAGCGTTATTGTTGAGGCGGAACGCGCTGCGTTCCTTATTGTCATCACCGACGATACGCCTTAGTGATGAGAGCACCGGCGGAGTATATTTTTCTTTCAACTCCTTTGTATCGTGCACTTTATTATTCAGGAAGAAGAAAATCAGCAGGATCCCTCCGGCGATCGCAGCGCCCGCAAACGCGCCGATCATGAACCCGTTTGAAGATGCATACCTGTCCGGCGAAAAAGGAACCGTTGCATAGTCAATGATTTCAATACTTCCGGCGCTTACCACACGGATGATTTCAGCCGGCGCTACATCCAGAACGGCATTGCAGATGTCAGCAGATTTCTGAGGTTGATTCGTTCTGCAGCTCACCCTCACTACGCCCGTTTCAGACACTGAACCCATAGAAAGAGTCGCGCCGATATATGCAGGTGTTATGCCCGGGTACTTAGCAGACAGCCTCTCGGCTATAACGTCGAGCACCTTGTTGCTTCTCACAACGACCATATATGTATCCAACAGCTGAACGGCGCTGTTCAGGTCAGAAGAACTCGTGTAGCCGTAATTGATAAGGTTCGGATTGCCGTTGTATACGTACATCGTGCCGGAAGCCGTGTAAGTATCTGCTTTAGTCTCCGGAGCATTAAAATATACATATGCCACGCCTATCGCTGCGCATAACACTATAAGCCAGCAGCGCTTAAGGACGTACTTTAACAATTTGAAAAGATCAACGCTTGCCTCGCGGTTTCTTACATAGGCCATATCTGTTTTAAATTCTCCTTATCAGTTCAGCTAAACCAGGTTTTTCTTGTAAGCCGCTTTCGCTGTTTTATTACAATATCGTATAATGAATATTCATCCAGTCATGCATGACCCGATATATTAGATAATAAACCCAAACACCAACTCACCTTATATTATACGTATGCGCAATACACAAGTCAAACGTTTTTTCACGATAATTGAACTTATCATAGAATAATTATTTAAAAAAACGGCACTGATGTGCCGTTTTTAAGACAGTTCATTCAGCCTGTCAGACGTTTGCTTTATGGACAAATGATTATTTGCTTCTCGGATCGGTTCGGCAGCGCCCGTAACCTCAGTATTCCGCCGGCAGCCGCTGCCCTGTTTCGCCTTCTCCTGCCGCGGGCATCCTCTTATCCCATATACTGTCTGAGTGCAGACAGCGCTTTCTGGTGTCGGATCTTGACTGCGCCGTAGCTCAGGTTCATCAGCCGCGCGATCTCGGTCATTGGTTTCTTATCGTAATAAAGCATTACGATTATGTCCCGCTGTTCCTGATCCAGTCTGTTCAGCGCGTCCGCCAGTTCGTCAAGCGTCTCCCTTTCCAGCATGGGCGTTTCCACAGACATGTCCGACGGTATTTCTTCGCTGATCTCCTCCGAAGGCCTGAACTTTCGGAAATGGTCTATCAGAGTGTTTCGGGTTATCGTAAAGATCCAGGTGCTCACGGATGCCTTAGTCTCGTCAAAATCGTTGATTCTCCGTAAAACCTTTTCAAAGACATCCTCGCACAGATCCTCGGCTTCAGCCCGTCGCTGCACCCGGGTCATGATGTATCTCATCACTTTGCCGCTGTACGTGGCGTAGATCTTTCCCACATCAGGAGAAGTCATTTTCTTGCTTGGGTGTTTTTTGCTTTAATGCTGTTTCCGGCTGCCCCGCCGCCGCCACGAGCTCCGCTTCGTCGTCAGTCAGCTGCCGCGCGGCGTAACGAGCGTGCACTCTGTCAATAACCGCCTGCAGCTTGTCGCTCTTTTCATAATCCTGAAAATCGAAGAATAAACTAAGCTTTTTCTCCAAACTGCTCCTCCTTTCTATCCATTGTGAAGTGCTTTTTTGAAGTACTTCCTGATTATATACGTGCATTCTGATAAGATGGCAGCTGTTCCGCAAAGATCGTCAGTGTATTTCCGGGGCCTCAGACCCATGCGGTCATCTTATACATATATTCTATCACAAACGCTTCCGACTGTCTATGGCAGTAACTAACGCGTCATCGCGCATCAGCGTGAGAGTACCGGCTTCGGCAGCTCGTTTACGGCGAACCGGTATCACTTGTTGAGAGCTTTACCACCATCGTGCATCCGCTGGCCGCAGACAGGTCGTAATTGCCGCTTGAACCGCTGGTTACGGATCTTTCAGGCGCAGGTATGGTATATGTACCCGGTTCCGAACCGGTACCGTTCACTTTGACAGTTATCACGTCGCCTGTAAACAATCTGTACCTAAGTGTCCAGACCCCACCGGAAACCTGTCCTTCGTCTATAGGATTTATCTGCCTTCCGAAATAATGCTCGTCTCCGCCCAGGTAGCTCACTTTGACGTCCGGGAAAAACGTCTCACCCTCAGACCACGAAACCTCATAGCCGGACAGCGCGACTTTTATCCTGAGCTTCTCTACCGTAAGGCTGCCGTCCACTGTCTTAACATTCGTAAAATAGGATGTCACATTATTTTCTTCCGCGTCCCAGATCGTATATTGGGATATATGGCTCGCGCTTGTCCCGGCATTGGTCTGGCTCCCCGTAACACCTCCTATCGTAACAAAGAAGTCGTCGCTGGGAAGTCCTGAATATGTGTAATCTTCTTCATCTCCAACGATAGGCGTGCCGTCGTAGTCCTTGCTCTGGGAACCAAGAGTGATAGTGACCTGAGTTGTATTTTTGCTCACCGTAAGCGTACCCAGCTGCTCGTTTACAGTGTAGTTCGCGCTGTTTGTACTGCCCCAGTTTATGGTATAGGTGTTTGAAGTACTGCCGACATTGGTTATCGTGCCTTTCGCGGTAACGGTCGCTGTGTCATACCCCTTAAGCCCGGTAAGCTCCGCCCCGTCAGTCTTGGTCAGCGCGGTGCCGTCATACATTTTACTCGCTGAGCCGGTCTTCACAGTCAGCTGAGCCTTGGATATCGTTACAGTGCAGCCTGATACCGTTATATCGTAGTTGCCCGTTGTTCCGCTTACGGAACAGGTCGGATTATATGTATGTTCACCCACACCGGGGCCGCACATGGGTCCTCTGACGGTAAGCGTATCTCCCGTATTCAATTTATAATAATACAAGTGATAATTGCCGTCCGCACCGGCGTCTGTCAAACTCAGCGTTGCGCCGCTGGAAGGGCCGTTTGCGTAAGCTACGGTAGAAGACGCCCATACCCCTGATCCCATATACTCGATCGTCCTGGATTGTGCTGAAACCGTGATACGGAGCGGTTCGACAGTAAGCGTGCCTTTGTTTTTCGTAAGGTTGGTCAGTTTTGAAGTCACATCCTCCGAGCCGTAGAAGAATTTGCACTCGCTTACGACATTGTCGCTGCTGCCAGCGTTCGTCTGGCTGCCCGTGACGGCGATCGAATACGTAAACCATGACGGCGCTCCGCTTACGGTATAACCGTTTTCGGTAAGCGCGGTGCCGTCATACACCTTGCTGGCGGATTTGGCGGTGACCGTTATCGGAGCAGAGTAATCAGGCGTGACTTCGAGCGTGCCAAGAGATGGCGTGACAGTATAATTGCCTGAGCTGACGCCGCCCCAGTTTATTGAGTAAGTGTTGGCTGTACTGCCCGGATTTGTTATGGTGCCCGTCGCGGTGACGGTCACCTTGTCCGTGTCTGTTGCGGCAAGTCCCAAGCCGCCAAACGTGACGCTGCTGTTTGTCAGCGGCGTTCCGTCATAGACCTTCGAGCCGGAGCCCGTTGTGATCGTCAGCGGTCTTGGATCCACCTTGAAAGATCCGTTTGTTATGCTGGCGCTGTAGTTGGAGGACAGTGTGTCTGAGAAAATATCTACCTCGGATAGATAACCGGTCAGCGTATGAGTTCCGGCCTGCGCATTGTATCCGGAGATAGACAGCCCAAACCCTTCGCCTTCCACAGGGGAATTATATACGTAGAGCGCACTGTTAACATTTTCTGATGTTCCGTTAAACTGACGGCTCCTGTACGAGATCGTTTCACCCGCGACGACCAGCGTGGGCTCCGGCCAGATTGTAAATATAGAAGGAGGAACGCTCCCCGAGTATGTCATGTACGCGTTATCGCCGATTGTGAATTTGAGCTGCAGCGGCGTGACCTCAAGCGTTCCAAGTTTTTCCGTGATCGTATAGTTTTCCTCGGAAGCATCATCCCATTCTATAGTATAGGTGTTCTGCGATTTTCCTGCATTTTTTCTTTTGCCCGTAGCAGTCACGCTGACTCTCATTTGATCTTCGGCTGACAGCCCTGTTACACTTTTGATCCCGGCTGTCAAGTCTGTACCGTCGTACACCTTGCTGGCGGAATCTGTGACAATAGTGAGCTGAGCAGGCTTAACTATCAGTTTGCCGAGAGTCTCAGATGAAATGTAGTAGTTCTCCGGGTTCGTCTTGCCCCAGGATATATCGTAGGTGTTCTCGGTGCTTCCTACGTTGATTATGCTGCCATCGGGCTTAACAGTTATTTTGTCATTGCCCTTCAGACCGCTTACGCTTGCTTTGTTGGATTTAAGCTCTGTCCCGTCATAATTCCTGCTTGCGGAGCCTGTCTTGATGGTGATAGGCGCGGGTTCGACATACACGGGAAATGTCTTTAAAGCGGAGCCCGAGAACTCAAAGTTGGATGAAGATCCCGATACGCTTACAGCGCCTTTTAAGTTATAATTGCCTACATTGGTTCCGGCGCCTTTCATGGTAACACGAACGGTATCCCCGGTAAAGAGTTCAAATTCAAATACCGCTCCTTTGGTGTCGACGCGCTTTCCCTTTACTTTCGAGCCTGAGTGTTCACCGTTCAGGAATGTAAGGGTAGGAGTCGGCGCGGCGGCGGTCCCTGAGTAAACGAGGGTAATGTCATCCGGAACATCGATCCTGACTTTCAGCGGCTCAACTTTTAGAGAGCCCAGATCCGCGCTGATCTTGTAGTTGCTTTCTTTCGCGTTTGTCCATTTGACGGAATAGCCGTTGCTGGTTTTGCCCGCGTTTTTGATCCGGCCAGTTGAAGAAACATCCGCTTTCTCACCGTCAACGAAACCTGTAATTGTCGCCTTACTGTTAGAAAGATTCTTTCCGTTATACACCCTGCTGGCAGATCCTGTCGTGACCTTAAGCGTTGCAGGGTTTATTTTAAGAGTGCCCGCCACGAGCTTGAGATCCGGATAGTATTCCGTAACATCTTCTCCGTTTTCGTCGAAAACCTGATATCCTGTGACCCTGCTGCTGACAGTGCCGGCATCCGTCGCTTTTCCTGCCACTTTCGCGGTCAGAGTATAACCTTTTGCAAGCCCGGTAACAGTCACGCCTTTCGCGTTAAGAGGCTTGCCGTCATAGACTTTCGTTGCCGATCGCGCGGTCACTGTGACATCGGTCAAAGCGGGAAGCACCTTTAATGTGCCCAAGTCCTCGGTGATAATGAAATTTTTCTGGTTTTCGTTGCCCCAGTCGATAGTGTAAGTGTTCTTACTTTCGCCTTGCGCAGTTCGGCTGCCGGTAGCTGTCACTTTGACGGAGTCATCTATCCTGACTTCCTTAAATTTAGCTTCTTGCGCACTAAGCGCCCTGCCGTTATAGTCTGTTATGTCTGAGTCTATGTTTATATGAGCATTTGTGAGCTCGCGCATGAGGCCGCCCGCATATTTTATGCTTACTGTCAGGCCGTCCTTAACGGTCGTCTCTTCGTCCTTGCTGGGCAGCTGACTGATTCGCTCAAGCACTTTAGCCTTATCCCAGCCGGTGTCCGCGCATGCCTGGTCCAGCAGCTCCGGGTTATCCGCGTACAGCCGCAGGATTTGTTTTGGAATCTCGTCCTCACTGATTTTATCTACGCTGAAGGTTATGCTGTCCGCATCGTTCTCGTCGCTCAGAAGTACAGTCAGCTTTTCGCCCGCAGCCAACACGATCTGGCTGGTCTTACCGGTCAGTGGGTTCGTGCCGTGTACGATCAGTTCGCCGCTTAAACCGTAGAGGGTCTCTCCTTCCCGCTCGGACAATACCATGGATGTATTGCGCCACGGCTCCTGTTCCGTCTTACCTGAAATCACATTAAAACCGGCTTCATTGCAAGTCAGCGGTTTGCCGTCATATCTTTTCGTCGCCGAGCCGGTCCATACGGTCATGGGCGCGGGGTCAACGACCAGCTTTCCTGGAACGGTCTCAATGATGTTGAAGTGACTGGTCACGTTTTCGCCATTTTTATTGTAGATCGCGTAGGAACCGATGGGGTTCTCCACAGTTCCTGCATTGGTGACGGATCCAACGGCTGACGCGTTGATGTCAAACATTTCCGGAAGGTTATAAACCAGTATATCTCCCGGTCTGGTCAGAGGAGTTCCGTCATACAGTTTACTCGCGCTCTGCGCAATAATCATAACCTTGCCGGTAAACTCCCAGTCGCCGTCTGCCGGGAAGTCATAGTCTTCGAACAGCTTGGGGCAAGCCGTCATGACTCGCGTTGCCGTATTGTTATCCTCAAATTGATCCTGTAGAAACGGCGTAAGGTTTCTTTTATTTATACCGGCTATAACGGTATCCTGACCTACAACAGCGATCTGTCCAGCGTGCACTGCAAATTTCTGGCCGTTTTTCTGTGTTACTGCTGCGCTGCCTTCGAGAACCCCGAACACCGTGACTTTTTCACTCGCATTCGTCGGTGTTTGACGCGGAGTCAGTCCGTATGTTTTTGCCGCCTGCGCCGCGGGAAGGACCGATACAACGGTGATAGTCCCACGGATACCTACGGTCATGGTTGAGGTCGTTATGTCCAGGCTCTCGTTCTCATCAAGCTTTTCACGGACATCAAGGAAAAGTGTGCCTTCATTCAGCGTCAGCACCATATGGTTATCATTCTTTTCGAATTTTACGGTGCTGTTTTGGTCTATTGACAGGATCTTCGTGCTGTCAAGGCTCACGGAAGCGGTAGACTCCGCGCCCGTACGCATAGTCTCGCCGTTTGCAAAGCGGACGTTTTCCATCACGAAGCGCGGGCTGCCCGATGCATCGAGGATCTCCACATTCCCGTCGTATCTAAGCAGGCGTATTGTTTCTGCGCTGTAACTGTCTCCCAAAGCATAAGGGAGCAAGAAGAGCACGGCGAATACAACTGCCAAAGCTAAAATGCCTTTTTGCAAACGATGCTCCAAGATAACTCCTCCTTCTGGCGGCGTTCCGCGGTAGGTATGGCTGAAAATATTTCGATAATAATTATACCATATGATTATACGATGTTACAATGCCGGTTGGCCAGAATATTTTTATTTGTCGTGATACTGAACACGTTCATTCACAGTATGTGGCCACGGTCATCTTCACCATACCGCGCTTGTTTTGACCCATCCTGCCGGTTTCCAGCTTTGGCATGTTAAAATCAGAAAAACCGCCTTATTGAATGCGCAATCAATTTACTACAGTGTTCAGCTATGCTATAATGTTCACGGAATTAAAACAGCGACGGTTTCAAGCAAAAATTCGGATAGGAGAAGCACGTTGTCCGGCGCGATATGACCGAACGTGCGGCATTCAATGAGTATATATCAGAAAAATCTGCGCAGGCTGGGTTTTATCCTGACAGGCGTTGCGGTACTTGATTTGATACTGGAGCTAGCCCTTTACAGGTACCTGCTCGCTTCATCTGCTACGTTCAAAAAACAGATCCTGTCTCCCCTGGGCATTTGCCTTAAAGACGGTATCGGCCTGGCGATAGGTCTGTCGGCATGGTTCATATATTATCACAAGGATCAGGCCGGATGGATTATCAAAGTCGAGATTTTGCTTTTTCTGGCCGCCTTTCCCGCAATCCTGATCAGCGCAAACGGCAAAGCATCGAGCCGTATCGACTGCCTGATCAACGCGACCATGATACTGTCGGCTATGGCAGTATACACCGCGCTGCAGCTTAAGCGGAGCGATCGCAACTGGCAGCGCGTATGCAACGCAAAAGCTTCCATGCTGGATCTTAAACTTCCCGGTTTCAATCAATGGTTCAATTCAATAGAGATCGGACCGAAGCTGGAACTGAATCAGGAGATATCTTCCGTCGTCGACCGTTTCCTTGAAACATCAAAGGAAGCACGGCCTCTTGAAATCACAATCCACTGTCCCCGCGAAAGCTCCGAAGCCCTGCGCAACACCATGCAGGAAGTGTTCCAGATGCATTATGAAGATGAGGAGCGGAGCATAAACAGTTACCTGGAAAAGCGCTATATCCGTGTTATGGCCCTGGTGATCATAAGCATCATTCTTGTATCCGTCTGGATCAATTTCGCGCCGTCAGGAGATGAAGGCGTGACGTGGACGATACTCAGCAATTTTGCCGCATTCAGCCTCTGGCAAATCGGCGGCACATATTTTGAGCGTTCTGACGGTTACGGCAAACTGCTCCGCGCGCAGATCGCTAAACAGGCAAAGCTGCACTTCTGGGCAGATTAAGATAATCAAACGTTTTTTTGTTTCCCGCCGCCTTGTAAAACTGATCGAAGCAGGAAACAGTATTAACATATCATAATAAGCTCGAACGCGGTGCGATCGCAGCGACCCATTGATAATACATGCTCACGCGACAAGCGCCAGGCGCGACCGGCAGGCTCAATAAAAAAGCAGAAAGTCAAGCCGCGAAAAACAGCCAGCAACTGACTTCGAATGAAGATCCGGATATCCTTAAGATAAGAAGAAGCAGTATATTCGGGAAACGTTTCTTATAATTCCAAAACGCAGGCTTTCAATTCCCATGTTTTTGCGTTTTACGTTTTGCGACTATGAGCAGTATGGCAAAAGCCATAAGTATTCCTGTGATCGAACCGCCTGCGTCTATCAGCGTGTCCTGCCACATTCCTGCCCTCCCCGCTATAAACGTCTGGTGAAATTCGTCAGCTATTGCGCTTATAACCGTAACAGGCAACGCCAGAAATGCATAAAACGGCTTCTGATACGGAGCAAACGCAAAGCCAAGCGACAGCCCCAGAAGAATGAACAAACCGAAATGCGCAGCCTTTCTGACTATGTATCCCGCCCTCGCAAGATTGTCCTCGGAAGCTTCAATGCCAAAAAGCCGCAGCAGGAAGCCAGTCACCGATCCGCTCAGCCGGCTCGATTCATCTCCGTTTTGAGACGAGAAAAACCACATCGCGACTAACAGCGCAACCGCGATAACAAAGCAGCTTATTCGGAATACCATATATCTTTTATTCATAATCAGAAGTCAAGGACGATAGCTCTTGATTCACCGCATTTATCTGTATCTGGCAGTTGATCCAGCATTTGACTGACATGTCGCCCTGTTTGTTTCATTTTACTCAGTGTTTCCGGTCTTATTTCAGTCCTTTGTATGCCATAATTACCTGTCCGGCCGGCGCATCGGTACCTTCCCAAAGTGTAACTGAAACACATCTAAGGTCCCCGGAGCGCCTGCACGGATTATTAGCCCGTTAACGCAAAAGGCGCGCAGTGGTCGCGTCAGATATATCCTCAACGCATAAATGGGCTTTACGCCGATGGCCTTCACATATCTTATAATACACCGCGAATTGTCTTTTGACAGTATATTACCATAAACATGAAATAAAGAAAAGCATCAGCGGTTCGTTTTTTACCCATAAGCAGATCTCTTCATGCTGTATGCTGTGGGTTCGATATAAACCTGCGATCATATTGTAAATGTCCCAGAGATTACACTTTTCACAGTGCCGCAATGGCAAAACAGGACCGTTCA
This sequence comes from Clostridiales bacterium, assembly GCA_024684375.1. Taxonomy (GTDB): domain Bacteria; phylum Bacillota; class Clostridia; order Christensenellales; family Aristaeellaceae; genus RUG14130. Next base: position 191,715 of record JAIKWZ010000019.1, read on the forward strand.
CTGTTCAATGAACGATCCTGCCGCACTGCATGTGAAGTATCGCCTTAAAAGCTCGGATATGATCCCTGTTCCCGGCTTAATACTCGCAAAGAGCGCCAAAGTCGAAATCAGCGATACTTAGTACCTCCACGCTGCCGTCCAGTTTCTCATACAGGAACACCAGCTTGTAAGATGGCTGCGCGTCAGGCACCACTACCTTGGCCTGAGCCAGGAAGCAGTGGTTAGTCCCTGCGACGACCTGAGAACCGAGATAAGCCACGGGCACATATTCGACACCTAAAAGCTTTTCAGTTCCTTTTTCAAACAGCGCATTGTTCTCTTCAGTGATCTCATATGATTCGGAAGCTGTCCAGCCGCCCATAATAGGCGCCTCAGCGAAAGCGGTGAAAGCTATAAGCATGATTGCGATAACGACGCACAGAGTTTTTTTCATATTTGTGTACTTCCTTTCTTTATCGTACTGTCTTTTGTTATTGTTTTTACGTCCCGGTTTTTTCGCGGTGACAATAGTTTATACGTTTCTCATGCAGAGATGGCAACCGTTTATTTGTTAATATTATGGAATTTCCCAAACCTCCTGCGGCACCCGGCAGTTTTGCCAGTCCCAACGGCAGGAAGGATATGGGGTGCTTTCATGTAAAGATTCACCGGCAGTCAAGAAGCATAAGCCGGTACAAAAACCGGAATGGTTGAAAGCGTGCTCATTATTCTACAATCAAGCGGCGTCTGTATGCCGCCTTGCTTATTTGACGGTCAGTCATTAATCAGAATCCAAAGACTATCCGGCGTCCTTAAGCTTTTCGCTGATAACGCCAATTATCATCAATGCTCCCAAAATGCCAGGCACGCTCAGCGGCTCATTCAGTAAAAGCGCGGAAAACAACAGTGCGGATACAGGATCGATGTAACTCAGTATGGCTATTGTCTGCGTTTTTAGCCCGTCTATGCTGCCGAAATACAAAACATAGGCAATGCCGGTATGGACGATTCCCATTATAAGCAGAAGTATAACTGTGCCTGTATTAAAGTCTTCATTGCCGAGTCCGCCCGTCAAAAGCATGTATGGGATCATTGTAATCCCGGCAAATAAAAGCTGAACGATCGTTTTTTGATAAGCGTCCACTCCGCTTATGCGCTTATTGATGATCACGACAGAAGAATAGAAAACCGCGGCTCCCAGTCCCATGAAAACGCCTTGTATATTGGTTTTGGGCAAGTCTCCGCTTCCGGTCACACCGGACACCAGAACCATACCGACTATCGCCACAGCTGCGCAGGCCGCTTTTTTTGCCGTCAGTTTTTCGCTGAAGATTAACGGCGAAAGAATCACCACGATCGTAGGCTGCATATAATAGCACAAGGTCGCGACAGCGACCGTCGTATAGTTGTATGCTTCAAAAAGCAGGATCCAGTTTATCCCCATAAGCGCACCTGAAAGCGCAAGCCAGGTGGCAGACCGAAGCTGCAATCTTGCCGGTGCTTTTTTCTTTTCAATTGCTTAAAAGCCAAGATAAACAAACAGCCGAGTATTCCGCGCGAGAAAGCCAGAAACGCGGAAGGCAGCGGGACCGATCTGCGGAAAACACCTATCGTTCCGAAGATCAGCATGGAAGAAATGATCATTAATACGGATCTGCGATCATTCCCTTTCTTATCCATGCTGTCCCTTCCCCCATATCCTTACAGTCAAAAGCTATTGATTTCGTTTTGCTATCTGCGTTCAGCGCACTGCCGATCCACAGCCCAAGTTCTGACCCTGCTGCCGCTTGCGGAATGGCAAAACATGATTTCACCCGGCATAACAGCATTTGCGAACAAGACATCCATAATTCATGACATTTTCAATCATTCGCAACCACGTATTCTACCCAGGTGGAGATCGTCTGTTTGTCAAATCTGAACTCCACTTTCATCCTGTGTTTTCTGCGTTCGACTTTTAAAATCCGGGCATCGGTTCCCAAGTCGCTGTTCGAAGCCAGCGAAAGAATACCGTCAGCTTCATTTACAGCGGTCTTGCCCAGCACTCCGTTATTCTTCAGCAGCATCATCGCGAAAGCAAGATCATTGCCCGCGAGCCTGAAACCGTTTTTTTCGTCTCCCAACAGCTTTAACACGTTCGGAACACTCCGGCGTATGGTCGTATCGATTTCATCATCCGTAAATATAAAAACATAACCCGGCAAGAGTTTATGCACCAGATCGATCATTTTGCCGTCTTTGAAAGTATGCTGGATCTGTTTGGGGCAAAACGCTGTCCCGCCATAGAGTTGGCAGGCCATTTTTGCAACATCGTCCGAAAACTGGCTGCGGCAAAAAACACAGTAAACATTCGTCGCGCTTAACGCCTGTTCATTAGCCCTGTCTTCGCTCATGCATAGCCTCACGTTCATTCCAGTTTTGCAATACTTTTAACGCCGATATCTTATCAGTAAGCCGCATGTTTATCAAGACAATATCTGTAAATATGCCAAATTAACTCAACAGCCAAAAAAGTCCGCCGAACGTCGCAGTTCCGACGGCATCGGCGATCGGCAGCGAGACGAGATATTTCGGGGGCTCAGGTCCTTGACATGTGTGTTTTTTTGTGGCATTCTTAATAATGGAAAAGGTGTATGTTTTTTTGTTTTGACGGTCGATCAATCATACACCTCAGACCGGGAAAACATCCGATAATGTGGAAGCATTTCGCTTTTTCCCTGTCAGAAAGGCCGAATGAAACATGTCAAGCGATAAAAATGCGATCTTCACAGATCTTCGCCTCTTCAAGGTACTGAAATCATTTATCTGGAATATCCTTCGCCTGATCCGTCACTCTGTACAGATCTTGCGCGCCTTGAGATATCTGTTTTTGAAAAGGACGAAGGATAGAAAGACAGTTTTTTTTATTGCAAATTCCATTACCGGCGGCGGCGCAGAGCGCGTCGCGGCAATTTTGGCTTCAGAGCTTTCATCATGTTATCATGCCATCGTCATATGCTCCGTAAAAAGTCCCTCTAAAAGCCGCTATCCCCTATCCCCAAACGTTGACTTGATTTATCTTCCGTTTTATATACTGAATGATAATACCCCGAACAGATTTCTTTCCGGATTTACCAGACTGATAAAGCGGCGGCAGAACGCCTTTGCGTCGGTCTCGCTTGTTTTCAATTCAAACGCGCTGAATATCAGTTCCAGGGCGAACGATAAAGTGATCTGCTGTGAAAGAAACAATCCTCTCAAGCACGAGAGGGATAAGGAGCGTTTCGAACTGATACAATCCATTTACGAACGCGCCGATCATGTTGTTTTTCAATCATCTATCGTCCGGGATCTGTTCAGCGAGAAGGTCCGGGAGCATTGCTCCATCCTTCCCAATCCGATCAGCGTGACCTGCTGCCGGAAAGCCGAGACCAGACACCGTATCGTGACCTGCGGCCGGCTGCATGCTCAGAAAAACCACCCCATGCTGATCCGCGCTTTTCACAGGTTTAGCCGCATTCATCCGGAATATACGCTTTCTATATATGGAAAAGGCTTCATGCAGTCTGAGCTGCAGGAGCTTATCGATTCGTTGAGCCTTCAAAACTCTGTATTTTTGGAAGGGCGTTCCACTCACATCCATGAAGACATCGCGGATGCCGAACTGTTTGTGCTCTCAAGCGATTATGAAGGTCTTTCAAACGCTTTGCTTGAAGCTATGATGATGGGCTTCCCCTGTATCTCCACAGATTGCGAAGGGTCAACGGATGTCATAGAAAACGGCGTCAACGGGCTGCTTGTCTCCCGCGGGTCAGAGGAAGAGCTGCTCTCAGCCATGCTTTATATGGCAGAACATGAAACGCTCAGGGAAGAAATGGGCCAAAAAGCCATGCAGACCGCGCAGCGGTTTAAAAGGGAAAAGGTCGCGGAAGAATGGAAAAACATGATCGAGACAGTATAATGATCCGACTGTCGAATGTTGACAAAAAGTATCGTTTGGGAGAGATCGGAAGCGGGACTCTGTACCGCGATATTCAGTCATGGATAGCAGCCCGAAAAGGCCTTCCGGATCCCAACAGCAAGATAGGACACGAGAATTTTGTCCCTGGCGAGTCGTTCTACGCATTAAGAAATATCAGTCTGTCTGTAAAAAAGGGTGAACGTCTCGGGATCATCGGCGGGAACGGAGCCGGCAAAAGCACACTGCTTAAACTGATCTCAAGAGTGACCACGCCTTCCGCCGGAGAGATAGACCTGTACGGCAGAGTAACTTCCATGCTCGAAGTCGGCACCGGTTTTCACAGTGAGATGACCGGGCGGGAGAATATCTATCTCAACGGCGCCATCCTTGGCATGAGCAAAAAAGAGATCGACAATGTCCTGGAACAGATCATCGATTTTTCCGAGGTCAGAGAATTCATCGACACACCGGTAAAAAGGTATTCCAGCGGCATGTACGTCAAGCTCGCGTTTTCCGTTGCCGCTCACCTGAACAGCGAGATCGTGATCATGGACGAAGTGCTCGCCGTGGGCGATATCGCCTTTCAGAAAAAGTGCATACAGAAAATGCAGCAGGCAGCTCTTAATGAAGGCCGGACCATACTGTACGTCAGCCACAATATGAACACGATCCGGGAATTGTGCGACAGATGCATCGTTCTGGATCGGGGAAAACTGGTTTATGACGGCGATGTGGAACAGGCCGTATCTCATTACAGCAAAACGCTTTTGGAAAGTCCGGATTACCGCATCGATTATTCCTCCTATTCCCGCAGAAATCAGGGATTGTCAGGCATCTGCAGGATCGAGGAAATAATCGCGAAAGAAAAAACAGTCCAAATGGGCGGCGTTCTGCCCTTCTCAGTCCGGTTTTCTGCCCGGGAAGCAAAGGAAATCAGGCTGAGGATCATGGCAGTCATGCCCTCAGGCCATATCGTCGGGATGACTTATTCCGACCCGGTAAGCCTTCCGGAAGGCAGCAGCGAAGCGGAGTTTGGGTTTGATACGGCATTCCTGGCTGCGGATGTCTATTCTCTGGATATCGCCGTCTCAAGCTACGAAAAGGATGTCGAGATACGGCACGACTTTATCAGCCGTGCGCTTTCATTCTCGGTAGACGAAAGCGTTCGCTACTTCGGAAAGCATTGGGAAAGCCGTGCCTGGGGAAACGTGAAGCTTCCCGCTGTGAAAGTTACCGAGGTGCATATCGATGAACGGTAGCAGAAAAAAGCAGCCCTCCCCCGGTATATATCGTTTCGAAGACCTTAGCTGGAAAAAGGAACGCCTGGCGCGTACGTCGTTCCGCAGCAAGCAGGAAGCTCATTCACTGAAGCGCAGCATCAAGCACAGCGTCATGTCAGTCCTGCGCCGGAGACAGGACCGCTTCATAAGTCCCGTCCTTCTGTCGACAGCTGATGGCGGAGGTAAAATAACCGACTGCGGATACGATATGTTTGACTGCCTCTTCACAAAAATTCCCTGCTCCTGTGACATGGTTTTTTCCGCGGATATATCGGTCTGTTCTTTCCTCGAGCCCGGGCACATCACCTATCAGGAAGGTTTCGGTCTGTTCCTGAGGGATACCATGGAGCTTGATCCGGAGACCGGATTCCCGTATTCCAACATGATGGCTGTCGGGGGATACTACGGAGGATGGAATTGCTTCGGGCGGAGCGGTGTGCTCGAAAACGATATAGATAATATAAAAAACTGTTTCCTTTACGGCAGGCAAAGCTGCTGCGATCCTTTTCAGGTCTTCCCCGATTCTCCCCGCGCTTTGCATCTGACGCTCGAACGGAGAGGGTCCGGGATACGTGCGGACATGACGGATGGATCAGGCCGGCATCTTCTGTGTCCCGATGGCACCAGAACACCCGGAACGGGCGGGTTCTCTCTTCCCGGCGACGGTAGCTGCCTGCTCCACGTTTCGGATACGCTGTTCTTCCAAAGAGATCCCAAATATCTTTACCTTGGTTTCTTTGCCGCCGGCTGCAGGATATCCGTCGATTTAGGTTCCGTGGAACTGACCCTGACCGAAAGACCCTCATCCTCCGGAGTAAAGGCGCCCTTATTCGCTTCCCCGGATGGGAGCTGTATGGGCTTTGGCACGAGGGAAGCTCCATATGATCTGGCCACGGCGATCCGGCAGTGCCGGGAAGGGCAGGAGGTCCGTGCCCTTCCGGGACGCTACCTGCTGAAAGAAGACCTGATCATCGAAAAAACGAACCGCGGAACCAGAGACTGCCCGAAAACCCTTAAAGGCCCGAAGAAAGGTAAGGCCGTTCTGGATTTCGGAGGTTCTCCGCACGCGCTTTATGTTCTGGGAAGTTTCTGGATAATTGACGGGCTGACGGTAACGCACGGGTTCGGCATAAGGATACAGGGAGATCACAATCATATCGTAAACTGCACGGCGGAAAACAATCTTGAGACCGGCATTCTGATACGGCATGAACGAAACGATTCTCCAAAGGAAGAATGGCCCTCCTACAATACTGTCGAGGAATGCGTGTCCCGATTCAACTGTGACGCTGCCGGCTGCAACGCGGACGGTTTTGCCTGCAAAGTGGCGTCGGGTAAAGGAAACCGATTTGTTAACTGCGTTTCCTACATGAACGCCGACGATGGGTTCGATCTGTTTACAAAAAACCGCAAGATAGGACCCGTTGAACTGATCGGATGCAAAAGCTTTCTTAACGGGTACGACCATGTCAATGGAGCTTCCCTGCATCCGTCCAACGGGAACGGGAACGGCTTCAAGCTGGGCGGCAGCGGGCTTGCGGTTAACCATTGCGTAATCCGCTGTGAGGCTTTCGGCAATAAAGGCAGCGGTTTTACAAGCAATTCCAATCCGCAGATGAATCTTCTTTGCTGCAGATCGGAAGACAACATGGGGCCGAATTATTTGTTTGACTTTTCCGGCAGAAACTCGGCGGTAAAGTACTCACTGACGGATTGTACGGATAAAAACACGGAAGGCTTTGACCCTTTGGCATTGTTGGAGAAAATCAGCCGAAATGAAGAATAATACTGCGTATCATGTCCGCATCACAGCTGACCAGAGTCCGATCTCTTTGAACCTTCGGGAGGTATGGAAGTACCGGGACCTGATCATGCTTCTGACAAAGCGTTCATTCACTCTTATCTATAAGCAGACTATCCTTGGTCCCGCCTGGGTAGTGCTGACGCCTTTTCTGACAAGTATCGTTTATACCGTTGTTTTCGGCAATATGGCAGGTCTCAGCACGGCAGGAGTCCCAAAGCTGCTGTTCTATTTGTGCAGTCACTCTCTGTGGTCTTTCTTTGCGGAATGCGTCACCCGAAACTCCTCTACCTTTATTGCCAATGCCAATGTTTTCGGGAAGGTCTATTTCCCGCGGCTGACCGTGCCTATCTCCTCTATGCTTTTTGCCGGGATCCAGTTTCTGGTCCAGCTGTTCATGGTCATTGCTCTTATCGTTTTTCACGTATTCCAGGGGGCTGTCCATCCGCGCCCGGAGCTGATCCCGCTGATAGTGCCCGTCATTCTGATCACCGGACTTATGGGACTGTCCATGGGCATCCTTATCTCAAGCGTAACGACCAAATACAGGGATCTCCAGCTCCTGGTCAGTTTCGGGATCCATCTGTTTATGTACGTCACTCCAGTTATCTTTCCTGTCTCACAGCTAAGCGACGGGATCTGGAAAACACTGCTTTTGCTCAATCCCATGACAGCGCCGATGGAACTGTTCAGGACAGTGCTTCTCGGCACGGGAACGGTTCGCTCGGTCTCGCTTTTGTCAAACGGGATCTTTGCAGTAATCATCATCCCTCTCAGCGTCCTTATCTTCAACAGAGTCGAAAGAAACTTTATAGACACAGTATGAGCTTGGAAAACAGGGAGAGCAGGCAAATCTTCGAGCGGGAAGCACAGTATACTGATGCCCCTGAATACCCTATAAATGATATTACTGCGAAAGCGGGCAAAGCGCCGCGCGGAACAATTAACATACGGGAGGCTTGACCAGGCCGATTTATGTATGATACAATATATTTGTATCATATGCAGTATTGGAGAGTGCCATGGATCAGGATTACCATGATGCGATGAAGCTGGCCAATCAGCTGTGCTTTCCCCTGTATGCCGCAGCGCGCAATGTGACGGGACTGTACACGCCCTGGCTCAAGCCTTTGGGCCTGACATACACCCAGTATATCGTGCTGCTGGTGCTGTGGGAAAAGGACGGCGTTTCCGTCACCGAGATAGGTGAAAGGCTCATGCTTGACAACGGCACCCTGTCTCCCCTGCTCAAGAAAATGGAGCAGGCGGGTCTCGTCTCAAGACGCCGCGACCGGGATGACGACCGCGTGGTCGAGATCACACTCACCCAGTCAGGAAGAGCCTTGCAGCAAAAAGCCAGGGACGTCCCCCGGCAGGTAGCCGCGTGCATAGATCTTCCTGCCGAAAAAGCGCTTGAGCTGCGCGCGCTGCTGGCAGAGCTGCTGGAAAACCAGGAAAAACGCGCGGACATGAACAGGAAAGGAGCAAACAAATGAACACAGTTTACGATTTCACGGTCAAGGATCGCATGGGCAGAGAAGTGAGTCTGTCTGAGTATAAGGGCAAAGTGCTGCTTATCGTCAATACAGCCACCGGCTGCGGTTTCACACCCCACTACGAACCGCTTGAAGCGATGTACAGAGAGCTTCATAACAGCGGTTTTGAAATACTGGATTTTCCCTGCAACCAGTTCGCGGGCCAGGCTCCCGGCAGCGATGAAGAGATCCATCAGTTCTGCACGCTTAAGTTCGGCACGGAATTTCCACAGTTTGCGAAGATCGACGTTAACGGCGAAACTGCCGACCCCCTGTTCGCGTTCCTTGCATCCAAAAAGCCGTTTGCCGGCTTCGGCAAGGGGATCAAGAACGCGATGCTCAACAAATTCGCGGCAATGAACAACAAAAAGTTCGGGGAAAAGACCTATATCGGCTGGAACTTCACCAAGTTCCTGATCGACCGCGAGGGTAAAGTGATCGCCCGCTTCGAGCCCACCGATGACATGGATAAGGTCTCAGCCGCGGTCGAAGCGGCGCTGCAGAACTGACGCGGGAGCCCGCAGGCAGTCCAAAGATATAATCAGCAACGCACAAACGAAGGAGCCATATGAAAAATACGGATGTAACACGCGAAAAGACGATCGTCAGGACCAGCGTGATCGGTATCATCGCCAACGTTTTCCTGGCAGGCTTTAAGGCAGTCATAGGCCTTATGACCAACTCCATAGCCATAGTGCTTGACGCCGTCAACAACATCTCGGACGCGGGCAGCTCCCTGATCACCATCGTGGGGACGAAGCTGGCAGGCAGGGAACCTGACAAAAAGCACCCTTTCGGCTACGGACGCATAGAATACCTGAGCGCCATGGTCATCTCAGTGATCGTGCTGTACGCGGGCATCACCTCCTTTGTGGAATCCGTAAAGCAGATCATTCACCCGGAAACGCCTGACTACAACGCCGTTTCCCTTATCATCGTGGGTGTGGCAGTGATAGTCAAGATCCTGCTTGGACGCTATGTCAAGCGGGTCGGCATAAATGTGAATTCGGATTCCCTCATCAATTCAGGCGAGGACGCTACACTAGATTCCGTCATCTCAGCTTCTACGCTCGTGGCTGCCGCCGTATTCATGATATTCGGCCTGTCTCTTGAAGCCTGGCTTGGCGCGATCATCTCCCTGGTGATAATCAAATCCGGAATTGAAATGCTCCGCGATACGATCTCCCAGATCCTCGGCGAACGGAATGATACGGAGCTTGCAAAAGCCATCCACGCGACCGTAACAAGTTTCCCGGATGTTCAGGGCGCTTACGATCTCGTTTTGAACAATTACGGTCCCGACACATGGAACGGCTCCATCCATATCGAGGTGCCTGACACATATTCAGCTGCGCAGTTGGATCAGCTGATCCGTGAGATCACCCTCAAAGTGCTTCATGAGCATCACGTGATCCTGACAGCCATCGGAGTATACTCAGTAAACACCAAGGATGAGGATATCATCGAGGCGCAGAAAAAGGTCCGCGAGATCGTCCTTGCGCACGAGCACGTCAGGCAGATACACGGTTTTTACCTGCTGAAGGAAAAAAAGACCATGCGTTTTGATATCGTGGTCAGCTTCGACGCGAAAGACCGCAGGGCAGTCTGCAACCAGGTCGTGGCCGACGTTCAGAAGGCATACCCTGAGTACGAGCTGCAGGTGGCAATGGATACTGATTTCGCGGAGGAATAAGCTTCGACACGTCCGTAGATGATACTTTCCGGATCATTTTGTCACTGTCCACTCCGTTTCGGGGGGCAACGAAAGCATTAGGTGGGCTGCCGTGCAGCCCCTTTTTTATTATGAGCTTCCGGCGGGCGGATATGCACGAAAAGCTCCTGCAAGTGGGATGTTTACGCACTCTGTCCCGTAGGAGCCTGGGGTCTTGCCTCCACAGGCACGTTTCAAGGCACCGATCTCACTTGGTCATTCAAAAAAGCGATTGCATTTACCGCGGCGCGGATGTTATAATCGTTCCATCAGGAATATGGGGGTCGCACCATGAAATTCACCAACGGCTACTGGCTCACCCGCCCCGAATACCGCTTCGATTACGCTTCCCACTGCGTGCGCAGGGAGGTCGAAAACGGCGAATTGCGGCTTTTGGTCGCCTGCCGTCCCGTTTCAAACCGGGGAGCGGTCATAGGCTGCCCCACCCTTACCGTCTGCTTAAGCGCTCCCCGAGAAAACATAATCCGGGTGTCCGTGACCCACTTTGCCGGAGAGTCTCTCAAAGTGCCCCGGTTCGAGACGTTTGATGAGCCGGCGCAGCCCGTCATCCGCTTCGAGGACAGCTGCACGCTGTTCACCAGCGGCGGGCTTACCGCCCGCGCCTGCATGGATGAAGGCGGCTGGAAGCTGGAGTTCCTGGACAGAGACGGGCATCTGCTCACATCCAGCGGCTTCAGGGCTCTGGCCCACGCCGTAAAGGAGGAGGGCGAGACCGCTTCCCTGCAAAGGAACGGGCCTTCTTACATGATAGACTCCCTTGACCTCGCCGTGGGCGAAACCGTGTACGGGCTGGGCGAAAGATTCACTGCTTATGTAAAAAACGGACAGACGGTGGATATATGGAACTCCGACGGCGGGACCGCCAGCGAGCGCGCCTACAAAAACGTGCCCTTTTACATGACGAACATGGGCTACGGAGTGTTCGTGGAGGATCCCACCGAGGTCTCCTTTGAGGTCGCCAGCGAGAAGGTCGAGCGGGTGCAGTTTTCACTGCCCGGCGAGCGTCTCACCTACGATATCATTTACGGCGGCAGCCCAAAAAAGACCCTGAGCCTCTATACCGCCCTGACGGGACGGCCTCCCCTGCTCCCCGCCTGGAGTTTCGGGCTGTGGCTGTCCACCTCCTTCACCACCAGCTACGATCAGCAGACGGTCACGTCGATGATAAACGGCATGCGCGAAAGAGGCATCCCCCTGAGCGTGTTCCATTTCGACTGCTTCTGGATGCGCGGCTTCAACTGGTGCGATTTCGAATGGGACCCCGAGGTGTTCCCGGATCCCGAAGCCATGCTCAAAGCGTATCACGCCATGGGGCTTAAACTGTGCTGCTGGATAAATCCTTACATCGCCCAGGCCTCCCCCCTGTTCGCGGAGGGTATGCGCGAAGGGTATCTCATCAAAAAGACGGACGGCTCCGTGTGGCAGACGGACGCCTGGCAAGCCGGCATGGGCATACTGGACGTTACCAATCCGGCGGCGCGGAGCTGGTACTGTTCCAAGCTCAGGCAGCTGTTAAGGCAGGGAGTGGACTGTTTTAAGACCGACTTCGGCGAAAGGATCCCCGTTAAGGATATACGCTATTTCGACGGTTCCGACCCTCTGAGGATGCACAACTTCTACTCCTTCTTGTATAACAAAATGGTGTATGAGCTGCTTGAGCAGGAAAAGGGAAAGGGGCAGGCGATAGTGTTCGCCAGGAGCGCCACCGCCGGCTGCCAGCGTTTCCCCGTGCACTGGGGAGGAGACAACAGCGCCACCTACCCGTCCATGGCAGAGACCCTGAGAGCCGGCCTCAGCCTGAGCCACAGCGGCTTCGGTTTCTGGAGCCACGACATCTCCGGCTTTGAAAGCACCGCCCCTGCCCACGTTTACAAGCGCTGGGCCGCCTTCGGTCTGCTCTCAAGCCACAGCAGGCTGCACGGTTCGTCCAGTTACCGCGTGCCATGGCTGTTCGACGAGGAGAGCGTGGACGTGGTACGCTTTTTTGCCCGCCTGAAATGCCGCCTTATGCCCTATCTGTACCAAACGGCTGTGGAAGCCCATGAAAGCGGCGTGCCCATGCTTCGCCCCATGCTGCTCGAATTCCCAGATGACCGGGCGTGCGAATACCTGGACAGGCAGTACATGCTTGGCGACCGGCTGCTGGTAGCGCCCGTGTTCGACGAGGAAGGCTGGGTGGACTATTACCTGCCACGGGGAACCTGGTACAGCCTGATAAGCGGCGAACGCGTCGAGGGCGGCTGCTGGCGCAGGGAAAAACACGGTTTCCTGAGCCTGCCTCTTATGGTGAGAGGCGGCACGGTGCTGCCGATGGGCAAATGCGATATGTCCACCGAATATGACTACGCGGAAGGGATAGAATTGCGCGCTTACGGGCTTAAGGACGGGGAAAGCTATTCCCTCACCGTTCCCTCGGTGAACGGAGACAGCTCCTGCGAGTTTACCCTCTCCGTCGAAAAAGGGCAGGCGAGAGTGACCTCCTCCTGTGAAAAAACCTACAGCGTGAAACTGTTTGACTGAACCGCCCCGGAGATATCTGCATGGAAATGAAGCGTTTTGATCCCCTTGATTTTACCCTTCCGGGCAGGCAGGAAGCCTCGCCCGGATGCTGCCGGCTGTGGTGGACGGGCAGCGGGATAAGCTTTTCGGCCGCCTGTACCCGGATAGATATAGATGCGGAGGCTTTCACATCCGAGCACGCGGTGTGGCTGGCTGTGCTGGCGGGAGACGCCGTGATCGCCCGCTTTCCCCTGGCTCCTGGCCGGCGGACTTACACCGCCCTCGCGGGCATGGACACGGCGTTTACACACGAAATCAGCGTGGTCCGTGACACGCAGCCCCTTCCGGACGAGCCTCGTCCGCCGGTGATCCACTCCGTGTTTTCCGACGGCGAGCTTATGCCAGCCCGTCCCAGGGAACGCCTTATCGAGTTCATCGGTGACAGCCTCACCGTAGGCGAGGGCTGCGCGGGCCCAGTTTACGCCTCCGACTGGCGCATGGCCTGGATGAGCGGAGTGGGCGCGTTCCCCCACAGGGTCGCTTCACGCCTGGGCGCCCATAGGCGCGTGATCGCCATGAGCGGCTGGGGCGTATGGAAAAGCTGGGACGCGGACGCAAGCCATCGGCTCGGACTGATCTATGACAGGCTGTGCGCTCCCATCCCATCGGGAGATGTCCCCTACGCGTTTGACAGCAGGCAGGCGGACTGGGCAGTCATAAACCTGGGCACCAACGACTCCAACGCAATAAAGCAGGAGCAGGAGCCCGACAGCGCCGCCGCTGAGTTCACCGATCGCGTCTGTGAGCTGATCAGAATCGTGCGCGCCCGCCAGAACCGGGCATACATCCTCTGGGCTTACGGACTGTGCGGGAATAGTATGGAAAGATACATTCTCTCCGCCATGGAAAAGATAAAGGCGGAGGGTGATGAGCGGGTCGGCTATCTGAGACTGAGCGACTGCAGCGGTGACCTGGGTTCACGCATGCACCCCAGCCGCGCCGCCCACGAAGTCGCAGCGCGGGAGATCTGCGCATATATAGAACGAACAGAAACACTCAATACATCCAAGGAGGTGGAAAAATGAAGGGACTGTGCTGTGTTTTAGCGCTTATACTGCTCACGCTGAGCCTGACTCCCACGCTGGCTCAGGGGAAAGGAGAAAAAGTGGAAGTGCCCGTCATCGAAACAAAAACCTATGAAGTGCCCGACAACGAGGCTATGGCGTTCCTCGACCGCATGGGCGTAGGCTGGAACCTCGGCAACACCTTCGACGCTTACGCCGAAGGGCTGCCCGCCTACCGGGAAATGGAGCTGGAAAGCCTGTGGTGCGGCTTCAAGACCACAGAAAAGACCATCAAAGCGGTAGCCTCGGCCGGCTTCAGCACCATAAGGATACCCGTGTCCTGGCACAACCACGTGGACGCGGATTTCGTGATAAGCGAAAAGTGGCTCGACCGCGTGCAGCAGGTGGTCGACTGGGCGTATGGACAGGGACTGTACGTGATAATCAACACACATCACGACGAAGGCTTCGACTATCTATATCCTGACTCGGAACACTATGAGACTTCAGAAAAATACATCCGCTCCATCTGGGCGCAGCTGAGCGCGCGCTTTGCCGAATACGATGAGAAGCTGATATTCGAGTCAATGAACGAGCCGCGTCTCAAGGGCAACGCCGCGTACGAATGGGTCTTTGACGGAAACAGCGCTCAGTGCAGGGACTCGGCCGAATGCATCAACCGCCTGAATCAGGTCTTTGTGGACACGGTGCGCGCATCCGGCGGCAACAATGCCTTACGCTACCTTATGGTGCCCGCCTACGACGCGGCCCCCGGCAACGCGGTCACCGCGCTGTTCACCCTGCCGCAGGACAGCGCCGACAATCGGATAATCGTGTCCGCCCACGCCTATACTCCCTACAATTTCGCCTTGAGCGCGGGAGGCACGAACAGCTTCAGTCTGAAGTCTTCCCGCTTTACCGGTGAGATCGACAGTTTCATGAATTCGCTCTACCGCAAATACATTTCCAAGGGCATCCCGGTAGTCATCGGCGAGTTCGGAGCCCGGGACAAGGGCGGCAACCTGACGGACCGTGTGGCCTTTACGGCTTATTACGTAGCCGCTTCCACATCACGCCACATGCCCTGCTGCTGGTGGGACAACAATTCCTTCAGCGGCGACGGCGAAAACTTCGGCCTGCTGACCAGATATAAATCTGCCTGGCAGTATCCCGAAATAGTGGAGGCCATGCTGATAAACTGCGCCCTTGGCAAATAAAAAGGTCTGTCCCTCATTTCCGCGCGGATCCGGCGTTTCGGCCGGATCCTTTTTTTATTCTTGCGGACCGCTCCCCTGTTCCCCTGTTTCAAAATAATCAATTAAGCCCCTTTGTGCAGAAATACTCACTTTATTTTGTCTGAAAAGTAGACTTTATTGACCGGATATGGTAGAATATGGAATAAGACTGTTATGATTGGATAAACAGGTTTATTGTACTGTTTCCCGCGCGGCCGACACTTACCCACACAGCGGCGGTAAAAACTGCCTCAGTCCCGGCAGGGCGGCGCGGAGCGGTATCACTACGCTATACAGGGAGCGGGATGCGAGCCATGAAAAGAGGATTGCTTTTCATTCTGATATTCGTCATTGCGTGTTCGGCGCTTGGCGCCGACGCGGTGACTCAAAAAACCGTGGACGAATACGAAAAGATCGTAAGCACCTATTCCATAGACAAGAGCATCCCGACCTACGAGTCATATAAGGCCGCTCATACGGGACCGCGTCCTGAAAACGAAATAGTCATCCAGGCCGCTTCACCCGTAAGGTACGCGGAGGATGGCTCAGATGAGGCGCAAATATTCACCGACTTCGGCGGCAGCGAAGGGCTTTCCCTTCTCACAGGCGAGGAAGCGCTGGCGGAGTGGGAATTCGATGTGGAAGAACCGGGCTGGTATGATCTGGAGATCGAATACTACCCCTATCCGGGCAAAAACTCCGAGATCCAGAGGGCTTTTTTCCTGGACGGCCTGCTCCCTTACAGAGAGCTGTCGCTGATCTCGTTTTCACGCATCTGGCGCAACGACGCAAACCCCGGCGTCACGAGGCTGACGGACGAAAACGGCGTTTCTGAGATAGCCTGGGTCAAGGACAATCAGGGCAACGACCTGCGTCCATCTCCCCAGGAGGATCCCCGGTGGCTGACCACCTTCGTGTATGATTCAAACGGCTATATTTCCGAGAGCCTGAGTTTTTACCTTGAGAGCGGACGGCATACGCTGGGCATGCTTTCCCTAAGAGAGCCGATGCTCGTCAAACGCCTAAGCTTCAAAAACGACGCGCGCATCGCCTCATATTCTGAGCTCCGCCGCGGCGAAGGCTGCGCAGAAGGCATCTGCGTGAGGATCGAGGGCGAGACCGCCCAATACACCTCCTCACAGATGCTCTATCCCGTGCAGGACCAGGCTTCCTCCGCCGTGTATCCCGCTTCCGCCCGATACCTGCTCAACAACACTATCGGCGGTTATCCCTGGCGTCTCGCGGGCCAATGGATAGAATGGACGTTCCAGGTGCCTGAGGAAGGCGACTACTGCCTCACCTTCTTCGACAAGCAGAACTTTGTGCGCGGCGTGGACGTGTACAGGAAGATCTACGTCGACGGAAAGGTCCCCTTTTCCGAGTTTGACGCGCTGCCTTTTTCTTACTCCTCCGGCTGGCGCATGGAGACCGCGCAGGACGAGAACGAGGTCCCGTATCTTATACACCTGACCGGCGGAACCCACACCCTGCGCATGGAAGTCGTGCTGGGCAGGATGGCCGAGATAATCAGCCGGGTGCAGCAGTGTGTGCTTGATCTGAACGGAATATACCGTCAGGTGCTCTACATCACCGGCGTATCACCCGACCAGTACCGCGACTACCAGATCGAGCGCAGTCTTCCCGGGCTCAAGCAGGAGCTGGAGCACGTGAAAAGCGAGCTGGAGATCGCCATAAGCGACCTGGAAAGGACTGCCGGGCATTCCAGCGACAAGCTCACAGTGCTCAAGACCATGAACGACCAGCTCACTTCGCTCATCAAGGATCAGGAGCGCTTTACCAAAGTGCTTTCTTCCTTCAAAACCAACGTGCGCGCCTGCGGCAACTGGATAACCCAGGTGCTCATCCAGCCCCTGCAGATCGACAGGATATACGTCCACACTCCGGACGTGAGCCCCAAGACCGAAGGCGGCGGTTTCTTCGCGGGGCTGGGCCACGAATCCCAGAGGTTATACAACTCCTTCATAATCGACTACAACCAGGTAGGCAACGTGGCCGCTGACGACGGCGAAACAAAGGTCATCACCCTGTGGATAGGCACCGGCCGAGATCAGGCCAACGTCATCAAGGCGCTTATCGACGACAGCTTCACGCCTCAGACAGGCATCAGCGTGAACGTGCAGCTGGTGGACATGAACACGCTTCTCAGAGCCACCCTGTCCGGGCAGGGCCCCGACGTGGCCATACAGGTCGCCAATACCAACGGTCTTGCCGGCGCGGTGATGAACACAGGCAACGACACGCCCGTCAATTACGGCCTTCGCCACGCGGTCATGGATCTGACCGCGTTTGACGACTTTGGCGAAGTCGCGGATCGGTTCATGCCCAGCGCGCTTGTGCCCTTCTCGTTTAATGGCGCCACCTACGCCCTGCCCGACACCCAGACCTTCCCCATGCTGTTCTACCGCAAGGATATCCTGGCCGAGATCGGGCTTGAAGTGCCCGAGACCTGGGACGACGTCAAGGTGGCAATGAGCGTGCTTTCCAAAAACCAGATGGAGTTCGGCATGCTCCCCGGAGAACAGACTTTCGCCATGCTTCTTTACCAGGCGGGCGGCAGCTATTACACCGAAAACGGCGACGCCTCCGCCCTGGACAGCGACACTGCCATAAACACCTTCCGCCGCTACTGTGAGTTTTATACGGACTACCGTCTGGACAAGGCTACCAGCGTGGAAGAACGCTTCCGTACGGGCGAATGTCCGATCATCATAGCCGACTACACCACTTACAACAACCTGCAGGTCTCCGCCCCCGACATCAGGGGCCTGTGGGACTTTACCCACGTGCCCGGGACGGTCCGGGAAGACGGGAGCATCGACACCACCACCGGCTGCAGCGGCCTTGCTGACATAATCATGAGCGCCACCAAGGAGCCCGAGGCCAGCTGGGAATTCCTCAAATGGTGGACCAGCGCCCAGACGCAGACGCTTTACGGACGTGAAATGGAATCCCTTATGGGCTCTTCCGCCCGCGTCGCCACCGCGAATATGGAAGCGCTGGCGAACCTGTCCTGGCCGGTCAGAGATTACAAGGTGCTTTCGGAGCAGTTCAAACAGGTCAGGGGCATCCCCCAGGTGCCCGGTGGATACTACACCTGGAGAAACGTCAACAACGCATTTTACGCCGTCACCACCGACAACGCGAGCAAGGGGCGCAACGAGTCCGGCAACACTCCCAGAGAAGAGTTGATGGACAAGATCTACTATATCAACGCTGAGATCAACTACAAGCGCACGGAATTCGGTCTGCCTCTGGCGGGCGAAGGCAAGGAGGACTGAGGAGGCATGAACGCAGTCAAGACCAAGCGAGCCGGCAGGGTCCGCGCTTACAGCCTCAGGCACGAAATATGGAAAAACAGGGCTTCATACATGCTTATGGCGCCGTATTTCATACTGTTTTTCCTGTTTACGGTCGTGCCTGTGCTTATGTCCATATACCTGTCTTTCACCTACTTCAACATGCTGGAGGCGCCCCGGCTCATCGGCTGGACGAACTACGTGAAGCTGCTGCTGGAAGACGACATTTTTACCATCTCCCTGCGCAACACGCTTTTGTTCGCAGTCATCACGGGCCCGATAAGCTACATGCTGTGCCTGCTGTTCGCCTGGATAATCAACGAGTTCAAGCCCAAGGTCAGGGCGCTGCTCACTCTGGTGTTCTACGCCCCCTCCATCTGCGGCAACGCCTACATGGTATGGAACCTGATCCTGACCGGCGACCGCTACGGCTACCTTAACGGCATCCTGCTTAAGCTCGACCTCATCAACAACCCGATACTGTGGATGCAGACGGAAAAATACGTCATGCCCGTGCTCATAATCGTGCAGTTGTGGCTGAGCCTGGGCACCGGCTTCCTCGCGTTCATAGCGGGTCTTCAGACCATAGACAAAGGCATGTACGAGGCGGCGGCCATCGACGGAGTAAAGAATCGCTGGCAGGAATTATGGTACGTGACCCTGCCCGCGATGCGCCCCCAGCTGCTTTTCGGCGCGGTGATGCAGATCACCCAGTCCTTCGCTGTGGCGGACATATCCATATGGCTGGCGGGCAACCCCTCAGTCAACTACGCCGGAGCCACGGTGGTCACGCACCTGCTGGATTACGGCTCAACGCGGCTTGACATGGGCTATGCCTCCGCCATAGCCACCATACTGTTCCTGCTGATGGTGGGCACCAACAAGCTGGTGCAGCGCCTGCTCAGAAGGGTAGGTGAATAGCATGGCACGAAAAGATCCCAACCAGACCGTAAAGGTGTCCATGCGCAAAGTCGTGGACAACCGCCCCGAAAAGATCAAAAAGCTGGAGCGCAAAATGAAGCGCCGCTCCGGCGAAAAGAAGCTGAACCGTTCTGTGGCCGGCAATACGCTGCTGTTTTTGCTGATGGGCATCTGCGGCGTATTCATGGTGCTGCCTCTGGTAATGATAGTCAATAACGCCCTTAAGCCGCTGGACGAGATCTACCAGTTCCCGCCCAGGATATTCGTCCGCAATCCATCGCTGAGCAATTTCAGCGACCTGTTCGTGCTGATGAACGAAAGCTGGGTGCCTTTCTCAAGGTACGTGCTCAACACCATCATCATCACCTTAGGCGGCATGGCGGGGCACGTGATAGTGGCGTCGCTGGCAGCCTATCCCCTGGCCAAGCACAAATTCCCCGGCAAGACGCTGCTGTTTTCCATGGTGGTGCTCTCCCTCATGTTCTCATGGACGGTCACCCAGATACCCCAGTACCTGATAATCAGCTGGCTTGGCATAAACAATACGTATCTGGCGCTGGTCCTACCCGCCTGGAGCTTCGGCATGGGCCTTTACCTCATGAAGCAGTTCATGGAGCAGCTGCCCGACTCCCTTATGGAGAGTGCCCGGCTGCAGGGAGCGAACGAATGGATCATCTTCTGGAAGATAGTGATGCCCAACGTGCGGCCTGCCTGGCTGACGCTGGCCATATTCCAGTTTCAGCAGATGTGGGGCAATACGGGCGGAATGTTCCTCAGGAGCGAGGAATTAAAGCCCCTGCAGTACGCGCTGCAGCAGATCACATCCGGCGGCGTCAGCAGGGCTGGCGCGGGCGCGGCGGTCACGTTCATCATAGCCGCCATACCCATAACCTTCTTCCTGATCTGCCAGAGCTCCATTCTCGAAACCATGACCACCTCCGGCATGAAGGACTGAGGAGGCGCGGGTATGAAAAAGACAGTATTCGCTTACAGATTCATATGCGCCCTGCTGGTGCTCTGCGCGCTGCTGCCCTGCGCGCTGGCAGACTCTTCCCAGCCCTTCGATACCTACAATTACGACCACTGGAACAACATCCTGTACACTCCCTCCCCCTATACGCTGGACTTCAGCGTGTCAGGGGCGACCCTCGTGTGGCAGGGTACCGCTTTGGGCGTGCTTAAGGCGCCAAGGGATTTTTGCTTTGACGAGGACGGCCGGCTGTACATCGCCGACACGGGCAACAACAGGGTCGTGATAGTGGCTGACGACCTGAAAACCGTCCTTGCCATAATCGACAGTTTTGATTCTCCCGGCGGGCCGCAGACCTTCAGCGCCCCTTACGGTGTGGCGGTGTCCCAGAACGGGCAGCTCTATGTCGCGGACTCCCAGAACCACAGGATAGTTGTGCTTGAAAAGGACGGGACCTTTGTCAAGTACGTTATGGACCCCAAGGGCGACGTACTGGACGAAAAGTTCGTGTTCACTCCCCTGCGCGTATCTGTGGACTACGCCGACAGGGTGTACTGCGTGGCTCAGAACATCTTCCAGGGCATAATGGTTTTCTCATCCGACGGGGACTTTACCGGCTTTTTCGGCACCATAAACGTAAAGATCAGCCTGTGGGAGAAGATCTGGCGCAGGCTCTCCACCAAGGAAGAGCGCTCCAAGCAGCAGCTGTTCATTCCTACCGAGTTTACGGGCATAGATGTGGACTCCGAGGGCTTCGTTTATGCCTCCAACAAAGACACCGACGGCATACAGGCTGTCCGCAGGCTGAATCCCAAGGGCGAAGACGTCATTCTCAGAGGATCCAAAGAAAATCTGGGCGGCGACATGGTGTACGGACAGGTGGGCAATTACTCCGGCCCCAGCCAGATAGTCGACGTGGTGTACAGAAACCACGGCATCTATTCCCTGCTCGACGCCCGGCGCGGACGCATATTCACTTATGACCATGAGGGCAATCTTCTGTACATCTTCGGAGGCATGGGGACCCAGGAAGGCACCTTCCGCGCGCCCGTGGCCATAGAGCATGCCGATGGACGCCTGCTGGTGCTGGACAACCTGCAGGGCAGCATAAGCGTGTTCGCCGAGACCGAATACGGCTCCCTCATCAACCGGGCGGTCGCATTGCGCTACGACGGCGACGAAAGCCTCGCCGTACCTCTGTGGCAGGAGGTCCTGCGGCTGGACGAGAACAACGAACTGGCCAACTCGGGCATAGGCAAGGCATACCTTTCCGCCGGTGACAACGATAATGCGCTTGTTTACCTGCGCCGCGGCATGAACCGAACCTACTACTCGGTGGCCTTCAAGCGCTGGAGGAACGAGGTGCTCAGCAGCAACATCAGCTGGGTGCTTACCGGCGTCGTGCTCTTTGTGGTGCTGATCGTGGTCTGGAAAAAGCTGCTGTCACCCAGGCTGCTGAAAAAGCAAAAGAAGGACATAAACGAAAAGGCTCGCAGAGAACTGCCCGTAAATGCCCGCTGGCGTTACCTGTTCTACACTGTTTTCCATCCCAACGAGGGCTTTTACTGGATCCGTCATCAGGAAAGGGGCAGCCTGTGGATCGCCGTGCTGATGGTGTTCCTATACGCTGTCGCGTTTTCCTGCAACCGCATTTACGCCAGCTTCGTGGTAAACGACATAGAGCCCCGCAGCGTGAACCTGATCGCCGAAATGGCAGGAGTACTGCTGCTTTATGTCATACTCTGCGTGGGCAACTGGTCGGTCACATGCCTTATGGAAGGCGAAGGCCGCTTTAAGGACATACTCACCGTCATCGGCTATTCGCTCGTGCCCATGATATTCACTACCGTGCTGGCTACGGTCGTTTCTCAGGCGGTCGCTGAAAACGAGGAAGCGTTCTATTACATACTTATGGGCCTGGGCATGGCCTACAGCCTGATACTCATGCTTATTGGCATAATGCAGGTGCATAACTATACCTTGGGCAAAACGTTGATCACGCTGTTTATTACGGTCGTGGCGGTGTTCATTATCATATTCCTGGCGATGCTGGTACTGAATTTCGTTACCCAGGTATACAGCTTCCTGCGCAACATCTACACCGAACTGATATTCCGCACGTGAGGGGGGCAGATTTATGCAGAATCAGGAAGAAGTAAGGACGCTTTCCCCACGCGCAAAAAAGATCATCGCCATCATACTGGCTGTGGCGATACTGGCCGGCGGCGCTCAGCTGTGGTGGTTCCTGGCGAGATACCGTTTTTATTCCGCGTATAAGGATATAGTCATTCCTCCGGACGAATACGTTGAAGGTCAGGCTTTCGTCCCTGCCGAAGATACGCTCAAGGCGGTGCCGGGGTTCACGCTCGCGGCAATAAACGACAGCATGGCCCTTTACGTAAAACAGGACACGGCAGAAGTGGCCGTCTATGACAGGCGCAGCGGGAAGACCGTTTACTCCAACCCGTCCGACGCCTCGAAAGACCCCATAGCCAGGACCGCCAATCAGGAAAACCTGAAAAGCCAGTTCATACTCAGCTACATGGATTCCAACGCCAAGGAAGGCACCGCCTGGAGCAGCTACGCCAAGGCAGTCGCCAACGGACAGGTGGAGTACGAGTCCATTCCGGGCGGCGTCAGGGTCATATACAACCTGTCAAACGAAAGGCTGCTTTTGGTGCCGGACGTGCTCACAAAGGAATGGTACGACATCCTGTCCGTGACCGGCCGTAAAATGACGGCAAGGTCTTATGATCTTGATGAGGAAAGCGGGCTGTATATCATCAAAACTCAGGGAGTCACCCTGAGAAATAAGCAAATGATCGACCAGGATGCCCGTACCGCAGGCTTTTCGCTGGAAGATTATGAGGAAATGCAGGCGCTGAGGATAAGCGAAGGCGAGGAAAAAGCCGAATCGCTCTCCTTCACGGTGGCTCTGGAATGGCGTCTGACCGAAGACGGCGTTGAAGTGTGCGTCCCCTACGGCGGCATACACGAATTCGGAGGCGGAAAAGTCAGGACCATTCAGTTGCTGCCCTTTCTCGGGGCGGGCGGCAGCCAGGAAAGCGGATATATAGTGCTTCCCGAAGGCAGCGGCGCTCTCATGCGTTTCAATAACGGCAAAAGCTCTTTCCCCCAGTACAACAAAAACGTATACGACCTTGACCTCGTAGACAGCGACTTTACAGCCATCCAGTACGCCGAGACCGCGCGGATGGCGATGTTCGGCATAGTACACGACGGCCTGGGCATCCTCGCTACCTGTGAGCGGGGCGCTTCCCTGGCAAACATCGTGGCGGACGTGGCAGGCCGCAACAACAGCTACAATTTCGCTTACTTCAGCTTCACCCTGCGCAGGTCAGATACCCTAATGATCACCAACGAGGAAGTGAACGTTGCGGAAAAAGACCTGTATCCCGTGGACTGCAAAGTGAGATACGCTCTTCTGGCAGGTGAAAACACCGGTTACGACGCGCTTGCCGCCGCTTACAGGCAGCGTCTCATCCGCGAAGGCGCCCTGACTGCCGCTGTGGACGAGGGCGACATACCTTTCTACTCAGACATTATCGGCGGCGTAAAGGAGACTGCCCACTTTATGGGGATCCAGTACCTGCGCGTGCTACCCATGACCACATTCAAAAACGCCGGGGATATCATCCAGGCACTGGATGAGGCAGGCGTAAAGAACCAGCGCATCAATCTGCAGGGCTGGATGAACGGCGGGTACTACCACAATCCCGTAAGCAAGCTCAGCGTTCTGAGCAAGCTGGGCGGCAAAAGCGGGCTTAGTGAACTGAACCGGAAGGCGGAAGCATTGGGCGCAAAAGTGTACCCCGACGCAGCCGTTCAGCTGGTAACCGACATCGCGAAAGGCTTTAAGCCCAGCCAGGAAGCCTCACGGTATTACGCTGAGGGCTACGTGGTGAAGCTTGGCGTGATAAACCCGGTCACCCTGCGCAGGACCGGAGTGGTGGGTTACAACGAAAGGGCTTATATGCTGCTTTCGCCCAAATTCCTGCCCAGGTATGCCGCTTCCCTCGCCTCCGGCGCGGAAAAACTGGGTCTGAACAGTCTGAGCCTCAGGGACCTTGCCAGCGAAGTGCACGCCGACAAGCGCCGCACCAACGTCATCAACCGCGAATACGCGCTGGACCTGGTGAAGGACGCGTTCAGTACGATCAAGGGCAGCAGCAGGGAGCTGATGGTGTCCGGCGGCAACGATTATTCCTTCCCCTACGCCAGCCACGTTATCAATGCGCCGCTTAACCGCACCCCGTACCCCATACTGGACGAAGAGATCCCTCTCTGGGAAATGATCGTTCACGGCTCAATCGAATACTGCGGCAAGGCGCTGAACCTTTCCCAGACCGATGACAGGCGCGCTCAGCTACTCCACCTTGTGGAATACGGCGCTTCGGTGCACTACACGTTCACCTGGAAAGACGCGGCGGAAATGAAATACACCGGCCTGAACGAAAACTTCGCCACCACCTTTTCGTCCTGGAAAGACGCCGCGGCGGAAGACTACGCTTACGTGAACGGCGCGCTCAAACACGTGCGCGGGGCTCAGATGAGCTCTTTCGAGCGGCTTTCGGACACCCTGTCACGGACATGTTACTCAAACGGTACGGAAATATACATCAACTACGCAGACGAACCGGCCCAGGCGGGCACTTACAGCGTGCCCGCGCGGGACTATCTGGTAGTGGGAGGTGACGCAAAGTGAACACTGCGGCAAAAAAACGGCGTTTCCGCCTGAACTATGAGCAGAGGAACGCCCTGCGCGGCTATTCCTTCATACTCCCGTGGCTGATCGGCTTTCTGGTGTTCTACGTGGGGTGTCTGATACAGCTGGGACAATTCAGCCTGCTTGAGATCAAGATCGACGCCGGCACCGGCACGCGTCAGGACATTTTCGTGAAGTTCCAGAACTTCGTGGATGCGTTCACCTCACACGCAAGCTTCAAGCAGGTGCTCACATCGTCCGTGATGGACATGCTCATCGACCTGCCCATGATAATCTTCTTCAGCCTGTTCGTAGCGCTGCTGCTCAACCGCAAATTCAAGGGGCGGGCGCTGGTGCGCGCCATCTTCTTCCTGCCCATAATCCTGAGTTCCTCCGCCGTGGGCGACGCCATCAACCGCGCCACCGCGATGATGACTACGGGCGTAGCCTCCTCCACCGCCGAGATCGCCGAGACCGGCACCGTTTCCGTGTCCTACTACATACAGCTGTTCGGTGACCTGGCGCTGCCTCCCACCGTGCTTGAGTACGTGGTGGGCGCGGTCAACCGCATAGCCTCCATCATCAAAGGCTCCGGCGTGCAGATCATCCTGTTCATCGCGGCGCTGCAGTCGATACCCGGCTCGCTGTACGAGGTGGCAAAGATAGAGGGCGCGACCGGATACGAGACCCTGTGGAAGGTCACCATTCCCATGGTGATGCCCCACATCATCACCAACACGATCTACACGGTGGTGGACAGGTTTACCACCAGCGATATCGTGGCTTTGGCCGCCGATACCTACCAGAAGTACAACTACGGGCTGTCCGCCGTATTCTCGCTTACGTCCACAGTGATCACCTGCCTGATACTTGCCCTGATAGTGTACCTGCTCAACAAACGCGCGTTCTATTACAACTGATACAACTGAGGAGGCACGGCCAGATGGTATATGTTCGCAAAAAAACCGAAGAATTGCGCAAAATACGCGCCTCGGCTCTGTATTTGGACAGGAAGAGCAAGGCTCTGAACACAGTGAAGGGGTTTCTGCTGGGCCTGTTCAGGGCAGCAGTGATCATAGGCATAAGCTATGTGATACTCGCCCCTGTGATAGGCATTGTCTCCAGCTCGTTTTTCTCCACCCAGGACTCGATCAACCCCATGGTGTTCACCATACCCATAAGCCCGACCATTGAAAGGTACACCATGGCGATAAAGTACATGGACTATCTGCCCATACTGGGCCGGACGCTGCTGTACACCGGCGGAGTCACGCTTTTGCAGCTGCTGATCTGCTCCATGGCGGGCTACGGTTTCGCCAGGTACAATTTCCCGCTCAAAAAGCTATGGTTCGGCTGCATAGTTGTCATGATCGTCGTGCCGCTCAACACCATCCAGTTCCCGCTGTACATGACGTTCAGGTACTTCGGTATAGGCAGCCATGTGACGAACCTGCACAAGACGGCGTGGCCCACGTTCATTCTCACCGCCTTCGGCTGCGGGCTGAAAAGCGGGCTGTACATTTACATTTTTACCCAGTTCTTCAGGGGCCTGCCAAAGGAGATCGAGGAGGCCGCGCTGGTGGACGGCGCCAATTCCTGGTACACCTACTTCAGGATAATGATGCCCAACGCCTCTCCCGCGATCATCACCGTGGCAGTGTTTTCCATAGTCTGGCAATACAACGACGCCTTCTTCGCCAACACCTTCAACATGCCCGCCACGCTGCTGATCACCCGCAAACTCGACTCGCTTGTAGACGTTATCGCGAACGCCGAAAGGATCAACAGCCTGCGCGAGCTTCAGCTCTACTTCGACGCGGGCGTGGTGCTGGTGCTGATCCCCGTGGTAGTGATCTACATAATCCTGCAGCGCCGCTTCATAGAAGGCGTGGAGCGCAGCGGCATAGTCGGCTAAACGCCGAAAAACCAAATCACGTTAATTGTGCCTTACTTCGGGCATAATAATAAAGGAGGTATATCATGAAGAAATTCGTTTCCTGGTTGCTGATCGTCGTGATGGCGCTCGGCATGTGCTCGTTCGCGAGCGCTGAGGAAACTGCCGCCCCGGTCGACGTGATCGACTTTGAAGACGGCGCATTCGGTTTCCTGGGCCTGTACAAGGGCAAGGCGAACGCGGACGCCAGCACCATCGAGGTGGCTGAGTTCGCTGGTTCAAAAGCTCTTAAGGTCACCCTCTCCCCCGACGCCAAGGTGCCCTACATAGCCTTCAACATCGAAGGCCTGCTGGGTGAGCGTCTGGCGGACGTGGCGGCGGTCAGCGTAGACTTCGGCCTGGATCTGGGTTCCGATGGCAAGTTCCATGCAGTATCCGGCAAGTTCTACGACTACACCGGCGAAGACAACAAAGAAGCCACCGCGGATTGGTCCGTGTATCTGCAGAAGAAGAACCCCCGCACCATAGTTCACAAGTTCGCGGGCGCTTTCCTGCCCGAAGCCGGCAACTTCTTCGCCATTTCACGCGAGGATCAGGCGGGCGGCGACCCCGTGGCCTTCTATCTGGACAACATCAAGTTCCTTGACAAGGACGGCAACGCCATCGCTCTGGATCTCACCGCCGAGTACGTAGCTCCCGATTCCGGCAGAGACCTCAGCAATCTGGTGGCGCTCACCAATGTTGTTGAATTCCCGAACTTCAAGACCTCCGCAGGCGCTTGGGCGCAGAGCGGCTTTGAGATGCCTCAGGAATTCATCGACGCCCTGGTGCCCGGCAGCGTGATCGAAGTTGACTACGAAAGCGCCGACGGCTCCATGTGGATCGTGTTCCCCTGGGCGGCCGCGGGCTGGATGCGCGTGGGCGGCTGCGGCAACGGCGTTGACGCCCGCAACAACAGCCACACCATCGCTCAGATCCCCTACGAGATGATAGAGCAGTTCTGCGGTGAGGACAAGAGCACCTGGAACGTGAAACTGGAATGCGAAGCCGGCAGCGAATGGACCGTGTTCGGCGTGCGCGTAGGTCAGAGAGCCAATCAGATAGTGCTGAAGAACGCTGTGGAACTTCCCGGCTTTGCCGTTTCCGGCGCCGCCTGGGCACAGACCGGCATCGAGATGACTCAGGAGTTCATCGACGCGCTGGTACCCGGCAGCGTGATCGAAGTAGCCTTTGAGTCCGAAGACAACAATATCTGGCTGGTATTCCCCTGGGCCGCCGCCGGCTGGAGCCGCGTCGCTCAGAACGAAGCCCTTATCATCGGCGACAAGGCCTATATCACCTATGAGCAGATCGAGGCGGTATGCGGCGAAGACAAGGCGACCTGGAATGTGATGCTGCAGGCAGAAGGTTCCAGCCCCTGGACCGTGTACAGTGTCCGCGTAGGCCAGAAAGCCGAGCTTTACGGTCTGACCAACCTGATCGAGTTCCCCGGCTTCGCCACTTCCGCGGGCGCATGGGCTCAGAGCGGCTTCGAGATGCCTCAGGACTTCATCGATGCCCTGGTGCCCGGCAGCGTGATAACCGTTTCCTATGAGTGCGAAGGCGGCGACGTATGGATCGTGCTGCCCTGGGCGGCCGCCGGCTGGAGCCGCGTAGGCAACGACGGCAAAGCCGCCAGCGACGGAAAGATCGCCCAGATCACCTACGAGCAGATCGTTGAAGTATGCGGCGAGGACAAGGCGACCTGGAACGTCAAGCTCGAGTGCGAAGGTTCCCAGCCCTGGACCGTGTTCAGCGTAGCCGTAGGCACGGCCATGTAAGCTCGAAAAGCTCTGCATTATCACAAAACAGCAATAGGAGGATCTGAATTTATGAAGCGTTTATTGGCCCTGATTCTGGTGGCGCTGATGGTTGTTTCCATGCTGTCCGCGTTTGCCGACGAAGAGCCCCGCGACATCACGCTTGCCGTGTGGTGGGATATGTATTATGATTCCGACGACGAGAGTTGGGAAGCCGACCCCAGCGCCACCGGCAAAGAGACCGATATAATGAGATTCGATAACGTAAAGACCATCGAGGACACTTACAACGTGACCTTCGAGTTTGTCAACCCCACTTACGCGGGCACCATCGATTCCCTGAACAACTCCATACTGGCCGGCGAGCCCGACTTCGACATCTATACAGTGGAGCTGGGCTGGGGCGTTCCCGCCGTTATGAACGGCCTGGCCTGCGACCTGAGGGACGTACTGGATCCCGACGATCCGATGCTGAGCCATGAAGATCCCATCCTGAACTACGTTGACCTGAGCAACGGCGCCGTGTCTCTGCTCTACGCTCAGGGCGCAGCTAACCAGGTGGACCACGTGTACAACCTGGCCTTCAACCTCCAGATGATCCAGGAAGCCAACCTTGAGGATCCCCGCGACCTCGTGGCGCGCGGCGAATGGACCTGGGACAAGTTCCGCGAATACTGCTTCGCGCTGACCAAGGACATCGACGGCGACGGCGTGACCGACGTGTACGGCTACGGCGGATGGCTGGGCGATTTCCTGCCCTACTGGTTCATGTCCAACGGCACTTACGTGGCGGCTACCGCTACAGAGAACCTCTCTTCTCCCGAAGTCGGCGAGACCCTTAAGTTCCTCCAGGATCTGTACATCACCGACAAGGTAGCCTACCCCATCCCCGAGGAGAGCGGCTGGGACATCTGCCGCTGGCTGTACAGGGACAAGAAGGTCGCCTTCTGCACCACCACTACCTGGATACTCGACAACTATAAGGATTACACTACAGCCGATCCCAACCTGGACTTCGACATGGTGTTCATCCCCTACCCCATCGGCCCCAGCGGCAACGCGGAGACCAACTCCACCCAGCTGGCCAACTCCAACTACTGGCTGATCCCCTCCAACGTGGAAGATCCCAAGCTGGTGTACAACGTGCTGCGCCAGTACGTGAACTGGTTCCAGGGCGACACCGAGCTGCGCGACGATCCGCTGGAGCTTGAGTGGCACTATGTGTCCACCAGCAACAAGTTCGAGCTCCAGGAGGAGAACTTTGAGGTCATGATGGAGTACGGTTCCCGTACCATGGTCGACTTCCTGAACATATTCATCAACGATATCCCGTTCCGTCAGTTCCTGGACGGCGAATATACTCCCGCCCAGCTGCAGGAACAGTACAAGCAGGTCGTGCAGAACGCCCTGGATGATCTGTTCGGCTGATAGACTTTCG
Source organism: Clostridiales bacterium (assembly GCA_024684375.1). Lineage (GTDB taxonomy): Bacteria > Bacillota > Clostridia > Christensenellales > Aristaeellaceae > RUG14130. Next base: position 221,845 of record JAIKWZ010000019.1, read on the forward strand.
CGGCTTAAACAAGCCCGGGGCGCGCTCTTAAGAGCGCGCCCCGGTTTTTTTGTTTGTCCGGACGGTCTCCTGCCGCTACTTTACCGAGTCAGGGTCAAGCACTGCCCAGAAGGCGGGCTTCGGGTAGCCTTTGGCGCTGAACAAAAGCGGATATTCGCTCCTTCTCCAGCTGTTTGAGTCCGTGATCCCCCACACCTGCACCGCTTCAAGCGAATCCGAATAGCTGAGCAGCAGCTTGATTATCCTGGCATACGCAAGCGCCTGCGCCTCGAACTCGCTTTGGGTGTTCTTCGTAACGCCTATGTCCAGCTCGCTCACGCGTATCCTGAGCCCCAGGGCTGTGATCTTCTTTAGCGCGTTGTTTATCTGGAGCAGCGAGGGGTAGGACGTCTTATAGTGCATCTGGAAGCCGTAGCCGTCTATCGTTCCGTCGGGCATGACCTCTTCCAGCAGGCGGATTATCCCCCTGAGCTTAATCGTTTCGGGCGTATTGTAGTCGTTGTAATACAGTTTGACGCCTTCAGGCGCGTATTTGCGTGCGATCCTGAACGCCTGGTTCACGAAGTCGTCGCCCACGACTTTTTTCCAGTCGGAGTCCCTGAGCCAGCCCGTGCCGTCGTCTATCGCTTCGTTCACCACGTCCCAGGACACCACCACGCCCGGATAGTCCCGCTCTATCCCTTCCATAACGAGGCGTATGTAGTTGTCCAGCCTTGCCAGCATGACTTCGCGGCTCACATAAGGCCTGTTCACGTCGTAGCCCTCATGAAAAAACGCCTTGGGCGTCTGGCTGTGCCATACAAGCACGTGCCCGTGCACCTTGATGCCGTTCTTTGAAGCGAAGGTGAGCAGCGGCTTGGCGGCGGTCAGTCTGACAGCGACGGCGGTCTCGTCTTCCGCGGCCAGCTTCTTTGAAGCCTCAACATCCAGCACGCTGTCCGGCTTTAGCTCGTTTTCCGGAGTCAGTATCGAGCACTGCTGCGCCAGCAGATTCCTGAGTGTAAAATTATTGAGCTCACGGGGGCCTGCCGCCATGCCGAAGTCAAACACGCCGGCGTACGCCTCTTTTATCGAGGGCACGTCTTTTACTTCCTCTATCACCATGGGAGGCTCGGTGGGCTGCGGCGTAGGCGCGCCCAAAGGCGCCGTCAAGCGGAAATCTCTCATTTCGAAAGACAGCTGCGGAGAGCCTGTGGTCTCCACGTACAGCACATAGGAATCATATTTCCCTGCCTTCCAGCTGCCCTCTATCTTTGTCCATTCGCCCTTTTTCGCAGTGCCCCGGGCGAGATTCTCGTAGCTTTCCACGCCGTTTAGCGAGTGGGCGACTGAGATCATGAACACGGCCGCATCGGCATCATCCTGTAGTATCTCCGCGCTGAGTGTATACTCGACGCCCGCCGCGAGCTCGAAATTGCGCCCGGGCGAATGCCAGTCCGATTCCCTTCCCGTGACCTTCAGCGTAGCCTGAGTAGTCCTGTACACCTGCTGCGCGCCTCGGGCATACCAGCCGTCCATGCCCGCGATAAACGATGACGAATACACCGTGTTTCCTCCTTCCGCCGCGGCATTGACTCCGCAGCACGCAATTGCCAGCGCCAGCAGCGCACAAAGCGCGCACGTGCGCATTCCTGTTTTCATGTATATGCCCCTCCTTTGTTTTCGGCCATATTATAGCGCGTTTCGCGGCCCGTGTCTATTGCCTGTATTTCAAAGCCATATTTCAAAACCGGCTTTTTACACTGTTTATTGCGCAGGTTTATGCCGCTGTGATATAATCTGAGCGCAATAGATTATCCGGCGCGGCTTCCGCCTCAAGGAGAACACTATGATAGAGAAGATCAATGTTTTTGACTATTCCGAACACATAATGAAGGCTCTGAGCAAGGGCATCCTCCTCAACACCAACGGTGAGAAGTTCAACTCCATGGTCATTGGCTGGGGGCACCTGGGCGTGATATGGGGCCAGCCCACATTCGCGGTATATGTGCGCGAACACCGCTACACCAAGCCCCAGCTTGACAAGACCCGTGAATTCACTGTAAGCATACCCCTTGGCGATCCTGACGCCCAGATCAACCGCGTGTGCGGCCTTGAGTCCGGGCGCGATATCGACAAGGCGGAAAAAGCGCGCCTGACTCTCGTGCCCGCCCGCACTGTAAACACCCCGGCGGTAAAACAGTATCCCCTAACGCTGGAGTGCCGCGTACTGTACTCACAGAAGCAGGATCTTGCGCTGCTGCCCGAGGATATACGCCGCAGGGCGTACCCTTCCGACGTTAACTGGGATGCGCCCCTGGCTAATCAGGACGCGCACACGTCCTATATCGGGCAGATCGTGGACGCATACATAATCAGGGACGACGAAGCGTGAGGAACGTAAGCAGACCCCGTCTGGCAGAGCTGGAGCTCAACCGTACCCCCGGCGCTATAATGATCAACATGCTCATCGCGGCGGTCAGCCTGTTCGTGAACGGGTTTGGGGTATACCTGACCATACAGGCGGATATCGGCGCCGCGCCCTGGGACATTCTGAATTTGGGCATCTCCAAATCGCTGGGCATACTGTACGGCACTGCATCCATAGCCGTGTCGCTCACGATACTTCTGATCGACATATTGATGAGAGAGCCCATCGGACTCGCCATGTTCATAGACTCAGTGGTGGTAGGCAAGGCAGTCGATTTCTTTAACTGGATTAACGCTGTACCCAAATGCGCGTCCCTGCTCACGGGCATACCAGTTATGATAGTGGGGCTGTTCATCATCGCCTATACCCAGTTCACCTACATGAAGGCGGCGCTGGGCTGCGGCCCGAGGGACACGCTGCTGGTGGGAGCAGCCAAACGCCTGAAAAAGCTGCCAATAGGAGCGGTCAGCATCGGCATACTCTCACTTGCCACGCTGACAGGCTGGCTGCTGGGCGGGCCTGCGGGCGTAGGTACGCTGATCTGCGCGTTCGCTACAGGGCCGATAATGCAGTTTTCGTTCAAAACCGTGCATTTCGACGCCACCCGGATAAAGCACCAGCACCTGGGTGATTCCATCAGGGTCTTCCTGCGCAAAAGCCCTTATCAGAAAGGAGCATGACCATGCCGATTTTCCGTTTCGCAATTATGGGTGCGGGCAAGATCGCCCGCAAGTTCTGCGACGCCGTCGCCCTGACCGAAGGCTGCTGCGTGTGCGCCGTGGCCAGCAAATCCATGGACAGAGCCAGGGCGCTCGCCTCGGAAAAAGGCATCCCCGCCGCCTACGACAGCTATGAGCAGATGCTTGAACAGGAAAAGCCCGACTGCGTGTACATTTCCGCTACCTGCGACGCGCACTACGCTCTGTCCATGCTCTGCGCGGAGCATGGCGTTTCCGTGCTGTGCGAGAAGGCCATGTTTACCTGCCTCTCGGACGCCGAACGTTTTTTCAGCTTTGCGGAGGAAAAGGGGATCTTCTCGATGGAAGCGCTCTGGAGCCGCTTTCTGCCCGCTGTCAGGACAGCGCGCAAATGGGTGTCCGACGGTGAGATCGGCATTCCCGTCGCGGCGGAAATGGGTATAGGTTTCGCCGCTAAGAACGACCCTGATAACCGCTATTTCAGCCCCAGACTGGGCGGAGGCGCGGCTAACGACCTGACCGTGTACGGTATACAGCTGCTCACCTGGGTGCTTGACCGCCCAATCACCCGCGCTTCCGCGGAGGTCATACCTGCCTTTACGGGCGTGGACGCCACCTCGATGGTGCTTATGCTTCTGGGAGACGACGTGCCCGCGCTGGTAAGAAGCAGCCTTTTGGCAAACGTGGATCAACAGCTCGTCGTGTACGGCACCGACGGCAAGATTATGATCCCGCGCCCCCATTTCGGCGCCGAAGCGTTCCTGATAAAACCTGATGAAACGCACAACGTTCACTTCAGGGACGAAACGACCGTAAACGGTTTCACCTATGAGATAGAAGAGACCATGCGCTGCGTAAACTCCGGCTTTACCGAGAGCCCGGTAGTGCCCCATTCCTCCACCCTCGCCTGTTGCAGGGTGTTTGACCTGATCTCTGCCCGCCTTAACAAAGGTCAATGAGGCAGCCATTGTAATACAGGCATATCGGCGGCACAGACCCGCCGCTGTCCTTCCTCTCCTACGGCGTTATCGCCCTGGCGCTCATACTCTATGCCTGGCGCAGCGTACAGCAGAAAAAGAGCAACTTGCTTGAACAGGCGAATAAATAAACCGCCAAAACTTATCGGAGCCGCAGTATGTACTGCGGCTCCGATCATTTGGATCGGCATGAAGGCATTTGGATTTTCCCTTATCCCGAAACGCTGCGGAAGGTATTCCCTGTCCGGAGAAAAACAGTATGACCTGTCACTTAAATGTCTTTTATGTGCCCGTCCATGTTTGCCTTTACCACATAGGTCCCCTGCTCAGTGACCTCCCATACATGTATCCCGGTATCGGATGTGCAGAAAAACGAACTGTCCCCCACCGGCGTGTGAAGCAAAGTCCCGTACAGCTGGTTGATCATTCCGCCGTGCGTCACGACAGCGATCACGTCGTCCGATGCGTTTTCGGAGATCAGCCTGCCCATTACTCTTTCAGCCCTGCCGCGGAATTCTTTTTTCGATTCCTGACCGTATACCGCCCGGTCAACAGGCAAGTCTTTCACTTTGGGATAGAGCCGGTCCGCCTCGTCGTACGGAAGCCCCGCCAGCAATCCGTTGTTGAATTCCATCAGATCCGGATCAAACTCGATCCCAACGCCGGTCTCATCTGAGAGGCGCTTCGCGGTCTGCGCTGCCCTTTTAAGCGTGCTCGCATAGATTTTGGTGATCCTGTATCTCTGCGCTACAAACTTCGCCATGACAGCTGCCTGCTTCTGTCCCCTTTCCGTCAGTTCAAAGTCCGCCCGCCCTTCATGTACATTAAGGATATCCGCTTCAGATTCGCCGTGACGGATCACTAAAACAGTCATCTTTGTGTCCTTTCTTCCGGAAACCGGCGCGCAAAAAAGCCTGCCATTTCATTTCTTACGCCGTGCATTGTACCACACGCGCTCCGCCATGTAAATCCTTTGCCCAAAGCGCTTGCGCGTTTGCGGGTTTTATTATACAATTGCCGTGTGTGAAAATGCCCGTCCCATCTTTCGTCCGAAGGAGGATAATATGCTTAAGACCTGCGATATCAACATCCGCGATCCATTCGTGCTTCTTCATAACGGCACCTACTGCATGTACGGCACCCGGGGCGCCACCTGCTGGGGCGCCGCCAGCGGCTTTGACGTGTACACCAGCACAGATCTTGATACCTGGGAGGGCCCGTTCGTGTGCTTCGAGAATGATGGCAGCTTCTGGGCCGACCGCAACTACTGGGCGCCTGAAGTGCATATGTGGAACAGCGCGTTCTATATGTTCGCCAGCTTCAAGAATGAGACTCGCTGCCGCGGCACCGCGATACTCAAGGCCGATTCCCCTCTGGGTCCCTTTGCTCCATGGTCGGACGGCCCTGTCACGCCTGAGGACTGGGAGTGCCTGGACGGCACATTTTACGCAGACAAGGCAGGAAAGCCATACATGGTTTTCTGCCACGAGTGGGTGCAGGTAGGCGACGGCGAGGTGTGCGCTTTGCCTCTGAAGGACGACCTTTCCGCCCCGGACGGTGAGCCCCGGCTGCTTTTTAAAGCATCCCAGGCGGATTGGGTGAGAACGGTGCACCATTCCTCGGGTATGAAAGGCTTCGTAACTGACGGCCCGTTCATGTGGCGTGACAAGGCAGGCAGGCTGCTGTGCCTGTGGTCCTCACTCTCAGCCAGCGGCTACACCCAGGGGCTGGCAGTGTCTGACAACGGCGAGATAGACGGCCATTTCACCCAGCTTGAGCCGCTGTTCACGGGCGACGGCGGACACGGTATGCTGTTCAAGACCGCCTGCGGAAAGACCCTGCTCACCCTTCATTCACCCAACTCACATTTGAACGAGAGGCCGCTTTTCCTCCCCGCACCTGAATTCCTGTGAGCATTAATCATTGACAAAATACACATTTGATTGTATAATCAAACTGTCTAAGATTGCGCCCTTCCCGAAAGCGGCGCGGTCGGACGTCATTCTTTTTGGGAGGTTCTTTTTAATGAAGAAATTCATGACCTACCTGCTGCTGGCCGCCATGCTGCTGTGCTCAGCTGCCATTCCCGCCATGGCCGAAGACAAGGCTGAAGGCTGGAACAACGTAAACGCCGAGGGTTACGTGTTCCCGGATTACACCGGCGAGACCCTGACCTTCATGTGGTGGGGGTCCAACACCCGCGCTGAGATCACCGAAAAAGTGGTCCATCTGTGGGAACAGCACACCGGCGCCAAGGTCGAGTTCGAGTGGTACGACGGCGGCACCTACTGGACCCAGTTCCAGGCCAAGATGGAAGCCGGCACCCTGCCCGACGTGTTCCAGATGGGCAACAACTGGCTGACCTACTACAAGACCATCCAGCCCCTTAACGAGTTCATCGAGGACGGCACCATCGACACCACCGC
>JAIKWZ010000035.1 GCA_024684375.1 Clostridiales bacterium
TAAAACGAACTGACCATCCGCACGCTTAACGCCAAGCCTCTGAGCATGGCTGTCACGACCGTTACGGGAGGAGCCCATTCCCTTTTTATGCGCGAACAGCTGAAGATCCATTCTAAACATGTTTCTACCTCCGTTCAGTGAGTGTGACACGAACGTATTTTCTGTAACGTTCGTCTTGGGAAAGCTCGGTCAATGTCTCATAAAGAGTGTCTAACAAAACTCTGGATTTTGAAATCTTATCAAACGGTTGACTATCGTCTAACAGTATTTCAAAACTTCCGTCAGGATCAAAGCTGTAGTCTGCTTTTGCGCCGACCACATTCAAAATGCCTTTGGCGCAGCTCTGAGTCAAAGCGCTGACCGCCGCACATACTATGTCGGTCCCATACTCCGAAAAACCAGAATGCCCTTTAGCGGTAAACCCCACCAAAGCTCCGTTAGAATCTTTAAGAAAACTGACCCGCGTCATCTTTAAGCGTTAATGGCCGTAATCTCAACCTTGGTGTATGGCTGACGATGTCCCTGCTTTTTACGCTCGTTCTTCTTGGACTTATACTTGTAGACAATGATCTTCGCGCCTTTTACCTGAGATAACACTTTGCCCTGAACATTAGCGCCCTCTACAACAGGGGTACCAATCCTGGTCTCGTTGTCATTCCCGATAAGCAGAGCGTCGAAGCTGACCGTTTCGTCCGCCTGAGCATTGAGCTTTTCCACAAAGATCACGTCGCCCTGCTGGACGCGGTACTGCTTGCCACCTGTCTTAATGACTGCGTACACGCGTTGCACCTCCTATACTCTAATCTCGCCCGAATCGAGGCAGTGTTTGCACACATTTACAGCCACTTCGGAGCGGCTTACCGAAATATTATAATACATGCTTTAGTTTCTGTCACGTTAAATGTACAATAATTCTGCAACTATAAAACCGTCGGCTGCCCTTTACAGCCGACGGTGCTTGTGCTCTATGTTTCAGTTTACCCTCTCCCGACTCATGTCGGGAGAGGGATAGCGTTGAGTTAGATCAGTTATTCTTGTAGGTCTCGTAGTAGTCGATATAGTACTGTACATACTCTTCATAACCAAGTTCCTTAAGAGTAGCAAAGTACGTTGCCAAGTTTTCTTCAGTGAGTTCTTTATCGCCGGAAATGAACGCAACATACTGTTCATCAACATACGGGTTGATCTCAGCGGCGAGCTCACTTATGCGTTCCTGGGTTTTGGCATCGAAGAACTTGATCTGGGGATAGCAATCTACCAGGTAAGGAATCACGTTCACATCTTCGCTGTGAGTATACTTGGTGGGGTTGACTTCCCTTGTGAGTTCGCCAAAGAGGTCAACTTTAAGTCCAAGATACTGGTTGTCGATGATGCCCTGTACCCTGCGGTTCTGGTAATCGCCGAAGGAGGTATATTCGCCGTCAAGGACTTCCTGAGAAGTGAGTACCCAACGGCCATCGTCGTTCTTGCTGGCGATATAACCACTCTTAAGCCCATACAGATACTCGGTCTCGGTCTCCGCGGAGGGGCCCCAATGGCTCATATAGTAGTTATTGACGTCATACAGCCAGTCGACCCAAGTCATCAGTCTTTCGATCTTCGCAGGATCGCAGGACTTGCCGATGGCAAAGGAAGCGCAGTTGATGGCGTTATACGTCCTGGCGATGGCGGGCTCGTCGTTCCATTCGCTGGTCAGCGGCTTGGCGGCGACCCACTCATCAGGATTGATGGCATTGCTGGTGTTCTGATCGAAACCGGTCAGGTCCTCAGCTTTCTGCTGAGCAGTCTGGTTGCCGGCATACTGATCGTCAAAAACATCGGCGGAGAAATATTTGTTTGCAATGTAATCTTTCATGATCGACATGAAAACGGGGAATCTTTCTTCATCGGCATAGATGAAGCAAGGAGTGCCGTCCACATCATCCAGAGCTACAGCCTTAAGATACCCGGCCGAGTCTGTGATCCAGCCCAAAGCGTTGGCAATGAAGCGGGGCTGGTTGCCGAGGTCACCAGTCAGAGGAACGATGGTCTTGCCTTCATTCTCGGGACGCTCTTCGCGGGCCTTGAAGGCAGCCAGCATTTCTGTGAACTCGTCAAGAGTGGTAGGAACCTCCAGATTGGCGTCGTCAAGCCAGCGCTGGTTGATGAAGAAGGTCATCAGCGGAGCTGATCCGTTCCCGATTCCGCCCAGGCTGTAGATATGACCATCAGGGGCAGTTATGGTAGCTTTGTACTGAGGATACGCCTCGTAAAGACGATAGAGGTTAGGCATGATCTCAGGGGTGATATAATCATCCAAACGAATGAGATTACCCTTGGTTACACCTTGCTCTACCAGAGTGCCGGTGTCAAGGAACAGCTGATAGAATACATCAGGCATATCGCCGGATGCAAAAGCCGTAGCCTTGTAGGTGCCGGTCTCAGTAAGCTGAGTGACGGTGAAGTTGATCCCGAAATACTCGCGGCAGAAATCCCACCACCAGATATTCTTGGCGTCACCCTGGCTGGAACGCTGATATACCGCTATAGTCGCGTCGATGGTATCGGTATATCCGCCGTAGTAGGTCTTCTCGCCTTCGGCAAGGCCAGACGCAAGGCCCAGCATCATAACAAGAGCGAGCAGAACGCAAAGCAGTTTCTTCATCTGAAGACTCTCCTTTCAATTAATTAGGGACTTAGCCCTTAACTGATCCGATCATAACGCCTTTTACAAAATACTTCTGAACAAAGGGATAGAGCACAAGCATTGGTAAACAGGCGATGAAGATTATGGCATATTTCACAGTCGTCATCAGAAAAGCCTGGTGCTGCATTTCAGCAATATCTTCCTGAGTCATCATAGTGATATCAAGAGACTGTGTGGAATCCAGGATCAGGATCTGCCTGAGGCGAAGCTGTAAAGGCCACTTCGTTTGATCGGTAATGTATATGAACGCGGTATACCAGCTGCCCCAGGTTCCGACAGCAGCATACAGCGCCATAACCGCAACAATTGCGCCGGAAAGCGGTACGGCGATGCGCGTAAACGTCTGCCATTCCGTTGCTCCATCAATATACGCTGACTCGTAGACCTCGCTTGGAATACTAGTCTGATAATATGTGCGCGTGATTACAAGGTTTGAATAGCCTACGCCCATCCCAAGGATCATTATCCAGCGCGTGTTTATAATACCCAATGATTTGTTTAGCATGTACGAAGGGATCAATCCGCCTGAAATGAACATCGTGGCAAAGAAGTACCAAGTTATTGCAACTCTGCCGGGCATATTCTTTTTGCTCAAAGCGTATGCCGCCGGTATCGTCAGCGCAAGGGTATACAGAGTATGTGCAACAGTATATATAACCGTGTTGCCGTATCCGATCCAGATTTTCTCCTCGGCAAACACTTTTTCGTAAGCTTCCAAAGTGAAAGAATTAGGCCAGAAGTACAATTGCCCTCGGACTGCCTCCTCCGGCGTAGCGAAGGAAACGATGAGAACATACCACATCGGATATATCATTATAAGCGTAATCAGAACGATTATGGCTATATTGATGATATCAAAAACAATGTCGCCGGTTGAACGTTTTATGCGGTTGTTTGTTTTTATGGCAGGTGTACTTGTCATTTCACGCACCTCCTTACCACAAAGTCACGTCTGAGACGCGACGGGCAAACGTATTAGTCAGTATAATGAGGATCAAATTTACTATTGAGTTGAACAAACCGATAGCTGCAGAAGTATCCCAGTATATCGTACTGCCGCCGGCACCAAGTGTAAGCTCGTACACGTATGTCGATATAACTCTCGATACGCTGATATTGCGCTGTGTCTGCAGCAGGAAGACTTTTTCAAAGCCTACGCCAAGTATGCCGCCCACGCGGAGAATAAGCAGAATAACGATCGTAGGAAGAATTGTCGGAATGTTTACGTGAATAACTATGTCCCATCTGGTAGCACCGTCTATACGCGCCGCTTCTATCAAGTCAGGAGAAACATTCGCAAGATTGGCAAGATAAATGATTGTTCCCCATCCAAGGCCCTGCCATACGCCTGACCAGATATAAAGGTGGTCGAATGCATCTGTTTTATACAAAAATTCGACCGCCTCGCCGCCAAGCGCGACTATGGCTTTATTCACAATACCGGTCGACGCATTAAAGAACATGTGGACCATGGAGCACACGACTACAGTAGAGATGAAGTGCGGCATATAGCTTATCATCTGAACTGTTTTCTTGAATTTCTTGTTGGTAAGCTCATTTATCATTAAAGCGAATATGATCGAGCAAGGAAACGTCGCGAAAGAATAAAGACTAATTCGTATTGTGTTCCAGAGTATCGGCCAAAAAGACGGCCTCTCAAAAAACCATCTGAAATGATAAAGTCCGTACCAGGGGCTTTGCAAAATTCCTAAACCGGAATCGAAATCCTTAAAAGCTATAAGCACGCCATACAGGGGAATATAATGCCATATAAACGTAGTCACGATTGGCGGCAAAACCATTAGGTATAGCTGCCAGTAACGGCCCATCAGACGAAGTTTATTCTTTGCGGCTTGTTTGAACGACGCTTTATGTGATGCGACGGTAGAAAGCGTCCTGGTCATCTACTGCCATCCCCTTCCCCACAAACGTGGAAGCTGCAACTGATTCTGTTCCTGCTTAATAGCGATATCCATAACACTGTAGGTCAAACAAGGAAAAAACAGAAACAACAATCTTATGTTTATAATATATTATAACACGGTTAAAACATAAAGTCTACGTTTTTGTCCAAAAATACAAAGGAATAATTTTACAGATATACGCCTTTGTTATATTAATAGATACGTAAGGAGGAAAAAAGCATTTTATAAAAGTGTTTGTACCGATGCAAAATCGTACATCCAAAAAATCAAATCATGGCACTTAGCTATTAGTTCAACTATAAAGAGTCACCGCAAAGGTGGCTGTCTGTATTATCTACCCGTTGCAGTTTCTGTTGCAGTTTCTATGAAATGGAGGCAGATTTTCACTTGTTTTTTGGCATAAGAAAAGCCTCAAATCGCCCGATATTTGTCGGATTTGAGGCTTAAGCTGATGGCCGGATTTGAACCGGCGACCTCATCCTTACCAAGGATGCGCTCTACCGACTGAGCTACATCAGCAAAATGACAGCTTAATTATATTATCACCGGAATAACAAGCTGTCAAGTAGATTAAGCATATTTAACAATTGATAAAACAAGAGATAGAGAGATCATAACTGTTTTCGGATGATCTTCCCACTGGTGGTTTTGGGCAGCTCATCTCTGAATACAACGATTCTGGGATATTTATATGGTGCCGTGCGCTGTTTAACGTAGTTTTGTATTTCTTTTTTCAGTTCATCGGTCCCAACAGTGCCTTTTGTCAGCACAATACTGGCTTTTACCACCTGACCACGGACGGGATCAGGTTCCGGAGAAACACCGCATTCCAAGACATACGGCAGCTCCATTATCACGTTTTCGATCTCAAAAGGCCCTATCCTGTATCCCGAGGATTTGATGACATCGTCTACTCTGCCTACATACCAGAAGTAACCGTCCTCGTCCCGCCATGCAGTATCGCCTGTATGATAAAACCCGTCTGACGTATCTATGCGAGGTATGCCTTGATCTATATCGTAATAGCCCACAAACAATCCAAACGGCCACGATTTATCGACTCGGATAACGATTTCTCCAACCTCGCCCACTTGGACGCTTTTCCCGTTGGAGTCAACAAGGTCCACGTCATAACCCGGAACAGGTTTGCCCATCGATCCGATCTTTGGCTGCATCCCCCTGAGATTTGCGATCATAACCGTCGTTTCACTCTGACCGAAGCCTTCCATCACGCTTAATCCAGTGGCCTCTTTGAACCTGTTGAAAACTTCAGGGTTCAGGGCTTCTCCCGCAATAGCAGCATGGCGTATACCGCTCAGATCGAAGTTGCTCAGATCCTGCTTGATCATGAAGCGATACATTGTCGGCGGAGCGCAAAAACTGGTAATACCGTATTTGGAAAACATCGGCAAAATGTCAGAGGCATCGAAACGGTCAAAGTCATACGCGAAAACAGCGCATTCATTGAGCCACTGACCATAAAGCTTTCCCCACATGGATTTTGCCCAGCCCGTGTCCGATATCGTAAGATGCAAGCCGTCCTCACTTGTTTGCTGCCAGTAGCGTGCGGTCGCAAAGTGTCCCAGAGGATATTTGTGACAATGTGTTGCAATTTTGGGATAGCCCGTCGTTCCGCTGGTAAAAACCATGAACAGCAGATCGTCGCCTTCAGGTCTTTGGCCGTTTTTCGAAACAAATGTGGAGCGGAACATGCGGTACTCACTGTCAAAATCATGCCAGCCTTCTCTGCAGCCATCGACCATGATCTTGATTGATACGCTGGGTGAAGACTTGCACGCCTTTTCGACTTCGTCCGCGCACGCACCAAGTGAGGTGCACATGACTGTGCTTATCCCAGCTGCGTTAAAGCGATATACAAGATCTTTCTCCAAAAGCTGGTTGGCAGCCAAAACCGCTACAGCGCCGATTTTATTCAGAGCCATCATCGCGATCCAGAATTGATAATGGCGTCTGAGCATAAGGAGCACACGATCACCTTTTTTTATGCCAAGAGAGGTGAAGTAATTGGCGGCACGATTTGATAAACGCGATATGTCTGAGAAAGAAAAGCGCGTCTCTTTCTTGTCGTGGGATACATGGAGAAGAGCTAACTTTTCCGGTTTGGCTTTTGCCAAAGCATCCACCACGTCGAATGCAAAGTTGAAATGATCAGCATTATTATATGAAATACTTTGCAAAGACCCATCAGAGGACTCTGTTACATTAACGTACTTGCTCCAAATCCGTGCCGAATCGCTCTGTATAGCCGCAGGCGTAGTGACCTGTTTCGTTTCCTGCACGTTCTCTGACATGCCGGTGAGCTCGGGTACGGGCTCACCGCTGGGGTTAAGCACTATCGCATAAAAAAGGCAGTCCTCCCCACCCACAGCGATCATTCCATGCGGGGTGGAAGAATCGTAATAGATACTGTCTCCCTCTGCGAGGATCTCCCAGTGAGTACCCACCTGGACCTTAAGCTTACCCTTTATGACTATATCACATTCCTGTCCCGCATGGCTGGTAAGCTCTATATCCCTGTACTGAGCTTCTTCGCTGTAGGCAGCGTTTACATAAAGGGGTTCAGCTATCCTGTTTTTGAACTGGGCCGCCAGGTTGAAATAAATCATGCCATGAGCCTGCTCTATGCGCTGTCCCTCGCCGCGCCTTGTAACTGTGTAATTACTCAGGCGCGGGCTGGTACCCTCGATTATATCGGTGACATCCACGCCAAGCACCAGCGCGCAGCGATAGATAAAAGCGAAGTTTAAGTCGCTTTTCCCTTCTTCGCACATTATGTACTCATCAAGGCTGACACCGGTTTTCTGTGCCATTTCCTCCTGCGAAACATTTTCAATCAGTCTGAGCTCCTTTATACGGCCTGCCATTTCAAGCAGTTTAAACTCCAGCCCGGTTGTCTGTTTCATGTATTTTTCCTCCCATAAAAAAATCTCAGGTCACAGCCTGAGACGGAAAAAACCGCGGTACCACTCAAATTCGTGTAAAACACGCACTCAATGACCTTAACGCCGGTTTGCGGAGGGGTCTACTTGCCAGAAGCTTTCTTCCCTCGGCGGTGAAGCCACAACATCCTCCACTCGGGACTGCCTCGCATCGACCGGCAGCTCTCTTGACCCGGCTCCAGAAGGATATACTCTTCCCCATTGCCTTGATTTTTGTATTGTATCTGAGCTGTTGATAAATGTCAAGAAAAGTTTTTGTATATTTGCTATGATGATAATCGTCGTATAAATGCCAGACGAAAAATTTACAAATATCCTCAAGATACTTCTTGACATTAATTCCGCTATGAAGTATAATAAAATCTACCGGTTTGGAGAGATGGCCGAGTGGTTGAAGGCGCCGGTCTTGAAAACCGGTGATGTCGAAAGGCACCGGGGGTTCGAATCCCTCTCTCTCCGCCAATTACTTCGGCTGTGGAGAAGTACCCAAGTGGCCGAAGGGGCTCCCCTGCTAAGGGAGTAGGGTGGGATAACCGCCGCCCGGGTTCAAATCCCGGCTTCTCCGCTTTTAGCCCGTTTTCAGAGAGAAAACGGGTTTAATCATGCGTATATCGCCTTAAAACAGCATAATTCTTCTGCAGGCCTCATTTCCTTCTTTTTCGGCCATTTAAGAATAATTCCGAAAAATGCTGAATAATTCCACTTAAGTACAGCGCAAGTATAGCGTTTTAGACCTTTGGAACCCCTTTTTCAAATGGCAATAGCCTCCCCCCTTTTATCAAATAGTCCGCGCTGCAAACGACAGGCCGACGCCGGTGTGGAAGGGTAGGAGGGAAAGTTTGTTCGCAGGGGGGCGGGTGTCCTCCGCGGGCGGCACGGGGCGTACAGTGTGCGCTGCTTCCGCGCAGCCTTCTGTCAAAAGCGTCCGCGGGTCGCTTTTGCCCAGGCTGTGCGCGGACCAACGCCCGCCCCGCGCATACATGCCCGGAAAAATTTTTATATTATCCACAGCGTGAACAGCCCGTCCACTCCCCCGCGCCGGCCTGCATCCTCTGCGCTCCCGCACGGACACCCACGCTTACCCGGCTCTCTCACCCAGACATATGCCTGAGACCGCGCAGGACGCCCCAGGACGCGCCCTCGCCCGCGCCCTCACAACATACCGCCCTCCCCTCCACGCGCTCACAGCGTGAGCCGCAGCCCCGCGCAGGCATAAAAAAACGCCCGCGCAGGATCTCTCCCGCGCGGACCATTATTCTTTTTTATTATTACGTTTTCAGCGCCGCTGCGCGCCCTTTGTAACCGGACACCGTCCTCAGCCAGCTCTGCTTGGAGACGCCCTTTTCGGATGACCTGCCGACCCTCTCCGCGTCCATGTACACGTCCACCTCGACGCCTTCGCGCCTGAGCGCCGACGCGACCGCCTCGCCCAGCCGGTTGTAGTCTATCCCCGCCTGGACCACGCTCTGGCTTCCGGATGAAGCCGCCCTCGAAGCGTCAGCGTAGGACGATGCCATCCCGCTTAACTGCCCCATCGCGTCCAGGCTGCCCGCCAGGTTCGCCCTGAGGCCGTTGGCGTAGCCTTCCGCGCTCATCTCGCCCAGATACTCGAACACCCGGCTGGGA
>JAIKWZ010000050.1 GCA_024684375.1 Clostridiales bacterium
TTACCCTCTGCATTGGGGGACGCGGTACGGGCATGGGTCCGTTATTGGGACGCGGCCGGGGCGCGGCGCCTCTGGGACGCGGGGGCAGGGGCGGCGGCGCGGGGCGATAGCCCATGACCGCGGGGCTGAACTGCAGCAGGGGCTCTATCCTGAGCGCCAGGCTGCTGATCCTGACCGCGTAAAAGCCCAGCTGGTTCAGGTAAGGTATGTCAATAAAGGAGATGCCCGCGTCGTCCACCTGCGCGGCATACTCCTTGTAGTCGGTGATCTCCATGGTATCAAAGGAGCGGATATAGTCATAGTCGCCGAAACCGTTGTTCCGCTGGAACACATAATGCGCCATATGATCGACCTCCTTTGACCCTGAGTATACCACTATCGGCGCGGTTTTTCAAGCGTCCGGCGAGCGGGAAGCGGATCACGGGGGCATTCTTCCCGTTTTCACAAAACAGAACACGCCCCCGCCGTGAGACGGAGGCGCGTGTTTGTGCGGTTTATTTGCCGCAGATCTTGGCGAAAAAGCCCTTGATCTTGGCGAGAATGCCCTTGGTCTCGCCGCCCAGCGCCTTTTTGACACCGTCGATGACCTTGTTCAGGGTGTCGGTGGGAAGCTGGCCCAGTATGCCTTCGATCGCCTTGGAGGGATCGGAAGTGAAGGAAGCGAGCAGGGACTTATCGCCCTTGATCGCGGCGACTGCCTTGTTGATAAGAGAAGAAATGTCAACTGCCATAACGATACGCTCCTTTCATAAGATGTAGGAATTATACAGCAAAAATACGCCGTGTTCAATATGTATCCGCAAAAAAAACCTTGATCTGCGGCGCGCGGAAGCATTTTTTCCGCTTCCGGACCAAAAAACGCCGCCCCTTTCGGGACGGCGCTGTTTTGATTCGGTTTTTATCAGGCAGCTGCGTCGGCTTCAGCCTCGGCCAGGATCTGGGTCGCGTAGCCGCGGGGTTCGCCGTAAGCTTCAGCGGTGATCTTGCCTTCGAGCACCTGCTCGATGTAATCCATGACAGCTTCATCCATGGGGATACCGGTGTCGAAGCCGGCGCCTTCGGAATAAGCCCTGTAGAATACGTTGTAGGTGTCGCCGCCGGCGGCGCAGAAGTTGTTGGTCACGACTGCGTAGATGGCTTCCGGGTCAAAGGGCTCGCCGTTGACTTCTTCGATGGTCACGCGCTGTATGGAAGCGGGAGCGTAGTAGCTGCCGGGCTTGCCGTCCAGGCTGTACACTTCACCCTGGTCAAAGGGCTTAGTGGTGTCAAGGGTCCACTTGATGCCGCTGGTCTGGGGATAGCCGCCCACGGCGTTGGGAGTGCAGAAGGTGGAAGCTTCCAGCGCCTCAAGCAGCTCGGCGCCGGTGGCGTAGATGACCGCCACGGTGTTGCCGAAAGGCAGCACGGTATTGATGTCCTTCATGGTCACGTCGCCCGCGGCGATGGTGGCCCTGATGCCGCCGCCGTTGGTTATGCCCACTACGTTGTTGGGCTCGACCTGCTCGATGCCGCCTTCTTTCACCACGCTCCATACCATGGCGTCGGTGATGAGATCACCCAGGTTGGTCTCCTCGGTGCGGTTGCCGGGCGCCTTGGCGCCGTTGAGCTCCACTTCGGTAGTGGCGAACACGGAAGTATATATCGCGTCGATGGCGGAAATGATGCCTTCGGCCTTCGCGGCTACCAGCTCGTCCTTCTTGAGGCCTTTGGTGGATACCAGGAAGTTGTCTTCCACGGCCTTGGTGGCGTTGTCGATCACGACCACGCCGATGTAGGCGAACTTGGTGCCGGTGGACTGGATGGCCTGGCCGTCTTCGCCGGCAGTCATAACGGTGTGGGAATGGCCGTCGATGGTGAAGTCGATGCCTTCGACCTTAGCCAGCAGGTCAACGGAGCGATAGCCGTTCATAGCGCTCTCGGCGTCCACGCCCAGGTGAGCCAGGGCGATAACGAGGTCCGCGCCTTCGGCCTTCGCGAAGTCTACGGCCGCCTGCGCGTAAGCGAAGTGGTCTTCAAAGGCGGCAAAGTGGATCTCCTTGATCAGGCCCGGGTGGACCTTGGTAGCGGTCTCGGGGGTCTCAAGGCCCACAAAGCCGATTTTGATGGGCTCTTCGCCCTTGCTGCCGGTCCACAGGGTATAAGCGGGCAGGATGGGCACGCCGTCCTCGTCCTTGATGACGTTGGCGCAGATGGCAGTGAACTCAGCCTTGGACAGGTTGTCCATCACCTGGGCATATCCGTAATCGAACTCATGGTTGCCCAGAGTCACGATGTCGTAGCCCGCCGCGTTCATCATGTCCACGGCTGCCGCGCCTTTGTTTGTGGAAACATAGATTTCGCCCTGGCTGAAATCGCCCGCGTCGACCGTTATGACGTCATCAGCGCCTAAGGAATAGAAGTATTCCCTCAGGGTGGGGATGTAGGCGTAGCCGTCGATGGCGCCGTGCACGTCGTTAGTGTGCAGGATGATGGTCTTTCCGGTATAATCGGTGGCAACAATCTTCGCGGGTTCGGCGAAGGCCACCGCTCCCAGCAGCATAAGCGCCGCGAGAAGCAGGGATATAAGCTTGCGAAGCTTCATGTAGGTTCCCCTCCGATAATTATTTGGAGCATACTCCGCCGGTATTTTACAGTGTTTTTCCTTAAACAGCAAGAGAAGTAATGTAAAATTGAGCTGCAGCCGGCTGAAAACTAATTTTCTTTACAAATTCTCCCCTCTTTGTTATAATACAGTACATACTTTATCAGGGCGGTGAACGCGCGTGATGAACGAAAAAGAGCTTAATCAGGAGCGGGAATACACCCGTATGGTGCAGTCCCTTCTGCTTCAGGCTATAGAAAATTCAAAGGCGAATGCCCGCGAGCATCTGTCTTCCATAAAACAGATGCTGGCGGACGCGTGGGAAGACCTGCGTCTTAAGCCTACCGCCCTGAGCGAACAGGACATGCAGGTGCTCTCCGGGGAGGTGGAAAGATACCTTGCGCGCAAGGCGTTCAACGACGATGTGGCCCGGCGTTATGAAAAGATGCTCATGGAGCCCTTTTTCGCCCGCGTGGACTTTAAGCCCGACGACGAAGACGAGAAACGCAAGATCGTCATAGGCCTTTACAGCCTGACCGGCGCCCAGGGAGACATACTGGTGCACGACTGGCGCGCCCCGGTGTGCAGCCTGTATTACGACGCCATGCCCGGCCGCGCCAGGTACGATTCCCCGCAGGGCATCATCAGCGGCGAAATGAGCCTCAAGCGCCAGTACCGCATGGAGGACGGGCGCCTCAAGTATTACGTCAACACCGACGTGAACATAGAAGACTCTCTGCTGCTGGACATACTTGAAGGCGCGACCCACAGGCATATACGCCAGATCGTGTCCACCATACAGGCCGAACAGAACCGCGCGATACGTTTCGGGAACGAAAAACTGCTCAGCGTGGTGGGCAGCGCGGGCAGCGGCAAGACTTCCGTGGCCATGCACCGCATCGCGTATCTGATGTACCGCTACCGCGACAAGCTGGAAGCGGAGAAGATACTGGTCCTGTCTCCTTCCAATTCCTTCAGCGAATACATTTCAACGGTACTGCCGGAGCTGGGCGAGGAGAACGTGCCTTCCCTGACCATGTACAAGCTGCTCACGGGCGCGCTGAAATGCAAGATCGAGCATCCGCTGGAGCAGAACGAAAAACTGCTGACGCCGGAAGGCTATCCCCGCAGGGTATCCGTCAAGTTCAAAAGCGCCCTTGATTTTCTCGAGAGACTAAGGAATTTCGCTGTTGAATTCTCCCGCACGGGGCCCGAATTCCGGACGCTCAGGCTGGACAGCAACGTGCTGTGCGAAAAGGAAGAGATGGAGCGCATGTACCGCGTCGCTTTCGTGCAGCTCAAGCCCGCCCAGAGGATAGAGCGCATCAGGAACGTGCTTGAGAGCCGGCTGGAAAAGTGGGAGTTCACCCTGCTTGAAAGCTACTGCGAACGGCTCAAAAACCAGTACTCCGGGCGCGAACTGGACATCGCCGCCCGCTTCAACGTGAGCCACCGGCTGCAGCCGCTCAGGCAGGAGATCAAAGCGTTGGCCAAGGTCACGGTTTCCGAGCTCTACGCCCGGGCGCTCAGTGACGCTCCGGACGGGCTGGGCCAGATCGCCGCCGAGAACGCCGGCAACAAAGTGGTGTGGTGGGAGGACGCCCCAGGCATAATGTACCTGAGCCTGTATCTGGGCTTCACCAACCCGGAGAGGAACATAAGGCATCTGGTGGTGGACGAGGCGCAGGATTATTCTTCAGTTGCGCTTGCCGCCCTGAGCCTGTACTATCCCATGGCGCACGTGACGCTGCTGGGCGACCCCAAGCAGCGCACCACGCCGGGCATGCATATGCTGGATCCGGAAACCTGGAACGCCTGTTTCATGACGCCCGGCGCGCCGATGCTGAAGCTCACCCGCTGCTACCGTTCCACGCTGAACATCACCCGCCTGTGCAACGCCATCCTTCCCGACGGGGAGCAGGTGGCCGCCTTCGGGCGCGAGGGCGACAATCCCGAAATACTGCCCCTTACGGACAAAAACGTGTTGGACGCCGTGAAGGACTGCCAGGACAAGGGCTATAAAAGCGTGTGCGTCGTGACCCGCACCCTTAAGCAGGCGGACAGGCTGAGCCGCCTGATCCCCCAGGCGCACCTGCTGGACGGCAGCGACGAGGACATACTGTCCGACCCCGGCGACGTGGCCGTGGCGGGCTACCAGCTCATGAAGGGGCTGGAATTCGACGCGGTTGTGGTGGCGTGGCCCTCCGCCCGGCTTACCGACGGCGAACGGCGCCGACTGTATACCGCCTGCTCAAGGGCGCTGCACAAGCTCACACTCTGCGCGGACGAAACGCTGTTAAAGGAGCTGGCGATAATAGCTTGAACACACAGATACTCGTTATAGGCGGTGGCGCCTCCGGCATGACCGCGGCCATAAGCGCGAAACGCGCGAGAGGGGACGCGCAGGTGACATTGCTTGAAGCGCAGCCCCGTTTAGGCAAAAAGCTTCTGGCCACCGGCAACGGCAGATGCAACCTCATAAACCGAGCGACCTCGCCCGAAAGCTATCATTCGGGCGGGGCTTTCGCGTCCTATGCCCTGAACGCCTTCGACTCCGCCCGTTTTTTTGAGGAGCTCGGCATACAGACCGTGTTCGACGGTGAAGGCAGGGGCTATCCCGCCGCGTTCCAGGCCTCAGGGGTGCTGGACGCGTTAAGGCTGGCGTTGAGCGAAAACGGCGTGAACGTGGTGTGCGATTGTCCCGTTACGGGCATTTCCCTCCGCAAAAACGGCTATGCCGCTTTCGTCCCTTCCGGGGAATACCTTGCCCGGAAGCTGATACTGGCCAGCGGGGGGCTGGCGGGCAGGGGACTGGGCGAAAACGCCTCCTTCCGCCTTCCCGAAACGCTGGGGCATCACGTGAACGAGCCGATGCCCGGGCTCACCCACCTGGTGTGCGACAAAAAACAGGTCGCGGGCTTAAAAGGCATACGGCTTAAGGGGACATTTACGCTGCTTTCGAACGGCGCTCCCGTAAAAAGCGAAGAGGGAGAGGCGCTGTTCAGGGATGACGGCGTAGGCGGCATAGCCGTAATGCAGCTGTCCCTCGGCGCGAAAAAGCGGCTGCTCGGCGGTGAAAAGCTGGTTTTGCGCCTCTGCCCGGGCGGGGATATGTCGCTTGACGCGCTCAGACAGCGGCTCGCGCGTTTTCCGGCGCGGACGCTGGGGGATGTGTTCACGGGACAACTGAACCGCTTCATCGCCCGGAACGCGATTAACCGGGCGGGGCTCAGGCCTGAAACGCGCGCGGAAAGCCTGACAGGGGCTGAGACGGCGCGCCTGTTTTCCGCGCTGCACGTTTGGGACATACCCGTGAGCGGCACGGGAGGTTTCGCGGACGCGCAGGTGATGGAAGGCGGGCTGGTAACGGACGAATTTGAGCCCGAAACGCTGGAAAGCAGGCTGAATAAGGGCTTTTACGCCTGCGGCGAGGCGCTGGACGTGGCGGGTTACTGCGGCGGGAACAACCTTGCCTGGGCGTGGGCGAGCGGGATACTGGCGGGAACGGAGGCGGCAAAGAGCCTATGACAGTGCGCGTGCTTCAGCTCAGGCTCACCCCCGACGAGGCGCTGCGTTCTTTGACCGCCCTCGCGGCAAGAGCGCTCCGGCTGCCCGAAAACAGGATCGTTTCCGTCAGGCTCGTCAAAAAAAGCGTAGACGCCCGCAGCAAAAGCGACATACGGCTGCTGGTCACGCTGGACGCGGAGCTTGAAAAGGGCACCCCGCTGCCCAGAGGCTTTTCTGCCGCCCCGAAGGCGGAAGAATGGAAGGAAACGCCGGTTTCTGCTCCTCCCGCGCACCCGCCCGTAGTGGCGGGCTTTGGGCCCGCGGGGATGTTCTGCGCCCTTACGCTGGCAATGCGCGGGCTGCGTCCCATAGTGCTTGAGCGGGGAAGACCCGTGGAAGACCGGCAAAAGGACGTGGAGGCTTTCTTCGCCACGGGCAGGCTCGATCCTGCATCGAACGTGCTGTTCGGAGAGGGCGGCGCGGGCACGTTTTCGGACGGCAAACTCACTACCGGTATAAAGGACAGCCGCATATCCTGCGTGCTTTCGACGCTGCACCGTTTCGGCGCGCCGGAGGAGATCCTGTATGAAGCCAAACCCCACGTGGGCACCGACCGCCTTACGCGGGCGGTAAAGGGCATCCGGCAGGAGATAATCCGTCTGGGCGGCGAGGTGCGCTTCGGGACCCGCCTGACGGGGCTTGTGACGGAGGACGGGCGGCTCGCCGGAGTAAACACCGACAAAGGCGGCATCGTGACCGGCGCCGTGTTTCTGTGCCTGGGCCATTCCGCCCGGGACAGCTTTGAGATGCTCAGCGCGCTGGGCGTGCCCATGGCGCGCAAGCCGTTTTCGATTGGCGCGCGGATAGAGCACTCCCAGGCCTGGCTCGACTGCGCCCAGTACGGGCGTTTCGCCGCGCACCCGGCCCTGGGCCGGGCGGACTACAGGCTCTCCGCGCGCTGTCCCGACGGCAGGGGAGTGTACACTTTCTGCATGTGCCCCGGAGGGCAGGTCATCGCTTCCGCCTCCGAAGAGGGCGGCGTGGCGACCAACGGCATGAGCGTATTCGCGCGGGACGGAGTAAACTGCGATTCGGCCCTGCTCACGGACGTCAGGCCCGAGGATTTCCCCGAAAGCGCGGGCGTGCTGGCGGGCATGGAGTTCCAGAGGCGCTGGGAAAAAGCGGCCTATGAGGCGGGCGGCGGCGCGTATAAAGCCCCGTGCCAGAGGGTGGGCGACTTTCTTTCGGGCGTGCCGTCAAAGGACGCGGGAGACGTCATGCCTTCCTACCGTCCCGGCGTCAACTGGACGGACCTGTCGCTGTGCCTACCCGGATACGCGGTAAACAACCTAAGGTTCGGCATAAACGAATTTGACAAAAAGATACGGGGCTTTACCGCGCCCGGCGCGTGCGTCACGGGAGTCGAGACCCGCTCCAGCTCCCCTGTCAGGATACTCAGGGACCCTGTTTCCCTGCAAAGCGACATCGCGGGCGTTTATCCCGTGGGCGAGGGCGCGGGCT
Source organism: Clostridiales bacterium (assembly GCA_024684375.1). Lineage (GTDB taxonomy): Bacteria > Bacillota > Clostridia > Christensenellales > Aristaeellaceae > RUG14130. The sequence goes on from JAIKWZ010000050.1 coordinate 7,610, forward strand.
ACGCGGGAGGCATAACTTCCGCCGCCGTGGACGGCATCCGCTCGGCGCAGGAGTATCTGAAATAGTTCCGCGCCGTTGGACTGACGCTGAGAACCGGCTGCTGATTTATTCTTGAAATCCATGTTAAATAAGTGTATAATACTTCCCGGAATAAATTCGGGGAGTGTTTTTTTATGAAGCGTATAGGTGTTTTGACCAGCGGCGGGGACGCGCCGGGCATGAACGCCGCTATCAGGGCGGTAGTCAGGACCGCGCTTATGAACGGAATGAGCGTGGTGGGCTTCAAGCGCGGCTACAACGGCATGCTGATGCGCTCGCTGTCCACCGCGGACGACTATATCGAGATGAACGCCCGCAGCGTGTCGGGCATCATCCACAAAGGCGGCACGGGGCTCATGACCGCCCGCTGCCTTGAGTTTCTGAAGCCTGAGTTCCAGAAGCAGGCGGTCAGGAACGCCCGCGCGCTGGATATCGAAGGCATGGTGTGCATAGGCGGCAACGGCACGTTCAAGGGCGCCGAAGCTTTGAACTCCCTGGGCCTGCCCACGATAGGCGTGCCCGCCACCATAGACAACGACCTGGCGTACACCGACTTCACGATCGGCTTCGACACCGCATTGAACACCGCCGTCGAGGCGGTCAACCGTATCCGCGACACGGGAGACGCGCACGAGCGCGCCTCTATAGTCACTGTCATGGGGCGCGACTGCGGCGACCTGGCGCTGTACACCGCTTTGGCCTGCGGCGCCGAAGCGGCGATTATCCCGGAAGTCAAGTGGAGCGTCGAGAAGCTGGGCGACATGGTGCACCGCGGCGTGGTGTCCGGCAAACGCTCCATGATACTGGTGTTCGCCGAGGGCGCCAGCCGCTCAATGATTGAGAGCCTTGACGAACTTGAAGCCAGATATCCCAAGCTGCACATATTCGGCGACAAGATACTCTCCGACCAGCTGGCGGAGATAGTGGAAGAAGTTTCCGGCCACGAGACCCGCGCCACCGTGCTGGGCTACACCCAGAGAGGCGGCTCTCCCACCGCCAACGACCGTATCCTCGCTACCCGCACGGGCGCGTACGCGGTCAAGCTGCTCAGCCAGGACATCGGCGGCAGGGCAGTCGGCGTAAAGGGTTCATCCCTGATAGACGTGCCCATCGGGGACTGCATGAAGGGCTCCACCTTCGATTCCGACCTGTACGAGCTGGTGGGCGTGACCGGCTACATCAAAAAATAAAATGCCTCAGATCGAAATAACCGGCGTCACGAACGAGTTCAGGGGCGTGGGACGGCTGGAGGGCAAGGCGGTGTTCGTGCCTGACGCCCTGCCCGGCGAAACGGTGGAGATCACCGTAAAGCAGGAAAAGGCGTCTTACATCATAGCTGAAAACCTGGGGGTGCTTAAGGCATCCCCTTTTCGGACTGAGCCTGCTTGCCCGCATTACGCGGCCTGCGGGGGCTGCGCCTGCCTGCACGCGCGCTATGAGCATACGCTGGAACTGAAAAGGCAGAACGTGCTCGCCGCCCTGAACCGCATAGGCGCTCTGGGACTTGATGAGATAGAACCCTGCCTGCCGTCTCCCCTTAAGGAAGGCTGGCGCAACAAGGCGGAGTTCGCCGTGGAAGGCGGCAGGGCGGGCTTCCGCGCGGAGGGCGAAAGGCGGGTCACGGACGTGGACTATTGCCGCCAGTTAAGCGAAAACATGAACCGCGCCTGGGCGTTCGTAAAGCCTCTGGCGGTGAAAGCGAATGCCTCGGGCGTGGTGCTGAGGGAAAACCATAAAGGCGAGATAATGCTGGTCCTGTGCGTGAACATCCCCTCATCGGCGGCGCAAAAGCAGTGCGAGACCGCGTATGAAAAACTGGAAAGCGTGGTCTCCTGCCACATTTGCCGCCTTAATCCCCGCCCCGTCCACGCGCTGGACGGGCAGGTCACGCATGTCTGCGGCGAAAAATTCCTGACCGACCGAATAAACGGCCTTTCCTTCCGTCTGGCTCCCCAGGCGTTTTTCCAGGTCAACCGCCTGCAGGCGGAAAACGTGTACCGCCTGGCGCTGGACGGCGTCTCTCCAGGCGAAAAAGTGTGCGACATATACTGCGGCGCGGGCACGATCAGCTTAAGCGCCGCAAAACTGGGCGCGCTCGTCACGGGCATAGAGATCGTGCCCGAAGCCGTAGCGAACGCCCGCGGGAACGCGGACCTAAACGGCCTGGCCGCCGAGTTCATCTGCGGGAACGCGGCGCAAATGTATCCGCCGCTGCTCAAAAAGCGCAGATTCGACCGTGTCATAGTCGACCCGCCCCGGAAGGGCCTTGACGAAAAGGTGCTTGACGCGCTGGTGTCACACCCCGCGCCGCGCCTGTCCTACGTGTCCTGCGACCCCGCCACTCTCGCCAGGGACCTGAAAAAACTCTGTGATGTATACAGCATCGAATCCGTGACCACCGCGGACATGTTCCCCGGTACGGGGCACATGGAGACGGCATGTCTCTTGCGCCGCCCAATAAAGGACTTAGTTTCAGTACCGTTTGAACCGAAAAATGCGGACTGTCTGAAACTGATAAATAATACAAACCGTGATTTGCGAAGGAAGACCAAATGGCATTGCAACAAACGGACAGCTTGCTAAACGGCTTTGTGGAACGATCAAAGGAGATACTCAGGGACAATCTGGTCGGCGTGTATCTGCACGGCTCTTTGGTCATGGGATGCTTTAACCCCCAAAAGAGCGATATCGACTTGATCATCGTGGTCGATGATCCTATCTCTGATCCTGTTAAGAGAGCATACCTGGACATGGCAGTTCAGTTCAACGCGTCAGGCCCTGCGAAGGGGATCGAAATGAGCATCGTTTTGCGAAAGGTTTGCAAGCCGTTCGTTTATCCTACACCCTATGAACTGCATTTTTCGGCAGGGCATTTGAATTGGTACAGGGACGATCCCGATGATTATATCCGCAGGATGAACGGTACGGATAAAGACCTCGCGGCTCACTTTACGATCATCAACAAAAGGGGCAGGCGCCTTTACGGAGCGCAGATCAAAGACGTGTTTGCGGAGGTTTCCAGCGGCGATTTTACTGATTCCATTTTGTACGATGTTGAAGGGGCCGCGGAGGAAATAACAGAATGCCCCATGTATCTGACCCTGAACCTTGCAAGGGTGCTGGCTTATAAGAAAGATGGGCTGGTGCTTTCAAAAAAGGAGGGCGGCGAATGGGCGCTCGAACATCTGCCTGCCGAGTACGCTCCGCTGATCAAAGACGCCATGCGCGAATATTCCGAAAGCGCGGAGATCGTCTACGATGACATCCTTGCCAAACGCTACGCTGAATATGTGATCAGCAAACTGACACAGTAAAGCTGTTCCGGAAAATTCAAGTTTGTCGATCTGTATGCAAATCGGCAATTCATTGATATCATCGTTCTGCTGTCGGGAAAGCAAGGCCGGCAGCGGGAAAACAGTTTGAGAAGAGTGTTTGCGGGTTTTCAGCATCATGAGCAGCGCGGGCATCTGTGAGCTTCAGGCGCGAAGCCCGGACCGTGAGCCTGACAGCCCGCACGATAAAAAAGCCTGATTTCAGAAAGGTGGAACGATACCATGAAAGCACCTACATCCTGGCTGAGCCGTCCGTTCAGGCCTTACGCCCGCATGAATGAAGCGTTTGGGCCTTTCGTATCAAGGCTCGTTCCCGACGCGGGAGCCTTCACCCTTGAGTGGATAGACAGGGGTTTTGAGGGACCGCACAGGCTCGAAGTCCGGAAAGCCGGAGAGGACGCGGCTGCGCGCGAGATCGAGCCGGTACAGGCTTCGGTCACGGTAAGCGGGCTTGATGACCTTACGGACTATACCGTCATACTCAGCCGTGTCGGAAAGGAGGGCTCATGCGTGAGGCTCGTGCGCACCGGCCGGATGCCGGGTGACGTTCCTGTGTGCTACCTGCATCCGGACGACGCCGCTTACGATTTTTCGGGCAGCTTCGTAGCGGGGCCGTCGCTGGTCAGGTGCCCATCCGGCAGGCTGCTTGCCTCGCTGGACGTATTCAGCAGGCGCGAGGAGTGGGCCAGCCTGAGCCAGCTGTTCTATTCTGACGACGGAGGCATTGAGTGGCACTGGATGGGGGACCTGTTCCCCTGTTACTGGGGCAGGCTGTTCATACACCGCGGCAGCGTTTACATGCTGGCGTGCACCAACGGCCACGGGAACGTGGTCATCGGGCGCTCGGATGACGAGGGCGAAAGCTGGACCGCGCCGGTCACGCTGTTCCCCATGTGCTACAAAAACGGCTACCACAGCGCGCCGGGGAGCGTAGCCGAATACGGCGGGCTTTTATACATCGCCGTCGATACGGGAGGATGGAGCGACAGCGCGTTTCCCATGTCCGTGCTGACTGCCGAGGCGGACAAAGACCTGCTGGATCCGGCGAGCTGGGAGCTTGCGGAATTCACGGACTATGACCCGTCGTGGAAAGGCGCTCCGGAAGGCGCGGGACCGGGGCTCGGCTGTCCCGGGGCGGGCATCGAGGGCAATATAGTCGTCGACCGGGAAGGAAACATCCGCGCACTCTACCGGATGGACATTTTTAAGGCGGTCCCCAATACCGGCAAGGTGATCGTGTTTGACGTGGACAAGTCGGACCGCGGCGCCAAATACATTTTCAACGCGATAAGCGACTGTCCCCTGGGCAGCAACTCCAAATTCTGTGTCAAGCCTGACCCTGTGAGCGGGAAATATCTGATGATAGGCACGGAGCAGACTTTGGGGAAGAACCTGGGCCGCACGGTCATATCCCTGGCGGTATCGGACGACCTGCACGCCTGGAAAGTGGTAAAGCGCCTTTACGACTTTAGCGATATGGATCCGGCGAAGGTCGGCCTCCAGTATCCCGACTGGGTATTCGACGGGGACGACATACTTATGCTGCTGCGCATCGGCTTCAACCAGGCGGATACGCACCACAATTCCAACTGCATCTCATTTTCGCGCATACGTGACTTCCGGCAGTATATCTGATGTGTGCTCAGGGCGGCCGAATATCCGGACCGCAGGAAACAGTAAGACCCTGTTCCCTCGAACGCTCACAGTCATTTAGCAAATTTTCTGAACGTTCAGGGCATACCCGCGGTTTTGAGGCTATAAAACAGGAGGACGCGCATGGATAAGAAAACAATTCTGGATGCACTGGCCCGGAACGCATTTGAAAAGGGCGGTTTCAATGGGACCTGGCTTTACGCCGAGCACGGCGAGATCGTGTCGAAAGGCGCAGTCGGTTTTAGCGATTTGGAGGACAAGGTTCCGCTTCGCGAGGACTGTCTCTTTGACCTTGCGTCCGTCAGCAAGCAGTTCACTGCGGCGGCGGTGATGCTGCTGCGGCGCAGAGGGCTGCTGTCTCTCGAGGACGAGATCACGAAATTCTTCCCGGAAATCCCCTACAAGGGCGTGACAGTACGGCATTTGCTGAACCACACCGGCGGCCTACCCGATTACATGAACTGGGTGGACAAGATTGCCAAGGAGGAAAAGACGATCCCGAATAACGCGGTCATCGTCCGCTTCCTCTGCGAGTGCGGTGAGGAGGCGTCCTTCGCCCCGGGCGAGCAGTTTGAATACTCCAACACCGGCTACTGTTTGCTGGCGCAGATCGTGGAGACCGTTGCGGGCGTGCCTTTTGAAGATTTCCTGCGGGACAACATCTTTGAGCCCGCCGGGATGCACGCGACGCGCGTCTACCACCGCCGGAAGGACAAGGTTGCGATCCCGAATCTCGCCTGGGGACTGTCGCTACCGCTGGGCTCGGATCGCTATGAGCTCCCGGACGGGCTGCCGGGGGATAGCGCGGCCGTTACCTGCGACGGCGCGAACGGGGACGGGCTGGTGCACTCCAACATCTTTGACCTGTTACAATGGGACCGGGCACTGCGTGCGGAAAAGGTGCTTACGAAGGAGGAACAGATGCTGATGGCCACCCCCGGACGACTCAACAACGGGGAAATCGGCATTGACAAGGACGAGGACGATGATCCCGATTACGGCTACGGCTTCGGCTGGGACGTGCTGGATGATCCTGATTTCGGCCTGATTGTCTGCCACAGCGGCGGCTGGCCCGGTTATTCCAACTGGTACGAGCGCTTTGTGGACGCAGACCGTGTTTTGATCCGCCTCCGCTGCCGCGACGTGCGGGATGAGCGGGCCTGGCAGTCCTTTTCCAGGGGCTTGAAAGCAATCACGAGGGACAAAGAACCGGGGAGAGTCCGCAGCATCGAGGAACTCGCCATTCAGAACCCGGACAAGAGCGGCTGGGCCGCACTCTGCGGAAAATACGACTATGCTATCGGTGACTTCCGCATCGAAGAGATCTTCCTGCAAGACGGTGAGCTGTATGCACAGGCAAATGACGACGGGAGGGCGCTTGAGCTGCGGCTCTATCCGTTGGGAGAGAAGACCTTCGGAATTAAAGATCTCGATGCGGACCTGGCACTAAGCGACGGTACACTGACGCTGTATGGGGTGATGGGGAAGAAAACCGAATAGAATTCCCGCGGCACAGGGAGACGGTTGTCTTACTTTCCAAGGGAAACATATCGAGTCAGAACGTCAGAGTAGAGTTCTCTCTTGAGGACATGGACATGTCCAGATTTCAGCAAGGGGCTACATACGAGCAAAGACTGCAGTTCGCATTATTCCCGAAAAGGAGACTGACCGCCTACGGGCGCATACGGTCCGGGAAATACGTTGAAATAAAAGGAGGCTGCAACCAAATGATGACGATTGAAGCGTTAAAAAACTACGGCGCAAACACACAAGAGGGTCTGGCCCGCTGCATGAATAACGAGTCGTTCTACATCAGGCTCGTGGGCATGGGCCTTAACGACGCAAACTTTGGGAAACTGAAGGAAGCCGCGGCAGCAGGCAACGTAAAAGAAGCCTTCGAGGCCGCCCACGCGCTCAAGGGCGTGACCGGTAACCTGGCGCTGACGCCGATATTTATGCCCGTGAGCGAACTGACGGAGCTGCTGCGCGGGAAAGAGGAAATGCCCGACGTGGACAGCCTGGTAAATCAGGTGCTGGATCAATGGCAGAAAGCCCTGGCGCTGAACGCGTAAGGGCTCTCCGGAACAGGGCGGAACAGAATACGCGTCGATCGCAAAGCGCGGCGCCATCTTGGTCCTGACCGAGCCCGGCGCCGGCACTGCAATCATCATCCGGCTGAAATCCAGGCCGGCGGAGAACGGCAGGCAGGCTGAGTATCGGGCGGCCTCCTTTGAGCCGGGTCATTATGACGCGGGCCTCATGGATATCCGGACGCCCGTCATGGACGGCTGTGCAGCGTCGCGTGTGATCCGCGCGCCGGCGGACCCGGCTTAGGCGGGTATCCCGGTCTTAGCCATACCGCCAACGCATTCAGGGTGGATGTTGAGGCTGTAAGGGAAGCGGGCATGCAGGCGCGCATCTCTAAGTCGATCGGCGTCAGCGTACTGACGGCGGCGCTTCCATTAAGCGGCGCCCGCGGTGTGATACCGTTTTCAGAAAAAAACTTGTGCTATGCAAACAGTGCTCCTTGTGATACAATTGCAAGGAGAGAATTCATTTTTATTTGTTTTTTCGGATGGGCCGACTTGTTTGGAAGCGAAATGCAGGGGAGCTGAAACCGCCATGAAGAAAACCTGGGTCATTATCGTCAATGTGCTTATTATGATTGTCTTGCTGACCTTTGTCGTTTTTTATTCCAACTATGAGAACAGAAATACGGCGCAAAGGCAGATAGAGCATTTTGAAAATACCACGATCACCATGGAGCATGTTACCGAGAATTATCTGGAGGGCGAACAGCGCATCTGTGATGTGTGGGCACGCTATATCAACAGCAAGGAGATGACCATTGAGGACGCCGTCTCCTTCATTCGGATCTCTCATGTGCTGCCGAACGCCTCAGCGCATATCGTGTATCTCGATTCACTGTCCGGTCTGTCTACGAGAGCGGGCCAGGAGGCCTCTGACTATACTGTTTCTTATAAGCGGGTGGATCTTCTGGAAGATGTTAGCTGGATCTCCGGCATAGGGGAATCCATCAACATTTCGCGTGCCTATACGAATCCGGTCAACGGCGAGCAGTCCATAGCCTTCTGTAATTTTATTACGCTTCATGATCCGGAAAACGGCACTCCCAGCAGCGCAGTACTGCTGCGTGTTCTGCCGATCTCGGAGTTAGAGCAGAAATGGGTTTTCCCGCAGGAAGAATTTGAAAAAGCCGAGCTTTCCATGATCGACGCAAACGGCAACTATATCATCAAGGGCCATTCCTTCAAAAATTCCAGTTTTTTTGAGTTTTACAGGTCTTATAACGCCACAGATCCCGCCTCCGCGCAGGCGCTCTTTGAAAAGACCACTTCATCGACCGGTTCTTTTACCATGCTCAACTCACGCGGTGAGAAATGCATCCTCGCCTATACCCCGTTTGCCGCGACACAGGGATGGACGCTTCTCAGCTTCATGCCAATGAATGATCTGAAGGCAGATACGGAAAATTGGCTGTTGATCAGTTTTGTATCCGCAGGCCTCCTGATCCTGTTCGTTTTTGACCTGTCGGTCATGCTGCATTTCAACAAAAAACTCCAGGCGTCGGCGAGGGAAGCGGCCTCCGCGAACAAAGCAAAAACCGATTTCCTGTCAACGATGTCCCATGACATCCGCACGCCTATGAACGCTATCATAGGCCTTACGACGATCGCGGAAAAGAATCTCGGCGATACCGAAGCGGTAGGAGAAAACCTGCGGAAGATCACTCTGGCCAGCAATCATCTGCTTACGCTGATCAATGATATTCTGGATATCTCCAAAGTCGAGAGCGGAAAACTGAATCTGAGCCCGCAGACATTCTCCATAGTTGAGACGGTGGAAAACCTTTTGAACCTTTCCCAGCCGATGATCAAGGAAAAGAACATAGAGTTCAATTTCCGCACCAGCCGGATGGAAAAAGAATACATCTACGCCGACCAGCTCCGGCTGAACCAGATATATATCAATATCCTTTCCAACGCCATAAAATACACGGAACCGGGCGGCCGTGTCAGCGTGGACATGCGCGAGGAGGAAAGCCAAAAGCCCGGCTGCGTGCAGCTGACGTACAGGGTATCCGATTCCGGCATAGGCATGAGCCCGGAATTTATGGCGACCATGTACCGGCCGTTTTCGCGCCAGGTAGACAGCCGGGTAAACAGCATTCAGGGGACCGGTCTCGGGCTTGCTATCACTAAGCAGATGGTCGACCTGATGGGAGGGACCATCGACTGCCAGAGCGAGCAGGGAAAAGGAACGGTATTTACCGTAATACTGGATCTTCCCATTGCCGACCGGCAGAGGGACGATATGATGCTTGAGCCGATGGATGTCCTGGTGGTCGACGACGATGAGATCCTTTTGGAAACCGCAATCGACACATTGGAGTCTCTGGGCGTCACAGCCGATCACGCGAGAAGCGGATTGGAAGCGCTCGGCATGATCATGCATCGGAACAAAACAGGGCGGGATTACAGTGTCGTCATCCTTGACTGGAAGATGCCGGATATCGACGGCGTCGAAACGATCCGCCGGATCCGCACCGAAGTGAATTCCAATATCCCGATCCTGCTGATTTCCGCTTATGACTGGTCAGATATAGAGGAAGCGGCAAAGAAAGCCGGAGCCAACGGCTTTGTCAGCAAGCCGTTGTTCCGCTCGAAGCTTTATGATAAGATCAACGAGCTCCTCGGGACCGAGGTCAAGTCCGTTGAGCCGGAGAATGACTATTCCGATCTGCAGGGAATGAATATCCTTATCGCGGAAGATAATGATATCAACTGGGAGATCATATCCACGATGCTGGGTATGTTCGGGATCACGACGGAACGGGCCGAAAACGGACGCATCTGCGTGGAAAAAATGAAACAGGCGGCAAAAGGAAGCTACGCTCTGATTTTTATGGATATACAAATGCCGGAGATGAACGGACTTGACGCGACAAGGAAGATCCGCGCCCTGGATGATCCGTGGGCGTCCTCCATCCCGATCATCGCCATGACGGCGGACGCTTTTTCGGAAAACGTCACAGAGTGCCTGAACACCGGTATGAACGGGCATATCGCAAAGCCGATAGACATGAAACTTGTCATCAAAGAGATCCGCAGAATCAAGGAGGAAAAAAGATCATGAAAAAACTGCTCTGCATCATTCTGGCCGTATGCATGATCACATTGCTTACTGCCTGCGGCAGCAAACCGAAGGAGAAAACCGCCGAATTCAAGCCGGCCCTGGATAAGAACAGAGAATGCAGCATCACAGTAGCCGGGAGCTATGACAATTTTGAAGCCCTGGAGGCCGAATTCGACAGGTTCAACAAGACATATCCGAATGTGCAGCTCAGCTACGTGAAGCTGGACAATTATGAAAACATTCTGGGCACGGTGCTGGAAGGCAAGGACGCCCCCAACATCTTCTTCTCCTATAACTGGATGATCGGAAACGAAACATACGCTTCGGTATCAGGGCATATGGAGGATCTTTCGGACGCTGCCCTGGGGCTGGATCTTGACTGCATTCGCCCCGGCCTGATCAACCATGACGCGGACGGCCGTGTGCTGATAGCTCCGGTCTTCTCCAGGACATACGGCATGCTGGTGAACGATGATCTGTTTAAAACGGAAGGGCTCAGCGTCCCGACCACGTGGACAGAACTGCTGGCCGTGTGCGAAGCATTTCGCATTAAGGGTTACGCAAGCCCAATGATGGGCTACAGCCGCAAGTCGTCCAGCTGTTTCATGAATACGGTCGCTTATCCGCTGTTTTTGACCGCGCTTGCCGAAAATCCGGAAGCGCTTGCGCTTGCCAATGGGCTTGATCCTGCCGCGGGAGAATACATGCGTCCGGCGCTGGAAGCGGTGCTGCGCCTGATCCAAAATGGCTGTATCGATCTGAGCGCGTGTGACCAGATCGGGGACAACTATGAAAAGGTGATCCTTCGCTTCTTTGAAGGCGATGTGCCGATGATGATCTGTACCGGGGATACCGTGTCCGGAACCAAGAAACGGGAAAGCAAGTCAGAGGCGTTTTCCAAAGCACCGTTCAATTACTCATTTGCGCCGATCCCGATGACCGATGACGGAGGATATTTTATTGACAGTCCCTCCGTGGAGTTTTCCGTGAACAAGGATTGCGATAATCTGGATATGACAAATGAGTTCATGCGGTTTCTTATAACAAAAACAGAGCTCAATGAGATGGCTTCCGTGAAGCGTCTGGTGACGCCCACCACGGATCTGTCCATCGATGCAGTCTACGCTCCTTTCGCTCAGGTGCCTTCAGATCATGTCATATTCCCGGAGGTGCTCGGCATTAAGGATCCGCTCACAGTCCAGATCCGGGTCGCGGCGTTCCGTGTCGGGACCGGGGAGATCACAGTGGACGAAGCCGTCGCGATGTATGGGAGCTTTAAGTAAAAAGCCGGGGCTGCAGAAAAAACTGCAGCCCTGTTTTTTGTGCGGCCGGGTCTATGTCTTTTTGTCCCGGCATCGGAACGAATACTTTTTTTCAGATAAAACTGGTGGTTTTGCGGTCCGCTTCCGTCAGTCCTGCCAGCTTTTCCCGGGAGAAGGCCTCTGTCAATAGATCTCACAGCCGTTGCGGCCTTTTCTCTTAATCCGGTACAGGGCTATATCCGCATCCTTGAATATGTCGCCTTGCGGGTTCTTCCGGTCGGAGAAGGCGGCGCCCACGCTCAGGGACACCGGCGGCAGTTCGTCGCTGGGATGCAGGAGCGTTTGATTGGCTTTATTTATTTTTTTCATCAACACATCGCGCATCGTACTGTCCGCGCGTGTCATGATCACGACGAACTCATCGCCGCCGATCCGGTAGACCAGGTCAACCGAACGGAAACTGTGTTTCAGGACCTCCGCGACGCGCTTGAGGATCTTGTCGCCCACGTCGTGTCCGTATGTGTCATTCACCGTTTTGAAATAGTCGATGTCCACGAGGATCAGGGCCATGTGACTGGTGTCCACGTTCTGGAGCAGCATTTCGTATGCCCCGCGGTTCAAAAGACCTGTGAGGGGGTCGTGAGAGGCTTCATGGCGGAGCCTCTCCCTGACGGCTTTGTTTTCCTTAAGGATGTCATTGTAGACCCCCGTGGCGAATTGCAGTTCCTCCACTCCGGTGGGCGGTATGTTTTCCTGTTTGCGCATTAACTGGACCATGCGCGTAAGCGGCTTTAACACCTGTGTGTGAATAATGACCACTATCAGGAGAACGATGACAAGAAAGACGATGGTCATAGCTGTCTGGATGCGCACGAAGAGGGCCGTGTGGGAAGAGGCCTGCTCCAGCTCCAGGCTGGAGGCGCGTATCAGATCCTGGGTGCACAGGTTGACGTTCTCACGGATGCGGTCTTTATAGTGCATGTAGGTATTGTCGAATACCAGCGCCTGGGCCTTCTCCTTCAGGGCTTCCGGCGGCAAAGCGGCGTCCTCCTCGCTGAGTTCGATGGCAGCGATGGTGTCGGGGATGTCCGCGTCGGAATAATCGCCGGCTTCCAGCATCAGGCGCATGGCAAGGTATTCCCGTTCCACAAGAGTGTTGGAAAGAGCCAGCGCATTTGACAGGCTGACAAAGGCGTTGCTGTCACTGCCCTCAAGCAGGATCTCCAGGTCGGCCAGTGCCTTATCCCGGCGCTTGGTGACCTCCACCTCCTCGAAGAAGTCCATAAGGTATTCGATCTCACCCGTGACGACGAAGCAGCGGACCCGGTCCGTCAGGTAATCGGAACTGGATTCCATGTTGGATGCGGCGATCTGGGAAATGATGTAACGGTTGCTGGCCAGCTCCATACGCCTGTAACCGTTCGTGACGGCAACGTTTGAAAGAAACAGGGCGACAGCCGCAAGCAGTGCGATGATCGTAATGAAGATGCTCATCGTCCTGAGCTGCAGACCGTGCCGTGCCGGCTCCGGCGCGGCTTCTTTTTCCGCAGCTTTCTGGGACAGCCACTGCTCTTCCTGCGCGATCGCCTTATCGAAGAAGGAAATATATTCCTTCTCAGTCTCTTCCTCCTGCTCTTGTCTGACGGCGTTCAGCGGCGCGGTTTCATCTTGCGCGCGCGTCGCCGACTCCTCTTCCTCCGCTGCTTTCGCGGCCTCTTCTTCTGCTTTTTTCGCCTCTGTAATAAAGACCTCAAATTCTGCCGGGGGAACGGGCTTTGAAAAGTAATAACCCTGCACGATATCGCAGCCCAGCGCTTTGAGCGTTTTTAACTGTTCCTCGGTTTCCACGCCTTCTGCGATGACCGGGACCGAAAAACGATCCGCGATGTCAATGATGACCTCCAGCATGCGCGTGTCCTCATTTTCGCTAAAAGCATTGTGGATGAACTTCATATCCAGCTTGAGGACATCGATGGGAAGATTGGAGATCATGTTGAGAGAGGAATAGCCTGTGCCGAAATCATCCATCTCGATACGGAAGCCCAGCTTACGAAGCTGGTTCGCCCTATTCACAATCTGCTCTGAATCCTCGGTATAAGCGGATTCCGTGATCTCCAGAAGAAGATCGGCGCTTTGGATGCCGTTATCCGTAACGATGCTTTGGAATGTGGGAACGAGGCGGGGATCATACATATCGATACGGGAAACATTCACGGATACCGGTAAGGTGAAACCAAGGCGATCCTTCCATTCCCGCACCTGGCGGGCAGCTTCCTTCCAGACATAGGTGTCCAGCTCCTGAATAAGGCCGTTTTCCTCAAACAGCGGAATGAATATCCCGGGGCTGATCATTCCCAGGGTCGGGTGCTTCCAGCGCACCAGGGCTTCCGCGCTGGATAACGCAGGCTTTGCCGAACGGATATCGAATTTGGGCTGATAATAGACCAGGAACTGCTTTTCCTGAATGGCGGTGCGAAAATCTTCGATGAGCTGCTCTGTGTAGAGCTCTTTTTCGTGAAGCGAGTGATCATAAACGGCGATCGGCTGGACCAGGTTGCCCTTTACCGTATCCGAGGTCATTTTGGCCCGGTCAAAACGGCGCTCGATCTCCAGCGTCTTGTCGACGCAGGGGTAGACGCCCATCCGCAGACGCACGCGGTTTGAGGTGGACCGGTCGTCCCCGTCCAGGGTGATCGCGGCATTCTCCAGAATCTCGGCGTAGTCCTTGCCGGCGGGGGTGTAGGCAAGGAAGGTGTCCGCCTCGCGGCGGCAGACGATACCGCCGTCCCGGCCTATGATCTCCTTCAGTTTCTCGCTGAGGCGGCGCAGCACGGTATCGCCGTAGTCACTGCCAAAACGATCGTTGATGATGTGAAAGTGATTCACATCGATGACGATCGCGTCCATCTGTACATCCGGATGGTGAAGGTCAAACTGCTCGGCATAGCGATAGAAATAATCGCGGTTGTAGAGCCCCGTGAGGGGATCGCGCTCCGTGCCGCTGATGATCTCGCGGTCCTCATACAGCTCGATGGTGCGCAGCACGCGGGCAAGGATGACGTCCGGCTGGGGATAGGGCTTGGGGATGAAGTCCACCGCGCCGAGGTTCAGGCTTTTCACCTCGGACTCCTGATCCGCGGTCATGATGATGACGGGAATGGATTTGAGCTCCGGATCGTCTTTCATCCGCCGGAGCACTTCCATGCCGGGGAGAACGGGCATCATCAGATCGAGCAGCACAAGAGAAAGCGTGTCGTGGTGCGCATGGCACTGGCGCAGCGCTTCCTCGCCGTCTTCGGCGTAGATCACATCGTAGTCCGCGGACAGCGTCGCCCCCAGGAGCTCCCGGTTGATCATCTCGTCTTCAACCACGAGGACGAGACGTCTTATGTCTTTGTCGCGAAAATTCGTCTGGTTCATCAGTTCATATCACCGCTTTTCAGAAAATGGAGGAAAGAGGGAGATCCACACGTATCAAAAGGGCTGATTCCGGGGAGATCTTTCGTCAGGCAACGCGCGTTTACGCAGGCATTGGCATCTGCAGCGCGGTATGACGGAGAATCAGCCGGAATTCAGCCTTTGGAGCGGCAGTGAGAACACCCCCGCTTTTATGCATCAGATCCGCTTGGCCAGCGTTTCCGGGTTGGCGGCGTAGAGCAGGGCAGTATCCCGGGTGATGCGTTTTTCGCGCACCAGGCGTTGCAGTTCCGCGTCCATGGACAGCATGGTCTTGTCGCTTCCGCCGTAGATCGCATTGTCGATTTGATAGGTCCGCCCGTCGCGGATCATGTTTTGAATGGCGGCGTTCACCGTCATCACCTCAAACACCGGCTCACGCCCGCCGTCCACTGTGGGCACCAGCCGCTGGGACACAACCGCCTTGAGCACCATGGACAGCTGGACCCGGATCTGGGCCTGCTGTTCGGCGGGGAAAGTGTCGATGATGCGGTCCACGGTTTTGGCGGCGCCGATGGTGTGCAGGGAGGACAAAAGCAAATGCCCCGTTTCCGCGGCGGTGATGGCGGTGCGCACGGTATCAAGATCGCGCATTTCACCCAGCAGCACCACGTCCGGTGCCTGGCGCAGCGCGGCGCGAAGCGCCCGGGAGAAAGTCAGGGCGTCGTTTGGCACTTCCCGCTGGCTCACCAGGGACAGATTGTGCCTGTGCAGATATTCGATGGGGTCCTCGATGGTGACGATATGGGCGCTGCGGGTTTTGTTGATCTGATCCACCATGCATGCCAGCGTGGTGCTTTTGCCGCTTCCGGCGGCGCCGGTGACCAGGATCATGCCGCTGCGCTGGTCAGCCAGATTCATCACGATATCCGGAATGTGCATGCTCTTGGGATCCGGCAATTCAAAATTCACGATGCGGCAGATCGCCGCCAAAGAGCCGCGCTGCCGGTAAGCATTGCAGCGGAATCGGCTCACATGCAGTACGGCGAACGAAAAATCATCGTCGCCTTCCTTATCCAGCCGGGCCATATCCCGGTGGGCCAGTTCATACATCTGCCCGATAAGCCGCTGTGCGTCGGCCGGCTTTATCTTTTCCGCGGTCAGCTTTTCCATCCTGCCGTGGACCTTCACGGTCACTTCCGCGCCGGGCACGACAAACAGATCGGAGCCGCCCATGTCCACCGCTTTTTGCAGCAATTCAATCATTAAGCATCATTCCTCTGACTTTCGTTTTTTCTCGACGTTTTTCGGGTTATTTTCCGGCTGCCT
The DNA here is from genome assembly GCA_024684375.1 of Clostridiales bacterium. GTDB lineage: Bacteria > Bacillota > Clostridia > Christensenellales > Aristaeellaceae > RUG14130. The sequence goes on from JAIKWZ010000050.1 coordinate 23,778, forward strand.
GCCACAGATTGTGGCCGGTCCATACCGTCAGCGAGCTGCTGCCCAAAGGCTGAAGCTCCACGGCGCAGGAAAGCCGCAAGTCTCCGCTTGCCTCCACCCAGGAGATCTCCCGTCCGCTGCAAGACGCGCCTTTCGGCAGCGTTTCCTGAACAAATGAAAGGAACAGCGCGTCAAGTTCCTCTATGTTCTGCCAATCGGCATCCATCGCGCGCTGCAGGGCGTCGGTAAAGACCTGGGCCAGCTTTTCAAGCGTATCATCCGCCTGTTCGATGATGGCAAGCGCAGTATCGTCCGTCACGTCTGCGACGCTGCGGCTCGCCCACGCGCACCTTGTTTCGCTGCTCAGGGGCCGGATAGTGACCGCCGCATGGAGCGCCCGCAGGTATTCCGTTTCCGTTCCCGCGTTTGTTTCAACGAAAGAGACGATCCGGTCATCCATCGTCACATCTTCCGGCAGCAGGTTCTTGATGGCGGCCAGATAAGCGGCGTCATCCGCCGCGGATTCAGCAGCCTGGGCCAGTATGCTTTCCAGCGCCAGCCGTTTGGATTCCGCCCGGGAATTGAGCGCGAGCACCTCATCGTCTGTTACTGCGGAAAGATCGTGGCGGAGCCATTGCGTCCGCTGCCCGCCGTTCAGGGGCAGTATCTCCAGCGCGCAGTCCATCTGCCGCAGTCCATCCGTCCCTTCCCAGGAATCCAGGGCGATCCAGCTGATCTCCCGATCATACACATTCATGGTTTCAGGCAGGGCTGCCGACACCGCCGACAAATACGCATCGTCATTTTCCGCTTCCCCGGCAGCCAGAACCAGCAAAGCATCGATCTTAGCCCGTTTTTCTTCGGTTTTCACGTTCAGTTCGGCGGCGGCTTCCGCCACACGGGCGCTGCGTTCGCTGAGCGTAAGGTCATTTCGGCTGTTCATGAGCCCCAGCATGCCCAGCACGGTCAGGGCCAGCACCACAAAGATCAGGATCAGCGAGGATGCGCCGGGCCCCAGGCTGACGGCATTTCTTTTCTTCATGGCCGCACCTCCTGATACCGGCCTCCGGGCAGGGACAGAAGCGTTTCCCCATCCTTCAGCATCCGGACCTCCTGACGGTAAATGATCCCGGCGGGCGTTTCTTCTGAGGAGAGGGTCACTTCCGTCACAAAATCGTCCTCGGCCAGCACCCAGGCGTCGCCCTGCCGTGCGAAGCCGAGGCCGGCCAGCGCCGCTTCAGGATCGTCCGCCGCGTACAGACGTTCCGACACGTTCTGCGCCTCCGTAAGCGCCCGGGTGATCCGGCCGGATCTTTCGCTCATATTCCGCGCCGTGGCGAATACCTGCAAAAGTATAGTGGCGGCCAGCATGAAAAACAGCACAACGATCAGCAGCTCCACCAGCAGCGTATTGCTCCGATTGTTTGATCTCATCAAAATCACCTCACTGGGCCGCAGCCCGCAGCGCGGTATCCACTGTGATCCACTTTTCGCCGTTACGCAGGAACACGGCGAGCAGATTGCCGTTCATCTCTGCCCGCATCTCATCGGCCTTGCACACCGCCTCGCCCTGATCGGGCTCGAACTCCACATCGCTTCCCGCGTACCATTCCCGCAGCATCCCGTCATACACATACACACGGGTCGCGTACACATCGAACTCTTCGGTGGTTTCCATCGTCAGGGCGGTGATCCCGTCCACTTCCTCGATGCGGATGACGCCCGCCTCATCGTTGGCCCGGACCATGCTGCGCACATAGGCGGCGGCCACCCGCTCGGCGTTGTGGTCCGCCAAACGGTCCGACGAGCCCTTATAGGCCCGCGCGCCCAGCACCACCATCACCGTTGCGAAAACGGCGAAAGCCCCCAGCAGCAAAAACACGAACACGCCGGAAATAGCGTGGGAAGACTGCGCTTTTTTCACGGCATCGTCTCTCCTCTCTCCATGACGTAGACCGTGGGGATCAGGTTCGAGGCAAAAGCATCATAGGTGACCAGATAGCGTTCTTCGTCATACGCCAGGCGGTAATGCTGGCGTAGATAATCCAGGCTGTCCGGGTAAGCGCCTTCCACGGCATAGCAGGTCAGCGCGGCGTTTTTGATGGCCTCGCGCACGATCTCCGTTTCCGCTTTCTCCTGGGATGCGCCGATACGATTCACCAGCAGCACAGCCAGCACGATCACCGCCAGAATGACCAGGAGCCTGAAAACATCCTTTTTGTTCATGGCGATTCTCCCTTACAGGCTGGACAGGATACCGGCCATGGGCAGCATCACGGACAAAAGCACCGCGCCGATCACCACGGACAGAAGCGCGACCAGCGTGGGCTCGATAATGGACACCAGGCGGGTGATCTCGTCCTCCACCTGCTCCTCATACAGGCCTGCCAGCTTGGCCAATACCTGATCATCCCGGCCCGTGGCGCTGCCCATGGTGATCAAGCGGTTATGCAGCTCCTCAAACAATCCGGCCCGGGCCACGGCGTCGGCAAAGCTGCTGCCCTGGCGCAGGCTTTCCCGGATGGTTTCCACCTTGCCGGCTGCGTCCTTGTCGCCAAGCACTTTGGCGGTCATTTCCAGGGCTTCGTCCGTGGGGAAGCCGCCGGACAGCATCATGGACAGCACGCTGGCCACCCGGGAAGCGGAGAGTTTCTGATTTACCTGTTTCAAGGAGGGAACGAACCTCTGCGCCACTGCCAGCACCTTGTCCCGGTGCTTGGTGCGCATCAGGATCAGCCCCACCAGCACAGCGATCAGCACCAGCGCGACCACGCCCAGCACGATCCAGCCCACTGCGGAGCCCAGGCGCATCATGGCATTCCCCGATTCCGTCATGGCTACACCCATGCTGCTGAGCACCCGGCGGAATACGGGCAGCACCTTCCACAAAAGGATCAGCACGATCACCACCAGCAGCGCGCCCAGCACCAGCGGATACGTGACGGCGCTGATCACGGAGGAACGGATGCGATCCTCCCGGGCGTAGTATTCTTCCAGACCGCGCATCACCTGATCCAGTTTGCCGGACTGCTCGCCCACGCCCACCATTTCCACCAGATAATCGGGCCAGCGGTCGTCATCCTTGAGCGCGCTGTAGAGCGATCCGGTCTCGGTGACGCCTTTGCTGGCGGATATGTAAAGATCGGCGTTGGCGCTGGCTTTATCGGCGCCGGCAAGCGTTTCCATGCCGTCGTACAGCGGCAGGCCCGCTTCCAGGATCAGTGCCACCTGGCCGCAAAAAACGCTCAGTTCTGCGGCGGACAGGGCTTTTTGATTTTTCTTGCTCATGCGCTATCCCTCCATGATCGTTTTTGGGAAATGCTGTTATTAATAAAACCGTTCTACCGTATATTTCTTGGGCTTGGATATGGCGTTCAGCGCCGCGGTGGGATCGTAAAGCACATTCTTGCCGTCGACGGTCACCACCGTCCAGGCATGGTAGCTCTTATCCGCGTAGCCGATGACAAGCTTGGCGGGGATGCCCTGAGAGCGCATCATGCAGCACGTGATGGCGGCCAGGTCCTGGCACACGCCCATGCGCTTGTCCCAGCTGCCCTCGATGTCCGGCAGCATGCCCGGCTTGATATTGATGGCTTTGATATAATCGTATGCGAAGGATTTCATATAGGTGCATACGGTATCGAAGGTATTGCTTTCGTTTTTGCCCTTGCACAGGGCGTCCGCCTGAGCGACAGCCTTGGTTTTTGCGTTGTAATTCACATATTGATTGGGATACAGGAAAGCGCCGTCTTTTCGGGTCAGCTTGGCGGTGATGGTGATGGAGCCTGCCGCCGCGTATTTTTTCCCCGAAGTGTTTTCATACAGTGTGATCTTGTATTTTCCGTTGCCCATCTGCAGCGGCACAACGATATTTTCTCCGGTGTTAGGCAGATCGTAATCCAGGGTCGTATCCCCGATCACAACGCGCAGCTTCAGCTTTTTAGTTGTTTTTTTGGACACCTTGGCCAGAAAATAGCCCTCGGAGGAATTGCTGATATCCAGCTTCAGTTTTCAGTTCTGCTTGATGGTTTTTCCTTCCTTGGGATATTTGGCCGCTTCTCCGGCCAGTACGGTTTGAACGGCAAAATATAAGCACGCCACAAGTGCCAGCGCCGCCAGAGAATACAGCAAGCGTTTTCCCTTCATTCGTTCATCCCTTTCCGCGGCCGCTCCTAAGCCTGAGCAGGAGCGCCCAGTGGGCTGATCAGGTGCTCCGGATTATTGATCCGGATGTTGTGGATTTCATTAAATGCAGTATGATCGCAGAAAAAAGGCACGGTCCGGCCGTGATCCCGCCGGATAAGTTTATTACGGATCGTATCGATATTTATTTTCAGTATTTTTTCAGCCTCGCTCGATCCCTGACAGCAGGCTTTCATCTGCTGCATGATCGGGTGCCCGATCAGGCCGATCCATTTACGGCTCCCGAAAAAAGCATTTTCAATGAGCTTATCGTCCACACGGAATACGCGGGAGCCCGGCAGCTGAATACAGACTCGCGACGTCATCGGTTTGCTATCTCCCTGATTAACGATCATAGGTCGATCAAATGCTTCGCTTGACGATTCTTTGTTTATTATATCATTTTCCGCATCGTCAGTCAAACAGGAATGTGGTCCTGTTTATGCCGGTTAATCCATATCGGGCAACCCATAAATCCAGCGTTGGAGAAGAGTCCGGTCTTCGCGGCGATGCGGACGAACAAGCATTGGTTATTGAAAAATCCGCCTGAACAGTGTATCATGTTTCCTGCGGGATCCATCCCCGCGGTCCACAGCCAAAACGCCTCTTTGTCACGCTGATAAAGGCATGATAAACCGAAGCTGCGGAGCATGGAGAACACAAATCAGCCGCGGGATCGGGATCGCTTGAACGAACAGGAGAGACAGTATGAGCAATATTGAAAAATACAAAAAATACTTCACAAAGGAATATCTGATGGGCCCGAATTCATTCAGGCTGCTTGATGAATTGATCCGCAGAAGCCCGGAAGATGTACGATATGACCGGACCCTGGACCTTGGATGCGGATATGCCTTGACCTCACTTTTCCTTGCCAATGAAACAGACGCAAAACATGTCTACGCGCTCGACCTGTGGATCCCCGCAACGGAAAACTATGTGAGGATACGGGATAACGGGCTTGAAGACAAGATCATACCGATACATGGGGATGCCATGGATATGCCCTTTGCGCGGAACTATTTCGATGCCATCATCAGCGTTGACGCCTATCATTATTTCGGCTGCAAGGCAGGTGTGTTTGCAGATAAAATACTGCCGTTTGTCAAGCAGAACGGCCATGTGATGATCGCCGTTCCCGGATTAAAGGAACAGCCGCAGGACGAACTGAAACAGCTATTTGAGACATGGGCCGAGGGCGATGATTCAGAACTTTTCAAGACCGCTGCCTGGTGGGAGACCCTGTTGAAAGACGAATGCGCAGACCGTTGCGAAGTCAAGGTCCTTGAAGCCGATTGTTACGACATAGCATGGCAGGAATGGTTTGAATCGGGGCATGAATACGGAGCGCGCGACAAGGAGTTTCTGGATAAAGGGCTGTATGATATTCTGAATTTTCTTCTGATCTATGTCAGAAAAAGAAAGTAATAAATTCCGGTTTACCGGCACGTTCCCGCCAGCGGGCAAATCGAAAAATGTGAGGATCGGGGATATATGAAACGGCAGATCATACTGCTGAACGGTCCATCCAGCAGCTGAAAAAGAAGCTTTCTTCCGCTCATATGCTGATGGTGCGAGTTTCCTGCTCATTGTCTCTGCTCAGAAAGAGGGAACTTGAGAGAGCGGACAGAAGCCCCGGATCCGCGGAAGCCTCGGCAAAGTATCTGTTCCCCAAAGAGGGATATGACCTGGCCGTCGATACAGGCATCAGATCGCCGGCGGAGAATTCCCGGATGATACTCGACAGTTTGTTTTGAGATAAGGTTGGAAATATGTATACGCTTAAAAGACTGGGTATTGAGGATAAAGAAAAAATAAAAGCGGTATTTGTCAGCGTGTTTACACATGAACCGTGGTGCGACGACTGGTCTGACAAAGCGCAGCTCGATATGTACATTTGCGATCTGATCGGACAGAGCTATTCCCTGACGTACGGATTGTATGACGGCGCGGGAGAGCTGACAGGCATATCTCTCGGCCATATCAAACACTGGTATACCGGTACGGAATACATTATCGATGAACTGTGTATAAAAACCGAGAGACAGGGCGCCGGCGCGGGGACGTTTTTTATAAGCGAGATCGAAAAAGCGATAAAGGCGCTCGGACTTAAACATATCTTTCTGCTGACCGATTCATACGTTCCCGCGTATGAGTTCTACAGGAAAAACGGTTTTGCGGAATCGGAAACGATGGTCGCTTTTTCAAAACAGATCCAGTAAGATCATAAAACTCACGGAGAGAGAATATGGAACTGAAACGCCTGACCGAACATATATGGTTCCTGCCTTTTGAAACGGAGCGGGACCGCCCGAATCTCGGCTATGTGAAAGGCGGCAACTGGAGCCTGGCGATCGACGCCGGCCACTCCGCGGCGCATACGGGAGAGTTTTATGCGCTGCTTGAAAAAGAGGGCCTGCCGCTGCCGGCTTTGACGGTCCTTACCCATTGGCACTGGGACCATACCTTCGGAATGCACGCGGTGAACGGGCTATGTCTTGCTAACGCGAAAACGAACAAGTACATTTCGGAATGGAAAGCTAAAATTGAAAAGAACGGGCCGGACGAATTCTTTGCCATCCATGAAAGCATCAGAAAAGAATATGCCGGGGGCGCTGAAGTGACAGTAAAGCAGGCGGATATGGTGTTTTCCGGGGAGATCACGCTCGACCTTGGCGGCCTGAGGGTCAGGGTCATGCAGACAGAGGCCCCGCATACGGATGATTCCACACTCATCTTTGTTGAGGACGACAAAGTATTATTTCTTGGCGACGCGACCTGTGACGATTTCTTTACAGGGAGCAAAAGCGCTGAGCTTTGCAGGAAGCTTGCCGCTACCGTCAAAGCGATCGCTCCGGAAATTTGCGTAGAAGGTCATTGGACGCCGACAGATACGCGGGACACTCTGAATGATCTGTTGAGCGGGATCTGATCGTTTCGGCGGTTCGGCATCACGCATTTGGAGAAGCATTATGAGAGCGACTAAAAAAGACGCGAAAGCGCTTGCGGAACTGGTAAAGCTCGTCTGGCCGGAGCATAGCGAAGCAGATTTGACGAAGATCATTCTGGAATACATGGATTCGGATAAATCGGCGGTATTTGCGGAAAAAAGGGATGAAGGCTTTATCGGCGTCGCGCTGTGCTGTTTGCACCATGACTATGTCGAGGGCTGCGAGACCAGCCCCGTCGGATACCTGGAAGGCGTCAGCGTAAAGGAGGACTGCCGGAACCGGGGCGTCGCGAGGCGGCTCGTGGAAGAATGCGAAAACTGGGCCAGAGATAAAGGCTGCCGTGAATTTGCCAGCGACTGCGAGCTTAATAATACGGCGTCACAGAACTTTCATCTGCGGATCGGGTTTCAGGACCAGAACCGGATCGTGTGCTTCAAGAAGGATCTGAAACACAAATCAGGGTTTGTTGGGAGGCGATGATATGGACGGCCGCAGCGAGGATTTCTGGAAAGCGCTGGATGAACTGGTGGGCAATTCGGAAATAGTGATCGACAGGCCCAAAGGCTCAGCCCATCCCAGATTCCCTGATTTCATCTATAAGGTCGACTATGGATATCTGAAAGACACCGCCTCCATGGACGGCGCGGGGATCGACGTATGGGTCGGAAGCGGGGATAAAAAGGTCGACGCCATAATGTGTATCGTCGATCTGATGAAGAGAGATTCGGAGATCAAAATACTGATAGGCTGTACGGAAGCAGAAAAGCTGGAAGTATACAGAACGCATAATGAAACGCAGTATATGAAAGGCATCATGATACGCCGATAAATTCCAGTCTGTAAAGGAGCTGCCATGATAAAGCTGATAGTGCCGGAAGAAAAATACCTGACATCATACAAAGAAGCCCGTGACGAATATATTGAAAACGGCGTTTCGACATACTCGTTTACCGACACGGCTTCCTGTGACATTTTCGCGAAATTCGAGCGTTACAGAAATGAGCGCGACCTGCCGCCAAACAGGGTGGGCGAGGACAAATACTGGCTCGTGGACGATGAAAAAGCGTACTTCATCGGGGAGATCGCCATCCGCCACCGGCTGAACGAGGCTTTGGCGCAGCGGGGCGGCCATATCGGCTACGGCGTGCGTTATTCGGAATGGAACCGCGGTTACGGAACGAAAATGCTGGCTCTGGCACTGGAAAAAGCGAAAGTACTGCGCATTTCCCCGGTGCTTATCACCTGCAACGACGACAATATCGCCTCCGCCAGAGTGATGGAGAAAAACGGCTTCATCCTGGGGGATAAGCTAATCGTTTCAATAGACGGAGAGACCCATCTCACAAGGCGGTACTGGAAAACCATCCTGTAAGCGAAACTCCGTGTGCCGGACTCTGCGACGGTACGCCTTCGCGCGCTCTTACACATGAAGAGACCTCTTTTGTCTGCCGTTACAGAAGGGGTCCCCTGTTGTACAGCCGGGCCGAATATAGTATAATCATCTCGGCAAATCGGGATCTGTGGAGGAAATCAGAGCAATGGATAAACCAAAGAGAAGGTCTGTTGATCCGGTGTACTCTATGTGTGTTCAGCCAGCCTTTATCATCGGAACAAACAATATAGACGGTACAGCGAATTTCGCCCCGATCACCTGGGTAAGCGTCACTCATGAGGAAGGCGATGGATATTTGCTTGTTATCAGTATGTCCGGAACAAAACGAACGAAACAGAACGTCATCAGAACAGGTATCTTCAGTGCGAACCTTGTCAGTGCGGATATGCTGCTGCTGATGGACTATTTCGGTTCCAGGCATGCTGAAGATGGGAATAAGGACGGTGTACCTTATGGCGTCAGCCGCGGAGAAGTCCTGGATGTTCCGGTCCTGGACGAGAGCCGCTGGGTGTACGAATGTGAAGTGAAACAGGCGGTACAAACCGGAGACTCGACCACGTTTTTCTGCACGATCAGAAACATACAGATAGATGAGCGGCTTGAGTGTAAGGATACATTTGACGTTGATCTTACCGTTCTGGGACCGGTGATCTATTCCGGCAAATACCATAGTATCGGGAAACTTCTCGGGGATATTGGGGATTATATTTGAGCGGAATGACACATCAGGCAAATCCCGGTTTTCCGGCATGTTCGCGAGAACGGCCGGCAACGGGAGGCAAAGTATATCGGTCTTATCTGCAACGCCGGAGGAAGGTGTGATATGTATAACATTGATGCTGTGGAACCCGACTACGGACCCAGGAAAGAGATCGTGCAGCGTCTGCCGGAAGTGGCCGCGCACATAAAGATGTATGAACAGGATTCCGCTTGTCTCTGCGCCCTGCTGGAAAAGCAGAAGCCGCGCAAGATCCTGGAAGTCGGCGTTGCGAACGGCGGCACCAGCGCCGTAATCATCGAGTGCATGCATGAGCTCGGATCGGCTTATGAGCTGCACTGTGTCGATATACTGGAAACCGGATACGCCGGGAGCGAACATGAGATAGGCTTTCTGGGAAAAGAGGCTTCCGAACTGTACGGCTTTGAGGGGCGCCGTCTCTGGAAGGGGGTCTGTTTGCCGCAGGTGATCGATAGGATCGGAAGCGGCATCGATTTTTTGATCCTTGATACGTCTCATGTCCTTCCGGGGGAAACGCTCGATTTCCTCATCGCTTACCCCTATCTTTCAGAAGGCGCGTTCGTGTGCCTGCATGATATACGCCAAAACCATAATAAGCCTCCGAAGATCGACAGGATCGGTACGAATGCCCTGTTCAACTCCGTTGCCGCCGACAAGTTCGTCAATTCCGATCCGACGCGGCAGCCGGATTACCCCAACTTCGGAGCCTTCCGGATCAATCCGGATACGGAAAAGTATATCACGAATGTTTTTGGCGCCTTGACGATCAACTGGAACCGTCCGCTGCCGGAGGAAACGCTTAAGGTGTACACGCAGATCATTCAACGGCATTATCCAAAGGAAGCATGCTGGCTGTTTGAGCGCGCGGTCCGGATGAACGAACTCTCCCTTTCCGTCAGCTATAACAAAAACGGGAAAAAACCGCTCCTGAAGCGTATTGCGGGCCGCCTCGCCAGATACCTGTGATCTGTCCCCTTCAGAGATAAACGGTTTCATCCCGGGGGGAGCATTTTTTCAAGAGACGCAGAGACACGTCGGACAAGTCGGTATCGGTGACAAAGAAGTATACAGGGAGCTGGAAGGTGCCATGCTCGACAGAACGATCCCGTTTTACAACACGATCATGAAATGTTCGGAGTATTCGCCCGGGCGCGCTGAGCTTCTGGACGGATTCTCCATTGTTCCGTATCGGCGCGGGTATGAAAAGGAATGGGCGAGACTGGAATGCGCCATCGGCGATTTCGGCTCATTGGATGAGGCCGAAAAGTATTTTATTCAGACTTACCTGCAGGATCCAAAGCAGTTCGGGAACATTCTTTTCCTGCTGAACGGGGAGCGGGAGGTCGTGGGCTCATGCATCGCGTGGCGGGACTCGCGGGGCAAACGCTCCGTCTCGTCACTGCATTGGCTCGTCGTGCGGGAAAAGTATCAGGGGATGGGTCTTGGAAGGGCGCTTTGCACGGCGGTCATGAACATTTACGCGGAGCGCGGAGCTCTCCCGGTCTATATCCACACACAGCCCTGGAGCTGGAAAGCCGTCCTTCTGTACCTTTCGCTGGGCTTCAGGCTCCAGAAAACGGATACGTTCTCGCGCTATGAAAACGAGTACGCGAAAGCCCTGGCCGAACTCAGGAAGTTCGTTTCGGGAGAAAGGTATGAAATGCTGCTGCGGTCAGCCGAAGACTGAACACAGCGCTGTCAGAGGAGATAAGCATAATGGAATACAAACTTGAGGAGCTGACAGAAGCGGAGGCCGGATATATCGGCGAAAAGATAAATGAGATCGTGCCGCGCGAAACGGACGCGGACGAAGAAGAATTCGTGCTCAAAGTCGAAAACGAAAACGGCGAGATCATCGGCGGATGCATCGCGGAGGCATACGAATACCACTGGTCGAGATTATTGCTTGAAGACCTTTGGGTCAATGAGAACTACCGTCATCAGGGGATCGGTTCCATGCTCATCCGCGAGGCAGAGCGCGTCGCGAGGGAGAAGGGCTGCCGGGTCGTGACGCTCGGCACCGCCAGTTATATGGCAAGACCGTTCTATGAAAAACACGGCTACGCGGTCTTTACGGCTATGAAAGCTGTAAACGGCTATATCGACTATTCATTGGTCAAATACCTTGAAAAAGACGCGCCCGAGTATGTGCCGGCACACAACAGAGGCGCGAAATACAAAGTCTCGTTTGGAAATGACGACGACGCGCAAGTTATACTAAACGGCATCAGAGCATACAGCGAAGCCTACGAGGAGAAATGCGAGCGAATAGAATTTTGCAGGAAACTTGTGGCTAAAGACGGCAGGTTCGCGGCAGGCTTGATCGCGAACGTGAACAAAGGATATGAGGGCTTTGTCTCAGCTCTGTTTGTGGAAGAACCGCTGAGACGTCAGGGCCTGGGTACGTATCTTCTGCGGGAAGTGGAAAAACTGACAAGGCAAAACGGCGCGCCTGTGGTCCTGACAAGCGCGGGCGACTGGAACGTCGGTTTCTTCAAAAAGAACGGCTATCTGGTCAGGGGCGAGCTTAAGGACGTGCCCAAAGGGCACGACTGCTACGAGCTGTATAAAGAGATCTGAGGATATGGACGTGTTTAAGGCATGCAGTCGATAGTACACCCGATCCCGCCGGTATTTGACGAAAAAAGCGAGATACTGATACTGGGGAGCTTCCCTTCGGTGAAGTCCAGGGAAGAAGGCTTCTTTTACGGCCACCCACACAACCGCTTCTGGAAGGTCATGGCCGCAGTGTTCGAAGAGGAAACGCCGCGGACGGTCCAGCAAAAGCGGGCGTTCCTTTTGAGGAACCGCGTCGCCCTGTGGGACGTGATCGCCTCCTGCGAGATCGAAGGCTCATCCGACGCCAGCATCAAAAACGCCTCCGCCAACGACTTGAGCGTCATACTGGCGAAGGCGGATATAAGGCAAATATACGTCAACGGGAAAACGGCGCAAAAGTATTACCTTAAATACTTAAAGCCGCTTATCGGCCGGGACGCCGTCTGCCTGCCGTCCACCAGTCCTGCCAACGCGGCATGGAGCCTTGAAAAACTGACCGAAGCGTGGAAACGCGTACGGCTCACATGATATGTCCAGAATCCAAAATCGGCTGTTTTGCCTGAATTAATTAAAACTGTTATGACAAAGATCTATTATTCTGACCCTGAGCTGACCGTCCGCGGCATGCTGCCGGAAGACGCGAGAATACTGTTTGATACATATTTATCCTACGGCTGGCATCCGGACATCGGGACTTACGAAAACTATTACCGCCAGCAGGAAGCGGGCTCGCGCCTGGTGTTCGTCCCTGTGTACAGGGGCAGGGTGTCCGGCCAGTGCACCCTCGACCTCTGTCCCAAAGGAGGCCCGTTCGCGGGCATGGGATATCCGGAGATAAGCGACCTGACGGTGTTTTTCGACGTCCACGGCAGGGGCATCGCAAGCCGCCTGCTGGACGCCGCCGAAGCGGAAGCCGCCAAAAGAGCGGACAGGGTGTACCTCGCCGTGGGCCTGCATTCCGGCTACGGCCCGGCGCAGAGGCTGTATGTAAAGCGGGGCTATGTTCCCGACGGCAGCGGCGCGTGGTACAAAGGCAGGCAGCTTGAGCAGTATGCGCCCTGCGCGAACGACGACGACCTGCTTTTATTCCTTTCCAAATCGCTTCGCGCCGACCCGGCCCACAGATAAGAACCGCAGTTTACGGAGGAAAACATGGAACTGATAAGCATAAACGCCGACAACGCCCCCAAAGCCGCCCCGCTGGTCGCGGATTTCCGCGTGACGCTGGATTCGTACAAAGGCAGGGTCTCCCGGCCGGACGCCGAGGCGGGGAAGGAAGAGCTGCTGTATTTTCTGGACCGGGGCTGGCCCGTGTTCGCCGCGGCGGAAAACGGCGAATACGCGGGTTACATCGTGTGCCGCATCGACGACGGCTGCGTATGGGTGGAGCACATATATGTGAAGCCCGGGTACAGGCGCAGGGGCGCGGCTTCGCTGCTGTTCAGGAAGGCGGAAGAGATCGCTGTTTCCCTGGGAGGGGACACCTTATTCAATTTCGTCCATCCGAACAACCTTGGTATGATCGAATTTCTGCGCACAAAGGGTTACACGGTGCTCAACCTTATCGAGATCAGAAAGCCGTTCAAGGGCGAGCGCCCCGCCACGACCGTCCGGGTAAACGGCGTGGACTTCGACTACTGATCTTCCTGCGGCGGGAAAAGCTGGTTTATATTGCCTATGGAGGCCGTTATGGGGCTCTCCGAGGATGAAACGGAGGTAAGCATGGAATACATTAGGGTAACGAAAGAGAATCTTGAGAAGGAGCACATCTGCTGCGCCATCTCCAATAACAAAGACGTGCAGGTGTCATCGAAGAAAGCGTGGCTGGCAGAAAGATTTGAGGAAGGCCTTGTTTTTCTGAAAAGCACTGAGCGCGGCAAGTGCTTTATCGAGTATATTCCCGCGGAAAACGCGTGGGTGCCGATCGAGGCGGAAGGGTATACATACATAGACTGCCTGTGGGTGTCGGGCGCTTTCAAAGGGCACGGGTATTCCAACGACCTGCTCGGAGCGTGCATCGAGGACAGCAGGCTGAAAGGCAGAAAAGGGCTGTGCATACTCTGCGCGGCCAGGAAAATACCCTTCCTTGCCGATCCGAAGTATCTGAAGTATAAGGGGTTTTCCGTGTGTGACGAGGCGGATAACGGCATACAGCTCTGGTACCTGCCGTTTTCCGCCGGGGCGGCCGCTCCGAAGTTCAGACCATGCGCGAAGCACCCGCATATCGATGAAAAGGGGTACGTGCTGTACTATACGAGCCAATGCCCGTTCAACGCCAAATATGTTCCCATCGTGGAACAGACAGCCAAAGCGCATGATATCCCTTTCCGCGCCGTTCATATCGAAACGAAGGAACAGGCGCAGGCTGCCCCCACGCCGGTCACGACTTACGCGCTGTTCCGTGACGGGGAGTATGTCACGAACGAGCAGATGAACGATACCAAATTCCTCAAACTGGTTTCCGCCCAGAACTGAAAGCAAAAAAACAGCGCGGCCGGCCGCGCTTCAAAAAGGAGAAGCATATGGCAAACACCCATCACGGAGCCGCCCGCCGCGGCGACTGGAAGACCCTGCCCATGCCCGAACAGCATGAGACTTTCGTGCTTGAAAGGTCATTCAGCGATGAGGAAATGGACGCGCTGCGCCGCGGCAATATCCCCAGGGCAATGGAGGATAAGTGGTTCTGGTATATGGAAGGGGCGACGATCTGGGCGCACCGCAGCTGGACGGGATACTGTATCTACCGGATCGACTTCAAAGAGGACGGCAGGCATGTCGTGACTGCCAACCGTGATCCCGGCCAGTACCGCTGCGACAGCGCCGAGGAAGATATCCGGGCCCTGAACAGTCTGTTGGACTGGTGGACCAGGACCCCGTACGATCACTATAACGAGTGGATCTCGGAGACATACGACGCGCTCAGGAAAGCGGGAAAGTGATGCCGGCGGCGCGGATCAGCTGACCCTCCGGTAAAGGTAATACTTCCACGTTCTGCGCTCAAAATACAGCTCCGCCTCATCCACGAGGATGTAGTTTTTCGCGTTTTTGAGTTTGGACGACCTCGTGACGACAAAGGCCGTCTTTCCCTGATCGATGCTGTCCTGCGCAGATTGCGTCATCTCCGGAAGATCGATATTCAGAGTGCAGAAGAAGGGGTCAGAGGGCTGCACGCCCGCGGCGAAATAGAAGCCCCCGTCAAGAAAACCGTAATTCAGAAGGCTCCGGTCCTCACTTTGCTGTATGACGGCGGCGAAACGGTACTGGGGCATCTCCTCCCTGGACAGCTTCATAAGGTATGTGTTGGGGCTGGAACAGTAAGCAATGAACGTACCTGCAAGTATCAGCGCGCAGCCCAGCGCCGCGGACAGGGCGGACGTGACCCGCGAAGAAGCGTTCTTAAGCAGCCAGCAGGCTGCCGACGCTGCGGCGGCCAGCCCGAAGGGAGCGAAGACCGCCATCACCAGCGCGTAATACGGGTAGCGCCTTCCGTTCCAATAGGTGAAAACGAACAGGCATACCGCGCCGGCCAATACGGCCAGAGCTTCCCATCCGCGCTTTTTGGGACGGACCGCCAGCCACAGCGCGCCCAGCGCCATGGGGATGGACCAGGGCAGGTTGTTGAGCAGGTTGGGCAGTGGCGCGTCGTAAGGCGCGCTTTTGATGTTATGGGAGTACTGTGAAAGATTGTTGACGAAATACGCCTGCCAGAGGTCGGGCAGGGCGTTTTTGAACCCGAACCAGCCTGTGACAGCTCCGGACAGCGCCAGGCATCCCAGCAGGAAGTACAGTATAAGGCCTGGAAGTTTGCGGGCTTTCCCTGTGAACAGATACCAGATCAGTACCGCGGCGCCAAGCCCCGCGAACAGGCCGCAGAAGGTGTATTTGGTCCACAGCGCCGCGGCCGAGCACAGCCCGAGCACAAAGCCCTGCCAGGCTGTGAGCGGAGTTTTAGAGCGCATGGCTTTCAAAACCGTAAACAGGCCAAGCGCCAGCACGGGCAGGAAGAACTCCTCCGCGCTGGATCCGTGCGAAAAAGCCGGCGTTATGGGAACGAGCAGCGCCAGGAGCGCCGCCGAAGGCCAGAACGCCCATTTCCGCTGCGAAAACAGTTCGGCGATACGTCCGCCCAGGTAAACGAACCAGGAGAAACACAGCCCCTCAAGTACAAATACGCCCAGGAAGGAGCTTTCCGAGATCTGCCCAGCCAGCGCGAAGAGGAAGTAGATCAGCGGCCCTTTCTGCTCATACAGATCCCTGTAGGGCACCAGCCCGTGCAGTATGCCCCGTCCTACGGTAAAAAAGCAGTGCACATCCACCCAGTCGTTCATGGGATACAGAAATGAGCTTTTGGAACACACGGCAAGCACGCAGAAAGACGCCAGCAGCGCGAAAAGCAGGCGGCGCAGCAACTCTGTACGACTCAGTTTGGTCACACGGTCCGGCTTCATTTATCGGATGCTCCTCTCATACATAACTGACGGGCGAGGATATTCAGGAAAAAACATTCCAAATATGATCTATTATCATAAGCTTCATAAGGCGGGCTGTCAAGGGAGACGCGCGGCCGATGCCTGCCGGCAGGGCTTTTTTCATAGCGGCCGGGAGCGAGCAAAAAAGAAATTGATATTGCGGGCCGCGGGTGTTAGAATAGACTTGAGGGACGCGAAGCGACGACAGCCCGCAAAAACACTGCGGGACAGGCGAACGTTTCCTCCCCGGCCGGACGGTTTGAACTGCGCCGCGGCAGAAACGAAACGCCCTGCCGCGTTAGACTGGCGCCGAAGCGGCATTTAATGGCGGACTGGAGGTTTGACCCAAATGAAAATCAATATTATCGCGCTTATCATCCTGCTGTGCGTGTCTGCGGCGGCGCTGCTTCCCGCCGCGGGCGAAGACGGCGTTTCGGATCCGGGCCAAGCCCTGATCGAGCGCGCGGTGGTCACCTACGCCGCGACGGGGGCCAGAAACGAAGAGGCACTGGCCGAACTCAAAAAAGTCGACTCTGCCCTCGGAGAAAAGTGGATAAGCATAATGGATCTGTGGACAGCCCCGGTAACAGTCAACGACCGGCTGCCGGACGACCTTGCGCAGGACGATTCGCTGTGCCTGGTGGCGCTGGGCTTTCAGCTGAATCCGGACGGCACGATGCGGGCAGAACTGGTGGAGCGCCTGAAGGTATTGCTGGAGGCGGCGCGGCAGTATCCCAGCGCGCTCATAGTATGCACGGGCGGCGGCACCGCGCTGGGCGACCCCGCAGCCACAGAGGCGGGGCGGATGAAGGAATGGCTGGTGTCGCAGGGCGTGGAGCCTTCCCGGGTGGAGGCGGAGGAACGTTCCCTGACCACCGCGCAGAATGCTATGTATACCTTCGAACTGCTTGAGGCAAAACATCCGCGGGTCAGGCATCTCGCGATCATATCCAGCGACTACCATATCGCTACGGGCGCGCTGCTCTTCGGCGCGGAGGCGATACTGCGCGATAGCGATATCCGCGTCGTCAGCAACGCTGCCTGGCGCGCGCCGAGCGGCTCACTTTCCGCGATGTTCCAGGCAGGCGCGCTGATCGAGCTTTCCGGGGATAAGCGGACCGCCTATGACATCTATTATGACAATTACGACATACACGGCCTGCAGTCCCTGGAAGAAGACCGGTGACGCTCTGCCCGTGCGGAAAAGAGGGATGACGCGTGGTTTTGGAAACTGAAAGGCTGATACTGCGGCCCTGGGACGCGGCGGACGCCGAGGAATGCTATAAATACGCGAAGGACCCCCGCGTGGGGCCAAGCGCCGGGTGGCCGGCCCATACCGACCCGGAACACAGCCGCCGGGTCATACTTGACGTGCTTTCGGCGCCGGAAACTTTCGCGATCGTGCTTAAGGAAACGGGACTGCCGATAGGAAGCATAGGCCTGCACCGCAACGATCTTGCCCAAAAGGCGGACGAGATGGAACTGGGCTACTGGCTGGGCGTTCCCTATTGGGGACGCGGCCTGACGACGGAAGCGGCCCGGGAGATGCTCAGGCACGCGTTTGAGGATCTGAAGCTCGAGCGCGTGTGGTGCGGCTATTACGAGGGCAATCTCAGGTCGAAGCGGGTGCAGGAGAAGCTCGGATTTAAATACCAATGGACAAGCGATGATGTACCCGTACTTCAGATGGGAGAAACGCGACGGGGCCATGTCAGCCTGCTGCGCAGGGAAGACTGGCTCAGGGGGGACACTAAGCGCTGACGCCCGCGCGCATGGGGACATCAGCGCGGACAGCTCACGCTTCTCAGGCGGAGATCTGCGCGTCGCTGTAGCAGAAAGTGCGCGCGTAAGCATCTGAGTTGACAAAAGTGAAGGCGGTGCCGTTCACGGTGACTGTGTGCGTCCCTGCGGAATGCAGGGAGAGGGAGACGGACCTGACGCTGCCTCCCGTGCTCACCCTCGCGTAGCCCAGGACTATAAGCGTGCCGCCGGTCACGGACACCGAACCGTCCGCGTCCAGTGCGGCGGCCATCTGGCTGCTCGGCCCCCTGGTGATGACCACACCGCCGGACTGCCTGTAATTGCCGTTGCTGTCGATGCCGTCAACGTCGCCGCTTGCGGAAACGGTCACGTCGAGATAGCCGCCGCTTATGTTGACCAGGGGAGCAGAGCTGCCGCTGCATGCGTTCACGCCGTCGTCGTTCGCGCTCACCCGGGTGCTCCCGCCGGAGATGTTGATGACGTTTGCCTCGAGCCCCTCATAGGCGCTTTCGATCACGACAGTGCCGCCGGAAATGTTGAGGGTGCTGTCCGCGTGGATGGCGTCCGCGCCGGCGGCGCTCTGCTGGCCGCTCCAGCCGCCCCGGCCTCCCCAGCCGCGTCCGTTATAGACGCCCCGGTCGGAGCCGCCCATGGTCTTGCCTTCGGGGGAATTGACGTTCAGGGTCACGCTGCCGCCTGAGATGCTTATGGTGCCTTTTCCGGCCGTGCCGTCGTCAAGCGACGTCCCCTGATCAGCGTGGAACGCGTCGTCGTAGCTTTTGACGCTGATGCTGCCCGCCTGTATGATAAGTTCGTTTTGTACCTTTACGCCTTTCCAGGAATCTGTCGCGGCATCGGAAGCGGTGTATTCGCTGTACGCTCCGGTATATACCGTCACGCTGGGGACGCTCCCGTCCTCGCCGGAAACCAGCTCGAAATTCCGCGCCGCCTGGAAACCGTCGCCCGCGGCGTACACCGTCATCGAGCCGCCGGAGATGACCATGCTGCCACGGGTCACGCCGTTTTTGTTCACGTTGGTGTTTTCAGTCTTGACGCCGTCGCCGTAGGTTGAGATCGCGACCACGGCGCCGCCTGTCATGGAAAAGGAATCGTTGCCCTTTATGGCGTTGTTGCGGGCGGTGACCTTTAGGAACAGCTTTTGTACAGTCAGATCCTTGGTGGTGTGGACGCCGTTGTTGTACCCCGCGTTCACGACCAGAGTGCCGCTGCCCTTGAGCTTCAGGTCACAGGCGGCATATATGGCGCCTTCGCCCTGGGAAGCACTGTCGGCCTGTTTGGCGGCTCGGGTGTCGTTTATCACGTTTTCGGTATCTTTTTTGGCGGAGATATCCAGACTGCCGGCACGCACCGCCTTGACGGGGGAGTCCGTGGCGCAGGTAACGGTGACTCCGGAAAGCTCCAGGGTGACCTTGTCGTTTTCGCCCGCGTCGATAAGTATCTGGCCTTCCAGCAGACCGCTGAGCGAGTAAGTGCCTGCAGAGGTGACGGTATAAACGTTTCCTGAGCGGCTGAACGCGCCGTCCTCAGTGGTCATGACGAAAGCCTCGGCTGTCTCCTTCGCGTTTATGTCCTGAGCGGAGACGGGCTGCGAGCTGCTTTCGGCGGTCGCGGCGGGGACAGTGTAAACGGCGGTGCCGGAGCCTGTCCCGGACACGGCGCTCATCCTCACGAACGCGGCGATGCCCACGAGCAGCGCGAGCGCCAGCAGGATGGCGATCTCTTTTTTATATTTCCTATATTTCATATCGTAAGATCTCCTGTTTATGTTATCAAGCGGCAGGGGTTCGGCTGAGCGCTTTCTCCTCATTGCGGATGCGAGTATAGCGCGTGAACCTAAAACCAGGCTAAAGCCATAGTTAATTCAATATTGCTTTCACATCACGGGAGGGGGCACTTCCCAAAGGCAAATTATTGTTCCGGCAGGCTGGATATTGTTCCGATAATGTGGTATCCTTATGAGACAGCATGAAAAGGACAGCCTGTTTATGGAGCTCTGGGACGCGTACGATGAACACGGCAATAAGATAAGCGGAGTGACGCTCGTCAGGGGAGAAAAGATACCGGACGGACAGTTCCACCTGGTGTGCGACATCATAGTGCGCCACGAGGACGGGGAATATCTGCTCACGCGGCGGGATTCGCGCAAGCCCTTCGGCGGCCTTTGGGAAGCCAGCGCGGGCGGCTCCGCCATACAGGGCGAGGACGCGCTTGCCTGCGCGAAACGAGAACTGTTTGAGGAGACGGGCATCAGGGCGGACGCGCTCACGCGGCTGGGCACCGTCGTAAGGCCCGAAAACCACTGCATCTATGCCGTTTTCATGTGCCGGACCGACTGGCCAAAGGACAGGATCGTCCTCCAGGAGGGCGAGACCGTGGCGTTCAGGTGGGTGACGAAAGAAATGCTGGCAAACATGAGCAGGGATGAGCTTATCACCTACCGCGCCCAGAACTATATAGACGAACTTAAGCAGGCGGCGAAAAACAGGGAGGCCAAATGACGGATTACAGGCTTATTACAGAACAGATCAAAGCGCTTGCCGAGGAATCGAACGACCCAATACCCGTGATGGCCAACGTGTCCGCGCTGCTGTTTCACGCCATGGAGGACGTGAACTGGGCGGGGTTCTATTTGGTCAAAGGCGCTTCGCTGCTGCTGGGCCCCTTCCAGGGCAAGGCGGCGTGCGTAAGGATAGCGAAAGGACGTGGGGTGTGCGGCACGGCTTGGGCGCAGGACAAGACCCAGCTGGTGCCTGACGTGCATGCCTTCCCCGGGCACATAGCGTGCGACAGCGCATCACTGTCCGAGATCGTGGTGCCGGTCCACGCGGCAGGGCAGGTCATTGGGGTGCTCGACATAGACAGTCCCGTGTTTTCGCGCTTTAACGAAGACGACCGGGCAGGGCTGACGGAGCTTGTTGAGACGATAGAGCGGATAATCGGGTGACCCGATCGGGAGGACAGTATGACCATAGGAATAATCGGGCTGGGACACATGGGGCAGGCCTTTATCGAGGGTCTGGTCAAAAGCGGCGTCAGGGAAGAGGACCTTAGCGTGAACGCCCGTACGGAAACAAGCATGGATACGGTCAAAGCGCGCTGGCCCGGAGTGCGGGCGACGCCGGACAAAGGGGAACTTATCGCACGTGCGGACATGATCGTTATTGCCGTTAAACCTCAGAACGCCAAAGAGGCGCTGGGCGAGATGGCGCGTTACGACCTTACGGGCAAACTCATAGTCAGCTTCATGGCGGGAGTCAGCATAAGCGATACCCACAAAATGCTGGGTGACGCCGAAAACCGCTTGAGCGTCATCCGCATGATGCCGAACCTGGCCATCGCCAGCCTGACGGGCGTAACGGGCATGTGCCCCGAAAGCGGCGTCAAGGGCATGGAACAGGCCGAAGAGGTGTTCGGGAAGCTGGGCTTCCTTATCCCCGTGCCGGAGGACGACCTGGGCGCGGTCACTGTGTGCGCGGGCAGCGGCCCCGCCTTCGCGGCATTCCTGATGCTGGAATACCGCAGCGCGTGCGAAAAACTGTTCGGCAGCCGTGAGACCAGCGGCGAAGTGATGCGGCGCATGTTCGAGAACGCGCTGAGCATGACCGCGGGAGGAGACATGACGCTGGAAAATCTGATAGACAAGATCAGCACGAAGGGCGGCGTGACCGAGGCGGGCGTCAACAGGCTCAAAACCGCAGGAATAAGCGCGCTCATCGGCGAGTGCTTTGACGCGGCGCTTGAGCGCATAAAGGAACTCGACCCATCGAAATGAACCGAGCCGGCTCCGCGCGGAGGGCGGCAAAGGAAGGACAGTATGGATAAAAAACTGTGTACCGACGGGCTGACCAAATTTCTGGCGGGACTGCTGCTGGTGGGGGCGCTGCTGTTCATCCCGGCGGGCTCGCTGAGCTATTGGCAGGCGTGGCTGTTTATCTGCGTACTGTTTATGCCGATGCTCATCGCCGGGATCATACTGCTCAGGAAAAACCCCGAGCTGCTCAGAAAACGCCTGAACGCCAAAGAAAAGCGCGGCGAGCAGAAGGCGGTCGTCGTCCTGGGCGGGCTCATGTTCCTGGCGGCGTTCATACTGGCGGGGCTTAATCACCGCTTTGAATGGATAACCCTGCCCTCCTGGGTCTCATGGGCGGCGGCGGGCGTGTTCCTGCTGGGATACGGCCTGTACGCGGAAGTGCTCAGGGAAAACGCCTACCTGTCCCGCACGATAGAGGTACAAGAAAACCAGAAGGTGATCGACTCGGGACTGTACGGCACCGTGCGCCACCCGATGTACATGAGCACGGTCATCATGTTCCTGTCCATGCCGCTGGCGCTGGGCTCGGTCATATCCTTTATCGTCATGCTGGCGTACATCCCCATAATAGTCAAACGCATCAAAGACGAAGAGCAGCTGCTGGAAAAAGAGCTTGACGGATATACGGAGTATGAGCGGAAGGTGAAGTTCCGGCTCGTTCCGTTTGTGTGGTAAGGAGAAAAACGGTCATGGCGTCACGCAGAGAATACCTTGATTTCATCCTCGACCAGCTCTCGGGACTGGAAGAAGTGAGCTGGCGGGCGATGATGGGGGAATTCATTCTTTATTATCGCGGCAAGCCGGTCGGCGGCATATACGACGACCGCCTGCTGGTAAAACCCGTCAAGGCGGCGCTTGAAATGATGCCGGACGCGGACACGGAGCTGCCCTACGAAGGCGCAAAGCCCATGCTTTTGGTCGACAGGGTGGATGACAGAGAATTCCTGAAAGCGCTGTTTACCGCCATATACCCCGAATTGCCGGAAGCGAAGCCCAGACCTGCGCGAAGCAGGCCCCGCGGCTGATCCGCGGCAGCGTGGGACACGCCTCGATACGTTTGTTCCGCTATATCCGAAAAAAAGATTTAAGCTGGAAAACATGATCATTTCAGTGGACAAAACAACCTTGCCGCAGGCAGCGACGGTACATTCGACCTCATGGATAGAGTCGCATCGTTCTTTCTGTACCCCTGAGTTTGTCGGTATGCACACGCCCGAAAGGCAGCAGGAATATATACAAAAAAAGATAAACTCCGGTAGCAGCTTCTATATGCTGGTCGAAGATGAGCCGATCGGTGTTGTTTCGGTCAGAGAGAGTCTGATCGAAGATCTTTATATCTTACCGGATAAACAGAAAATGGGATACGGCACGCAATTGCTGAGATTCGCGATCGAGCGATGCACCGGCATCCCGACTCTCTGGATACTCGAAAACAACACCGATGCAAAACGGTTTTATCATAAAGCAGGTTTTAAGGAAACAGGCAAGATCCACGCGATAACAGATGGGCTTGATGAGATCGAACTCTCATATGCGTTATCTCCGGTCTGAGGAGCCGATAATATGACGATAAAAGAAGTTACGGATCCTGTTGAAAAACAAAGCGTAGTGCGGCTGGTATTGGAGGCTTTGCCTGATTGGTTTGGGATCCCCGAATCACGAGAAGCCTATATTCGTGAAAGCAAAAATCAGCTGCTCTATGCGGCATACGATGAAGGCCGCCCTGTCGGATTCATCTGCCTGAAAGAAACAGGCAAAGATACGGCTGAATTGTCCGTATTAGGCGTGCTGAAGGAATACCACAGGCAGGGCATAGGCCGGGACCTGTTCCTTAAGGCAAAAGAAGCTGCCGTCGGGAAAGGCTATTCATTTCTTCAGGTCAAGACTGTTAAGATGGGCGTATACGAGGATTACGATAACACGAACCGCTTTTATCTCGCTCTTGGCTTTAAGGAATTTGAAGTATTCCCACTACTGTGGGACGAGAATAATCCGTGCCAGATATATGTGATGTCCCTTATGTAGAACTCTTTATGGGCCGAAGCCGTCCGGCTGCCGAGCCGGAACGACCGTATGACACAGATCGGAAAATGACTTTGAGTCAGGTGAATGCAGCGCGAGCCAGAGGTCCCGGTTTGCTTTGCGCTTCCGGGAGAGCTGGTCTGTTCCGCCGACTGGAGGCAGGCAAGAGATGCTGACGTTTTATGTTCCCAAGCCCGAAGAGATGTGGTTCAAGCAGAAAATGCTTGCGGACGAAGCTACCATGTCCTACAACCGCGCCTGGGGAGGAACCATCCCCTTCCCGGAAGACAAATGGTCCGGCTGGTACGGCCGCTGGATAGCCGCGCCGGAAGGCAAACGCTTTTACAGGTACCTGAAAGACGAAAACGGGCAGTTTGTCGGAGAGGCCGCTTATCACTGGGACGAAGACGTGCCGGGCTTCATGGCTGACGTGCTCATATACGCGCCGTTCAGGGGCAAAGGGCACGGAAGCGCCGCGATTGAACTGCTCTGCGAAGCGGCGAGGGAAAACGGTTTAGATACTCTGTACGACTCGATCGCCGCCGACAATCCCTCCGTCGGGTTGTTCCTTAAGCACGGTTTCACGGAGGTATCCCGCACGGAGGAAAGCGTGCTGGTAAAAAAGGCGCTGAAGCACCGCGGCATGGACTTCGTGATAAAGAAGATGGAGACCGAGGCGGAGATAAAGGGCAAGGCGTACGTGAACTGGCAGTCCTGGCAGGAAGCGTACAAAGGCCTGATCGACCAGAGCTTCCTGGACAGGCTCACGCCGGAAGAGTGCGAAAAGATCGCCCGCAGATGGCCGGACAACATCTTTATAGCAAAAGACGGCGAAAAGGTCATCGGCTTCTCTGCCTACGGCAATTACCGGGGAGACGACCTTGCCGACACCGGGGAGATAATAGCTATCTACGTGCTCAAAGAGTATTACGGCACCGGAGCGGGCAGGGCGCTGATGGACGCAGCGCTATCCATGCTGGACCAGCCGAAGGTGGCGCTGTGGGTGCTCAAGGGCAACGGCCGCGCCGTACGCTTCTACGAAAAGTGCGGCTTCCGCCCGGACGGCGCCGAAAAGACGCAGACCATCGGGTCCCCGGTCACGGAAATAAGAATGGTGCTGGTCAGGCAGCCGGATATGGGGAGGAACTGAATGGTCACGAGACATGTCGTCGTGCTGCCCTACGACAAAAACTGGGCAGAGGCATTCAAGGCCATAGAAGCGGAACTGAAAGCCGCGCTGGGAGATCTGGCGCTTGCTATCGAGCACGTGGGCAGCACCTCAGTGCCGGGGCTGTGGGCAAAGCCCATAATCGACATAGACGCGGTTATAAAGGATCGCTCCCAGCTGGACGATGCCATACAGGAGCTTAACAGGATCGGCTACCGGCATGAGGGCGACCTGGGCATCCCCGGGAGAGAAGCCTTCGGCTACGAGGGCAAGCAGCACCTTATGCAGCACCACCTGTACGTGTGCGCGGAGGCTTCCGGGGAGCTGAAGCGGCACCTCGCCTTCAGGGACTACCTGCGCGCCCATCCAGGCGCCGTCAGCGAGTACAGCCGCGTCAAGCGGGAAGCCGCGGCGCTGTACCCGTACGACATAGACAGTTACATCGCGCACAAATCCCCGTTCATAGAAAAGATCTATGAAGAACTGGGGATTTGACATCCCTGACAGCCGGATACCAAAGAGGTGACACCATGTTTTTCCGCAAAAAGACACCGCCGACAACCGACATCGGTTACGACCCCGAGACCCAGTACCCCGCCATACGTTCCTCCATCTGCACCGGCGAAAAGGTGGCGGGCTTCAAGAACAAAAAGGACGGGCGCTTTACCGAGGTCATGCTGATACGCTCTCCCGAGGACGAGGAGCGCTTCAAAAAGCAGTACAACGTAAGCGAGCTGCCCGTGGAGTATTGACTATGGCAAAAGTTAAGCTCACCGTCACGCACAGCGAGTGCAGGAGCGCTTACCACAAACAGGGCGACTGTTTCGTGGTGGAAGACCTGTGCCCGCCCATTTGCCACGAACTGTGGAACGTGATATATCCTTACGTGTTCGCGCTTCAAAACGGCGGAGACCTCGACTGCGGGGACAAAAAGGCGCGGACCTTCTTCGTCCGCTGTCCCGACGGAGGCAGAGTGGCCGTGCGCGGAGAACTGCTCAGGGAAGACGAAGGCAGCAGGTGAGGGGAGCACACCCATGATAAGATACGTTGAGAGCAGGGACAAAGAAGCGTGGTACAGACTCGACCACGGCCTGCCCGATATGGGATTTGACGAGAAGGTCAGGCTCCGGCAGGGCTATGTGTATATCGAGGACGGAAAGCTCGTGGGCATACTGCGCTTTAACCTGTTCTGGGACAGTGTGCCCTTCTGCAATATGCTGTACATAGACGAAAACTACCGGGGCCGGGGCTTCGGAAGGCAGCTTATGGAGCGCTGGGAACAGGACATGAAAGATCTGGGCTGCGGGATGCTGATGACGTCCACGCAGGTAAACGAGCAGGCGCAGCACTTCTACCGCGCCCTGGGCTACAAAGACGCCGGCGGGTTCGTGGTGGACATCCCGGGATACGAACAGCCCATGGAGCTGATCATGATAAAGAGGAACTGAGAGCTATCCCGCTGAAAGCTTCACGGCGGACTGATCGAGTGGACCATTCGTTTACTGTACCGCCCTGAGCTTCAGGGCGTAAAGACGTGAACAGGACCTGATCAGGCAAACGCTCAGGCAAAACCGGGCGGGGAGGCGAAATCCGGGGAGGATCGGCATGAATTATCTGGAAGAATACTACAACACCCATGACGAGGACAGCAGACTGCTGTCTAAGCACGGTCAGATAGAGTATCTGACCACGATGAAGTACATACATGAGTATCTTTCCGGCGTTTCCGGCGCCGCGGTCCTTGAGGTCGGCGCCGGCACGGGCAGGTACAGCGTGGCGCTGGCAAAAGAAGGCTATAACGTTACGGCGGTGGAACTGGTCGCGCATAATCTGGACATACTCAGGTCAAAACTGGACGGTACGGAACCCATCACCGTTTTGCAGGGAAACGCGCTGGACTTATCGGCCCTGGCGGACGGGAAATTCGACCTTACCATGCTTCTGGGGCCGATGTACCACCTTTACACAAAGGCCGACAAACTGCGGGCCATGTCGGAAGCCGTGCGTGTGACCAGACCGGGCGGCTGCATCATGGTCGCGTACTGCATGAACGAGCCCACGGTCATACTGTATGTGTTCGCGGCAAAGCATCTGGACGAGGTATTGGCAAACGGCATGCTGACAGAGGACTGGCATTGCAAAAGCGAGCCGAAGGAAATAATAGACCTGGTGAGAACGGAGGACATCGATTCTCTTGATTCCGTTTTCCCCGTCGAAAGGGTCAAGCTGATCGCGACGGACGGAGCCGCCCATTACCTGATGGACATGATCGACGGCATGGACGCCGGGACCTTTTCGAGATGGATGGATTACCACTTCTCCATCTGCGAGCGCCAAGATCTGATAGGCGCGTCAAACCATACGCTGGATATCCTGAAAAAAAGTGACAGACCACGTACTGTGGAGGCATGACAAATGACGTTTTTTGATCGCTTTGTTTCCTGCACCGCCGCTGGCAGCGGCAGTCAGAACTGGTTCGGTACGGACGACACCGACGAAAAGATCACCTGCCGCGTGTATTACAGGCTTTCGCGGGATACAGGGGAGTGCGCGCTGCTTTACTCGAACCTTATGGATTCCACATACGCGGACGGCAGCCACAGCCACGCCAATTTCGTGCCGGGTACCTGGACGATACATTCGCTCAGGGCAGGCAGGGCCGTTTCCTGCACCATGAAGGCAGCCGCGCAGCCCGAGAGCTTCGCGCGGGTCACGTTTGGGGGAATGGAAGAAAAGCGGGTCAATCCGGGCGAGATATTCGCCTGCGACCCCTTCCCGTTTACCGCGCGCAGGGGAGAGTACATGTGCGTGGAGATGACGTTCTCTGGAGCCCGGATCCCCTGCCACACGGAGAGCCTGCTGCCAGCGTTCAGGCTGGAAAAAGGCAGGTGGGTATACTCAACTCAGATGCCGTTTCCATCCATGGCAGGTACGCTCAGCAAAGGTGAAACGAGGCTGGGCTTTATAGGCGACTCCATCACCCAGGGCATAGGCACTCCGCGCAATACTTACACCCATGTGGCGGCGCTGGCGCAGGACGCGCTGGGAGAAAAGGTCGCCGTGTGGGATCTGGGCCTGGGCTACGGGCGCGCGCATGACGCCGCGCTGGACGGAGGCTGGCTGTACAAGGCGAGGCACAACGACGTGATGGTCGTGTGCTACGGGGTGAACGACCTGTTCCAGCTGGGGGACGCGGACCTGCTCAAACGCGATCTCACCTATATCGTGCGCGCGCTCAAACTCAGTGGCGTAAAGGTGCTCATACAGACCGTGCCGCCCTTTGATTACGCGCCGGAGTATCGGGACAGGTGGCTGTCCGTGAACGAATACATCAGAAAAGAACTGTCAAAGGAAGCGGACGCGCTGTTCGACAACGTGCCCGTGCTTTCCAGAAGCGGGGACGAGCCCTGGCTGTCCCGCTGGGGCGCTCATCCCAACGCGAAGGGCAACGCCGCCTGGGCAAAAGCGATCCTGCCGGTGATACGCAAGCTGTTATAAACTGTCAGAGGCGGCATTCGGGGCACATTCCGAAAGGAAGCTGTTTTCAGGCAGGCAACTGCCTGAAAAAAAAGAAACAGGCGTGACCGTGAAGGTCACGCCTGTTTTGTCTGTATACTGCGGGTATTGGAGCGCAGGATCCGATGCCCGCAGTACCTGCGGACACGAAAATGGCATCTCAGCAAACCGGAATTTGTTAAATTGATATCCACCAGCACACCCCATATTTATCAATAATGGTGGCACAGCATTTACTCCATGGAAGTTCTCCGATAGGTTCGATAATTACACCCCCATCGATCAAAACTTGAAAAGCATTATAAACAGCTTCTTCTGTTCCCATTTCAAAAACGTTAAAGGTCATCGTTTCCCACTTGTATTTATGTACTATATCTATATCACAGGGATTTTTCGCTTCTGCCAATGCCAGAAAACCTTCCCCGTTTACAGATAGCTCACAGTGCTCATAAGCAGTGTTATCTTCGTTTTTATACTCACGAGTTATTTCTGCTCCAAAGGCTTTGCAGTATGTTGCTGCTGCTTCAAAACTGTTTTTTACATATACTTGTGTATAATTCTTCATCGCAACCTCCACAGATTCCGATTCGTCGGGAATATGATAACATATAGAACCGGCATAATCAATCAAGCTTTGACAGTCACGCTAAAAAGAGGGAAGGAGACGCTTCCTGACGAAGTGCCTCCCCCCCGGGCTCAGCCTCTGAGCCTTGACCACTATATCTCCCTTATCCTCTTATTGAACACCATCAGTATCGCGGTCACGGTGAACCCGAGGGCGCAGAAGGCCAGCAGCACGGAGCTGCCCCAGCCTTCCAGCGCCGCGCCTGCCAGCACGGAAGCGATGGGCATCATGCCCTGGGAGCCGATGCTGGTGATGCTGGAGACCTTGCTTAATTTATCCCTGTCAACCACCCGCATCAGCACGGTAGTGGCGGGGATGTTGATATATGAGATGAGGAAGCCCGTCACCAGGCAGCCGATGGAGAATGAGATAAGGAAAGCGTTGATGGACGCGCCCCTGTCCACCAGCAGCCAGTAGCTGAGTGCCAGGCCGATGATGACAGCGGACATCGCGCACAGCCTGAGCGCGTTGGAATAGCCGCATTTTTCCGCGGGCTTGCGGGCGGA
Organism: Clostridiales bacterium; assembly: GCA_024684375.1. Taxonomy (GTDB): domain Bacteria; phylum Bacillota; class Clostridia; order Christensenellales; family Aristaeellaceae; genus RUG14130. The sequence continues at coordinate 53,480 of JAIKWZ010000050.1, forward strand.
GAGTATCGCCGCGCCTGCCAGGGAGCTTATTCCGATACATACGCTGAACACGGAGGACCAGAGCTCCGGCGTGAGCACTTTGTCAAGCAGGTAGGAAGGCGCCTGGACCAGGTCCGTTTTTATGAAATATGGAAGGAAATTGCCCGTTACTGGCGCGAAGAAGAAGTTGATAAACAGTATCGCGCCTATCATGGCGAGTATCGCCTTTTTGGTCTTTAAGTAACTGATGCCTTCACCCATATCCTTCAGCGCCAGGCGCAGGGTCAGCTTTTCATCGGACGGACGGTGCTCGTATCTTATGAACATCTCCGATACTCCCGAGGCCACGTAAGCCGCGCCCACCATGAAGAACAGCGCGTACACGGGCAGCGCGGCGTAGAGTATGCCCGCCAGTATTATGCCCAGTATGCCCTCAAGTGAGCTTTTAATAGCGGAGTAGGAATTTGCCTGCTGCAGCTGTGCATCGTCCAGTATGTGGGGAAACAGCGCGCCTGACGCGGGAGAAAACACGCCGCTCACCGAGTGTCCCAGTATGCCTATCGCGAAAAGCACCGCTATATGGGCGTCTGCTTCCCTGAACAGCAGCATCAGCGCGGTGCCCAGCAGTATGATCCCGCCCTTCAGGTAGTCGCACAGGTACATGATCTTCGCCTTGTTGAAACGGTCTCCCATCACGCCGCCGACAGGGGTGAACACCAGCATCGCCACGCCGCACAGCGCCAGGTACAGCCCCTGCAAAAACGCGTTGTTGTTGCTGATCTCCAGTATGTAGAAGCTCACCGCGAAGCTGTAGAGTATCGAGCCCAGCTCCGACACCAGCGCCCCGAAGAACACAAGTCGGAAATTGCGGTTTGAGAATACGTTTTGTTTTTTTTCAGTTTCCATTTTTTATTATTTCCTCCCATTTCGCGGTAAGTTTTTCGTCTTTTGCCAGTTCAAGCACGTTCCTGACGCTGCCCGTCGCCGTGGCGCCGAATGCGTCCACGAACATCGTCTCCTTCAGGTCTTCGGCGAAGCGCGCGGTCTTCAGGCTGTAGTCAGGAGTGGAATCGAACGCGAGCGCCGTATCGGCCGCCTGCCTGAGCGTGGCTTCGGCTTCACCGTCAAGCCCGGCCATCGACTGTACGTGGGCCAGCATCGCCAGCATCTCGGCGCGGGTCTTTTCCAGCGCGTCGGGTTTCTCTTCCAGTCTGAGCCCGCTTAAAAATACCAGCATCCAGCGCATCATCGCCAGCGCGGAGTTCCAGTCCTTCCGCGCGCAATACACGAACACGTAGCTCAGTATCGTATCGAAAAATGTCGATATCACATTCAGCAGCGCCTTGGTCAGATAGGGCACGGCTTCCTCCGTCCTGTTCAGATACACGGCCAGGCACGCGCCGATATAGTGGTTGAACTCGCCCGTCGCATTGCTGCGCTTGAGCAGCTCCAGACACTTTTCCTTTTCACCCAGCATCAGGAGCACGTGGGCCATGGCGCCGTTCAGGGACGTCTCGCTCACGCTTTTATCGTCGCTCTGTCCGATCAGCAGCCTCGCCTGCTCCAGCAGCTCCCGTGTCCTGTTAAGCTGCGCCTTATCCCGGCTGCCCGCCGCGTAGGCCAGGTATACACCGGCGCAGCGATACACCGCGCGGAAGGAGTGGGGGTATTTGGCCAGTATCTTTTCCGCCTGTACGAGCGCTTCGGGATCCAGGACCCGGGAGTATTCTACCAGGCGCTCCAGCGCGCTCTCCAGCCTGTTGTCGTTGAGCCGGCAGCCCAAAAGCGCGTCCACAGAGGTGTCGAAAAAGTCCGCTATCTCAACTATCAGGCTGAGTTCCGGCTGGGAAAGCCCGTTTTCCCACTTGTATACCGCGCCCACCGTCACGCCCAGCGCCGCTGCCAGGCTTTCCTGGGTCATGTGCCTCTCTTTGCGCAGCAGGCGTATGTTTTCGGCCAGTTTCAGTTTCACTTTCGCCGCCTCCTGTATTGCTTATGCCGTAATTATATCAGACCGCCTCGGGGAATGGAAGCCACTGTCAATACCAATAAGATAAAAATTTTTATACCAACAGTATGGTTTATGTTACGAGACGGCAAAAACGGCAGGGTCGGCTTTTCATTCCGCGTGTTCTCATGTATAATACCGTTATCTCGGATATTCGAGGAGGATAAGATGGTTTTCAGGCAGGCCGGGCAGGCTGACGCGCAGACAGTGCTTGCCCTGTACAATTCGGTAAAAGGCACGCCGTTTTGCGTGTGGGACGAGGATTATCCCGGAGAGGAAGAAATAAGGGGCGACCTGGCCGCGCGGTGTCTGTACGTGCTGGAGGACATGGGGGAAACGGTCGGCGCTGTCTCGATCGTTCCTGAAAACGAGACGGACCGGTTCGAATGCTGGAAAGTCAGGCAAAACGCGCGGGAGTTCGCGCGTGTGGTCATCAGGCCGGATCATCAGGGCAGGGGCCTGTCGCGCCTGCTCGTTGAGGGCGTAGTAAAGGAACTGCGCGCCCGCGGCGCCGAAGCGATACATATCTCAGTAGCCAAAACAAATATCCCCGCCGGAAGGCTCTACGCCAAAGCGGGATTTACTGTGCGCGGTGAAGCGGACATATTCGGCGGCAGCTATTACCTGTGCGAGATGGTTTTAGACACGGAGGTCGGCAAACAGTGAAAATAGAAAACAATATCCTAAGGCACTATCTGAAAAACGTGTACTTCATAACCGGCACGGCGTACGCGGGCAAATCCACGATGGTCAAAATGCTCTCGGAACGCTACGGCCTCGTCTGCTGCGGCGAAAACTACCATTCCCGAGTGTCCGACACGGTGGCTTCGCCCGATAAGCAGCCGGACATATACTGGCTGAACAACCTGACCGACTGGAAGGAATTCGTGCTGCGCTCACCCGCGGAGTACGAGCGCTGGATCTTTTCCGTGGCAAGGGAGGCGGCGGGATTCGAGGTCGCGGAGCTCATTTCCCTGTCAAAGGACAATAAAGTGATCGCGGACACCAATATCCCTTTGGACATACTGCGCGAGATAACTGACTATCGGCACGTGGCGGTGCTGCTCTCGCCGCAGTCCCTGAGCGTGGACAGGTTTTTCGACCGGGAGGACCCGGAAAAGCGCTTTTTGCTGGACGTGATAAACCGCTGCCCCGACCCCGAAGCGGCCATGGAAAACTACAAAGAGGGGCTAAAGCTCATAAACAGCCAAAAGCATTACGACGAATACGCGGGCAGCGGTTTTTTTACGCTGGTCAGGCCGGACGACGGCAAGGACACAAGGGAAGAGGTGTGCCAAAGGCTGGCCGCGCATTTCGGTCTGAGCAGCTGAAGCGGGAGGAGCGTTATGGACGCGTTTTTTGACGAGAGGGACAAAAGACTGCTTGAAAAGGACAAATATACCTTTTGCGTGATGAAACGTGTGATGGACGGGGACTGCGCCCTCAGGCTCTCCGACCACGAAAAGCTGATCGTGTGCTACACGGGCAGGCCCTACCCCGTGTGGGTCTGGACAAAGGACGGCGCCGAAAACGAAACCATGGAAACCGCCTGGCGCCTGCTGAACGAGCATGGGCTCATGCGGCCGGGCCAGCGCTTCAACCTCAAGTATCCTCTGGCGGAGTTCTTTATCGGCAGGGCGGAAAAGGAGGGCAGGCGGCTGTCCGTATCCACCAACATGTTCGCTTACGACTGCCCTGAGCCAAAGGCTCCCCGTGTAAAGGCGGAAGGATGCCTGCATAAGTGCGCGCGGGAGGATGCGCGGGAGCTGTCAGACTTTATCCGCATGATGGCCGAGGAACTGGACAGCGACAAAAAAACCGCGTCCGAATATCTTGAGGACGCGGAGAAATTCATTTCGCAGGGCAATACGTATTTCTGGCAGGACGCGGAGGGCAGCAACGTTGCCAGCTGCAAATTCAATCCCGGCGGAGAGCTGGCGTCCGTGGCGCTGGTGTTCACCCGTCCGGAATACCGCCGCAGACACTACGCCGAAAACCTGGTGTATCAGGTGACGCTGAAGGCGCTGGAGGCGGGCTGTCTCCCAATGCTGTACACGGACGCGGATTACGCCGCGTCCAACGCCTGCTACACGAAGATAGGGTACAGGTTAAGGGGAAAACTCTGCACTGTGGAATGCGGGGAAAGGACAGCGCCGGACTGACGAAACGAAGGCTGCTCAGCGCTTCCCTCATCCGTGCCAGGGCATGCGCTCGGAACAGACGGGTACATAAGGCGAAGACAGCGCTTCTTTGAGTTTTACCGTGAAATACGCATCCTCCAGCGCTTCCTTGAGCGGATAGGGCGACGGGCCGCCGTTTATGTATCCGCCCATGTCCAATAGCAGGGACGCGATGGCGAACTCGTCCTGCGCGGTGTCGCCGGTCAGCCCTGCCAGCGGCACCCTGCGCCGGTCGCGCAGCGCCTGAGTGTCGAGGACGCGGTATTTTTCGGGAATATCGGCATTGAGCAGCCTCCATTCGGGCGCGCCGGCGGCGTTAACGAAGGCGAGCGAAGCGTCGCTCACCTCACCGCGGCTGCCCCGCACGGTCAGATGCTTTGAGCGGATGAAGGAGCGGTACTGGGCGGCGCAGAAGTCGTAGACAGCGAACCTGCCCGAAGCGAAGGTTATGAGCGCGGCGTCCCGGCTGACCTCGGTCTCTTTCCCGTCCCAATAGGCAGTCTCACGGGAGTCGGTCCTGACCAGGGAGTTTTTCTGCGTCATGGCCCGTATAGTGAAGCTTTCGCCCGCAGGAAGCAGGAGCGCTTTCCTTATCAGGCTCGCGGCATGGTACTCGTGGGCGAGAGAGACGTACGCGGATGAAGGAGTGCCTATCAGTCCTTCGCTTATGGCGCTCAGGGCGTTCATCAGTACGGGCTGGCGGTGGTACTGCTCCGAGCAGACGACTTTCGCGCCCTGCTTTTCCAGCTCCCAAAGTTTCAGGAGCTGTTCGGGCGTTTCGCCAACGGGCGTCTCCGCGAGCACGGGGAAGCCCTTGTTTATCCACTCTTCCGCCACCTGGAAAATGTGCGCTCTGTCCACGGCGATCACCGCGAAGTCCGGGCGGAAGCAGCAGCACTCGCTTTCGCTCAGCGTGGCGGGAATGCCCGTGTCGGCGGTCATCTTTTCCGCCTTTTCCTGAGACCTGCACAGAAACAGCGCCCTGAACAGCCCGGGATGCGCCGCTGCGATCCTTCCGAAATACTCCGCTCTGTAGCCGGAGCCCACGATTATGTATGAAAGCATGAACAAAGGCCTCCTGTCGGATCAAAACGTTTACAGCGGCATTTTCTCAAGCAGCGCGCGCAGGCTTTTGTCGGGATCCCTGAGCGGCAGGTACTCGAGCCCGACGTGACCGCCGTACCCCGCGTCTTTCAGCGCCCTGAGCACCACGGGATAATCCAGTTCGCTGTTTTCGTAGGGCTCGTGCCGGCCGGGGTTGCCCGCTATGTGGATGTGGGCTATACGGGATACGTTCTTCGTGAGGTTTTCGATGATATTGCCTTCCGTGATCTGCTGGTGGTACACGTCAAACAGCAGTTTCACATTGGGGCTGCCCACCTCGTCGACTATATCGAAGCCCTCGGAAGAACTGTACAGGTAGTAACCTTTATGGTCCACCAATGTGTTCAGCGGCTCGATCGCAAGTATGATGCCCGCGTTTTCCGCTACGGGCGCGGCTTTTCTGAGGCCTTCGACTACGGACTCGTGCTGCGCCTGCCGGGACACGCCGGGCTGCTCCGCTCCCACCTGGGAAATGAGCAGCGGGCATTCCAGGCGTTTGGCGGCCCTGACGGATTCTGTCAGCCCTTTAAGATACCTGTCCCTTTCGGACGGGTCGGTCAGGGAGGAAAAGCGGGTGCAGAACGCGGCGGTCTTAAGCCCCGTGCGCCGTCTTGCCTCGTCAAGTTTATCAAGGTCCTGATCCCACCAGCTCCAGAACTCGAAGGCGTCAAAGCCCGCCGCCTTTACACGCGGCAGCGTCTCATGTACGGGAACGCCCGCGAACACGGCGCTCACGCAGACAGAATACTTCATTTTATGCTCCATGTCGGTTGTTCTCAGCCGTTTTTTGCCCAGCGTATCGCGTTTTTCACGAGCTTTTGGAAATTGGGGTTTTCCCATACCGCCAGCGTGTGGCCGGGGGTGAGCACCGCTACCCGCCCTTTGCCGAAACAGCGGGTGTAGCCGCTCACGGTCACCCCGCCGTGCTCCGATTCCGTCTTAAGGAAAGGCCGCGCGTCGGGCGCGGTGATGACGATCTGGTAATGCTCGTCCCGCTCGGAAAACGCTTCCACGCCCTTGGTTATCTCGTTTTCTTCCGTCACGCTTACCTGCGTCAGCTCACGGGGCGGATGGTTGGTGAAATAGCTGCCCACCACTTCGGTGTACGCGGGCACGGGAGCTCTGTCCCCGCCTATGGTCAGGCCGGAATGGATCACCACCAGCGCGCCGCCCTCCGCCACATAGTCGCGGAACTCCTCAGGCCCGAATTCGGTCACTCCCTGCTCGAACCAGGGGTGGGTGTTGGAGGCGTTGACCGCGTTGCCCGAGCAGTTTACGACCGCGTCGTAGCGGTTGACGAACTCAGGCGAAAGGATGTCCTTGCCGTCCCTTACCAGATCGAACTCAAGCTCTTCCTTATCCATAGAGGCGAGGCCGCGCTCTATCACTTCCGCGGGATGCCAGATATCGTCGAGTATCATCAAGACCTTCACTGCGTGCGCCCTCCTTCTGAATATCGATATTCCGGAGCTAGTTTACATTATTTGCGGGGGTTTTTCAAGCGGTGGGCCGGGCAAAAAGTTTTTTAGGAGCGCGTTTATGCTTGACGTTTCATGTAAAAAAGGCTACAATCAATGTATCGGATGAACGGACCGGGAGAGATCATTTAAGTATGAAGCCGAAGGGGATCAAACTCTCAGGCAAAAGAACCGGTTCGGGACGAACCTCTGGAAAGCGCAGCGCACCGAAGAAGCAATCCGCGCAGGCGGAGAATCTTTCAGGTCATCCAACAGGGGCACAGGCAGGACAGTTCTGCCTGTGCCCCTGTTTTTGCGGAAAGGATGGTATAGAATGGAGCTTAAAACGCCTTTATATGACGTACACGTGGCCGAAGGCGGCCGGATCGTGCCCTTCGCGGGGTACCTGCTGCCTGTACAGTACGCTTCCGGCGTGGTCGCCGAGCACATGGCGGTGAGGACCAAAGCGGGGCTGTTCGACGTGTCCCACATGGGCGAGATCACGTTCAGGGGCAAGACCGCGCTTGAAACGCTGAACCGCTTGCTCACCAACGATTTTACCGATATGAAGCCCGGGCGGGTGCGCTACAGCGTGATGTGCAACGAAAAAGGCGGCTGCGTGGACGACGTGCTGGTTTACAAGTTCGCCGACGACGACTACCTCGTCGTGGTGAACGCGTCCAACCGGCACAAGGACTTCGCTCATATGGCCGCGCACACGCAGGAAGGCACCGAGATAGAAGACATTTCCGACAGCGTGGCCCAGCTGGCGCTGCAGGGGCCGGCGTCTCAGGAGATAATGAAACAGCTCCTGCCCGAAAACGCGCTGCCCAAAAGGTACTACACGGCAGTGAGGGATGTCATGCTCCGGGACATGGAGCTTATGATCTCACGCACGGGCTACACGGGCGAGGACGGGTTCGAGATATACACTGCCCGCGAAAACGCCGTGAAGCTCTGGAAGCTTCTGCGCGAAGCGGGAGAGGGATACGGGCTCATCCCCTGCGGGCTTGGAGCGCGGGACACGCTGCGCCTGGAAGCCGCCATGCCCCTGTACGGCCACGAAATGGACGAGGAGATAACGCCGCTTGAAGCGGGGCTGGGATTCGGCGTAAAGCTGTCCAAGCCGGGATTCATCGGAAAAGACGCGCTGCTCGCGAAAGGCGAGCCCAAACGTGTGCGCGTGGGGCTCAATGTGACCGGGCGCGGCATAGTGCGCGAGCATCAGGACGTGTACGTCGGCGATAAACTGATAGGTCATTCCACCTCAGGCACCCACTGCCCGTACCTGGGCAGGCCTGTGGCCATGGCGCTGATCGACGCCGAATACGCGGCCGTAGGCACGGTCGTTGAGGCGGACGTGCGCGGCCGCAGGGTAGAGGCGCAGGTCACGCCGCTGCCTTTCTACACAAGGAAAAAATAAAACTGGGAGGATATCATCATGGCAAACATTCCGTCCGAGCTGAAATATACCAAATCGCACGAGTGGCTCAAGCAGGAAGACGGCTTGAGCGTGATAGGCCTGACGCAGTTCGCGGTGGACGCGCTGGGGGACATCGTGTTCATCGGCCTGCCCGAGGAGGGTGACAGCGTGACTGCCGGCGCTTCCTTCGCGGACGTCGAGTCCGTAAAGGCGGTGTCCGACGTGTTCAGCCCTGTCAGCGGCAGGGTAGCCGAGGTCAACCGCGAGCTGGGCGACAGTCCGGAAAAGCTTAACCAGGACCCCTACGGCGCGTGGCTGATAAAGGTGGAGGCCGAAGGCGGGGCGGAGGAACTGCTTGACGCCGCGGCGTACGAAGCTCTGTGCGCGCAGGAGGAAGCGTAATGGGCTCCTATCTGCCTTCCACAGCCCAAGAACGCCGGGAAATGCTCGGGGAGCTCCGTCTTAGCAGTTTTGACGAGCTCTATAAGCACGTGCCTGAACAGGTCCGCCTGAAACACGGGCTTGACATACCCGAAGGCGTGAGCGAGATGGAGGCCGCCGCGAAGCTGAGCGCGCTGGCGGACAAAAACCGGCGTTACCGGGCGATCTTTCGGGGAGCGGGCGCTTATGACCACTACATACCGGCCATAGTCAAAAGCGTGACGGCCAAGGAAGAATTCCTGACTGCCTACACTCCCTACCAGGCGGAGATCAGCCAGGGCGTGCTGCAGTCCATATTCGAGTACCAGACCCAGATCTGCGAGCTCACGGGCATGGACGTGAGCAACGCCTCCGTGTACGACGGCGCGGTGGCGGCGGCGGAAGCGGTGTTCATGTGCCAGGAGCGCAAAAGGACGGGAGTGATCGTCCCGGACACTGCCGACGCCCAGGTGATCCGGGTCATACAGACCTACTGCGGCAGCAGGAACGTGCCCGTGACAGTGCTCAGGACCAAAGGTCACGCCCTGGACGCGGACACGCTCAAAGAGGCGCTTAAGCAGGACACGGCGTGCGTGTATGTGCAAAGTCCCAACTTTTACGGCGTGATAGAGGATACCACGGCGCTGGCGCGCGCCGCGCACGAGGCCGGAGCCAAGTTCATAATGGGCGCGTACCCGATCTCGCTGGGTCTGCTCAAGTCCCCGGGCGAGTGCGGCGCCGACATCGCGGTGGGAGAAGGCCAGTCCCTGGGCCTGCCCCTGAGCTTCGGAGGGCCGTATCTGGGCTATATGGCCTGCAGAAAGGAGCTTATGCGCCGCCTGCCCGGCAGGATAGTGGGGCAGACGAATGATTCCGAAGGCCGGCGCTGCTTCGTTTTGACCCTGCAGGCGCGGGAGCAGCACATCAGAAGGGAAAAGGCGACCTCCAACATCTGCTCCAACGAGGCGCTGTGCGCTATGACCGCATCGGTGTACCTGGCCGCCATGGGGCCTGAAGGGCTTAAGCGCGCCGCGGTGAATTCCGCCGCCCACGCCCACTATCTGGCTCAACGGCTCAGCGAGATCAAGGGTTTTGAGCCGGTGACGGACAAGCCGTTCTTCAACGAGTTCGTCGCGCGCTGCCCCGTGCCGCCGGCCGAATTGCAGGCGCGGCTTGACAAAGAAGGCATACTCGGCGGCCTGCCCGTGGAAGGCGGAGTGCTGTGGTGCTGTACGGAAAAGAACACACGGGAGCAGATCGACCGTCTCGCGGAAATACTGGGGGAGGTGAGCGCAGAATGAAGCTGCTGTTTGAATTGAGCCGACCGGGAAGGGGACAGGAGCTTTTGCCCGCCTGCGACGTGCCGGAATTCGCGTTTGACGCGGACCTGCTCCGGCAGACGCCGCCCCGGCTGCCCGAGATATCCGAGGTGGATCTGGAGCGCCATTATACTCAGCTGGCAAAGCGGACCCACGGAGTGAACGACGGCTTTTACCCCCTGGGCTCCTGTACCATGAAGTACAATCCCCACATCGACGAGGAAATGGCCGCGCTTGACGGCTTTACCCGCATCCATCCGCTGCAGGACGAGGCGAGCGTTCAGGGCTGCCTGGAAGTGATATACTGCACGGAACAGCTGCTAAATGAGATCACCGGAATGGACGCGGTGAGCTTCCAGCCCGCGGCGGGCGCTCACGGGGAGTACACCGGGCTTATGCTCATAAGGGCGTACCACCAAAGCAGGAACGATCTTAAGCGCTGCAAAATAATAGTGCCCGACTCCGCCCACGGCACCAATCCCGCTTCCGCAGCGATGGCGGGCTTCACCGTGGTATCGGTGCCCTCGAACGCGGAAGGCGGGGTAGATCTGGACGCGCTCAGAGCCGCGGTGGGGGAAGACACGGCGGGGCTCATGCTCACCAATCCAAACACGCTGGGACTGTTCGACCCCAACATACTCGAGATCACCCGCATAGTGCACGAAGCGGGCGGACTTAACTACTACGACGGCGCGAACCTGAACGCCGTGATGGGGCGCGCGCGCCCGGGCGACATGGGCTTCGACTGCGTGCATGTGAACTTGCACAAGACGTTCTCCACTCCCCACGGAGGCGGCGGGCCGGGCAGCGGGCCGGTGGGCTGCAAGGCGTTTCTGGAAAAGTTCCTGCCTGAGCCCCGGGTAAAGCGCGAAGAGGACGGCGCTTACCGCTTTTTCTCTCCCGAAAACAGCATCGGAAAGGTGCGTTCCTTCTACGGGAACTTCCTGGTGGTCGTGCGCGCGCTCACATACATCACGGTGCTTGGGAAAGAGGGCATACCCGAAGCTTCCGGGACAGCGGTGCTCAACGCCAACTATTTGATGCATAAGCTCCAAGGACAGTATGACGTGGCCTACGACACCACTTGCATGCACGAGTTCGTGCTGACGCTGGAAAAGCTCAAACAGCAGACGGGGGTAAGCGCCCTGGACGTGGCCAAGCGACTGCTGGATTTCGGCATGCATCCGCCGACCATGTACTTCCCCCTTATAGTGCACGAAGCGCTTATGCTGGAACCCACCGAGACCGAGAGCCGTGAAACGCTGGATTGGGCGGCACAGGTGTTCCTGGACGTGCTTGAGGAGGCGAAAACTCAGCCGGAGAAGCTGCACGGCGCTCCTCACGACTGCCCGATCTCACGTCCGGACGAGGTGGGCGCGGCGCGAAATCCCGTGCTCAGGTACGCTTTTGAGTAAACGAACCGGCGGTCTTCAGACCGTCGGGACATAAACCGCGTGTTTTCAGAGCCGGCGCGGGCAGGAAATGATCCTGCCCGCGCCGCGCTTTCGGATGATGCAGCCCCGGGCTTACTTGACTACGCCTTTTTTGAGTATGATATTCGCGTACAGCGCGCCCTCGCCCGTGGCGACCACGGCATAGGCGTTTTTGGCTCTCTCGTAAAAATCGAAGCGCTCGATGTAGCCGAACTTCCTGCCGGGCTCGTATTTGTCCACCGTTTTGCGGTATTCGTCCCAGATAACGGGCACCACGTCGTCCCCGGGCATGACCTGCATAAGGCCGACGGGCGCGTCCACGTAGGTGTCCAGAGGGAAGAGCTTAAGCACTGCGTCGAGTATCTCGTTCACGCCGTGGCCGTCCAGCCGTACCAGGCGCTTGGCGATGGACGCGGCGGGGAAGTTGCCGTCGCCGATAACGATCTCGTCCCCGTGACCCATCTCCATCAGTATCTTCAGCAGTTCGGGACTGATGATGGGGGAAATGCCTTTTAACATCGTGTGCCTCCTTGTTTTTTATCTTGTCAGTGCCAGCCCCGCCGCGAACGCGGCCAGGGGGAAGATCCAAAATGGCAGCGTTACGCCAAGCAGCAGCCTGAGCGCGCCCGCCGCCAGCACCAGCGCCGCCGCCTCGAACGCCAGATACGCACAGGCGCGCCTTCTGAGCGACTTTCTGCGCCCAAAAGCGCTCTCCAGTTCCCGAAGGAAGCTCTCCGGATCGTCGCCCGTCCAGCCCGCGTCGGGCAGGAGGATCTCTGTTCCGGAAGAAATCAGCGCCACGCGCTTCTGAACGGAAGCGGTTTTAAGCCGGATCGTATGCTTCGTGGGGGTCAGTTTGCCGTCCTCGGCTTCCAGCCTTACCGCCTTTTTCTGCTTTCCGCCCCGGTAAGAATACAGGGGGATGAGCCGCGCGAGCCTGACCAGCGGCGAGACGGCATCAGCTTCGCTGACGGAAATGAGCTGACCCATATATTTGCCGTTGAGGGCCACGTTAAGGCCCTCTCCCTCGCATTTTACGCCGTTCGCGGCCAGAAAGTCCGCGCTGCCCGCCAGCACCAGGCTTTCGCCCAGCAGCGCCCTTACGCCGTCATCACTTTCGTCACGCCGGCTCACCGGGTCAAGGGGCAGGTTTTTCTGCTTCGCCAGTTTTTCAAGCGCGGGCGGCATGCGTTCGAGCCCGCTGAGCGCGCCTGCCGCCAGCGAAACGAGCATGTCCTCGCTCACGTCCTGAGCGGGGATGATCTTTATGGCGCCGGGACCATTTTCCAGCCTTTCGTCTATCACCGCGGCGTTAATCCGGGCAAGCGCTTTGGCTGAGGACGAATCAGCACCTTTTTTTGCCAGGACGATGCCCGGAAGCGCGGGCATGGCCACCGCCAGCATCGCAGACAGGCTGCCGAAGGCGGCGGAGGGCTCATTTTTTCCGAACAGCCAGAACGCGAACACGGCAAGCGCGGCCGGAAGCACGGCTGCGGACACGGCGCGTCCCAGCCGGGAGGGTCTCGCGTCGGGACACAGGCTCCTGCCTCCCGCCGCGGCCAGCGCGCTAAGGGCAGCGAAGGCGTACGCGTCAGTGTCAAGTGAGAAATCCTCCTGTCCCGCTTTGGCGGCCGCGCCGATCAGCCTGACCGCTCCAAATACCAAAAACACGTACCCCGCCAGCAGCAGGAACAGCCCCGTCTCGGGAGACCCGTCTTTTACACGCAGTCGCGCCAGGGTCAGGGCGATAAAGCACAGGCACATAAGCGCCGTGCTGAGGGGCAGCGGGGTCTTGAGCGCGTCCGGAAGCAGCCAGCCGGAGTATCCCGCCAGGCACAGGTACAGCGCGAACAGCGCGGTAAGCGCGCAGAGTATGAATCTGATCAGCCTGAAGCCGCGCTTCATGCCCTGCTCCCCCGCGCCAGTATCACGGGAACGGTCATTTCTTCTTTAGTCAGCCCCGCGTGCATGCCTATCATCTCAGGTATCCTGCAGTTAATGGTGTCGTACCTGATATATGCCGGGCCCGCGGCGCAGATCAGGTAGTCGCCCATGAAGTCCTCGCTTTTGGGATGCGGCGCTCCCTTGCCCATAAGGCCGACGCTCAGCGCCTCCTCCCGGGTGAACAGCACGAAGTCATCCGCCAGGTATTTCTTGAACGCGGACTCGAACTGTTCCCGCTTCCAGGGCTTCACGAAGCAGGCGGCGCAGCGCGCCTCGATGGAGGGAGGCATCCACAGGCAGTCGTTTATCTCCGGGATCGCGTTGAGCATCACCGGCTTTGTCCCGTCCACAAGTCCGTGGTCGGCGGTGACGATCATGAGCGTATCGGAAGGCAGGTCTGAGGCCGCCTGCTCAAGCAGCCGGTCAACCTTCCGGAACTGTTCCACAGTTTCGGGGGCGTTCACGCCTGCCTGGTGCATGGTGTGGTCGGGCTGGCCGTTGTAAATGCCTATGATCTTGTTGCCGGGGCGGCCGCAGTCCTGCACAGCCAGGCGCAGCTGGTCCTCAAAGTCGTTTATAACGTGGCTCTTGTCCGCGCCATGGGTGGAATAGCTGGGGAAGGGGAAGTACATTATCACTTCCGCATCCGCCTCTCCCGTCCGGAAGGGCGCGGGCAGGGGCATGAGCGCGGGGGCGGGAGAGCCGCCCGGATACCTGTCCCCGCGCTTGCTCTCGGTGCCTATGAAAGTGTCTATCTGCGCGGCGCACTCCTTGAAATACAGGCTCCAGCCCAGCCAGCCGTGCTGTATCGGGCTGAGCCCCGTCCAGATGGACGTGGTGGCGGCGGTAGTGGTGGAGGGGAACACGGCGGAAACGCTGCACACGTCCCGTTTTACCAGAAAATTGTCCGCGCCCAGGTGCCTTTTGAGCAGATATTCGCCCATGCCGTCGCACAACACGAGCAGGAGCTTGCTGATGCCGCCTTTAGCGAGCTCCCTGTCTATCTCGGGCAGTGAGGGATACTCGCCTTTGGCTCCAAAGTACCCCGTTATGGAGGAGTTTATGGACAGGGAAGAACGGGAATAATCGGGAAGCTGGATGTTCATAGGCATTTCCTCATGGAAAGTCGATCAGCGGTCAGTGGCAGGGAGCAGGCTTCTTTACAGCGCCCGGATGGACGATCTGAGCCGTTTGAGCGTTTCCTCCCGGCCCAGCAGGTACATTATCTCGAAGGCGCCGCCGGGAGTGGACTGTTTGCCGGAGACGGCGATGCGCAGGGGCCAGAGCATCTGGCCGTTTTTGATGCCCATGTCGGCGATCTTCGCCATCACCGCGTCGTGCAGGGCGATCTCCGTCCAGTCCTCCATGCCTTCAAGCAGGGGCAGCACGGCGCCTAACGCCGAGGCGGCGGTGGCAAGGTCGCTCTTCTGCTTTTTGTTCACGTACAGTTCGTTTGAGAATTCGGGCATCTCGGCCAGAAAGTCCACCATTCCGGGCAGCTGCGCGAAGTACTCCGTGCGGGGCTGCAACAGCTCGCACAGCCTCGCGTAGTCGAAGCGCGTTTCGTCCAGCACTTTATTGAGCCAGGGGCGGGCGTACTCAAGGTATTTTTCAGGGGAGAGCATGCGGGTGTACTCGGCGTTGAACCAGTTCATCTTCTGCATGTCGAATATGCTGGGGGACTTGCTCAAGCCTTCCAGGTCGAATATCTGCTTCAGCTCGTCCAGGGAGTAGATCTCCCTTTCGCCCCGGGGCGACCAGCCCAGAAGCACCATGTAGTTGATGACCGCGTCCACAAGGTAGCCCTGAGAAAGCAGGTCCTCGAAGCTGGGGTCGCCCTTCCTTTTGGACATCTTGCGGGTGATCTCGACCGTCTCGCCGTTCTCGTTCACGGCGGTGTCCCGGCACATCACGGGGGTGAGGTGCACGTACACGGGCGGCTGCCAGCCGAAAGCCTCGTACAAAAGGTTGTACTTGGGGGCGCTGGACAGGTACTCGTTGCCGCGCATAACGTGGGTGATGCCCATAAGGTGGTCGTCAATCACGTTGGCGAAATTGTAGGTGGGCAGCCCGTCCGCCTTGATGAGCACGTTGTCATCCAAGGTGGAGCAGTCCACCTCCACATGCCCGTAGATGACGTCGTCAAAGCCCGCGCGGCCCGTAAGCGGCACGTTCTGGCGGATGACGTAAGGCTCGCCCGCATTAAGTTTTTCCTGTATCTCCTCAGGGGACAGATGCAGGCACTTCTTGTCGTACTTGAATGTCTCGCCTTTGGCCTCGGCTGCTTTCCTGGCCTCTTCCAGGCGCTCTTTGGTGCAGAAGCAGCGGTAGGCGTGGCCGGAAGCGATAAGCTGCTCGGCGTAGGGCATGTACAGGGGCTTTCTTTCGCTCTGAACGTAAGGGCCGGCAGGGCCGCCCACGTCGGGACCTTCGTCGTGCTCAAGCCCCGCGGTGGCCAGGGAATTATATATCACGTCCACCGCGCCCGCGACTTCGCGCTCCTGGTCGGTATCCTCTATGCGCAGTATGAATTTGCCGCCGTTTTTGCGCGCCCACAGATAGGTGTACAGGGCGGTCCTTAGATTTCCCAGGTGCATGTAGCCGGTGGGGCTGGGGGCGAAACGGGTGCGAACTTCCATATTTGACTCCTTTGAAAGTGTGGTTAATTTATTCGCGGCAGTTTTATGTGTGTTTACGGGGAAACAAAGTCCAAAGTGCTCCGGCTATGATCCGCAGGGGCGGCTTTGCCGCCTCGAGGAGCGATTTTTGCGTCGGGAGCGCCGACGACCAGGGCAAGTAATCGCTTCATTGCGGTTTTTTCGCTTGGAAATTTCCGCAGAAATTTCAGAAAAAACTGTTATCCTGTCGCCTGATGGACGATGCTCTTGCGTTTATGCAGCATTCGCCATCAAAACTTCATAAATCCAACCGCTCAAAATGAAAAGTGTTTCATTTTGAGCGATAGGCTGTGAAACAGCCTATTTTCCTAACATCGCGGCGCCGATGATGCCCGCGTCGTTGCCCAGGGTGGCAAGGGCGATCCTGGCGTAAGGCATGGTCTTGTAGAACACCATTTTGGGCAGGGTCCTGTTTATTGCGTCAAGCAGGAACTGGCCCGCGTGGCTCACGCCGCCTCCCAGCACGATCACTTCCGGGTCGATCAGGTTTATGATGCTGACCAGCCCTTCGCACAGGTGGAACACATATGTGTCGAACACCTTGACGGCGGTCTCGTCGCCCGCCTTGGCGGCGTCGATCACGATCTTCGCGGTGATGTCGTCCAGATTCCCGTTCACGTCTTTATATATCTTGCTTTCGGGATGTTCCTGCGCTGCCTCGCGCCCGCGGCGGATGATCGCGCCCGCGGAGGCGTACCTTTCCCAGCAGCCGCGGTTCCCGCAGGTGCATTCGTCCCCGCCGGACACGGTGATCATGTGGCCGATCTCGCTGCCAACGCCGTGGAAGCCGCTGTATACCTTGCCGCCCAGCACTATGCCGCCGCCCACGCCCGTGCCCAGGGTCACGAACACGCTGGAACTTTTGCCTTTGCTCACTCCCGCCACGCTCTCGGCCAGACCCGCCACGGTGGCGTCGTTGCCGATGAATATGGGCTTGTTTATGGTCTCGTTCATCCACTCCCTGACGGGCACCTCGTGCCAGTACAGGTTGGTGCAGAAGGGCACGTGGCCGGTCACCGGGTCCTCGATCCCGGGCAGACCGATGCCTATGGCCTTGACTTCGTCCTCGCCGATGCCTTCGTCTTTGATGAGCTCCAGGCACAGGCGCGCCATGTCGTCCACTATGGGACGCGCGCCCCTTTCGACCAGCGTGGGACAGGTGGCTTTGCGTACGATAATGCCTTCCTCGTCCACAAGTCCCGCTTTGATGCTCATGCCGCCCAGGTCGATGCCGATGTAATACATGATCTTTCCTCCGCTATATCACTTTTTGTCCGGGTCGTTAAAGAATACGCAGCTGTGGTATGTGACGGTGTTCTTGCCGTTGTGGTAGCGAATGCCGCAGGTGGTCGCCAGCACGTTCACTTCCACGCCGTAGCTCTCTATGGAAGGGTGCAGGCTTTCGGGAAAACGGCACGGGGCGTCGGGATAGGTGCAGGTCTTGCAGCGCCTGCAGCCCTCTGTAGCCAGTATCATAAGGTCGTTTCCCAGTTTTTGCTTCAGCATGGCGATGATGCCCGGCTCCACGGCCATGTGAGCGTCCTTGCCCGCCATCATGCCCTCGAAGTCGTAGGAATCTTCCAGCTCGTGCCGGGTGGAGAACATGAACACGGTGGAATACGCCCGCATCTTCGCTTCGCAGTCTTCGATGGTGCCCACGCCCGGGGGGCACGCCCAGCTTTTGCCGTAGGCGCCGCAGGCGTTCTTTTCGCAAAGCTGCCGCACCATGGGGGATACGCGTATCTCGCCCGTGGGGGCGAAACCGCACTCGTAGGCGCCCAGCCTGAGCGCTTCGTCCTTTATTTGCTGGCGCAGATCCATAGGCTATTCCTTTCCGCTGAGTTTTTCCTGCCGGTTTATCAGCACGTCCGCGGCGGAAAAGCCCATCTGTTTAAGGCGCAGGTTGCGGGCGGCCACTTCCAGCACGATCGCGATATTGCGGCCGGGGTGGATGGGCAGCAGCAGGTAGGGGACCTTCACGCCCAGTATCTCCTGGGTCTGGGTGCTCATTCCCAGGCGCTCGTAAGAGGCGCCTTCCTTCCACAGTTCCATGTGCACCACCAGGTCTATGGACTTGGTGCGTATCACGCTGGCCACGCCGTACATGGTGTAAATGTCTATGAGCCCAATTCCGCGTATCTCCATCAGGTGGCGGATGGCTTCGGGAGCGGTGCCGCTCAAGCGCGTTTCGTTGACTTTTTTGATCTCAACCACGTCGTCCGCTACCAGCCGGTGGCCGCGCTTGACCAGCTCCAGCGCGCTTTCACTTTTGCCCACGCCGCTTTTGCCGGTTATCAGCAGGCCCACACCGTACACGTCCACCAGCACGCCGTGCATGGTTATGGTGGGCGCCAGTGCCTCGCGCAGGTAGTTGATTATGTCCATCTCCAGCTTGACGGTGATCTCGCTGGTGCGATATACGGGGATGGAGCGTTTTTTCGCAAGTTCAAGCATCACCGGCGGAATGGAATGCCCGCGGCACACTATCACGCAGGGGAGCGCGAAAGAGAAGAACGTGTTGAGCCGTGCGCCGAGTGTGGCCTCGTCCAGCGTGTCCAGATACGCCATCTCCACCTTGCCGAACAGCTGGGGACGCTCGAAGGCGAAAAAGTCCCAGTAGCCGGTCAGCTGAAGTCCGGGGCGGCAGATATTGGCCTCGTTTATGGGCAACTCGCCCGTGACGCTGGGGACGATGATGTCCAGCTTAAGCGCGGAAACGAGATCGGCTTCCCTTATCATGCTTCAAGCTCCTTCATAAGTGTGCGTGCCACGCCGAGGTCTGTGTTGGGGGGACAGACGGTAAAGCGGGGAGAGTAGGTTTTGACGCTGTCGGGTGCGTTTTCCATCACGAAGGGATATTTCGCCCACAAAAGCATGTCAAGGTCGTTCTGACCGTCGCCGAAGGCGCAGGTCTCATCCGGGGAGACGGAAAGCGACTTTCTTAAAAACTCCAGCGCCCCCGCCTTGGAGGTGGCGGTGCCCACGCACTCTATCATGTGCTTCTGGCTCTGCATAAGCGAGGCGCGGCCCTCGAACTTCTGTTTGAGCAGGGGCAGGGCTTTGGCGGCGCCTTCCGGGCTGTCCAGTATCAGCAGCTTCATGGGCGCTTCTGTGAGGCTCTGGGAGATGGGCTTGCCCGTCACCCTTGCCTTGACCCCGCACAGTTCCTCATAGCCGCGGGTGAGGGAGCAGTAATACGGCGCGATGTAGCTCCCGCCCACGAAGGCGTGCAGGTACAGCCCCAGCTTTTCCGCTTCAAGGGCGATCTCCCGCGCGAGGTCCAGCTCCACGGGCGTCTGGTAGAGCACTTTGCCGCTGAGCAGGTCTACCACCGCACCGCCGTTATAGCACACGGCGGGGGCGTTCACGCCCAGTTTTTCGGCGATGCCCTTAAGCGCGGGGGGCATGCGTCCAGAAGACAGAACAAAGTACGCGCCCCTGTCCATGCAGGCCCGGGCGGCCGCGACAGTTTCATCCTCCAGCTCACGTTTGGGGTTTAACAGCGTGCCGTCTATATCCACGGCGATGAGCTTAAAGCGCATGATCGCTCCTTACAGCTTAGTGAATTCGGTGACTGTGTCGGTCTTGTCGTACTCCAGGCTGTCCAGCCCGTGCGTCCCGGTCTCGACCTCACCGTTCTGGTTGTCGGTGGGATCGTAGCGCAAAAAGCGTTTGGGCGGGTCGAAATCCTTGTAATAGGCTCGGTTGGCCACCATGCGGAAGGGGTCCAGGTTGCTGAAGTAATAGTTCCAGCGCTCCTCGCTGCCGTTGCGCTTGGCGCCGCCGCCGAAGGAGGGATCTGCGAAGAGCCAGCCAAACTCGTCGGTATAGAACATCGCCCAGTCGTGGTTGCCTGTGGTCTTATAGCCCACGGTGAGGCCGCTCTGCCAGCGGGCGGGTATGCCCAGTATCCTGCACAGGGTTATGAACAGCACCGCCTGTATGCCGCAGTCGCCCTTGAAGTTGACGGCGGCGTACTGGGCGTGGTTCTCTATCAGGCTGTAGGTGCGCATGAAACTGTAGCGCACGAAAGTGGTGATGTAGTCGTACACCCGCCGGGCCAGGTACAGCGGCCGTGTCTCGTCACCGGCGATCATTTTCGCCAGATTCGTGAGGTAAGGAGTGAACACTATGTGGGGGTACTGCTGCTCAAGATCTTCAGGCACGGGAGCGGGTACTAAGGGGTATACGATACGGGGCGCGTCCTCAAAGGGGCGCACGTACTTTAAGCGGGAGGTGTAGGAAAAGCGCACGTCGAAGGGAGCGTTCTCGCTGAGCGTACGCCTGTAGCATACCGTCCTTTGGTATGCGCCGGCAAGAGAGATATACGCGTCCGCGTCCGCGCTGATAACTATATCTTCCGCCGCCTGCTGAGCGGAGGGCGCGGGCACGGGTATGTGCACGGTGTAAGTTTCACCCTTCTCAAACGCGTCGTCCTCCACTTTGAATGAGGAGGTGACCGAGAAACGGTAGCCGGCTTCGCCATTTTGCTTTATCTCGGCGATGAACTCGTCCAGGTCGGGGGAATCCTTTCCGGAAGGGACAAGCTCGCGGTCCTTCCATTCCGGATAGAACTTGAGCAGCGAGCCCGCGAAGTGGGATACGTAGCGCTTTTCGCCCCTGACGAAAATGTAGTCCACCTGGCCTTCCAGTTCCGCCTCGTCAAGCTCCGCTTCCGTAAAGCCGCTTATGCGCTTTTTGGCGACCTCCAGCGCGGCTTTCCGGTCGTATGGATAGCGCTTTATGAGCCGGGGCAGGGTCTGCTTCTCATACTCCAGCCGCGCTTTGAGCATGGGATTCGTGCGCGGTGAAGCGAGCTTGCGCTCGATGAGGCGCAGGCACAAATCGAATTCACCGGCGTTTTTGGCTCTTAAAATGTCTTCGGGCAGTGGTATCAACAGGTTCTCGGGATGATAGAACATACGCGCCTCCTGATCTCATCCGCCAGTTTTTCCACGCCGTCGCCGCTTTTGCAGCACAGGGGAAACACGGGCAGGGACGGGTTTATAACCGCAAGGTTGTGCTTAAGCCGGTCAAAATCGAAGTCGAACGCGGGCATGGTGTCGCACTTGGTGACGCCCAGGATATCGCTCACCTGAAACATCAGGGGATATTTGAGGGGCTTGTCGTCGCCCTCGGGCACGCTCAGCAGCATGAGCTTCAGCTGCGCGCCGGTATCGAACTCCGCGGGGCACACCATGTTGCCCACGTTTTCGAGGAATATCAGCCGGGGCAGGCCGTCACCGAACGCCATTAAGCCCTCCAGAGTCATTTTCGCGTCCATATGGCACATGCCGCCGGTATGCAGCTGCACCGCTTTCGCCCCATGCATGGATACAGCCCGGGCGTCCACGTCGCTGTCCACGTCCGCTTCCATGACGCCGATGGAGAACCCGGTTTTAAGCTCGTCGATGAGTCGGCACAGCAGCGTGGTCTTGCCGGCGCCGGGGGAAGCCATAAGGTTCACCAGATATACGCCCTTTTCCTTGAGGAAAGCGCGGACTTTTTCTGCGCGGGCGGCGTTTTCGGCCTCTATCCCCGCGCGTACATCCAGAACAGGAATCGTCATAGCGGTCAGTGATCAGTAGTCAGAGGGCGGCTGCAACGGCTTTCGCGTTATTTGTCCCCCGTGATCCCCAGCGCGATCTTCACGCCGCGCTTTATCACGTAGGGCAGCAGTTTTTTGACTTTGTCCTCGGCGTGGCACATGTCGCTGGCTTTGGGGTTGTCGCGGGACAGGTGTATGGCGTCGAACTCGCAGCGGGTGGTGCACAGGCCGCAGCCTATGCAGCGGTTTGTGTCCACCGTGGTGGCGCCGCAGCCCAGGCAGCGTTTGGCTTCGGCTTTGACCTGTTCCTCGGTGAGGGTGAGCCTCAGATCGCGGAAGGTCTCTCCGGCGGCGCCCGCTTTGCGGCCGGGCAGCTGCCGGGGCGCGCTGTCGAAACTCTCCATGCGAGAGGGGTCGAGTATGTCGTTTTTGTCCAGCTCGACGAATTCCCTGCGGTCGCGGGCCAGATCCAGCCGGTTGCCCGGATGCACGTAGCGGTTGATGGACACCGCGCCTTCCCGTCCGCCCGCGATGGCGTCTATGGCGAAGCGCGCTCCGGTGAACACGTCGCCGCCCACGAATATGTCGCTTTCGCCGATCTGGCGGGTAAGGGGATCGGCCTCCACGGTGCCGTTGGGACGGATCACCGCTTTGGTGCCCTTGAGCAGATCGCCCCATTTCGCCGCCTGTCCGATGGACAGAAGCAGATTGTCACAGGGTATGGTCTGGGTGTCGTTTTCGTCGTACTCGGGGCTGAAGCGGTGATTCTCGTCGTACACGCGTACGCACTTTTTGAACACCACGGCCCTGAGGCGGCCGTTCTCGTCCTTCAGGACCTCCTTGGGGCCCCAGCCGTTCTGTATCATGACGCCGTCTGAGAGCGCCTCGCTGACTTCGTCCTTCGACGCGGGCATCTCGTCGGGCTGCTCCAGGCACAGCATGACCACTTCGCTTGAGCCCGCTCTTAATGCGCTGCCCGCCACGTCGATAGCCACGTTTCCGCCGCCAACGACTATGGTCTTGCCGGACAGGCGCACGTTTTCGGGATCGCGGTTCAGGCGCCGCAGGAAGTCCACGCCCGTCTCCACGCCCGGAGCGTCCTCGCCGGGTACGCCCGCCAGGCGGCCGCCCTGCATGCCGGGCGCCACGAAAAACGCCTTATATCCTTCTTCGCGCAGCTCTTGGATGGTGACGTCCTTGCCGACCTCCACGCCGCACTTTATCTCTATGCCCATTTGCCTTAATACGTCTATCTCCGCGTCCAGCACGTCCTTTTCCAGACGGTAGGAGGGGATACCGTATCTGAGCATACCGCCGGGCTTGTCCTCTTTCTCGAACACGGTCACGGGATAGCCGTCACGCCGTAAAAAGTAGGCGCAGCTCAGGCCCGCGGGACCCGAACCGATGACCGCCACCTTGAACTCGTCGCCCCACATGCCGCCGTCGTGCTTTTCGCAGAAGGGCACGTAACGCCTGGAGCTGTCCAGCTCAAGGGAGGCAATGAACTTCTTTATCTCGTCTATCGCCAGAGGCTGGTCTACCGTGCCCCTGGTGCAGGCGTCCTCGCACCTTCTGTTGCACACGCTGCCGCATACCAGGGGGAAGGGGTTGTCCTGCTTGATGAGCTTGAGCGCGTCCTCATACCTGCCTTCGGAGGCCATTTTGATGTAGCCCTGCACGGACAGATGCACGGGACAGGCGGTCTTGCAGGGGGAAGTGCCGGAGGGGTAGCAGTTTATCTTAGCGTCGTCGCGGTAGTTGTAGTTCCACTTGTCCACGCCCCACCTGCGCCCGTCGGGCAGTTGCGTTTTGGGATACTGAACTTCGCTGCCGTCCTTTTTGCACAGCTTTTGGCCCAGTTTGGCCGCGCCTACGGGGCACACCTCCACGCACTTGCCGCACGCCACGCACTTTTCCTTTTCAACGTGCGCCCGGTAGGCGGAGGCGGACAGGTTGGGGGTGTTGTAAAGCTGGCTGGTGCGCAGCGCGTTGCACACGCCGGGAGCGCAGTTGCATATGGCGACGATCTTGTTCTCGCCGTCGATATTCGTTATCTGGTGCACGTACCCGTGGCGCTCGGCGCGCTCAAGTATCTCGTAGACTTCTTCCTTGGTGATGTACCTGCCTATGCCGCGGTCGTCCATGTATTCCGCCATGTCGCCCATGCCGATGCAGTAGTTGCCGCGGATCTCGCCGCTGCCTTCGCCGCGCATAGCCTGCTGTTTCCGGCAGGAACACTCTGAAATGCCGAACTTGTCGTACATGTCTATCCAGCGGGACAAATGCTCGACGGATACGGACTTGCTTTCGTGAGCTATGGCTTTTTCGACGGGTATGACATGCATGCCTATGCCCGCGCCTCCTGGAGGCACCATCTGGGTTATGCCGCCCAGGGGCAGCTGTGTCATGAGGTTAAAGAAGGTAGCCAGCTGTGGGAACTCGTCCGTCAGTTTATCCTGCATCATCATGAATTCCGCGCTGCCGGGCACGAATATGGGCAGCTCGTACTGCAGGTGTTTATCCTCAGTTTTGGCGCGGTTCTGCTCGATTATCCCTATCCAGCGCAGCCGCTCCACCATTTTCTGGCAGTCTTCGAGGGACATGGAGTTTTTCTGAGCCAATTCCTCGACCGTATAGGGCACGCGGGTCTTTTTGAAGCTTAAAAGGAATCGGACCTGCTCCTTCGTAAGGATCATGTCCAGCATCCAGTATTCGGGATCCCGGTTGTTGATCTTGCCCGTGTATTTTTTGAGGTAGCGGTCGGTGATGAGGGTGGCCAGTTTGAGCACCAGCTTTTCTTTTTCGGGATCAGGCGCCACGTAATTGGGGTCCTGCCAGTAATCCCGCTCGTTTATCATCGGGTCGCCGGGTCTCCACTCTTCAAAAGACCTGCCCATGCGGGTATGCTCCTTTCGGGTGTAAGTGCTGCGTGAAGTTCAGTTCTGCTTTTGTTTTTCGCCTATCAGCTCAAAAAACGTGATGACCGCGCCGCCGACGACAAAGGCGATCAGGGGCGCGACCTGAGCCGCGGCGGGGAAGCCCGGGAACACGGGCAGTATGGAACCCACCACGAAGCCCAGTATGGCGGAGTAGGTGGCCTGCGAATGGTTCTTCATCAGCCAGCGGATAAGCTTGGCCACGAACACCAGACCCAGCACGCAGCCAATGCCGAAGGGCAGCAGCGTCACTATGTCGAAGTGCGCCACCGCGTCTATGACGGCCTTGTACTGGCCCAGCATCACCATCACGAGACTGCCTGAAATGCCGGGTATTATCATGGTGGAGCAGGCTATCGCGCCGTAGATCACCAGCATTATCAGCCGCCACACGGAGTGGTCGGCAGTGTACTCGGCGGTAGCGTCCTTGGCGTTTTTGATCGCGTCCTTCTGGGAGGAGGCGTCGGACAGGAACATGAACACCATCAGCGCCAGCACCAGCAGGAAGATGATCACGTAGAGGGGTTTTATGCTGAGCTTTTTCTCGCTGTCATACGCGGCGCGTTTGAATATGCCGGGCACGGAGAAGACTATGATGCCGATAAAGAACATCTGCGTGACGTCAGCGTGCTTTGAGAGCAGGCCGCTCATCACCTTGCCGAACAGCACTATGGCGATACCCATGCCTATAACGATGGGCAGGAAGAATTTCCACTCGGTCTTAATCTTTTTGAAGAAGTCAGTGATGATGCCGATGATGCGTTCGTACAGCCCCAGCACTACCATGACCGTGCCGCCGCTTACGCCGGGAATAACGTTCGCGAAGCCGAACAGGATGCCCGCCACCACGCGGTATATGATCTGGCCCGGGCTGTTTTCATTGATGGTCTTCTGCATATTGCTCTCCTGAAAGTATTTGTATTGTTTACACTGATGGAACGTGTTTTTCGTGTCATCGCGGGGCGCGAAACAGGTTTATTTGATGCGGAACTCCTCTTTCGCGAACTGGCAGTTGGCGTGGGTGAGCGCCACGGCCACCGCGTCGGCGGCGTCGTCGGGTCTTATGGGCGCGTCAAGTTTCAACAGCAACTTGACCATGCTCTGCATCTGCTGCTTTTCCGCGCGGCCGTAGCCGGTGATCGCCTGCTTTATCTGGAGCGGAGTGTACTCGTAAAGGTTCTCCGTCCTTTGGGCGCACGCTACCAGCGCCGCCCCGCGGGCCTGCGCGACGGCAATGCCGGTGGTCACGTTCTGGCTGAAGAAAAGTTCCTCAAACGCCACGTCGTCGGGCTTGTAGATATCGAACAGCTGGCTTAAGCCCGTGTATATCGACCTCAGGCGCTGGGGCATGGGGGAGTGAGCCATGGTAGAGATGACGCCGGCAGTGAGCAGGGTGCACTTCCCCCCGACGCTGTCTATCACTCCGTAGCCCATCAGCGCCAGGCCGGGGTCAATTCCCAGAATTCTCAAAGCCGCCTCCCCGCTTTTCACTGCCCAGGAACAGCGTTTCGCCGTAGTCGATCAGCGCGTACAGGTTGTCGCGTATCACGCGGGGGAACAGCGGCGCCTCAGCGGCCTGCTTTAGGCTGAGCCACTCCATGCCTACCTGGTAAAGATCCCGTTCGGTGGGATCGCTCACGGGCACGGATTTGTCCGGCCGGCACAGGAACACGAAGTACATTTTGTGGGCGCTCACGCCTCCAGAGGAGGTCTGCGTCACCCGCTCGAACACGCAGCTCAGGCGCATGGGGGTGACGGTGAGGCCGGTCTCCTCCATCACTTCGCGTTTGACCGCCTCGGTGAGTATCTCGCCGTCGTGCATCCCGCCGCCGGGCAGGGTGTAGTACACACCTGCGTGGGAAACACACTTATTAAGCAGGAGCCGGCCCTCGTCAAGTATGAGGGCTTTGGCTGAGCATCTGATAGACATGGGCATACCTTCCGCATTTTAGGAAATGATAAGATATTATACAACCGAAAGGAGTGTTTTGCAAGTAGCGGAGAAATATATGCCGTCCGCTCAAGTCGCCCTCCGAAGACACGAAGCCGTGAGCGCTTTCGAAGCCTTATCGCCCATGGCGCATCAGCCCGCAAAGGGCTGTTTACACACATTTAATGCGTCCAAACCAATTTTGACCTACTTTGACGTTTGCGTTTTTCGCGGGTTTATGATACAATAAACAACAAATAGCGTCCATTGATTTGAAAGAGAGGAAAACCTGTATTGGATAACAGACGCAAGGGCATATTAAGGACCCTGTTGATCTACGCGGTGATCATCGCGGGCATACTGCTGGTAGTCACCATGACGGGCACGCCTTCCCAGATGAGCGAACAGGAGGAGCTGTCCTACTCTCAGCTGCTGGAAAGAGTTGAGAACGACCTTAAGCTCTCCGAGGGCGTCGAGGGCGCGAATGCCGCAGGCACGGTGAAAAGCGTGCTCATACAGACGGACAGGCTCTACGGCCTCAAAGAGAACAGCCTGATACCGGACGAGCGTTTCGGCACCAAATACTACGACTTTGCCTGCACGCTGCCGTCCACGGAGCAGTTTTACAAGGACGTGAGCGCCATATATGAAGAGGTGCTGGGCAAGAGCGTCAGCCCCACAGGCTACCGTTTCACATTCTCGACCAAGGAAGCGGACAGCCCCAGCCTGTTTTTGCAGCTGCTGCCTTCCATAATCTCAATACTGCTGTTCGTGGGCATAATGATATTCATAATGCGCATGCAGTCCGGGGCGAACCGGGGCGCGAACAGCTTCGTGCGGGGCAGGACCAAGCTGGTGGATCCCTCCAAAAACCCCATCCGCTATCCCGATGTTGCGGGCGCGGAAGAGGAGAAGCAGGAGCTCAAGGAGGTCGTGGACTTCCTGAAGGGACCTGAAAAGTACACAAAGCTGGGCGCCAAGATACCCAAGGGCGTGCTGCTTATCGGCCCTCCCGGCACAGGCAAGACGCTGCTTGCGAAAGCGGTGGCCGGCGAAGCGGGCGTGCCCTTTTACACCATCAGCGGCAGTGAATTCATGGAGATGTACGTGGGCGTCGGCGCAAGCCGCGTGCGCGACCTGTTCGACCAGGCGAAGAAGACCGCTCCCAGCATGATCTTCATAGACGAGATCGACGCCATCGGCCGCCAGAGGGGCGCGGGCCTGGGCGGCGGACACGATGAAAGGGAGCAGACGCTCAACCAGCTGCTGGTGGAGATGGACGGCTTTACCGTGAATTCGGGCGTGATCGTGCTGGCCGCCACCAACCGAAGCGACATACTCGACCCCGCGCTCATGCGTCCCGGTCGCTTTGACAGGCAGGTCATAGTCAATTATCCAGACGTGAAGGGCCGCGAGGAGATACTTAAAGTCCACTCCAAGGGCAAGCCCCTTGCTCGCGACGTGGACCTGCACACCGTGGCGGTGATGACTGCCGGCGCGACGGGCGCGGATCTGGCCAACATCATGAACGAGGCCGCGCTGCTCACCGCGCGGGAAAACAAAACGCAGATCGGCTTTGAACAGATCGAAGCCGCCATCAACCGCGTAACGATGGGGCTTGAGAAGAAGAGCCACCTTATCCCGCCCAAGGACAAGGAAATGGTCGCCTACCACGAGGCGGGGCACGCGCTGGTCGCGTATTATATCCCCGTGTGCGAAAAGGTGCAGGAGATAACCACCATCCCCCGCGGCATGGCGGGAGGCTATACCAAGTGGCTGCCGGACGAGAAGACGAATTACATGTCATCCAACAGGCTGCGTGCTCACATAGCCATGTCCATGGGCGGCATGTGCGCCGAGCAGCTCATTTACGGCGACGTGACCACAGGCGGCACCAGCGACATCAAAAACGCCACCTCACTTGCCCGCAGCATGGTGACCGAGTACGGCATGAGCGAACTGGGTCCCATATACTTGAGCGGTGAAAGGGAAGTGTTCCTGGGCAGGCAGTTCGCCCAGACTTCTTCCGGGCTGTCCGAAAAGCTGATGAGCGACGTGGACGACGAAGTTCGCAAGCTCATAAACGAGGGCAGGCAGCGCGCATCCGAGATACTGTCAGCGCACCGTGACAAGCTGGAAGGTCTGGTCAGGCTGCTTATGGAAAAGGAGAAGCTGGACCGCGAGGCGTTTGAAGCCTTCATGGAGGACAGGGAATACGACCCTGCCAGGGCCGAAAAGTACCGCTTCTTCAAGCAGGACGACGAACAGGCGCCCGATAAGCAGGCGCAGGAGACCGCAAACGAGCCTGAGACCAAGACGCGGGAAACCGAACAGGCGCCCGAAACTCAGGCGCAGGAGACCGAGACCCCGCTGGACGACGAAAAGAAATAGCCGCAGCGCCTGAACCATTACAGGACTGTGCTTGCCGGACCGGCAAAAAGGAGACCAGATGAAGACCAATCCCGTAAAGGGCATGAAGGACTTTCTGCCCGAAGAGACCCGCTTAAGGGACTATGTGCGGGGCGTTATACTCGACACTTACCGTTCAAGCGGCTTTGAAAGGGTGTCCACCCCCATACTGGAAGACATGGAGAACC
Source organism: Clostridiales bacterium (assembly GCA_024684375.1). Classification (GTDB taxonomy): domain Bacteria; phylum Bacillota; class Clostridia; order Christensenellales; family Aristaeellaceae; genus RUG14130. Next base: position 82,436 of record JAIKWZ010000050.1, read on the forward strand.
TGAACAAAAGCGAGGGCGGCGACAACCTGAACCTCATTTTCAAGGTGCTCAAGCGGGGAGAAAAGCTTGACGAGGCGCTGGAAAGCAAGGATCCTGACGCGCTGTGCGACATGGGCCTGAGGTACGACCTGACGCTGCCCCTGGCGCGCTTTTACGCCGCCAACCGTGAGGCGCTGCCCCGGGTGTTCAAGGTCATCCAGACCGACCGGGTGTACCGCGCCGAGCGTCCCCAGAAGGGCAGGCTGCGGGAATTCGTGCAGTGCGACATCGACATACTGGGCGACGACAGTCCCCAGGCTGAGATGGAGCTTATAGACGTGACCGCCCGCGCGCTCATTTCTCTTGGATTTAAGGGCTTCACCGTCAACGTGAATGACCGCAGGATACTTCGCGGCATGCTGGAGGGCATGGGCTTTGTTCCCGCGAGCATCGAAAGCGTGTGCGTGTCCTTCGATAAACTGGACAAGATCGGGATATCGGGCGTATGCGCGGAGCTTGCGGAAAAGGGCTGCCCCGCCGAGGCGGTCGACTGCCTGAAAGGCTGGCTGGAAAAGGGAGACCTGTCCCTTGAAGCGGTCGGGCAGTATTATTCCGACGCTGAGGTGACTTCCCGCGTGGAAGGGATCGTTTCCACCGCCAATGCTCTTTCCGAAGGCAATTACACGGCGGTGTTCGACGCCTCGCTCACACGCGGCCAGGGCTATTACACGGGCTGCGTGTTCGAGATAAGGCTGGAAGGCTATCCCGGCGCCATAGCGGGGGGCGGCAGGTACGACCGCATGATAGGCAAGTTTACCGGCACGGATACTCCCGCGGTGGGCTTTTCCATAGGCTTTGAGCGCATCTGCCAGATCCTTTCCGAGCAGGGTTTCAGCGTGCCCGGCGAACAGCGGCTGGCGCTTCTGTACAAAGATGACGCGCCGTTCGCGGACGTGCTCATAAGGGCGGGAGAGTTAAGACGCGATTATTCCGTAACGCTGCTAAAGCAGAAAAAGCTTTCCAAGCAGCTCAGCCAGCTGGAAAGCCAGGGCTTTTCCTTCGCGGCGTTTTACGATACGGGCGACATAAAACCGCTGGGGGCGGATAAACACAATGGCTAAGAAAGGTTCCGGCTCAAGAAGCAGCGCGTCACCCGCCTGGCGGATACTGATGCCGGTCTACGCGGTCATATTCTTTATGCTGCTGCCTCTGTACGAGGTAAGGACGCTGGAGTTTCTGTATCCCCGGCTGATGGACATGGTGGGCGTGAGCGACTATACCCTGTCCTTCATAGTGGCGGGCGCGTGGATAGTCGGTCTCGCGCTGATCACATTCGCGCCCGCATCCAAACGCTGGCTGCTGGCCGTGGGGCTTGTGCTTTTCCTGACTCCCGTGTGGCTTATCGGCGAGCCGAAAGCGAACAACAGGGAAGCGTGGGCGTACGCGGGGCTGCCGACGGACCTGCTCAAGCTGGTGTGCGCCGCGGCGCTTGCGCTGTGGGTGCTGGTACCTGTGAGGGGAGAAGCCAAAGCCGGGCTTAAGGGAGCTTTGGCGGCCGCACTGATTGCCCTGGACGCGCTGTGCTACGTCAACGGCTCCAAGCCTTTGGACTGGGCGGAAATAGACCTGGTCATGTGCCTTGCGCTGATCACGGGCTTTTTTGCCGATATGGCGCTCAACGGTTTCAGCGCGGGGGCGTTTACCCCGGCCGCGGTGTGCGGCTTGAAGCTGGCGCTGGTCTCCTATTGCGGCAGGCCGCTTTCCCTGTGGGTGACGCTGGCTCTCGCGGCCGCGGCCGCGATAACGCTTGCCTGGAAAAAGCCCAAGGGCAGCCTGGGCGGCGTGTTCTCTCTGACAGGGCTCGCCGTGAACACCGCGCTTATGCTCACAAAGCTGTAAAACAACGTTTATTTGGCGTAAACTGAGTTGAGGGTATTGACAATTTCATCCGTGTAACGTAGAATAACAAAGCTAATCCGCCGTACGCCGGCGGAGAGCATGCGCCTGTAGCTCAGCAGGATAGAGCGTTCGCCTCCTAAGTCTACGATCGATCGTCCGATTCCGCGATTTTGTTGGACGCTCCGAAAGTTAGAAAAAAGTTAAGGCAAAAACAAACCTGTTCCAAGCTATGGCGAAGTGCAACCAATTTTGCTAACAAACGACTGATTTTTGCTAACAGGGCAAAGAAAAAATGCAGGAACGAAAGAAGCCAACTTGCAAAAACGCCCTGAAAAATGGCAAAAATCACTCGAAAATCGAACAAAAATGAATGTGCGCCTGTAGCTCAGCAGGATAGAGCGTTCGCCTCCTAAGCGAAAGGCCGTGGGTTCGAATCCCGCCAGGCGCGTGCAGCCATGAAAATTCTTTGTAAGTTTTCATGGCTCTTTTTTCTAACAGATGTTAGCTCCAGAGCCGCGTTTTTGCTAATAAAAATGCCATTTTGCAAACATTCATTCTAATCTCCCCCGGATTTCCTGCTAATTTTGGTGGCCGATCGCTCTGAGCGTCCACTTTTTGGGACAATCTGCTCCGGGTTTCGTTTCTCTTGAGCCTCCACTTTTGCTGGCAAAACCCGGTTCGATCATCCACTTTTTATGGAAAATCAGCCCCAAAAACAAAAATAGACCCGCAGGATTGCATTTTCCTGCGAGCCGTTTTTGTTTTCCCAAATGCCGGTTCAAGCGTTAATTAACTCTCTTCCAAGCTGCCGGCGAGTGCCATCAATACGGATTTCACTTCCGGTTTTGCAAGCAGCTTTGCTAACTTTTCTGCAGACAGCCCTTCCGGCAGCTCAGAGGTTATCGCCTTTTCCACATCTGTTTTCTTGCTCTCATAAAATGCTTGCTGGAACAGCAGAGCATTGTTCTGCCGGCTATCATCCAGGATGTGAGAGTACACTTCTGTCACCATATTTGCCTGGGCGTGTCCGGTATCACCCTGTACGGATTTGATGTCTCCACCGTTCAGTTTCAACTTGTAGGTGACGCTGGCATGACGGAACGAGTGAAATACTACGGGAGGCAGGTCGTTCTCTCTTATCAGTCGCCTGAGAGCTTTTCCCAGGGTATTTCCTTCTAAAGGATACCCCAGTTCACCCGTAAAGACCAGATCATAGTTTTTGTACTCTATATCAAGTTCTTTTCGCTTGGCTTCCTGCATCGCCTTCCAGCTGACCAGCATTTCGGCCACAGCCCTGGGCATGAACACCTTGCGTATACTGCTCTCCGTCTTGGGTTTTTTTAAAACCAGTACAGTCGCCGTATTGGGAGACTGAGCCGGAAACGTAAACTGTACATCCTTTTCCTCCAGTTCATCCAATATCTCACGACTTACCCTCTGCAGTTCCTTGGTAATGCTGATTGCCGGGGTATTGTTCTTTATGCTTTCCGGGCTTATATCCACACAATCCCAGGTCAGCCCCAGCATCTCTCCCATGCGCAGGGAACAGCAGAAGGAAAGATTGAGCGCCAGGGCCAGTCTCGGATCTTCACACAACTTGAGTGCACGGAACAGCGTTTCCGCCGTCCAGATTTCCCGTTTTGCACTGACTACCTTGGGCACCATAGCATTGTCTGCCGGATTCTTCTCTATAAGCTCCCACTTCATAGCCTGGTTAAAGCAGCTTCGAAGCAGCTTATGAACATCATGTACAGTATGCGGCGAAATAAGCCTGTCTTTGGGATTCAGGGCGTTATTGTGCACCGCATTGGTTTTGAGCAGCTTCTGGTAATAGCGTTCCAACATGCGGGGAGAGATATCTGAAATCTGCGTTTCGCCAAGTATGGGACGAATGTAATGATCGACGAGCGCCGTATTGCTCTGGTACGTGGATAGCGCCCACCTGTTTTTTCCGTAGACCTCTATGTATTCGTTCAGGAGTTCCCCCAGCGTCTTGCACTGCGGTACGGTAAAGGTACCGACAGACATTTTATACTCTATCTCTTTTTTCCGCTTTTTAGCGTCAGCAAGGGTCTTGAAGGTTTCCCATTTCTGCCTTCTCCTCCCTTCCTCATCCGTATAGCTGTATATGACGTTATATGAATCATTTCTTTCCCGGATTGTTGCCATGTCAATCTTCACCTCCATTTTGCAATAAGAATACTTCGCTGGCATGGATAAGGTAGCCTTTTCTCGTTTTTACTACTTGAATCGCTCCGGAATTGATCAGCCGGTAGATACGCTTTTTATCAATTCCCAGCCTCCCAACCAGTTCAGATACCTCATAATACTCTTTTTCGGCTGTGTCGGAAGCGACGTTCGCCATCTCTTCGCTTTGTTGATCTTCAGCTGTCTCACACTCATTTTTGCGTTCATCCATCGGACAACTTGTTTGAGGCCCCGCCAGCTTCACCGCAGGCGATATACATTTTTCTATCGGTTTAGCGTCAGAATCCCTGTTTTCAGAGATTCTGAATTTGTCCTGCCCGGCATACCAGGTATCAAAGCTCTCTTTGGTAACGCGTAGAGTGAGATCTGCTTTAAATGTCTTCAGCATATTTTTCCTGATCCGATCATAAACCGTCATATCGCTGATTGAAAGCAAGTTGGCAATCTCACGCACCGTATAAGAACCCTCGCGCAGTTTTATTCCTGGTGGCTTGCCATTCGTCTGAATATAGTGCGTTTGGTTGTCATACCAGTTGTCGAAGCTTTTCTGCATGATCCGTATTCTTCCAAGAACGGTAACTGTTTCAAAGCATTTTTTCTTGATCAGCCAATAGCTCTCTGTTTTGCTGATACCCAGCATTTCTCTTAGCTTGCTCGCCGGGAAAGAGTTCTGTATGAGCTCCATTGTTTTATCGGCATCCATATCCTCACCTCCGCGACCATCGTAAGGTCATATGCGTCAAAAGAGAAATGTATGAATGTTAATTTTGGGCGCTGCGCGACAAGATGTCGCAAAGATGGGCAAAAGACTTATCAGCTGCGGCATCTGCTTTTTTCCTGGATTCGCCGTTATTTCCAATAATATCCTTATTGCTTCGCATGCTTTCTTCCAGCCACGAATCAAAGCTCGTGCGGGATATCCTGTATGCGTTTCCACCTATCATGATCCAGTGGAATTCCCGCTTCTTCAGCAGGTTATAAACAGTGGTACGGCTAATTCCGAGCAGCTTCTGCACTTCGGCTACGGTATAGTATTGTCTTTCTTCAGTCATAAGCACTCGTCCTTTCTTTTTTCATGTACATGAAGGGCGTAAAAACTGCAGGCTCGGACGATGAAGTCCTCAGCCTGCTTTGGGGTGTATTCCCTGGGGATTATTCCGGTCAAACGTTCCAATGGTATGCGTATGCTTTCACGCTGATTTGCCTTTTCCCGACTCATGAGTTCTGAAATAAAATCTTTTGTCAGTGTCTCGTCTATACTTTTTTCTTTCAGTCTGATCGACTGACTGACCGATGGTGTACAGTCATTTTTCAGCATAGCGTCCAGCAGCCAGTACTGTTCTTCATCCGTAAGATAAGAGATATTTGTCGCCGGGGTAAATGCCATTACGCTTTCATCCACCATTTTCAGCAGCTCCGGAATAAGAAATGTCAGCCGTATGATTCTCTGCACCTGTCTGCCACTGTCCACGGCGCTGACCAAATCCGAGCTGGGGCGATCAGCTATATCCAGGTGTTTCCCCTGATGCCGAATCGCTTCCAGCTTCATCCTGTACGCGAACGCTTTTTCCGAAAGCAGCAAATGATCCCGGTGCAAATTGCTGTCCACCAAAGCGATGGCGGCCTCGTCCCTGTTCATTTCCCTTACAAAAGCCGGTACCGTTTTTCTGCCTGCCAGTTCGCTTGCCCGCACCCTTCTGTGTCCGGAGATAATTTCAAATTTTCCGTCTGTCAAGGACCGAACGACTATCGGAGATAAAACGCCTTGTGCGCGGATGCTGTCAGCCAAAGCATACATTTCATCATTATCCATAACCTTATATGGGTGACCTGCAAAGGGGCATAAATGGTCTATTGGAATATATCTTACGTCATTCAAGCCTTTTCTCCTCGTGTAGCCGCATGAGCTTGTCCCTTACAGAGATTCTTTTTTCCGGTATAGCAGTGGACTTTAAGTCTGTTTTCTGCCGGATCAGCTGAATCACATAGGGAGAAAAACCGTCATCATTTTTATCAAGAATCAGGCGTGCTTCTTCATCCAGCACTATGTTTTCCATTCTGTTACCGTGTTTATCGTTCTGCAAAAGAAAAAAAGGAGCTCCTTCGATGACTACGGAATCTGTTACAGACCAGGTGCCTCCCTGTCCATCTATATGGATTGATTTGGTTTGCTTATCTATTTTCATATATATGTCCCCACGCATTAGTTTGTATTCAGATTCGAATCTTTTCTTGCTGATTCTGTTTACTGCCATGCAGAATAGCCTGTTTCTCTCTCAGGCGCTTTCTTACTGACTCACGCGGTCCATCCTTCTTTTTGGCATTATTGTTTTGCCCGTCAATCATATTGTAATTTGATTCTTCCGTAACTTCTGAACTGGATGAACGCTCATAGGTACCGTTCTCATAGAACCTGTGAAACCGTTCCTGCTCCGGTTTTGTATGAATCTGCGTAGATATGGATTGGGACTGCTGCGGCATTTGCATGGGCATTTCCGGGTGTATGAATTTGCGGATCAATAGCACAGTCTCGTCGTCAAAATCATTGCGGGCGTCATCTGTCACAATATGGCCCACCGCATCTGAGATGATTCCGGCTGCCTGTCTGCCGTATTCCATGCTCTCCATGAGGAAAAACATTTGCCCTTCCACCGTGACAGTATCCGCCACTTGCCAAAGGCCCGGTTTGCCGCTTATATGAAAATTGGTGCTGTAGGGAGTAAGCGGAGCGCTTTCGGAAACGGTACTCTCGAAAAAGCCGGCTAAACGTACCATGCCAATATCGTCCAGATAATAGCACTCCGTTTGCCCGTCCCTGTCCATGGTAATTACATCGCCCAGGCCGGGCGCTCTGTTGGAGAACACCCGCCTGGGCTTGGACTGTATGGTTTTGCGGACGGTGGAAGCGCTCATATCCTTAAGAAGCAGCCCTTTGTATACACAGTCATACCGACTCTCTGTAACGCTCCCACCATGGGAAATCACATATTCGTAGCTCTGATGCAGAAATTCAGCGTTGTCCGGTTCATCCTTCATCTGATACAGGCAATACATATTGCTCATTCAAGCGCGGGCTGCCTGCGTTTCCCGGCAGCAGCTTCCAAAGCTTTGTCTATGGATTTCCGGGCTAAATCCTTTTTGCCCTGCAATGCGCTTCTCACTGAAGGACGCTCTTTTGCCACCAGTTCTTTGCGAATCTGCATATCCCTGTCTGTTGGACAGGGGATCTGTTTGAAACCGATGCTGTCCACATAATACGCTTTTTCCGTTTCGCCCTTCATGATGACAATAATATCGCTTACGGAGAGCGAATGACCATAGAAGTCTTTGGGTTTATCCAAATTAAACTTGGCATATAGATCGTCCAGCCAGACGCCCTGAGGGAGCTTATCCTGATACACCAGTTCATAAGCGCCAAAATCGATCTCCCTGCCGGAGACCTTTTTAGCGGTTTCCATATCAGCAAACATCAGGTTGCGTGCCTGCGGACTGGGCTTCAACTGGTAAATCTGGTATTGCTGCTCGTGTTCGCTGCCGGGCATAAAGTCGAAAGGCGCAACGGTATTCCCGCTTCTTTCCATTCGTTCTGCAAACTCGCAGATGTGAAAAAGATTAAAACTGCTGTTGCCAACTTCAAGGTGATAGGGATCAATGTATCGGCAGGTGAGATCCTGCTGTTTCCCATCGGGAGACGTAATGCGGATTTTCCCGCCGTCCGGAAGCCGGAACTGTTCATTGTAAGAGCTGTCAATAAAGCGGATACCCTGCTCTGCTTCCTGCATATGCCTGTCAAGGGAATCCTTTTTGTAGCAATAGCAGTACAGATTATGGTCTTTACTGTCTGGATTCAGCCTCAGTATGTAGCTGTGATCTTTCGTGTCCACCCTGAATCCATAGTTGTTTTCGGCTGTTTCCATACGAGCTTCAGGATGTGCCTGGCAATATTTGAGCATGGAATGCCTGTGTTTGATCGCGCTGTCGTATTTCGCGTCAAGGCACAGAGTTTTGATGACATCATACATCTCATTGCGGAAAGCTTCGTCCTCAAGGCCGGTTCTTCTGCTGAACCATGTGGTCAGGAAAGTATTCTGATCCGTATGCATGTCCGCGCACAAATGACCTATGCAGCCTGTCTGGGAAGACAGTTGCTGGGACTGGTTGTAACTATACAAGTCTTCGGTTCTCGTTGTGGGTCGAATCGTAAAATCCATAGAATCACCTCATAAGTTCTATATTTTTAGTACAGTGTGTTTTTACAGTACTTCCTCGCAGGCGCGTTTTCGTGCCGTCGTCGTGCTTTCCTGAGAAGGAGCATCCGGCTCGGTTTCGGAAACGCTGCTCTCATCGTCCAGCAGCGCCGCTTCTGAGCTGTGCTCATCCATATTCAAGAGGGAATTCAGCTCACCGAGCCGCGTTGTCTTCTCCTGGAGCTCCTGCTCCTGCGGGAAGGGTTTGCCTACTTCATGTTTTGCGTTCTCCATTTGCTGCTGGAGGTTCTCCAACTTGAGCATTGCCTCTTCCAGGCGTTTGGGCAGCGCGTCCAGAGCGTTGTTAATGCGGGTAATGTTGCCAGATGGATCAGCGCCGAGTTCTACGGAATAATTGCCCTGTCCATGCAGCGTGACGAGATATTGACTGGTAAGCAGGTTATAACTGCCCATGAGCTGAAAAGCGCCGTATTCGCCGACGGGTATCTCTGTATTCAGTCCTTTTGTCACCGTGCATGCTTTGATCAGCGCGGCACCGGCATCCTTGCGCTCAGTATATGCCTTCTCGGATACGGTCATAACGAAATGATCCTTATCCTGCGCCATGATCGGTTTTGCTGTTTCAATATCCGCACTCAGGTTCTGCATCCTCTGCTGCATAGCGGCAATTTGTGTGGGATAAGTGCGGGCTATATCGCTTTCCAATCTGTATTGCTGGCTGACATGCGCTGCCTTCAGCATTTTTAGCTTTGATACCCGCACGTCCAAATCCATCTTTTCCTTTATGTATGGATTGCCGGTAGCCAACGCTTTTATTTCCGCATAGGACAAAGCCGTATCGTCAACGTCTTCGCAGGCGCGCACCGGGGATTTGCTGGTCATGATCTGGGAAATGAATTTCTGTTTATTCTCCAATAGTTGCCACATGTAAGCGTCAAAAGTACCCTCCGTCACATAGCGATAAATCTGCACTTCCGGGTTCATGTTGCCTTGCCGGAGTATACGCCCTTCCTGCTGCTCCAGATCGCTGGGTTTCCACGGAGCGTCCAGATGGTGCAATGCAATCAGCCTGTCCTGAATATTGGTGCCGGCGCCGAGCTTGGGTGTGGAGCCTAAGAGAACACGCACCTGCCCGGAGCGTACTTTGGCGAACAGTTCCGCCTTCTTTGTCTCTGTATCTGCGTCATGGATAAAAGCAATCTCTTCAGCGGGAATACCCCGGGCCATAAGCTTGTCACGTACATCGGAATACACGTTAAACGTACCGTCAGACTTCGGTGTGGATAAATCACAGAATATGAGCTGAGTCGTTTTCTCGGATACGCCTTCATTCCATATCCTATACACATTATCCACACAGGCATTTACTTTGCTTGTCTCCGCGTCCGGCATCAGGGGATTGATGAGCCGCTGATCCAGTGCGCATTTTCTGCCGTCATTGGTAATTTTGAGCATATTATCCGTTCTGGGATCGACCGAACCGCTACGAACCTTTTCGGCGCGTTCCGCAAAAGATTCCACTAATTCCGTTTGCTCCGGGCTCGGCTTTAGTACCGTATTGATGAATTCTGCTTTGGGCACGGGCAGCTTCAGCATATCCGGTGTCTGTACATCCGCAGCTTCCTTGAACACAGAGATGAGTTCCGGAAGATTAAAGAAACGAGCAAAACGTGTTTTCGCTCTGTAACCGGTACCTTCCGGGGCGAGCTCTATCGCGGTCACGGTATCTCCAAACGTCGCAGCCCAGGCATCAAAATGCCCGAGTCCCATGTTTTGCAGGGTATCAAACTGCAAATAACGCATAATGGTGTACATTTCCACCATGCTGTTGGAGATGGGCGTACCGGTTGCAAACACCACGCCCTTTCCACCCGTCAGCTCATCCATATATCGGCACTTCATGAACATGTCAGATGACTTTTGAGCATCCGTCTGCTGTATGCCGGCCACATTCTGCATTTTGGTATACAGGAACAAATTCTTGTAATTATGACTCTCATCCACGAATAGCTTGTCTACACCCAGTTCCTCGAAGGTCACAACATCGTCTTTCCGCGCCTGGTTGTTCAGGCGATTCAAACGTACTTCGAGGGACTTGCGAGTGCGCTCCATCTGCTTTACAGTGAAGTTTTCACTTCTCCGCGAGCCGACAGCCTCAATTGCGGCAGTGATCTCGTCGATCTGCGCCTGTATGGTAGCAACCTGTCGCTCGCGCGAAAGAGGAATCTTTTCAAACTGGCTGTGGCCGATAATGATTGCGTCGTAAGAGCCGGTGGCGATGCGGGAACAGAAGCGCTTGCGGTTGGCAGGTTCGAAATCCTTGCGTGTAGCGACCAGAATACTTGCACCGGGATACAGGCGCAGGAAATCCGCGCCCCACTGTTCCGTCAGATGATTGGGCACCACATACAGGTTCTTCTGGGATAGTCCCAACCGTATGCTTTCCATACCGGCAGCAATCATCTCGAAAGTTTTGCCTGCGCCTACGCAATGCGCCAGAAGTGTATTCCCGCCATACAGGATATGCGCGACGGCATTCTTCTGATGCGGCATTAGGCTGATCTCCGGCGTCATGCCCACAAAGCGTATATGGGAGCCGTCATATTCACGGGGACGGATGCTGTTGAACCATTCGTTGTACTTCTGACAAAGCGTTTCACGGCGATTCATGTCCTTAAAGATCCACTCCCTGAAAGCGGAACGGATCATTTCCTGCTTCTGCTGGGCCAGCATGGTCTCCTTTTTGTTGAGCTCGCGGATATCTCCATCCAGTGTATGAATGATGTCGTATATTTTTGTTTCCTTCAGGTTCAGTGCGTCCTCCAAAAGCCTGTAGGCGTTTACGCGAGATGTACCGTAAGTCATTTCCGTCGTGGGATTACTGTGATCGAGTGTTTTGCCCTGAATAAACCAGGCGCCGCTCACTTCGGCATAGTTTGCGCTGATATGCCTGCCCAGGTAGTAAAAAGGAGTATGGAAGACTTCGTGCATAAAGTCGTTGATGTAATTGGGTGTGATCCAGGTAGCGCCCAGGCGTATTTCAATATCTGATGCTTCCAGATCCTTAGGTTGTACTCTTTTGAGAAATTCTACGTTGATTCCATAAACGGAATCTGCTTCAGCAGCTTTTGTCGCCTGTCTGAGCTTTTCACGCACGTTGCCGGAAAGATAGCTGTCACCCGTTTCCCATATCCCTGAAACGGGGTTTTTGAAGATGACGCCGCGCAATTCCTCTGTAATTTCTTCCACATCTTTTCCGCAGAGGTCAGCCATATACTCCAAGTCCACTTCAGCTTTTTCACCCATAGATAAAGCCAGTGCTTCGCTGGCGGTTTCCACGGATAGTACAGGTTCGGCTTTTCGTATGGTACGCTTGGTAAAAATGTCCGCTTTTCGTTCGAGCTTTCCGTCTTCATCCAGTATTTCCAGAGACGCCAGCAGACAATAGCTGCTGTCCTGTGAAAACGCTCTGCGGTTGACTGCCGAAGAGATAAGCCCATACTTGGAAATGAACTCGTCATACTGTTCACTTAACCTTCTTTGGAGCGCTACAATCCGCTCATCCGTGCCATCCTCCAACTGTTCTTTCAACAGTAGCTGTGTAGTATTGCGCATATTGATCATGGCCATCACGCGCTCATGTGTGGTTTGCTGCAGCGATACGGGCATCATGCGCGAATTCTCACGGTAATAGACTTTTCCGTTTATATTCGCATAAGAGAAATTGCGCACATCAGGGTCAGCAGGCATGGATTCATCCGGCTCCGTAAGATCGGTATCCGTGATCTCCTGCCGGACGATTTGTCCGTCTATGGATGTCAGCGCGTTTCGGAGCTGATCTCTCAGAGGCAGTTCGTTATCCGGCTCAACCGTCATCTCCATACCGTATCGCCCGCGCCTGAGCACAGGTGTGCCAAGAATCATTTCGGGATGAGACAGGAAATACCGGTTCATAGTTATATCATCACTGTTTGTTTCCACACCTGCCCACTCCGGTATGATCACCGCCCGACTGTCTCTCTTTTGCAGGAAAAGGATGTCGGTTACTGCCTGCGTATTGGCATCTCCGGCAAACGCCGTGTTGGGTAGTCTGACGGCACCCAGCAGGTCGGCTCTTTCGGCAAGGTACCGCCTTGCGGAATCGTTTTGCTTATCCATTGTGCCGGAAGACGTGATGACCGCTACGACGCCACCAGGACGCACAAGATCGAGGGATCTGGCTATGAAGTAGTCATGAATCAGGAAGTTATGCCGATCATATTTCCTGTCCGCTACGCGGTAATTGCCAAAAGGCACATTGCCGACAACGCAGTCGAAAAAGCTTTCGGGAAGCTCCGCCTGCTCAAAACCCTGGATGCGGATATCGTTTTTCTGGTAGAGCTGCCTTGCAATGCGCCCTGTCAGACTATCCAGCTCTATGCCGAACATATGAATGCCGGAAAGCTCAGAAGGCAACGCACCCATGAAATTGCCTGTACCACAGCTGGGCTCCAACAGATTCCCCTCACGAAGCCCCATCCGGGAAAGGCAAGCGTACATTTCCCTTGCGATCACGGGATCGGTATAGAAAGCGTTCAGGGTTGTAGAGCGTGCAGCGGCATATTCCTCTTCAGAGAGCAATCCACGCAGTTCACTGGATTCATTTGTCCAATCAGGATTGTTTTCATCGAACACCTGCGGTATGCCACCCCAACCGACATAGCGTGCCAGTACTCGCTGTTCTTCCGCCGTAGCCAGCCGGTTTTCGCTCTCCAGCTGCTTAAGCAGTCTTATGGCGGATACATTATCCCGGTATCTTTCATGGGCATTTCGATTTGGCAGATCGATGTCTGGAATGATATAGTTCCTTCTTTCAACAGATGGAGCTGCTGGCGCGGAAGAAGCGTTTTCTGTAGCACCGTGATCGGTTTGTTTTGCCAGATCCTGTTGATCCCGTTCCTGTTGCGCTTTAACCCATCCAAGAACCTTGTCATAGGCTTCTACACGCGTGATGGGAAAACCGGTGGTTTCACGGAAGGTGACGTCAACCAGTGAGACATTGTTGAAAATGGCATTGATGGACTCAATTTCAAAGCTCCTGCCGTTCACCACAAACTGCATGCCCGGATAGAGTTCGGGTTCGCCGGTATGAATGGGAGTTTCCTCTGTATCGGGAAGCTCTTCTTCATCTTCTTGCACGGCATCTTGTATGGTATCTTGTGTGTTTTCCTGATCCGGGCTTTGCGCAGCAAAGAAATCCATCAGGCTTATCTGCCGATCGTCACGTCTTACCGGGAAAAGCGTATAGGTACCTTCAGCATAGTCGCGTGTGTCGCTCAGCACCTTCTCCCGGAATTCAAACATTCTTTCATCAGGTGACGTTGCAGCAAAAATATCCGCCATGCTGTCGAGCATTCTTTCCGTGTCATCGTCACTGCCCAACGCCTCGACGATCTGCGCCTGTCGTTCGTCCCTGTCTGCAGTGGGGAACAAGGACGTAAAGCCTTCGGGAAGACTGTCGTAGAACCCTGCGATTCTTTGCGCCAGCTGCTCGGTTTCATACTGAGGCATGCGCTCATGATCCCGTGCTGTGAGATAACGGTCGCCTTTTATGAGTAAATCGATCCGCCTGGCGACCGCAGTCCAGTTCAAAAGTACAGTATCATCTTCATTGCGCCTGCCAAGCAGGATTTTCATCCCCTTGGCGTCATACTCCACCGCAATGGTGTCATTGTAAGACAGCGCAGGTGTACGCCCGCCTGTGCCGAAAAAGTCTTTCAGATATGAAGCTCGCTCATGTTCATCCGGATGCATGAGGAAGTGGGAATAGATTGAAAGGCGAGAATTGGAGTAAGGGCCGCCTGATACAAGCACACTGTCGATCTGCTCCGCAGTAATAAAGGGCTTGTATGTGTCAGGAATAAACCCGGATTGCGCTGCATATTCGCGCCTGTTCATCTGAAGCCGGTGAAACGCCTCCGCAACCAGATTGGGTCTGTAGGTGGTATAGCGCATGATGTCCGGACTTTCGGCATAGATCTGGCCAAGCGCATTCATGCGCTGTATAAGGATATCCCTTTGTTCATCATCCATGAGTACGTGCACGATGTCGGAAACTTCGTCATCGAAAGCCTTGGCGCCAAATTGGAATACTCCAAATACCGTCTGATCGATTTCCTGCAGAAGGTCGCGCCGCATATAAATCAGGGTTTCAGCATACTCCCGAAGTACCTGATCTTGCGCCGTATCCAGAATGCCCTGTTGCGCGTATACGCCGGCTTCCAGCAGTTCGCCAATTCGTTCTGTGAGCTGCTGCCAGCTTAATTGAGGTGATGCAGAGGGAAAAGAGGAATTGCCTTCAAAAAAGCGGATACCATCTTCGTTGAATTGCATGGTATAACGTCTGCCGTCAATGATGAGACCTTTGCTGCCGCGCATGTATTCCTTTCGGACGAGCTCGCTTTTTTCTTCAAGAGGCATATCCAGCGACGCGAAATGGATGATCCTTGGAACACTGCCGCGACGGTTGCTTCCCGTGCGAAGAAAACTATCCACGACTTCCGTAGATACGTTTGTTGTAAAAGAAGCGGGAGACAGTGTTCTGGCCGTAATCTCACTTATCTGTTGTTCGGCGGTAGGCGTTTCCGGTAAAGAAAGAGCGGAGACCTCTTCGATCTCCGCCCCGGTTTCTGTTTCGTTTTCGTCGTTTAGCAGTAAATAAGCTCGCTCAGAATCATTTCTTCCGCTGCCGCCGTCAGGCTGTTCATGTGAGCTACCCAGCCCATCTGATCTGTCGCCTTGTTCGGCGCCGGGTTCGTTTTCAGCATCTGTTCTATCGTCCTTTCCAGTCTCTCCTGCGCGTCCCTGTCGATCTCGGCCAGGTGCCTGTCCAGTTTGCCTGTCAGCAGCATGCTCTGGTACCAGTCCGGCTTGTGCTCCTTCAGGTAACTCTTGCGAAGCAGGCCGTATTTCCCGATGGGCTCGCTCACCTCCGATTCTATCGTCAGATTCGGATACAGATAGTCCCCCTTGCGCGTGTACGTCAGTTTCATTTTCATTTCCTCCTTCCGGGGCAGGTGATGCAATAATGCTTTGTTGTGTGGTATCCTGTTGCGAATTTGCGTTATCAGTACTTTCATGCTTTAAAGTACTAAATTCATTATATCCCAATGGACTCTCTTTTGCAAGAGGAAGAACGGGGTTTTCTCTGTCAAATTTTCTGACTTCCCGACCAATCTCGATCAGAACGCTTTCCGAGAACCGGCTGACAGCATTGCCCAGCACGCTGAGGACAGCCATGTGGTTAAAGTTGGTGATGCCGATGAACTCTGATTCCGGGATCAACCGCTCTGCATCAAGGCCGGCTCTCCTTGCCGTTGAATAGTATACACTGGATCTCAGTATGCGACTGAACACATCTCTTTTTGCGTCATCTGTCAGGGCAGCATACCTGGATGTGCCCATTTCCGCTTCCGCAGTCGGAAGAAGTTCGTCGATATACTCTGAAGCAAACTGCCGGGCAATCTGCCGGAGAGCCTTTTCCAGTGAAGGCTCCCCGTCCAATGTGAAAGTGCTGATCAGATGCTCCCGCACGCTTTCCATGTGTCGGTTTTCAAGCTTCCAAATGTATGGTTCATCCTGTGAACGCACAGCGTGGGTACAGCTTAGGTCAAAAACGTATTTGAGCCTTGAAGGCTGTACGGTATAGTCTATCAGGGCAATGCCCTTTGCACCGCGGTTGACCCAGCGGTTGAGTTTCGTGTTCCAGACCTCCAATGACGCGCAGGCTGTGGCTTCCGGCAGCTGGGCATAGATGAGCAGCTGATCCGCGAAAGGATAGCGATACATGCGTGAAGCGGTATCCAGAAAACGCATCCAATCCCTGGGGGACGCGGACACATAGCCCGCGTTTGCAAGCGCCAGATTCCTTATATCCGTAAGCTTAGACATTCGCCTCACACTCCATTTTTGAAGATGCGGGATATACCATGACTACGGATTCACGACCTCTATTCATCTTCATCTCTTTCCATTCCTTCCTCGTCGTCCTCGACCACATTTTTCCTGTGCTTGTAGACTTTGAAATAGAAAAGAAGTCCAAACAATGCGACGGCGGCAATGATAATAACCCTGTTCATGTCGATGCCGTTATCGTCGGAATTTGTATTCGCGTCTTCGTTCCCGGTGTGTGTATTGACAGGCGTCTGTTCCGGCTGACGAATCACTACCGTTGGCGTTGTGGGTGTCGGCGTTGGCGTAGCGCTTGCGTCAATAAACTCCTTCAGGTCGTTTTCATCCACTTTGGACAGCATATATACGTTCTGTGAGGAATTGGCCTTGTCGATGACCAGGTAGAAGGTATTGTTGTTCTGTGTGGTAATGATATAAAATTCCTTGGAATTGTCGTTTATATTGTCCAGCACTTCACCGTTGCCGGATATGGAAAACGGTATGCCACTGGGTTCAGGCGTAGGCGTTGCCCGAATTTCAACGATGGTTGCGGGTTCGGTGTCCGTGTCAGCGCCTTTGCCGGTTTGGGCATAGGCCGGCAGCAGACAGAAAACAAGCAGCAAAACTGCCGTTGCCAAAGAGATGCTTTTAAAAAGCTTCATTCATTAAATCCTCCAATTGTTACTGGTATTTGTTTACTGATTGAACGGCAGTCGTCCGAAGCACAGAAAGTGCTCCTTGAAGTAACGTGTATTGATGCTGGAATACTTGATGGGGTTGCCGCAGTGGATCATCATGCCGTTGCCCACGTAGATTCCCACATGGCTCGCGCCGGTTGTGTCATAGGTTTTTTCAAAGAAGATCAGGTCACCGGGTTTCGCCTGCGCAGGAGAGATTTTTATGCACATGCTACACAGATCTTTGGCGCGCTTTTGACCTACATTCCAGCCATTTCCACAGTGATTGAGAACCCAGCATACAAAGCCTGAACAGTCGAAACCCGTTTTGACGCTTTTACCTCCCACGACGTAAGGCATACCCAGGTACTTTTCGGCTTCCCGGATCATATTGGCAAACTTTGCATCGGACAGCGCTTCCGGGGGTATTTCGTACTTTTTACCCTGACTTCCGTAAGTGCCACTGAGGGAAGTATCGAAAAGATAAGTCCGATTGCCCATGGTTGCGGTCAGCAGATTGTACTTAAAACTCTGCGCATCATTTAATTCTTTGGCGGCAATGCTTTCAAAGCCCTTGTTGGTGAGTGTACAGTAACAGATGTGGTAGTCATATTCCACTTCCTGTTCGTAAGTGTACTCCTGCGTTTTCCACTGTCCGGTTTCTTCGTCATAGACGGAACGAGTGCCATTCATGGTTTCCATGCGCGTCCGTTTTTCCGTCTTTTCCGACACAGTGAGCGTATACTGCGCTTTAAACAGTCGCCCGATCTCTGCCTTAATGCTGTCGTTCATGGTGAATGCGCCGTATCTGGCTTCGAGATATGAGGTCAGGGCATAGGGGTTATGCTCGATCTCGTCGATCTGATACTCGTATTCATCATAGCCCGGATGCGTCTTTTCAAAACTGTTGATCTGTGAATTCAGATTATCCTCCAGCCGGCACAGTTCATTTTCCGCAGCATAAATATCAGCGTCGCTGCTGCCGTAAGTCGTTTCCACAACCGGAGTGCCGCCCCCTTGAAACAGAACGGCAGCGCCGCCAAAGATCGCCAGCACGATCACCAGGAAGACACCGCCGATGGAAAGAATGACGATACCGCCCTTATGTTTGCTTCCGGACGAAGCGCCGCTGCCTCTACTGTACGATTTACTGAACACGCGTTTTACGGCATCGCTTATGCTGCCGACGCCCTCCGTTTTGCCTTCACGCCGTTTCATGACAGTCTGCTTATTCTGCCGCTTACGGTTAAAGGCCTTGATCCTGTCTTTCTTTTGCCGTTCCGTCTGTGCAGGGTGATCGTGCTTTTTCGTTTCGGCGGCTGCTTTGGCGTGAGGACCGTCTCCTACATTTTCATGACGCTTTGAAGCATGGATCATCCTGCCCGTGTCCGTTCCGGTCTTTATGGACTGGATGGCGGCATTGTCCTGATCTGCTTCGTCCAATTCATGGCGAAGGTAATGCTTTACGGGCTTAGTGACGGTGTTGACCGCCCTATGCGCCAAACTTCCCGCGCCGCGTATCATGCCGTTGTTATCATCCCCATGGTTGAGCCTGTGCCTTGGTTTCTTCACCTGAGCTTCCTGAACAGCCTTTTCTGTATTGGCAGTTTCAGCCGCAGCTTCCGTTGCAGAAGTGTTATTCTCCACAAAGCGAAAGCTTCGGGTTTGTTCGCTCCTTTTTACAGTGCGCATGATTTCATCTGTCGGTGCTGTACGGCTGACTGGCGTTTTTTCAGACGTTGATTTTTTGAAACTCCCGGCATCCTGTTCTTTAGCAAAGCGATTTGGGGATGATTCAACCTGGACTTTCTTTTCCTGCGGTTTATCCGAGGAGGTGACGGGTTCTTCCATTCCGGTATCATATCTCAGGTGTCTTTCATCCGGGGAATAATTTGTACCAAGCTCCCGTACATGCTTCGTAAGCAGGCTGTCAGATTCATACCTGACATCAGGACGGCGGTTGGATTTGCTGGAATCGCCGTGATAATTCCGGTATCCTATCTTTTTATGTGTCCTGTATTTATTGTCCGACATCGGCTCACCTCACTTGATCCGTTTTGCTATGACGAGCATGCGCCCGTTCTTCTGGGAATACTCGCAGGTAGAGAGCGTCAGCAGTTGCTGGCCGAACACTGCAGTCACACCGGTTTCGTAGTAATCCCGGGCTTTGCAGACAGCGACATAGGAACCGAATGTGCCTTCATTTGAGGCGTAGGAGAAGTTATAATACTTGAAATCAGAGCCTGTGTTCACGGGGGTAGACAACGCGCATATGATCTCATAGGTGCGTGTGCCGCTCAGGGTTTCCAGCGTGATATACCTGTGCGCGCTGTAGAAGCTCTTATCCTTATACCGGGTAAGCTTGGCGAACATTGTCCCGTTTTTCATGTTGTGACCATAAATGATCAGGTTGTCGCTCCTGTCGATGTCACAGATTTCGGACAGGTACAGACTCCCGCGGGAAGAAGACTTTCCATAAAAATCCCTGTGAATATAATAATCCTTGGACTCCGGTTTATACATCACGGGATAATCTATGCCGGTACCGGGAATCTTGATCCAGGCGATGCAGTCGCTGTTTTGACTGTGCAATTTCAGCAGACCTTCGGATACGGTCGTGGGCATCGGAGTTTGCTCCGGCCCGGCAGATAAGACTTCTTCGGTGCTATTGTCGCCGATAGGATCGCTTTCAGTGTTGTCGTCTGCCTCTTCATCGTCTCCTGCGGGATCATCCGCTGCTGGTGACTGTTCTATGGTGGTTTTTGCTGTTTGTGCTTTTACCGTAGCTGCCTGTCCCTGGGAATTGGACGAGTGGAGCACGGTGCTATTCGCGTTGCCAGTATTGTTTTCTTCCGTAAGGCTGCTTGTCTCATACATGTCAGCGCTGTCCTGATTGAGAGGAATTGGATTTGTTGTATATGATGAATCCAATAAATCAGCAGTTTCGTTTTCGGATTCGGAATCAGGTGTCATTGCCTGGGTGTTTTCTGCCTGTAGCTCATACAGGTCGTCTGCCTGAGTATCTGCACTTTCTTCGTCGGCATCATAAATTAAATACGATATGTCCGCATACTGATCTGTGCCGTTGTGCAAGCGCCTTAGCTGCAAGTCTGTTTCATCAGCCAGTTCTTCCTGCAGCTCGTATGCTTTTTGTCCAATGGTTCCCAAAACGATGAAGCAAAGGAAAACCGTCAGTAGAATGATGCTAATCCAATTCTTTTTCATGAGTTCCCTCTCTGAGCATACGCTTTTCGACCTCTTCCGGTTTGGTGGTCATAAGGCTGTAGAGCCTGGTGGATTTGTCGAACCTGTCCTTGAACGGGATAATGACGTTCCCGTAGAAAAGCAGTCCTTCACCCTCACCGCTGTTGGTGACGTGGGATAGTTGCCGCGCCGAAATATTCAGCTGTTTTGCCAGGATCTGTCTGTCTCCGGCTGCCTGGTTGAGCATATAGATAAAATCGCTGTTTTCGAAGATGTTTTCGATCTCGCGGCTGCTGAGCAGGTCTTTCACGTTCTGCGTGATACCTGTCGGTATCCCGCCCCATTTACGGAAGCGTTTCCAGATTTCCACGCTGTAGGCGGCCGTCTGCTCTTCCTTCAAAAGCAGGTGAAACTCGTCGATGTAATACCGCGTAGCTTTATGCAGGTTACGGTTCAGCGTCACCCGGTTCCACACCTGATCTTGTACGATGAGCATGCCCAGCTTTTTGAGCTGCTTGCCCAGGTCTTTGATGTCGAAGCAGACGATGCGGTTTGACATTTCCACATTGGTTCTGTGATTAAACACATTGAGCGAGCCGTTGACGTAGATTTCAAGGGCCGTAGCAATTCGTTGTGCTTCTTCTTCCTTCTGTTCCCGCAGGCACTGGTACAAATCTCCGAGGATCGGCATATTCTCCGGTCTGGGATCATCCATATATTTGTGGTATACCGCAGGCATACACCGGTCGATGACTGTTTTTTCCGCTGCGCTGATGCCGTTGCGGGAGCCCATAATGAGTTCACACATCGACATCACAAAATCCGACTTGAACGCCAGCGGATTGTCTTCATCCGAATAATCCAGGTTGATATCCATGGGATTGATGAAATCCCTGCTGGTTGGCGCGACCCGAACAACCTGCCCGTCCAGCGCGTTGACCAGCGGATAGTACTCTCCTTCCGGATCACAGATGATGATGTCGTCCTGCGTCACGAAGAATACGTTGCTGATCTCCCGTTTGGCTGAGAAAGATTTGCCGGAGCCAGGGGTACCGAGAATAAGACCGTTGGGATTCTTGAGCTGTTTTCTGTCAGCCAGAATGATGTTGCTGCTGATGGCGTTGAGCCCGTAGTACAGGGATTCCGAACCGGGGATGAACAACTCCTGTGTCGTGAACGGAACGAATACCGCCGTTGCGGTCGTAGTCAGCGCGCGCTTGATCGGAAGCTGATTCCAGCCGATGGGAAGTGAACTCACCATCCCGGCTTCCTGCATATAGTCCAGCCGTCTTAAGGCGCAGTTGTAT
This sequence comes from Clostridiales bacterium, assembly GCA_024684375.1. Taxonomy (GTDB): domain Bacteria; phylum Bacillota; class Clostridia; order Christensenellales; family Aristaeellaceae; genus RUG14130. The sequence continues at coordinate 103,847 of JAIKWZ010000050.1, forward strand.
TTCTGGGCGATGCCGGATGTCTGAAGAATGGCCAAGTCCAGGTCGCGCTTTGTGCGCTCGGTGTTCATAAAAACAATGGTCACCAGAAACATGCGTTCATTTCTCGACTGCAAATCTTCCAACAGTTTCTGCGCTTCACCGCCGTAGGTATTGAGGTCGGAAGGAATGATATCCATATCGTAGCCGGAACGCACTGCCTTCTTCTGTTCTTCGATTTTCATACGGTTAATGTCCGTCACCTTGCTCTTGACAAGCTTAATGGCTGCGCTCTGCTCGATGGACTGAATATGCATGTTGATCATCAGGTCACGATCCATTTCCAGAAATTCAGCAAGCAGTCTGTCGCTGAGCTCCGGGGCGATGATCTGCAGATAAGAGGTGGCACACGCCGCGTCACCCATACTGAAATCCTTGCCGTGTTTGAATACGAAGCTGGTCGGCGCAATAAAGTCCTTGGTGGTCATACCGGAGCGCAGGAGCATATCATAGGAGAAGTTAAAGGGTGTCCTGCTGTATGGATTGAGAATTTCATACATTAGCGCCAACCGTTCCGCTCCGGTCATGGGAAAAGCGAGTACACCCAGCGCTTTGAAATTATTGAGAATATCTGCCTCTATGCGTTCCAGCTTGGGCTTGGCATCCCGGACGGTTTTGGCTTCAATGGCGAAGGTGATAAACTTGGTGCGAATAAGGCCATTATTGCCTTTTTCCAATTGGTTTTGCAGCATTTGCGCGTATTCCATGCGGATGTCGTCAAACTTGTCCCCCTGGGGTTCTATGCGTATGGCGTCCCGGTATCCGCTCATGTTGCTGTGGTGGTTAATAAAAGAGAGCTGAACGAGGATCGTGTAGTCAAAGTAATTGAGAAACTCGCACCAGTTTTCAAAGATACTGTCCTTGTCCTCAGCCTGAGCCAGCTGGTAGTTTATATCCAGAAAGCGCACCGTCTTGGAGTAGAGCTTTTCATGTACACGGCAGATACCGTCCCGGCTCATTTCCCGGTAAGGAATGGTCGCCTGCGCTGAGAGTGAACGTTTGCGCTTTTTCTCTTCTTCCTTCTTTTCATATTCCCGGCTGCGGATACGCGCCTCCGCAAGCCTTTTCTCTTCGATGCGCCGGGCTTTCTTTTCGGCGCGCGTCAGGCGCTTAGGCTTTTCTTTTGCCGCCATTTTTCCTTCCTTTCTTCGCTGCTGCGAGATTATTGTTTTCATAGCGATTGGTGAATTCATACTTTCTGACCGTCCCGCGCTTATATTTCGTGCGGATCACATTGCCGATGATCTTCTCAAGCGGCAGGCCGTCCTTTTCGTACATGGCAAAGAGAAACGCAGGCATCATGAGCAGCACCATGCCTGTCGCAGCCAGGCTGGTGCCTATGGCATTACGAGTCAGAAAATAAAAGGGCAGACCAACTGCCGCGCCAATGGAAAAGCACAGCAGTTGCCGTTTTGTCAGATTGAATATGAGCTTGCTTTTGACTTTGGTAAGGTCTTTGGGTACGTTTACAAATGCCAATCAATCACGTCCTTTCTCAATGGGCATTGAATACGGCCTTGGACAGGCTACTGGTTTTGAACAGTGCAAAGCACAGAAGCACCGTATAGGCCGCGACGCTGAACAGCGCCGTATGGATGTTCGTGGTGATGGTCATGTGAGATACCAGCACCGCATAGATGGCTACGCAGATCATCATAAAGAAGCCCTGAAAGGCAAGTGCCAACAGCCCTCTGATGTAGTTGTTTCCGATCTGTCCCCATTCCTTGTTGCTCATGGTGGCAAGCGGAATCGCCGCGATAGAGCTGTACAGGTAGATTTCGATCATTCTTCCGTACAGAATCACCGTGATAAGAATGGTTATAATCTTCATACCGAAACTGACCAGCAATGTTTCCAGCGCCAATAACAGAAGCTCGCCGATTCCCATGTTTTTCATAAGAGACTGCATCTGCAAAATGAGGCTGTAAATATCTATCTTTGCCGAACCCACAATTCCCGCTGTGCCGTTCACCACATGCTGACCTATATCAAAGATCGCCATGACCAGATCAAAGGTGTGGGATACCACATACACCGCAACCCACATCTTGATGAAGTACTTAAAGAACATGAATGTATCGATTTCATGCATGTTGTTGGCGTTGGTGATCATGGTGATCAGCTCATAGCACAGGATAAAAGTGATGATCATCCCCGCTATGGGGATGACCACCGAGTTTGAGATATTGCGGATCATGGAGAAGATGTTGCCGTTCCAGCCCTGAGGCGTCTGACCGACCTGAGCGGCAATCTCGCCGGTCTTGGTATTCACATCGGTAAACATGTTGGTCAGGTTGGAAGTGACCATGCCGGAAAGGAGATCGCGCAGCCATTGTTCTATCTCGTCAAAGAGATAACTGAGCATCTATTTCCCTCCCTTCGGATAATCTTTGAATCCTTAGAAGAGATTTGCCAGGAGAGGAATGAGCTGCGTACCGATCAGGGCGACACCGCCGCCGGCCATGAGCTGCTTGATGCCCTGGGACTTCGCACCGGGGTTATCGTTGCCGTAGCCTTCAAGGAGGTTGATGACACCCCAAACGGCGAGACCCGCGCCAATGGCGATGACGAGCGTCTGAAGAATGCTGATTGCGGAACCGAAAAATGTCATGGGCAAATTACCTTTACCGCTTAGCAGCGGCCCTTTCTTTGTTTTTTGTCGTTGAGGGATATAAAAGAGGAGAACGGCGAACCGTTCTCCGGAAGTGATAGTTGATGTTATCTGTATTAGGAAAGGCTGAGACTCTTTGCTTATTTGAATTGGATGATATCGTTAGGCGCAGTCGCTATGTATGCAACATCGCGGTGCATGGCTTCAATAATCTCTGCTTTTGACAACTTGCCAAAGTGCTCAGTGACAGTATTCAGTATCAATGTATTCTCGTCTTTTTTGCATTTGCTATAACAGTTCAACCTGCCCCTCGTTTCCGAGATGAATTATGTGTATATTACAAATCCAGGCTGTTCTGATCCAGAAGAAATTCACGGATGCCCATGGTAACATACCCATGTTCATCCCGCTTGGGTTTTATGTTTTTTTCTACCAGAATGATCTTTTTGAATGAATCACCGGCATAGTTGAAAGATTTGATTTCCTGAGCTCGCTTTGTCTCATCCGGAATCTCATAAGCGGATTGAATGTAATAACGTTTGCTGCCCAGATTTGCAATGAAATCAATCTCCAACTGTTTTCGTTGAAGCTGCCCATCCGCGTTTCTCTCCCGTATTTCCACAACACCGATATCAACCAGGAATCCGCGACGCCGCAATTCCATATAGACGATATTCTCCATCAGATGGGAAGGCTCAGTCTGCCTGAAGGCCAGACGTGCGTTTCGCAGTCCGGTATCTTCAAAGTAGATTTTATACGGAGTATTGATATACTTCTTTCCCTTCACATCATATCGCTTGACCGTATTGATCAGAAAAGCCTCCTGAAGGTAGGTAATATACTGGCTGATCGTCGGCGCGCTGAGTTTCACCTTCTTTTCACTGCGGAAAGTGCCTTCCAGAATATTGGGATTGACCAGTGTTGACATACCGGAGGCCAGAACATCCAGGAGTTCCGGCAGATTGGTATCACTGCTCAGATTTTTCCGAACAATGATGTCTTTCAGATAAACGTTGTTCAGCTGCGTCTCCAGATAACGAATCTTCTGTGTTTCTGTCTTCATCATTGCCAGGGCTGGCAGTCCGCCGTAGGTCATATATTCATCCCAGGCTTCATCCGGAGTGCCTGAATATACGCTGGTAAATTCAGCGAAAGAAAGCGGATAAATACGAATCTCATCGCCGCGGCCTTCGAATTCTGTCAGGATATCTGTTGACAGGAACCTGGAATTGCTACCTGTCACATAGATTTCGAACAATGGATTGCGGAGATAGCCATTCAGAACTGCCTCAAAACAATCCAGTTCCTGGATTTCGTCAAGCAGAAGATAGAAAGAGCCGTTTTCAGGAGTATGCTCTCTGACGAAGCGCATGAATTTTTCCGGGGAAACTTTCCTTTTTTCCCGGGCAAGCGCGACCGGATCTTCGCCGATCCTCCCCAAATCTTCTGCTGAATCGAACGCGAAACGAAGAATGTGTGACTCATCGGTAACGGATTCGATCAGATAACGGTAAAAAAGGGAATTCATCAGATAGGATTTTCCGCATCTGCGGATTCCCGTGATCACCTTGATCATCCCATTATGAAGCCGCAGAATCATTTCATTCAGGTATACGTCCCTTTTTATTTCCATAGTACGCCTCTCTATTTTATAAATCTGGCTTTGTTTCCGAATTTCTTAAACAGTATAACATGCGCCTTGATTTCTGACAACTGTTATATTTTAAAAATGCGGTAAAATAACCAGATTTCAAAAACCCGTTCTGTTTCCAGCTGCAACTGCCCAATTCCAGATAACATGTGAAATGGATGGCCCAATGAAATTTGCTGCGAGTTATGAGCCTGGTCTTAAGCCAAACATTCCAAAGTAGTCAATAGTTCTGTATTTTCTCCAATAACTGCAATAAAACTGCTTAAATTGGTGAAAACAGAGCAATAAACTACAAATCATGTCGATTCTACATCAACAATCTCCACGCTTTCCGCTTCATCCTCATCAACTACCGCGTCCATATCGTATACATCGATTACATCGTTTGGTTTCATTTCAAGCCTGTGATCCATGTACTCCCTGATATCAAAGGCATTTTGGGGATTATAGTCCGACAGCATCCGGTAACGTCTGTGTCCGGTAATGTCAAACTTGTCCGAAAGAAATGGCCTTACGCCGCGCAGCTGCAAAATGCACTGGTTTCCGTCCATCACGGCAAGTTCGTCTCTGCTCATGAGCTCATGCCCGGTCTTCTGGTAGTTCATACCATAGGATCGGTTATGCCCTCTCGTATCCGAAGTGTTGAACAGATCGATCGTCTCTTTGCCGAGCGTCTCGGAAATCTCTTTGAGCGTGGACGGTTCCTTGCCTCCCAGGAACAGCATGGTATCGCAGTTGCTGATGATCGTCTCCGCTGCGTCCTTGTAGATGCTTTTGAGCTGGCTTTGGGATTGCAGGATAATGGACGCGGACATTTCTCTGCTGCGGATGGTGGCAATCAGCTTGTCAAACATGGGTATCTGACCGATGTTGGCAAACTCGTCCAGCAGGAATCGCACGTGGTAAGGCAGCCTGCCGTTATGCTCGGTGTCCGCCTTGTCACAGAGGAGGTTGAACAGCTGGCTGTACATCATGGCGACGATGAAATTGAAGGTCGTGTCCGTATCTGATACCACAATGAACAGTGCGGTTTTCTTTTCTCCGATCAGATCCAGGTGCATTTCATCCGTATCTGTCAGATTCCTTAACTCCTTTATATCAAAGGGAGCCAGACGAGCGCCGCAGGATACCAGTATTGACTTTGCCGTCTTTCCGGCTGCCAGCTTGAATTTGGCGTATTGCCGTACGGCAAAGTGTTCCGGTTCCTTGTCGGCCAGCTCCTCAAACAGCAAATCCACTGCGTTTTTGTAGCTTTCATCTTCTTCGTGCACCTCGAAGGCGTTAATAAGGTCGAGCAGCATGGAAAAATTCTGTTCTTCGGGCGGCGCTTCATAATACAGGTAACCAAACAGCGCATAGAACAGCAGCCGTTCGCTCTTCACCCAAAAGTCTTCGCTTGCTTTCTCTCCTTCGCCCCGGGTATTCAGAATGAGAGTATTGACCAATTTCAGTATATCCTTTTCACTGTGGATATACGCAAAAGGGTTATACTTCATGCTCCTTGTGAAATCCACGGTGTTTAAGGACAGTATTTCATAGCCGCCTCTGCGCAGCATATCCCCGCACTCGGTGATGAGCGTGCCCTTCGGATCGGTAACGATGTACGAGCATTTCAGATGCATCTGCATGAGGTTCGGCTTGACATAGAACCTTGTTTTACCGGAACCGGAGCCGCCTATGACCAGCACGTTTTTATTTCTGGCATACTTGGGTTTCGCTGGTCTACTGTTCATGGTGAGCCTTTCTGTTGCTGTGAGGAGGATATTGTTCTCGTACACCGGATCGATGAACGGCGCTATATCCTTTACCGTGCCCCAGCGCGCCGAGCCGTACTCTCTGCCTGTTCTGTATTTCTTTCGGTTTTTGCCTTTTATGCGGACAATGACATAAAGGCCGATGCCTCCCAGCACGCCCATAAGCAGGTCATACAGCCGAAAACTTGGCATAAGGTTCGTAAACGCCAGACGGATATTCACAAGCATTACATAGAGGCGCACAAACGCAGTCTGCCCGGAGCAGAATTGATACAGCCAGGATAGCCTGTTGCAGACATAGCCTGCCAGAACATACGGTATACTCCTGATCAGCAGGCGCTTCCACCGGATGGGAGGCATGCGCGCAAGAGAAGTTGCAAAGCGCTTTTTGAGTTTACGCATCATAGGGTCATTCCACCTCTGCTTTTGCTCTTCTGACGCGTGCGCTGATGCGGTTTGGGCGTCCTGGCCTTCGTACGGAAGATGCTTAGCTTTCTGCGCACGGACGGTTTTTTCTTGACCAGCTTATCGTTGGTATACTCCTTGAAAGCGGCCTTCATAAGACTGGTGTCCTGCGCCTTAAAAAACACATACCAGCGCGGCGGGTTCTGCGTCTTATCCGCCATCAGGGAAAAGTCTATATTGTACTTCTTGGCGTATTTTTCAAAGGACTTAATATTGTCATCCGTGATCTCAATGTTTGTCAGCTCCCGGTTTTGCTCCTGCAAGGTTTTGAGCTTTTGCTTTCCATGTTTCACATCATTTTGCTTAGCGGCGGCCTTTTTCCTGTGCCGGTTGCTCATGAGCTTAAGCAAAGCGGACAGCAGTTTTTTTAACGTGCCACCTGTAAGCTTAGCGGTTTTGCAGGACACCGCAATGACTTTCTGGTTAATATCTTCCTGCAAGCAATCACCTCCCAGGCGCAACGGAACGTATTATCCCGCTGCGCCTTCTTTTTTTGAATCAGTGCCTCTTTCTGAGCCCGTTAAAAAGCACAAACGCCACGCCAAGCCATCCAACTGCGATGGGCAGTAGCCACAAATAGCGGAAACCAGTATCGCCGGTCTGCGGGGTTTCTCCGCCTTCCGGCACAGGTTTATTCTGCATCGTCACTTTTTGAATTTCACCGGTATCTTTGACCTCAAAGCTTATATCCTCGGAAATGATATACCCGTCCGGCGCGCTCTCTTCGCGCAGGGTATATTTTCCAACGGGGAGCATTTCGATCCTGTGCGGTTTATCTTCAGATACCCAGCTTTCGACGGTCTCGCCTTTGCTGTTCAGTATGCTGAGCTTTGCGCCGGGCAGTTCTTCACCGGCAATATCCGTCTTGGATATTTCGACCCGAATTACGTTGTCTGTAAACTGTGCCTCCAGCATATCGCCGGGCAGTTCGTTTGAACGGAAAAACACCGCTTCTGCCGAACTCGCATAACCGGCAGGCGGCATCACTTCCCGGATATAAAACTCAAACCCAATGGGCAGATCGGTTTCAAAGCTCAGTTTTCCGGTTGCATCAGTAGCCTTCTGTTCGATGAGAGCATCCTTCTTTATGATTGTGTTTCCGTTGACAGTGATGTTTTCACCGGCATACAGCCCAAAGACTGCATCTGCAAGTACCTCACTGCTTGCTTCGTCAGTCTTGATTACCCGGATCTTCACTTTTTGACGTTCATTCTGCCATCCCTCGGAATAGGTTACGACCGCTGTACTGGAGTCCCGGTAGCTAAGGTCGATAACGCGGGCTTTGTCGTCGATAATGTAGCCGTCCGCCGTTCCGGTCTCCACGACATAATACTGTCCCAGCGGAAGATTATCCAGTCTGGCATAACCGGAAGAATCCGTTTTTATGGTGGCGATCTTCGTGCCCGCCGTGTAATAGGGAGCCGTAGCGCCATCGGCATGCGTTATGTCCGTATAGGCGTATACATCGAAGGTCACGTCCTTGAGCGAACCGAAAATGTATTGGAATTTGCTGCCGATCCAGCCGGTAGCGCTGTCCCAGGAGGACACTTCGGATAAGAATTCGCCGGATTTGTTTATGATGATGCTGCCGGTTGGCACGTCATCGTACATGACCACTTTCTGCACGGTACCGTCGCCTTTGACGGTGAATTTGACCTCGCTGGAAACAAGGTAACCGTAAGGAGCAATATCTTCCTTCAAGGTATAGGTTTCACCAATGGCAAGCCCTTCGACGATGTGAGGGCTGCCTGCAATGGACACCCATGATTCTATCACTTTACCGCTTTTGTCTTTCAGCGTGATCTTAGCGCCATCGAGTTCCACTCCTGTGGTGGCATCCGCTTTGCTGATTGCAACCTGCACCGGTTCATTCAAAAGAGTCCTGCTGACGGCTACAACTTCTTTGTCCTGTCCCTGCCAGCGCAAATCTATCTCGTGAATCTGATCCGAGATCATGTAGCCCCTGGGAGCCTGAATCTCACCGAGCAGATACTTGCCAAAGGGCAGATCTACATCGAATACCGCATATCCCGTGCTGCCCGTTGTGGCGGTTGCCACACAGGTACCTGCGGGTACAAGCACAGAGCCGTTGAGCATAATATCATTTTGTGCGTACAGTCCGAATACCGCGCCGGACAAATGCAGTTTTCCATTGGCGGACAGTTTTTCAACCTGCACTTCGGCTTTCTGACGCCTGTTGCTGACAGTCACAGTTTCTACAACCACAGCCGTTTCCTGATCTGAATAGCTTAGCGTTACATAGTGTTTTCCGCTATCCAGCACAAATCCGTCAGCGGCCTGTTTTTCTACGATATAATACTTGCCAAGAGGTAGTTCGACTGTCCAAGCATCCCCCTGACTGTCGGTGACCAGCTCGCAAACGAGGGCATCTTCTGCAATTTCAAGGAATCGTTCGCCGTTTTCGTCCTTTTGTCCGTCGGCGGAATAGATGTTTTCGGCTGCATGTACTTCCAGCCGTACACCGCTGATATAGCATTCCTCATAGATAAACTTGCCGTCTCTGTATCCGGTCAGCATTTCACCGATCTTGCTTATATGGATTCTTCCTCTGGCGGTGGCATCACTGAGTTTTACCTCGATGACCGGTTCATTGGTGATGGGATCAATTTTGTAAGCGACATCATCTCCAACCGTAATATCGACAGAGAATGAATTGAGCAGATAACCTGCAGGCGCGCTGACCTCGGTAACGCGGTAACGGCCCGGTCTTAGCGACTCCGGCAGTGTAAGTGTGCCGCTCTCATCGGTAACGAAAGTGGTATGCTGCGCAGGGCTGGGATAGCTTGTTCCCTGAGACACGTAAGTGTTGTTATCCAAATCATATACAGTAAAGCCTGCCCCGGCGATTGCGGCTACGCGGCCCGTTTCGGAATCAAGCTTTATGATCCTCAGTTTTGCGGAAAACTCCTGATCCAGCAGCACCCGCCATACCTGGGGATCGTTCGGCGCGTTTTCACTGACGGTCACGATGAAATCATCGACGGGAGCGTAATTCTCTGGCGTGGTCGTTTCGCGCACGATGTAGGTACCATACGGCAAGGGAATGGAAACAGCATAGCCCTTGCTGTCCGTGAAAATTTCCGTAGCGCCATCTTTGCCGATGACAACCGGCTGAGCGGAAGTCAGGTCATAACTGCCATCCGGTTTTAACTTCAAGTCAGAAACTAACCATGCGGTAAAACCTGCGCCTTGGAGCAACGGCGCATTGGTACCGGCATTTTTGACTGCCTTTATAATCTGGAAAGGCTGCCTGGATACCTGTTCCTTCAGACTCAGGCTACAAGAAATTGTGGAAGAATTCACATCTGCGGTAAGATTGACCTCGTATTCGGTCGTATCCAGTATATAACCTTTCGACGGGCTGATCTCTTTCAGGTAGTATCTGCCTGGATAGAGGCCACTTGCAGACGCTTCCCCGTTGGCGTCTGTAGTAAGCGAGGTAACCTGTGCGTTCGGTTCATAGGCAGTGCTTCCGCTGTCTGGCAACGGGATACGCTCGCGCGCAAACAAGCCGTAAACCGCTCCTGACAGTACCGCGTCGCCTTGAGAAACAACGGTTTCTGCATCGACTTTTCGTATATCCAGTTTTGCGGTAATGGCGCAATCCGCGAATTCGCAGCTGTAGTTCCTGACAGATACCGCCTGGTCTTCATAGGTAAAGCTGAACAGGCAGTCATCACTATCTGACATGTATCCTTGAGGCGCTTTTGCTTCGGATACCCTGTAGCTGTACCCGTTTGGCAGATCAGCAGAGAAGCGGGCTGCACCGTCTGAACCGGTAGTAACAGTTTCAATAAGCTGCCCCTGCTCTACGACGACATCGCCGGAGCAATTATATATGTCCTCAGCTGCATACAAAGCGATTTGTGCGTCGGCCAAAGGCTGCCTGGAATCCGCATCCCGTTTATATGCGACGATCTCTGCTTTCTGCCTGTCATTGGTAAACGTCGTCTCATCGAAAGCCAGCTCCGTTTCCTGCCCGGCGTATTCCAGTTTTACGGAGTGCTTTTCCGGTGAAAGCACATAACCGTAAGGCGCTGTGACTTCTTCCACCAGGTATTCTCCCAGTGGAAGGTTTTCAATAAGAACTTCACCATCGTTATTGGTCCGGGCATAGTCAACGACGATGCTGCCTTTTTGGTAAACAAGAGCGCCGTCTGCACCGTAAATATTACTACGCGCCGTCACCCTGTACACTGCGCCGCTGAGCTTTCGAACAGTATATACGAAACGAACGCCCTTGTCGGATACTTCCGCGTCCGTCAGCATTTCGCCCTTTTTATATATCTTGAGTCCCGCTTTCTGCGCTTCATTCTTTACGGAGACGGTGACAGCCAGATGATCTCCCATATCCACATTGTAAACCGTAGGATTGAGCTTGTAGCCCGAAGGAGCGGAAAGCTCCTTTATGTAGACGGTTCTGTAGGCGCGGGATATGGAAACGGAAGCTGCGCCGTTTTCATCCGTGGTTATTTCATACAGCAGCTCCGTGCACCCTTCATCCGCGTAAATGCCGAGCTTCGCGCCGGCAAGATGTAGGTTGGAATCGGAGGCGTCCGCCTTGATGACGGTTAGCTCAGTCTCACCCTGCCATTCAACGGAAAAACACACGCTGCCGCCATAGGTTTCCGAGGCGTAACTGCCCAGATCCTGTGTTTTGGTTCCGGTCTTTATGACGATGACTTTCCATACTTTTTCGATGGAGCCGCTCAGCTTGTCACTGTTCCATTTGCCGTCCATATTGGCGGGGGCAGTAAAATAGAAACTGGTGCCGCCATGGATAACCACACTGCCGTTTTGCACTGTTTCCCCGGTATCCACATTATGGAAGCTCACGCCGTCTGGAAGCTCAAGCGTGATCATGTTCCGGGAATCGGCGTTTAATCTGATGGTCTCAGTTATCTGTATGCCGTTTTCGGTTTGTATGACCGACAGTTCTGATTTGCTCAGGCTAATAAGCGGGGAAGGCGGATCGGGCTGCTCGCTTAAATAGTCCATCCATTCCTTTACCTTATACTTTTCCAGACCGCTGCTTGTGCATTTGTACGTGGCCGCAGTGTAATCGCCGGTATAGAAATAACTGGCGGCCATGTGCGTGAGGATATAGCGGATGTTCCCACTGTAGTCCGGATAGAAACTTGCCGACAGATCACCGGGGCCGCCGTAACCGTAGTACAGCGCCTTATTCAGGTTTTTGTTGGAGTCAAAGATGGACTGGGCAAAGCTTCCGTCTTTGGGGCTTGCAGCCTGGGATTGCAGACAGTAAGCGATCTTGCCGTCCACCTTATACAGGAAGGTACTGTAGGAGCCTAAGTCCGTGGGGTATTTGATCTTATCCCCGCGCTTCAGCTTGGCGTTGCCCTCTATAACGATATTCTCCGGATCATCCTCTGCCGGTGCGTCATCGTCAGTGGGCTCATCTTCATTGGTGTCAGTGTCAGTGGTTTCGGCGCTGTCAGATTCTTCGGCAGCTAAATCATCGAAAGGCTCGCTGCCCAGAGCATCTTCGTTTGCCTCTCCTTCGACTTCCTCATCACCAGGGACAGGATCAGTTTCGATGTTGCTTTCATCGGGTATGGTTTCCCGGGGCTCCATTGAAGTTCGATCAGATACTCCATCTTCGATGGAAGAATCGGTATCATTGCCAGCGTTATTTTCAGTATTGTCATAGCCTGGCTCGGATTCTTCTTCCGATTCCTGTACTGTGACAGCGGCATCATCAGTTTCATCCACTGCCTCATCCTGACTCACATCCGAAACATTATCGGTTATATCTGCACCGTCTCCTGATTCTGCGGTTTCATTTTCAGTGGAATCTTCCTCGTCGGAAGCATTTTCCTGGGCAGCATCCTCCGGTCTATCCGATTCTTCCATCCCGGATGGATCGCCGCTTTTTTCCCCATCATCATTCTCGGCATTGTCCTCATATACTGTATCCTCGATAATCTCAACCTCAGTATTCACCTCCGTTTCAGCTGTTTCGTTTTCATCCTGGTTGGGATTTTCCGGTGCTGGCGCTTCTTCCACCGTTTCGGGCACAATGGATTCCCGCGCCTCCAGTACGGTCACAACCCTGCTGATCTCATAGGACGGATGTCCGCTCACCGGTTCTACAATGTAAAATACTGTATATTTTCCTGCGTCATCCGGGGAAAAACTGTGCCCGTTGGGACCGTCCACGCGATAAACAGTGATCTGTAGCACAGGATGATTTTCGTCCTTGCCGAACCATTGTTTCTCGATCAGGTCGAATGCCGCGCCAGCTTCAATCGCAACATCATCCGGTCGAATGATCTCATCCGTATCCAGCATGCTCAGGACATCCTTCAGCAAGGGATAGCCGGTTTCCGTGTCATACTCTTTGGTTCCTTCACCGGCCACAGGCAACATGACGCTCCCTGCAAAAAGCAGTGCTGCCATAAACAGCGCAATCAGTCTGGTCATTCTCTTATTCATGGTATCGCCTCCGTTTCATTCTTTCGGGTCTGTTGCAGGTAAAAAGCAATTTTCTACCCAATAGTGCCTGCCATCCTTCTTCATTGTTCTTTCAGCTTTTCTGAATTCCCTGTCCACGTCATCCGGCAACTTTTTACGGCTAAACCGCAGAATCGAAGCCACTGTATAGGACAGGCGCTCTTTTCGGATATGGTTCCGTGTCACGTATATGTATTTCACGTCTTCAAGCGGCAGCATGTAGGCCATGTATTCGGGATTGATCCACATGACACCGTTCAGGCTGCTGGTAATCACGGTTTCGTCCGTTTCCCACATAGTGTTGAATGCTTCCTGCGTAAGCCGTTTTAGTCCCAATCGCAACGTCGCATTTTCAATGAGCGTCCATAATTCTGCTTTTTTCAGTTTCCAGATACTCATTTTCCCTTGCCCTCCGTAGCAGTTCTCTCGCGATGCGGGTTTATACCGCCGATCTTTCTTATCATCGTATAATCACCATTGCTGTCCTTTCCGAAATAGCGTATGGTTTTGCCCTTGCGTACGGAACGCACAAGCTCAGATTTCATGGACGCAGGTGGCTCACCGTCAAATATCCAGATTTCCGAGGCGTGTCTGATCCAGGCTCTTGTCCAGCTCAGCACCATCCTCTGTTGATCCGGATCGGTAATATCCACGATCCCAGCATAGAACAGAAGCGGAGCCAGAGGCTGAGCGCCCTGCTTTAAGGCAAAGCGACAGCACTCTTCCAGGTGGGCAATATCCCTATCATTTTGCACAGGTTTGGCTGGGCAGATATAGATGGGCTGTCCGGCCCATGCAACATAACCGGAAGGCTGAACCCGGGAGATGTTTCTGAGCGCAATACCAGCCGTGGGATCATAGTAGCCGGAATAGTTGTACATCAGTTCGTCTTTTACATATCCCATAGGTCAGCCTCCTTACGGCTTGTGCTCTGAAAGCTCATTGGCCCGCACGAAGTAATCCTTGCACCAGTAGGCGCGAACGTTCAGATTCAGACCTTCAGCCCAGCACGGTGTGGAGACCAGACATTCCACGCTTTTCAGGTTAAGTAAGTTACGCCTGTCTTCAATTACGACGCCGTTCGGGTAAAACATGACAACGTCGTGACAAGACAAATACAGGGAGGTGACGGCGCTTACGAGGATATCCCGCATGATCGCCTGAACGATATCCGTTGCCAGCCAGTATCCGCTCAGCATCATATCCGAGTATCTGTGATGACCATCGTAGCCGGAATAGCCTAAAGCGCCGTCGCAGAGGTATTCCGCATTGTTGTAGTACAACAGTCTGCGTGAAGGCAGCCTGACAGAGAAGCATCTGCCTGTCAGATCCAGTCTGATGCTTCCCACATAGGCTTCACCGGTCGAAGCGCATGTATCAATTGCTTTACTAAGCTTTCGGATGTATTGCTCCATGCCGATATCCCCGCAAAGCCAATCTGTGACGGACTTTTCCAGAGCATCGTATTCCGCGACGCACAGGCGACTCATACGGTCGGCAGTGAACGCGGAGGGCAAAAGCTCAGACAACGCGGAAGGTACTCGGCGACTAAGCTCCCGAAACTGCTCGTAGCTACCTGTCAGGGCAGCCTCCCTGAGCGCATTCAACCTTCCAGTGTTGCTGGCGGGCAGATTGTCTGCCTGAACGGGTCCGTTCCCAAACCGGCCTACACGGGCAGTATAATACTGATACAGGCCGCGCAGCCTGCCGTCTTTACTGACGCTGTCTGCGATGGCTTTGTACTTGTTTATGCTGTTTTTCCTGAGCTGCGTCCACAGATCAATGGCCTGCCTTGTCTGCTTATCCGCATGGGAGCGAAGACGGTTCATTGCTTCTATGGAAACTGAGTCAGTTTTGTATCCGCGCTTTGTCAGCCACTGTCTGAAGGCCAGAGCGGAGTTTTCCTCTCCGATGCCGGTCAGATGGCGGAATTGCTCGACGCATTCCTTTTTCCACTGATCCATGTGTCCGACGGCTTTTCCGACAAAGTCTGTGTCGATTTGTACGCCGTCGTCGTTTATGAGCTGGGAAACATAGTATATTTCCAGTTCGCTCGCAGGCATCTTTTTGCCGATTTCAAGCTTTTGTTCCACCTCTCTCAGCCAGTCAATTCCGGCGCACATGATTTCCTGCCAGACGCGCTGCTGCTGGAGTGAAGGCGCCGATTTGCTCAGCCTCGTGTTTTCCGCGTATGCCTTCAGCATGGCCCGCAGAGCTTCGCTGCCATAATCGCTCTTCATGCCCAGAGCCGCGCCAAGGCGTTTTTCTTTCTCGGGCCAACCGAGATACAAGGCCGCGGATTTCATGCATAGCCACTGATCGGGCGGCAGATAGCTTCCGACCGGAGCGCCCAATGCCCGCGACAGGCAGACGCGCGTAAATGCAGCATCATAGGTAACCTTGGTTATTTCGGGATCGTTCAACGCCTGCGCGAGGCTGTACGGGATGCGCCTGTTATCATCGAGGAAGAGCACTTGTGGAGCTTCTTTGCCAAAGGCCCAGGCAACCATCAGCAGGCGGAAAGAGCTGCTTTCGCTAAGACGGTACGCGCCTGAGCGTTTGGGGGCGCAGTCACTTCGGAATGCGATGCGGATATAGAGTTTTTTCATAGAACCACCTCCATGGTTTGTATTCGTTGTGTTCCAGGCTTATGCCATCGCCGGAGCAGCGTTTCTCAAAAGGCACCAGCCTTCCAGGAATTTAGCGGCGAAGATGTTGACGCCCCGCTTGATGAGCTTCCAGACGAAAACCGGACGGAACGCGGTCACGCTGCCTTTGCCCTCCACATCGATGATGCGCCACTCGCCTTGTTCTTTGCGCAGGGTCAGCATGATGCGATCGTCATAGCAGATTACCTGCCAATCGGTGTCGAAGTGGACGCCGGCGGCCTCGTGGCAGGCGATATACATAGCTATTTCACGGCAGAAGCCTTTACAGCCCAGAAAGCCCATGCCGCGGATTTTTTGCTCGCGGAAGCGCTTGTAGGTTTTGTAGTTGAAGCTGACCTTTACGTCTTTGCCCGCCCTGGTCTTCATTATGTTTTTCATGGCATCTGCCTCGCTTTCGTTTATTGTGTCTCTCTATTGCGAAGGTCATTTGGAAGCTCCAAAAACAACGGGGATTGCAACTAAATTTTCAAACGCTTAACAATACGGCTCATTTTTGCCCTGACGGCCTGTTCACTTATGCCGGAAGCCATGGCGATTTGCCTGACGGACAGTTTTTGTATCCAGACCTGTTCAAACAAGGCCCGCTGCTCTTCACTCATTTCGGATAATGCGCTTGTGAGCCGATGCAGGAGTTCTCCCCTTGCTTCCGCTTCCAGATAGAGCAATTCACAATCGGAATGCTCATCTATAAAACAAATGGAATCACCGCCTGTTTCCTCGCACAGCCCGTCCAGACTGCAAACAGTGGTCTCATAATGATCTCCATTCCTGCGGTATCGTTTGCTGTAATGCTCGGAGCGTGCTTCCTTTCGGTGCATTTCCTTGAGCGCCGCGATGTGTTCCTCAGTGACGCCGTTTTGCCTGGCTGTCAGATGTATCCTGCGTCCGTCGTCCGTGTAGTAGATATAGCTGCTGTCGTCTGTATCGTTCATATGGGGATATAAATTGCGAAGCTGTTTCATGATCCTTTTCGTCCTTTCAGATTCATGTCGGTTAGTGAAAAACTGAAAAGGACGGTGAGGAGGAGAACGGATATGAAAGAGATCGAGTGTCGTGAGAATATGGAAACCGGTCATTTCTACCTTTCCGACCGGCAAAAAACGGGCTGACCGGCATGATCAGGGTGCACTGAAGAAGGGACAACAGTTTTCTGTTGTCCCTTCTTCAGTACAGCCCGTTCATGACCGGTCTGTCGTTATAGATTTTTGCAAAAGAAAAGCCGGAGCAAATCGCTTTGTTCCGGCAGGGTATGCTTGGACTTATTACGTCTGCATGCGTCCTGATCGGGACTTACGATTTACTCCGGCATTTCGGTGGCTCATACTATCTGTTTTTGCCTGTGCCATTGGCTTATGGCACGGCGCGGTGGCCCCAGCGCTCGGTAGTTGCTTTATGCGTATTAAGCTTATTCGGTTGTCTGCTTGCCCTAAATAGAGTCTGCTATTCTCAGTGCGCGATTTGTATCCAGGTCGATGGCAATTGGCAAACCGCAATTCTTACATCCAACGGTGATATAGCCTGAACAGTTCTCTCCGTATGTGAACAGCAGCGTTTTGTTGCAGCACGGGCATGCTGTTTTTGATCTCAGCTTCATGCTGCTGAGAGCACGTCTGGCGACGAACCCGGCTGGCACGGCTTTTGAAGAAGTGGCAAAGTGCATTTCGTTGGTTCTCTTCATCGTCATCACTCCATTTCAAGTACTGCAACATAATTTACAATATTATTACATCACACCATATTGACATCCCATGACAGTGTGCTACAATAGCATTGTCATTGAATGGCATGTCAGAATTATATTGGGCTTGCCATTGAATGTCAAGTGGAACAACGAACAGATTTTACACTAAACAAAGAATTAACACATGTAAGCTTACAAGCTGACAGTTGCCAGTCTTCGAACCTGGAGGGGAGGAATACGATGAAGTTCGGTGACAAGATTAAGTCGCTGAGAAACGCTGCCAAATTGACACAACCGGAGCTTGCCGCCAAAGCGGACATAAGCCTGCGAACGCTTTGCCACTACGAAGCCGGAGACCAGTATCCCCGCAAGCGAGAGACGTATGTTAAACTTGCGGAAGCATTGAACACAACAGTGGATTTTCTCGTCACTGAAGGTGATGGATTTGAAGCCGAAGCGTATGCCCAGTATGGCAAACGCGGCATGATCCAGGCGCGGGCATTGACGGAACAGTTGACCGGACTGTTTGCAGGAGGCGAACTGGATGAGGAAGACAAAGACGAAATCATACAGGCGATGCAGGCAGCGTACTGGAAGTCAAAAAAGATAAATCGACGTCACGTACCAAAGAAATACAGGCAAAACACAGAAGACAGCGGCACGGATCAGAATTAGTACGGTTATATGTGTAGGAGCGAATGCTGAGAGATGAGCAAATCTGATGCGGTTGTACGGGCGAGGAGGTTGTATAACAAATACAAAACGCGCGATCCCTTTATCCTGGCCAGGAAACTCGGGATACAATTCGTCTACTTTCAGAAACGAACGAATCTGAAAGGCATGTTCCGGCTGGTGAACAACGTTCCATTTATATTCCTGAACCCGTTTCTGAAGGAGTATATGCAGCGTATGGTCTGCGCCCACGAGTTGGGGCACGCCCTTTTACACAGGCAGATATGCAAAAAAGAGGGGCAACTGGTAGAGTTTGAGCTGTTTGACATTAAAACCTCCGTCGAGCTCGAAGCAAACGTATTCGCATCGGAGCTATTATATGATGAAGATGACCTGATCGAATACATGGAAAACGGCTATTCCCTGGTCAATGTCGCAAAAGCGACCAACACCAATGTCAACCTGCTGCTTATTAAACTCAATTCCATGAACGAAAACGGCAATATGCATATGTCCCTGCCGGAAATGCCGCGCAGCGGCTTCATGGGACGAATAAGCGACGGGGATGAAACCCTTTATTGACGGCTAAACGATCTGTCTGCGATAGTAAAGAGTAAGATGAAAGATGTAGAATGAAGAGAGAGGCGAGAAAACATGCGTATACTGAGATTTATGGTAAAACTGGTACTTTTGCCAGTGGCTATCATCTTTTGGGCAATAAAATGGGTGATGACTTTCGCGGTCACCATGTCCAGATGGATCTTTGATCTGCTGGCCGGGATTATATTCATGCTTGGTCTTGCGTGTATCCTGTTTGCCGTTGCTAAATGGGGAGAGATTGTGCCGCTGTGGTGCGCAAGCTTCTTTATCTTCCTGATACCTCATATTGGCGATTGGATCACAGGCGTATGTGCCGGGATCAGCGAAGGACTGGGAGACTTCATAAGAAACTGATGCAACTGTAATCACAAGAAACTACAAAAATCGAAACGTTGAGTCGTTCGGAATAAATCCGGACGGCTCTTTGTTATATCCGAAGGAGGTGGTGCCTATGAGGGTGCTTTGACAGCAGATCCGGGATGACTCCCAAAGCAGACTTAAGAGAATTAGATTAATCAGGAGGAAACATTATGATCATACTCGAAAACAGGAAAATTGCCGTGATTGGCGTCGATCATGGCTATGGAAACATTAAGACTGCTGGAACTGTCACGCCTACCGGTATAACGGCTTATGACAGTGAACCGGTATTCAGCGGCAATATTCTGGAATATAACGGCAGATACTACCGCATAGGTGAAGGACACAAGGAATTTATTGCCGATAAAGCAGAAGACGAGGACTTTTATCTGCTGACGCTCATGGCTATCGCGCGGGAAATGAACCTGAAATCCATGACGAAAGCGGATGTGCATCTGGCAGCGGGACTGCCGCTTACCTGGGTACGCGCACAGAGAGAGCGTTTCAAGGCGTATCTTCTGCGGAATCAGACGATCAAGTATCGATTTAATGCCAGGGAGTATGAGGTGCGCTTTGCAGGCTGCTCCGTGTATCCGCAGGGATACCCGGCTATTATCAGCCGAACAGAGGAAATGAAAGGAGTCTCTCTTTTGGTCGATATTGGCAACGGCACGATGAACATCCTGTATATCATCGGGAAAAAGCCGATAGAAGCTAAGAGCTGGACGGAGAAATACGGTGCCAACCAGTGCATGATCGCAGCAAAAAACGCGCTCATGGACGAGTTGGGCGCTAATGTTGAGGAAGCGATTATTGAGCCGGTGCTCAGAAACGGCACAGCGGAAATTGGGCAGAAATATCTCGACATCATCCTGAAAACCGCAAAACAATATACAGACGGCATTTTTTCGGTATTGCGTAAATACGAATACAACCCGGAGCTCATGCACCTTTTCGTTGTCGGTGGCGGTGGCTGTCTCATTCGCAATTTTGCCGAGTACGATGAAAAGCGGGTCACGATTATAAACGACATTTGCGCCTCGGCGAAGGGATACGAATTCCTTGCGTCAAAGGCGCTGCAAAGGAATGAAAAGCTATGAGGAACAGCACATACGCTATCCATGTCCGTTTTAATCCGAATGACGACGATCAGAGAACTGCATGGAATAATATCCACAAACGCAGCAAAGAATGCTGTATCAGCTGCAATAAAGTGATTGTGCAGGCGATCAAGGGCTATTTTGAAAACAAAGCGATGGAAGTCAGGCTGAGCGATACCGACAAAGAGCTGATTCATGAGTACGCTCAACAGATTATTTCTACGGTTAATACTACGTTGGAGAAAACGCTGCCGGCATTTATTGCTGCCTTGCTTTCCGGAAAAATGAATGAGCTGTCCGATATTGCTGTGGATAATACTGACGTTGTCCAAACGCCTCAAATTGCGGAAGACGACATTGATTGGGAATATCTGGGGGACACATGACACAGGCAATAACTTCAAAGACACAGTTTCCACCGTTTAATCTGAACCGTTATCGTCGGCAATTATTGACTATCTGAGCATAAAACGCAATAAGGATTTCTCTATTGAGCAGGTTTTCAGCGTCATTTACAGTCGATGTCAAAGTGGGCTGCCGATGATTATAACGACGAGTATTCCTATCAGCGCGATTAAGCACCCGGAAGATATACCACATGCCAGGGTCTATGACCGAATCCTGGAACACTGCCTTCCGATTAGGATAACCGGGAATCATATACGCCAGAAGAAAGCTGCCGAGCAGATACAAGAGTATAAAAACATGTTGAATACAGGAATATAGACCCATATGGTATTACAAGCAGTGCCATGTGGGTCTATCTTTTCTGTTTAGGGACCATGTGGGTCGATTTTTAGGCCCATGTGGTCCTACTCTTTTATGGCAAAAACAGCAATGTCAGTAAACATACTTGAATGCAGTTGTCGTGTGAACACCTGCGTAGATTATTTAAGCTGAACAATACATATACAAAAACGGATTGCGTGAGAAGAGGAGCAGCAGTTTTTTCGTTAGAGCAAGATACGCCTTGGCAGCCAAATCCACGATTTGATCTGCTGGCATTCTTGATGGGGATTACGCTCCCCATACCCGCAATTTGGTTTGCTTCGCTCACAGCATGACTATAGTCATGAGAAAGGGAATTCCATGAAAAAAGATAACTACAGACACAGAATTACGATCCGTATGGATGATGTACTTTACAATAAAATCTGCAACGGCGCAAAAGCTTCTATGATTCCTCAGGTAGAATTTGCAAGACGACTGCTCACCAAAGGCAAGGTAACGGTGAAGCAGGAGATCATAGCGGATGTGCCAGAACTAAAAAGGTTAATAGCTGAGTTCGGGAAGATAGGTTCTAACCTGAACCAGATTGCCTGGCACTACAACTCCGGCGGCAGCCGTTCAAGAGAAATGTATGATCGAACCCAGCGTGCGATCTCAGAGCTCTACGCCATGAAATACGAAGTGGAGAAGATGGGAGGCGATTTCCGTGGCTATTCTCAAGCACGTCTCAGAAAGAAACAGTGATTATGGGGCAGCGCAGAGATATTTGCTGTTTGAACATGATGAAAAAACCGGGAAACCACAGCATGATGACCACGGTAATATAATACCCCGCGAAGGGATTATACAGTCTGGAATAAATTGCGATCCATTCACATTCAACACAGAATGTATAGAACTGAACCGTGTGCTTAGTAAAAATATGGGCAAAAAAGATGTGAAGGCTCACCACTATATTATAAGCTTCGATCCCCGTGATACTATAGAAAATGGTCTTACGACGCAAAAAGCGCATGGTATTGCCACGGCTTTTGCTGAGAAGTTCTTCGCAGGTCACCAAGCTCTGATCGTGATGCATCCTGATGGGCATAACCGATCCGGCAATATTCATGTGCATATTGTCATCAACAGCCTGCGAAAAGAGAATGTGCCATGGCAGGACTTTATGGAACGTCCTATAGACGCATTGGCTGGGTACAAGCATCATCAGACACGGCAGTTACTAAGCCGTATGCAGGATTATCTGAATGAAGTATGTGTGAGGGAGCACCTTCATACTGTTGACTTTTCGACTCCTGCGGATAAAAAAGTGACTGACAGAGAGTATAAGGCAAGGCAACGCGGTCAGGCAAAGCTGGATGCACATAATGCGAAAATCTTACGTGATGGGCTCTATCCTCGCACTGTTGATTTTGCCACAATAAAAGATCAGATACGAGAAGCAATTGATAACGCGATAAAGAAAGCCCAAACAGAGGAAGAGTTCAGACGTTTTTTGCAGGATAAATGGAATATCGCTGTAAAAGAAAGCCGAGGCATATGGAGCTATATACACCAGAACCGAGAAAGGCCTATACGTGGTCGTAGCTTGGGCAGAGCTTATGAAAAGGAAGCGGTATTGAACAGGATTGCCGGTATTGAAGATGTGGATCATAGTCGTCCCGAGTACGCAGCCCTCCCCAAAATCTTCCTGATTCACTCTGATTTGAAATTGGTGGTAGACATTCAAAACTGCGTTAAAGCACAGCAGAGCAGGGCTTACGCACGGAAAGTAGAGATATCCAACATTCAACAGATCGCACGGTCTGTGGCATATATCCAGGAACATGGGATCGAAACTCTTGATGAACTTAAAAATCGACTCGCACATGCCGAGGAACAATATAAAGATGCTTTAGAGAAACAACAGAAATGGCGTCAACAACTCAATTGTGTAAATGAGGTGATCCATTATCTTGGTCAATACTTGTCAACAAAAAAGATATATACTAGTTTTATACAATCAACAGATAGAGGTGCTTTTCGTATTGCGCACAGAAAACCAATTGAAAAGCATGATGAGGCACTCACTTTTCTAAAAAACAAGTATGCAAATAGCCCTTTGCCGCAATTGGCTGACCTGAGAACGGAAAAGAATATATTGAAAAGCCTGATTTTAAACCATGAAAAACTAAAAAAACCACAAGAGATAAAAACACTACATGTGGTTTATGATAATATCATTGCATTGTTTCGACAAGAGAGATTTATTACTCAGGATTTGGATTTTTGTATTCCGAATAAAACTTAAGGGGGGACATTCAATTACGCATCTGTTTAAACCTAAGAAACATGCTAAATTGAAACTAAACAAATAAGAAAAAGTATTATAAAAGTTGCCTTCTTTGCTTAATAATGTTGAAGTATTTCTTTTATAAAACGGAGGGAGATAATCCCTCCGTTTTGGTTTCCGTAGAACCCTATTAGAAATCTGAGCTACTAGGCTCGCTTTTGTAGATCAATACAGCATCGAGGGGATAACCCTTCGCTTCAAGTATGGCGTAAATCTTCTTCATATTCGTCTTGGAGTTGTCGTCAGTGCCGATGCATACACGGTTAGCGGCATCATCGACGCATACGGAATTGATACCGTACTTACCAATGAGCTTTATGGCGTAGATATTCAGGTTGTTAAGCTGCTTTTGAGAATACTTTGCCTCGATCACCCAGAAATCGCTGCCCAGACTTTTTTTCAAGTCAGCTGCCTTCGCCACAGTAGGATTTGTCATCAGCAGCGTGCAGGTGCCGTAA
Organism: Clostridiales bacterium; assembly: GCA_024684375.1. Classification (GTDB taxonomy): domain Bacteria; phylum Bacillota; class Clostridia; order Christensenellales; family Aristaeellaceae; genus RUG14130. Next base: position 127,460 of record JAIKWZ010000050.1, read on the forward strand.
TCGTTCTTGTATACACCTGCGTAGTATTTGGAAGGGTTCCTGGTTTGGCACCACTTGTCTATCTTGGCTACAGTATCTCCGAATTTGACCAGCGTGGCGGAAGACAGATAGTACTTTTCTCCGCTAAGATAATAGGGCGGTGTTTTGTATGCCTAATAGTTATAATCGCTTGCTGTTTCCAACAGTGAATAATCACTAGCATATACATGACCAATTGCGTATGCTCTGTATGTACTGTTAGCTGAAATTGAAACGGATCCGCCAGCCTCAGAACCGCTTGAAGAATCGCTGTTGCTCCACGAGGCTATTGTTGACCAGCTTCCATTACTCTGATGCTCTTGCAACTTGACTGTAATATCGGTCGGGAGAGCCGTCTTTGGAATAATTGATCCGGATACTGTTGCGGAAGTAGCGCTGAGTGAAAGGCGTACACTAAAGGAAGAAATGTAAGTGAACCGTAGCGATTGGCTATCAGCGCCTGCTGAAACCTCAAGCAGACAGAACACCAAGACAAAGCACAAGACCAGGGAAAAGATTCTTTTCATAGCCTAACCTCCTTAGCACTATATTATTTATTATAAATTGAGTTACGGGGATACTTTAACTATACTGTTCAGAATATCTTTTGCCTCATCTAAAGACATGTATCCGCTGATAATAAATAGAAGATTATTGTTGCTCCAAACGAATGTCACAAAGCCTTTTTTTTCAAGAACAAAAACATCATAAATCCCTATTGTTTCAAACCATGTAACAGCATTCTCATTATCAATATCTACTCGTTCGTCTTTGTCGCTCTCGCTGTAGTAAAAAATATAGTTTTCTTGATCAATATATATAGCTTTAGCACTGAATTGGTTGAGCCTTGCGAGATGGTATCTTTCGGGAATATATGTAGGGTAATACTTGCCGATCCATCCTTCTGGGACTAATGAATTGTTTTCTTCTAATAGCTCCAATGTGACATGATCATCTTTTATACTAATCAATATATTAGTGACATAATCACGTATAGGCTCTATGCATGCTATTGCGATTGGAGCTGCCAATGCCAAGCAAAGTAGAGCGCATACTATTGCGCGGGTTCCAAGCTTAAATATGTTTCTTGTTTTCTGCTTTCTCTCCTCTTTTATTTTTTGTTCGCGTAAATCTCTCCATTTTTGTAAGAAGAGTTCATACGTTTTCTGAGCTTCCTCTTCTGTAATAGGTTCATCTTCGAAACCATTATTGTCAAGCAAGCCTTCAGCCTCCGCCTGTTTAAGAGCAAGTTTTATCATATTATCCAGATGCTCTTCTTGAATTTCTTCGAAAACTGATTCTTTTCTGTCCATTTTGGTCACCTTTCCTCACCATCGTACATCGTTTTGCGAATTCGTTTTCTGGCCCTCATTATATACTGATTAACACTGTTTTCTGATAAACTTGTTCTTTCTGCAATTTCGGTGTTGTTATAGCCAAAAAGATATTTTAATCTTATACATTGGCTTTCTTTCTTTGAAAGACTCATTATGCTGCTGATAACATTAGCCAGTTCTATTTTCAAAATAACTGTTTCTTCCAGATCAATTTCTGATTTGATTTCATCAATGGATGAATTGTTACTGTCTATTCTCTTATTTATGATTTTCTGTCTTTTCAGGTGGTTTATTGCCGTTGAGATTACTGCTCTGGTTATATAGTATTTTTGCTCATCAGAAGGTATTTTTCGTAATGTCGTGGCGTTATTCATTAGTGAAATCATTACGGTTGAGACTAAATCTTCCTGATCTTGTTTCTTAAGGCCGAATCTTCTTGAAACAGAAAACATCAGCACATGGTATTCTTTGTATATGCATTCTATGAATAACGCTTCTTCAGCGCTGAGAATTTTCTTTGGCGCCTTCATGTTACAATTATACCCCCCCCCCCCGATTTTTTGGGGTCTAGTTGTATGAGAATACAACCATTATAACCCCTTCTAAAAAGATAAACATACAAAAAAAAAGTAACATGACTCTATATGAGTTAATCTTATGTTAAATGGTTGGTGTGCATAACATAAGTCGTATTCATTAATAGATCATATTTAGTTGTCTATGCTTTAAACGATGAGGAGAATGTAGGAATTGAAATGAACACAACATAATATAACGTTTATTAGGGGAATTATAAATTGAAAAAATGGTGTCACGAAGCAATTAGAGTATTTGTTTATGTCTATTAGAAGGGAGCTTATGAGAATATAGAGAAAGAACCCAATTTTGACGCGGTTTTTATATTTCCGTATATACTTTTATTACTTAAATAGCGAAGGGAAGGGTATGATGGTTTATGAGTTTAATTACACAAATTAGGAATAGTAATTGTTTGCCGTTTCCTAGAATGAAAACTATAAATATCTTTTTTTCTTGGCAATCTGACCTCGAGCCCAAAGAAACGCGGCATATTATTCAGGATGCTATTTGTAAAGCAAAGAAACATTTGCAAGAAATAGTAGCAATCGAAGCTGACCGGGATACCAAAGGTCAAACAGGTTCACCGAATATTGAAGAAGTAATTTTTGATAAGATTAGGAGTTGTGATATCTTCATTGCTGATGTCAGCATTGTGAATAAGTACACGGCTCAAATACAGTCTACAACTGACAAAGAAGATATAACTGATGTTGATAAAACATCAGAAAGAGAAGAAAGAAAAGAATTGAAAAAACACAAAACCAGATTTACACCAAATCCTAATGTGATAGAGGAACTTGGGTTTGCTGCAGCAATTGTTGGTTGGAATAACGTTATTTGCATTATGAATACCGATTATGGTAGGAAAGAGGATCTGCCGTTTGATTTATCTCATCATAGAATTACTGATTTTTCTTTGAAAAAGGAAGACAAAACGGATGTAATAAAGAAACTGCAAAATATCATTGTTAGCCATGTGTTCGATATGCTGGAGCACGGCCCACGACAAAAAGGCACAAATGCGAACCATATTGTTGGTTATTATGACTTAGAAAACCGAATTCTAACTGAGAGTTTAGTTGCATGGAATGCTTGTGATTTACCTTTTGTTGAAGCATTCATAAATAAAAAAAGAAGTGTGATTCATGATCTTATTGAGAATATAAAAGGCATGGATGTCCCACTTGTTATACAAACTGTACAGAGAAAAGATGAGCAGAGTAGCTTGGTAAAAGATGCAGAATTCAAACAAAAAATAGTCATTCCAAAGATTAGTCAAACAGATTACTTTAAAAGCCTGTATCAGCATTTTAAGTTAGTTAACGTTGAGCAAAGCGACAGGGAATTAATAAAGGCATATGTGAGAAAAGAGTTTAATGAAGAATTAGATGAACAGTTCTTTTCATTAGGCAATCTGCACCAAAACCCTTTTTATGTAGCTGGGTTTACAAACTTTTATGAGGGCTCATTGGAGGAAACGAAGAAATATGATGCATTGCTGCAACTTGTTGAGGAAATTATTGCTGAGCAATCCTTCATTGATTTTTTAACGACTTTTGAGGATGTTCGGTTATATCCGCTTGCAATATGTAATAAATCAAAAAATCCCGACCAGCGATTAACTGTAATGATGATAGTTGAAAATGGAGAAGTAATAGTGCCAACAAAAGATTTCATTGCTGATTCTCTGAAAAATAAGTACGAAGGGAAAATACATGACTTAGGTTTCATCAGAGGACTTTTTGAATTGCCCGAAACTGGCGATATCTCTGATAATACAGAGCGTGAACCTGTTATGCCTCATGTGAACGGATTAGGAGTCGATCCATATGGAGGATACCATTCAGCGGAGTCGAATGAAGAAGATTATGAAGATGAATTGAAAGAATATATTCTGTCTCCAATAAAAGGTAGTAAAGAGTATAAAATCAATGTTTCTTCATTGCGGCCTGATGAAAAATCATGGCTTGGCATTATTGCATTGAAAGATAATGGATCTATGCCTGTAATTAGGTATAGGGTATGGTCAGAAAACACGGATGGCTCTGTTGAAGGTGTTATTAGGTGATGTGAATACGAGCTATGTTATCAGGTAAACATAAGATTTTCGAATACTGTGACCAAAAATTATCTGAATTTAATACAAAAGAATATGTCATTTCTCCACAAAATCAATCAATCTCTATTTTTATTCCAAAGCCATTGCATAAGGCAGGGTCAGAAACGCTTTGATCGTTTTCAAAACAGTCGAAAAGTTGTCTGCTTCTGCGTCAATTTTTTTCGTAAATGCTTTCCATTTTTTCTGCATGCCTTCTTCGGTGTCAAAGCTCATTACCTGTTCGAATTGTACTGCAGTGAAGTGATGTCCTCGGTTGACAAATGTTTTGCGAATTGCTTCTGCAAGCAATGCATTGTCAAATTCAAAATGATTTGCCAGATAGTAGAGATCAAAATAATCTTTCATTCGACTGGAAAACTCCATGAGGCTCAGAATGGCATCGAGCTTTTCAGCGACAGTCGTTTCCAGGGAGTAAGTATTGATCGTTGGCGCTTCGAAATCCGGAAGCTGTGTGGGGATTGTTCGTTTTTCTTGCCGCGGTACTATCACGTCACCTACGCCAAAGTCGATGCTGAACGATGTACGTGTATTTTTGATTCGCGCAAGCATTGACACAGTGATTCCTGCATATTTCTTTGCAGCAGAAATCGGCTTGATATTCTTAATCTCAAAGGTGATAAAACTGTTGCCTGTATCTGTCGAGATGATTTCATCCAATACTGAGCGTAGTTTATCCGGAGTGTTTGGCATTTGCCGCAGCAGAAAATCCACATCAACTGTAACACGGCTGTCAAAGTTCGTGAGCGTGTATAAAAACAGACCGCCTTTCAACACGAGATTATCTACGTACCTGGATTTTTCCACTCGACGGAGAAATTCTTCTTGGCAGAAGAGCTGCATACAAAGCTGATTGCTTTTGCCACTCTCTGCGGCCTTGTTTTTCAGTTTCGCAAGAACTGATGCACCGACATCAGCCATTTAGCATTACCTCCATCAAATCCATTATTCGTTTATAAAGGCCAAGTTCTTTTGCATACATGGACAGATTCCCAAGTTTTTTTTTATCGTCGGCAATATAAGCATTGATCGCTTTGCTGAAGGTTTCGCTGTCAAGCTTTGAGCGATACTTAAAACAATCGCAGATTGTGCGGTCTCGATCATAAATGGCCAGATCAGTCCCATCAAAAGATGCAACTGTCTTGCCAATCTGATGAAGCGCATTTTGAATGTAATATGGCTTAATCGGAACAACATCGATTTTTAGTTTGGCAAGAGAGATAGACCGCGGAACAGCAAGTGTCCACACGCGCGGAGCGAAATCACTATAACCATAATAGAACAGCGCGGACTCAACACAAACAATTCCCTCAGGAAGCAGTGTGCGAAGGTATTGTGCCTCAGAGAGAGATTGGTCATTTGAAAGTTGATAGTAGCCTTGCCGAACACGCTGAAGTTCACCTGCACTGCAGTATTTACCAAGGTCTATCTTGGAAATTCCAGCCGCGACAAAGTCAGATGTTTTTGCTATCCCGCCGGACTGTTTCAGTATTTTTTTTACTTGGTCAAGATTTATCATTGCGATAACTATCCTCATACAAAATATCATTTCTGACTGACAAAAGTATTATACCATGGTGAGAATAAAGCTGCAAGAATTATACTCATACAGAATGTGTGAGGAATACAGAATAAAGGAGAAAATGCAAGTTAAGGGGGTGAGTTTATCAAATTAGTATATTTTTACCCCTTTAAAGATGAGTAACCAAAGCAAATGTATTTGTACTCAACAAGCATGTCACAGAATATGCGAAGAGAATGCTTATAGGAGTAGAGGGTAGCGTGTGGGAGACATAAGGCTTAGACTCACGCCGATGAGAGTATTTTTTGTGAAGCCAAGCGAATTGCACGAGGGCGGATGTAAAAAGCGAAGACC